>CAZNKG010000019.1:0-86930 GCA_964573635.1 uncultured Desulfatibacillum sp. | reverse complement strand
TGGCGCCTGCTGGAAGACTTCGTCCAAACCCTGGTCGATGAAACCGCCGACGCTCTGCTGCCGGTTTCGTGGGCGGTCGACGCCTTTTTCGACTGGGTCGCCGAGCAAAAGCGCGAGAAATACCTCGGAGGCGGCCTGTTTCTCGGTACCATCCATGCGGCCAAGGGGATGGAGTTCGCGCATGTGGTCATCCTGGACGGGGATTGGACCGCGCCCGGCGACCCCGGGAAGATGGAGGAGGAGCGCCGGACGCTCTACGTCGGGATGACGCGTGCCAAGGAAACGCTGGCGCTGATGAAATCGCGACAGCGTCCGAATCCGTTCCTGCGGGAGCTGTGGGGAGATGCGGTCTGCATCCGGCAGGCCTCCGCGCCGGCGGAACTTCCGGCCGATGGCGCCGACCGGCGGTACGAAATGCTCGGGATGAAGGCGGTCTATCTGGGCTACGCCGGCCGCTTTCCGCCCGCCGATTCCATCCATCGGCACCTGGCCCAAACCCAGGCCGGAGATCGGGTCTTCTTATCGGGCGGCGACCCGGTGGTTGAAATCCGCAGCCCCGAGGGGGTGTGCCTGGGGAAACTGTCGCAAAGCGCTTCCGCCAAATGGAGGGACAAACTCGACCGTGTGAGCGAGGTGCGGGTGGTCGCGCTCGTCGAGCGCCGCAAGACAGATGAGCAGGATGCCTACCGGTCCCGAATCCAGGCGGAGCGGTGGGAAGTGCCGGTGATCGAGGTGGTGACCGCCTGATCGCCGCGCGATGGGCCGCGGACCCTGCGGCGCTTTTCCGCGTCCCAGCGTTCGGCGCGGCCTATCGGTGGTACCGGGTGCCCTCCCCATCCCGTGTCCGGCTGATTCGTCCCATCGCATGCAGATATCGCAGGTGGGCGATCGCCTCGCCGGTGGCGAACCATTTCTGCGCTAAAGGGAACTCGTCCCAGCCGCGGCACTGGATGTCCCACGTCATGCGGGATGCCGTCTCGTAGGCGGACAGGCCGCCGTTGGCCAGGATGGCGAGGATTTCTTCGCAGCGCTTGGAATGGTGATCTTTGAGCTCCGCGATCCGGCCCCGGTGGTCGGTGATGAGCCGGCGATGACCGGGCAGGGTGAGGGCGATCTCGAGGCCCTGCACGCGGTCGAGGCTCTGGAGGTAGTCCTTCAAGGGGTTGTGCGTTTCAGACCAGCACTGGATATTGGGGGTGATATCGATCAGAAGGTGATCCCCGGCGACCAGGAGCTTTTTGTCCGGCTCGTACAGGCAGGTGTGGCCCAGGGTGTGTCCCGGCGTGTGCACGCACCGGAACCGGTATTCCCCCGCATGGATGATGTCCCCGTCCTGCAGGATGCTCAGCTCCGGCACCCATGCCGAGCTGAATTTGAACCCGGGGTGCTGGGCGATGGCGCGGCGCAGCTCCTCCTCCGGGAAACCGTTTGCGGCGGCGTAGGCGAGCATCGGCTCCCAACCGGGCCAGGCCTCGATGATCTCGGCATCCGGGCGGTTGAAATAGACCCGGCTGGAAGGGGAGATCAGCCGCGACACCAGGCCGAAATGATCCGCGTGGAGGTGGGTGATGAAAAAATCGGTTCGATCCCGGTCGATGCGCAATTCGTCCAGGGCCGTCTGCAGCGCCGCGAAGCACTCGTCCCGGTTCAGGCCGGTGTCGATGACCAGGTTCCGCTCATCCGACCGCACCACGTAAACGTTGAGATACTTGAGCGGGCTGTCCGGCAGCGGCACCCGGATTCGAAAAAGGTTCCGGCGAAGTTCCTCCATCGGCTTGCACCTCCCTCCCTCGATCCAGGCCGCTGGATCACCCGGTGAGGGTTCCTTGCGGCCCACGGGGCCTTGTGGACCATCGAGCAGGCATCCTCGAGACGATGTAGACGTTGCAGCCCTCTTTGAGCATGTTGAGGGCGGGCCAGGCGGCGCACACCTCGGTCCACAGACCGGCGATGAAGATGTTCTTCCGGCCGGAGCCCGTATGATGGGAGGCCTCCTGGGGTTGAATGTTCAGGATGGCGCTGTCGGCGCGCCGCGCGCCGCGGGAGGCCGGATGCGATCCCGGCATGATAGGCTTCGAAGCGGCGGCAGAGCGGCCTCGATTTCGGGCCGCATGCCTTCATAGTGGGCCGGCAGCTGCAAGGATCCACCGAGGTGCCGGACGGGCTCGTCCACCGTGAAGCCGGGTTGGTCGGTCGCCATTTCGAAGAGGATCCCGCCGGGTTCATGAAAATAGATGGACTTGAAATAGTTCCGGTCGCGGACCGCGGTGACGCCGACACCCTTCCGCCGCAGGGCATCCTGCCACAGAACCTGTTCCTTCTCCGTCGGGACGCGAAACGCGATGTGGTGTACGGTGCCGGTGCCCAGGCCTCCTTGCGGCGCGTCCGGTTCGATCACCACATCGAGGTAGCGCCCCATGGATCGAGGGTCGTTCATTTGGAAACGATAGCGGTTCTTCTCGCGCGCCTTCAGAATCATCCCCATCGAGGCCGTGAGCAGGGTCTGGGTGCTTTCGAGGCGGGTTACCAGGGCCGTTGCCGCATGAAATCCCCGGATGGCATGCCCCGGGTCGACGGGGCCTGCTTCCCAGAACGCCGCCGCCGCCGGCGGGTCGTTCGCTCCAATCAGCTCCAGGGCAAGCCCGTGCGGGTCGCAGAACTTCAAGACGCGTTCGCCCAGCCGGTGCTCGGTCCGGGTCGCGACGCCGGCCTGATCCAAACGATCGGCCCAGAAGGCCATCGCATCGGCGGGAACGGCGAAAGCGGTGGCGGCGATCATGCCGGCGCCGGTGCGGCCGGCCGGCATGCGCGGCCACGGGAAAAAAGTGAGGACGGTGCCGGGGGTCCCGACGGCATCGCCGTAGTACAGGTGATGGGTGAACGGGTCGTCGTAATTGACGGTTTGCTTGACCAACCGCAGTCCCAGCACCTGCTCGTAGAACTCGAGGTTTTCATTCGCCGCGGAGGAAATGGCGGTGATGTGGTGAATCCCGCTGGTCGTCAAAGGGGCCATGGCACCCTCCCGGTGGCTTTCACGGCGGTGTGGCTTTGGGGTTCAGCCGGGCCGCATGGGTTCCTATCTTTTTCAGCAGCCGCACGAGCTCGTCGCGTTCCTCCGGGGTCAAGACGGCCGCCATTTCCTCGAGATGGTTCGCGTGCCGCGCGAACGCGGCGGCAATCACCCGACGCCCCTTGCGGGTGAGGACCACCTCGCGGCAGCGCGCATCCCCGGGCGTTTTCGCCCGTCGGACGAATCCGTTGCGCGCCAGCCGATCCACGGCCGCCGTCATCGATCCGCTGGTCAACAGGACCTTTTCCCCGATCCTGCCGATCGGAAGCGGCCCCTTGTGCAGCAGGGCCTCCATGACGGCGAAGTCCGATACGCCCAGGCCGGTGCCGGCGATGCTTTCGCGGTCGAGCCGCGCCACCGCTTTTTCGGCCTTCCACAGGACCAGTCGGAGATGCGTCCCGGTGTGCATGCAACCAACCTAAATCCGAATATCTTGATGTCAAGAAAAATCGAGGGCGCCGTCCGCCGCGCTCGGAGCCGCGGCGCCATGGGACTCTTTATCTTTTTACAAACACGGCCCTTGTGGCTACAATCATCCCGGCATTCGCTGTCGCGCATCAACCGCCACGGCAACCCGGTCGGCGGTCGACGGCAGCCTTGCCAGGCTGTGGAGCAGCCAGTATCGGGCCGTCAGCCAAGGCGCGCGGCGACCAGGCCATCGCCGCGCAAACCATGAGGGTGCGGGGGAGGGGTTCAACCCGAGCCCGTCGCTGGATGCCCATGCCGATATACCCTTACGGGCAGGTGGAGATCGATCATCTGAAGCGTCGCGACCGGAAGCTCGGCCGGGCGATCGATCGGATCGGCCGGGTGGAGCGGCAGGTGACGCCGGACCTGTTCCAGGCGCTCGTGCACAGCGTCGTGGCTCAGCAGATTTCCCGGAAGGCCGCCGATACCGTATTCGGCCGGCTGTGCGCCTGCCTCGAGGCGCTCACTCCCGAACGGGTGGCGGGCATCGATGCGGGCGAGATCCAGCGGTGCGGCCTGTCGCGGCGCAAGGCGCGCTACATCCAGGGCATCGGCGAGGCGGTCTTCCGAGGCGACCTGGATCTGCCGGCGCTGCGGTCGATGGCCGACGAGGCGGTCATCGCCAAGCTGGCCGCCCTGCCCGGCATCGGCATCTGGACCGCCGAGATGCTGTTGATCTTTTCGCTGTGCCGCCCGGATGTCGTGAGCTGGGGGGATCTCGCCATCCGGCGAGGCATGATGAACCTCTACGGCGTGCGCGACCTGTCCCGAGAGCGATTCGATCGGCTCCGCAGGCGGTACTCGCCCTACGGTTCAGTCGCCTCGCTCTATCTCTGGGCGGTGGCCTCCGAGCCGTCCGCCGCGGGCTTCCGGAAAGCCGCGGCGGCGCGGAGCGAGCCGGTCTAATCCAGATCCAGGGGCGCTTGGCATCGGTTGCACTTCGCCGCACCCCGGAAAACCGGGTTTCCGCACTCGGGGCAGATGTAGCGCGCCGCTTCGTCCCGCGCCCATTGTTCCGTGCCGACCCGCCGCCAGTGCGGAACGGACCTCAGGATGACCTTTTTCCCGACCGTCATGGGAAAGTCCGCGATGAACCGGCACGGGAACTCCGGGCACTGATGGCATCCCGACAACCCCTTCTCACGGGTGCAGTCCCGGATCGCGCACTGGCGGCAGTGCATGAAGCGCTCCTCCGATAGGCAGCCGCGGCAGCGGATGTCCTCGATCGTCAAGTCCCCGCTGTTCGGCAGGCTCCCCTTGCCGGGAATGCCGCCCCGGTAGAGGTGCAGCAGCCGCTCTTTGAACTTCTGGTTGCCATCCCGGTGCGCGATCAAGATGGCGCAGACCCCGCAGTAGAGGCCGCAGGGGGCGATCCATTCCGGATTCGTCGTCATGCTGCCAGCCCTCCCGGCGGGCGGTGTGTGCCGCACCGCTTCCGCCTACCTGAAGAAATCGACGGCGTATTTGAGCGCGGTCGCCACGATGATGGCGCTCAGCATCCACTTGATGGCGCGGGCCGGGACATGCTTCTGGAAGCGGGCGCCCATGTACATCCCGGCCATTCCCCCGAGCCCGAAGAGCGCCCCCAGAAGCCAGTCCGGCGCCACCGACATGGTGGGATAGCAGGGGGCGATGGCCTGATAGAAGACCACCCCGGCCACCGAGGTCACGAAGGTGCCCATCAGGGCGGCCCCGGCGATCGTGTAAACCGGAAGCCCCAGGATCGACACGAAAAAAGGCGCGATGATCGCTCCCCCGCCGATGCCGTAGATCCCACCGACGACGCCGACGATGAAGCTGAGGCAAAGCACGGCGATGACGTTGACGTCGAACTGCTCGCCGTAGAAGTCGTAGCGGATGCGCTTTAGGCTGAAAGCGACGATCGCGACCGCCGGAAGCGGGGTGCTGCCTGCGCCGGCGGATTTCTCCGACCGCAGCCGATGCCGGCGGACGAGCTCCTGGAAGCGCTTCTCGCTCGAGCTCTTATCCGCGCCGGGAGGCGTCTTGCGCACCAGGTCCCGCACCAGGCGACCCCCGATGTAAAGCAGGACGAATGCCGCGAACAGCTTGAAGTCACGAGGATCCGGGAGGTAGACGATGCGAACGACGGCGCCGATGAAGACGCCCGGCAGCGTCCCGGCGACGACCGCCCAGGTGATCGGCCAGACCATGCGCCCTTCTTTGAAATAGCGGTAGACCCCGCTCGGAATGGCGATCACGTTGAACAGCTGGTTCGTCGCGCTCACGGAGGGGTGCGTGTAGCCGAGAAACGACATTTGAAAGGGCAGCAGCAGGAAGGCGCCGGAGACGCCGCCCATGGAGGTGAAAAAAGAGACGACGAAGGCGACCACCAGGGGCACCAGGGGGTTGGTCTCGACTCCCGACACCGGAAAGAGCATCGCGCACCATCCGCGGCAGGGGGGGGCGGTTGAAAGCGGTTTGTTCGGAAGATGCTGCCGATCAACCCGCCTCCGTTGAACGGCTCAGAATGGGGTCCACCCACTTGAGCGCGGCGATCATGTTGGGGAATCCGGTGGTGGTGAGCGAGAGAAGCACGACGTGGAGGATCTCCTCGGGCGAGGCTCCGGCCGCCAGACACTTGCGTGCGTGGGACATCACGGCTCCCGGGGAGTTCGCGCCGACGGCGATCCCCAGCTTGACCAGGTCCTGGGTCTTTTCGTCCAGCGGGCCGGCACTGCGCGTGGAGATGCCGAGCTTCTGGTAATCGTTGAAAACGGCCGGAAACCTTTCCGCAAACGCTTTGTAGACATCTGGCAGGTACATGGCGCCTCCTGAAGATTAGGACATGGGGGTGCGGTTTTTCGGCCGGCATTCTCCAACCTATCCCGCCGGCTGTCAACCCGAAGACCGAGGGAGGCGCCGGGAAGGCGGCCCGCCCGGCCGATGGGCATCGCGGTGGAAAATCACTTGACGGTTCGCGATGCGTGCAATAATGTTGCACAGCCTCTTGCGGGGGCACCTGCATGGCTAAGCCGAACAATTCGACCGATACAGATGAGATAATTGCTCGATGTCTTTCGTAACGGCCGCCAGTCGATGCCCATGCAATCGAATTGCCGGCTGTCGCCGAAGGAGGTGAGTCATGGCCCGAGTCGCCCGCGCGCTCGCAGCGGTGTTTGTTTGGACGGCCGCTTTCGGCGTTCTTCACGCTGCGGCATCCGAGATCAAGGTTTTTGTGAGCATCGCTCCGCAACAGTACTTCGTCCAGAAGATCGGCGGCGAGCTGGTCGAGGTCTCCGTCCTGGTTCCGCCGGCGGCCGACCCGCACACCTATGAGCCCAAGCCGCGCCAGATGGCCGAAATTTCCAAGGCCGCGGTATACTTCGCGGTGGGGGTCGACTTCGAGAAGGCGTGGCTGCCAAGGATAGCGGCCGCCAATCCCAAGATGCGTATCGTGCGCACGGACGAGGGGCTCGAAAAGATCGCCATGGCCGCGCATCATCACGGCGACACCTCCGGACTGGCGAAAACCAAGAAGCATGCGCATGGTGCCGAGCAGGCGGTGCATGCCTCCGGAGGCGAGCCGGATCCCCACGTCTGGCTCTCGCCGCCGCTCGTGAAAATCCAGGCGCAGCGGATCGCGGCCGCCCTCGGGGAGGCGGATCCAGGCAACCGGGAGCGCTACGCCGCCAACCTCGAGCGCTTCCGGAAGGAGATCGAGGCCCTCGACGCCGAGCTGAAGGCGCTGTTCGCCGGCAGCCAGGGGGCGCGGTTCCTGGTCTTCCACCCGTCGTGGGGCTACTTCGCCGCCGCCTACGGTCTCGAACAGGTGCCGATCGAAATCGAGGGGAAGGAGCCCAAGCCGGCTCAGCTGAGGCAGATCATTCTGCGCGCCCGCGAGCAGGGCATCCGGGCGGTCTTCGTGCAGCCCCAGCTTTCGACGAAGAGCGCCGAAATGGTCGCCCGCGAAATCGGGGGGCGGGTCGTTTCGGCCGACCCACTGGCGGTCGACTGGGCGGAGAATCTGCGCCATGTCGGCCGCAAGTTCAAGGAGGCCTTGCCGTGAAGCGGTGCCCGCTATCTCGGACGGAAGTGCGCGCATGCCCGAAACCATCATCGAAGTAAGCCGGGTGAGCTTCGCCTATAACGGCCAGCCGGTTCTGGCGGATGTGGACCTCAAGGTCGAGCGGGGGGACTTCCTGCTCGTGATGGGACCGAACGGCGGGGGCAAGACCACGCTTCTCAAGCTGATCCTGGGGCTGCTCCAACCCGCCCGCGGAACGGTGCGCCTTTTCGGCCTCCCGCCGGCGCGGGCGGTGCATCGCATCGGCTACGTGCCGCAGAACGTCCATGTGAACAAGAGCTTTCCCATTTCGGTTCTGGACGTTGTCCTGACGGGGCGGCTGCGGAAGGGCAGGGGCTGGCCGCGTTACGGCCGCGAGGATCGGTCCGCCGCTCGGGCGGCGTTGGAGCGGCTCGGGGTCTGGGACCTTCGGCGCCGCCGGATCGGAGAGCTCTCCGGGGGGCAGCTGCAGCGGGTCTTCATCGCCCGGGCGCTGGTTTCCGACCCCGAGGTGCTGCTGCTGGACGAGGCCATGGCCAGCATCGACGCGCAGGGCCGCGGCGAGTTCTACGGCGCGCTCGCCGATCTGAACCGGACGGTCACCATCGTGGCGGTGAGCCACGACATGATGGTTCTCTCGAGCCACGTCAAATCGGTCGCCTGCGTCAACCGCGCGCTGCATTACCACGCATATGGCGAGATCACCCAGGAGATGCTCGATGCGGCCTACCGCTGCCCGGTCGATCTCGTGGCCCACGGGGTGCCGCACCGGGTGCTCGGACGGCACGAGGAGGGCGAGCCGTGATCGAGGCGCTCGAGCTCGAGTTCATGCGGAACGCGCTGGCGGCGGGGCTCCTGGTGAGCATCGTCTGCGGCGTGATCGGGTCGCTCGTCGTCGTCAACCGGATCGTTTTCCTCGCCGGCGGGATCGCTCACGCCGCTTACGGCGGGATCGGTCTCGCGGTGTTCATGGGCTGGCCGTTTCTTGCCGGCACGGCGGGCTTCTCCCTTGCGGCGGCCGGGGTCATGGCCGCCGTGACCCTCAAGGCCAAGCACCGCGCCGATGCCATCGTCGGGGTGATCTGGGCGGTCGGAATGGCGGCGGGCGTGATCCTGCTGGACCTCACCCCGGGCTACCAGGTCGATCTCATGAGCTACCTCTTCGGGAGCATCCTGGCCGTGCCGGCCGGGGACCTCCTGCAGATGGCGGTCATCGCGGCGGTCGTCCTGCTGGTCGTCGCCGGGTACTACCACGATCTGCTCGCCATGTCCTACGACGACGAGTTCGCGCGCCTGCGGAATGTTCCGGTGACCTTCCTTTACTGCCTCATGCTGGCCATGATCGCCTTGACCGTGGTCATGATCATCCGCGTGGTGGGGCTTGTCCTGGTGATCGCCCTGCTGACGATCCCCCCCTTCATCGCGGAAAAGCTCACGGCGTCCCTGCGCGGCATGATGGCGGTCTCCGCGGTCCTGAGCACCTTGTTCACGGTCATCGGGCTGTGGGCCTCCTATGCGTTCAACCTGACCTCGGGGGCGACCATCATCCTGGTGGCGGCCGCCGGGTTTTTCGCCGCGCTCGCCTGGGACCGGCTGCGGCCCAGGCGCCCGGGCGCGGCGCCGCCGCGTTGAAAGGGGAAGCCGCCGCCGTGTGCCAGCGCTGCAACTACGAGGAGATGCTCGCTGCGAGCGGCCTCGAGCCGCTTCCGAACCGCATGAGGGTTCTGGAGGTGATCGGGGAGAACGCCTGCCCGCTGAGCGCCCAAGAGATCTTCGCGACGCTGCGCCGCACGGGCGGAATCGACCGGGTCACGGTCTACCGCATCCTCGAGCTGCTGGTGCGAAAGGGCCTGCTCGAGCATTTGAGCGGCGGGGGCCGGAGTCGTCTCTACGGCATGGCGCCGAATCCCAACCACCCGGCCCACCCGCACTTCAGCTGCCGCCGCTGCGGCGCGCTGCAGTGCCTCCAGCCCGGCAGCCTCACGGTGGACACAAGCGGGATCGACCGCACCTTCACCGGCCGGGTCCAGTCCGTTTCCGTGCGGGTCGAGGGAATCTGCCGCACCTGCCTGAAGAAGGAGTGATCGGCCCGGCGGGTCGCGGGGCCTCACGGGTGTGCGTGCCGGATCAAGCCGGCCGCGGCCGCTTCTGCCGCGACGGGCAGGATCTCGGCCGCGAAACGCCAACGGGCGGCCAAGGCGGCGAGGCCGGCCGTTCAACCCGCCGCGCGTCTGCCGGCGGGCAGGGACCCGAACGCCGCGGCGGCGATCACCAGCAGGATCGCCGCGCCGACAAACGCCGCCCGGAGTCCCAGGAGGGCGGCCGCCGCCCCCGAGAGGATCGGGCCGGCCGAGTGGCCGATGTCCATGATGGTCCCGAAGAGCCCCATGGCCGAGCCGCGCTCCTCGCAGCGGCTCCGATCGGCGACGGCCGCCGCGGTCGCGGAGGTGACCACCGACAGGCTGAATCCCACGAGGATGCTGAACAGCAGAAACGCGAAGAATCCCGTGGCGGCTGCGATGCCCGCGCAGGCGGCCGCGCCCAGCGCCGCCCCCCAGAGAATCTGGCCCCGTCGGCCGCGCCGGTCGGAAAGCCTCCCCATCGCCGGCTTGGTCGCCGCCAGCGTGATCACCTGGGCTGAAAGGCAGGCGCCGATGCCGAATGCGCCGACCCCGCGGCCGAGGGCGTAGAGCGGCAGGAAGACCTCGATCGTCCCGTACATGAAGAGGACGGCCGCCTCGACCGCCCCGAGCGCCAGCAGGGGGCCGCTCGAAGCGAGCGCCCTCAGCCCGGCGAGCTGCGCCCCGAGGCCGGCGGCTTTGGGCCGGGCCTCTTCGACCGGCGGGATCCGGAAGGAGCAAATCAGCGCCGCACCCCCGCCGGCGAGGCAGACGGCGTAGATCGCCGCGAACGCCGTGCGGCTTTCGGCGCCGAAATGCCCCAGGAAGGCCCCCCCGACGAGCGGCGCGGCAAACCGGCCGAGGAGGGTCGCCGTCGAAAACCACCCCAGCTTCTCCCCCTTGGCGTCCGCGTGGAGGTCGGCGACGAAGGCCATGGCGACCGGCATGAAAACCGCCGTGGCGAGGCCGTGGTAGAAGCGGATCGCCGCAAGCTGCCAGAGGCTGCCGGCAACAAAGTAGAGGGCCGGGGCGCTCGCGAATACGGCCCCGGCCGCCAGCAGCATCCGCCGGCGGCCGAGCCGGTCGGAGAGCACCCCGGCCGGGATGCTGAAGGCGATCCCGGCCAGCGTCGAGGCCGCGGCGACCATCCCCACTTCGGAGGCCGCCGCACCCAGGTGCACCGCGAAAAGCGGCAGCACGGGGCTCTTCGACAAGGTTGAGCTGAAGACGGCCAGCAGCCCCGCCCCGCACAGCCAATGGAAGGGGCTCAGGCGCATGCGCCGCCCTCCAGCGCCTGGATCTCGGCATGGTGCTCCAGGCAGCGCTTGAGCGCCGCCTCGTTTTTGTCGGGTTTGATCTGCGTCGAAATGGCCTCCCCGGGCCGGCGTTCGGCCTCGGCGGCGAGCGCGTGCCGCCGCTTGCCCGCGGGAGTACGCGCGGCGGCGGATGCGGCGGGCTCGGCGGCGCGGGATTTCAGACCGGCGAGAAAGCCGCGGACCTTCGCCTGCAGGTCATCGTGGATATGCGGGAGGAACTCCTGGGCGGCCTCGGCCCCGTGCCGGGCTTCCATCCGCCGGCAGTTATCGGCCATGCGGGTGATGTCGCGGCGTTCGCTTTCAGGCATCGTCCACCTCCATGACGCCGCCGGCGTTCGGCGCCGGCTCTCGTTCGGGTTGAGCTGGTGCGCTCCGGGCTCCGGTGCGAGCGGCGCCATGCGGCCGGACGAGCGCCCACCAGGCGTCCCGGATGCGCCCGCCGGCATCGATCCGCCCCTCATCGCCGGGATGCGCGGCGGCGATGGCCGCGAAGAGGGTGTTCATCCCGGCCGTCTCCGGCCGCCGGGATTGCACGTCTTTGAAATCGATGCCGTGCACGCTATCCGCAAACAGTTCGAACCGGCTCCGGTCCAGTCCGAGGCGCGCGGTCATCGCCTCGAAGGTGCACCGATCCCCCCTCGCGGGGGAATCCGGCCTCGAGCCGGTCGAAGCGCGGCTCGAACGGCTGCGGCGTATCCTTCCCCGCGCCGACGAATTGAAACGCCGCAAAGCGGGGGATAGGCCAAGCACCGGCGATGCTTGGGCGATGATCGCTTCGCAGCCTGCGCGGCGCGCTTTGCGGAAGGCGGCCGCGATCTTCCCCTCCAGCGTCTGCCCGCCCTTGGACGGGATGTCAAGCGACGGTTTGAGGGCTGCGGCGCCAGAACCTGACCCGGAAGCAGGCGGGGCGGGGCGGCAGGTCCACTATATCATCCGTCAACTCTTTTTTCCGGCGGCCGAGCGTGAGACGGCAGCGGGGGAGGGTTCGGGCCCGGTCGGGATGCCGGCCGGCGCCTGGAGTTGACAAGCTGCTTCAGGAAAAATAAAAACAATTAAAGAAATGCTGAATTGAAATTGGATGGGATGGAAATGGATCTGGCCAAGCGTCTGCGGGCGCTCGGGGACCCGCAGCGCCTGAACCTGGTGCGCGTTCTCATGCGCAGCGACCTGTGCGTGGGCGCCCTTGCTCGGCGTCTTAGGATGTCGGAGCCGGCGCTTTCCCAGCACTTGAAGCTCCTGCGCGAGGCGGGCATGGTGCAGGGCGAGAAGCGCGGCTACTGGACCCACTACCGGCTCGACCGCGAGGCGCTGCGGGGGATGGCGCGCGAGCTCGCGGAGCTCTCGGAGCTCCTCCAGCCGTTCGAAACCGTCTGCGGCCAACCGGAGGTTCGCACGCGGGGATCGACCCGGGCCGGCGGGGCGCCGTCGGAATGCCGGGGCTGCTGCCGGCAGCGGATGCGATCCGGCGCGAAACGGCGGGGCCGGGTGAAATGAGCGCGCCAACGCCCGCCCCGGCGGCGATCGAGGTCCGGGGCCTCACGAAGCGCTTCGGGAGCGTCACGGCGGTTGACGGGGTCGCCTTCGAGGTGCGCGAGGGAGAGTTCTTTGGGTTTCTCGGCCCGAACGGGGCCGGCAAGACCACGACGATCAACCTGCTGATCGGGCTCGCCCGCCCCGATTCCGGCTCGATCCGCGTGGGCGGCCGCGACTGCTCCCGCAACCCGAAGGCCGCCCAGCACCTGATCGGCGTCGTGCCCGACGAAAGCAACCTCTACCCCGAGCTCACCGGGTTCGACAACCTCTGCTTCTGCGGGGCCCTGTACGGGATGGGAAAATCCGAGCGGCGCGCGCGCGCCGAGGCGCTGCTCGACGATTTCGGTCTCGCCCCGGCCGCTCGGAGGCGGTTCGGGGGCTATTCCAAGGGGATGAAGCGCAGGCTGGCGATCGCGGCCGGGATCGTCCACCGGCCGCGGGTGCTCTTCCTGGATGAGCCGACCACCGGGATCGACGTCGGCAGCGCGCGCCAGATCCGCCAGCTCCTCGCGGCAATGCACCGCGGCGGCACCACCATTTTCCTCACGACGCACTACATCGAGGAGGCCGAGCGGCTCTGCGGCCGCATCGCCTTCATCGTGGAGGGCCGGATCGTCAGGCTCGATGCGGTCGACAATCTGCTCAAGCCGGTGAAGGACCGCTTCGCCGCCGTGATCAGCGGCAGCGGCCCCTTGCCGTTGGAAGCGCTTGCGAAGCGCTTTGAGGGATTCGAATTCACGCGGCATGCCCCGGACGGGGTGCGGGTGGAGGCCTCGCGCCCGATCCCCGTCGGTCCCATCGTCCGCTTCCTGGAGGAGGAGGGTGTCGCGGTCGCCGAGGCGCGACGGATGCGGCTGACGCTCGAAGACGTCTTCGTCCGCGTCACGGGGATCGAGGCGGAAAAACTTAAGAACGACAAGCCCAAGGCGGGGTCATGAAAGCCTGGATCGCTTTCTGGAACATCCTCCTGAAGGATATGCGGGCCTACTACCTCAAGCCGCCCAACATCAGCTGGGGGCTCCTCTTCCCGGTCGCCTGGACGGCCATGTTCTTCATCAAGTCGGGCCGCGGCCCGGAGGACATCCTCACCCTGCTGCCGGGGGTGATGGCGATTTCCATTCTCTTCGGCACCACCTCGATGCTCGCGGTCACGGTCACTTTCGAAAAAAAAGGGCGCTCTTTCGAGCGCCTGCTGCTGGCGCCGATCTCGCTCGAGTTTTTGATGCTCGCGAAGACCTCCGGGGCGATTTTTTTCGGGGTCGTGAACGCGCTCGTGCCGCCGGCGATCGCGCTTTTCCTGACGGATCTTTCCCACATCGCCTGGGGCCTTGCCGTGACGGCGGCCGTGCTGATCGCGGTCGCCTCGACCTTCATGGGGCTTTTCATCGCGGTGTCGGTGAGCGAGGTCTTCGAAGCCCAGACCTTCTCGAATTTCTTCCGGTTCCCGATGATCTTCCTGTGCGGCCTTTTCTTTCCGATCGACGCGCTGCCGATCTTTCTCCGGCCGCTCGCCTACCTTCTGCCGCTCACCTACGGCGTCGACATCCTCAAGGGCGCGGTCCACCGCGGGAACGTCATGCCCCTCGTCCTGGATTATGTCGGAATCTGCCTTTTCTGCCTGGCGCTTTTTTTACTGAGTCTTCGAAACATCCACCGCAAGTGGATTGCCTGATGACCGCGCGGCCCTCAGCCCGCCCGCAGCCCCTGGCGGATCAGGCGGCAGGCCCGGCTCTCCGGGGCCGCCAGCATGACGATCCCCAGGATGACGGTCGGCAGCGCGAAAATGAACCCGATGACCGGCACGATGACCAGTCCCACTACCAAGAGCGCCGCCGACAGGCCGAGAAAAAGAAAGCCGATCGTGCGGCTCGAAAAACGCTCCTGACGGCACTCGTTCGCATCCATGATTTTCTCCTTATCGCCGGGCCCGGAAAAAAAGCCCGGCGGGGTTTGTTCGTTGACCTAAACGCGATGAGCTAACATAGTGCGGTTTCAAGCGCGGTCAATGGCCTGTCGGCCGCATCCGCTGCGGCGGCCCTCAAGCCGGCGGTCGATACGGCCTGACAGGCTGCCGAAAATCAAGCCTCCGACCGCCAGGGAAGGCGCGCAGCGATTTGGAAAGCACGGCATATTGCAATAGAAGTGAGCGCGTGCGGGACGCATGGCAGGGATCAGCTCCTCGAGAGGCCGTTCGTCCACCGTCTGCTTTCGTCTTGCAACGGACGTCCTTTTTAGGTAGTAGAGTCACCTCTCAAACCCGGGCGACCGCTGGCGGCCCACCGGGCGCCCCTGGAAACCACGGGTGACGAACGGAGAAGCGGATGGACAAGAAAACCTTCGATGTGCTGATCGCGGGCGGCGGAATCATGGGCAGCGCCACCGCTTATTACCTGACGCGCGCCGATCGGCGTCTCAGGGTTGCGGTCGTCGAAAAAGACCCCAGCTACTCCCGGGCCTCGACCACCCTCTCCATGTCCAATATCCGGATCCAGTTCAGCCTGAAGGAGAATATCCAGATCTCCCAATACGCCATGGAGGTTCTGGAGACTTTCGAAAGCGACATGGAGGTGGACGGCATCCAGCCGAAGATCTCCTTCCGCCGGGAAGGCAACCTTTTTTTGGTCCCGCAAGGCGGAGAAGCGGCGGCGCGCGCATCCCTGGAGCTGCAGCGTGGGCTCGGGTGCCGGATCGAGTGGTGGACGAACGACGAGATCCGCCGCCGCTACCCGCTTTACAACACCGCGGGATTGGCCGGAGGCACCTTCGGGCCCGACGACGGCCACTTCGACGCCTACGCCGCGCTGATGGGCTACAAGCGCAAGGCCCGCTCGCAGGGGGCGGTTTACCTCGATGATGAGGTCGTGGCCATCGATCAGGCGGCGGGGCGGGTTGCCGGGGTCCAAACGGCGAAGCAGGGGGCGCTTTCCGCTCCCGTCGTCGTCAACTGCGAGGGCGCCTGGGCCGCCCAGCTGGCTGAAACGGCGGGGATCGTTCTACCGGTCTCGCCCGTCAAGCGCCAGGTCTTCGTGCTGGACACGGCGGTCAAGCCGGACGGTCCGCTGCCGCTCACGGTCATGCCTTCGGGCATGTATTTCCGCTCGGAGACCGGCGGGGTGATCCTGCTGGGGAAATCGATGGCCTCGGACCCGGTGGGCTTCAGCTTCACCTGGGACGAGAACCGCTTCATGGAGATCCTCTGGCCCGAGCTCGTCGAATTCGTTCCGGCCTGGGACCGCCTGAAGCTCATTCGCGGCTGGGCGGGCCTGTATGCGGTCAACACCCTCGACGCGAACGCCATCCTCGGAGAGTGGCCCGATCTGCCGGGGTTCTTCCTCGCCAACGGCTTCTCCGGGCACGGCCTGCAGCAGGCTCCGGCCGTCGGCCGCTACATCACCGAGCTCATCCTCAAGCAGACGCCCAGCTTGGCCCTCTCCATTTTTTCGCCGCGGCGGATCCTCGAGAAAAGACCCATTTCGGAGGGGGGGATCGTTTAGCGCATCAGGGTCTCTTGGCCGCAGCCGCCGCCCTCATGTTGGCCAAATGCTCGCCGCCCGATTGGAGGATCACGGCCTTGACCAGGTTCTCCGCCGTGATCTCGCCGCCGGCGAGGGCGAGATGGCCGGTGCGGGAAAGCTCCTCGTCGCTAAGACCGGCAACGTAGTCGGCGGCCGCTCCCGCGTTCCGGCGCAGGATCGCCGCGACCTCCTCGCGCGTGCAGCCGGCGTGCTTCCGGGCGTGGTCGTTGGCCATCTGTGTGAGCTGCTCCAGGGTGAATGCGGGCAGCGGTTTTCCCTGGACGATCATCCGGACGAGATCGATGGCCTCGAAGTGGCCGGCGGCGACGTGGCGCGCGGCCACCCCGACGCTCCACTCCTCCCAGGCGAGGCGCCGGCTCCAAACCTCCGGCGTGCACCCCTCGACAAACGCCAGCAACTCATCGCCGAACGCCTTCAGTCTTTCTGCCAGCTCGCGGCTCTTTGCGGTCATGACGCTCCCCCTATTATTGATCGTCTCGAAATAGTACCGACCAATAGGCGCCAGCCAGCTCCAATGGGGCGAACTCACCGAACCGGCAATGTCCTGACAATTATGAGACCGTGAATACGTTTTCCCCGGCGCGGTCGGCCGGCCTGCCCGCATGATACGGCGGCTTTGGGAGTCGTCAAGGCGTCCGGCCGGGCGGCCGCCAGATCGATGCCCGCCGAAACCCGTCGCCGGCCGCACCTCCGCCGGACGGCTGCCGCTCAAGCTGCCGCTGCGGCCTTATCGGGATCGAGGCTTGTCCGGCGCTCATCTCCGGGCGGCGCTGCGGTCGCTCGGGGGCGAAGCGCGGCGGCGCGCTCCCGGCGCCGTCCATCCGGGGCGGCCTCTCGAAGCGGTTCATCGGACCCATCGGCCGCACCGGGGACGATCCCGGCATTCGCGGGGCGGCCGGCTGCGGCGTTTCGAACCGCGGTCGAGACGCTGCCGGAGCGCTGGCCGCTTCGCCCGGCGCCGGCCGGCGTCCGGGGCCCTGCTCCGGTATCACGCGTCCTTCCGGCTGCCGCGGCATGCGGCGGTCGCTTGCGCCGCGCTCCCCGGCAGAAAGCCCTTGGTCTTCCGGCGAGGGCGCGGGTCGAATCGGCTGGATGCGCCTTTCGAGCGCCTCGCCGCTTCGCCGGCGAAACCCCTCCCGGCTCTCTGCATCGGTCCGCTCCGCAGCCGCGGCGGGAGGCTGAACCGGCTGGATCCGCCTTCGGTTCGGAGCATCGCGGCCGCGCTCCTCGCCGCCGCGGTTTCCGGTGCGGCGCTGTTCATGGAGCGGGGCGCGGTTTTCCTCGGCCGGGCTTCCGGGTCCGAAGGGCTGAATCCGCCTATCGTCCTGCCGGCCGGGTCCTTCCGGGCCGCCGCCGCGGCGCCGCTCCTCGAGCGAGGCCCGGCCGCCGCCGGTAGGCGTCGCGCCCGGATGCCGGCCGTCCGGGCCGGGGCGCTCGCGGCCGAGCTCCGGGCGCTCCGCGGCGCGGCCGTCGTGCCGGCGCATCCCAGACGGCAGCGCGGTGTGCATGGGCCGGAATCCGTCGGCATCCGCGCGGCTGAAGCGCTCCGCGCTAACCCGTCCGCGCCGGAAATGGTCCGCAGGCGCCGAGACGATACCGCCGCGTCGGCCGGCATGGCTGTAAGCGTGAATATCCTCGGCCCGAACGACCGCACGGCGGTGGACCGGCATATGGTTCACGATGCGCGGGCCGCCCCAGCCCCCCCACCAGGGCCGGTGGATGAAGCCCGGCCGGCCCCACCAGGGAACGCACGGCTCGCCCCAGCCGAGAGCGACCCATCCCACCCGGGAAGGACCCCAAACGCCGAAGCTCACGGCCGGGCCGGCGCCGTAAAAGGCGACCAGGGCCGGGGCGTAGACCGGCCGGGCGACAAGCGGCCCGGGCGCCCAGCACCAGCGGCTGCCGACATAAACCCAGCGGCCGTAGTGGAATGGGGCCCAGCCCCAGGGGGCCGCGTCCACCCAGGTCCAGCCGTAGTAAGGGTCCGCAACCCAGACCCCGTCGCTGTACGGGACCCACCCCGGAGGCAGGCGCCGGGGGACCCAAACCGGCCCGTAGTCTTGCCGCGACTCCCAGTCGCCGTAGCGGTCGAGGTCGCGCGTCCCGTAGACTCCCCGTGGAACGTTGCGGGCGCTTTCCGCCCCGTGCAGGTAGGCGCTCCGCTCGAAGTTCCAGTCATCCCAGCGGTCGCGGGGCGGCGCGGCGCGGAGATCGAAACGGCGGCTGTCGGGGTCTTCGACCACGGCCTGCTGTTCCGATCCGACGGTGAAGGCGTCGCCCGAGAGGGTCGCGACGCGGGCTTGGCCCCCGCGGCGCACGGTCAGCTCGGTGCGGTCCTCGATCACCCGGAAGCGGTAATAGCCCGGGCGGCCGATCGTGAAGTCGCCTGCCGGGGTTTGCACTTCGAAGATTTCGTCCGGGCCGGTCGTATGCAGGTCGAGGGCGATTTCGCCCTGCCAGGCGCTCAGGCGCATCCTCCCCGGTGTATGGGACTCGAGCGCGGCGCGGCTTCCATGCCAGCCGCGGATGAAGTCGTTCGGGCCGACCTCGAGCTCGTACACGCCGTCGGCCTCCGCCGCGATCCGATCCCCCGGCGCAAGCGGCAAATTGATCCGCGCCGCCGACCAGTCGGCTTCCGCATCGCGCCGTACCGAGACCCGCCCCTCTGCGAGCGAAAGCCGCGGCGGCGTGACGCCGGCATCCTCGGCGGCATTGTCGTCGTCGTATTCCGCCGCTTCGACGGCCAGGGCCGTGGCGGCGGCCAGGACCAGAACAAGCATCCGCGATATCGTCCCCGGGCGCATGGCGCGACTCCTCGGTGGAACATAACCTTCGCGGATTATGACGCCCGGGCTGCCGGGACGGTTTACAGACGCCGGCTAAAGTTCCCCGGCGCTCCGGCCGATATCCCATACGGCCGCCTCCATTCTGGGGGGAAGGGGCGGCCGGGGAGGGGAGGTTTAATCCCACCGGTCCGTCGAGCAGGGGGATCAGGAGAAACAAGCGGAGGAGACCCAACCGAAGGGAAGGGAGGGGGGGGACATGTTCGACATGTTGATGGTTGCGGCGGTGCTCATCGCCGCCGGGGTGCTTTCATATAAGTCGCATCAGCGTCTGAAATCACTAAAAAAGAACTTAAACTCAGCCTTCCGCGACCTCGAGATCCTGTTACGGCGCCGCTATGAGCTCATTCCGGAGTTCGCCGATGCGCTCCAAGGGCGGCTGCGGCACGAGCGCGAAACGCTCAACGATCTCTTGGTCTCGCGGGAGCGGGCCAATCTGGCCTGCCTCATGGCTTCCGGCGATCCAACCAATCCCGATGCCGTCGATGAGCTGAACGGCGCCGAGTCGGAGCTGCGCGGAGCGCTGCGGCACCTCATGGCCGTTGTGGAATATTACCCCGGTCTGAAGGCCAGGCGCCGGGTGACCCGTATGATCGAGGAGTTCGGCGACCTCGAGACCTGCATCGCCAGCGCGAGCCATGCCTACAACCGGATTGCGGATGAATTCAATCGGATAAAGGAAAAATGGCCTTTCATGCTGGTCTCGCGTCTGCTCGGGTTCAAACGGGCGGAAGCCTTCTGGGCGGGCCGGGCGCCCGTGCGCAGCCAACCGGCCCCGGCGGCGGCGGATGCCAGGACGAAGATCATGGCCAGACGATCCCCCGCCGCCAAGGACAGGTGCGGGACCCCTGCGGCCACGGCGAGCTGAGTGCGGCGCCCGCCGAGACGACGGCCGGCGCGTGGCACGGTCGAGAATGCGTTGCCGGGGGATGATCCGCCGCAGCCCCCCGCTGCACAGCATGCAGAAAGAGGTGTGGGATGACCGAGGTGCTCATTTTCCTGGGGATTTTGGCGATGCTGGGAATCGGTTTTCCGATCTTCATCTACAACACGCTCGTCAAGCTGAAAAACCGCTTCAAGAACGCTTTCAGCCAGATCGACGTGCAGCTCAAGCGCCGCTATGACATCATCCCCAACCTGGTCGAGACGGCCAAGGCCTATCTCAAGCACGAGCGCGAGACGCTCGAGCGGGTGATCCAGGCGCGCAACCAGGCGAGCGCGGCCAGCCAGCGCGCCGCCGCCGACCCGGCCGATCCCGAGGCCATCAAGCGCCTTGCCGGCGCCGAGGGGCTTCTCGGCGGAGCGCTCGGTCGGCTTTTCGCGGTGATGGAGAGCTACCCCGACCTGAAGGCGAGCGACACGATGAACCGGCTGATGGAGGAGCTGACCTCGACCGAGAACCGCGTCGCCTTCGCGCGCCAAGCCTACAACGACTCGGCCATGGAGTACAACATCGCCCGGGAGCGGTTCCCCAACCTGCTGCTTGCCGCGCCCCTGGGCTTCAAGCCGGCCGAGCTCTTCGAGACCGCGAGGCCCGAGGAGCGCGAGGCGGTCCGAGTGGCGTTCTAAACCGGAGCGTTTCGGATCCCCACCCTCCAGGCTGCACGCCATGAATTTTTTCGCCCACCAGGAAAACGCCCGGCGCCGAACCCTGCTGCTCGTCCTTCTGCTGCTCCCGGCCGTCGCGGGGACCGGCTTCGCCGTCTATGCGGTGGCGGTGCTGCTGCTCAAGCTGCATTTCCACTTCGGCAAGCCGCCGCAGTTCATCCCGTTCTGGAACGCGGGGTGGTTTGCCGCAGTGATGCTCGCCACGACGGCGATCGTGGGGTGCGGAAGCCTTTGGAAAACCCGTCGGCTCGCCTCCGGCGGCGGCTGGCTCGTCGCGCAGATGGTGGGGGCCGAGCCGCTCTGCCCCGACACCGAGGACGCCGGCGAAAAGCGCCTGCTCAACGTCGTCGAGGAAATGGCGATCGCCTCGGGGGTCGCGGTGCCCATTGTCTTCGTGCTGCGCGAGGTGGCGGGGGTGAACGCCTTTGTCGCCGGCAGCGGCAGCGAGGACGCCGTCCTCGTGGTCACCCGCGGATGCCTCGAGCAGCTCGGCCGCGACGAGCAGCAGGCGGTCGTCGCCCACGAGTTCAGCCATCTGCTGAACGGCGACATGCGCTTCAACCTGCAGCTGACCGGGCTCGTCCACGGAATCCTTCTGCTCGCGCTCATCGGGCGGCAGATGCTTCAGGCGCGCGTCCGCGGCCGGGTCGCGCTTTACGGCAAGCTCGGGGGGCTGCTGCTGATGGGGGTGGGCCATGCCGGCGTGCTCGCCGCGCGGCTGATCAAGCTGGCGATCACGCGCCAACGCGAGTTTCTGGCCGACGCCGCCGCCGTTCAGTTCACCCGCAATCCCGGGGCGCTCGTGCGCGTGCTGCTCCGGGTCCAGGCGGCGGCCTCCGCCGCGGTGGTGCGCAGCCCGCAGGCGGAGGCCGTGAGCCACATGTTTTTCGCCTGCGGCGTTTCGTCCGGCGTGTCCGGGCTGCTCGCCACCCACCCGCCGATCGCCGAACGCATTCGGCGCATCGATCCGCGGCTGAGCGCCGCGGCGCTCACGCGGCTGCGAGAGGAGATCGCCGCATCCCGGGAGCCAGCCGCCTTCGGGGCGATGGAAAGGAATGCCGCCGCCGTGGGCTTTGATGCCGCGGCCGGCGGCGAAGAAAGCCCGCCGGACTTCGACCGTCTCCAGTTCGCCCGGCGCTTTCTGGAGAGCCTTCCGGCCTCCCTGGCCCGCGCGGCGCACGAGCCGGAGGGCGCCGAGGCGCTGCTCTACGGCCTGCTGCTGAGCCCCGAGGCGCCGGTCTGCCGCCGCCAAATCGCCGCGATCCGGGCGCAAGCGGCCCCTGAGATTCAAAGACGCCTGAAAGGGCTGATAGCCGATATCAAGGCCGCCGGGCGCGAATCGCGCCTGCCGCTCGCCGACCTGGCCGGGGCCGCGGTCCGGCGGCTCCCGTCCGAACGGCGGGAGCGCATCGCCGCAACTGTCCGCACGCTTGCCGGCGCCGACCGGCGGCTGAGCTTCTTGGAGTATGCCCTGCAGCGGGTTTTTCTGAAAAAGATCTCCGGGGAGGGGGCGCCGGCGAGGTCGCGGCGCATCCTCTACCGCGCCATCGACCAGCTGAAAATCGAGGCCGTCGAGATCCTCTCGATGCTCGCCTGGCAGGCGCAGCCGCAGCCGTTGCGCGCCGCGGAGGCTTTCACCAAGGCCGCCGGCATGCTCGACCCCGGCGGCGGGCCCCTGACGATCCTGGCCCGGGATAATATCGGTCTGAAGCAGTTCGACCGGGCGCTCGAGAGCTTCGCGGCCGCCGCGCCCGCGCTCAAGCGCCGGCTGCTCGGCGCGGCCGAGGTCTGCATCTACGCGGACGGCCGCACGACGATGGAGCGGATCGCGCTCCAGCGCATGCTTTCCGCCGCGCTGGATCTTCCGGCGAGTGTTCCGCTGCCGCTGCCCGCCGCCGGGACGCCGGCCGTCGATCCCGGGCGCGATCCGGCGCCGGCCGGGGCCCCGGGCCACCGGCTTGGCGGCCAAGCCGCCTGAAACGCGTCACCAAAAAGCCGTCCGGATAGAAGCGCGGGGAGAATATGGCCGAAGCCGACAAACAAATGCGACTGGCGTTGAAGACGCTCCTGGTCCCGGTGATCGAAAAATACGGCTTCCGCGGAAGTTTTCCGCACTTCCGCCGGAAAGATGACGCGGAGCTCCACCTGCTCTCGGTTCTCTTCTGGAAATACGGGGGCCGCTTCTGCCTGGAGTTCGGCCGGCATCCGGCCGGCGACCGCCGGCTGCCCTGGGGGGAGGTGGTCGCCGAGAACAAGCTCGAGGTGGTCTACGTTCCCGTGCTCGAGCGGCGCCGCCTCCAGGCGAAAGGCGGCGACGTGAGCGGGCCCGAGGAGTGGTTCGACTACGCCGGCCTGGACCCGGCCGATTCGAAGCACTTCATCCTGCTCGCGCACAAGGTGGGCCAGCTCTTCACCCAGGTGGACGATTGGCTGCGAAACGGCGTCGTGGGGCCCAACCTGCACCCCAACGGCCGGTGATGAGAGCCCGACGGGAAGTCGGTCAGGCGTTCTTGGCGAGGATCGCCTTGGCGGGAATGAGGCCGGTGGCGGCGGCCGAGACGATGTTGCCGGCCACCCCCGGGCCGTCGCCGGCGACGTAGAGCCCCTCGATCCGCGTCTGCAGGTCGCTGCCGGTCTCGATCTGGGTGGCGAAGAACTTGATCTCCGGCGCGTAGAGCAGCGTTTCGTCGTTGGAGACCCCCGGGACGACGTGGTTCAGCTTCTCCAGCCCCTCCATGATGTTCGTGAGAATTCTCTCCGGAAGCGCCATGGCGATGTCGCCGCAGACCACGTTGGTGAGGGTGGGGCGGATGTAACCCTTGTGGATGCGGTTCCAGGTGCTGCGGCGGCCGCGCTTCAGGTCGCCGAAGCGCTGCAGGATGGGCTTGCCGCCGCCGATCAAGGTGGCGAGCCCGCCGATCGATTCGCCGTAGGCCCGGTTGTCGGTCACCGGCTCGGTCAGGACCACCTTGGAGAGAAACGCGAAGTTCGAGTTTTCCGATTTGCGGTCGCGGAAGGCGTGGCCGTTCACGCAGACGAAATTGCTGTAGTTTTCGAGCGAGACGAAGCCGCCGGCATTGGTGCAGAACGTGCGCGTGATGTCGTCGTACTTCGAGGTTTGGATGAAGAAGGTCGGGTCGTAGACGACGCGGCAGAGGTCCTGCAGGATCTCGCTGTGGACCTCGACGCGCACCCCGACCTCGATCCCGCGCTGGCTCAGCGCGAGTTCGAACCGCCGGGCGAGCTGCCCGATCCACTCCGCCCCGACCCGCCCGGGGGCGAGGATCACGTTCGGGGCCGAGTAGCTCCGGCGGTTGGTAACCACCCCGGCTGCGCGGCCATCCTCAAGCAGCACGTCCCGGACCTCTTCGGAGGTGCGCAGGACGACGCCGCGGGAACGCAGATGCTCCGCCAGGGCGCTGATGTGCTCGGGCAGCCGGTCGCTGCCGATGTGTTTCTGCCGGATGATCAGCAGATCGATCCCGAACCGCTTGGCGCGTTTGCGGATCTCGCGGGCCTGGGCCATGTCGGTGGGGTATACCGGGCCGTCCATCCCGAAGCGGTTGAAGATCGCCTCGGTCTCCTCGATCAGCGCCTCGGCCTGCGGCACCGGCAAAAACTGCGAGAGGTCGGTTTTTCCGAGCTTGTAGATGAAGTTGAGCTTGCCGTCCGAAAAGAGCCCCGCCCCGCCGATCCCGCTCAGGATGTCGCAGGGCTTGCAGCGGAAGCACTCCCGGTAGTCGTTGATGCGGCAGCGCCGCCGGGAGGGGGCTTTGCCTTTCTCGATGACGAGGACCTTGAGGCGGGAGTTCTCCGCCAGGTGAAAGGCGCTGAAAAGCCCCGCCGGGCCCGCGCCGACGACGATGACGTCGAAGTCCGGCATCGCTCCCCCCGGCGTCAGGTCTGCCCCTTGGCGGCTGAAGCCGATTCGAGGGCGGTCTCTTTGGCGGGCGGCGGCGGCGCGGCCGGGGTGTCCTGGCGGAAGGCGAACCGCAGGCGCTGCAGCGCGGTGTAGTTCGCGAAGACGGCCACCATCCAGACGGCGATCTTGAGCGCGATCGGGTGGATCAGCGCCCCGGCCGCCAGAAAGACGATCCGCTCCGGCCGCTGCATCATCCCGACCTTGGCCGCAAACCCCAGGCTTTCGGCTCGGGCCCGGGTGTAGCTCACCATGAAGGAGCCGCACAAGGCAAGAAAGGTGACCGCCGAGCTCACGAAGTCGCGGGTCATCAGGAAGAACCCGCCGATCCCGAAGAGCATCACGAACTCCGCGTAGCGGTCCACGGAGGAGTCCAGCAGCGCGCCGAAGCGGCTCTCCTTGCCCGAGTTGCGGGCGAGGCTCCCGTCGATCGTGTCGCAGAATCCGCCGAGAAGGATAAGGATCCCCGCGAAGCGCGGCAGCTCGAGGAAAAAGGCGATGGCGGCGAAGGAGGTGATGATCACCCCCGCCACGGTGAAGGAGTTGGGGCTGAGCCCCCAGCGGGTGAAGAGGCGGATCAACGGTGCGATCAGCAGCATGAAGCCGCGCTGAAAGCTGTCGGGGATGAGTCTGCGATGGGAGTTGGCCATGCCGCCGCCGATGAGCGCGCTCGGAATCAGAATTTCGATTGTATTCGAGAATATCTATACTGACGGGCATCCCTTGTCAATCCGCTGCCTCCGAGAAGGCGGGCAGGGCGATGAACACTCCGGCGACCTGGGCGGCGGCGACGCGGGCGGCCCGGCGGGCGGCGGCGCCGGGGGAGGCCCCGTCGCAAAACCGCGCGCAGACATAGGCGGCCAGGAAGACGTCTCCGGCCCCTGTGGGGTCCAGCGGATCGGCGGCGGGCTCCGCCGCAAACGGGTGCTCGGCCCCGGTCGCCTCCCGGATGAAGCCGCCGCCCGCCCCCATGGTCACCACCCACTCGTCCACGCCGAACTCGGTGATCAGTTCGGCGAGCCCCTGGCGGAGGTGCGCGGTGATCGTGTCGAGCTCGCGGAGGTCGCTTTTCACGACGCGGGCGGCGCGAAGCGCCGGCCGGAGCGCTGCGGCGACTCCGGCGGTGATCCGCGGTCCGTCGGCGAGGCGGACGCAGCCCTGGATGTCGAGCACGGCGAAAGCCCCCCGGGAGGCGATCACGCCGTAGGCCGCGGGGTCGATGTCGGCGGCGTGCAGGGGGCCGAGGTGCAGGGCCCCGACGCGGCGCAGAACGGTGCGGACCTGGTCTGCCGTTATCGGCGCCGCCCGGGCCGGCATCTCCTGCACGCGTTCGCCCCGGATCACCCGGTTCACGAAGCGGGTCGTTCGGTCGCTCTCCCCGATCAGCAGCCCGATTTGTTCGGCCGCAAGCGGGGCGAGGACCTGCTGCTCGCCGGCGGCGACGTTGGTGACCGCCCAGGTCGGCAGGCCGTGGCGCCGGTAGGTGATGCCCGCATAGGTGGTGGCGCCGCCCGGCTTGACGTAAAGCCGGCCGTCGACCGAGTTCCGGTCGATGGTGGTGGAGCCGATGACGGCGATCCCCCGGGCGAGCTCAGTGCGGCGGGCGTTTGGCAAGCGGGCTCTCTTTTTTCCCCTCGAGCGCGCTGCGGAGACGGTCGCGGTCCGCCCGCAGCGCTCGCAGCCGCGCCGCGAGCTCCTCCCGCTCCGGCTCGGGGGCCGCGGCCAGCCGCTTCTCGAGCGCCTCCACCTCGCGTTGGAGGCGGTAGAGGTCCTTGGCGAGCAGCCGGATGGACATGGATGGCAGCCTCTGGTACGGTTGAATCCGGAAACGAGCTTAAACCTTCTTCCTCCCCTCGCCGGGCTTTCTTGAAATACCACCGCCCGCCGTGCGGGTAAAGCCGCATCGGCCGAGAGCCGGAGCATGATGAACGACGTGGATGCGATGGCCGACGCGCCCCTTGCCGGGGAGTCCGCCAGCGGTGCGGCAGGCCCCCCTGCGGAGCTCGCCTCGCGGCTCAACCGGCCGCTGTCGATCGGGGGCCGGGAAATTTCCGGCCGGCTGGTGCTCGCCCCGATGAGCTTCCTCGGGCACGTGGCCTTCCGCGAGCTCCTGGAGCGGCTGGGGGGGTGCGGCCTCTTTTTTACAGAGATGTGCAGCGCGAAGACCATCCCGACCGAAAACCGTAACGTCTCGCTCTGTTTCCGTTGGCGCGACGCCGAGCTGCCGCGCCTGGTCTGCCAGGTTTTGGGGGACGATCCGCCGCGCATGGCCGAGGCCGCCCGCCGGATCGAAGCCGAAGGTTTTTTCGGCGTCGATATCAATTTCGGCTGCGCCACCGGCGCCATCTGCCGCCGGGGACTGGGAGCCGCCCTGCTCAAGACCCCGACCCAGGCGTTTCGGATCGTCGCCGCCGTGCGGCAGGCCGTCAGCCTTCCGGTGACGGTCAAGTTCCGCACCGGCTGGCGCGACGACCCCGAGGCGGCCGCCGCTCTCGCCCGGGGGTTCGAGCAGGCCGGCGCCGACGCCTTGACCTTCCACCCGCGCGTCGCCCCGGATCGACGGGCGCGCCCGGCCCGCTGGGAGCTGATCGGCCGGGTCAAGGAGGCGGTGGGCATCCCGGTCTTCGGAAACGGAGACGTCTTCGACGCCGCCGCCTGCCTGCGCATGCTCTCCCGGACCGGGTGCGACGGGGTCGCGCTCGGACGGATCGCGATCGCGCGCCCCTGGAGCTTCGCCGAGTGGACCGGCGGCCTGCGGCCGGGGCCCGGGACGTTTCGCGCCACGGCGCAGGCGCTCCTCGAGCTTACGGGAAAGCATTTCCCCGAGAAGGCGGCCCTGCAGCGCTTCCGCAAGTTCACCTTCTACTTCGCCGCGAACTTCCGGTTCGGCCACACGCTCTTCCGCTCGATTCAAAACGCCCGCAGTCTGGAAGCGGCGCGCGGGGCGCTCGAGGCCTTCTTCGCGGAGGTGCCCGAACTCAACGCCGCCCCGAACATGAATTACTTCCAGTGATGCCGTCCGGCGGCCGCAGCGCGTCAGAAGAGCGGCAGCTGACCGCCGGGCGGCGGCGGGGCGGGCGCCGGGTGCTGCCGGGGATCGCGAAGGATGCGCGGATCCGGCGCGTAAGTCATGCGGAAGCCCGCTTGGCCGGATGGTGAAGCCGCGGCCGGGAGCTCCAGCAGCAGATCGACTTCCTGGCGCGTCACGACCGGAAATCCGTAGGCGCGGCTGAGGTGTTTCAGCGCGCGGCCGTTCCCGCGGCAGCGCTCGACGAAGGCGAGGTGATCGGCGATGCGCGCCTCGACCCGCCGGAGCCCGGCGGGCGCCAGGCGGGGCAGGTCCTCGAAGATGGCCGCGCGCATCCCCGGATCGATCTCGTAGCCCACGCTGTGGCGGCCGGCCGCCGCGGCGGCCTTGAGCGTCGTTCCGGTGCCGCAGAAGGGATCGACCACCGTATCGCCCTTGACCGAGAACATGCAGACGAGCCGGTAGGCGAGCTCGAAGGGAAAGGCGCCGCTGCGGCGGCGGGCGCCATCGTGGCGGTGCTCCTGGCGGGCGCCCTTGAGCTCCAGCCACAGGTCGGAGTACCAGTCGTTGCGCTCCTCCCAGAAGATCGCGCTTTCGTGCCGGCGCCGCTTTTCCTCGGCGCCCGCGAATTCGCGCTTGCCGCCCTTGCGCGCGATCAGGATGTATTCGTGCTCGAGGGTCACGTAGGCGCCGGCCGGGTACATCCCGGAGCCCATGAACTTGTTGGGCGCATTCGTCTGCTTGCGCCACAGGATCGCCGGAAGCGGCGTCATGCCGAGCTCGAGAAAGGCGGTGATGATGCGGGCGTGGTTGGGGTAGAGCATGAAGTCGTCGCCCAGGGTGCGTGCGGCGTCGCCGATGTTGATGCAGGCGAACCCCCCGGGCATGAGCACCCGCTCGACCTCGCGCCAGACCGGATCGAGTTCGCCGTGCATGAGCGCAAAGGCCCGGCGGCCGTCTCGCCGCTCGAGCGCGCGGGCGACGGCGCGGTTTGCGGCCGCAAAGGCCTCGTCCCACATGGCGATCATGGGGTAGGGGGGCGAGGTGAGGACGAGCGCGGCGCTCGCCGCGGGAAGCGCGTCCATGCGCGCGGAGCTCTGGAAGTACACCCGGTGGTCGGTCTGCATGCCCGGTTCCATATTCACAGCGCGCGGTCGAAGTCAACTCCCCGCGGCCGTCGGCTTGCTATCGGCGGGCTTCGGGGGGTATAATGACGGACCCGCAAGCCGGTAACCGAGAAGAACCCATGGCCGATAGGGGAGGAAGGCATGCCGAAGCTGACCGTTGCGGATATCGACGTCAAGGGGAGGAAAGTCCTGATGCGGGTCGACTTCAACGTCCCGCTGAAGGGCGGCCAAGTCGCCGACGACACGCGCATTCGGGCGGCGATGCCCACCATCCGCCACATCACCGACCGGGGCGGACGACTGATCCTGATGTCGCACCTCGGCCGGCCGGACGGCAAGCCGGTGGCGGAGATGTCCCTGCGGCCCTGCCGGGAGGTGCTGGAGGGTGAGCTCGGCCGGCCGGTGCTGTTTTGCGAGGATTGCGTGGGCGCATCGGCCGAGGCGGCCGCGGCCCGGCTGGCGGACGGCGAGGTGCTGCTCCTCGAGAACCTGCGGTTTCACCCCGAGGAGGAGCGGAACGACCCCGGCTTCGCCGGGCGGCTCGCGCGCCTGGGTGAGCTCTACGTGAACGACGCCTTCGGGACCGCCCACCGCGCGCACGCCTCGACCGAGGGGGTCACGCGTCACTTCAAGCAGTCCGCGGCCGGCTTGCTGATGATGAAGGAGCTCGACTACCTCGGCCAAGTGATCGGACGCCCCGCGAAGCCCTACGTCGCGGTCCTCGGGGGGGCCAAGATCTCCGGCAAGATCGACGTGATCGCAAACCTGCTGCCCAAGGTGGACGCGATCCTGATCGGCGGGGGGATGGCCTTCACCTTTTTCAAGGCCCAGGGGCGGGAGGTCGGGGGGTCGCTCGTGGAGGCCGACAAGGTCGAGCTCGCCGCGCGGCTGCTCGCCTCGGGCGGCGGACGCATCATCCTGCCGGTCGACGTGATCGCCTCCGACCTGCTCGACGTCAAGGCCCGCAAGGTCGGCGACCTCAAGCCGGTCGACGCCGGCGCCATCCCCGCCGGGTGGAAGGGGGTGGACATCGGGCCGAAGAGCGTCGCGCGCTTCGGCGAGGTTCTGCGCGGGGCCAAGACCGTGGTGTGGAACGGTCCGATGGGGGTGTTCGAGATCGACCGCACGGCGCGGGGGACCTTTGCGATCGCCGCCGTGATGGCCGAGATCACCGCCGCCGGGGCGATTACCGTGATCGGGGGCGGCGATTCGGCCGCCGCCGTCGAAAAGGCCGGCGTGGCCGACAAAGTCTCCCACGTGTCCACCGGCGGGGGCGCCTCGCTTGAATTCATCGAGGGCAAGGTGCTGCCGGGGGTCGCGGCGCTGACGGACAAGTGAGCGGCGGCCGGGCCATGCTCAAGGCGCTTGTCTTCGACTACAACGGCACGCTGGTGGACGATCTCGAGCTGCACGTCGAGTCCTACTACCGGGCGGGCCGCGACCTGGGCTACGGGATCGATCGGGAGCGGGTGCGCCGCTTCATTTCGCAGCCCCCTTCCGCCAAGCGGCCGCTTTACTACGGGGAGATCTCGGACGCGGCCTGGGAGGAGGTCTTCGGGCTCAAGAAGAAGATCTACTGCGAGCTTGCGGCGACCTCCTTCCGGCTCTTCCCGAACACCGCGGAGGCGCTGCGCGCGCTGGCCGCGCGGTACGACCTCGCGATTCTCTCCAACACGTTCCGTTTTTTTTTCGAGCGCCTCTTTCCGGCCGGGCTCGCCGCGCTTTTCAAGGCGACGCTCTTCTTCGAGGAGGTCCCGGAGCCCAAGCCGGACCCCGGGCCGATGCGCCGCATGCTCGCGTTGTTGGGCGTCGCGCCCGGCGAGTGCGCCTACGTGGGCGATGCGCTCGAGGACATCCGCATGGCGAAGGCCGCCGGCGTCAAGGCGTTTTCGGTGACGACCGGGGCGTGTGCGGAGGAGGAGCTCTCCCGCGCGGGGGCCGACTGGGTCGGACCGGGCCTCGCCGCGCTTGCCGGAGAGCTCCTGATTCCGGGCAGAAACGGGATTGACAGGGCGAAGCGGATGGAGTAATCAACCGGCAGTTGCCGCCCGGCCCGTGCCGGCGGCTGGATTCCAATGGAGGCTCCATGGCGCTCGCGCGCAGGCAGATCACCGGGTTCGACCGCCGGTATTTTTTTTATTATTTCGGCGCCGGTCCGCCCGCGGTGCGCTGAGGAGGCTGACAACCGATCAAGCGCGACGAAGCCGGGGGCGGAAGCAAACCGCCCGCGGCTTTCCTTTTTTCAGGCGGCCGCGGGGGAAGCGCACCCGCGGCCGCTTTCTTGGAGCGGCCCCCGCCCGGCGGATCGCCGACCAGGCCGAGGGGAGGACCAGAATGGAGGAGCGGACCGACGACCTGCGGATCAGGGGGTACACGCGGCTGATCTCGCCCCGGGAGATGAAGCAGGCGGTGCCGGTGGGCGCGGCAGCCGGCCGGACGGTGGTGGCGGCGCGCCAGGCCATCGAGGCGATCATCGCCAAGCGCGACCGGCGGATGCTGCTCGTCGCCGGCCCCTGCTCGATCCACGACGAGAAGGGCGCGCTCGATTACGCTGAGCGGCTCTGCCGGCTCAAGACGAAGGCGGCGGAGATCTTCCTTGTCGTCATGCGGGTCTATTTCGAAAAGCCGCGCACGACCGTCGGCTGGAAGGGGTTCATCAACGATCCCGGCCTCGACGGCGCGTGCGACATCAACTCCGGGCTTTGCCGGGCGCGGCGGCTCCTCAAGCGGATCGGCGAAATGGGGCTCCCCGCGGGGACGGAGATGGTGGAGATGGTGACCCCGCAGTACCTCGCCGATCTCGTCAGCTGGGGGGCGATCGGCGCACGCACCTCGGAGTCCCAGGCGCACCGGGAGCTGGCGAGCGGCCTCTCCATGCCCGTGGGCTTCAAGAACGGAACCGACGGGGGGCTGGCGGCCGCGATCAACGGCATGGTGGCCGCCGCCGCCCCCCAGACGTTTCTCGGGGTGGACCAGGAGGGGTACTCCTGCATCATCCGCACCGGCGGAAACCCCGCCTGCCACCTCGTTCTCCGGGGCGGCAAGCGGCCCAACTACGACCCGATCAGCATCTCCGAGGCGCGGCTCGGGTTGATCGAGCGCGGGCTCCCCGAGGCCGTCATGGTCGACTGCTCGCACGCGAACTCCTGGAAAAAGCACCAGGGCCAGGCGATGGTCTGGCGCAGCGTGATCGAACAGCGCGCCGGCGGCAACGATGCCCTGATCGGCCTGATGCTGGAGAGCAACCTGTTCGCCGGCAGCCAGCCCTTCCAGGCCGACCCGTCCAAGCTCGCCTACGGGGTCTCGATCACCGACGAGTGCATCGCCTGGGAGACGACCGAGGCCCTGGTGCTTTCGGCCTGCGAGCAGCTGGCCGGTAAACTGTGAGGATTCGCGGGGGGCGGCCCGGAGAACAACATGCGCATCATTGAGCTTGCATCCACCTCGCGGCCTTCGCGGGTCGAGATCGGGGAGTGCTTCGGCGGCATCGATCGCCGTCTTCCTCCGGGCAGAACCGTCGTCATCACCGACACGAACGTCCTCGGCCTCTACCGGGAGATCCTGCCGCCGGCCCCGGTCCTCGCCGTTCCGCCGGGGGAGGCCTCCAAGAGCCTCGAGACGGTGCAGGAGCTCTTCGAGGCGCTTCTCGACCTCGAGGCTGACCGCACCACCTTCATTCTCGGGCTCGGCGGCGGGGTGGTCTGCGACCTCGCCGGGTTCGTCGCCGCGACCTTCATGCGGGGGGTCCGCTTCGGCTTTGCGGCGACGACCCTGCTCGCCCAGGTCGACGCCTCCGTGGGCGGCAAGAACGGGGTCAACTTCCGCGGCTACAAGAACATCGTGGGAACGATCGCCCAGCCGGAGTTCGTGCTCTGCGACCCGTGTTTTCTCCAGACGCTTCCGCCGGAGGAGGCGGCCAACGGGCTGGCCGAGATCGTCAAGCACGCGCTCATCGCCGATGCGTCGATGTTCGGCTTTCTCGAGGCGAATGCCGGACCGGCGCTCGCGCTCGAGCCGGAGGCGATCGCGCGGCTCATCGCGGACTCGGTTCGGATCAAGGCCGCGGTGGTGGGCGGAGACGAGCTCGAAGCCGGCGAGCGCCGCAAGCTCAACTTCGGCCACACGTTCGGCCACGCCCTCGAGAAGGTCCTCGGCCTCCCCCACGGCGAGGCCGTGAGCGTCGGCATGGTGCTGGCGGCGGCCATCTCCGTGCGCCGCGGGATGCTGCCGCGCGACTCGCTCGGCCGGCTGACCGCCCTGCTGCGAAGCTTGAAGCTCCCGTGTGCGGCGGCCGCCGCACCGGACCGGGTGGTCGACGCCCTGTTCCGCGACAAGAAGCGCTCCGGGGAGCGCCTGCACCTGGTGCTCCTCGAGGAGATCGGCCGGGCCGCGGTCGTCTCCGTCGCCATGGAAGATCTGGTACGCTGGGCGGGGGAATTCCCCGACATCCTCGCCCCGGCGAAGCGAGGTGACCGATGAGGCCGACCAGCGGCGACCCGTCCGATTCCACCTTCCCCACCGACCCCGCGGAGCGGCAGCTCGCCGAGCGCCGGGAGGAGATCGACCGGTTGGACGACCAAATCCTCGAACTCTTTCATCGCCGGCTGGCCGCCGCCTCCGGGATCGGCGCGATCAAGGCGGCGAGCGGCCGCGGCGTCGCCGACCCCGGGCGGGAGGCGCAGGTGCTCGCGCGGCTGCTCGCTCAAAACCGCGGCGCGCCGCTCGCCGGCCGGGCGCTGCTGCGGATCTACTTCGAGCTGTTCCAGGCCTCGCGGGCCGTCCAGGAGCGCGTCCCCGGCGCCGCCGCCGGCGACCCGCCGCCCCTGCACCTGCTCTTCGGCGATCCGGTCGGCCACAGCGCCAGCCCGGCCATGCACCGTGCCGCCTTCGCCGCCGCCGGCCTTCCCGGGCTGTATGCGGCCGTGCGCACGGATGACATCCGGCGCGCGGTTCAGGGCATGCGGGCGCTCGGCATCCGGGGGGCGAGCGTCACCCTCCCCCACAAGGAGGCGGTGCTCGGCTGCCTCGATCGCCTGGACCCGGCCGCCGCGCGGATCGGCGCGGTCAACACGCTCCTCAACACCGGAGAGGCGATCCACGGGTTCAACACCGACTGCGAGGGCGCCGTGCAGGCGTTGAATGAAAAGACGCAGCTCGCCGGAAAGCGCGTCGCCGTCCTCGGCGCCGGCGGCGCCGCGCGGGCCGTCGTTTACGGCGTGCTCCGGGCAGGCGGGCACCCGACGGTCTTCAACCGCTCCGCGGCGCACGCGGAGCGCCTGGCCGCCGATCTGGGGGCCGACTGCGCGCCGCTCTCGGACTTCGGCGCCGGGTCGTTCGACATCCTCGTGAACACGACCCCGGTCGGCATGACGCCCTATCCCGGCGCAACCCCCATCCCGGCCGATAGGCTCGCCGGCCACCTCGTGGTCATGGATATCGTCTACACCCCGCTTCGAACCCGGCTGCTCGCCGCGGCCGAGGCGGCCGGCTGCGCCGTCGTCGACGGGCTGTCCATGTTCGTCCACCAGGGGGCGCGGCAGTTCGAGCTGTGGACCGGCCGGCCGGCGCCGGTCGCGGTCATGCGGCTGGCCGCCGCCGCCGAGTTGGAGGCCCAAGACCGCCATGCGTGAGATCAAGCCGTTCAAAGGCGGCCGGATAGAAGTCCGCGTGCCGGGGTCGAAGAGCTACACCCACCGCCTGCTGATCGCGGCGGCGCTCGCCGATGCGCCCTGCATCCTTAAGGGCCCCCTGGAGAGCGAGGACACGCGTCTCACGCGGGAGGCGCTCGCCCGCTGGGGCGTAAACTTCCGCGAGGCGGAAGAGGGGCTTTGCGTCGAACCTCCCGCCGGGGGGCTTACCGCGAGCGCGCACCCCATCGATCTCGGGAACTCCGGCACCTCGATGCGGCTGCTCACCGGCGCGGCCGCCCTCGTCGCGGGGCGCACCGTTCTCACGGGGAGCGCGCGGCTGCAAGCCCGCCCCATCCGGGACCTCGTGGAGGGGCTCGCGCAGGCGGGCGTGGCGGCGCGGGCCCTCGGGGCGAACGGATTCCCGCCGGTCGCTATCGAGGGGGGCGAACTGCCGGGCGGCCGGGTCGCGTTGGACTGCCGCCAGAGCAGCCAATTCCTTTCGGCGCTCCTTCTGGCAGCCCCGCGGAGCCTAAACGCCGTTGAGATCGAGGTCACCCACGGGCCGGTGTCCCGGCCATACGTCGACATCACGCTCGATGTCCTCGAGCGGTTCGGGATCGCCGCTGAACGCCGGGGCGATGCCTGGTTCCGCGTGCCGGGCGGGCAGCGCTTCCGCGCCGGCCGCTACGCGGTCGAGCCCGACGCCTCCCAGGCCGGCTATTTCTGGGCGGCGGCGGCCGTCACCGGCGCGACCGTCAAGGTGCGCGGCATCGGCTTCGACTCGCGCCAGGGGGACATCGCTCTCCTCGGCATTCTCGAGCGGATGGGCTGCCGCGTCGCGGCGGAGCCCGACGGCGTTGCGGTCACCGGCGGACCGCTGGCCGCCGTCGAGGTCGACATGGGGGACCTTCCGGATGTGGCGCCGACGCTCGCCGTGGCGGCGGCCTACGCCCGCGGACGCACGACGATCCGCAACGTCGCGCACCTGCGCGACAAGGAGAGCGACCGTCTATCGGCCGTGACCGCGGGGCTTACGAAGATGGGAATCGCCTGCGGCTTTACCGCCGACACGCTCTGGGTCGAAGGCGGCGCCCCGCACGGGGCGGTCATCGCGACCCACGACGACCACCGCATCGCCATGAGCTTCGCCGTGGCCGGCCTGCGCACCCCGGGGGTCGCGATCGAAAACGAGGGGTGCGTCGCCAAGTCCTTTCCGGCCTTCTGGGAGGTCTTCGCCGCGCTCGAGGGCGGCGAAGGCCCCGCGGGGAAGCCATGACGGCCGCGGTCGGGTTGATCGGCTTCGGCCGCTTCGGCCGGCTCGCCGCTCGCCATCTCTGCGGAGCGCTGCGCGTGCGCGTCTTCGACCCCTCCGCGGCCGCCGGCGAAATCGCTGCGCTCGGCGCCGAGCCGGCCGACCTCCCGTCGGCCGCGCGCTGCGACGCCGTGATCCTCGCCGTGCCGATCTCCGCGATGGAAGCGGCCTTGGCCGCGCTCAAGCCCCACCTGCGCCCCGGCGCGCTGGTGGCCGACGTGTGCTCGGTCAAGGAGCTCCCCGTCCGCTGGATGGAGGCGCTCCTTCCGCCCGCGGTCGAGATCCTGGGCACCCACCCCATGTTCGGTCCGGACAGCGCCGCCGACTCGCTGGCGGGGCGCAAGATCGTGCTCTGCCCGGTGCGGATCGCCGCCGATCGGCTGGCGGCGGTCGAGGCGGAGCTCGCCGCGCGCGGGCTCGAAGTGATCGAGGCCCGCCCCGAGGAGCACGACCGCCAGATCGCGGTGAGCCTGGCGCTCACGCACTTCATCGGCCGGGGGCTCGAACAATTCGGCGCCGCGCCCCTGCCGATCGACACCGAGGGCTACCGCCGGCTGCTCGCGATCCTCGGGGTCGTCACGCACGACAGCTGGCAGCTCTTCGAAGACATGCACCACTTCAACCGCTTCGCCCCCGGCATCCGCCGCCGAATCCTGCGCGCCCTTAAGCGCGTGGACGATCTCCTGCCGCCCGGCGTCCGATAAGCGCCGCGGGCCGCTCCGCCGCCGGTGTTAACCGGGCGGCCTTTAAAATCGGATCGTCCCGCACATGCCGCGGCGATCGCATGGAGCGGCCTCAAGCGGAAGCTGAAGCCGCGGCGCCGCCGCGCGTGCGGATGACGAGCTCGGCGCCGCGGAAAGCCTTCGGAGGCCGGCGGGCGGGTGAAATCAGCTGCGGCGGCTGCGGGCGGCTCAGAACTTCGTGGGCCAGTTGGCCAGGCGGTGCTCGGAGATGCCGCCGCGGCGGGCGTTGAAGGCGACTTCGAGCGCTCGGGTCAGAAAGGCGCGGGTTTCCCGCGGGTCGATCACGTCGTGGATGAAGTGGCGGCCGGCGGCCCCGTAGGGCGAGGCGTCGTCGAAGAGCCCCTGCGTGAGGGCCTGCCATTCGGAGTCGTTCGGCGCGGCGGCCGCGGCGCGGGCGCCGTAGACGACGTTCGCGGCGATCGCCGGGTCGACGAAGCTCATCTCCGCCGAGGGCCAGGCGGCGATGAAGTCCGCGCCGCAGCCCGAGCCGCACATGTTCCAGAAGGCCATGCCGTAGGACTTGCGCACGACGACGGCGATGCGCGGCACGGTGAGCTGGCCGAGCGCGTTCATGTAGGTCATCACCTTGCCCGCCACCCGGCGGCGCTCGGCCTCCTTCCCGACGAGAAAGCCGGGGATGTCGTGGAAGAAGAGGAGCGGGATGTTGAAGGTGTCGCACAGGCACAGAAAGCTCACCACCTTGTCGATCCCGTCGGTGTCCATGGCGCCGGCGTTGTGCATCGGCTGATTGGCGACGATGCCGACCGTCTTTCCCGAAAGGCGCGCGAGCGCGGTGATGACCGACTTGCCGAAGTCCGGCTTGAGCGGGAAGAGGCTTTCGTGGTCGGTGATGCAGGCGAGGATGCGGCGCATGTCGTAGCCGCGGCTGCGCCTCTCCGGCAGCAGGTCGAGGATCTGCGGCATCTGCGCGCCGGAGCCCTCCGGCACCGCGGCGGTAGGCGGCGGCTCGTCGCAGTGGGAGGGGAGGTAGGCTAAAAACGACCGGATCAGCCCGAGGCACTCCGGCTCGCTGTCGGCGACGCGGTCGACCGCGCCGGTGACCTCGGCGTGGACGCGCCAGCCGCCGAGTTCCTCGTCGGTCACCTTCTCCCCGAGGGCGAGCTCCACCACCCGGGGCCCCGAAACCCCCATGGCGCTTCCCTTCACCTGGACGACGAAATCCGACAGCCCCGCCATCCAGGTGGGCATGCCGTAGCACTCCCCGAGAATCGCGGTCACAAGCGGGGTCTGCCGCACCCGGCTCATGATCTGCAAGTAGGTCTCGGGCCCTCCGCCGCCGAAAGAGGCGAGCCCCGCCGATCCCATGATGTCCGGCATCCGCGCGCCGCCGGCCTCCCCGAGGTAGACGAGCGGGCATCCCCGCCGGGCCGCCTGCTGCTTGAGCTCGCCCTCCTTGCGCCCGGCGACGCGGCTCGAGGTGGCCGCGAGCACGGTGAAGTCGTTCGAGACGACGGCGACCGGCCGGCCGTCGATTTCGCCGTAGCCCGCGATCTTGCTGTCGGCAGGCGTGCGCGCCTCCATCCCGGGGACGTCCGAGTGGTTGAGCATCCCGACCTCGAAAAAAGACCCGGGATCGAGCAGGCGCTCGATCCGCTCGCGCGCCGTGAGCCGGCCGCGGGCATGCTGCCGCGCGACCTTCTCCGCCCCGCCCATGGCGAGCGCCCGTTCTTTGCGGCGGCGAAGCTCGTCGAGCTGCCTTTCAAATCCCATCGTCGTCTCCGCCGCCGGGCAGCTTGCGCCCCTTCTCGTCGTAGCGGTAAAAGCCCCGCCCGGCTTTGCGCCCCAGGCGGCCGGCCGCCACCCGGCGCGCAATGAGACCGGTCCGCTCGGCGAGGTGCCCGGCGCCCAAGGACTCCATCGAGCGGCCGACCCGCAGGAAGGTGTCGAGACCGGCATTGTCGGCGATCTCGAACGGCCCGATGTTCCAGCCATAGGCCAGCCGCATCCCCTCGTCGATGTCCGGCACGCTGGCGATGCCGGCCGCCACGATCTCGCAGCATTCACGGAAGGCGGCCGAGAAGATTCGGTTCATGACGAACCCGGGGATGTCCCGGCGCACCAGGACCGGCTTCTTGCCGAGCGAGCGCACGAAGGCCGCGCCGGCCTCGAAGGCCTCATCCGATGTCTTCTCGCCGCGGACGACTTCCACGAGCCCCATGAAGGGCACCGGTCCGAAGAAGTGCAGCCCGAGGACCCGCTCGGGGCGGCTGACGGCCTCGGCGAGCCGGGTCACCGGAATCGAGGAGGTGTTCGTGGCGAGAAGCGCCTCCGGCGACATCCGGCCGTCGAGCTCCCGGAAGAGCTCTTTCTTAAGCGCTTCGTCCTCGTAGACCGCCTCGATGATCCAGCCGCAGGCGGCGGCCGCCTCGAAGTCCGCGGCCGGGGCGATCCGCGCGAGCACCTGCGCGGCGGGCTCCCGGAGCAGCCCCTTGGCGTCGAATTTTTCGAGCGACCACCGGATCGCGGCGACCGCCCGCTCGAGCGCGGCGGGCGCCGCATCATGGAGATGGACCCGATAGCCCGATTGGGCGCACGCCTGGGCGATGCCGGCGCCCATGAAACCGGAACCGACGACCATCACCGGCTGCATCGGATCGCTCCTTGGTAATAGGGGATGAATCAGTCCATAAGCTGCGGATAACGCGGCCGCAGCCATTATGTCTCCATTTTTCAAATTATTTTCTTAGCGTCAATAAAAATTTCAGCTTTAGTGGAAGATCATGACTCCATTATTTTTATTGACATGGCCGCGGGCGGCGGAGTATAGGGTCGGCGACAGGGATTCAGCGGGTAGAGGTCGACCGGGATAATGAATCGCGTCTAGAATCTACCGGTGGTTCCCCGAAGCGCCGGGCGGACCGCTGAGAGCCGGACGAAATGGCCGCGGAGCCCAAAGGCCGAAAAAACACCAAGCCCTCGCGCAATCCCGCCAAGAGCGCCGCCATCCTCAAGGCCGCGGAGACCATCTTTTCCCGCAAGGGGTTCCACAGCGCCACCATCGCCGAAATCGCCAAGAAGGCCAAGGTCTCCGAGGCGACCATCTACGAATACTTCTCCTCCAAGGAAGAGCTCCTTTTCACCATACCGGCGGAGACGACCTATCGACACTACGAAAAAAACCAGGAGATCCTCCCCTACATCCATGGGGCCGCGAACAAGCTGCGCTTCCTGATCCGCCGGCACCTCGAGCTCTATGCCGAAAACCCGAGCTACGCCGACGTGATCATGCTGATCATCCGGGTCAACCGCAACTTCCTCGAAACCGATGCCTACCAGATCGTGCGCTCCTCGGCCCAGCAGTACCTGGAGGTCCTGGAGGAGGGGATCCGCTCCGGGGAGTTCCGGGAGACGATCCAGCCCTTTACGGTCCGCACGATGATCTGGGGGGCGGTCGAACACCTGGTCACCCGCAGAAGCCTGCTCGGAAAGCCGGCCGATCTGCTCGCCATGGCCGACGAAATATTCCAGACGCTCTTCGACGGCATCCGGCGCCCGGAAGACCCGCCGGACATCCGGGTGCGGCTGGCCCTGGACCAAAACCCGAACGCCAAGGAGGAGGGAGCATGAACCGAACCCAACGGATGGCCGCGGCGGCCTGCGCGCTGGTTGCCGTGCTGGCGCTCGCCTGGCCGGCTCTCGGCGCGGATGTGATCAAGATCGGCGTGATCGGCCCCATGAACTTTATTCAGGGCAAGGACCATTGGAACGGCGCCACCATGGCGGCGGAGAAGATCAACGCCAAGGGCGGCGTCAAGGTCGGCGGCAAGATGATGAAGGTCGAGCTGGTCAAGGCGGACTCCAACGAGTTTCTGAACGTGACCGACGCGACCAACGCCATGGAGCGGCTGCTCTCCCACGACAAGGTCGACTTCGTCGTCGGCGGGTTCCGCACCGAGGCGGTGCTCGCCATGCAGGACATCATGGCCGACTACAAGAAGATCTTCATCGGCTGCGGGGCGGCGCATCCGGAGCTCTGCGAGCGGGTCGCCAAGGACTACAAGCGCTACAAGTACTTCTTCCGGGGGACGCCCTTCAACTCCTCGTTTCTCGTCCGGACCTGCTTCGCGCACATGGGCATGGTGGGGGCGATCCTGAAGAAGGAGCTCAACCTGGAAAAAGTGAAGGTGGCGATCGTCGCCGAAAAAGTCCTGTGGGCCGACCCGATGATCGCCGCCGCCGAGAAGGTGATCCCCCAGATGGGCATGGAGCTCGTGGGGGTCTGGCGCCCCTCGGCGACCGCCACCGATGTGAACGCCGAGCTGCAGGCGGTCCAGAGCGCCGGGGCCCACATGGTCTTCACGACCTTCTCCGCCTCGGTCGGCATCACCTTCGCCCGCCAGGCGGGCGAGCTCAAAATCCCGGCCGTGCAGGTCGGGATCAACGTCGAGGCGCAGAAGGAGGGCTTCTGGGAGGCGACCCAGGGGATGGGCAACTACATCATGACGATGAACACCTACGCCCGGGACGTCGAGTACAACGATCTCACCAAGCCCTTCGTCGACGAGTACATCAAGCGCACCGGCTCCGTTCCCACCTACACGGCGGACACGCACACGGCGATCCTCCACACCTTGGTCCCGGCGATCGAGAAGACCGGCTCGCTCGACCCCGAGAAGCTGATCCCGGTGATCGAGGAGGCCGAGACGCTCGTCCCGAGCGGCAAGGCCGCCTACTTCAAGGATGCCGAAGGCCGCCAGACCCACGACCTCAAGTGGGGTCCGGGCTATCTCACGAGCCTGGGGGTGCAGTGGCAGGACGGCAAGCTCGTCGGGGTCTGGCCGAACAAGTGGAAGGCCGCCCCGGAGGCCCCCGAGGTCACTTACAAGGGCATGGTGCCGTATAAAATTCCACCCTGGGTGATCGAGAAGTACAAGAAATAGGGCCTGCCGGCGCACCGGCCAGGGGGCGGGGTCCGGCCGGGGAGACCCGCGCGTTCCGCCGCACCCTGGCGCCCAACGGATGCCGGGGACAGGAGCCGCATGATTCTGGACATCCTCATCAGCGGACTGATCGGCGGCAGCATGTACGCGCTGCTCGCCATCGGGTTTTCGCTCATCTTCGGGGTCGCGCGCATCGTCAACATCGCCCACACGGCGTTTTACATGCTGGCGGCCTACGCGATCTACTTCGGCTTCAACCGCCTCGGCATCCATCCGGCCGCGGGGATGCTGGCCGCCGTGGTCCTGGTGACCGGCTTCGGGCTCGTCTGCTACCGCCTGTTCATCGACCCGATCCGCGAGCACGAGGCCGCGGTGCTGATCGGGACGATCGCGCTCGCCATCGCGCTGCAGGAGGTGATGCTGATCATCTTCACCGGCGACTTCCTGAGCATGCCCGCGCTGATCGAAGGGTTCTTCACCCTGTTCGGAGTCAAGATCTTCTTCCAGCAGCTGCTCACCTTCGGCGGCGTGCTGCTGATTCTCGCGCTCCTGCGCCTGCTGCTCCTGCACACGCGCCTCGGGCTCGCCATCCGCTGCACGGCGCAGGACCGCGAAGTGGCGAACCTCATGGGCATGAACGAAAGCCGGCTCGCCATGATCACCATGGGGATTTCGGTCGGGCTAGCGGCGCTGACCGGCGCGGTGGTGGTGCCGCTCACCATCCTCAACCCGCACATGTGGATGCACCCGCTGGTCATGATGATGGCGGTCGTCGTCCTGGGCGGGCTGGGGAGCCTGAAAGGGAGCTTCATCGGCGCGTACGTCCTGGGGTTCGCCGAGGCGCTGGTCGTCTTCCTGATCCCGGCCGGAGCCTTTCTGAAAGGTTCGGTCGCGCTGTCGATCATGATCCTGGTGCTCCTGATCCGCCCCGAGGGGCTTTTCGGCGTCGCCTTCGAGGAGGAGCGGTAGGCGCGGCCAAAACCGCCGGCCGGCCCCCCGGGCAGGCCCGGCGGGGCCGAAAGCGACGGCGCGCGGAGGGAAAGACTTCCATGAGACTGGCGGCATATTACGGGCGCAAGGCCCTGGCGGTCATCCGGACGGAGGTGCTGGTGCTGCCCAGCCGGGTGGCGGTGGTGCTCTTCTGCTTGGCGCTGATGCTCGTGCCGGTTTTTTTCCCGGCCCCATACCTTCTGCGCATCCTGATCCTCACGAGCATTTTCGCGCTGCTGACCGCGAGCTGGGACCTGTTGTCCGGCTTCACCGGCCAGATGAACTTCGGCCACGCGCTCTTCTTCGGGGTCGGCGCCTACACGGCCGCCATGCTCAACATCCAGACCGGGCTTCCGGCCTGGGGAAGCGTCCCGCTGGGTGGGCTCGCCGCGGTCCTCTCCGGGCTCATCATCGGAATCCCGTCGCTGCGGCTCAAGGGGACCTATCTCGCCCTGACGACGCTCGCCTTCCCGATCATCCTGCTCGGCCTGGTCTACGCCGCGCCCGGGGTGACCGGTGGCGAGCTCGGGCTCTCCGGGGTGCAGCGGATCTCGGGCTCGCGCCTGCTCGACTACTACATCGTCGTCGTGCTCTCGCTCGCGCTCTGCTTCCTCATGTGGAAGATCACCGACTCGAACCTCGGCATCATCTTCCACGCCATCCGCGAGGACGAGCTCGCCGTCCGCACGGCGGGGATCAACACGACGCGCTACAAGCTGATCGCCTTCTCACTGAGCGGATTCTTCGCCGGGATCGCCGGCGGGCTCTACGCCCACTTCATGCGCATCGCCGGGCCCTCGAACCTCGATGTCTCCATGTCCTTCACCGTCGTGATCTGGGCGGTGTTCGGCGGGATCGTGACGATCTACGGTTCGGTCGGGGCGGTGTTCGTCCTGTTTCCCCTGCTCGAGCTCCTGCGCTTCTGGCCCGAGTACCGCACGCTGCTGTTCGCCGGGGTCGTGGTCCTGGTGCTGCTGTACATGCCGGAGGGGCTGTTCCCGTGGCTGCGCGACAAGCTGGAGGCCGAATGCCCGCGCTGCAAGATCCGCAACATTTCCCGTCGCCGGACCTGCCGGGTCTGCGCCGCCTCGCTGCACTGATCCTCGCGGAGGAAATCGGATGGACGCCAAAGAGGCCTATCTCTCCAAGCCCTGGCTGAAGCACTACCCCGCCGACGTGCCCCACACGGTGGAGATCCCGGACGTCTCGGTGCCGGACGTCTTCGACCGCATGGCCGCGAAGCACGCCGGCAAGACCGCGCTCGTCTTCTACGGCCGGGGGATCAAGTACGCCGAGCTGCGGGAGCTCTCCGATCGCTTCGCAGCGGCGCTCGCGGCAAACGGCGTCGCCCCGGGCGACACGGTGGCGCTCTATCTTCTGAACAGCCCGCAGTACGTCATCGCCTACCTCGGGGCGCTCAAGGCCGGCGTGCGGCTCACCCCCATCAGCCCGGTCTACACGAGCCAGGAAGTCCGCCACCAGCTGGCCGACAGCGGCGCGCGCACCGTCGTCTGCGAGGACATCCTCTACGAGAACGTTGAAAAATCGGGCGCCGAGATCGACCGCGTCATCCTGTCGCACATCGCCGACTTCCTGCCGCCGCTCAAGAAGCTCTTCGGCAAGGGCGCCCTCGCCAAGACCGCCGGGAGCCTGAAGCTTCCCTCGGCGGAGGATATCCGCCGCCGGGGGCTGCTGCTCTTCCGGGAGCTTCTCAAGCAGCATCCGCCGCGGCGGCCGGAGGTCGCCATCGACCCGGCCGCGGACATCGCGGCGCTGCCCTACACCGGGGGCACGACCGGCATGCCCAAGGCGGCCGTGATCACCCACCGCAACATGGTCGCGCTCACGACCCAATTGACGCGCTTCTGGCCGATTTTCGAGGAGGGCCGCGAGACCGTCATCGCCTTCCTGCCTTTCTTCCACATTTACGGCCAGGTCGTCGTGATGCTGAACAGCCTGCTGCAGGGGGCGACCGTCGTCCTCTTCACCACCCCGGACACCGACGAGATTTTGAACGCCGTCGAGCGCTACCAGGCCTCGGGGTTCTTCGGCGTGCCGGCGCTCTTCGAGTACCTCAAGGAGTACGAGAAGACCGACCGCGTCGACTGGAAGCGCCTGAAGCTCATCGCCTGCGGGGCCGACACCCTGCACCACACGACGATCGAGGGCTGGCAGCGGCGCACCGGAAGCCACATCCTGGAGGGCTACGGCATGACCGAGACGACCGCGGTCAGCCACGGAACCCCCTACCAGCGGCAGAAGACCGGCTCCTTCGGGGTGCCGATCCCCAACGTCTCCGCCGGGGTGGTGGACCTGGACGGCACGAGCTTCGTCCCGGTGAACGAGGTGGGCGAGCTCATCCTGCACGGCCCCAACATCATGCAGGGGTACTGGAAGCGGCCCGACGACAACCGCGACGTGTTCGTGGAGATCGACGGCCGGAAATGGATGCGCACGGGGGACCTCGTGCGCATGGACGAGGAGGGCTATTTCCACTTCTTCGACCGCAAGCGGGACCTGATCAAGTACAAGGGCTACTCGGTCTTCGCGCGCCACGTGGAGGAGGTCCTCTACCAGCACCCGCAGGTGAAGGCGGCCGGGGTCATCGGCGTCCCCGATCCGAAGGTCGGCCAGTTCATCAAGGCCTACGTGGTGCTGCAGAGCGAGGCGCGCGGCAAGGTCTCCGAAGAGGAGATCATCGCCTTCTGCGCCGAGAAGCTCGCCCACTACAAGGTGCCCAAGGTCGTCGAGTTCCGCGGCGAGCTGCCGAAGACCGACGTCGGAAAAATTTCGCGCCGCGAGCTGCGCGACGAGTCGGAGGCGCGCTGAGACATGAGCGAGCCCTTTCTCGAAGTCGAGGAGCTGACCAAGAGCTTCGGGGGCCTGCGCGCCGTCAACGAGGTCACCTTCTCCCTCGGGCGCCGGGAGATCGTCGGGTTGATCGGGCCGAACGGCGCCGGCAAGTCCACCGTGATCAAGCTCATCATGGGCATCCTGCGGCCCGACGCCGGCAGCATCCGCTTCCGCGGGCGCGAGATCACGGGGGCCAAGACCTGGGACATCGTGAACCTCGGCCTCGCCTGCACCTTCCAGAACATGCGCCCCTTCCGCCGGCTGCCGATCATCGCGAACGTCATGGTCTCCTGCCTCTCGCCGCGCGCCATGAAGCGGGGCGAGTGGGTGAAGAAGATCGAGGCCAAGGCCATGGACGCCCTCGAGTTCGCCGGGATTTCCGACATGGCGCTCGAGAAGGCCGCGACCCTTTCGCAGGGGGACCTCAAGCGCCTGGAGGTCGCGCGGGCGATCGCCACCGAGCCGGAGCTGCTCCTGCTCGACGAGCCCTTCGGGGGCCTCACCCCGGCGGAGTCCGAGCTGATGGCCCAATCGGTGCGGCGCCTCCACCAGGGCGGTCGCTTCGGGCGGCTGCACAGCGAGGGGCCCGCGATGATCATCGTCGAGCACAAGCTCCAGCAGCTGATGAAGATCGTCGACCGGATCATCGTGCTCAACTTCGGCACGATCATCGCCGACGGGCCGCCGCAGGCGGTGGTCGCCATGCCCGAGGTGATCGAGGCCTATCTCGGCCGGGGAGGGGTGTGACCGTGCTGCTCGATGTCGCCAATCTGACCGTCCGCTACGAGAAGGCCACCCTCATCAACGGGCTGAGCATGCAGGTTGCCGAGGGGGAGATGGTCGGCCTCGTCGGCCCGAACGGCGCCGGCAAATCGACGCTCTTGAGAGCCGTCGCCGGCCTGGTCGCCTGGGAGCGCGAAATCCACCGGCGGTCGACCCGCGGGGCGATCACCCTGGAGGGGGAGGTGCGCTTCCTGGGCGAGCGCATCGATCAAGTGCCGGCCCACGAGATCGTGCGGCGCGGTCTCGTGCTCTGCCCGGAGCGCCGGCGTCCCTTCCGCGAGTTGACGGTCCGCGAGAACCTCGCCGCCGGGGCCTATCTGCGGGCGGATCTCGATGCGGTGCGGCAGGAGCTCGAAAAGGTCTACCGGCTCTTTCCGGTGCTCGAACGGCGCGCGGCGCAGATCGCCGGAACGCTTTCGGGCGGCGAGCAGCAGATGCTTGCGATCGGCCGCGCCCTCATGTCGCGGCCGAAGCTCTTGTGCATCGACGAGCCCTCCACGGGGCTCGCCCCCATCGTGCGCGCCGAGCTCTTCCAGAAGATCGCCGAGATCCGCGGCGAGGGGATCACCATCCTGCTCGTCGAGCAGGAGGTCGGCTCGGTCTTCAGGATGTCCGACCGCAACTACGTCCTCTCCTCGGGGAAGATCATCGCCCAGGGCTCGGGAGAGGAGCTCCTGCAGGACGAGGTGCTGAAGCGGACCTACCTCGGGCTGTGAGCCCGCCTTTCCCCCCCCCCGGGGCCCATCGCCTTCGGCGGGGCCATCAGAATCCACGGCCTCTTTTTTCGCGCGGGCTCCTCACGCGGCAACCACAATGGAGGCATCCACGGCCACCGGCCGGCCGCCGTCGAGGATCAGCGGGTTGATGTCGATTTCCCGGATCCGCGGGTCGGCGGCGCCCAGGCGGCCGAGCGCGACCAGTATCCCGGCGAGCAGCCGTCGATCGGCGGGCGCCTCCCCGCGGAAGCCGTCGAGAAGGCGCTGGGCCCGCAAGCGCGCGATCAGCGCCAGCGCCTCGGCTTCGCCGACCGGGGCCACGGCGAAGGCGCGGTCGGCGATCGCCTCGGCGAGCACCCCCCCGAAGCCCACCATGACGCACGGGCCGAAGTGCGGGTCGCGCAGGTAGCCCGCGATGAGCTCGATGCCGGCGGAAAGCTGGCGCTGAACCAGGACCCGCCCGCCCGCCGGCAGCAGCTTGACCAGGTCGGAGTAGACCCTGGCGGCGGCCTCGGGCGAAGCGACCCCCAGGCGAACGAGGCCGGCCTCGGTCTTGTGCGCCAGGCCCGGGGCGATGCCCTTGACGGCCACCGGGAAGCCCAGGTTCTCAGCGGCGGCGCGGGCTTCCTCGCGCGAGCTCACGACCGCTTCGGCCACCGTCGGGATCCCGGCGGCGGCCAGCACCTCCTTGGAAACCGCCTCGTCGAGCGTCCCCTCGAGATTTGGGAGACGCCGCGCGGCGGCCTCGAGGGAGGGCCAGGACGGCGCCGGGGGCGCCGCCGAATCCTGGGCCGCCTGATGGCGGCCGCGCGCCGCGAGCGCCGCCAGGCACTCGACGCCGCGCCCGATTTCACGGAAGGCGGGCACCCCGGCATCGCGGGCCTCGATCTCGAACCGAACGAGCTCATTCCGCGCCCCGAGGTACCAGACGACGAGCGGCTTCCCGGCCCGGCGGCAGGCTGCGGCAAGCTCGCCGACAGGGGCCTCCCCCATGCGGCTGCCGACGAAGAGGTGCAGGAAGATCAGGTCCACCCCGGGGTCGGCGCAGACCGCGGCGATCGCCTCGCGGTAGACCCGCGCCGAGCCGTTCAGCTCCATCGCCGGCCACATGTCGACGGGGCTGGCGACGGGCATCCATTCCGGGAAGACCCGGGCGAGGGCCTCGCGGGTCGCGGCCGAGAGCTCGGCCACCTGCATGCCGGCGCGTTCGATGAAGTCGGCGGAGACGATCCCCGCCGCCCCGCTGAAGGTCAAGACCGCCGCCTGCGCCGGCGAGCGGCGGACCCCCGCGGGATAGGCGGCGAGGACCTGCGCGAGGTCCATCATCTGCGTGAAGTCCGCGGCCTCGATGACTCCCGCCTGGGCGAGGGCCCCGCGGACGACGGCGCCGTCGCCGGCGAGGCTCGCCGTGTGGCTCATGGCCGCGCGCGCCCCGGCGGCGCTGCGTCCGCCCTTGAGGACGACGAGCGGCTTCCCCGCGCGGCGGCAGATCTCCATGAAGCGGCGACCGTCGGCGATCGATTCGAGGTAGAGGGCGACCGCGCCGGTGTCGGGGTCCGCGGCGAGGGCCTCGAGCAGGTCGCACTCGTCCACGTCGGCCTTGTTGCCGATCGAGCAGGCCTTGGCGATGCCCATCCGGCCGCCCGTCATGAGGTCGATCAAGAACCCCGCCGCCAAAAGCCCGCTCTGCACGACGAGCGAGACCCGGCCGGGAACGAGACCGGACTCCCAGATCGCGGGCAGGACGAACGAGAAGACGTGGCGTCGGCGGACGTCGATCAGCCCCATGCAGTTCGGTCCCCAGATCCGCACCCCCGTCCGGCGCCCGAGGGCGAGGAGCTCCTCCTGGAGCCTGCGGCCGTGGTCGCCGGTTTCGGCGAACCCCGCCGACTGGATCATCACGCCGCGGATCCCGCGCCGGGCGCACTGCTCGACGACCGGGAGCACGGCGGCCGCCGGAACGAAGACGATGGCGAGGTCCACCGGGTCCGGGACGTCGGTCACCGCCGCGTAGCACGGGAGGCCCCGGATTTCAGGGTAGCGCGGGTTCACCGGGTAGATCGGGCCGGCGAACCCCGAGATCAGGTTGTGCAGAATGCAGTAGCCCCCGCGGTCCGGGTTCGCCGTGGCCCCGATCACGGCGACCCCGCGCGGCGTAAAGAAAACGTCCATGGGGTCAGATCCCCCCGAAGGCGGCGTCGGAGATCTCCACCGCGGCGCCGTTCGCCTTGACGATCGCGCTCATCCGGCCGAGCGTCTCGGGCAGGAGCCCCCGGATGTAGAACTCGGCGCTCTTGAGCTGGCCTTCGTAGAAGGCGGCGTCGCGGGCCTTCGCGCCGGCGGCGAGCGCCTTGGCGGCCACCGCCGCGCGCCAGAGCAGCATCCAGGCCATGATGACGTCGCCCATCGCCATGAGAAAGGGAAAGGCGTGGGCGAAGGCGCTTCTGTATTGCGCCGACAGGGCGGTCCGGCCGAGGTGGAGGGCCGTCTCGCCCAAACGGTTGGCGGCGTTCTCGACTTCGGCGGCGAGCGCCTCCAGCCCGCCGGCCGCGCGCGCCAGCGCCACCGTCTTCTGGATTTCGGCAAGGAAGTTCATGAAGACGCGTCCCTTCTCCATGCCGAGCTTGCGCCCGAGAAGGTCCATCGCCTGGATCCCGTCGGTGCCCTCGTAGATCGAGGTGATCTTGCAGTCGCGCACGAGCTGCTCCATGGGGTACTCGCGGATGTAGCCGTAGCCGCCGTAGACCTGGACCCCCTCGACGCAGACCGCAAAGCTCGTCTGGGCGCAGTAGGCCTTGACGAGCGGGGTGAGCAGGTCGAGCAGCCCCTGGCCGAAGGCCCGCCGGGCGGGGTCCGGATGGGTGTGGGCGTCCTCGATGCAGCGGCCGACGTAGTAGACGAAGCTGCGCATCCCTTCGACGCGGGCCTTCATCCCGAGGAGCATCCGGCGCACGTCGGGGTGGTTGATGATCGCGGTCGAGGGGGCCTGCGCGTCCTTGGCGTGGGCGAGGTCGCGGCCCTGCACCCGTTCGCGCGCGTAGTTCAAGGCGTAGAGGTAGGCGGTCGAGGCGTAGGCGAAGGCCTGGAAGCCGACCCCCAGGCGCGCCTCGTTCATCATGTAGAACATGATCTTCATGCCCTCGCGCTCCTTGCCGAGGAGCAGCCCGCGGCAGCGGCCCTTGCCGCCGAGCGCCATGCTGCATGTGGCGCTCGCGTGGATCCCCATCTTCTCCTCGACCCCCGTGCAGACGATGTCGTTCGGCTCTCCGAGGGTGCCGTCCGGGTTCACCCAGATCTTGGGGACGAGGAAGATCGAGATCCCCTTCGTACCGGGGGGGTCGCCCTCGATGCGGGCGAGCACCGGGTGGATGATGTTCTCGACGAGGTCGTGCTCGCCGTTGGTGATGAAGATCTTGTTGCCGGTCAGAAGAAAGGTGCCGTCGGCCTGGCGCACGGCGGTGGTGGTGAGGGCCCCGACATCGGAGCCGGCCTGGGCCTCGGTCAGCAGCATCGTGCCGCCCCAGCGGGCGGTGTAGAGGTTTTTCAGAAACATCGCCCTCTGCGCCTCGGTGCCGAAGATCTCGATCATCTTCCCGGTGCCGTGGCCCATGCCGGCGTAGTTGGCGATGGCCCAGTTGCCGCCGTAGAGGTACTCGTTTGCGGCCTGCGCCACGTTGACCGGAAGCCCCTGGCCGCCCCAGTCGGGCTCCTCGACGAGCGCGGTCAGCTCGCCCTGGCGGAACAGGTCGTAGGCGCGCCGGAACCCCTCGGGGGTCGTCACGCTCCCGTTCTCGAAGCGCACCCCCTGGCGGTCGCCCTCGGCGTTCAGCGGGACAAGCTCCTTCAGGCCGAAGCTGCGCGCCTCGGTCACGATCATGTCGAAAGCCTTGCGGTTGAAGCCGCGGTAGCGCTCGCGCTTGGCGAGCTCCTCGGTCTGCAGCTGTTCGTAGAGCACGAAATCGATGTCACGCCGGTCGGAGATGAGCTGGGCCATAATTCGAGATCTCCTGGTCGCAAGGGTTGTGTTGGCTCGACTGCTTGGATTGGTTCGATTGGTGCGGTGGGTTAAGGGGTTGCTTGGCCTTTCCCGACCGATGCAGCCGATCAAACGCGTGGTTATTTGAGATAGCGCGAATAGCTCTCCATCGTGTAGACCGCCGCGAGCGGGTTGTGACCGAGGAGGCGGTCCTTGACGGCGAGCACCGTGCAGGGCGCCTCGGCGTAGCGGAAGACGAGCGAGTCGTGGCCGACGCACAGCCCGAGCAGGATGTTGAACTGGGTGCGGGCGGCGTTGACGACCATGGCCTGGGTGATCGGGTTGCACATGGCCTCCGGCCGGCCGATCGCGATCTTCTGGTCGTCGGCCACCCCCAGCGCCTCCTTGGGCACGTTGCCGACCTTGCAGATGGCGGAGACGACCTCAAAGCCTTTGGCGCGGTAGAATTCGGAAACGGCCTTGGCCTCGCGGGCGAGGCCGGCGCAGAAGATCAGGCCGAGGCGGCCGTAGCCCATGCGCCGGGCGAACTCGGCGATTTCGAGGATCCGGGGCTTGCTCGGGCGGACGTGCGCGGCGCCGCGCTCGCGGTCGGCGTACCCCTCGGCCTCCTGGAGGGAGGCCTGCCGGGCGAACTCGCGGATTTCGGGGCGGTCGTATTCCTGCCGCGCGCGGGCGATGATCCCGGCCTGCATCTCGGTCGGGCACTCGTCCGGATGGCGGCCGGCGGCGTTGATGCAGCGCTTCCTGGGGTTGGCGATGGGGCACTCGGCGCAGTTGGCGTTCGCTTCAGGCATGGGTCGGCTCCTGGCGATGGGTCCAGCCGGGCTTCTCCGGATGCCCGGCGAAAACGGCGTACGTGGCGAGCGCCTTGGCGACGAGCTGGCCCCGGCCGTCCGTCACCTCGGCCTCGCCCACCGCGGTTTGGGCGCCCTTGTGGACGATCCGCGCCTCGGCCGCGATGCGCCCCTCCCGGAAGGGCCGCAGGTAGTTGATCTTCATTTCGACCGTGCTGATGCGCTCGCCCGGGGCGAGGTGCCCCACGAGCGCCGTCCCGATGGCCGAGTCCGCCAGCGCGAAGGCGATCGCGCCGTGGGCGACGCCGTTCGCGTTCGCCATGCGGGGGTCGTAGTTCACCGTGAGGCGGGCCCAGCCCTTTTTCACGTCGGCGATCCGCATCCCGAAGATCTCCCAGAAGGGAATGCGGTTTGAGCCGAATTCGATGATCCGGCGCTTCAGCTCGGGGTCGAGCGCGTCGAAGCGGTGGTCCGCCATGGCCGTTTCCGTCCGGTCAGCAGGCTGTGGAGAAACAAGCATCCGGCCGTCCGCGAGGCGCGCGGCGGTTTGAATGCGCCGCGTCTTCGAAAGATGGGTGCGCATGGCCCGGAGCCGCTTGGCGCCGGTTCACGGCCCCGGCGGCCGTTTCGCCAGAGCCTCTCAGTAGTTCGCGAGCGACCCGCCGTCGACGTAGATCGTCTCGCCGGTGATGTACTTCGCCCCCTCCGAGCAGAGGAAAAGGACCGCCGGCACGATGTCCTCGGGCTCGGCCAACCGCCCCTTGGGGATCCGCGCGGCGACCAGTTTCTCCACCTCCGGGTTCTCCCAGAGGGGCTTGCTGAAATCGGTCTTGGTAAGCCCCGGGCCGACGCAGTTCACATTGACGTTGAGGGGCGCCCACTCGACCGCCATGCACTTGGAGAGCATGCTGACCGCGGCCTTGCTCGCGTGGTAGGCGGCCATGCCCGCCCCCCCGCGCACCGCGCCGATGGTCGTGATGTTCACAATGCGGCCGCCGCCCCGCGCCGCCATGGACTTCGCCGCGGCGCGGCTGAGCAGCCACAGCGCCTTCACGTTCGTGTTGAAGATCTTGTCCCAGCCGTCCTCGCGCAGGTCCATGAGCGGGCGCAGGAAGCTGCGGGCGGCGTTGTTCACCAGGATGTCGATCCGCCCGAAGGCGTCGAGCGCGGCCTGGACCAGGGCGTCGATCTGCGCGCCGGCGGTGAGGTCGGTCGGAACGGCGAGCGCCTTGCCGCCGCGGGAGGCGATGGCCGATACGACCTGATCGAGGTCCGCCTGGCGGCGCGCCGCCGCCACCACGGTCGCCCCGCACTCCGCGAGCCCGAGCGCGATCGCGCGCCCGATCCCCTTGCCGCCGCCGGTGACGATCGCCACCTGGTCCTTCAACTCCTGCTGGATCATGCTGCACCTCCGCGTTGATTTCAATCGGCGAAGAAATCCCGGCTCATCTCCACCGTCAGGCCGTCGCCGGATGAAAGCCTCCGGGCGAGGCCGAGCGTCTTGGGAAGCTCGTAGGCGAAGAAGTAGCGCAGGGTGAACAGCTTCCCCTGGTAGAAGTCCGCCTCCGCCTTCTTCGGGCCCCGGGAAAGCCCCTTCTGCGCCGCGATCCCCTGCAGGAGCCACTGCCAGGCGATGGTGACGATGCCGAACATCTCGAGGTAGAGGGTCGCGTCGGACAGAAACCGCTCCGGGCCCTTTTCCCGGGCGACGGCCATCAGGGCGTCGGTGACCTCGCGCAGGAGGGATAGGGCCGCCTCGAGCTCGGCAGCCCGCGGGGCGAGCGCGGGGTAGGGGCCGGCCGCCGCGGCCGCCGCCCGGACCTCCTCGGCGAAGAGCCCGAACGCCCGGCCGTTCTGCATCGTCGCCTTGCGGCCGAGGAGGTCGATCGCCTGGATGCCGGTCGTTCCCTCGTGGATGGGGTGGATGCGGCAGTCGCGGTAATACTGCTCGAGGGGGTAGTCTTCGCAGAAGCCGGATCCTCCCAGGCACTGCAGCCCCTGGCTCACGGCGAGGACCCCCATCTCCGAGGGGTAGCTCTTGGCGACCGGGGTCAGGATTTCGAGCAGCAGGCCGGCCTTTTCCCGGTCGGCGCCCGCGGTGGCTTTCTGCAGGTCCACGTACCGGCTGCACTGCGCCAGCAGGCTCAGGGACCCCTCGGCGACGGCGCGCTGGAACAGGAGCATGCGCTTCACGTCGGCGTGCTCGATGATGGGGACCGGGGGCCGCGCGGGGTCCTTCTGGGAGACCGGACGCCCCTGCCGGCGCAGGCGGGTGTACTCGAGCGCGGCGTAATAGGCGGCGGTCGCCATCGCGGCCGCGCCCATGCCGACGCCGATGCGGGCCTCGTTCATCATCTGGAACATGTAGCGCAGCCCCTGGTGCGGCTCGCCGACGAGAAACCCGCGGCAGTCGCTGCGGTCCCCCAGGCTGAGCTGCACGATCGGGCAGCCCCGGTAGCCGAGCTTGTGGTAGACGCCGGCCGTGGCGACGTCGTTCGGCACCAGGCGCCCGCCTTCCTCCGGCCGGAGCTTGGGCACGACGAAGAGCGAGATGCCCTTCACGCCGGCGGGCGCGCCGGGGATTTTGGCGAGCATCAGGTGCACCACGTTCTCGACCCCGTCGTGGTCGCCGGCCGAAATGAAGATCTTCTGCCCGCGGATCGCATGCCAGCCCGTTTCCGTCGGCTCGGCCAGGGTGGCGATGTCGGCGAGCGATGAGCCGGCTTCCGGCTCGGTCAGCGCCATGGTGCCCTGCCACCGGCCGGCGCGCATCGGCGGCACGTAGGTCTCGGTGAGCTCCCGGCTGCCGAAGGACTCGATCAGGTGCGCCGCGCCGACGGTCAAGCTGGCGTAAGCCTGGGCCGAGTAGTTCGCGGCGGCGAAGATGAAGTCGCAGGCGTCGGCCACGAGGTGCGGGAGCTGCTCTCCGCCCCGGTCGAGCGGGACCCGGCTCGTGAGCCAGCCGCCCGCGCCGAATTCCCTGAGAATCGAACCCATCGCGGGGTGGACCCGGACGCGGCCGTCCACGAGCTCGGGCGGCTTGCGGTCCATCTCTTCGAAGATCGGGTAAAGCAGGTCCTTGGCGAGCTTACCGGCGGCCTTGAGGACCATGTCGAACGTTTTGCGGTTCTGGCCCTGGTAGGCGGGCAGGCGCGTGAGGGACTCGACCTCGAAGACCTCGTGGAGCAGAAAAGCGATGTTGCGTTCGCTGTAAAATTTGGCGGCCAACGTTTCCTCCTTTAAGGGCGCCGGGCGGCGTGAAATCAATCCACGCGGGCGGCGCCGTTCGTCAAGACGAGGCCCCTCGCGGTGCGGCCGTTGACGATCCAGCGCCCCGGCGTGCGCCATCCCGCGACGGTCAGGGTCTCGCCGGGATAGACCGGCGCAGAGAAGCGGGCGTTGAATTCCTTGAGGCCCTCGACCCGGCCCTTCAGGACCTCGTTTACGATCGCCCGCACCGCAAATCCATAGGTGCACAGCCCGTGCAGGATCGGTCGCGGGAACCCCGCCAGGGCCGCGGCCTTTGGGTCGATGTGCAGCGGGTTCGCGTCGCCCAACAGGCGGTAGAGCGCGGCCTGGTTCTCCGGGATCGCCCAGCTCACGCTGAAATCGGGCGCGGCGCCCTCCGGAGGGTCGACCGCCTCGGCCTTCGGCCCGGGGTTCCCGCCGAACCCGCCCGCGCCGAGATAGAAGAGCGACCACTCGGCCTCGAAGAGCGCCTCCCCGGAGGGCAGGCGGCCGTCGATGCGCACCCGGATCAGCGCGCCTCTGCCCTTGTCGTAGACGTCGACGATCTCCCCCTGCTGAAGGATCGGTCCGGAGGCGGGCAGCGGACGGTGCCAGCGGGTGCGCTGCTCGCCGTGCAGGGCGAGCGGCCACTGAAACCCGTCCCCCATGGGCGGCCAGGCGAAGAGCGCCGGCACCACGCAGAATCCCGGCAGCACCTTGAGCCCGCCGGCCGCGCCCTCGAAGACCCAGTCGAGCTCATCGGCCCCGGCGCCCACGGCGAGGGCATAGAGCACCACGTCCTTCCAGCCGTAGTCGAAGGGCCGCGGTTCGGTCCGGCGGCCGACGAGATCGAGGTCGAATCGGGGCATGGGTGCCATCCCTTTTTCCCGCGAAGCGCGGCGCCCTTCGCGCTAAACGCCCGCGTCAGGAGCGTTTCTTGGGTTTGAAAACCACCGCCGGCCGGGCGCGGCGGGAATAACGGAAGCCCGGCGCCTCGCGGATCGTGCCGTGCTTGGCCTCGAGCTCCGCCAGCGGGCCCGCGTCGAGGGCCCGCGCCGGGCAGGCTTCGACGCAGTCCGGGGGCCGCCCGGCCCGGAGGCGGTCGACGCAGAGGGTGCACTTGCGCATCCGCGCGCCCGGCTCCGGGCCGAACTGCGGAGCCTCGTAGGGGCAGGCCTTCCGGCAGCGTTCATCGCAGGCCGCGTTGCCGAGGCAGCGCTCCGCGTCCACGAGAACGATCCCGTCGGCCGCGGACTTCGCGATCGCCTCCGCCGGGCAGGCCGCGGCGCAAAGCGGCTCGGCGCAGTGCCAGCAGGGGGAGATCATGTGGCTGACGAAGGGCGCGGGGTATCGGCCGGATTCGGTCGTGCGGACCCGCATCCAGTTCTCGGGGCCGGCGGGGATGTCGTTCCAGTCCTTGCAGGCCACCGCGCAGGCGCTGCATCCGGTGCAGCGGGTCTGGTCGAAGAAAAAGCCGATCTGCATGGGCAACGTGAGCTCCCTTCCTCAGGCCGCCTTCACCGCTTCGACGAGGGCCGTGTTCAGGACCGCCGCCCCGCCGCCGGAATAGGCATCGTTGGTCAGGGTGTTGGCGCAGCCGCCGCGGTCGATCCCGTTTTCGTCCGGCTGGTACCAGGCCCCCTCGAAAATGCAGACCACCCCGGGCATGATCCGCTCCGTGACCTTGGCGCGGATCGCGACCCGGCCGCGGTCGTTGTAGATTTCGGTCGCATCGCCGTCCACGATCCCGCGCGCCGCGGCATCCAGCGGGTTGATCCAGACCCGGTGCTCTTCGACCTCGCGCAGCCAGGGCACCAGGTAGAGCTCCGAGTGCACGCGGTTCTTGGGGTGGGGCGTGATGAGCTGCAGGGGATACCGGGCCGCCAGCGGGTCGTTCCGGTCCTCCGGCGTCGGCATGTATTTCGGGATGGGAGGGACGGCCGGGTTGCGCAGATCGGCCGCGCGCTGCGAGAAGATCTCGATGCGGCCCGACGGGGTCGGGAAGGGGTTCTTCTCGAGGTCGTCGATCTGGGCCTTGAAGGCCACGATCGGCTCGGTCAGGCGCACGCGGTGGATCCCCTCCCGGCGGAAGGCCTCGAAATCCCGGATGTGCTCGGCGTACTCCGGATGGTGCGCCGCCAGGAGTTGCAGCCACTCCTCTTCGGTGTGCGGGTTGAAGCCCTGGACGCCCAGCCGCTCGGCGAGCAGGCTCACGATGTCGAGGTCGGAGCGGCACTCGCCGAGGGGCGCGATCGCCCGGTTCATGAAGGTGAAGTAGGGGCCCGACGGCCAGGGCCGGGTGAGGTCGCTGCGCTCGGCGGCCGAGGTGACGGGCAGCAGCAGATCGGCGTAGCGCGCCTGGGGCGTCATGAAGAGCTCGTGGACGCAGAAAAACTCGAGCTTCTCAAGGGCGCGGGCGGCCTTGTTCGTGTTGCCGGTCTGGTTGAGGTAGTTGTTGCCCATCGACCACATCAGGCGGATGTCCGCCGGATAGCCGCCGGCCTTGCCGTGGAGGATGGCATCGAAGATGCGGTTCACGTGCACGCGCTTGAGCACCCGCAGCCGGATGTCGAGCGTTCCGCGCACATCCGGCCCGCCGGCCTCGAGCGGGTTTTTCCCGGCCGGGATGGCCGGCATCCGGAACATGTGCCCGACGGGGATCCCCATCAGCCCGCCGCCCGCGCTGCCTCCGGGCCGGCCGACGTTCCCGGTCATGGCGCACAGGGTCGCGGCACAGCGGTTGAACTGCTCGCCCATGGCGCTGCGGGCGGGCCCCTGGCAGTCCATCAAGGCGGCCGGCTGCGTGCCAGCGTACTCCCGGGCGAGGCGCACGATCGTCTCGGCCGCGACCCCCGAGATCGCCGCCGCCCAGGCCGGGGTCTTCTCGATCCCGTCCTCGCGGCCGAGCACGTAGTCCGCGAAGGCCTCAAAGCCGACCGTGTACTTGTCCAGGAAGGCCCGGTCGTGGAGATTTTCGCGGATCATGACGTTCGCCATGGCCACCATGACGGCGGTGTCGGTGCCGGGCCGGATCGGGACCCACTCGTCGGCGACGGCGGCCGCGGTGTCGTGGTAGCGGGGGTCGACGGCGATCACCCGCGCTCCGTTCTCGTGGGCCCGGATCAGGTGGTAGAGCGTGTTGGTGCCGGAGATCATCCGCGCCGGGTCCCAGCCCCAGAGGATGATGAGCCGGGAGTTCAGGAGGTCCTCGCGGGAGTTGCCCACCATGACCGAGCCGTACTGCGTGAGCGAGGCCCAGACGGCGCCTTCGGAGGAGATGTTCCCGTAGTGCGTGAGAAAGCCTCCGAACTGGTTGAGGAGGCGGGCGGCCGCGAAGCCGCCGTGGTGCAGCCCGGCCAGGTAGCCTCCGCCGGTCGCCAGAAAGATCGCCTCGTTGCCGAAGGCCGCCTTGACGCGCTTCAGCTCGGAGGCGAGCCGGTCCAGCGCCGCGTCCCAGGAGATGCGCTCGAAGCGGCCCTCGCCGCGCCGGCCCACCCGCATCAGGGGATGCATCAGGCGGTCCGGGTGATGGACGTACTGCCGGTAAGCCCGGCAGCGCAGGCAGGTCCGCAGCTGCTCGTCCGGCTCGGCGGCATCGTCGCCCTCGACTCTCAGGATGCGGTTGTCCCGGACGTGCAGCTTGAGCGGGCAGCGGCCGCCGCAGTCGAAGGCCGAGGTGGTGCGGACGATTTGCACGCCGGCGAATCCGGCGTCAGGATCGGTGCTGGTCATCGCCGTTTCCCCGTTCGGTCTCCGCCGCCGCCTGCTGCTCGCGGACGAGCTTGCGGTACATGTGGTAGAAAAAAAGGCTCATCACCTCGTAGATCCGGTCGGACCCCTCGCGGGTGTCGCCGGCCGCGACCTTGTCGAGGTGGGTCTTGAGGTAGCGGTTCTGGCCCGAGGCCACGTAGTCGCGGATGAAATCGGCCACCTGCTTCAGGTCCTCGGGGTTGTAGCCGTCCTTCGGGCCGAAACCGAGGCGGTCCATGTCGACCACCAGGCGGCCGATGATGACGTCGTCCTGGGAATAGACCCGCTCGCCGTCGCGCAGCCGGAAAGCGATGATCCCCCATTCCTGCATTTTGGAAAGCCACTTGCGGCCGATGCCGGTCGCCTCGCAGAAGGCCTCCTCGCCGACGATCTCGCGGATCAGCAGCCGTTCGAGGGGCCGGAAGTAGCGGTGATGGAGCTGGGAGACGGCCTGCTCGGCCGGGGATTGTTTTTTGAGCTGCTTCAGGACCTTCTTGATTTCGGGGATGGGCAGGTAATAGTTCTCGCGCAGCTCCTTGATCAGCAGGATCTTTTCGACATGCGCCGGCGTGTAGTCGGCGACGTTGGAGGCGGCCTTGCGCGGCTTGCGCAGCAGGCCCTCGCGGATATAGAAGTGGATCGTCTCCTTGGGAACCCCGGTCTGCTTGACGAGTTCGCCGATTTTCATGCGTCCCGCGCCTGCCGGGTTCGCGAGCCCGGCGCTCAGGATTTTTTAGTGCCTGATTCCCTGGATAATTCAGACGCCAGGTGAAAGTCAATAAAAATCTTATTGACAAATTTTTTTAATGTTATTAATGAAGTTCGCGTGTAGCGTTTAGCACGTTACACATTTGTTCGCCCACCCCCTCTCCGCCGCGCCGGCCAGCCTCCGCGGCCGGCGCCGGGTTTCCAGCGGGCGAACCCCTGAGCCCCTGAACCTTGCTCGTTTACGGAGACCCTTCATGGCCCAGCAGCTCATCGACCGGCGCGACCAGCAATTCGTGATGTGGGAGCAGATGAACTTCGAGGAGCTCCTGCGGGCGGAGCCCGGCTGCGGGTTCACCCGCCAGAGCTGCGAGATGGTCGTCAACGAGGCCCGGGCGCTCGCGCTGAAGGAGATGCTGCCGACGCTCGCCGAGGGCGACCGCCAGGGGGTGCGCTTCGATAACGGGGCCGTGCGCGTGCCCGATTGCTTCCACCGCGCCTTCAAGCTGATCGTGGCGGGCGAATGGAACAACCTGGGGGTGGCGCCCGAGATGGGCGGCCAGGGCGCGCCGGCTTTCGTCGCGGCGGCGGCGGGCGAATACTTCATGGCGTCGAACTACGCGCTGATCGCCTACGCCGCCATGGGCAACGGCACGGCGCTCATGATCCACCTCTTCGGAACGCCGGAGCAGAAGGCGCTCTACGTGCCCAAGCTCGTCGCGGCGGCCTGGGGCGGGACGATGCTCCTCACCGAGCCCCAGGCCGGGTCGGACGTCGGCGCGCTCACCACCACGGCGGTGCGCAACCCCGACGGCACCTTCGCGCTCACCGGCGCGAAGATCTTCATCACGAACGGCGAGCACGACCTCGCCGAGAACATCGTCCACCCGGTGCTCGCCCGGATCGCGGGCGACCCCCCGGGCACCAAGGGGATCTCGCTCTTCCTGGTCCCGAAATACCTTCCCCGGGCCGACGGAAGCCTCGGCGAGCGCAACGACATCGTCTGCACCGGGGTCGAGGAGAAGCACGGGATCCACGCGAGCGCCACCTGCAGCATGGCCCTCGGCAGCCAGGGCCGCTGCATCGGCTATCTCCTCGGTGAGGAGCGCCAGGGGATGAAGATCATGTTCCACATGATCAACGGCGCGCGCATGAGCACGGGGCTGCAGGCCATGGCCTACGCCTCGGCCGCCTACCTCCTCGCCCTGGGATACGCCCGCGAGCGCGTGCAGGGACGCGACCTCGAGAACTTCGCGAACCCCGCGGCGCCCTCGGTTCCGATCATCCGGCACCCGGACGTGCGGCGGAACCTCTTGTGGATGAAGGCGCTCGTCGAGGGCATGCGCAGCTTCTTCTACTACATGACGCGCCTGAACACGCTCTCCAAATCGGCCCCGGACGCCGCGGCGCGCGAGCCGTGCGGGGACCTCTTCAGCATGCTCACCCCGATCGTCAAGGAATACATGGCCTTCCGCGGCCACGAGGTCTGCGTGCAGGCGATCCAGGTGCACGGCGGGGTGGGCTACACCAAGGATTACCTCGTCGAGCAGTACGCGCGGGACTGCAAGATCACGACGATCTACGAGGGGACGAGCGGGATCCAGGCCATGGACTTCCTCGCGCGCAAGATCGGCATGCAAAAGGGGACGGTCTTCCGGCGCCTGCTCGCCGAGATGCAGGCGACGGCCGAGTCCGCGCAGGCGGTCGAGGGCCTGAAGCCTTTAGGGGAGGCGCTCGCCCGGGCGGCGGCGCGCCTGGGGGAGGTGGCGCTGTCGATCGGCGCGCGGGCGATGACGCCCCAATTCAAGACGGCCTTCGCGCATTCGCTGCCGTTTCTCCACGCCGCCGGGGACGTCATCGTCGCCTGGATGCTCCTGTGGCGCGCCGCCGTCGCCGCGCAGCGGCTCGGCAGCGCGATGAGCGCCAAGGAACGCGCGTTCTACGAGGGCCAGATCAAGACCGCGGAGTTCTACATCCGCACCGAGCTGCCGATCACCATGGGCCGGATGGCGGCGGTCGCCGACGGCTGCGCCGCCGCGCTCGAGATCGCCGACGAGGGGTTTGGGGGGCGGTGAGGGGGTGACGGGCGAAAGGAGGTCCACGGTGGAGGCGAGGCCCTGGCAGCGCCACTACGACTACGACGTCCCGCCGACGCTGCGCTACCCGCGGGTGCCGGCGCAGAATCTGATGCTCGCCGCCGCGAGCGCCTTTCCGGACAAGGCCGCCCTGAGCTTCTACGGGACGGAGACGACCTTCTGGGAGCTCCGCCGGAAAAGCCTGCGGCTGGCGAACGCCCTCGGCGGCCTCGGCGTGCGTCCGGGCGACCGGGTCGGGCTGCATCTTCCCACGAGCCCGGCCTACGTCATCGCCTACCACGCGGTCCTGAGCCTGGGGGCCGTCGTCGTCAACATCAACCCGATGTACACGGCCGAGGAGCTGAAGCGGGTCATCGTTGCGACCGGCCTGCGGACGCTCATCACCTTCGACATGGTGCTGGGACACGTCCGGACGGCGCTCGCGGAGGCCGAGGTGCCGCGCGTCGTCGTGGCATGCATGACCGACTTCATCCAGGGCTTTCCGCGCCGCACGGCGGCCGAGCTCGAGCTGGCGCCGGGCTGGCGGCACTTCCTCGACCTGATCGAGCAGACCGCCGACGAGCGTTTCCCGCGGGTGGCGATCGCCCCGCAGGACCCGGCCCTGATCCAGTTCACCGGCGGCACCACCGGGACCCCCAAGGGGGCCGTGCTCAGCCACGGAAACGTCGTCGCCGCGACGCTGCAGATCGCGCTCTGGGGCGGCCGGACCACCCAGCTCACCCCGCCCGAGCGGCGGACCGTCCTCGCCGTGCTGCCCTATTTCCACGTCTACGGCACGATCGTCGCCATGAGCTGGGCGCTGTTCAACGGCGCCACCCAGGTCCTCGTCCCGCGCTTCGAGCTCGAGGAGTTCATGGGGGTCCTCGCCGGCTGCCGGGAGATCACCTTCTTTCCGGCGGTGCCGACGCTCATCAACGCGGTGATCCACCACCCCCAGGCCGCGGCGCTCGACCTGGCGCGCAAAATCGCTCTGCTCAACTCCGGGGCGGCGCCCATGCCGCTCGAGCTCATCGACCGGGTGAAGGACCTCGGGATCAGCTACACGGAGGGCTGGGGCATGAGTGAGACGACCTCGCTCGGGATCAGCAACCCCGTCCTCGGGATGCGCAAGCCGGGGAGCATCGGGATCCCCTGGCCGGACACCGACGTCAAGCTCGTCGATCCGGCCGAGGGGCGCGAGGAGGTCCGGCGCGGCGAGCCGGGCGAGATCCTCATCCGCAGCCCGCTCGTCATGCAGGGCTACTGGGGCGAGCCCGGGGAGACCGCCGCCCAGATCGAGGACGGCTGGCTCCACACGGGGGACATCGCCGTCCAAGACGAAGACGACTACTTCCACATCGTCGACCGCAAGAAGGACATGATCATCGCCGGCGGCTTCAACATCTACCCGCGCGAGATCGAGGAGGTGCTCTACCGGCACCCGAAGATCCGCGACGCGGTCGCGATCGGGGTCCCGGATGCCTACCGCGGGGAGACGGTCAAGTGCTTCATCGTGCCGCAGCCGGGGGCGGCGCTCGAAGAGGCCGAGGTGCTCGATTTCTGCCGGGAGCGGCTCGCCGCCTACAAGCGGCCGCGGATCATCGAGTTCCGGCAGGACCTCCCGAAGTCCCCCGTCGGAAAGATCCTGAAAAAGGTCCTGCGGGCCGAGGAGGCCGAAAAGCTCGGCGGCGCGACGAACGCGAAGAAGAAGTAGATAAACGGATGCGGGCATTCGCCAGAGTGCCTTCACGCATGGTCACCACAACCAGGGGAGGAGAGGGATGAAAACCGATTACCAGACCGTCCACGTGGACATCCGCGACGGCGTGGCTGTGCTCGCCTTGAACAACCCGCCGGTCAACCAGCTCTCCGAGCATTTCGTGCTCGAAATGGCCGAGGCGTTCCGGGAGGCCTTCGCGGACCCGGCCGTGAAGGCCGTGGTGCTGACGGGCACCGGGAAGAATTTCATCGCCGGCGCCGACATCACCCAGATCAAGGACGTGAAGGACCGCGCGGCCATCCTGCCCAAGATCCGCGAGAACAACCGCTTCCTGAACGCGATCGAGACCGGGCCGAAGCCCGTGATCGCCGCCATCAACGGCACCTGCCTCGGCGGCGGGCTCGAGGTCGCCATGTGCTGCCACTACCGGGTGGCGGCCCAGGGAGTCGACCTCGGGCAGCCGGAGGTCCAGATCGGCCTCATCCCCGGGGCGGGGGGCACCCAGCGCCTGCCGCGCCTGGTCGGGCTCCAGAACGCGATCGAGATGATCACGACCGGCAAGCCGATCAAGGCCGAAAAGGCCCTCATGCGCACCCTGGTCGACGAGGTGGCCGCCCCCGAGAAGCTGATCGACGCCGCGCTCGCCGCCGCCAAGCGCTTCATCGCCGGGCAGATCAACATGAAGCTGCGCACGACGCGCTTCCGCCACGACCGGCTGCCGAGCGCGGCCGAGAAGAAGGCCGTCGTCGGCTTCACGCGCATGATGACGGCGGCCAAGGCCAAGGGCTACATCGCGCCCTTCAAGGCGATCGACGCGATCGAGCGGGGGCTTAGCTACGACATCGACGCCGACCTCGAGAAAGAGGCCGAGCTCTTCGCCGACTGCGTCGTCTCCGACGTCGCCAAGAACCTGATCGGGATCTTCCTGAACACCCGGGCCGCCGGAAGGCTGCCGCGCATCGAGGGCCTGAAGCCGGCGAAAGTCGCGACGGTGGGCATGCTGGGCGGCGGCGTCATGGGCTCGGGCATCGTGCACCTGCTGCTCGCCAACGGCTACGAGGCCGTCCTCTGGGAGATCAACGCGGCGGCCGCGGACAAGGCGGTCCAGGCCATCCGCGGCACCTTCGACTATCACCTCAAGACCAAGAAAATGACGGCCGAGGGGCTCGAGAAGCTCATCCGGGAGAAGCTCACCACGACCACCGCGCTCGAGGCGATGAAGGACGTGGACCTCGTGATCGAGGCGGTGCTCGAGGACATGCAGATCAAGCAGGATATCTGGCTCAAGCTCGAGAAGATCTGCCGGCCGGATGCGATCTTCGCGACGAACACCTCGGCGCTGCCGATCACCGAGATGGCCGCGGTGCTGCAGGACCCCGGCCGCATGATCGGCCTGCACTTCTTCAACCCCGCGCACCGCATGCCGCTGCTCGAGATCATCTGCGCCCGGAAGACCTCGAACCAGACGCTCGCGACAAGCGTCGCCTTCGCGCGCGGCATCAAGAAGACCCCGGTCGTCGTGAACGACGGTCCCGGCTTCTACGTCTCCCGGCAGTTGGGCGGGTTGATGGGCGGCTCGGTCTTCCTGGTGGCCGACGGCGTCGACGGCGCGGCGATCGAAAAGGCCATGGTCGATTTCGGCATGCCCATGGGGCCGGCGACGCTCGCGGACCTGACCGGGATCGACATCAACTACCACGTGAACAAGACCTTCGAGAAGCGACTCGGCGAGCGCTACCAGGTCCACCCGCTGACCGAGGCGATCTACCGGACCGGATGCTACGGGCGCAAGACCGGCTCCGGCTATTTCGACTACAGCGGGCCGCAGCCCGTTCCCAATCCCAAGGTCGCCGCGGTCATCCAGGAGTACCTGAAGGCAAACGGCGTGAAGCCCCGGACCGTCTCCGATCAGGAGATCGTCGACCTGATGCTCGCCAAGGGGATCAACGAAGCGGCCTACATGATCGAGGAGGGGATCTGCGACCGGCCCCAGGACATGGACCTCGCCATGATCTACGGCACGGGATTCCCGCCCTACCGCGGCGGCATCCTGCGCTACGCGGACAAGTGGGGCCTGAAAAACGTCCACCGCACGCTCCTCGACCTCGAGAAGCGATACGGGGCCGCCTTCCGGCCGGCCAAGCTGATCGCCGACATGGCCGAAAAGGGCGAGACGTTCTACAAGGAAGGCTGAAGGTTGAAGGCGGAAGGTTGAACATCAGAAGACCTGATCCCAACCATCCCAACCATCTAAACCATCTAAACCATCTAAACCATCTAAACCATCTAAACCATTTAAACCATCTAAACCTAATAACCAAACCTTAACACCCAACACCGTCTACGAAGGAGGCATTATGAAAGAAGTCGTGATCGCTGGATACCTGAGAACGGCGCTGTCCCGCTCCCGCCCGACGGACCCGGCGCGGGACTGGTTCTGCAAGATCCGGGGCGACGAGCTTTTGGGGAAGCTTCTGCCCGAGGCCATCAAGCGCACGGGGATCAAGGCCGAGGAGATCGACGATTTCCTGGTCGGCTGCGCGACGGCCGTGGGCGAGCAGTGGGCTTACGGCGGGCGCATCCCGGTCTTCATGGCGAACCTGCCGAAGACCCTGGCGGCGAAGTTCGTCGACCAGCAGTGCGGCTCGGCGATGGCCGCGGCCCAGATCGGCTTCATGGAGATTGCCCAGGGCTTCGCCGACATCACCCTCTGCGCCGGCTACGAGCACATGACCCGGGTCGCCATGGGCATGGCGAACGTCGACAAGGGGCTGCTCGCCCCCAACATGACGCTTTTTCTCAATCCCGAATACCAGCACTGGGACATGATGACCACCATGAACATGGGGTTCACCGCCGAGAAGCTCGCCGCCCTGTCGAAGATCTCGCGCGCGGAGATGGACCGGTGGGGGGCGCGCTCCCACCAGCTCGCCGCCAAGGCCCGCAAGGAGGGCTTCTTCAAGGACGAGATCCTGCCGATCGAGGCCGAGCAGGCCGACGGCAGCATCCTGACGGTGGACACCGACCAGGCGGTGCGCGATGATGCCACCGTCGAGGGCATGGCGGAGCTGAAACCCGCCTTCAAAAAGGACGGCGTCATCACCCCCGGGAACTCATCGCCGCTCAATGCCGGGGCGACCGCCATGATCCTCATGTCCAAGGACACCGCGAAGAAGAAGGGCATCCGGCCGCTCGCCACCATCCGCTCCATCGGCTTCGCCGGGGTGGACCCGACCATCATGGGAGCCGGACCGGTCCCGGCGAGCCGCAAGGCGCTCGAGAAGGCCGGCCTCAAGGCCTCGGACATCGATTTCTGGGAAATCAACGAGGCCTTCAGCGTGGTCGCGCTCAACTGCATCAAGGAGCTCGGCATCGACCCGGAGAAGGTGAACGTCATGGGCGGCGGCATCGCCATCGGCCACGCCCTGGGGGCGACCGGGATCCGCCTGATCGGAACGCTCGCCCGGATTCTGAACGCGAAGGGCGGCCGCTACGGCTGCGCCAACGCCTGCGTCGGCGGCGGCCAGGGGGTGGCGACCATTATCGAGCGGGAGAACTATTAGGCCCCCTCGGATTTGTTTCCAGTTTTACGGCAAATGGTGTAAGAGGAAGTCCCATCGGGTCCGGCCGTCGACGTGCGGGCCCGATGGGACTTCGACCTCGTGCGGAGCGGGATGATGTTTGCGCCTTTCCATGAAGTGCTCGCCGACGTCTCCGGCACGGTGCGCCGGCATGCGGCGGCGTCGGGCCGCCCGGTCATCGGGGTGCTGCCGGCCTATTTCCCGATGGAGCTGATCGAGGCCGCCGGGGGCTACCCCGTGCAGCTGTGGGGCAACAACCTGCCGATCGAGCGCGCCGACGCCTACCTGCAGTCCTACTGCTGCTCGGTCGCGCGCTCCGTTCTCGAGCTCGAGCTGCGCGGCTCGGCGGCCATGGTCCAGGCTTACGCCTTCACCTCGCTCTGCGACACGCTGATCAACCTGCGCGAGATCTACCGGCGGCTCTTCGACAAGCCGACCCTCGAGTTCTCGATACCGATCACCCGCACGCTCAAGGCGCGCACGGACTACCTCGCGACCGTCGTGGACGGCCTCTGCCGGGGCCTCGAAGCGGCGACCGGCGGCCGGATCACGGACGCCGCGCTCGCCGACGCCGCCGCGCGCTTCGGCCGCATGCGCGGGCTGCAGCGCGAGCTCTACGCCCTGCGGCTCGCCGACCCCGGCCGGGTTCTTAACGCCGACTTCTACGCCGCGATCAAGGCCGGTTTCTTCCTTCCGGTCGATGCGTACACCCGCCGGCTCGAAGACCTGCTCGGCGGCCTCCAGGCGGCCTCCCCGCGCCCGGTCCGGGGACCGCGGCTGCTGCTGAGCGGGATGGTCTTCGATCCGATCGCCGCCGCGTCGATCTTCGACGAGATCGGAGCGGCCGTCGTCGACGACGATTTCGCGAACGGCTGGCGCAGCGCCGCGAAGCCCGCGCTCCAGACCGAGCCGCTCGTCCAGGGCCTCGCCGCCCACCTCTTCGACCACGCCCCGTGCTGCTGCATCTACAACCCCGACAACGACCGCCACCCCTACCTGGTCGAAAAGGCGCGCGCGTGCGGGGCCGAAGGGGTCGTCTTCTGGTACACGAAGTTCTGCGAGCCGGACGCCTTCGACCGGCCGCAGCTCGCCGACCGGCTCAAGGCCGAAGGCATCCCGTCGATCACCGTCGAGATGGAGCTCTCCATGCGCAACTTCGACGCCGTGCGCACCCGCATCCAGGCCTTCTGCGAAATCCTGGGGGGGGGCGGCGCATGACCCAGCTTGCGGCCTACAAGAAGATGAAAGAGCTGATGACGCTCTACTACATCGAGGCGAAGACGACGACGGCGAAGCCGATCGCCTGGCTGACGAGCGGGGCGCCGGTCGAGTTCGTCTACGCCATGGACGTGCTTCCGGTCTACCCGGAGAACTACGCCGCGATGTGCGCCGCCAGCCATCAGAGCGTGGAATTGATGGAGGCCGCCGAGGCCGCCGGCTTCTCGCAGGACCTCTGCGCCTACGCGCGCACCGACTTCGGCCAGGACATCCTCCAGGGCGGCCCCGCCGGCGGGCTGCCCAAGCCCGATTTCCTGGTCTGCTCGACGAACATCTGCAAGACGGTGATCAAGTGGTACGAGGTCGTCGCGCGCAAGGTGAACGCGCCGCTGTTCATCGTCGATACGCCGTTTTTGCACGACGGGTTGACGCCCGAGCTCGTGCGCTACACCATGTCCCAGTTCGCGGACTTCGAGGAGTTCCTCGCCGGGTTCCTCAAGCGCCCCTTCGACCGCGAGCGCCTCATGCGGGTGCTCGAGCTCAGCCGCGACGGGGCCGCCTGGTGGAAGAAGATCCTCTATCTCTGCCGCCGGGTGCCGACCCCCTTCACGAGCCTCGACTCCTTCATCCACCTCGCGCCGATCGTGACGCTTCGCGGCACGCAGGCCTGCGTCGATTATTACAAGCTGCTCTACGAGGAAGTGGCCGCGCGCGCGGCCGCCGGGACCCCGGCGGTGCCGGGCGAGCGCTACCGGCTGCTGTGGGACAACCTCCCGGTGTGGTTCAAGATGCGCCACTTCGAGAAGTTCTTCGAGGCGCGCGGCTGCGCCCTGGTCGCCACCACCTACGCGAACAGCTGGGGGGGGATCGGGGACTTCGGCAACGTGCAGGCGAGCGACGCGCTCGAGGCGCTCGCCGTCTCCTACCTCAACATCTACATCAATTTCGGCTTCGCGGACCGCATCAACTATCTGCGCCAGCTGATCGACGAGTTCTCCCTGACCGGCTTCATCATGCACTCCAACCGCTCCTGCAAGCCTTACTCGGTCGGCATGTACCGGCTGCAGGAGGAGGTGGCGCGGCTTTCGGGCAAGCCCGGGGTGGTGATCGAGGCCGACCAGAACGACCCGCGGGTCTTTTCGGACGCCCAGGTCGAGACGCGCCTGGAGGCCTTCATCGAATCCATGCCGCCGATCGGATAGGCCCGCGCGACAACCACCACCGCCCCCAAGGAGGCGCTGCCATGTCGAAGTCGCAGGACGTCAAGAAGGACGCGAAGAAGAAACCGAAGAAGACGCTCAAAGAAAAACGCCTCGAAAAGAAGTCCAAGAAGGAGAAGTGACCCCGCTCCCCAAAGGATGGGGCTGCCGACAAACCGTTGCCGGGGCTTCCTGGAAGCCGCCCGGCTCGGGCCGCGTGACGCCGAGCATGCGCGCCGCGGCGATTAGTCTTGGTTGCGAGCGGCACCTGGGGTAGGGATCCGCACGAACCCGCTGCGCAAGGAGGGCGGACCCCATGGCGTTCGCCGAATACGACCGCTACGACGGCCTGGGCCTGGCCGAGCTGATCCGGAAAAAGGAGGTGACGGCCGCCGAGGTGTGCGAGGAGGCGATCGCGCGCATCGAGGCGCGCAACCCGCGCCTGAACGCCGTCGTCATCCGGGGCTACGACGCCGCCCGCGCGCGCCTGGCCGCCGGGCCGGGGGAGGGGCCCTTCGCAGGGGTCCCCTTTCTGCTGAAGGATCTCCTTTCGGCCTGCGCCGGGCTTCCGCTCACCTGCGCCTGCCGGGCGCTTGCCGGCTACACCCCCCGGACCGACAACGAGCTCGTGCGGCGCTTCAAAAGGGCGGGGCTGGTGATCCTCGGCCGCAGCAACACCCCCGAGTTCGGCCTGGTCGCCTACACCGAGCCGGAGCTCTATGGGCCGACGCGCAACCCCTGGGACCTGTCGCGCACGCCGGGGGGCTCGAGCGGCGGGGCGGCCGCGGCCGTCGCCGCCGGCATGGTGCCGCTTGCCGCCGGGGGCGACGGCGGGGGTTCGATCCGGATCCCGGCCGCCTACTGCGGCCTCTTCGGCCTGAAGCCCTCCCGGGGTCGCGTGCCCACCGGCCCGGATTTCAGCGAGCTGTGGCAGGGGGCGGTCGTGGAACACGTCATCACGCGCAGCGTGCGCGACAGCGCGGCCGCGCTCGACGCCGTCCACGGGCCGGACTGCGGCGCGCCTTTTGAGATCGCCTCCCCGGAGCGCCCCTTCCGAGACGAGGTCGGCCGCGACCCGGGAAGGCTGCGCATCGCCTTCAGCGTGAAGCCCATCATCGACGCCGCCGTCCATCCCGAGTACGAAAAGGCCACGCTCGCAACCGCCGTGCTGCTCGAGCGCCTCGGCCATGCGGTCGAGGAGGCCGCCCCGGCCATCGACGGACCTGCGCTCGCGCGAAGCTACATCGCCATGAACTTAGCCGAGGTGGCGGCCGATCTCGAGGAGCTCGCGCAGTTTCTCGGCCGGCCGGTCACGACCGCCGATGTCGAGATCGCGACCTTCACGCTGGGGACGCTCGGCCGGCTGGAACCGGCGGTCGCCCTGGCCCGCGGCCGTCGGATCTGGGGCCGGGCGGCGCGCGCCATGGGGCGCTTCCACGAGCGCTTCGACCTCTTCCTCACCCCGACCGTGGCCCGGCCGCCGGCCCCGATCGGTGCGCTCAAGCCCACGCCGCTTGAGCGCTTCGGGCTGAAGGCCGTCGCCGCCCTGCGCCTCGGGCGTCTGCTCAGCGCGAGCGGGCTCGTCGAAAAGATGGCGCTCGAAAACCTCGCGGCGACCCCCTTCACCCAGCTTGCCAACCTGACCGGGCAGCCCGCCATGTCGGTGCCACTCCACTGGTCGGCCGACGGTCTCCCCTGCGGGGTGCAGTTCATCGCCCCGAGCGGGGACGAGGCGACGCTCTTGCGCCTCGCCGGCCAGCTCGAAAGTGAGCGCCCCTGGTTCGACCGGCGGCCGCCGGACCTGGAATAGCCGCCCCATGCGCACCGCCGAAGCGATCCGCCGCTGCGAGTTTCCGGCCCGATATCGGAACGGGTTTGCAGGAGGAAGCCGGTCTCAACTTTTCGACCGCCGCGATCTCGGCCATGCGCGGCCGGGCCTCGACCGGGTGATGGCGGCCGGCCGGCAGCCTCTCGCGGAAAAGGGGATCCCGCCGGCAGGGATTCCGCCGGGTCCGGAGGCCTGATGGACGCAGTCGATGTGATCACCGCCGGCGATGCGAGCGGAAACGGCATGGTCGTGCGCTTCCGGCTGCCCTCGGGGCTCGAGATCGTCGGCGCACCCACCGGGAACTTCTACGGCAACGGCTGGGACCTCGGCCCCACCTGGAACTACGCGGTGATGGCCGACCGGCCCTTTCTCGTGGACGCGGGGCGCTTCGGCCAGGGCGCCAGCCTGCTCGCGATGCTCGCCGCCGCGGGGGTTTGCGCCGCGGATCTCGCGTTCGTGCTCGTGAGCCACGGCCACGAGGACCACGACGGGGGGCTGGCGGAGCTCGTGGCGCAGACGCGGCTGTCGGTAAAGGCTCACGCGGTATATCCCCGGTTGATCCGCCGCCGGCCGGAGTTCGCACCCGCCGGCTACAAGAACCGCTTTCCGGCCAAGTGCTGGCACTGCTTCATGCCGGAGTCGTTTTCCACCGCCGCCTGCCTCGACTACCACCGCGCGCTCGACGGTCTGGCGGTCGAACCGGTTTCCGACGGGTGCTCGGCGCTCGGCCCCGGGGTGCAGGCGCTGCACCTTCCCGGCCACAGCCCGGACTGCCTGGCGGTGCTCCTCGGCCGCGAGGCGCTTGTCGTGGGCGACATTGTGCTGCCGGGCATCACCCCCTGGCCCACCCGGGAGGCCGCGCACGCCGAGGTGGCCGCGGTGATCGGGGAGGAGTACTCCGAACCTTCCCGGCTCTACGGACTGCGCCGCTACCTCCGCTCGCTCGCCACCCTCAAGGCCCTGGCCCGGGAGACCCCCGACATCCGGGTGCTGCCGGCGCACCGCCTCTTCTTCAAGGGGGAATGGAACACCGTCAGGCTCGCCGAGCGGATCGACGAGCTCCTCGCCCACCATGTCTCCCGCTGCGGGGCGATTCTCGAGATCCTGCGAGCGAAACCGCTCGCAACGACCGGGATCGCCCAGGCCTACTTCGACGCGCGACTGCTCAAGGGCTTCGGCCGGTTCATGGCCGAAAACGAGATCGCAAGCCACCTCGAGCTTCTCGTTTCGGCCGGCGACGCCGCCGCCTCCTCCGGCGGCCGGTTCCAGGCGACCGGCGCGAACCGCTTTGAAGCCGAGATCGAGGCGCTCGCGCGCGGCTGAAGCCATCCCATCCGCCCCCGCTGAAAACCCCTCGGGCTTGACAGGGTTGTTTTCATGCATACCCAATTGCCATTCGCCGCGCGGCGACCGCCCGCCGGCCATCGCGTCGCACCCTGACTGCCGGCTACCGGCGAGGAGGGATGGCTTCGACCCGATGAGGATATCCTCCTCTCCTTCGGCCCCAACCGTCGCACATCCCCAAGGAGGCGCCCATGTCCGAGGAATCCGTATTCCGCTTCATTTCGGTGCGGCAGCCGCCCGCGGCGCTGCGCCCCGAGCGCGAGCCCTCCGGCGGCCGCACCGCCGTCAGCGTCGATCTGCACCGCCACCCCGAGACCGATCTCCAGCGGGAGATCCGCGACCTCTCGGCCTCCGGCCGCGGCGCCGAAGCTCGGCGGGTCGCCCATGAGGCGAAGCAAGGCGGGCGGGTGCCCGCCGGGCTCGAGCGGTTGAGCGAGCCGGTCGCCGCCGCCATCCAGTGGGTTCAGGACAACGGCGGCGCCACGCTCGCGGAGCTGAACATCCCCGCCGGCATCCAGGCCGCGACCGGCAAGAGCCTCAAGGCCCTCGTCGCCGCGGAGGATTTCCGGGCGGCCAAGGCCGCTTTCGGGGATGCGCTCGTCGTCGCCGCGGCCCTGGGAGAAAGCGGGCCCGCCGACAACCTGCTCCTCGAGGCCTTGAAAACCCTGAAGATCCTCGAAACCGCCGCCGCCGGCGCACTCAAGCCGGCGGAAGGCCTGAAGCTGCGCGAGCTCGCATCCGCGAGCCGGGTGATCGTCCCGTCGCCGGGGCGCGGCGACTTGGGGTCCTCGGTCCCGCCGCCCGAACAGGGCCCGCCGCCGGCGGCTTTGCCGCCGGTCGACCGTGGGGCGCTTGTCCGGCGCTTCGAAACGCTCGCTGCGGCGCGAAACGATCTCGCCGCCCAGCTGCGCGCGCCGGACGCGCTCACGGTCCTTACCCGGCAGGAAGTGCTTCCCGGAGTCGAAGCGGAGCAGGGGGCCGCCGCGCGCATCTGCGAGCTTGAGCGCGCCAACGAATCGCTCGCCGCGCTGCTCCGCGAAAAGGCCCCGGAAGCGGCGGCGGCCTTTCCGCGCGCGCTCCCGGCCGCTCCCGGCGGACAGCCGGCGACCGTCAGCGCCGCGAGCCTCGCCATATCGCCGGCGGCGCTCGCGCGCTTGAAGCCGGAGAGCCTGCAGGCATTGCAGGGGGTCGCCGGCACGGGCGGGGAGCTCGGCCCGCTGCGCACCATGGCGCTCCTCGACCGCGAGCTCCAGCAGGCGAGCGCCGCGATCACCATTCCCGAAGTCCAGTCCATGTTCGTGAGCTTTGCCGGGGGCTTCGTCGACCAAGCGGCGCTGTACCGGGCCGCGGGTCTCGACGACTTCCGCAAGCTCGTCCCCGGCCTGGTCGCGCAGTGCCGCTACGCGGTGGGGGTCGCCGATCTTCTTCTCGTCCGGCAGAAGCTCAAAGCCTACGAGCTCGCTGAATTCGCCCACGTGGAGAACGCCCTGCGCGGCGAGCTTCGCGAGCGCGAGCACCGGCGCCTGAACCTGCGCGAGGAGACCACGGCCGAGGAGAGCGAGCGCGAGGTCGAACGCGAGCGGAACCTGCAGAGCACCGAGCGCAACGAGATGCAGGCCGAGGCCTCCAAGCAGCTCAAGACCGAAATGGGGCTCCAGGCCGGCCTGCAGGTGAGCGGCTCCTACGGGCCCACGGTGAGCTTCAGCGCGAGCCTGAACGCGAGCTTTTCGACGAGCGTCCAGGAGAGCCAGCGCAAGGCCACCGCCTTTTCGCGCGAGGTGACCGAGCGGACCTCCGAGCGCGTGCGGGAGCGGGTGCGCGAGGAGCGCCGCCGGCGGGTGCTCGAACAGATCGAGGAGCTGAACCGCCACAAGATCGACAACGCGACCAGCCCCCAGGGCCACCTGCGCGGAATCTACCGCTGGCTGAACAAGGTCTACGACGCGCAGGTATTCAACTACGGCAAGCGCATGATGTACGAGTTCGTGATCCCGGAGCCGGCCGCCTTTCTGATCTACACGCTGGTCGAAAACCCCCCGGCGGACGCGAACCTCCCGCCCAAGCCGAACCCGCCGACCTATGGCGGGGCCCCGCTCAAGCCCGAGAACCTCACCCGCACCAACTACCAGCGCTACGTCGCGCAGTACCACATCACGAACGCCCCCCCGCCGCCCTCCGAGTTCAAGATGGTGGCGCATTTCGACAAGCTCGACGGCCAGCAGGACCCGGCCACGTTCGGCCGGGCGGCGAAACTCGCCATCCCGGACGACTACGAGGCGCTCGGGGCCTTCGTCAGCCGCTATTACGTCTTTCCCCAGGGGCAGTCGCACGCGCTCAAGATCGTCGTCGGCGGTCGGGCGCTCGACATCGGCTCGGCCTGGGGGGCGCGCTATGCCGAGTTCAACGACCCCTTCCGCGGCGAGATCAGCATCACCTACGGCGGGTTCGGCCTGCGCGCCTTCGGCCTGGGGGTCGATCTCTTCTGCGCGCTCACCGAGGAGGGCTTCGCCAAGTGGCAGCAGAAGGCCTACGACGCGATCATCGAGGCCTACGAGCGCATGCGCGGCGACTACGAGGAGAAGCTCGCCGCCTCCCAGATCCGGCGCGGGGTCCAGGTGATCGGCCGCAACCCGCTCGAGAATCGGCGCATGGAGCAGGACGAGCTCAAGAAGTGGATCGTCATGATCCTGCGGGGGTCGCCCTATCTCACGATCAACTCCTTTCTTTCCTCCTCGGAGCCGGTGCTGGACATCGCCAAGGCCTGCCAGAACGGCAAGCTCATCCGCTTTCTGGAGAACGCCTTCGAGTGGCACAACATGTCCTACGTCTGCTACCCCTACTTCTGGGGCCGCAAGGCGCGCTGGTCCGCCGCGCTGCACTTCACCGATCCGGACCCGGATTTCGCCGCGTTTCTCAAGGCCGGGGCGGCGCGCGTCCAGGTCCCGGTGCGGCCGGGCTTCGAGACCGCGGTCGCGCATTTCTGCGAGACGGGGGCGATCCCGGAAGGGGAGGCGACGCTCGTCGGCGGCTCGCTCTACGTTCCGATCGTGCAGGAGATCACCGAGAGCCTCGGAAAGCTCGACGACGGGGTGCCCTACCCGGAGGGCTCGGGGCCGTGGGAGGTGCGCGTGCCGACGACCCTCGTCGTCCTGCAGGACCTGGACGAGGTGAGCGGGATCCGGGACATCCTGACCGGAAGCCCGATCAAGCTGTTGCCCGCCGCCTGAACCCGTTTTCCCGCGGAGGCGCGGCATGCCCGGCTACCACCTGCTCGCGGACTTCAACCGCTCGCGCCGGATCGAGAACACCCCGGCGGAGCGGGACGCGCGCGGCCTCGACCCCGGCGCGATCGTCGCGGCCAACCTCGACCGCGACGACCGCACCCTTCCCGCGCGGCCGGCCGCCGGCGCCGAGGTGGTGGTCGACGCAGCGCTGCCGGCCAAGGCCGCATCCGACGACGACCCCGCCCCGGTCCTGCTCGCGGCGGACCGCGGGGCCGGGCAGCACCACCTCGCGCTGTCGATCGCCTCGAGCTTCCTGCGCGGGATCCGCCTGCTCGACGCACGCAAAAACGTCCTCCGGCCGGTGATCGGCACCTTCGGGCGCTACGACCTCGGGGCGCAGCGCGGGGACGTCGCGCTCTGGGTCGAGGTCGAAACCCTGGCCGGCTCGCCGCTGCGGGGCTTTCCGACGCTCACGCCCGCCCGCGTGGACATGCGCCGTTTTCCGCCGCCGCTCGACGAACGGCGCTTCTCGATCGCCCTGCACGCCCGCCCGCTCGCCGGCGGGGCGGCGGTCGAGGAGAGCGGTGTGTTCACCATCGCGCCCTGGATCATGGTCGAGGAGTCCGCCCCGCTCTTGCGGCTCTACATGGTCGAGAACGCAAACAATCATCCGTCGATCGCCGACATGCGCCGGGCGCTGCCCGACCCCGCGAAGCTCTTTCTCGTCCCCGGCGCCGACGCCGGCGGGGATGCCTGGATCCAGGACCAGTTCGAGCTCGGCTGCTTCCACACGCCGGCGGGTGTGTCGCTCGCCCTGCTCCACATGCCGCGGCTGAGGCGGAACTACACGGGCCGCGGCGCGGCGAGCAACCTGCCGAACTTCGTCCGGGCGCATTTCCCCTCGCGCACGGTCGGCGTTTTCGACGAGTTCTGGCGCCGCACGCTGCCGGTCGAGGACGTGACCGGCCGCCGCGTGGACCTCCCCTTCGACGTGAGCGGCCGGGTGCGCGAGGCGCTGCTGCGGCCGTTTCTGTTCCGCGATTACCTGCTGGTCGTGGCCTTTGCGGTGCTCACCGAAAACCCGCTGCGCGGACCGAGCGGAACGCCGATCGCCCCGGCGCCCATCGTGACGCTCCCGGAAGCGCTCCAGGAGCTCGCCGACTGGGCGCCGCGCGTGCTCCGACGCCTCGAGCAGGAGATCGCCGCGGCCGCCGACCCGGCCCTGCGCGCGCTGCTCGAGGCGCACCGCGCCGACTTGAACGCGCGCCGCGCCCTGGTCGACCAGGCGGTCAGCATCGTCCCGCAGGGGGTGCAGGTGACCGCGGTCGAGCCCGCCCCCGCCGGCCAGCCGGGGCCCGGCCGCGTGGTCTGGAGCGCCGTGGTCACGGTCCAGACGGCCGAGCGGCTCGAAGAGCGCCTGTCGCGGATGCACGCCTCGCAAAACTACGGCGGGAACCTCCAGCTCGGGCCGCCCGCCGCCGGCGCCCCTTACGGCCGCATCTTCATCGGAAACCACCAGGAGGGGCGGGAGGGGCTGGTCGACCCGGAGCTGTTGAACTTCCTTGAAAAGCAGCGGGTGCAGCCGCTTGCCCAGATCGACACGAGCTGGCTGGCGGTCGCCCACGTGGACGAGATCCTCGCCTTCGTCCCGCGGCGGCGCGGCGCGGGGGCCCATGCCGTCTGGCTCAACTCGCCGAAGCTCGCCCTCGACATTCTGGAGGCGGCCAAGCGCCACCATGTGGCCGGCCTGCCGAATCCCGACCTCTACATCGACCGGCCCTCGCCCATGCTGCCCCGGGAGCTCACCGGCGGCGCGAGCCCCGTCACCTCGCTATTCCGCGGCAAGCTCTGGCACCATGAGCATCGCCCCGGCAGCGTGGAGATCCAGGAGCCCGCGCAGCTCTACATCGCGATGGCCGAGTTCTTTCAGCGCGCCGTTTACTCGGCGCACCGGCCGCCCTGGCAGCCCGGACCCGGTCCCGACCGGGACTACCCGGCGCGGATGACGATCCGGGAGCTGCTGTTCTTCGAAAGCCTCCATCGCCTTCCGGACCCGGCCCCGCTCGCGGAGGGGGACACCCTGTCGACGAACGAGCTGATCGAGCAGGACAAGCTCGGCTACCTGCGGGCCCAGCTCGAGGACCTCTACCCCGGCCTCGAGATCGTCCCGGTCCCGACGGTCTACGACATCGTCCGGCGCCCGGGCCAGGCGACGGGCGCCTTCACGCCCAACGCGGCGAACATCGTCATCGCGGACGGACGCCTCATCATCCCGAAGCCCTTCGGGCCGCGCGTGCGGCCGGTGGACGCGGTGGCGATCCTGACGGCGGCCTTCACCGCGAACGGCCTCGACCGCCTGCTCGCCGGCTTCAACGAGCGCTGGCTGCGCGACGGCCGCAACGGTCTGCTCGGCGTGACCCAGTGGTTCCGCGCCGAGGAGCTCGCGCATTTCCCCGGCCTCGACGACGTGGGGCGCCTGGCCGAGGAGTTCCGGGAGGGGATGCCCGGGGTCGCGGTGGAGGAGCGGCGGCGGCGGATCGAGAACCGCAACCGCGGCCGCTTCCGCCGCGGGGACCTGCGGCCCGGCTGGCAGGAGATCGTCATCCCGGAGGACACCGTGGACCTCTTCGAGGCGGCCGTCGCGCTCGCCGCGCGGTCGCTCGGGCTCGAGTGGCGCTTCGTCGACTCCTGGAGCTACCACCTCACGGCCGGCGAAATCCACTGCGGCACGAACGCCCTGCGGATGCCCGCCTTCGCCGGCGTCACCCCCTGGTGGGAGTTTTTCTTCCGCGCCCCCGCCGCGGACGCCGCGCCGGCCGGCACGGCGCCCTGACCGACGCCGCCGCGCACCTCGCGCCTGGCGGCGCGGTCGGGGAACGCCGTTGACAAGCCCAGCGGCTTCTCCTAAGCCGTAATGGGTGCGTTCGGTTTGACCGTCAGCGGAAGGAGTTCGCCATGGCTCAGTGGCACCCGACGGGCTGCGTGCTCTGCGCGCAGAACTGCGGGCTCGAAGTGCTGGTCGAAGAGGGCCGCATGGTCAAGGTGCGGCCGGACAAAAAGAACCCGCGAAGCGCCGGCTACGTCTGTCGAAAAGGGCTGAACGTCATGCGGCACCAGCACCACGCCGAGCGGCTGACCCATCCGCTCAAGCGCGCGGGCGAGGGCTTTGCGCGCATCTCCTGGGACCAGGCCCTCGACGAGATCGCGGCGCAATTGAAGGCGATCGTCGACCGCCACGGCCCGCGGGCGCTCGCTTACATGGGCGGGGGCGGGCAGGGGTGCCACTTCGAGGCGGCCTTCGGTGTGCGCCTCCTGCGCGGGCTGGGCTCCCAGTACCACTACAACGCCCTCGCCCAGGAGCTGACCGGCGCTTACTGGGTCTGGGGGCGGTTGATCGGCCGCCAGAACGCCATCGTCGGCCCCGACCACCACCGCTGCGATCTGCTGCTCGCCGTGGGCTGGAACGGCATGATGAGCCACCAGATGCCCCAGGCGCGCCGGTTCCTGACGGGCTTCGCCCGCGATCCGGAAAAGCTCCTGGTGGTGATCGACCCGCGGCGCTCCGAGACCGCGGCGATCGCCGACATCCACCTGCCGATCCGCCCCGGGACGGACGCGCTGCTCACGCGCGCCATGATCGCGATCATCCTGCAGCAGGGCTGGCAGGACCAGGAGTACCTCGCGCGCCAGACGGCCGGCTTCGAGAAGATCGCGCCCTGGTTCACCGACTTCGACGCCCGCACGGCGGTCAGGGCCTGCCGGCTGAGCTACGACCGGGTCTTCACCCTCTGCCATCAGCTCGCCTCGCGGCGGTGGTGCCTGCACGTCGACCTCGGGGTGCTCATGGGCCGCCACAGCACGCTCACCACCTACCTCCAGGCGCTGCTGCTCGCCGTCTGCGGCCGGATCGGCGTCCCCGGCGGAAACGTCGTTCCCGGGGCGCTCATGCCGATCGCCGCGCACTCCGACGAGCGCGACCCGGCGACCTGGCGCACCACCGCGACCGGCTTCCCGGCGATCGCCGGCGCCTTCCCGCCCAACGTCATGCCCGAGGAGATCCTAAGCGGCCGCCCCGACCGGCTGCGGGCGGTCATCGTCGGCCAGTCGAACCCGCTGCGCTCCTATGCCGACACCACCGCCTACGAGGCGGCCTTCCGCAAGCTCGAGCTCCTGGTCACGGCGGAGCTCGCCATGACCGAGACGGCGCGGCTGTCGCACTACGTTCTGCCGGCATGCTCCGGCTACGAGTCCTGGGACGGGACCTTCTTCCCCTGGACCTACCCCGAGGTCTTCTTCCAAATGCGCCGCCCGGTGGTGGCGCCGCCGGGGGATTGCCGCGAGGTGAGCGAGATCTACACGGGGATCGCCGAGCGCCTCGGCCTCGTCCCGAAGATTCCCCCGGAGCTCGTCGCCGCCGCGCGGGGCGACCGCCGGAGCTTCGGGGCAAAGCTTCTGGAGTTCGCTGCGGCCGAGCCGGCCGCGGCCGGGGCGATGCCCTTCATCCTCGCGCGGACCCTGGGCCCCGCCCTCGGCTCGGCGAACCTCGCCGCACTCTGGGGCCTTCTCATGACCGCGCCGAAGCCCGTCCGCGAAAACGCCGCGCGCGCCGGCTTCACGCCCGGGCCGTGGATGGGGGAGGAGATGTTCCAGGCGGTCCTGGACGCTCCCCAGGGGCTGTGGATCGGCCGCGTCGATCCGGACCGGCCCATGGACGCCGTGCGCACCGCCGACGGGCGCATCCAGCTCCACATCCCGGAGCTTGCCGGCTGGATCGAGGAGATCACCCCCGAGCGCGAAGAGATCGCGCTCGCTCCGGACCGCCGCTATCCGCTGACGCTCATGGCCGGACGCCACATGGACATGAATGCGAACACCCTCATGCGCGACCCTTCCTGGAACGAGGGCCGGCGGGCCTGCACGCTTGCGATCAACCCGGGGGACGCGGAGGCGATCGGGTTGGCCGACGGCGACCGGGCGCGGGTTGCGACGCCGGCGGGCGAGATCGAAATCGAGGCCGAGTTGAGCGGCGCGACGCCGCGCGGCTTCGTCGTCATCCCCCACGGCTTCGGCCTCGACTACGCGGGCCGGGTCATCGGCGCCAACGTGAACCGGCTGACGGCCTCCACCCACCGCGACCGCATCGCGGGAACCCCGATCCATCGCCACGTGCCCTGCCGGGTGGAGAAGGTCTGAGGCCTTAAGGGCAGGGGCGCGCCCTACCGCTCCCGGGGCAGCCGCAGCGAGAGCAGCGCCGCGGCGAGCGGCGCGAGGGGGAGCCAGGCCAGCACCGCGGACAGGGTGAAAAGATCGGCGAGCCACCCCACGGCCGGGCTCAGCACCCCGCCGACGCCGAGAGCCAGCCCCATCATGAGGCTGGAGACCATGGACTTGCCCTTCGGGGCGAGGCGCTGGCCCATGGTCACCCCCAGGGGGAGCGGCGCCATCGAGAAGAAGCCCGCGATGAAAGCGCCCGGGAAGATCCAATCGCCGCGGAGAAAAAGCGGCACGAGCCAAGCGGGCACCGCGAGCAGGAAGCTTCCGATGAAGATCGGCTTGGTGCGGAAACGGTCCGCGAGGCTTCCGGCGACGAGCCCGCTCAGCGCCCCGGCGAGCGTGTAGAGCGACACCACCCATCCGATCGCCACCAGCGAGTATCCCTCCCGGTAGTAGAGCAGCGGGAAGAAGGTCATGAAGGTCTGGCTCACGAAGGCGCGGATCACCATGATCGCCCAGAGGTTGGCGACCGCCCGCCAGGAATCCCCGAGCGCCTCCTTGAGAGATCCGATGAACCCCATGCCGGCGAGACCCTCCCCCCGCGGCCGGGGGATCAGCACGAAAAGCGCGGCGAGCAGCGGGACCCCGAAGGCCATCGACACGAGCGTCCCCTTCAGGCCGTAGGCCCGCACGAGCGTGCTGATCAGGATCGGACCGACGCCGAAGGCGAGTGTTCCGCCCATGTTGAAGATCGACATGCAGAAGCCGAAATGCCGCCCGGCGAACGAGGAGATCATCCCGGCCGCCGGCGGATGGAAGAGCGCCTGGCCGGCGGAGCCGAGCGCCACGAAAAGCAAAAGAAACCCGTAGCCGGGCGCCACCCCCACCAGGGGAATGAAGATGAGCGAGAGGATCGGGCCGCCGAGCAGGAAGAGCCGCGTGCGGGTGTGGTCGGCGATGTAGCCCGAAATCGGCTGGACGATGAACATGAGGAAGCGCGAAAGCCCCGCCACCGCTCCGACCTGCGCGAGCGACAGCGAAAAGACGGCGGCGAACTCCGGCAGAAGCGGGCTGATGAAGGAGGCGTAGAGGTCGCCGGTGAAGTGCAGCAGCCAGAGGGCGAATATGGCCTTGACGTCGGTGCCGCCGCTGTCGGGCGTGCGCGGCGAAGCGGTCGATCGGTTCATCTGTCCTCTGGCGACAATGCGGTCGGTCGGCGCCCGGCCGGCGGGCGGACCGCCGGGGCGGGGCGCATCCTACGCCGATCCGCCGCAGATGTCCAAGCTTATCCGGCCGGCGGAAGATTTGAAAAGCGGGGCGAATCGTAGCATAATTGATCGACAACACTTCCGACGCAAGGAGGATCGCCGCTGCCGTGACCACGCCACCCATTCACTCCCGCAGCATCGTGGCCGTCGTCGGCCTGGGATACGTCGGGCTGCCGCTCGCCGTCGCCTTCGGCCGCAAGTTCCGCACCATCGGGTACGACCTGGACCGGGATAAGGTCGCCCGCCTCTCCCGCGGCGTGGACACGACCGGCGAGGTGTCGGCGGAGGAGTTCCGCTTGGCGGAGAAGCTCGCCGTGACCGCCGACCCGGCCGCGCTCGGCGAGGCGGATGCGGTCATCGTGGCCGTGCCCACCCCGATCGACGAGGCCCGGCAGCCCGACCTGCGGCCGCTTCGCGGCGCCGCGGCCACCGCGGGGCGCCACTTGAAAAAGGGTGCCCTTGTGGTCTTCGAATCGACGGTCTACCCTGGCGCGACCGAGGACGTGTGCGTGCCGATCATCGAGCGCGAATCGGGCCTGCGCTGGCGCGAGGGGTTCCACGTGGGCTACTCGCCCGAGCGGATCAACCCGGGCGACCGCGAGCATACGCTCAGCCGGATCGTGAAAGTGGTCTCGGGCGACAGCCCGGAAACCCTGGAGCAGGTCGCCGCCCTCTACGAGGCGATCGTTGCGGCCGGCGTCTACCGGGCCGGGAGCATCAAGGAGGCCGAGGCGGCCAAGGTCATCGAGAACACCCAGCGGGACCTCAACATCGCCCTGATGAACGAGCTGGCGATCATCTTCGACCACCTGGGGATCGATACGCTGAATGTGCTGAAGGCCGCGGGCACCAAGTGGAACTTCCTGCCTTTCCGCCCCGGCCTGGTCGGCGGGCACTGCATCGGGGTGGACCCCTTCTACCTCACCTACAAGGCCGAAACCGTGGGCTACCACCCGCAGGTGATCCTCGCGGGCCGGCGCATCAACGACGGCATGGGCAAGTTCGTCGCCGAAAAAGCGGTCAAGATGATGATCCGTGCGGGGCTGGTCGGCCGCGGGGCGAAGGTCGGCGTCCTGGGGCTCACCTTCAAGGAGGACTGCCCGGACATCCGCAACACGCGGGTCGTCGACATCGTGCGGGAGCTCGAAACCTTCGGCATGCAGGTGCTGGTCCACGATCCGCTCGCGGACGCGGGGGAGGCGCGGGAGCATTACGGCATCGCCCTCGAGCCCTGGGAGTCGTTGAGCGGCCTCGGGGCGCTCATCATCGCCGTCGGCCACCGGTCCTACCGGGAGACCGCGCTGGCGGAGTTCGCCGGCAAACTCGTCCCCGGCGGCTGCCTCATCGACGTGAAATCGATCCTGGACGTGGCGGCGGTCCACAACGCGGGCATTCCCTTCTGGCGGCTATAGCCCGCCGCTCTCGGCTTAACGCCGTTTGCCCACCGCCTGTTAGCCCCGGCGGCCGGGGGAGGGAAGGGGCGGGTAGCACTCCTCGGCGAGCCGGTTCGTGGGGTCGCCCTCGGCCATCATCCGCGCGAGGAGCCTTCGCTCGGCTTCGAGCGGCACGCGCCCCTTGAGATGGGCGTAGCCGACCGGCTCCCCGTCCTGGTTCCAGAACTGCGCCTCGGCCTCGGCCCGCCCGCGCGCATCGATCGTGCGGATCACGGCCTCGCAGGTCACCGTGTCGCCGCAATAGACCGGCTTGATGAACTTGAAGCTCATCGCGCTCGCCAGCCAGCCGACCTGCCCGCCGAACTCGCAGATCATCGACCCGACGAGCAGCCCGTGGCAGACGAGGCCGCGGTAGCCCTTGAGCTCCGTCCAGCGGCGGTCGTAGTGCACCGGGTTGTAGTCCCGGGTCAAGTCTCCGAAAGCGGCCGTCTCCGCCTCGGAGAATGTGCGCCGATAGCGGAAGGCGTCCCCGGGCCTCAGCCCTGCGGCGGCCCGCTTCCGGAAAGGATTGGCCATGGCCGACCCTCCGAGTCTGCAAAAAAAGCCGGGGCCCTGAGCGATCAGGGCCCCGCGCGCCGTTTACGGCTTTTGGTCGGGACGAGTGGATTTGAACCACCGACCCCAGCGTCCCGAACGCTGTGCTCTACCAGGCTGAGCCACGTCCCGACTGAACCGTGTCTAATATTCGAAATCCCGGTCCCTGTCAACGCCCAATCAGCGCTTTTTTCCCGCCGGCTTTTCCCCCGCCCGCCGGCGCGTGAAGGGGTTTCTGAGCACGATCGTCTGGTCGCGGTCGGGTCCGATCGAGACGATGTCGACCGGGACCCCGGTCAGTTCCGCGATGCGCTCGAGATAGCGCTTGACCGCTTTCGGAAGCCGGGCGTAGCGGGTGATCCCGGAGATATCCTCCGTCCAGCCGGGCAGCGTTTCGTAGACCGGGGTGCATTCCGCGAGCACTTTGAGGCTAGCGGGGAAATCGACCGCCGTTCCGCCCGGGTGCCGGTAGGCCGTGCAGATCTTGAGCTCCTCGAGTCCGCCCAGGACGTCGAGCTTGGTGATCGCCAACCCCGTCAGGCCGTTCAGGCGCGCCGCGTTTCTAAGCAGCACGACATCGAGCCACCCGCAGCGGCGGCGTCTTCCCGTCGTCGCGCCGAACTCCGCGCCGCGCTCCTGGAGCCGATCGCCCACCGCGTCGTTCAGCTCGGTCGGAAAGGGACCTCGGCCGACCCGCGTCGTGTAGGCTTTGACGATCCCGATCACCTCGGAGAGCTTGCCGGGCCCGACGCCCGCGCCGCAGGAGGCGTTTCCGGAGAGCGTGTTGGAGGAGGTGACGTAGGGGTAGGTGCCGTAGTCGATGTCGAGGTGGGTTCCCTGGGAGCCTTCGAAAAGGAGCCGGCGCCGGCGCTTCACGGCCTCGGCGATCACCACCGAGGTGTTCGTGACGTAGGGGGCGAGCCGCTCGGCATAGGCGCCGTACTCGCCGATGACCGCCTCGGCGTCGATCGGCTGGGCGCCGAAGTAGCTCTGCAGGTAGAAATTCTTCTCCTCCAGGACCGTGCGCACGGCCGCGGCGAACGCCTCGGGGTCGAGCAGCTCCACGAAGCGGATCCCCCGCCGGGCCGCCTTGTCCTCGTAGGCCGGGCCGATGCCGCGGCCGGTCGTGCCGATCTGCCGGTCGCCCTGCTGCGCTTCGCGCGCAAGGTCGATCTTCTTGTGGTAGGGCATGATGAGGTGGGCGAGTTCGCTCACGCGGATGATCTCCGGGCCGGTCGCGATCCCCTTGGCGGCGAGGAAGTCGATCTCCTTGATCAGCACCGCCGGGTCCACGACCATGCCGTTGCCGAGGATGCAGGTCTTGTTCTGCAGGATCCCGGAGGGCACGAGGTGGTTGATGAACTTCTCACCCCGGATCACCATGGTATGCCCGGCGTTGTTGCCGCCCTGGAAGCGGACCACCACATCGGCGAACTCCGCGAGCAGGTCGACGATCTTGCCCTTGCCCTCATCCCCCCACTGGGTTCCGACGATCACGACATTGGCCACAGACTTCCCCCCCTTGAACGAAAAGAGTTGCCGTCCCGGTCCTTCCGGATAACGCTCAGCGCCGCAGCTGGAAAAAGCCCTGGATGACCGCCCGGCACTCGGCAGCGAGCACCCCCGCGATCACCTCCACGCGGTGGTTGAACCGCCGGTCGGAGGCGAGGTCGTAAAGCGACCCGGCCGCGCCCCATTTGGGATCGGGGCAGCCGTACACCAAGCGCGCGACCCGGGCGTGGATCAGCGCCCCCATGCACATGGCGCAGGGCTCGATCGTAACATACAGCGTAGTATTTAACAAACGGTAGTTGCCGATCCGCCGCGCCCCCTCACGCAGCGCGAGGATCTCGGCGTGGGCGCTCGGGTCGCAGGCCGAAACCGTGCGGTTGCGGGCCGCGGCGAGAAGCCCGCCGTCCGCCGCCACCAGGACGGCCCCCACGGGGACTTCCGCCATTCTCCCGGCAGCGCGTGCTTCTTCGAGCGCGCGGCGCATGTGAGCTTCATGTTCCAGCATCTCCAATCGGCCTCCCGGTGGGGGGCCTTTCCGGCCGCCCCCGGCACTTCTTACCCAATTCCGGCGCCGGCCTCAATTCAATTGTTGACCCCCTCCGAGCCGCGGGTGTATTTCTTTTCGAGGGCTTCGGATCCACTCACCCGGAAAGGAGGTTTGCCCATGAAGACTCAGCTCATCGTCGTATTGGCGGCCGCCGCCATCCTGGTGTGCCTGATCGTGAGCGCGCCCCCGGCCGCCGCCGGCTCCAAGGTGGGCGTCATCGTTGTCGACCTGCAGGGGGACTTCACCACGCTCAAGCAGGGCTCGCTCGCCGTGAACGGCACCGACAAGGCCTACGTCGACCAGGTTCGGCAGGCGACCGAGGCCTTGAAGAAAAAAGGCTACCCCATCTTCGCCACCCAGGACTGGCATCCGGCCGACCACGTCTCCTTCTACACGAACCATTCGGGGAAAAAGGCCTTTGACGTGATCGAGGTGAGCGGAAAATCCCAGGTCCTCTGGCCGCCGCACTGCGTGCAGAAGACCGAAAACGCCAAGCTGCTGCTCGACAAGAAGCTCTTCGAGGCCGTCGTGCGAAAAGGAAAAGACAAGCGCTTCGACAGCTACTCCGGCTTCCAGGACGACGGCGGCGCCAAGACCGAGATGAACTCGCTTCTCAGGAAGGCGGGCGTCAAGGAGGTCATCGTCTACGGGCTGGCGACCGACTATTGCGTCAAGGCGACCGCCCTGGATGCCGTCAAGGCCGGGTACAAGGTGACCGTGATCGAGGGGCTGAGCAAAGGGGTCGCCCCGGACACCACCGCCAAGGCCCTCGAAGAGATGACCCAGAAGGGGGTCGTGATCAAGAAGCAGCTCGACATCTGATCTCCGGGCGACGGCCGCGAGGCGATGCTCGTGTCGGGCAGGGGATGACCGGCGGGTTGACAGAGAGCTGGCTTTCGGTTAAGAAGTCCACTGCGTTTTACGCGCCCGTAGCTCAGCCCGGATAGAGCGCCGGACTACGAATCCGTAGGTCGCAAGTTCGAATCTTGCCGGGCGCACCAGTTAAATCAAGGGGTTACAGATTTCAGTCTGTAGCCCCTTTTTTTCTGTGTGTGAATCTGTGTGTGAAAAACTTTCGAAACCATCGTTCAAAACCCTCATGGCCTCCCGCTCTGAGCCGCCTATGGAGTGCAGGTAGATTTCCGTTGTCGCCCGGTTCTCATGGCGGTGGACCCCAAAAACTGGACAGTGTGGTAAGCTACGAATCAGACCCTTGAA
>CAZNKG010000018.1:56929-87716 GCA_964573635.1 uncultured Desulfatibacillum sp. | reverse complement strand
TTGGGGATGATGATGCTGCCGCGCTTGCCGACGCCCACGTTCTTCTCGACCGGCTTGCGGACGCCGCCCCGGCCGCCCACGATGGCGGGGATTTCTCCGGCTTCAACCAGCGCCCGGTAATAGGCGGCCTTGAGCTGGGCCGAGGTCTTGAATCCGAAGGCTTTCATGATCTCGGCCTGCGGCGTTTCCTCTTTCACCATTTTGATCATTTTCTTTGCATCGAACGCTTTTTTCCTGGGCATGCCTGAATCTCCTCTTCGATTTTTTTCGGTTTCCGTTTCGCACCGAAACCGGCGGTGAATATCAGCATTTAGAGGGTTAAATCAAGCACATTCAAAAATAAATTTTTCCGGCCTCAACGGAGCCAACCGGATGGATTCGTCGCCGCTTTCCTGTTATAGGCGGCATCAACGATCGGTTCCACTCGGATGAGGAGAATGAAGGCATGGAGCACACCGCTTGCGGACGCTTTCCGGAAATCAGCCACCTGCACCTGCGCGCCGTCCAGGCGCCGATCGCCGCGCACCTCATTCGCGAATTCGCCGGCGCTTTGGGGTTCGAAAAGGCGCTCGAGATCGCCACCGCGGCGATCCGCGCCGATGCGCTCGCCGCCGGAAAACGGGCCGCCGAAAAATGCGGATCGAACTCGCTCAAAGCGATGACCCGGCTGGTGCGGGATGTCTGGTCCAAAGACGGCGTTCTGAGGGTGGAATTCCTCGCGGAAAGCGAGCGGAGGCTCTATTTCGACGTGACCCGCTGCGGGTATGCCGAGATCTATCGCGACATGGGGCTGCTCGACCTCGGCGTCTGCCTCTCCTGCAGCCGCGACGAGCCCTTTGCCCAGGGGTTCAACCCCGGCATCCGCTTTGCGCGATCGCAGACCATCATGCAGGGTGCTCCGAGATGCGATTTTCGCCTGGAGCTGGGTCTGCCGGCGAGGTAGAAGCGGGTCCGGCCCTCGGCCGGAGTGTTGCCTTCGCGCAGCCGCTCAGCGCTCGTCTTCCGGCGCCTCGTCCGGAACGCCGCCGGGAAGCTCCCCTGGGGGCGGGGCGAGCTCGAGGGCCGGGATGGCGGGAATGCGGCCGCCGATGATCCCCTGCATGTCCCCGTAGAGCCCCACCGTGTTCTTGACGACCCGCTCGATCTCCTTCTCGCGCTGCTTCCAGATGCGCTCCATGGCGCGGCGCTCCTTGTTGAGCTGGTCCTGCATCGATCCGAAGGCCTCGACGATCCCCTCGATCTTCTGGCGGAACTCGCTGCCGCAGAGGTAGCGGTAGAGCGTTTCCATCTTCTCGCTCTTGCCGGCCGAGGCGGCGCGCTCGCGCCCGATGGCGAGAAGCTGCTCGCGCAGCGCCATGGCGAGCGGGATGGCGCAGGCCGGCTCGCTCACCCAGACGCCCTCCACCTGACCGAAGCGGCGCACCCCGGCCGGCAGCACGACCGAAACCAGGATCGCCGCGGCGGCGCGCACCGCGATCATGTCGTCCTTGAGCTTCGGGATCCAGCCGTTCGACCAGGCTTTCGTGTTTTTCGTCTCCCACAGAAGGATCCCGCACTCGGCCCCTGCCGGCGTGTGCACGGCCTGCACGACGTCCGCCCCGCGGATGCCCTTGGGGACCGGCCGGATCTCGTCGTGACCGAAGACCTCCCTGAGCCGGCTTTCGAAATCCTGCTCCAGGACCTCGCCCTGGGTTTCCATGGAACCCTGCTCGGCCCGGCGCTTCAGGGCCTCGAGCGCCGCGCGCAGATCGGAGATCACCTTCTCCTTCTCGAGCTCCTTCAGCCGGTGCTCCTCGGAGGCGCGTTCGAGGGTCTCCCGGCGGACCTTCTCGCGCTCGGCGTCCAGGCGGCGCGCGACCTCGAGCGCGAGCGCCTCGCGCTCCTCCTCGAGGCGGCGCTGCCGCGCCCGGAGCTCGAGCTCCTGCCGCCGGAACTCCGCCAGCGCCGTCTCCTTTTCAGAGAGCACCCCTTCGAGCTCTTTCAGCCGGTCGGCGTAGCGCCCCTCGAGCTTCTGCGCCGCCCGGCGCTCAAGCTCCGCCGCGCGCGCCGCCAACCGCGCCTCGACCTCCTCGTCGACCGCCGCCTGCTTCTTCGCCACCCCGGCTTCGAGCTCCCTCAGCGCCGCGGCGCGGCGCTTGACCTCGGCTTCGCGCCGCGCCACCTCGCCGAGTAGCTCGTCGCGCAGGTGTTCCCGGATGCGTCCGGTCAGCGCCTCCGACAACTCGAAGGCGAATCCGCAGTTCGGGCAGCTGATCTGGCCAGGGTCCATGGCGTCTCCATCCTTTCCGGGTGGCTGCCGGCCGGGGCGGCCGCGGGTGGATTGTTATCAGACGGGGCCGGCGGCTGTCCACGGCCCTTGAGCCGCGGGGAAAACCGGCCGATAAAGGGGAGAATCGACCCATGCCTTCCGGGGCCCGGCCCCTGCCGGCCCGGACAACCTCCGGAACGGAGATAAACGATGAAGAAGATGCATCTCATCGCCATCGGCGCCGCCGTGGTCCTGGCGGCCGCCTATTTCGGCATCCAGGCCTACGCCTCCCGGCAGGCGGAGAAGAAGCTCGACCAGCAGCTGTCCAAGTTCGCCGGGGTTCTCGACGTCGAGTACCGGCGGGTGGACGCCGACCTGATCGGCAGGAGCGTGCGCATCTCCGACGTGCGCCTGGGGTCGCCCGGCGAAGATCGGAAGACCCGCATCGCCGAGATCGTCGTCCGGGATTTCGACGACACGGCGGAGATACCCGCGCGCCTCTCGCTCGCCTGCCGCGGGATTGAAATCGACCTGCGCCATCTCCGCGCAGAAAAAGCGAGGCTGCAGCGGCTGGGGTTCGGCGACACGCTCGAGGGCAGCTTCGATATCGACTACCGCTACGACAGCACGCAGAAGGAGCTCGCCGTCCGCAAGCTCGCCTTCGGAATCCGGGACGCGGGCGAGATCGAGTTCAGCCTGCGCCTCGGAAACATCGACCTCGACCCCCGGCAGGCGATCGGCCTCCTCTTCACCTACCCGCAGATCCTGGTGCACGAGGCGAAGGCGTGCTACCGCGACGCCTCGCTCGTCCCGCGGCTTTTCAAGCTCCGTGCGGAAAACGAAAACACGACCACGGAGGAGTCGACCGCCGCCCTGATCCGCGGCATCGACCAGGAGATGGCGCGGGAGAAGGACGAATTCACCCGTCAGGCGCTCGCGCAGGTCAAGCGGTTTATCGAAAACCCCCGCTCCCTTTCCGTCTCCGCCAGCCCGGAGAAGCCTCAACCGGTGGGGCGCCTCCTGCGCGTGAAAGCGCCGGGCGACCTGGTCCGGCTGCTGCGGGTCGAGATCGGCTCCTGACGCGCCGCCGCATAGCGGACCGCCGGAGCCCGGGCCCATCCTCAGCCGATCGACTTCTCCCAACCCTGCCCGAAGTCGGCGAGCGGCCGGATCTCTTCGACCGTGAAGGTCACCGCGGCGTGGATCGCCCGGGCCGCGGCCTCGCCGGCGGCGGCCGCGATCCGCGCCCGGGTCGTCTCGAGGCTCTCGCCCTCGGTGGCGCAGGCGGTCATGCGGACGTAGACCCGGACCCCGCGCCACTCCGGCAGGGACTTCGCCGGCTCCATGATCAGGAAAACGGCGCGGGGGTTCTGCTGCAGGTTGGCGAGCGTGCGGTTGCGGGTCAGCCCCATGACGATGGTCTTGGCGTCCACCATGAAAGGCGAGCCGAAATAAGCGGAGTTCACCCGCCCCTCGCGGTCGGCGGTGCTGAGCGTCCCCAGGCGCGGCTGCTTGTTGAAATAGGCCATCAGATCGACGGACATGACATTCTCCTCTCTCGGCTGAGGGATGGGCGGAATCGGCGGGCATTGTATCCGAGCCGCGGTGTTCCCGCAAACGGATTCCGCCGCCCGAAGCCCGGAGGCGGGGAAGGATCTTGTCTCCGGGGGCGGATTGAGGTAATGATTCCACGTCATCAGCGCGCAGGACGACTCGGCCGAAACCGCCCCTGTAGCTCAGTGGATAGAGCAACGGATTCCTAATCCGTGTTAGCGCAAGTTCGATTCTTGCCAGGGGCACCAGCACCGACCCGACGCCCTTTGGAAGCACCGCCCCCCCTGCCGGTTCGGCCCGCCGCCGCTCCCGGCGCAGGCTGAAGGCCGAACGGCGCAACGGGTGCCTACGCCATCGAGGAGGATCGCGGCATGTTTCTGGAGCTCATGCGCAAGCGGCGCAGCGTGCGCCGCTTCGAAGCGCGGCCGGTCGAGCCGGAGAAGGTCGACCTCCTGGTCGAGGCGGCGCTGCGCTCGCCGTCGTCGCGCGGCCTCAACCCCTGGGAGATCGTGGTGGTGGCCGACCGCGGGATGCTCGAAAAGCTCGCCGCCTGCAAGGAGCACGGCGCCGCCTTCCTCGCCGACGCGCCGCTCGGCATCCTGGTCGCGGCGGACAGCGCCCGGTCGGACGCCTGGGTGGAGGACGCCTCGATCGCGGCGCTCATGGTCCAGCTCGCGGCCGAGGCCCTCGGGCTCGGCAGCTGCTGGATCCAGATCCGCAACCGAATGCGCGCGGGCGGCGCGCCGGCCCAGGACTATGTCGCCGGGCTCCTCGGTCTTCCGGCCGGGGTGATGGCGGAGGCGATCCTCGCGGTCGGCTACCCGGCCGAGGAAAAGCGCGAGCGGCCGCGGAGCGCCCTGCGCTGGGGCCAGGTCCACGCCGAGCGCTACGGCGCCCCCTATCCGCGCCGCTGAGGCGCGCGGCGGGGGCCAGGCGGAGCGCATGTTCCTCTACCAGCAGAACCGGCGCTACTTCGCCCAGGTCGCCGAGGGGCTCGAGGAGGAGGCCGTTTCCGAAATCCGCCGGCTCGGCGGCCGCGACCCGCGCCCGATCCGCCGCGGGGTCCATTTCGAAGCCGACCAGCCCGGGCTCTACCGCGTGAACTACATGGCGCGCCTGATCACGCGCGTGCTCGCCCCGCTCGCGCTCTTCCCCTGCCGCTCCACCGACATGCTCTACCGCCAGGTGAAGGCCCTGCCCTGGGAGGCGCTGCTCGCCCCCGAGCAGACGATCGCGGTCTTCGCGAACGTCGTGGCGAGCGACATCCGCCACTCCCAGCACGCGGCGCTCTGCGTCAAGGACGCCGTCGTCGACCACTTCCGCGAAGCGTGCGGCCGCCGGCCGGACGTCGCCCGCATCGATCCGGATCTCTGGATCAACCTCTACATCGAGAAAAACCGCGCGGCCGTGAGCCTCGATGCCTCGGGCGGCTCGCTCCACCGCCGCGGCTACCGCCGCGAGGGGCTCGCGGCGCCCATGCAGGAGACCGTCGCGGCCGCGGTCATCCGCTGGACCGGCTGGGAGGGCGCCGCGCCCCTCGTCGACCCGATGTGCGGATCGGGGACGCTTCTCGCCGAGGCCCTGATGCACGCCGGCCGCATCCCGGCGGGATACCTGCGGCCGCGCTTCGGCTTCGAGCGGCTTCCGGACTTCGACCGGCGCCGGTGGCTGGCGGTTAAGGCCGAGGCCGACGCCGCCATCCGCGAGATCCCGGCCGGGCGCATCGCCGGGAGCGACATCTCCGCAGCCGCCGTCGAGGCCGCGCGCGGAAACCTGGCGCGCCTTCCCGGGGGGGACCGCATCGCCGTCGCGCGCTGCGACTGGCGCCGGATCGAGCGCCTCGAAGGCCGGATCATCGTCACCAACCCCCCGCACGGGATCCGCCTCTCCCCGCGGGCGGACCTCAGCTCCTTCTACGCGGAGTTCGGCGATTTCCTCAAGCGCCGCTGCCGCGGGTCGACGGCCTTCGTCTACTTCGGGGAGCGGGAGTGGATCAAGCGCATCGGGCTTCGGCCCGCCTGGAAGCGGCCGCTTAAAAACGGGGGGCTGGACGGAAGGCTCGTGCGGTTCGATCTCTACTGACGCGCCCGCGCGGGGCGGATCATCAGCCGGCTATCTCGTCAGCAGCCAGGCGGCCAGGCCGAGGAGCCCCGCGGCCGCAGTGACCGCGAGGATGCGGCGCAGGTCGGCCGCCGTCCTCCCGGAGCGCCCGGGTTCGTTCGGCAGGTTGGGCGACGGGACCATCCCGGGCCGGTATTCGATTTCCGGGATCGTGTCCTTTTCGAGCGCGACCAGGAGGTCCTGGCTGCACTCCTCGACGACCTCCGGCGTCACGACCTCCCGGTGCGCGCCGAAGCCGTAGAGCAGCGCGTGGTCGCAGACCATGTTGATCAGGCGGGGGTAGCCGCGGGAGAGCGCGAAGACCCGCTCGAGCGCCTCGGCGGTGAAGAGCATCCGCTCGGCGCCGGCGTGCGCCAGGCGGTGGGCGATGTAGTCGCGGGTATCGGAGGACGAGAGCGGCTGGAGGCGGCGATGCAGGCCGATGCGGCCGCGGATTTCCGCCCCTTCGGGCTCCGCGAGCCGCTCCTCGATCGCCGGCGCCGCCACGAGGAAAACGCGGAACCAGCGGCGGCCGCCGGCCGCAAATCCGGCGAGCGCGACGACCGCGCGCAAAAGGTCGAAGTCCAGGCGGTGGGCTTCCTCGACGACGAGCCAGATGGGATTCCGGCCGGCGAAGGCCCGCGGCAGAAACTCGGCGAGCGCCGCGCGGGCATCCCCGGCGCTCCGGTCCCCTCCGGTCTCCAGTCCGAGCTCGAGCGCGAGGATCCCGTAGAGGTCGGCCGCCTTGAGCCGGGTCGCGGAGAAGCCCAGGGTCGCGAACTCCGCCCCCGCGGTCTGAAGCACCCGGCGCACCAGGACGGTCTTGCCCGTGCCGACGTCGCCGGTGAGCAGCACGCAGGGCTCCTCCCGGCGCAGCGCCTCCTCGAATGCCCGGCAGGTCTCCTGGAGCTGCGGCCCGGCCCAGAAGAGCTCCGGATCGGCCGCCAAGCCGAACGGCTGGGCCTTCAAACCATAATGTTCAAGGTACATGCGGCGGCGCGATCCTTCCCCGGCCGGTCTACTGCTTGGGGGCCGGCGGCATCTTGAAGCCCGGCGGGAGCTTCACTCCCGGCGGGAGCTTGGGCATGCCGCCCTTGCCGGCTGCGGGGGCCTCCGCCGCGCTCTCATCCTCGGCAGCGGCCTTTTGGTCGATCAGCTGCATCATGCCGGCGACCTTGGAGAAACCGGCGGGCAGTTCGAAAACGTCGGCGGGGGGCGCCCCCTCCTTGATGTTGCGCATCTCCGTCACCTGGCCATGCTCGTCGCGGGTCCGAAGCGGCATGTCGAACCTCGGCGAATGCCAGACGAGCATGCGGCTCTTCTGCTTCATGCCCATGACCTCGACCTCGGTCTCGATCTCCTTCTTGGAGCAGGGGTAGCCTCCGACGCGCTCCTCCCCCAAGACCTTCTCCGCGCGGCTCTTGACCATGGCGTTCAGGCCGCCCAGGAGCTTGTCGCGGTCCTGGTCTTCGATGTCCCGCTCGAAATAACTCTTCTTCGGCAGATTGATCACCCAGTGCTTCTTGAGGTCGCCCCGCATGATCGCGACGAGGTCGCTCCCGGACTGCGGCATCAATCCGTCGATGCGGACTTTGTCGCCGGAAACGGCGATGCGGCTGGTGCGCAGCTCCTTCCCGTCGGGGCCGAGCGTCACCTGCTCGGCCGTATAACTGGTGACCTTCTCCGCCGCCGATGCGGCCGCGGCCATCGCTACCGCGGCCAGCAAAACCACCGCCGCCCTGACTGCCCGGTGCCGAACCATCCCCCACCTCCATCTGCACGGGTTCATGCCGCGCGGCTCGACAACCCGGCGATCGTCCGGGCGATGCCGGGGTCGCGCAGCAGCTTCTGGGCGAATCGCAAATATTTGTTGGTAATGGCGCGCACGGCGAGCTGCAGCGCGTAGGGCTTGACGGGCTTCTCGAGCAGGTAGCCCACGTTCGAGGCGAGGCACATGTCCACCACGTCATCGCTCGCCTTGCCGCTGATCATGATGGCGTCCTCGTGCGCCGAGGGGAAGCGCGACTCGATCGAGTCGAGAAAGGAGAACCCGCTCATGCCCCGCAGAAAGACATCGATGACGAAAATGGCGACGCCGACCTCCCGGCTGATGCAATAGGCGAGCGCCTGGTCCGTGCCCGAGAAGCAAACGACCTCCCCCCAGCTGTAGAAGCTTTCGATCAGCTCCTTGAGGACTTGGCCGATGCCGGGGTCGTCGTCGATCACGATCACGTCCAACCCGCCGGTGGAAACCTGGTTCGATTTCATTCAGAACCTCCGCTGCCGTGTTCGGAATCGGCGGCGGCGGCCGGCAGCGGCCGCCAGCGGCGATCGTCAGGAGGGTTCCGTCCCGGCCCGCGGGCCGGCGGTGCCCAAGTCATCCAGATGGTATTTTTCGAGCTTGCGGTAAATCGTGGAGACGTTGATCCCGAGTATCTTCGCCGCCTTCGGCCGGTTCCCACCGGTGATCTCGAGCACCCGCTGGATGTGCCGGCGCTCGACCTCCTCCAGGGTGAGGAGCTCCACCGCCTTGCGCCGCTCCGGCCCCTCGTAAGGCAGCAGCGTGCGCGCCGATTCGAGCGTGAGCGTCCGGCCCTTCTCCAGCAGGACCGCCGCGGCGATCATGTTCTCCAGCTCGCGCACGTTTCCCGGGAAGCCGTGGCGCAGCAGCCGTTCGGCCAGCTCCGGGGCGAGATTGTCGATCCGCTTGGCGTTGGCCGCCGCATGGACCCGCAGGAAGTGGCGCGCGAGCGGCAGAATGTCCTTCCGGCGCTCGCGCAGCGGGGGCAGCCGGATGTTATAGGTGTTGATGCGGTAGAACAGGTCGGCGCGGAAGCGCCCGTTCAGGATCTCTTCGTTGATGTCGCGGTTCGTGGCGGCGATGATGCGCACGTCCACGTTGCGCACCTCGGTGCTGCCCAGCCGGTAGAACTCGCGCTCCTCGATGACCCGCAGCAGCTTCGCCTGCAGCGAGGTGTCGAGCTCGGTGATCTCGTCCAGGAAAAGCGTTCCGCCGCTGGCCGCCTCGAAGAAGCCGCGCCGCTCGCCGGCCGCATCGGTGTAGGCCCCCTTCGCATGGCCGAAGAACTCGTCCTCGAAGAGCGTCTTGCTGAAGGAGGCCATGTTGACCGCGTAGAAGGGCGCGGCGCTTCGCCGGCTCAACTGGTGGATCACGCGGGCGAGCATCTCCTTGCCGGTGCCCGATTCGCCGTTGATGACGACGCTGTAGTCGGTGCCGGCGACCGCCTCCACCTGGTGGAAGATCATCGCCATCGCCTCGTCTTCCGCCACGATGTGGGCGAAGGCCTCCGGGTGGGCGAGGTTGTCGAAGGCCTTCTTTTCACCGACCCGCTTGAGCTCGCTGCGGATATGGGCCTTTTCGAGATAGCCCCGGACGAGCGCCACGAGCCTTTCGCGGTCGAGCGGTTTGACCAGGTAGTCCGCCGCCCCGGCGCGCACGGCCCGCACGGCGGTGCCGACATCGTCCACGGCGCTCACGATGACCGCATCGGCTTCCGGCCGCTCCTCCTGAATCAGCTTCAACAGCTGCATGCCGTCGACATGGGGCATCATCAAGTCCAGGAGCACGAGCTTATAGGGGTGCGCGCGCAGCGCCGCCGCCACGCGGCGGCCGTCGGAAATCAGCGCCGGCTCGGGCAGCCCGGCGCTCACGAGCGTCGCCTTGATGCTCAGCAGCAGCCCTTCATCATCGTCGACGACCAGGATGGGAGGTTGGTGAGCGGGTATCGATTCCATGCGTCCCGGTATTTCGGGGGTATGGTCCAACATGCCTTGACCGCGTTTCTGAAACCCATTTTTCATCTTAGATGGAAACCCGCAGCGAGTCAAGTTGCGGAATGGCTGAGATGAATATTATATCCTGTTATTTCTATATGTTGAAATGTATAAGATGTCATTTCGGTTGAGGTCCGATGCGGGCGTTCAGGCGGCCGGAGCGGCCGTCGGTCCGGAGAGCAGCTCGCGCAGGGTCTCCGCGACCCCGGGACCCCAAGGGGGGGGGATGATGCCGAAGCGCTCCGCGATGAGGCGGCAGTCGAGCACCGAGTAGGCCGGACGCCGGGCGGCCGTGGGGTATTCCGCCGTGGTGATCGGAACGACCCGCGCCCGGGGGGCGGGATGGTAGGCGGCAAGCCCGCCGACGATGCGCTCGGCGAACCCGAACCAGGTGGTCTCTCCGGCGCCGACGAAATGGTAGGTGCCCCAGGGGACTTCGGCGCCGCTTTCGATGCGGTCGAGGATCCGCAGGATGGCGGCGGCGAGGTCCGCCGCACGGGTGGGCGCGCCGGTCTGATCGCAGACGACGCGCAGCTCGTCGCGCTCCCGCGCCAGGCGCACCATCGTTTTGAGGAAGTTCGCGCCGACAGCGCTGTAGAGCCAGGCGGTCCGGACGATGATGTGCCGGTCGAGAAGCGCGCGCACCCCCGCCTCGCCCTCGGCCTTGCTGCGGCCGTAGACGTTGACCGGGCAGACGGGATCGGTCTCCGCGTACGGGGTGCGCCGGCTGCCGTCGAAGACGTAATCGGTCGAGATGTGGATCAGGGGGATGCCGAGATCGCGGCAGGCCCGCGCGATCTCCCGCGGGGCGCGGGCGTTCACCGCGAAGGCCAGCTCGGGCTCGCTCTCGGCGCGGTCCACCTGGGTGTAGGCCGCCGTGTTGACGACCGCCTCCGGCCGCCTGGCCGCGATCCAGGCGGCGATGCCGTCCGGCCGGGCGAAGTCGAGATCCCCCTGGTCGACGGCGCTCAGCGCATGCCGGCTCGCCGGCCCCCGCCGCGCGAGCTCGGTGCCGAGCTGGCCCGAGGCCCCGGTGAGGAGCACGTTCATGGAGAGCCCTCTCCGCGCGTCACGCCGCGGCCTCGAGGCGCGCGAGGTGCGCGTCGATCTGCGGTCGGGCCGCGAGGCCCGCCGCCCAGCGCTCGGGAAGGCCGCCGGAGCCGGGGTGGGCGCCGAGCAGCATGCCGACGAGCATCCCCCGCGCGGCGGAATCCCCCCCGGCCATGACGTTTTCGATCAGCCCCTCCTCCAGGCGGTCGGCGTACCGGGCGACCAGGTGGACGACCCCGGGAAACGCCTCCTCGGTCTCGCACGCCTGTCCGAAGCCTCCGATGGCCGCGCGGGTCTCCTGCCCGGCGCTCGCCAAGCCCGCCTCCACCCATCCGGCAAGCGGCGTGCCGGCAAAGAACTCGTCGCGCACCCGCCGCAGGGCTTCGCCGGGCGGGAGGCCCCCGAGCACCCGGAGGGCCGCCCGGGCGAAAAACTCGGCGCTGTCGAGCACCTCCGGCGACTGGTGCGTGAGGCGGGTCTGCAGGCGGGCGGCTTCCACGAGCGCCGCCTCGTCGCGCCGGTAGGCGAAGACGAGCGGCGCGATGCGCGCCGCCCCGGCAAGGTCCGTCGAGGGCGATCCGGCGTCGAGCGGCGCCCGGCCCTGCTCCAGATTCTGCAGCGTATTGCGGGTGGCGCCGTCGAAATAGCCCGTGTAGGTGCGGAAGAAGCCCTGCCAGGCGGCGGCGAACCTTTCGGCATCGAAGGGCTTCCGCCCGGCGAGGGTGCCGAGCAGGAGGAGGGTCTGGTCGCCGTAGTGCGTGAAATCGCCGCGGCGTTTGCCGGCGTGATAGGTCGGCGGGCGCGGGTCGGTGAGCTCCGTGACCCGCCCGTAGCGCGCCTCGATCTGCGCCGTGTCGTAGATCCAGTGCGCGGGCAGAGCCAGGGCGTCGGCGGCGAAAGCGGCCATCACCATGGTGCGTGCGGACACGGTGCCCCTCCATCCGGGGTGCTTGGCGGAGCGGGCCCGGCCGGTCCGAAGGGCCGCCGGGCCCGCGCTCGACGGCATCTGCTCCTGGATATACCAGCAAGACCGGCGCGCCGCAAGGAGACGGCCGCCGCACGGCATCAAACGGCCGGGAAGGGGATCACTCCGCGCCCGCCGGCGGCCGCCGGTCGAGGTCCGCCTGGATCGCGCGCACCTCCTCTTCCAGCTCCTCGGACAGGACCAGGCCTTTGCGCTGCAGAACGCGCACGAGGGCTTCGAGGCGCACGGCGGTCGACAGGAGGAAATTTTCGATTTCGCGCTCGCCCGGCTCCCCGAGGACGCCGGCCTCGAGCGGCAGGCCCGACGCAAGCTCCATGCGCCGGTCTCGGCCCGAACGCCGGTCGACCCCGTCGTAAGGGCCTTTGATCCAGCGCCGGTTCAATCCGGACCGTCGTTCCCCGCCGGCCGGGCTCTCCGCGACAAAGCTGCGTTTGAATGTCATCGGCCTCTCTCCAAGCCGGGGGGCGGCGCCTCGCCCCCGCCGTCAGACCACGACGCGCAGCCCTTCGTGGGCGAAGCAGAGCTGCGGCGGAACCGCGGGGCCTCCCCCTGCGGGGGCGTACCGTGCGGCCAGCTGGTCCATCTCCTCGTCGGAGCGCATCGGGTCGTGATGCACCAGCGCAAGCCGCCGCACCCGGCAGTCGCGCGCGAGCGCGAGAGCGTATTCCACCGGGGAGTGCCCCCAGCCCTGCTTCCCGGCGCCATACTCCTCCTGCGTGTACTGCCCGTCGTGGATCAGCAAATCGGCCCCCGCGGTGAAGGCGCGCATGCGGCGGTCGGCTTCGCGGGCGGCATTTTCACCTTCGGCGGCGAGCGCCTCGTCGAAATCGGGGTGGCCGCGGTCGGTGATGAACAGATTGCGGAACGGCTCGGTGTCGAAGGCGGTGCACACGCACCGCCCGCCGTACTCCAGCCGGTAGCCCATGCACAGCAGCGGGTGATTGAGATAGGCGGCCGTGAGCCGGATGCCGTCGCCGAGCTCGTAGCGCCCCTCCTTGAGGTCCACGTAATCGATCACGGCGGCGAGCTCCACCTGCCTCACCGGAAAATAGCGATAGGAGAGCTGGGCGCCGATGACCTCCTCCAGGCGTTCGTCCGGCGATATCACCGGCCCGTAGACGGTGACCCGCGCCCGCGGGTCGTAGAGCGGCCGGAAAAAAGGCAGCCCGAGGATGTGGTCGAGATGGGTGTGGGTCAGCAGCAGGTCGAGCCGCGGGGCCGCCGCCGTCGGCCCGCCGCGGTACAACGCATCGCCCAGGCGGCGGATGCCGGAGCCCGCATCGATCACGACCCGCCGCCCCGCCGGGCGGAACTCCAGCTCGATGCACAGCGTGTTGCCGCCGTAGCGCGTCGTCTCCGCGCCGGGCGTGGGGATCGAACCGCGGACCCCCCAGAAGGTCACGGCGATCGCTTCATCTCCCCGAGGCGATTTCAAGGAACACCCGCGCTTTCTCGATTTCGACCGCGACCGCCTCGCGCAGGCGCGCCGCGGCCTCCGGATCCAGACGCCACAAGGCTTTCAGGCAGCCGCGGCGCCCGGCATCCAGGCTGGGGCCGCCCGGCATCCCGGCCCCGGTCTCGTGCGCCAGGGCGTCGGCGAGCGCCACGGCGTCCAGAAGCTCCGCCCCGGCGGCGGCCCGAGGTTCGTGGTGTCCGCCGAGCGCATCCCGCAGCTCGGCGCTCAGCTCCCACTTCTGGGCGATCATGGCCCCCACCCGGCAATGGTCGACGCCGATGGCCGACTCCTCCCCGCTGCGCGCGCCGACCCCGGACTCCTCCGCCAGGCGGCAGGCATGGCGGTATTCCTCCGGGAAAAGGTGATTGAGCGGGATCTTGCCGATATCGTGCATCAGCCCGGCCACGAAGAACTCCTCCCGCTCGCTCACGGGGATCCCCCGCTCGGCGGCCAGAAGCTTGCTCGCCACCGCCGTGCTCAGGGAATGGGCCCAAAAGCCGTCCGCGCTGAAAACCCGGTAGGCGTCGCGCCGCGAGAAGCTTTCGATGACGGCGAAGCTTAACACGAGATTCTTGACCGGGTTGATCCCGAGCAGGATGATCGCCCGGGTGAGCGAGCTGACCTTGCCCGGAAGCCCGTAATAGGCCGAATTGATCAGCTGCAGGACGCGCCCGGTCAAAACAGGGTCGAGCGAAATCACGCGGTTGAGCGAATTGGCGCAGACGTGGGGGTCGTTGCAGGTCCGGAGCACCTTGATGGCCGTGGTGGAAAGCCCGGCCATGCGCAGAATGTAGGCGCGGACCCGCGTCAGCGCCGGGGCGGAGCCGGCGGCGGAAGCCGCCGGAGGCGATTCGTCCTCATGCCGCAAGATAGTCCCCGCGCCGGAACCGAACGATTTCCACGGTGGCCGCGACGGCCGCCCGGTTGCAGATCTCCTTCAGGCCGTCCCCCTCCGGGAGCATTTCCTGGATCCGCTGCAGCTGATCGCGCCCGCTCTCCATCTCCCGCACGACCGGCTCCATCCCCCGCAGGGAGAGCGAGGGGTCGGCGAGGCTGCGCCGGAACCGGTCCAGCAGATCCAGGAACCCCTCCACCTGCCGGCAGGCCGCGTCGCCGGAAGCATCCGGCCCGGCGGCGGCGGAGGCCGCCTCCGCGCTCGCGCCCCCTTCCAGCGCCTGCTTGAAGACGGCGGCGAACCTCGCGCCGGGAGCTTTAGCCGCCGCATCCGGTTTGACGGCCTCCGTCCATGGGGGGGTCCGGCCGAAATCCGTGATTTTCATGCTCAGCACCTCAATCGTTAAAGGCCTCGCCGCGGCTTAAGCCGCGTGCCCGCCTGCGATTTGCAAATTGCGTGCAAGAAGCCCCGGATGGTTTCAACAGCCTGGATTATGTATTAAATTCCATCCATGATCCATCCGGGCAGTGGCCCCCGCATACATGGGGGGCGGCAAATCCTGCCCCTTTCCCGATGAGCGCCGAGCTCCGCGGCCGGCCCTCACGCGGAGCAGACCCGGTTCTTCCCCGAGCCCTTCGCCTGGTAGAGGGCCTTGTCGGCGCGGGCCATCAGGGACCCGACCGAATCGCCCTTGCGCAGCGCGGTCACCCCGATGCTCACGGTGAGACTCAGGTGCTGCGGCGGCTCGACGCCTTCCAGCAGGTAGCGGGTGGAGGCGATCGCCTGGCAGATCTGACGGGCCTTCTTCTCGGCGTTGCGCAGCGTCGCCCCCGGCAGCAGGATCGCGAATTCCTCGCCGCCATAGCGCGCCACGACGTCCTCGCCGCGGACCGCCTGCCGGCACTTGTTGGCGACGGCCACCAGGACGCTGTCGCCGGTCAGGTGGCCGTGGGTGTCGTTGATGCGCTTGAAATCGTCGATATCGAGCATCAGCACGGCCAGCGTCTGCGCGGCGACCGTGTTCTTCTCGACCTGCTCGGAGAGGCGGCGGTCGAATGAACGCCGGTTCTGGACGCCGGTGAGCGCATCGCGCTCCGAGTCGCTGCGCACGTTTTCGAGCTCCGTGTGGAGCACGTCGACCCGCTTGGAGAGCTCCTCGATCCGGGCCGTGTCGCGCGCCTCCTTGCGGCGCACCGCCTCCTGCAGGGACTCGACCTCCACCAGCAGGGCCTGCTTGAGCTTCTTGATGTCGTCGAGCCGGGTGAGGTCCTCGATGCGCCGCCCCTGCTCGAGCAGGCTGAGGTTGTAGCGGCGGTTTTCGGTATCCAGGGCCACCATGGCCTTGCCGAGGATATCGATGATGTCCTTGAACTCCCGCTCGCGCTCGCTCACGTGCGTTTTCTGGCGGGCGGCGAATGCGGCGATGTCGAGCTTGCGCGCCTCGAAAAGCGATTCCAGGCGGCGGAGCTTCTCCTCGGCGGCCAACTTTTCGGAGAGCTCCCCGAGTGCGGCCCGGAATTCGCGGCTGTCGAGATCCTTCAGGTCGAGGGTGAACTCGCGGATGCACTGCAGCAGCGACCGGGCGGCGAGCAGCAGGAATTCGCGCCGGCGGTCGCAGCGGTCGAGTTCACCGGCGAGATCGACCGCCGGCCGCGCGGCGCTCTCGCGCTTGTGGAAGCTCAAACCGAACATGGCGTGTCGTCTTCCTTGAACCGGATGCGGAAAAACATGGGCCGGCCTGTCAGGCGGCGGCCGCGAGCAGGCTCGCCTCGTCGCTGTTCAGGACCCGGTGGATGTCCAGCAGGATCTTGATGCCGCCCCCGGTCTTGGCCATCCCCAGAATCATCTCGGTGTTCAGCCGCGCGCCGAAGGACGGCGGCCCTTCGATGTCCTCGCCCTTGATGTTGAGGACCTCCGAAACGGCGTCCACGACGACCCCGATCTGGATGGTGCCGGACTGCCCCGGTATCTCCACCACGATGATGCAGGTGCGCTCGTTGTAGGCGATCTCCGGCATCCCGAAACGCAGCCGCAGGTCCATGACCGGAATCACTTTTCCGCGCAGGTTGACGACCCCCTTGATGTACGCGGGGGTCTGCGGCACCGCGGTGATCGGCATCATCCCGATGATCTCCTTGATCATGAGGATCCCGATGCCGTACTCCTCCCCGGCCAGGTTGAACGTGAGATACTTGCCTTCCTTGTCGGCCATGGCGTCGACCGCCTGTGAAATCTTCCGGGTTTCGGGAATCATTTCAGTCTCCTGGGTATGGGTTGCGCCATCGTTTGATCGGGTTTCCGCGGCGTCGGGGCCCGCGCTCAGGGGTCGGCGGCGCGGGCGAGCATGAGCGAGGCGTGCTCCGGTTCGCTGAGCGGCATGGTCCAGGTTTCGATCGCCCGCGCCGCTCCCTGGCGGGTGGTGATCGTGATCCGGCGCGGCAGCAGATCGTGGCGCGGGGAGAGGCTGAGCTGCTTGAAGGTCGATATCACGTCGGCAAGCGAGGAGGGATGGACGATCCGCTCCACGCCCAGCCCGACCAGCTCCTCCGCCGAGACCCCGCAGAGCTCGGCCCAGGCGGTGTTCCCGCCGCAGAAATAGAGCCCTTTGAACACGGCGGCGGGCGCCCCGAGCTGGTGAATGAACCGGAAGCGCGCGAGATACACCTCCTGGTAGTAGCGGCAGCGGTGGCAGGCGGCCGGACAGCCGACCGCCCCGTCGGCGCGCATGCAGAAGCAGTCGTCGATTTGGCGCTGGAACGTGGCGCACTCGCCGCAGCGATGCCCGCTGCCGCCATCGCCCCAGAATTGCCAGCAGTTCTGGAAGCTTTTGAATACCGGCCGCAGCCCGTTGCCGTTGACCAGCTCCGGCGGGATCTCCTGGCCGGAGGTCTCGAGGAAATGCAGCAGGTCCTCCACCGGGATGGCGTAGCTGCGCCCCTGGCGCTGGGCGAAGAGCTTTTTCGAACGGACCCAATAGCCGACCGTGGTGCGCCCGACCCGGCAGAGCCTGGCCGCCTGGGAAACGGAGAGATATCTGCTGGCTTTGATCATCGCTGAGGGCCTTTTCCGGTCCTGTGCCGCTGCGGGTATCGGCCGCGGTAACGGAATCTTTACCGTTTTTTCGCGGCCGGTCCGCTTCCGCGGGGCTGCCGCCCGTCTCGCGCCGGACGCCCGGAAGAGCCTCTTGGCCGCATACGGCACCGGCTTGAAATCCGATGTTCGCGCCGGTAAGCCGGCCGACGCCCGCTGCAGAATATATCGACCGGCCGGCGGTTTTCTTGAGCGAAATCGTCGCCGTCGCCGGTTTTAGTCCTCACCCCGCCCTTTCGGACCGAAACCCGGCCAAAACCCGTCGAACGTCAAAATAATTGCTCGAGCGTCATGATTATGACGCTTTTCTTGCTCAAAATCCGGCGCTCCCCGCCGCCAGGTCCACTCGGGCGCATTGCGGACGGTGATAATTTGTCTCTATTTCATCACCTTAAAATTAATTTGGGGGCAAGCCGGGAGAAATCGATAACCTGGCATGTGACTTGCTTATTGTAGCGGCCGACGGAATGAAGTTTCCTCCTTTCCTTCATTCCCACCTCCGACTGACCCTGTTAGGCACCCCCCCTAACAGGGTTTTCTATTATCGGCCTATTACGCCGCCATTGCGCCCCTTGGGGATACGTTGCGATGTATCCCCAGCCGGCCTTCCGGTCCCCCCGGCCTTGTCCGCGAACATGAGGCAATCGCCTCCGGCCATCGCCGCGCGCACCTCTTCGTTCGGCAGCCTTCGGCTGCGGAAGCTCATGGCGCGGCAGCCGTGGGGAAAGGCGGGGTCCCAGGTGACGAAATAGTGGCGGCAGCGATGGCAGACGACGGTTCGGCCGCGCATTCAGCCCTCCACCTTCACCACGACGAGGGTGCTGTCGTCATGGAGGGCGGCCGGATGGATCTGCTGCTGGAGGCCCCCCAGGACCCGGGAGACGATCTCCGCAGCCGGAAGCTCGCCGCATTCGCCGAGGACCCGCTTGAGCAGGAAGCCGCCGACCGCCCGCCCCGAGCTGTCGCAGGCGTCCAGCACGCCGTCGGTGCCGATGGCGATGATTTCGCCCGGCTGGATGGCCTGGCGGTGCTCCTCGTAGCCCGCCCCGTCGAACACGCCGAGGGGCAGGCCGCCCATGCCCCTGAGCTCCGTGAAATCGCCGCCGCTCCGATCGAAAACCAGCGCCGGCGGATGGCCCGCCCGGACCCAGCGCAGGCAGCGTTGGCCGAGGTCGATCTCGGCGTAAAACAGGGTCATGAACCGGCCGGTCGCCTGGATGTCCCGACAGAGCCGGAGGTTGACGCGGCCGACGATCTCGGCGGCGCTTCCAGGCTGGAGCGCGCACTCGCGGATGAAGGCGCGCGCGCTCGCCATGAGGAGCGCCGACGCCGGCCCGTGGTCGGAAACATCGCCGACCGCAACCACGATCACCGCCCCCCCGCCGGCCGGCTTCCGGAAGTAGTCGTAGTAATCGCCCCCGGTCTGGTCCAAAAAGATGCTGCGGCCGGCGATCTCCAGCCCCTCGATGCGCCCCTCGCCGCACGGCATCAGGCCGCACTGGACCTCTCTCGCCTCGGCGAGCTGCCGGCGCGCGCGCTTGTTGTACTTGCGCTCACGGTGGACGCGGCGGTATTCCGCAACGCCGGCGCGCAGGGCGCGCCGCAGCTCGTCCCCCGGGCAGGGCTTGGTCAGGAACTGGTAAATGTTGCTCTGGTTCACCGCCTGGATCGCGGCGTTCAGATCGGCGCTGCCGGTGAGCAGCATGCGCACGGTCTCGGGGGCCGTCCGGCGCGCGCGGGCGAGGAATTCGATCCCGTTCATGCACGGCATGCAGTAATCGGCGACGACGACCGCGAACGGGCCCCGCTCGCGCAGGACCGCGAGCCCCTCGCCTCCGCTGGTGGCGATATCGACGGGGAACTCGCGGCGCAGCCGGCGCCGGAAGGCGGAAAGGATGTTCGGATCGTCGTCGACGAAGAGCACTTTAGCCGACACGGTTCATCTCCTTGGACCGCACCTCCCGGCAGACCCGCTCCCATTCGGACAGGCGCTCCGCCCCGGCGCCGAAAATCCCGGGCGGCGCGGGTGCGGCCTCCGGGCCCGCGGGCGCCGTGGCGGCCGTCGCGAGCCGGTGGGCGAGGAAGTCGGCGGCGCGCAGCAGCGCCGGGAGCCCGCCCGCGGCCCCCGGCGCGGCCGGCGACCGGTGGTGGCCGGCGACCGCGGCGACCACTTCCTCGGCAAGCCCCCAGAGCCCGATCAGATAGGCCCCGACCTCGGCGTGCGAAGATCCGAAAACCGCCTGCTCCGCCTCCCAGGCGCAGGTCGCTCCCGGCGGCACGCGGGCTATGATCCCGGCATATTCTATCGGCAGATTCTGGGCCAGGATGAGCTTTCCCAGGTCGTGCAGGACGCCTGCCGTAAAGGCGGCCTCTTCGACCGGCGCGCCCAGGCCCTCAAGGCGGGCGATGGTCCGGGCGGTCAATCCGGTCTCCAGGCTGTGGTCCCAGAGCGGCTGCAGGTCGACCCCCCGAATCCGCGCGGGGTCGAACTGGTCGAAGATCCCGGCCGTCAGCGCAAGCGCCTTGACCGTCTCGAGCCCCAGCAGCGCGACGGCCTCCTCGGCGCTCACCACCCGTCGGGGAAGCCCGAAGAAAGCCGAGTTGACGAGCTGCAGGACCTTGGCGCTCATGGCGATGTCGCGGCCGACCATCCGGGCGACCCGGCGGATGGAGGCGTGGGGGGAGCGCACCTCGGCCAGGATCCCGGCATAGATCCCCGGCAGGCTCGGCAGGGTCTGCAGCCGCGGCAGGAGACTGCCCAGCCGGGTGCCGGCGATGAGCCGGCGTGCGCGGCAGAGCCGCGACAGCATCGACCGGAGCGCCTCGGGCCCGCAGGGCTTGGGCAGGAACTGGTGGGCGACGCGGGCGGCGGAAAGCGTCCGCTCGGCGTCGAGCTCGCCGGAGAGGATGATCCGCGCCGCCTGCGGATGGCGCGACATCACCTGCCCGAGCAGCTCGATCCCGTCCATGCCCGGCATGCGCAGGTCGGTCACGACGCAGTCGAAAGACTCCCGGGCGAACAGCCCCAGCGCCTCGCGGCCGCTGGCGGCAAAGCCGATCTTCCAGGCGCGCCCCTCGGCGCGCAGCACCCGGCGCAGCCCCTGCAGGACCAGCGACTCGTCGTCGACGAACAGCACCGCGAAGCGCTCCGCCGCCGCCATCTCAGCCCGCCGGCAAAGCGAGCGGGAGCGCGACCGTGAATTCGGTGCCCCGCCCCGCTTCGCTCTCGAAGGATACCCGCCCCCCGTGGCGCTCCACCACCACCGGGTAGCAGATCGCAAGCCCCTGGCCCGAGCCGCGGCCGATCTCCTTGGTGGTGAAAAACGGGTCGAAAATGTGCGGCCGGATCTCCTCGGGCACCCCGATTCCGTTGTCGCGGACGCGGATCTCGACCCACTGCCCGCGCCGCCCGGTCGATACGGCGATTTCGCCCTTCTCCGCGCCGGTGGTCCGGATCCGCTCCTCGATCGCCTGGGCGGCGTTGATGATCAGGTTCAGGACGACCTGGCTGATCTCCCCCGGGTGGCAGAGCACCGGCGGCAGGGCGGGGTCGAAATCGGTGCGCATCTCGGCCACGTACTTCCAGGCGTTGCGGGCGACCGTGATGGTCGTTTCGATGACCGCGTTCAAGTCGACCCGGCTCTTCTCCTCCCGGCCGGGATGGGCGAACTCCTTCATGGCCCGCACGATGCGGGAGATGCGTTCGACCCCCTCGAGGCTGTGCCGGATGGCTTCGGGGATTTCCGCCAGCAGGTAGTCGAGGTCGACGGCGGAGAGGTCCGCCGCGGGCTCCGGCGCGCCGGCCGCTCCCGGGGGGGAGTCGCCCGGGCGCTCCCGCCCCGGCCGCACGGCCTCGAGAAGCTCCGCGAACGCCTCGCTCAAGAAGCGGATGTTGTCGCCCAGGTACTGGATCGGCGTGTTGATCTCGTGGGCGATGCCGGCGGTGAGCTGACCGATCGACCGCAGCTTCTCTGCCTGGGCGAGCTGCCGTTCGAAGGCCCGGCGCTCGGTGATGTCGCCGCCGATGATCACCAGCCCCGGGGCGCCGCCCTCGGGGCCGGCGACCGGGCTGATCGTCAGCCCCAGGATCCCCTCGCCGCCCTCCGGCCGCACGAAAGCGAGATTGTCGACCTTGACCGGCCCGGAATCCGCGCGGCGGTTCTCGAGAACGCCCCGCAGCCGGGCCCAGTCCCACCGGATGGGGGCCTCGCCGAGCGGCCGGCCGATGACGGCGCCGGCCGGGCATCCGAAGAGCGCCACGGCCGTCGCGTTCCAGTGCGTGACCGTCCCGTCCGGCGCGAGCGCGATCAGGGCCGTCGGCAGGCTGGCGATCAGCCGCTCGAGCCCCTGGGGGTCAGCGTCGAGGCCTATCCCCGGCTCCCACCCGCCGCCGTTCGGAAGAAGTGGCAACGCCGCCTCCATCGCCGCCGCAAGAGGTCATCGGTCGCGGTAGTCCACCCAGAAGCCCATCGCCTCGAGCATCCGCAGCGCGCGCTCGCGCTCGGCCTCGGAAGCGGGCCGGCCGGCCTCCACGACCGCCTGCAGCACGGCGTCGCCCACCCCGGCCTGCTTGAGGCGGATGATGTCCTCGGCCGTCGACAGCCGGAGGGGCCGCAGGTCGTTGCCGGTGACGACGGGCTCCCGGTTGCGCAGGAAGGAGCCGGCGGTGATCAGGGTCTTGAGCGTCTCCTCGCCCACACCGGCCGCCTTCATGGCGATGACCTCCTCGACCGTGAAGGCCCCGGTTTCGACCGAGCGCTCGGCGGCCATCGCGGCGATCGTCGCATCCCCCACGCCGGCCTTCTTCAGCCGCACGATGCTGCGGGCGTCCAGGGCGGGGAGCGCCGGGGGGCAGAGGAGCCCGGCGAGCATCAGCGCGAGGAGGGGCGCCGCCTTCATTTGAGAAAATCCACCAGGCTCTGCTGCAGGATGCGTGAGGCCGTCGCGAGCGTCGCCTCGTAGGAGGTTTCGAGGCTCTTCAGCTCGATCGCCGCCTGGGCGAGGTCGAGGTCCTGGTCGCGTCCGATCGCCTCGGCGATCACCACCCGGTAGTTCTTCCAGTGCTCCTCGGTCGCCTCGAGGCGGTAGAGCTTCGGGGCGAGCTCGGTGCGCTTGTTCATCAGCTGGGCGCGGGCGTTCTCGAGCGGGTCGATCGCGCCGCGGATCGCCGCCGAGTCATTGGCTTCCAGGCCGGCGATCAGCGCCCCGAGGGCGTCGAAGATGTCGACCCCGCCGGCGTCCCCGTTCTGGAAATAATTCTCCCCGTCGGCATCCAGGGTGACCTGGACGTTCTCGGCGATGGGGACGCGGTAGTCGCCGTCGTTCCCGTGGTAGGTGACGGCGAAGGCGTCGTCGCGCGTGAAGGGCGCCTGGTCGGTCTGATGGCCGCCGAAGATGTAGCGGCCGTAAAAGCGCGAATTGGCGACCTGCAGCAGCTGGTCGTAGAGCTCCTTCATGCCCTCGGCGGCCAGCGCGCGCTCTTCGGCCGTCACCTCGTCGCCGGCCTTCTCCGCCGCCGTGCGGTAGGCGCGCATGACGAGGTCGTCGGCCAGCTCGAGCATCTGCTCGGTGTACTCGATCCGGCTCTTGGCGCGCTTGATGTTGACCGCGTACTGGTCGATGGAGGCGAGAACCGAACGCCCCCGCAGGACCCGGCCGGCGCCCGCCGGGTCGTCCGAGGCCCGGTTGATGCGCCGCGTGCTGCTGATCTGCTCCTGGCGCTCGAACATCGCCTGCGACTGGCGGCGCAGGTTTCCCACAAAGACGTTGGCCATCATCCGCGGTGTGATCCGCATCCCTCGCCCTCCGGAAGCTCCCCTCACCGCACCATGGTGAGGAGGGTCTCGAACAGTTCGTCGGCCATGCTGATGACCTTGGCGGCCGCGTTGTAGGCCGCCTGATATTTCACGAGGTTGACCATCTCCTCGTCGAGCGAGACGCCCGAGACCGACTCGCGGTAGTTTTCGAGGTAGGTCCGCAGGTCGCTCTGGTGGTCCTCCCGGCTCTTGGCCTGGCGGGTGTCGTGCCCGACGATGGTGACGAGCGCGGCGACGGCGTCCTCGAAGGTGGCGCTGCCGCCCATCGTGTGCGCCGACTGCAGCGCGGCGATCGCCAGCGCGTTTTCCGGGTCCCCCGGCAGCGCCGCCCCGCCGGCGTCGGCGGCCGCGATCAGGTCGGAGTCGGCGAGTATCGCGGCGCTCATGGCGATGTCGTCCGCGTCGCTGCCGGTGAAAAACTCGCCGCCCGCATCCCCGTTCAGGTCGAGTCCGGCCTGGTGCTGCGTGTTCACGGCGTTGATCAACCCCGCGGCCAGGTCGTCCAAGCGCTGGCGGTAGCCCGCGATGAGGCTGTCGCGCGCATCGACCCAGCCGCCGATCTTGCCGCCGGCGATCTCCGTCGTCACATCGGTCCAGCCCCCGCCGATGTCCGGCCAGAGGACCACGGTGCGCCCGTTCGCCGGGTCGGTGCGCGTCGCGAGCTCGTAGGTGTTGCCGCTCTCGACGATCACCCGGCCGCTGCCGATCGAGACCACCAGGCCGCCGTTGGCGTCCTCGAAGCTGCGGACGGCCGCCAAGCCGGCGAGCTCCTGGAGGACGAGCGCGCGGCGGTCGCGCAAATCGTTGGCGGGGTTGCCGCCGAGCTCGGACTGCGCGATCTGCCGGTTCAATTCGGCGATCTGCGCCGACAGGCGGTTCACCTCGTCGACCGCGCCTTCGACGGCGATGTCGATGTCCTCCTGGACCTGCTTGAGGTCGTCGTATTTGCGGCGGATCGTGTCCGCGAGGGTCTGCCCGGCGGCGGCGGTGACCTCGCGCTCGGTCCTGCCCGAGGGGTTCAGCGCGAGATTCTGCCAGGCGGTCCAGAACTCGCTCAGGGCCTGGTTCAGCCCGTAGCCGTCGGTCTCGTCCACCACGGCCTCGACCCGCTCCAGCATGCCCCGGCGCGCCTCCCAGCGGCCGAGGTCGGCGCTCGCGCCCACCAGCTGGCCGGCCAGGAAGCGGTCGTAGGCCCGCTCGATCCCGGTCGCGCGCACCCCGAAGCCCGCCAGCCCGTATCCCGTGTCGACCGGCACCGTCGTCCGCAGGGTGAGCCGCTGGCGCGAATAGCCGGGGGTGTTGACGTTGGCGATGTTGTTGCCGGTGACGTTGATGGCGCGCTGCTGGACCAGAAGCGCGCTCGTCCCGATGTTCATCACTCCGAAGAGCTGGCTCATGCGCTATCCTCCTGCGACGGCCTGGCGATTGGTTCGCGACGGGTCGCAGAGGCCCTGCAGAAGCGCCTCCGCCATGGCCGCGAGCGGCAAAACCTCCGCCGCCGCCCCCAGCTTGATCGCCTCCTTGGGCATGCCGAACACGACGCAGCTCGCCTCGTCCTGGGCGAGCGTGTGCGCCCCGGCGGCCCGCATGGCGAGAAGCCCCTTCGCCCCGTCGGCGCCCATGCCCGTCAGGATGGCCCCCACCGCGTTGCGGCCGGCGACCTCGGCGACCGAGTGGAACAGGACGTCGACGCTCGGCCGCTGGTAGTGCACGCGCGGTCCGTCCTTGATCCGCACGAGGTAGGTGCCGCCGCTGCGCGCGAGCAGCATGTGGCGGTTGCCGGGGGCGATCAGCGCCGTCCCGGGGAGCACGGGGTCGTGGTCGCGCGCCTCGCGCACCTCCACGGCGCAGACCTCGTTCAGGCGGCGGGCGAACTGGGTCGTGAAGTGCTCCGGCATGTGCTGGACGATGACGATCCCCGGGACCGCCGCGGGAAACTCGCGCAGGAGGGTCTCGATCGCGCGCGTGCCGCCGGTCGATGCCCCGATGGCGATCAGCTTGTGGGTGGTCTCCACCAGGAGGCTCCGGGAAACGGCCGAGGACGCCCGCGCCGCGGCGGGGGCGGCCGCGGCCGAAACCCGGGCGACCGCCGCCGAGCGGATGGCGTGCGCCAGCGGCTGGGAGATGTCGCGGGTGGCGTACGACCCTCCCGGCTTGCAGAGGACCTCGACCGCGCCGAGCTCGAGCGCCTTAAGCGCGAGCTCGCTGTGGCGCGGGGTGAGCGAGCTCAGCACCACGACCGGCAGCGGGTGGTGCTTCATCAGCCGGGCGAGGAACGACAGCCCGTCCATGCGGGGCATTTCGAGGTCGAGGGTGACGACGTCGGGCTTGAGCTGCACGATCTTGTCGCGCGCCCCGTAGGGGTCCACGGCGGTCCCGACGATCTCGATGTCTTTATAGCGCGAGAGCTCGTCGCAGATCACCTTGCGCACGACCGCGGAATCGTCGACCACCAGCACGCGGATCATTTCGCCTCCTGCCCGGAGACCGCCCGCGGCCCTGCCGCGGCCATCCGGAGCCCGAGGAGGCACACCCCGTTGTCGAGCGCGAGGCGGATCCAGACGGCGGCCGGCTCGATGGGCGGCGGAGCGGGCGGCGCGAGGCAGGGCGAGGCCAGGTTGAATTCGGCCGCCTCGCCGGCGATGGCCGGCAGGAGGTTGCCGCAGATGACGTTCAAAAGCTCCTTCAGGGCGTCCGCGCGCGCCGCTTCGCCCGGCGCCTCGCCGTCGGCCAGCCCCAGCATGTTGGCCGCCAGCTCCTCCACGGCGGCGTGCGACATCGCGATGCGCATTTCGCCGCCAAACGGCCCGCGGAACTCCAGCCGGGCGGCCAGCAGCTCCTCCGGCGGCGGCCAGGCGGCGGCGGGAGCCGGCGAGGCGAAGATGAAGGCGAGCCGCTCGAGTGTCGCCACCGCCACCTCGGACAAAATGGCGTCAATGGGGGTCGTCATGAAATGCCTCCGCACCGAGAATCTCCCGCAAGGTCTTCCGCATCGCTTCGGGGGAAAACGGCTTGCGCATGAAGCGGACCCCCTGGCCCTCGAGCCGCGCGATCCGCGCCTGGCTGCCTTCCGTCGAGACGACGATCGTCGGGATGGCCTGCAGACCGGGGGTCTCCAGCATGCGCTGCACCATCTCCTCGCCGTTCATCACCGGCATGTTGATGTCGGCGACGACGAGATCGATCCAGGCGCGCTCGAGGACCGCCATCCCTTCCCGGCCGTTTCCGGCCTGATGCACCTCTCCCAGATCGAGGCCGCTCAGCTGCAGGCTTTTCTGGATCATGGCGCGCATGACCCCGCTGTCGTCGACGATGAGCACGTTCACACCCATTCCGCACTCCCTGCTCCCGATTGTCCTCCCCTCGGCCCCCGCTGCGCGCGGGAGGCCCGGGCGCCGGCCGTCAGGCGGCCAGAGCCCCCGTGAAATCGCTGACCCACTGCAGGGTCAGGCTGGCGACCTTCTCCATGTGCTGGGGTTTGAGCCCCAGGCGGCCCGCCACGGCGTTCGACGGGGCGTAGTGCAGCCCCTCGCGCCCCACCCCGATGCCGATCATCAAGCAGAGCACGTTGGCGACGTGCACGACGTCGATCATGAGCTCCTCGCCGGCGGCCTTCTCCGGCTCGTGGTGAAAGCGCACGGCGGAAACGATCCCTTCCGGAAAGGACCACTTGGCCAGCACGGCGGCGCCGATCTCGGCGTGGTCGGTGTCGAAGACGATCCGCTCGGCCGCTTCGAACGGAATCCCCTGCTCGAGCGCGCGCTCGAGCCGCGCGTAGTCCTCCTCGACGAACTGCCCGAGGACGAGCTTGCCGACGTCGTGGAGCAGCGCCGCGGTGAAAACCTCCTCGGAGGCCGCGAGCCCGAGCTCCCGGACGAGCCCCTCGGCGGCCACCGACACCGCCACCGAGTGGCGCCACAGCTCCCCGGGCGAGAGGTCGTAGCCGGGAATGGCGCGATCCATGAGCGTGTTCGTGCAGGTGGCGATCACCATCTGGATCAGGCGGTTGAAGCCGAGCAGCATGACGGCCTGGCGCACGGAGCCGATCCGCGACGGCAGGCCGAGATAGGCGGAGTTCGCGAGCTTGAGCAGGTTCGCCGTCAGCGCCGGGTCCTGGCGCAGGATGTTCTCGATCGCCGGGGTCGTCACATCCGGGCTGTCCAGGAGGCCGAGCAGTTTGACGGCGGCCGCCGGCATGCCGGGAAAGGCCTTGATGGCCGAAACGATTCTTTCATTTTTCATGGCCGTCCGTCCTTGCCCGAGCGACCGGTCCGTTCCGCCGGTCACAAGGGCTTTGACACCCCGTTCGTGCTGATTTGCACCCGGCCGGTCGAAACGTCGAAGTGCACGGTCCGGCTGGCCGATCCGCCGACATCCTCCGACTCCAGCAGAATGTTGTTCTTCCACAGCAGCTTCTTCAGAACCGTGTAATTGCGCTCCCCGATCTTGAAGATTTCGTTCTTGCTCAGCGGATTGCCGCATCCCGCGGCCTTCAGCACCAGGCGGGATTTCTGGGCCCCTTTCTCGTAGAGCGCCCGGATCAGGAGCGGCACGCCGGTGTCCACGAACATGGCGGGGTTCGCCTGCGCCTTCTGCAGGTTGATGCTGGAGAGCGGCAGCATGGCGTGCAGGAGCCCGCCGACCTTGACCGCCGGATCCCAGACGGTCAGCCCGAGGCAGCTGCCGAGCGCATGGGTGACGAGAAGGTCACCGCTTCCGCCGATTTTCATGTCCCCCACCGTGACCGTCAGGTTCATCTGCGACGCGGCCCGCTCAAGGGTTTCACTTCTGGTAAACCGCCGGCCGGACGTACCGGAACCGGTGCTTGATCGCCGAGAGGCCCTCCGAGTGGCCGACGAAAAGGAAGCCGCCCTCCCCCAGATAGTCCCAGAAGCGGTTGACCAGCCGCTGCTGGGTGTCGCGGTCGAAGTAGATCATGACGTTGCGGCAGAAAATCACCTGGAACGGCCCCCGCATCGGCCAGGGGTCCATCAGGTTGAGATAGGCGAAATGGACCAGGCCGGCCGCCTCGGGAGCCACCTGCACCTCCGCCCCCCGTCCGCCGGTCGCCGCAGGCAGGTAGCGGCGGTAGACCGGCGCGGGCAGCTCGGCGGCCGCCTGCGCCGGGTAGATCGCGCGGCGCGCCTTATCGAGCATCCGCAGCGAGATGTCGGTCGCCAGGATGCGCACGTCCATCCGGGCGATCCCCGGCAGGCATTCGCACAGCAGCATCGCGAGCGAATACGGCTCCTCCCCGGAGGAGCAGGCGGCGCTCCAGAACCTCAGCCGCGGCCCGCAGAGGCCGGGAAGCACCCGCTCCCGCAGAAAGTCGAAGTGGTCCATTTCGCGGAAGAAGCTCGTCTTGTTGGTGGTCATGACATCGATCAGGGCGGCGATCTCCTCGCCGCCCCGGTCGCTTTCGATCAGCTCGAGGTAGTCCTGCACCCGCTCCATGCGCAGCCGCCTGAGCCGCTTCATCAGGCGCGCCCGCACGAGCGCCTCCTTGCCCTGCTTCAGGTTGATGCCCGCCCGCTGGTAGACGAGCGCGCTGATTTTGCGGAACTGCTCTGCGCCGAGCTCCACGGCGGCCGTCATGCGCTCACCCCTCCCCCTCAGGCCGCGAGCCCCGGGCGCTCGGAGCTGGCGAGCCGCAGCAGGCCGCCGACGTCCAGGATCAGCCCCACCCGCCCGTCGGGCATGATCGCCCCGCCGGAGATGCCGGGAATGTTCTGCATCGTTTCGCCCAGGCTTTTGATGACGACCTGCTGGCGGCCGATCAGCTCGTCGACGACCAGCCCGGCCGGCCGCCCTTCGTCCTCCACCACCACGACGATTGCCTCCGCGGGGTCCTCGGTCGCCCCGCAGAGCCCGTAGAGCCGCGCGAGCCGGACGAGCGGGATCAGCTCCCCCTGGAGCCGCAGCATTTCGCCGTGCTGAAACACCGTGGAGATGTCGCTCGCCTGCGGCCGCACCGAGCGGATGATCGCGATCGTCGGGATGACGTAGGTTTCGCTTCCCACGCGGATGACCATCCCGTCGATGATCGCCAGCGTGAGCGGCAGGCTCATGCGGAAGGTGCTCCCCCGCCCGGCCTCGGAGCGGATCTCCACCGTGCCGCGCAGCGACTCGATGTTGCGCTTGACCACGTCCATGCCCACCCCGCGGCCGGAAACGTCGGTGACCACCTTGGCGGTCGAGAAGCCGGGCTCGAAGAGCAGGTTGAACACCTCGCGGTCGCTCAGGCTGCGGTCGTTGAAATCGGGCCCGGCGGGAAGCAGCCCGCGCTCCTTAGCTTTGGCGATGACCGTTTCGCGATCGATGCCCTTGCCGTCGTCGCTGATCTCCACCATGACGCTGCCGGCGGAGTGGAAGGCGCTGATCTTCACCAGGCCCTGTTCGGGCTTTCCGGCGGCCCGGCGCTCCTCGGGAGGCTCGATGCCGTGATCCACGGCGTTGCGCACCATGTGCACGAGGGGGTCGTTCACGATGTCGACCAAGTTGCGGTCGATCTCGGTCTCCTCCCCCTCGGCCACGAAATTGACGTTCTTGCCGAGCTTGCGGGCCGTGTCGCGGGCAAGCCGCGCCATTTTGCTGAAGGTGCCCTTGAGCGGCACCATGCGCATCGACATGCTGATGTCCTGCAGCTCGCGGACGATTTTCGAAGTGTGGCTCACCTTCTTGGCGAGCCCGTGGTCGCCGCCGCGCAGCGCCGAGAGATCCTGGGCGACCATCGAGTGCGCGATGACCAGCTCGCCGACCATGTCGATCAGGCGGTCCAGCCGCTGGGTGCTCACGCGCACGGAGGACTCGAGCGCCGCCCGCTCGCCGCGCATCTGGGCCTGGGTCCGCAGGGCCTGCCCGACGTCGACCAGCGTCGCCGACCGCTCCTTGACCAGGGCCTCGCCCACTTTGGCCTCCGGATGGGCCGCCATCGCCCGGCGGACCTCGCCGGGGTCCACCCGGCCGGCCGCGACCAGGATGTCGCCGACGCGCGGCAGCAGCAGCCCGCCGCGCTGCGCGGTCACCCCGGCCGCCTCCGGGTTCTGGAGCACGGCGAGCAGCTCGTCGTATCCCGCGGGTTTGCGCAGCGGCTCGCCGGCGAGCGCCGCCTGGACGGAGGCCACCAGGGCCTTGATGGTGTCGAGCGCCTGCAGCGTGAGGTCGGCATACCCGCCGCCGTAGCGGATCTCCCCATCGCGCACGCGGCTCAAGAGCGTCTCGGCGTGGTGGCCGAGCTCGGCGATCAGCTTGAGGTCGAGAAACCCCGCCGTGCCCTTGACCGTGTGGAATGCTCGGAAGACCTTGCCGACGGCCTCGTGGTCCTGCGGATCGTTTTCGAGCGTCAGCAGGGCCTCCTCGGCGCTTTGGATCAGCTCCTGGCTTTCGGTGATGAACTCGGTCAGGAGGTCCGCGTCGGCCCCTTCCGGCAGACGCTCGTCGGCCGCGGCCGCCAGCTCGGCGGCGGGCGCCTGTCCGCCGGCGGGCGCCTCTGCGGCGGGCGTTTCGTGAGCATCCGCGGTTTCCGGCTCGCACGCCGCGGCCGCCCGGTCGAGCAGCGCCCCCAGGGCCGCGAGCGCTTCGGCCGGCCCGGGCGCGGCGGAGCCCGCCGCGATCCCCGCCGCCAGCGCGGCCGCTTCATCGAAGAGCGAGCGATCGCCGCGGGCGCCGGCGGCAAGCTCCCGCAGCAGGGCGGCGAGCCGCAGGCACCCCTCCCGGTCGCCCGGGTCCAGACGCACCAGCAGCGAGGCGGCATCGTCGATCGTCGCGCGCATCTGTCCGGCATGGACCTCCGCGGCCG
>CAZNKG010000018.1:0-56829 GCA_964573635.1 uncultured Desulfatibacillum sp. | reverse complement strand
CCGCGGCCGCCAGGCGTTCCCCCGCCGCGGCGATGGCGGCGCGGTCCGCATCCCCGCGAAGGAAGGCCTCGGCCGCCGCCAGCGCGCCGCCCATGGCATCCACCGCCGCCAGGAGGTCGGCGGGAGGGTCCGCGGCCATGCGCGCCAGCCCCTGAACCACGAGCGCGACCAGCCCGCCGACGACATCCGGCGGCGGCGTGCCCCGGCACAGGGCGTCGAGCTCCGCGGCCGCGCGTTGCCACGCCTCCCGGTCGCTCACATTCAGGTTCTCGAGGTGCTCCGCGATGCACCCGATTTCGGCGGCAAGCTTTGCCTCGCTCGGATTCATGACCTTCCCTTCCATGCGTTCGCCAGTTGATTGAACGGCGTCCCGCCGCCGGGGCGCCGCGGTGATCCGAAACGGCGCTATCCCGCGCCGCTCACCAAACGGCCGCGAAGCCGCGCCTCCTCCAGGCGTCCGCTCGGCAGGTACACCGCATCGCCGAGCGCCGCTTCCTTGAGAAGCCGGTGGGCCTCCCGTGCCAGCGCGAGCCCCTGGCGGCACAGCGCGGCGTTGCGCCGGTGTTCGTCCCGGAGGCGCGCCAAGAGCCCCTCGAGCTCCCGGCGGGCACGTTCGAGCGGCGCGCCCGCGGCGCTCCCGAGCGCCCGCGCGAGCCCCCGCAGCGTGACCTCACCCGGCGGACTTCCCGCCGGGGCCGCCAGCCGTTCGAGGGCGGCGACCCGCCGCGCCTCGAGGCGCCTAGCTTCCTCGAGCAGCGCCTCCTTCGCCTGGATGATTTCCCGCATCCTGACCCCGCGCGCGGATAGAATGGCCTCGCGCTCCGCGCCGAGCAGCGCGAGCAGCCGCCGGCAGAGGTCCGCCTGGCAGCGCAGCGTCTCGACCAGCTCCCGCACCCCGGAAGCGCCCGCATGGGTTCCCATCGGCCAATCCCCCTACAAACGGGTTATCGGTGCGATCACCGAAACCTTTAGCCGGCTGTGGATGACCGGGCCGGTCAGGTCATGGCTTCCGGCCGGAAGAGCCCGCGGGGGGGCCCGCGGGAGGGGGGGCGGCGGAGCCGGTCCCGGAAGCGGTCCGCGCGAGCTGGTCGTAGAGCACCCTGCCGAGCCCCAGACCGCCGGCCGCGGCCATCGACTTGGCGAGCTCCGCGTCCATGAGCCCGGTCATGATCTCCTCCGCCCGGCCGCCGTCGAAAAGCCCCGTCTTCTCGACGCTCTTGCGCATCTCGCCGAGCAGGTGGTGGATGAAAAGCGCCTCCATCTCGCGGCAGGCGGAATCGAGGCGCGCATCGTCCGCCGCGGGGCGCGGCCGGGCGCGGGGATCGAGGCGCCCGGCGGGCGCGGCGGTCGACGGCTTTCGCGGCGGGGGCGGAGCGGCCGGCGGGAAATCGGGCATCTTAAATGATCTCCAGCTCCGCCTGCAGCGCTCCGGCGGCCTTGAGCGCCTGCAGGATCGCGATCAGGTCGCGCGGCGAGACGCCGAGCGCATTGAGGGCGCGGACGACCTCGGCGATGCTCACCCCCGTCGGCACCACAAAGAGCGGCGGCCGGCCCTCCTGCACCTGCACCTGCGACTCGGGGGTCACCCGCGTCTGGCCGGCGGAAAACGGCAGGGGCTGGGAGACGTTTTGGGTCTCCTTGATCTGGACGCTCAGGTTCCCGTGGGCGATCGCGACCGTCGAGATGCGCACGTTCTCGCCCATGATGACCGTTCCGGTGCGCTCGTTGATCACGACCCGCGAAACGGCGTCCGGGCTCACCGCGAGATTCTCGATGGCGGCGATCAGCGACACGGTGTTCCCGGCATAGGCGGCCGGCACGGCAATCCTCACCGTGCCGCTGTCCTGGGTCGCGGCGATGTTGCCCGCCAGCCCGGTGTTGATCGCCTCCACGACGCGGACGGCGGTCGTGAAATCGGGCCGGTGAAGGCTCAGGGTGAGCACCTCCTTGCGGTTGAGGTCGAAGGGGATCTCGCGCTCGACCAGGGCCCCCTGCACGACCCGTCCGACGGTCGGGAAATTCTTCTGCACCTTGTCGCCCCCCGCGCCGGAGACGGCGAACCCGCCGGTCGAGACCGGGCCCTGGGCGACGCTGTAGACGTTTCCGTCGGCGCCCTTGAGCGGGGTCATCAAGAGCGTCCCGCCTTGAAGGTTCTTCGCGTCGCCGATCGAGTTCACCAGCGCGTCGATCCGGCCGCCGACCCGCGAAAACGGCGGCAGGTCGGCCGTCACCATGACGGCGGCCACGTTCTTGACGCTGATGTCGACCGGGTTGACGGTGACCCCCATCTTCTCCAGCATGGCGGCCATGGACTGCAGCGTGAAGGTGGCGTCGTCGCTGTCGCCGGTCCCGTTCAGGCCGACGACCAGGCCGTAGCCGACCAGGGGGTTGGCGCGCACGCCGCGGAAGGCGGCGATGTCCTTGATGCGCGCCGCCTGCAGCTCGCCCGCCAAGAGCGACGCCAGCACCGCGGCGAGCAGGACGGCGCAGCGCCCGGTCCGCCCGGCAGGCTTCCATGCGTTTCCATTCAGGGCCATTTTAAAGACCTCGCGTCCGGTTCGGCTCGCCGGCGCCCGCATGTCAGAACGGCCAGAGCACGTTCAACATGTTCGCCATCCAGCCGGGCCGCTGGCGGTCGTCGATGACCCCCGTACCGCTGTAGGCGATCTTGGCGTCGGAGACGAAGGTGGACTTGATGATGTTGTCGTTGGAGATGTCCCGCGGGCGGATGATCCCCGAGAGGATGATCACCTGGTTTTCATGGTTCACCAGGACCTCGCGCGTTCCGACGATCCGCAGGTTCCCATTCGGCAGCACCTCGGTCACCCGGCAGGTGATGAAGGCCGTGAGGTCGCCGCTGCGCGAGGTGCTGCCGTCGCCTGAAAACTCGCTCTGCATCCCCCCCTTGACCGCGACGGCCCCGAAGGGGGAGAGCTTGGGGGCGTCGGTGGGCAGCTTCTTCAGCAGGACGTCCTTCCACCAGGTCTCCAGCCCGAAGAGGGTTTCGATGCCGGCGCTCAGGCTCGAATCGCGTCCGGTCTGGGTGTTGGCCTTGTTGGTCGCCTTGGAGGATTCGTCGATCCTCACGGTGACGATGTCGCCGGCGCGGCGCGCCTTGGTGTCCTGGAACAGCCCGTTCACCCCGCTGCCGGCCTGCCAGAGCGAGTTGTCCGCATAGCCGGCCTCGCGCTCCTGCGCCCGCTCCAGTTCGAGGTCCCGGACCTCGGCGGCGGGAGGCAGCGGACGCATCGCCGGCGGCTGGTGGGCGCAGGCCGACAGCAGGGCGCCCAGAACGGCCGCCGCGGCGGCCCGGTGCAACGCCTTCAAACCGATCGACATGGCGTCCTCCCCGTGGTCGTGCCGGCGGCCGGCGCCGCCGGCCGATTCAGAAATCGATGCGGACCGTCTGGGCATCCACCACCTGCGCGGCCACCGTGCGGTTCGAATCCAGGTTCACGACGGGCACGCGCTCGCCCAGATAGCCGTTCTGCCGGACCTGGCCCACGGCGGTGATGCGCAGGCCGCCCGCCTCGGCCACGATCACGACCCGGTCGCCGCGCTTGACCGTCGGCGGGGACTCCAAGAGCTCCGAACGCAGCACGGTGCGGGAGTCCACGGCGCGCCGCAGGCGCTTGCCGATGACCTCCTGCGGGTCGGAGATGAAGTCCGAGGGCAGCTCGCTCAGCTCGGCGGTGCGCACCTCCACGTCGCCGGCCTCGACCGGCTTGAGGCGCCCCATCGGCCGCTTGCTGAAGACCGCCGGCGCGAGCGCCTCCAGGACCGCCGTCACCCCGATGCGCCGGTCGAGGTTTCCGTTCACCTTGAACTGGAGGGTCAGCGGCACGACCCCGGAAAAGACCGTGTTCTTGGGTGCCAAGACCTCGCAGTCGATTTTCCCCGGCGGCAGCAGCAAGGGGGTGAAGCTGCGGATCTCCTTGACCCGCAGGGACTCGGCCCGGGTTTCGACCTGCCGCTCCAGGAAGGCCTTCACGATCTGCTCGACGCGCTCGCGGCCGATTTCGACCGCCTCGCGCACGACCAGCACCTCGGCGGGCGCCTGCAGGTCGATCGACCCCGGATCCACGCCGTTCTGCCGCAGGCGCAGCGCGATCTGCTCCGGGTCGAACGCACGGCTTTTCCCCGGAAGGGGGGCCCGGCCGATCACGATCGCCGCAAGGCTCTTCACGGCGTTCGCGTCCTCGCCGTCGATCCGCGCGATTTTCCCCAGCAGCACCTGGTCTTCTTCGATCTCCACGCGTTCGAAGACGCGCACGCTGAGCGCCCCGCCGGCCGCTGCGGGAACGCCCGCGGCGGCGACCGCGACGATCAGCGCCAGGACGGCCGACGCGGTCCGCCGCCGGAGGCGCCCAAGGGCCTTGCGGCCTGTCGCCGGATTCATGGCCGCTCCTTACCGCCTGAGGTTGTTGGCGATCTGCAGCATGTCGTCGGAGGTCTGCACGACCTTGCTGTTGGTTTCGTAGGCCCGCTGGGCCGTGATCATGTTCACCATCTCGTCGACGACGCTCACGTTGGACATCTCGAGAAACCCCTGGGCGATGGTGCCGAGCCCGTCCGTGCCGGCGCGGCCGCTGATCGGATTGCCCGAGGCCTCGGTTTCGAGATAGAGGTTCTTGCCCGCACTGTGCAGCCCGGCCGGGTTGACGAAGCGCACGAGCTGGATCGTGCCGATCTCCCGCGGAGCGGACTCGCCGGCCTGCAGGACGCTCACGGTGCCGTCCATGCCGACGGCGAGCGAGATCGCATCCGTGGGGACGGTGATCTCGGGCTCGAGCAGGAAGCCGTCGGGGTTCACGATCCGGCCCTCGCGGTCGAGCTTGAAGGCGCCGGCGCGCGTGTAGGCCGTGGTCCCGCTCGGCTGGATGATCTGGAAGAACCCGTCGCCCTCGATGGCGAGGTCGAGCTCGTTCTTCGTCAGCTGCAGCTCGCCGCTAGTGAAAATCTTGGAGACCGCGACCGGCCGCACCCCGTGCCCGAGCTGGATGCCGGTCGGCACCTCCGTCTCCTCCGAGGAGGCCGAGCCCGCCGGGCGCATGGTTTCGTAGAGCAGGTCCTGGAATTCGGCCCGGCTGCGCTTGAAGCCGGTGGTGTTGACGTTGGCCAGGTTGTTGGCGATGACGTCGATGTTCAGGCTCTGGGCCTGCATGCCGGAAGCGGCCGACCACATGCTGCGGATCATGGGACCTCCCGATCGTTACCGTTTGGTTGTCGCCCGCGGCGCGAGGCCGCGCGGGCCTCAAGCGCTGCGTCCGACCTCCGCGATGCTCTTGGAATCCGCCTCGTCGGCGCTGCGCATCACCCGCTGGAACGACTCGTAGCCGCGCAGGATCTCGATCATCTCGATCATCGACCGGACGGCCTCGACGTTCGACATCTCCAGAAACCCCTGGGCGATGCGCGCCGCCGGGGCCGGCGCCTCGACGGCCTCGGCGTTCGGTTTGAAATAGCCGTCCCCGGCTTTAACGAGATCCTGCGGCCGGAAGGCGGCGATGCGCAGCCTGCCGAGCGCGGCGCCCTTGGCGCTGACGGTCCCCTCCTCGCCGACCGTGAAATCGAGGCTGTCCCGGCGGTCGAGGCGGATCTCCCCGCCGTCGCCGAGAACCGGGTAGCCTTCCGCGGTGATGAGCCGCCCCTCGGCGTCCAGCGTGAAACTGCCGCGCCGGGTGAAAAGGACCCCCTCCGGAGACTGCACGCTGAAAAACCCCTCGCCGTTCAGCGCGAGGTCGAAGCGGTTTCCGGTCGGCTGGTGCGCTCCGGCGGAAAAATCGGTGCGGCCGCGCGCCTCGATCCAGAAGGCGGCGGCATCGCTGACATCGGGAAACGGCGGCGAGACCGCCTGCGGCGCTCCCTCCGCCGAAAGCATGTAGGCCTGAAAGGAGACCTCGTCGCGCTTGAAGCCCGCCGTGTTCGCGTTGGCCAGGTTGTTGGCCACCACCTCCAGGCGCTTCTCGTAGGCGAGCGCCCCGGCCGCCGCCATGTAAATCTCCCCGCTCATGGGCATCCTCTCTTCTTTTTCAGCCCGGAAGGGCCGCCGGCATCCGCCGGCGCCGTGACCGCGCGCTCGCCATTTTTCTGCAAGGTGCGTACCAAGCGCCGGCGGCCCGGCTCCGGCCGGAACGCGGGCGGCTTGAGCCCGCGGGATGCGGTCAGCCGGCAAATTATGCCGCCCCGCGGGAAATTCCCGCCCCGATGCGCTGCATCCTCAGGCGCCGGCGGAAGGCGGCGTCGAAATCATTTTGGCCGCGAGCTCCACTTCCCCGAATGGCAGCGCGAGCCGTTCGGCGATCTCCCGCGGGCCGAGCCCCTCGCCGGCAAGCCGGCGGACCCCCGCGTACCGATCGGGCGTCTCCGCCGGCGGGGCAAGGCCGCGGCCCCCGGAGGCGTCCAGCGGCTCGGCGGCGAGCCGGAAGGCCGCGGGGCCGGCGCCGCTCGCGAATCCCCGCCGGTCGCGAAGGCCCTCGAGCCGCTCGCGCTCGCGCTCGACCGCACGGGCGATCGCATCCAGGCACTCGGCCGCCTGTTGGGCGACGAGCTCCCGGTGCACCTGCTCCGAAAACCCGGCGCCGGCGCCGATCGCCGCCTCCGGCGGCCGCCGGCCGCTCCGGGCGCGCCGCGTCCGGAGCAGCGTGATCAGGATCGCCGTGCACAGGCCGAGCGAGAGGGCATCGGCCACCACGTTCCAGGGAATGTCCGCCGCATGCGTCATCCACACACCTCGCGATCGTTCAGTTTCCCGCCGCTGACCGCGCGCCCCTCCGGGCGGCGCGAAAGAATCACACGCGGATGTCGACCCGCCGGCCGGGGCCGGGCTCCGCCGCCTCCGGAGCCGGGGCCGCCGGGGCTCCCGCCGGCTCCTCCCCGGCGCCATCCGCCTCGGCCGGGGGGGCCGCCGGCCGGGGCGGCGGCCGGGAAAAGGCGTGGCCCTGGCCGGAGTCTTGGCGCGGACGAGCGCGTTTAACCCGGTCGCTCGGGGAGACCGGCGGAACGGGGCGTGGGAAATTGAGCGCCTCCATGGTTCCAATCCTTCCCCGGAAAAGGGCGGCCGTCAGTCTTTTTCATCGAGCACCCTTTCCCGGCGCAGCCGGTTGCGCAGGCGCAGAATGGCCTGCGAATGGATCTGCGACACCCGCGATTCGGTGATGCCGAGCACCTCGCCGGTCTCCTTCATGGTCAGCTCATCGAGGTAGTAGAGCGAAATGACCATCCGCTCCTTTTCCGGCAGCTGCTCGATCGCCCGGGCGAGCGCGATCTTCAGCTCCTTGACGCGGGTTTGCGACAGGGCGTCCTCCTCGCGGTTGAGGAGGTAGTTCAGGAGCTTCTCCTTCTCCTCCCGCGCGGAGACGCCGAGCTCCTCGAAGCTGACGAACGAAATGGAGGACATCTGCCGGATCCGGTGGACCTCGTCGACCTCGACCCCGAGGTCCTCGGCGAGCTCCTGGTCGTCCGGCGCGCGGCCGAGCCGCTGCTCGAGCTTCTGCACGACGCCTTCGAGCTCGCGAAGCTTCCGGCGGCCGGAGCGCGAGAGAAAATCCCGCGACCGCAGCTCGCTCAACACCGCGCCCTTGATCCGGAACACGGCGTAGGTCATGAACTTGTTGTCGCGCTTGGGGTCGAAGCGGTCGACGGCCTGGATCAGGCCGATCACGCCGACGTTCATCAGGTCATCGACGTCGACGCTCGCGGGAAGGTGGCTCGCGATGCGCTGGACGATCCGCCGCACGTAGGGCAGGTATTCGTGGATCAGCTTTTCGCGCTGGGCGGATCGTTTTTTGACCGGGTAGCCCTGGCGGGCCTTGGCCGGAAGCGTCTGCATGCATGCTCTCCTACGGGCAGCCTTATCCCGACGATCCGGGCGTGTTGCGGACCAGGTGGTGCCAGAAGAGATTCGTGTTCCCCTTGGGCCGGCTGGCCGGCGATGATGTCATCAGGCGCCGGGCGAGGTCCTGGAAGCAGCGGCTCGCCTTCGCCTCCGGATAGAGCTCGCTCACCAGGCGCTGGCGCTTGACGCCGCGGGTGATTTTTTCGTCCTTCAGGACGCAGCCCAGGTAGTCGACGCGAATGTCCAGAAACCGGTCGGTGACGAGGTCGAGCTGCCGATAGACCTCCTCGGCCTCCTGCAGGCTCGCGACCATGTTCACCAGGAGCTTGCAGGTCTTCTCCGCGTACTTGAGCGAGAGGATTTTCATCAGGGCATAGGCGTCGGTGATCGACGTCGGCTCGGGGGAGACGACGACGATGATCTCGTGGGCCGTGACGTTGAAATCCATGACGTTGGAGGAGATGCCGGCGGCCGTGTCGATCAGCAGGATGTCGACGTCGTCGATCAACCGGTCGAGGTCCGTGAAAAGCCTCACCTTCTGTTCATGGCTCAACTGGGTGAGCTCCTGGATCCCGGAGGAGGCCGTCAGGATCTGCATTTTCCCGGGGCCCTCCTCCAGAATTTCGTTGAGGGGCTTCTCCCCCCGGATGACGTGCGAAATATTGAACTTCGGGGCGATGCCGAGCAGGACATCGAGGTTCCCCAGCCCGAGGTCGGCATCCAGGATCATCACCCGCTTGCCGAACGAGCTGAAGGCATAGCCCAGGTTGGCGACGATGTTCGTTTTCCCCACCCCGCCCTTGCCGCTGGTGATGGCGATGACGCGCGGCGGCGGCCGGCGGCGCGCCGACGGCCCCTCGCCGGCGGAATCCGAGCGGCGCCGGTTGATCGGGATCACGTTGTTGGTCGGCGGGGTCTCGGTCATGTCCGGGAAATCTCCTCGTGCCCGCGCGTTCAGCGCCAGGCGGATATCCGCCGGTTTTCGGCGGACGCGGCGGCGGTTTCCGCCTCCCCCTGCGCCGCGGGCTGGCAGTCGCGGCAGGGCCGGTAGCTTTCCGCCTCGGCCTGCGCGGCGCTGGCGAACCCGACCAGGTGGCGGGCGCTGATGCGCTTGACCCAGCGGCAGTCGGGCCGGTGGTAGAGATCGGAGTTGCGGTTGGCGACCCAACGCGGCGCCGCGCCGGGCCGCCCGAACGCGCCGGCCGGCGCCCCCGTCGCATCCGACCCGCGGGCGACCCCCGACAGGAGCCGGTCCGCGAGCGCCGCGAGCCCTCCGGGGGCGAAGTCCTCCGGAACGGCGGGCCCGGTGGAGAGGAACGCGAGCGGCAGGCCGCTGGCGGCCAGCACGTTGATGAGACTCCCGCAGGCCCCGGTCTCGTCGAGGCGCGCAAACCCGAGGTGGGTGATGCCCGCATGGCGCCAGGCGCCGATCGCCGCCTCCAGGTCCTTCTCCGGCAAGGCGGCGTTCAGCAGCAGGATCACCTCCGCCCCCGCGAGCTCCGCCAGCATGCTGTCGAGCTCCGCGCGCAGCGCCGGGTCTCCCGGGCTGACCCCGGGCGTGTCGACGATCACCCGGTCGAAGGCCGCCAGGCGCTCCAAGGCGGAGCGCGCCCCGGCCGCTCCGGGCGCCGCGGCGAACGGCAGCCCGGTGATCTCCGCGTAGGTTTGAAGCTGCGCCACGGCGCCGATCCGCCGGTCGTCCACGGTCATCAGCGCGGTTTTGAGCCCGCCGCGGGAGTGCCGCAGGGCGAGCTTCACCGCTGCGGTGGTCTTCCCGACCCCGGTCGGGCCCACGATGACCGCCGCCCGCAGCCGGCCGCCGGAGGCGCCGGAGCCCGGTTCCGAAGAGGAAACCCCCAGCCGTTCCAGGGCGCCGAGAAGCGCCGCGCGCTCCGCCGGCGTGCCGGCCGCCGCGAGGCCCGCGGCGAGCTCCGCGGCGATTTCGCGCCGGAGGCCGCCGGCGAGAAGCTTTCCGGCCAGCCCGGTGTCAAGCCCCGGCTCCGGCAGCCCCGGGTCGGCAGCGGCCGCGCCGTCGCGCGCACGGCCCGCCCAGTTCCTCAGGGTGTGGTTCAGGGTGCGCAGGACCCCCGTGCGGCCGCCGTTCGCGGCCGGGCGCCCGCCCGCCGCGGCGGGCGGCGCGGCGGCCGCCGAGCCGGACGGCAGCGGGGCGCCCCAGCCGCTGTCCTTGGCGGCCGTGACCTCGACCCCCGCCGCGCGCGCCGCCCCGAAAAGCCCCCGGCCGCCCCGCAGGCTGCGCGCCGAGAGAATCACCGCCTCCGGGCCGAACTCCGCCTTGACCATCTGCAGGGCCTGCGTCATCGTCTTGGCTTCGAAGCGCTTAATCTGCATCGGAGAGCTCCACCGTGCCGAGCGACCGGATCTCCGCCTGGGTCTGGATTTCGTCGTAGGAGAGCACGGTCACGTTCGGAATGAAGCGGTCGATCAACCGCTTGAAAGCCGGCCGCACCGGGGCGGTGCAGGCGACGACCGGCTGGAGGTTGGCCGCCGCGCCGGCTTCGATCAGCCGCGCGAGGCTTCCGGCGATCTGGTTGGCGGCCGCCGGGTCGATCGCCAGCACGCGCCCCTTGTCGCCTTTCTGCAGCGCCTCGGCGAGCACGCTCTCCACCCGGTGGCCGAGGACGATCACCGGCAGGCTCCCGTCCGGCGCCTGGTGCAGGCGGGTGAGCGTCCGGCCCATCGCCTGGCGCGCATGCTCGGTGAGCAGATCGGGGTCCTTGGTGAAGGGAGCCCAGTCGCCGAGCGTTTCCAGGATCGCGAGGAGATCCCGGATGGGGACCTGCTCGCGCAGCAGATTCTGCAGGACCTTCACGACGCCGCCCAGGGAGAGCAGGTTCGGCACCAGCTCCTCGACCACCTTGGGATGGGTCTGCTTGAGATGATCGAGCATCTGCTGCACCTCCTGCCGGCCGAGGAGCTCGTGCGCATGCCGCCGGATCACCTCCGAGAGGTGGGTCGTCATGACCGTGGCGGTGTCGACCACCGTGTAGTTCATCGCGATCGCCTTCTCCTTGGCGCTCTCCTTGATCCAGATCGCCGGCAGGCCGTAGGTCGGCTCCTTGGTGGCGACCCCCTCCAGGCGGCCCTCGGCCGATCCGGGGTCCATCGCGAGGAAGTAGCCCGGCATGAGCTCCCCCGCGGCGACGGGCTGCCCCTTGAGGCTGATGGTGTAGCCCCCGGGGTTGAGCTGCATGTTGTCCTGGATGTGCACCGGCGGAATGATGATGCCGATGTCCTGGGCGATCTGGCGGCGGATGGTGCGGATGCGCGGCAGAAGCTCGCCGTCGCGCTCGGCGTCGACCAGCGGGATCAGGCCGTAGCCGACTTCGATCGACAGCGCGTCGAGCGGCGGCAGGCGGTCCAGCTGCTCCCGCGGGGCCGCCTTTTCGGCCGCGGCCTGCTCCGCCGCCGCGGCCGCCTGCGCCGCGCGCTGCGCCCGCATGAGAAACGCGGCGAGGGCCCCGGCGGCCGCCGCCATCATCAAGAAGGGGATGCCCGGGAGCCCGGGGACCAAAGCAAAGCCGACGAGCACGGCGGCGACCAGTGCGATGGCCCGCGGGTAGAACAGGACCTGGGAGGCGATCTCCGCGCCGAGGTTCGACTCGTTTCCGGCGCGGCTGACGATGATGCCGGCCGCCGTCGAGATGACGAGCGCCGGGATCTGGGAAACCAGCCCGTCGCCGACCGTGAGCAGCGTGTAGGTCTTGGCGGCGCTGCCGAAGGGCAGCCCGCGCTGGAACACCCCGATGGCGAACCCGCCGATGATGTTGATCAAGGTGATGACCACCCCGGCGATCGCGTCCCCGCGCACGAATTTGTTGGCGCCGTCCATGGCGCCGTAGTACTCGGCCTCGCGCGACAGGGTCTCGCGGCGCGTCCGCGCCTCCTGCTCGGTGATGTAGCCGGCGTTCAGGTCGGCGTCGATGCTCATCTGCTTGCCCGGCATGGCGTCGAGAGTGAACCGCGCGGCCACCTCGGCGATGCGCCCCGCCCCCTTGGTGATCACCGCGAAGTTGATCACCATCAGGATCAGGAAGACGATCAGCCCGACGACGTAGTTGCCGCCGACGACGAAATTGCCGAACGCGGTGATGACGCTGCCGGCGGCCCCCGGGCCTTCGTGCCCGTGCAGCAGAATGACGCGCGTGGTCGCGATGTTCAGCGCGAGGCGGAAGAGCGTCGTCAACAGCAGCATCGAGGGGAACGAGGAGAGCTCGAGCGGATGCTGGATGTACATGGCGAGCAGCAGGATGACGAGCGCGACCGTGATGCTCGCGGTGAGCAGCAAATCGAGAAAGAGCGGCGGCAGCGGAATGATCATGAAGCCGAGGATGCAGACCACCGCCAGCGCGAGCGAGACGTCGCTGTTTTTGACCAGCTGCGGCGCCGGGCCGCTTATCGAAGCGCTTTGGGCGTGAGCCATGAAAACCTCGGTTCCTGTTCAGCCGGGACGGCATCCATCCGCCGCAGAGCCTGGTTCTGCATTTTTCATGCCGCCGATCCCAGCCGCCCGCCCGCGGCCGATCTCCCCGGGATCATCGGCGATCCGCCGGCGATCGACGGGCGCGCCCCCCCGGGGCGCCCCGGCACGACAATTATTTGTCGTCGGGCCGTGCGCGGTTGATGACGCCGCGGATAAGCAGGGCTAAAGCGCGTAGCGGCCCTTCAGGCGGTAGACATAGGCGAGGACTTCCGCAACGGCCCGATAGAGGTCGACCGGGATGCTGTCGCCGACCTCGGCCGTCTTGAAGAGGGCGCGGGCGAGCGGCGGGTTCTCCACGAGCGGCACCCCGTTTTCCCGCGCGGTGTCGCGGATCCGCTCGGCCACCGCGTCGGCCCCCTTGGCGACGACGCGCGGCGCCTCCATCTTCTCGGCGTCGAAGCGCAGGGCGACCGCGAGATGGGTCGGGTTGGTGATGACGACGTCGGCCTTGGGGACCTCGGCCATCATGCGCCGGTAGGCCGTCTGGCGCTGCAGGCTGCGGATGCGCGACTTCACCTGCGGATCGCCCTCGGCCTGCTTGCGCTCGTCCTTCACCTCCTGCTTGGTCATCTTGAGGCTTTCCTCGTACTGCCAGCGCTGGTAGAGGAAATCGAGCGCGGCGAGCGCCATCATGGCCAGGCAGACGTAGAAGACGATTTTGCGCGCCACCCCGGCCGTGAAGGCCGAGAGCGCGTGGAAGTCGGCGCGCACCAAGCCGGGGAAGTCCTCGATGCTCGCGGCGAGCACGCCGGTTGCGATCCCCCCGATGATCCCGATTTTCAGCAGCGACTTCGCGAGCTCGACCAGCGCGCGCAGCGAGATCAGCTTTTTCACGCCCGCCGCCGGGCTGAGCGCCGCCAGCCGCGGGGTGAGCGTCTGGGCATGGAACTCGAGGCCGACCTGGGCGACGTTGCCGATGAAGGCGGCAAGCATAATCGGCACGAGTATGGGGGCGAGCAGCCCAGCCGAGGCCGAAAGCGTTTCGACCAGAAGCCCCTGCGCGGCGCCGACCGAGGCGACCCGGCCGCCCCCGAGGTCGTTGAAGAGGGCGGACAGGAGGGCGAGCAGCCGTTCGAGGAAGCGCTCCCCGGCGAAGGCAAAGGCCGCCAGCGCGGCCCACAGGACGAGCGTCGAGGGGATTTCGCGGCTGACGGCCACCTGGCCGCGACGGCGCGCCTCCAGCCGCCGTTTGCCGGTTGCCTTTTCGGTTTTTTCCTGGCCGGTGTCCGCCACTCAGGGCCTCCGCCCGCGGGTCAGTGCATCGCGCGCAGCAGCAGCAGGGCGCTGCGGCTCACGCCGCCGAAGAGGTCGGAGAGAAACGCGGCCACGTGCGGCAGGCTCAACCCGAAGAAGATCAAGCCGATGCCGATGTTCAGCGGCATCGACACCGCAAAGATGTTCATCTGCGCAACCGTCCGGGCCACCAGCCCGAAGGCGATGGTCCCGAGCAAAAGCGCCACGATGACCGGGGCCCCGATCTTGACCCCGATCGCGAAGACCTCGGCGGTCAGCCGCGCCAGGCGCTCGAGCAGCCGGGGGGTCATCTCGAAGCCCGCGGGCGGCACGAGCTCGAAGCTTGAAACGAGCGTGCGAATGAACCCGTGGTGCCCGTCGAGGATCAGGAAGAGGCCGAGGGCGAGAAGGTTCAAAAACTGCGACAGCATCGCCACCTGGTCCTCGGAGGCCGGGTCGATCACCTCGGCGATGGCCAGCCCCATCTGGTAGCCGGCCAGCTGCCCGCCGAGCTGCAGCCCCTCGAAGATCAGGCGCCAGGCGAACCCGAGCAGGATGCCGAGGAGCACCTCACCGGCCCCGGCCGCCGCCAGCGGAATCAGGTCCCGGCCGCCTTCCGGCGGGGGCGGAAGCTTGAGCGCGGGAAAGAGCAGGACGGTCGCCGCCAGGGCGAGCGCGATCCGGAAGAGCAGCGGCACGCTCGGCGCGTTGAAGACCGGCATGGCCGCCAAAAAGGCGCCGGTGCGCAGGAAGACCAGGAAGAGCAGCTCGAGCTCCGCCGGGGATATGGCGAGATTCAGCATGCGGCCGCCGGCCGGGCGTCAGCGGATGAACTGGTTCATGCCGGTGAAAAGCCTCTCGGTGAAGCCGACCATGGTTTCGATCATCCACGGAAACGCAACGATCAGCGCGCCGACCACGGCGAGCATCTTCGGGATGAAGGTGAGCGTCATCTCGTTGATCGAGGTGACGGTCTGAAAGATGCTGACCAGCACCCCGACCGCCAACCCGGCGAGCAGCATGGGCGCCGAGAGCAGGATGCTCACCTTGATCGCCTCGAAGAAGAACCCGGTGATGAATTCGGACGTCATGCGACCCTCCCGCCGCTCAGGCGAAGCCTCTCACCAGCGACCCCACCAGCAGATACCAGCCGTCGGCCAGCACGAACAACAGCAGCTTGAACGGCAGCGACACCATGATCGGCGGCAGCATCATCATGCCCATCGAGAGGAGCACGGCCGCCACCACCATGTCGATGACCAGGAAGGGGACGTAGAGCAGCAGCCCGATCTCGAAGGCGGTCTTGGTTTCGCTGATGATGAAGGCCGGGATGATCACCGTGATCGGCAGCTCCTCGGGCCCCGCCGGCCGCTTCAGCTTGGCGATCTCGACGAAGAGCGCGAGGTCCTTTTCGCGCGTCTGGCGCAGCATGAAATCGCGCAGCGGCGCCGCCGCGCTCTCGAGCGCCTGCTGGCTGGAGATCTTCTTGTCCAGGTAGGGCTGCAGCGCCGTCTGATTGATCTTCTGCCAGACCGGGGCCATGATGAAGAGCGTCAGGAAAAGCGCGAGCCCGATGACGATCTGGTTCGTCGGCAGCTGCATCGTGCCGAGCGCGCGCCGCAAGAGCGAGAGCACGATCACGATGCGCGTGAAGGAGGTGACCATGATGAGGATCGCCGGCGCGAGCGACAGCACGGTCATCAGGAGGAAGATCTGGAGCGCCACGGTCGCCCGCCCGGGATCTTCGGCGGCCGCGCCCATCCCGATCGAGAAGAGCGGTGTGGCCACGAGCGGCTCCTGCGCCAGGCAGGGCCCGGCGGCCAGCGCCCCGGCGGCCGCCGACGCCGCCAGGGCCGCCGTCAGCCAGCGCCCGGTTTTTCGGCCCCGCCTCGGGGCGGCCGATCGCCTCCGGCCGTCACGCCCCATGGCCCCCTCCCTTGATCCGCGCAAGCAGCTCGCTCAGCTGCGCCGGAAAGGCGGCGGCGGGCTTCGGCTCCCGCTGCGCGATCCGCTCGATGAGCCGCGGATCGCGGATGCGGTTCAGCAGCTGGATGCGCTCGGCGGTGACGCCGAGCACGAGCACGCTTCCCGGCACTTCGAGGAGCATCACCGACTTCTTGACCCCCAGCGGGTGGGCCGCGAGCACCCGCACCATCGGCTCGCCGTTCGGCGCCGAGACCATCCGCAGCCACCGCCGCGCGACCGCCCGGGCCGCCCAGAGCGCCCCCAAAACGACGGCGAGCGCCGCGATCGTCTTCAGCGCGTCCGGCAGGAATTCGGCGGATGCGTTCATCGCAGCCTCTCGACGCGTTCCATGGGGCTCACGACCTCGGTGAGCCGGACGCCGTATTTTTCGTTGATGACCACGGCCTCCCCGCGGGCGATGAGCTTCTGGTTGGCGAGCACGTCGAGGGTTTCGCCGGCGAGCTTCGCGAGCTCGAGCACCGAGCCCTGGCCGAGCTTCAAGAGCTCGTTCACCAGGAGCTTCGTGCGCCCCAATTCGACCGTCACCTCGAGCGGAATGTCGAGAATGAACTCCATGTCGGCCGGCGGCGGGGCGGCCGCCGGAGCGGCGGCGGGGGCGTCGGGTTGCCTGTCGGGGGGTGCGGCCATGTCAGCGGTGACCTCCAGTGGGGTGGATCAGGGCGGCGATCTCCACCGCGCGGTTCCCCTTGATGACCCCCGGGTACGCCAGGTATTTCGGGACGGCGTCCACGGCGAGCACGATCATGTCCTCCGGGCCGGTGGGCATCAGCAGGACGTCGTCGGGCTTCAGGCGCAGGATCTCGCCGATCGTGCGGTGCATCCGGCCGAGCTCGGCCACCAGGGTCACCGGGGTGTCCTGCAGCAGCCGCCGGAGCGGCTGGCTCCAGGTGTTCTGAATGTCCTTCTCGCGCTGGTACTTCGAGGAGAGCTTCTCCTTGATGGGTTCGAGCGTCAGGTAGGAGAGGCAGAAATGCAGGCTCCCGCTGAACTCCTTTCCCTTCACCGAAAAAATGACCACCACCATCATGTCGTTCGGGCTGACCAGGTGGACGTAGTCCGGCTTGGTCTCGGTCCGCTTGACCGCGATCGTCACGGGCTGCACGATCTGCCAGGCTTTCTCGAGCTGGGCGAGGATTTCGCGCACGAGCCGGGCGATCATGCGGCTTTCGATCAGGGTGAATTCGCGGACCCGGCCGGGGGGCTTTCCCTGCCCGCCGAACATGCAGTCGATCAGCGAGAAGACGAGCCCCGGCTCGATGGCGAGCAGCGCCGGGCCGATGAGCGGCTCCAGCGTGAAGATGTTGAGGCTCGTCGGGTTGGAGAAGGCGCTGATGAACTCCTGGTACTTGACCATCTCGGTCGAGACGAACTCGATTTCGATCGACCGCTGCAGGAGCGAGGAGAGCGATAGGTTCAGCAGGACGGCGAACTTGTCGTAAACCTCCTCCAGGGCGCTGAACTGGTCCCGGAGCATGATGTTCTGCGAGGTGAGGTTGTACGGCGCCGCCTCGGCGGGGGCCTTCGCCTGCTCGAGATCGACGTCGCCCCGGTCCATGGCGGACAGCAGCGCATCGATCTCCTCCTGGGTGAGGATCTGGTCGGGCATGGCGGGAGCGCCCTCTACTGGATGACGAATTCCTTGAAGTAGATCCGGGACACCTTGCCCGGGCCGAGGATGCCGTTCAGCGCACCGAGAAGCTCCTCGCGCACGGCGCCCTTGCCGTCGGTCGTGATGAGATCGGCGCTGCGCTTGCTCGGCAGGATCATGAGGACGGCGTCGCGTATCTGCGGCACGCGCCGCAGGACCTCCTCCTCGGCCGGCTTGCCGCCCACCACCTCGAGGTCCATGGTGACCCGCAGGTAGCGGTTCCCGCCGGGGTCGGCCAGGTTGACGATGAAGGTGTCGAGCGACTGGATTTTGCCCATCGGCTCGACCTTGGACTTATCGCCCTCCTTCTCCCCTTCCGGCTTGGCCGCCTGGGCCCCGACCGCGGATAGCTTGCTCCAGATCATGAACATCCCCCCGCCCATGGCGAGGACCAGGACGAAGAGCACCCCGACGAGAATCACCATCACCTTGTTCGACATGCGCCACTCCTCGGCCCCGGCCGGCGATCGACGCGGCCCGGCGGCTCAACAATCGGACGACGCAGAGAAAAGCAAGGAGTGTGCCACGGCCCGGGCGGGTGACTTCCCGGAGGAGGGTATCGAAGAAACGCGCCGCGACGGCCGCCAGGGCGGCCGGCCTCCAGTCAACGCGTTGACGGTGGCCGCGGTCGAGGGGGTGGGGAGCCGCGTGAGTGGGGTGCGCCGGCGAGCCCGCCGGCTCACCGGCTCACCGGCTTATGGTTTCAGCGGCCCGCCCGTCATCGCTTGATGTTGATGAGCTCGGTCAGGATCTCGTCGCTTGCGGTGATGACCCGCGAGTTGGCCTGGAACGCGCGCTGGGTCGTGATCATTTTGACGAACTCCTCGGCGAGGTCCACGTTGGACATCTCCAGGCTGTTCGGGCTGATGCTGCCCAGGCGGCCGGTGCCGACAGTTCCCGGCAGCGGCTGGCCGGAGGCGATGGATTCGGCGTAGAGGTTGCGCCCCATTTTCGTCAAGCCATCGTAGCTCGGGAAATCGACCAGCACGATCTGGTACATGGGGGTCATCTGCCCGTTCGAATAGGTGGCGGTGACCACGCCCTTTTCGTTCACGGCAATCGATCGCAGGGAACCGGCCGGGTAGCCGTCCTGATACTGAAAGGTCGTGACGGACTCCGAAGCGTAGCCGGTCACGTCGCCGAGGCTTTGATTGTTGTCGTTGTAAAGCGCCCAGGTGACCTCGAGGGGGGTGGTGGCGCCGTTGGTCAGATCGAGGCTCACGGTGACGTTCGCCGCCGGGTCGACCATGATGCCGTCCTCGTCGAAGGTGAACGTCAAGGTGTCCGCGCCGTCGAACTGCACCGCGCCGCCGAACGTGCTCGGCATGGCGGCGGTCACATCCCACTCCCCGGGATTCGCCGTCTTGGTGAAGGTCAGGGTCACCGGGATGGCGTTCCCCAGGGAGTCGTAGACCGTTTGCGCCGTCGTGTAGGTGGCGTCCTCCTCCGCGCGGCCGTCCAGGTTGATGTCGAAGTTGAATTCCGTGGTCGCCTGCGGCGGCGAAATGCGCTCCCCCGGGATGTATACGTCGGAAAGGGCGCCGGTGTTGCCGGCCGCATCGATGGCGTAGCCCTGCAGGCGCAGTCCGTCGGGATTGACCAGGTATCCTTGCTTGTCGAAAATGAAGCTCCCCGCGCGGGTGTAGAAGGGACTGCCGGTGGAGTCCTTCACCATGAAGAACCCCTTGCCGTTGATCGCCAGATCGGTCGCGCTCGAGCTGTTCTCCAATGACCCCTGGTTCCACTGGGCGTAAGCCCCCCAGAATTCCACGCCGCGGCCGATGGCCGCCGTGCTGGCTTCACCGCCCAGGCTGGCGCTGAGGATATTGGCGAAGTGCGAACGATTGCCCTTGAAGGCCGTCGTGTTGACGTTGGCGATGTTGTCGCCGATGACGGTCATGGCGGTGGCGTTGGCGTTGAGCCCTGAGATGCCGGCATAAAGGGATGCGATCATATCCTGCTCCTTCGCTGCTGCTGCGTTCTGAATAATTGCAACCGGAAGGCTAGCCTTCGGCCCCGGCGGCGTTCACGATCTCGATGACATCGCCCACGGCCACATCGCTCGATCCGACGCGCAGATAGGTGGCCCCGTTTTCGAACTTGACCCCGCTCACCGCGCCCCTCAGCCAGGTCGTCGCGCCGATCTTGTCGCCGGAGGCGCTCTCCGCCTGGACTTCGAAGGTGTAGCTGCCGGAGGCGACCGGGTTGCCGTTCAGATCGTTTCCATCCCAGGCGATGCTCTGCCGGCCGGCGGCCAGGGCGGATCCCTGGAGCTCCCTGACGAAGCGGCCGTTTGAATCGTAGATGCTGACGATGACGGTCTTGGCCGCGGCATCCAGCGCGAATTCGCAGACGGTCGGTTTGCCGGCGGAAACCTCGAGACGGTTGCCCCGGGCGAGCACCTCCTTGCCGATGAAGGAGACCGCCTGGGCGTTGTTGATGGAGGCCTGGAAGAGGCCGAGCGTTTCGAGCTGGCTGTTGATCTGGCTCAGCTGCTCGAGCGAGCTGAACTGCGCGAGCTGCGCGGTGAACTCGGTGCTGTCGGCCGGGTTGAGCGGGTCCTGGTTCTGGAGCTGGGTGATCAACAGCGTGAGGAAGGCGTCCTTGCCGAGGCTCTGCGAGGCCTTGGCCGCGGACGCGGCGCCGGCGGCGGATTCGATCGCGGTGACGGTGCTCATGGCTCGTTCTCCCCGGGGCGCACCGTATGGGCGCCCGGCGCTCTCAGATGAACGTATCGATCACGCCGCTGCCGGCCGGCCGCAGCGCCCCGGCGGCGGCCTCGATCCGCTCCGGGCCCGCGGCGGCCCGCACGGCTCCCGGGGCGCCCGGCCGGCGGCGGCCCGGATTCCCCTGGCGGCCCGGCGCCCGGCGCTCGCCCTCGGCCACCGCGACCTCCAGCCGGTCGACCTGCAGCCCCTGCTGCTGCAGGTCGCTCTTGAGCTGCGTCATGTGGCTTTCGATTATCTCCCGCACGTTGGCGTGCTCGGCGAAGATGCGCACGCTCACCTGCTGGTGCTCGGTCATGATCTGCAGCCGCACCTGGCCGAGGGCCTCCGGCTTCAGGTCGATCCGCATCTCGGTGCGCCCGTCCCGGGCGAGCAGGGCGGCGCGCTGCACGATCTGGTCGAAGATCCCGCTGCGCGGGGCCGTCGGCACGGGCTCCCGGTCCGGCAGCGCCGCGGCCGGCTTGAGCTGCCGGTCCTCGACCGCCGCCGAGAGGCGCAGGTCGCGTCCGGCCGCCTCGGGGCGGATTTCCGGAAAGCGCTCTTCCGGGGCGGAAACCGCGGCCTTCTCCAAGCCGCCGGAAGGCGCCCCGCCGCCCGGCGGATTCCCGGAGGGATGATCCGAGCCTCCCTTTCCGCCGTCCGACGCCGCGCCCGCGCCCGGGTCCGGGGCCTTGACGCCAATCTCCCGGGCCGCCCCTGGAACGGGTTCGGCGCCGCGGGCTTTCTCCCGCGGGCGGATCTCCGGGGCCGGCTCCACCGCCGGCACATCGGGCGCCGCGGGCGAAGGGCCCGCCGGCGCGGACGGTTGAAGACGCCCGAGGGAGGCCGTTTCGGAGGCGGCGGGGCGGCCTTCGGCCTGCGGCACCCTTTCTTCGGAAAGCCGGCCGGAGGGCTGCGGGTCGGGCGGCGCCGTGACGCGGCCGGCCGGTGGCGGCGTGACGCGGCCGGCCGGTGGCGACGCGAGGTCGGCGGTCGGTGCGGGGCGGCCGTCGTGCGGCGTCACGGCGCTCGGCGGCGACGGCGTTACACCCGCTGCCGGCGCCTCGGGTCCGCGGGCGGAGGCGGGTCTTTTGTCCGCGACGAGCTCCTCCGGCATCACCCGGACGGCGTCCGTCGCGGCCGGCGCGGCGCTCCGCAGCCCTTCCGTTTCGCCGGCGGCGTCCCGGCCGCCGGCCGCCGTCAATTCCGCCGCGATCCTGACCGGGATGGCGCAAGCCGGCTCGGCCGAGGCGGCCACGCCCGGCTTGACCGCCGCGCGGATCGGTTCGGCTTCCGTCCCGGCGCTGCCGGCGAACGCCGCTTCCGATGACGGCGCGTGCGCGGCCTGGATGAGCCCGGCCGCGGCGGCGAGAAGGGCCTGAAGCTCGCCGGCCGGGTCTTCGACGGCTCCGGCCGCGCCTTCCAGCGGCGCTCCCGCCGCGGGATCGGCATCCATCGGCGAAAGGCCCTGTTCCGCGGCCGCGGCGCCGCCGAATGGATCGAGGCAGCGGCGGCCGATTAGCGCGAGCAGCTCCCGGAAGGAGACCTGCGGCGCGCCGGGCGCAACGGCGGCCGGGCCCGCCGGCGCGGGCGGCGCGGCGCCGGAGGCGGAAACCGCGGCCGCGGGGAGAGTTGTGGAGGCCGGAAGAAGATCCATGCGCAGGGCGTTCTGCAGGGAGCATGCCAGCCGCCGGCATGCCTCGGGCGCGGCGGCCGCGATCCTCGAATCTGTTTGGATGCCGATGGGTTGTGATCCGAGATGCGCGGGGCGGGCGAAGATGGCGCCGTTTGAAGGGGTGGCCGCTGGGCGCCGCTCGCGGCAGAAACTTCCGGAGGCGCGCGGAAAAGTTTTCCGCCGGCTGTCGCCGCCTACGCGCGCCTCGCCGCCCCGCGGCCGGCGACCTCGTCGATGAACTTGCGCTCGCGTTCGGCGGCCTTCATCGCGTAGACGCGCTGGTCCTTTTCGCGCAGCTTCTCGAGGGTCTTGCGCTTCTGCATGGCCTCGATCAGCGCCTCGCGCCGCGCGGCGAGCTCGCGCTCGGCCGCCGCGGCCTGCCGCTGCCGTTCGGCCATGGCGGCGGCGAGATCGTCCATCCGCGCGAGATGGAGCTGGATCTCGATGGGGCGGAAGGGCCGGTCCTGCCGCTGCCGCCACGCGCGCCGGCAGGCGCGCAGGGCCCCCCGGGCATCGCGGAGCGCGGCCTGCCTGGCGGCGAGCAGCCGGCTCGCCGCGGCGAGCTCCTTCTGGCGGACCTCCTCGTTGTGGCGCGCGCGGGTGAGCAGGGCCTCGAAGCGGAAGCGGAACACGGCGCCCCGCTACGGCGAGCCGATGAGCGCCTCGAGCTGCGCGACGCTCTGCGAAAAGGGGACGGCCTCGTCGACGCCCTGGCGCAGATAGGCGTTGATCCGGTCGATCATGCGGATGGCCTGGTCGATCTTGGGGTTGCTGCCGGCGACATAGGCGCCGATGTTGATCAGGTCCTCGGCGCGGCGGTAGGCCGCGAGCGTCTCCTTGAGCCGGCCGGCCGCCCGGCGGTGGGAGGCGTCGATGATATCGTCCATGACGCGGCTGATGCTGGAGAGCACGTCGATCGCCGGGTAGTGGTTCTGCACGGCGAGCTCGCGGGTCAGGTTGATGTGCCCGTCGAGGATCGAGCGCACCGCGTCGGCGATCGGCTCGTTCGTGTCGTCGCCCTCCACGAGCACCGTGTAGAGGCCGGTGATCGCGCCCCGATCATCGGAGGTCCCGGCCCGCTCGAGAAGCTTCGGCAGGAGGGTGAACACCGAGGGCGTGTAGCCCTTGGTGGTCGGGGGTTCGCCGAGCGCCAGCCCGATCTCGCGCTGGGCCATGGCGAAGCGGGTGACCGAGTCCATCATCAGGTTGACGCGGCAGCCCTGGTCGCGGAAGTATTCGGCGATCGCCGTCGCCAGAAACGCCCCCCGGGTCCGGATCAGCGGGAGCCGGTCGGAGGTCGCCACCACCACGACCGAACGCTTGAGCCCCTCGGGGCCGAGGTCCTTCTCGAGGAAGTCGTTCACCTCGCGCCCGCGCTCCCCGATCAGCGCGATGACGTTCACATCGGCGCTGGTGTTGCGGGCGATCATCCCGAGCAGCACGCTTTTCCCCACGCCGGAGCCGGCGAAGACCCCGACGCGCTGCCCGCAGCCGACGGTCAACAGGCCGTTGATCGCCCGCACCCCGAGGTCGAGGGGTTCGTGGATGCGGCGGCGCCGCAGCGGGTTGATCGCCGCCGCGTACAAGGGATACTCCGCGGTCGCGGCGAGCGGCCCGCGGCCGTCGATGGGGATCCCGCATCCGTCCACGACCCGGCCGAGCAGCGCGCGGCCGACCGGCACGACGGCGCTCTGCCGGGTGGCGACGACCTCGCATCCCGGGGCGATGCCGCGGATCTCCTCGAGGGGCATCATCAGGACGCGGTTGCCGCGGAAGCCCAAGGCTTCGGCCTTCAAGCGGCGCCCGTCCTCGTGGCAGACGATGTCGAGCACCGCCCCCATGCGGCAGACCGGCCCGACCGACTCGACCACCAGCCCGACGACCGCGCTCACCCGCCCCTGGGAGCGGATCGGATCGCACTCCTCGAGGCAGCGCCGGTAACGGGCGAGATCAATCGCCGGGGGCATGCGCGCTGCCTTTCCCGGGGTCCGCCGCGGCCGCCAGCGTCTGCCGGAACGCCTCCTCCACCGCCTGGAAGCGGCGCTCGATGCGGGCATCGACATCGCCCAGATCGGTTTCCACCCGGAACCCCCCCGGGGTGACCGACGGGTCCGGCTCGAAGCGGGGGCGCCCATCCGGCGGCGCGCCGGCCGGCGCCATCGGCTCGAGCCCCGCGAGACGGCGGATGTCCTCGGGGTGCATGCGCACGACGACCCGGCTCGCATGCGACAGCCCCGCGAGCACCCGGCGCAGCAGGACGGCGACCGAATCCGGGCGGACGGCGAGCTCGTGCTGGACGACCTTGCGGGCCACGGCAAGCGCCAGCTCGAGGAGCTCCTCCTCGGCCCCGCGGAGGCTGCGGCCGCGAAGCTCCTCGAGCTCCGCGATCTGGCCGAGCAGGCTCGCCTTCACCTCCCGCAGCTCGCGGCCCGCCGCCTCGGCGCCGGCCTGCGCGCCTTTCTCGAACCCGCTGCGCTCGCCGTCGCGAAACCCGCGGCAGTAGGCCGCCTGCTCGATCTCCTCGCGGCCCTCGGCCGCCGCGTCGGCGGCCGCCTCGGCGCGGCAGCCGGAACCGGGAAGCCCGAGCGCGCTGCGGCGGAAGTCGCCTTCCGGGCGCTCCGGCGCCCGCTGGCCGCGGCCCGCCGCCTCGGAGAGCTGCGGGAAGCAGTACGCCCCCGCCTTGTCCGATCCAAACGCCATGCGGTCCCCTTCGCCGTCAACCCACCATCTGCTCGCCGCGCCGGCCGCTGATGATCACCTCGCCCTTGGCCTCCATCTCCTGGATGATGGCGGTGATGGCCTGCTGGGCGTCGGCGACCTCCTTCATGCGCACCGGGCCGAGGGTTTCCATCTCCTCGCGCAGCATCTCGGCGGCGCGCTCGGACATGTTCCGGAACACCTTCTGCTTGACCTCGTCGGAGCCAGCCTTGAGCGCCACAGCGAGCTCCTTGGTCTCCACCCGGCGCAGGAGCTTCTGGAACCCGCGGTCGTCGACCAGGACCAGGTCCTCGAAGATGAACATCTTCTGCTTGATCTCGGCGGCCATCTCGGGGTTGGACTCCTCGATCTCGTTCAGGATGAGCTCGCTGGAGATCTCGTCGGCCTGGTTCAGGATCTCCGCCAGCCGGTCGACCCCTCCGCTGGCGCTCGCCACCCCGGACTTCTTGTTCTTCAGGATCTCCTTGAAGACCTCGTTCACCTCCTCCACCATGGCGGCCACCACCTTGTCCATGCCGGCGATGCGCACGGCGACGTCGGTCTTGCGCTCGTCCGGAAGCAGCGAGAGCACCTCGCTCGCCACGTCCGTCTTGAGATGGATCATGACGATGGCGATGGTCTGGGGGTGCTCGTCCTTGATGAGGTCGAACACTTCCTGGGCCGAGAGCGCCTTGAGGGCGTCCAGCTCATCGGTCTTCTTCTCCCCTGGGCCGCGGCCCTCGCCGGGGCCCGCCGCGCCGCCGCGCGACGCCCCCCGGCCGCTCTTGGCCATCTGCGCGAGCAAGGTGAATTCCCGCGCCACCTGGTCCACGAGATCCGGGGAGAGCGGCCCCATCTGCGCGAGGTGCCGATTGACGAGCTCGCGCTCCTCGCCGGTCAGCCGGCTGATGATCCCGGCCGCGGCGCGCTCGCCCATCGATTTGATCAGGATCGCCGCCTTGAGCGAGCCGGGGAGCTGCTTAAGATCCATTTTCCTTCAGCCAGTTGCGCATGGCGCCGAGGGAGGCCTCGTTGTCGCTGACAACCAGCTGCGAGGCCTGATCGAGCGACGGCAGGCTGCGCCCGCCGGCGAGGTCGTGCTCGAGCTCGCCCACCGTGCGGGGAAGCTGGCGGACGATCTCGAAATCGCCGGCGGCGGCCTCCGTGAGCCAGCGGACGACGGGCTTGATGAAGAAGAGAAACGTGAGGACGAGGAAGACCGCGAGCAGCGCGTGCTTCAGGGCGGGGGCGGCCTGGTCCACCGCGGCCAGCCACCCGCCGGGGCGCTGCGCCTCATCCGCCGGCGCCCCCGCGGAAGGCTCGAAGGCGATGTTGACGACCTCCACCTGGTCGCCGCGTTCGGGGTCGAAGTTGACCGCCCGCTTGACGAGGTTTTCGATCTTCTGCATCTCCTCGGCGGTGCGCGGAACGTAGACCCGCTCGGCCGGCTTGTCCTTCTGCGGCTCGGCCTTGTAGGTCCCGTCGACCAGGACCGCGACCGAAACGCGCGTGACCTCGCCCACCGGCTCGAGGGTCCGGCTGACGACCTTGCCGATCTCGTAGTTGACGGTGCGGTCCTGCTTGTCGAAGGCGACCCCGGCGGCGGAGGCCGCTCGGTTCTCGGGCAGCTCCGGCCCGGGCGTGTTGGACCGGACTCCGGGGACCCCCTGGGGGGGCGCTTCGGCGCTGCGCGATGACTCGCTCAGGCTCTGCTCGCTGCGGACGACGCGGTTTTCCGGCAGGTACTGCTCCTCGGTCTTCTCGCGGCGTTTGAAATCGAAGGCGCACGACAGCCGCACGATCGCCTTGCCCGCGCCGAGCGCCTGCTCGAGCATGCTCTTGACGCGGGACTCGAGCGTGTTCTCGACGGCGGCGCGGTACTCGATCTGGTCGAGGCTCAAGCCGCCGGCGGCGTTTTTGCCCTTGGTCCCGGCGAGCAGCCGCCCGGTGCTGTCGACCAGGGCGACGTTCTCCTGGGCCAGGCGCGGGACGCTCGAGGCGACCAGGTGGACAATGCCGTTCACCTGGTCGCTGGAGAGCCGCCGCCCGGCCTTGAGCTTGACGGTCACCGAGGCGCTCGCCGGCTGCTCTTCGCCCACGAAGAGCGAGCGCTCCGGCATGACGAGATGCACGCGGCAGCTGTCGATCTCGGCGATGCGGGCGATGGTCCGCGCCAGCTCCCCCTGCAGGGCCCGCTGGTAGTTGACGTTCTGGGCGAACTCGCTCAGCCCGAGCTTGGCGTTGTCGAAAACCTCGAAGCCGACCCCGCCGCCCTGGGGAAGGCCCTCGGAGGCGAGCTGCATGCGGATGTCGTGCAGGCTCTCGACCGGCACGAGGACCGAACGGCCGTCCGGCCCGATGCGGTAGGGGACTTTCTGCTCCCGGAGCCTGGTGACGATGGCGGCGGCGTCCTCGGTCTCGAGGTTGCCGTACAACAGCCGCATCTCGACCCCGCCCGACCAGGTGACGAGCAGCGCGAGGGCGGCTATCGTCCCGACGAGCAGGGTGAGGAACGTGGCGCGTTTTCCCGGGCTGAGGCGGCCGAAAAAAGCGGCGATCTGGCGGACGATCTGCGCAAGCGAGCCCATGGCGTTCTCCGTTTACACCTGGGTCCGCATGATGGTCTCATAGGCGGTCAGGAGCTTGTTGCGCACCTGCATCGCCAGCTCCAGGGCGATCCCGGCCTTTTCGACCGCGATCATCGTGGCGTGCAGGTCCGCGCCGCGCCCCTGGCTCACGGCGACGACGGCCCGGTCGGCCGCGGCCTGGAGCCGGCCGACCTCGTCGAGAGAGGCGCGCAGCAGCGCGCCGAAGTCCGGGCCGGCCGCCGGGGCCTGGGGGGGCGCCGCGGCGGGCAAGGCGCCGGTCCAATAGGTGTCCGCGATCCGGGAGAACTCTTCCATGCAACCCTCCGTGCCGGGTCAGGCGGCGGCTGACCGGCGGTGGATAACCCGTGCCTTCAGGCCGCGAGCCTGCGCGGCGCGCCGCTAGGCCCCGGCCCGATGCCTGCTCTTCCGCCGCCCGTCACCGGCCGATCTCGAGCGCCTTCATGGCCATCTCCTTGGCGGCGCGCACAGCGGCGATGTTGGCCTCGTAGCTGCGGGTGGCGTTCATCATGTTGACCATCTCTTCCATCAGGCTCACGTTCGGGTAGGCGACATAGCCCGCAGCGTCGGCGTCCGGGTGGTGCGGGTCGTACTTGCGCACCGGCGGCCGGTTGTCCTCGAAGATCTTGAGCGCCTTCACCTCCGGCAGCCGCAACTCCCGCTGCGCGCGCAGCACATCCCGAAAGGCCGGCGCCCCGGGCTGCGCGGCGAGGACGACTTCGCGGCGGCGGTAGGGGCCGCCTTCGCGCGTGCGCGTGGTCTGGGCGTTGGCGAGGTTCGCGGAGATGAGGTTCATCCGCAGGCGCTGGACCGAAAGACCGGCGGAGCTGGCGTGCAGGGCGTCGAAGAGATCCATCAGGAACGGCCTCCCTGGATGACGTTGCGCAGCGACTTGAGCTTGGCGGAGATGAGCTGGGCGGCGGTCTTGTAGTGGATGGCGTTCTCCGCCAGGCTGCTCATCGAGCGATCGAGATCGACCGTGTTGCCGTCGGCCCGCAGGCTGAAATCGGGCGCGGGCGCGCGCCGCAGCGTCACGCGGTCGGTGCCGGCGGCACCGGGCGGCAGGTGCGCCGGGTGGGTCGCCGCCAAGCGGATGCCGGGCGCCGCCCCCGGCGGCCGGCGGAGCGCCTCCTCGACGACCACCTCGAAGGCCTGGTAGCCCGGCGTGTCCGCGTTGGCGATGTTGGCGGAAAGCACCCGGTGCTGCGCCGAGCGCAGGTTCATGGCTTTCTGCAGCAGCGCGACGGTCTCGTCGAACAAGCCGGTCGTTCGGGGCATGGGCGGAAAAAACCTCCTGCAGGCGTTGCGCGCGACGCCCGTGTTGAAAAGCAATTTCCATACCACCGCCCCTCGGCCTCAGGGGGCGGCGGCCGCGTTCTTCTCCCGGTATTCCCGGAGCTTGTTGCGCAGGGTGCGGATGCTGATGCCGAGCATCTCCGCCGCGCGGGTGCGGTTCTGGTCGACCTCGGCGAGGGTCCCCAGGATCAGCCGCCGTTCCATCTCCCAGACCGTGGTGCCGGCGCCGATCGACACGCGGGCCGCGGGGGCGTCAACCGCCCCCCCGAGGCGGAGGTGCCGGGGCTCGACCCACTCGCCCTCGGCGAGGATGACGGCGCGCGCCACGGTGTTCTCGAGCTCCCGCACGTTGCCCCGCCAGCCGTGGCGGTTGAGCGCTTCGAGGGCCTCCGGCGTGAAGCCGCGCACGGCTTTGCCGAGCTCGGCATTGGCGGCCTGCCGGAAGTGCTCCGCCAGCCGGGCGATGTCGCCCGGCCGCTCCCGGAGCGGCGGGATCCGCAGCGGCATGACGTTGATCCGGTAAAAGAGATCCTCGCGGAAGCTCCCGGCGGCCACCGCGGCGGCGAGGTCCCGGTTCGTCACGGCCACGATGCGCACATCGACCGGGACGGGCTCGCGCCCGCCGATGCGGTCGATCGCCTTCTCCTGCAGGGCCCGCAGGAGCTTGGCCTGGAGCGAAAGCGGCATCTCCCCGATCTCGTCCAGGATCAGGGTTCCGCGGTGGGCGAGCTCGAATTTGCCGGTCTTGCGGCCCAGGGCGCCCGTGAAGGCCCCTTTCTCGTGTCCGAAGAGCTCGCTTTCGGCGAGCGTCTCCGGCAGGGCGGCACAGTTGACCGCGACGTAAGGGCCCTCGGCGCGGGGGCTGTGCCGGTGGATGAAGCGCGCCAGGAGCTCCTTGCCGGTGCCGCTCTCCCCCTGGATCAGCACGGTGGCCGCGGTGGCGGCGACCCGGCGGGCGGTCTCGAGCATGGCCGCGGTCTCCGGGTCCCGGGTGATGAAGTCGGCGGAGGGCGAGGGCGCGGCGCGGCGCGGCGGCGCGGCGGCCGACGCGCCGCCGTTCAGCGCGCGGCGGATCGCGGCGAGGAGCGACTCCGGCGGGAGCGGCTTCAAGAGGTAGTCGCACGCGCCGGCCTGCATCGCGTCCACGGCGCCGGCGACCGTTCCGCCGGCCGTCAGGACGATGACGGGCAGCCGGGGGGCCGCCGCTTTGACGCGGCGCAGGAAGTCGACCCCGCCTCCGGCCGGCGGGTAGGGATCGGCGAGCAGCAGGTCCGCGGCCGACCGGCCGATCGACGCCAGCGCCTCGCCGGCGCCGGCCGCCGTTTCGACGGCGTACCCCGCGCGGGAGAGCCCCTGGGCGAGCGCGGCGCGCATCCCGGGGTCCTCGTCCACGATCAGTATGAGCGGCGGCGGTTTTTCCACTTCGAGCGTGGGTCGTCCCCCTTGGGCGGATTCGAAGAGGCTGCCGGGCGAATCGAGCAATTTGTGTGCCACGGAACGGCGGGAGACCCGGCGGGCGCGGGCGCCGGCCGGGGTGGCCGCAGGGGGAAAAAACGAGCCGCCGCTTGCCCCGGCGGGGGGGGGCTTGCGGTCAAACGCCGCCGGGGCGGATCTGGTGGCGCTTGATCTTCTCGACCAGGGTGGTGCGGTTCAAGTGCAGGAGCTTCGCCGCCTTGTTCTTGACCCACTGGGTCTTCTCGAGCGACTGCAGGATGAGCGCCTTTTCGAATTCGGTGACGGCGCTGTTCAGGCAGATGCCCTCCTCGGAGATTTCGGGCATCGCGGGGGGCGGCTCGAGCGCGGCCCCGCGGCCGCGGGATTCCAGCGGCAGGTCGCGCCGCGCGATGGTGCCGCAGCCCTTGAGCACGACCAGCCGCTCGATCAGGTTCTTCAGCTCGCGCACGTTTCCCGGCCAGGCATGGTTCATGAGCTCCGCGAGCGCGTCCGCGGCGACACCCGTTACCCGGCGTCCGTTCTTCCGGTTGGACTGCTCCAAAAAGTAATCGACCAGGCAGGGGATGTCCTCGCGGCGCTCCCGCAGCGCCGGCAGGTTCATGGGGATCACGAAGAGCCGGTAGAAGAGGTCTTCGCGGAAGTTCCCCTTCTGCACCTCTTCCGAGAGGTCGCGGTGGGTGGCGGCGATGATGCGGACATCCACCTTGATGGTCTTGGAGCCGCCGACGGCCTCGAACTCCCCCTCCTCCAGCACCTTGAGGACCTTCACCTGGAGGTCCGGGCTCATGTCCCCGATCTCGTCCAGGAAGATGGTGCCCCCGTCGGCGACCTCGAACTTGCCCTGCTTCGTGGCGGTGGCCCCGGTGAAGGCGCCCTTCACGTGGCCGAAGAGCTCGCTCTCCAGCAGGTTCTCGGGAATCGCCCCGCAGTTGATGGCGATGAACGGCTTGCCGCTGCGCCGCGAGCGCTTGTGGATCGCGCGGGCGACGAGCCCCTTGCCGGTCCCGGTCTCGCCGGTGATCAGGATCGTGCTGTCGCAGTCGGCCACCCGCTCGATCAGCTCGAAAATCGCCCGCATCCGCGGACCGCTGCCGATGATATCGTCGAAGCGCCCGCAACCAGGCGGCGGGGTTTCGCGCGCGATCGGCTGAGCGAAGAGATCCAGCTGTTTCGAGGCATGTTGGCGAGCGGCGGAATTGGCCATGGTCGTCCTCCTGGGTGTCGTCCGGTGAACGGCCGGTGCGGTCGGCGGCAGCGGCGTCAAAATCGGCAACGCAGCCAGGATTTAGCAAGTTCCATGCCGCGAGCGTCGGCAAAATGCCGGCCCGGCCGTCGGCCGATTGACGCCGGTCTGCGGGGAGGGATCGAAACAATCGATGGGGTCGCGGCGCGGTGGCCCACCACCATATTTGGGGGGCGGTTTCAACCGGCGGGCCGGCGGCGGCGCGAGGCGCCGGGAGGCGAGCCGGCCGCGGCGCCGGGCTGCCGTTCGCATTTTGCACCCCCCGGCCGGGCGCCGGCCGCCGGAAAGGACGGCGCGCACGCACGCGCCCGCGCCGCGGCCGGGGGACCGCCGTGTCCGCCACAAGCGGCACCCGGCGGCGAGGACGAACCTATCGTGTTTTATTCCAAAAAGTTAACCGACCGGCGGCTCTCCGTCGCATGCCGGCTCCCGCCGGCCGAGGGGGGGGATGCCGGCGCGTCTCGCGCCGAGCGGCGAGGCCGTGTGCATTCTGCAACGGCCCTTTCCGATTTTGCAACGCTGCGGCCCCGCCCTCTGCGGCGGCCGGCTCACAGGGCGGCCTTGGCCTCCTCGAGCGAGTGGGCGACCGCGATCTGGCTCGTCTCCTGGAAGCCCTTGAGCTCCTCGCCCTGCTTGGGGTTGGCCACGAGCTTGACGGCGACGCTCGCCTTCTGGCAGTGCTGGAAGGCCGTGATGATCAGCTTGATCAGCGAGACGTTGGTCTCCGCCACCCCGCCCATGTCCAGAATCATCTTGCGCAGCTTCGCGGCCGCCATCTCCTTGATCTTGGCCGCCAAGCTGTTCTCCACCTCGACCGTCACCGGTCGCGTCACCTTGGCCGGCAGCGTCAGCACCACGACATCCTCTATCTGGTTGAAATAGCGCGCGGCCCGATCCTCCTCGGCCGGTTCGTCGCCCTTCGGCTCGAGGGGCACGATCTTGCGCACGCGCTCGAGGAGGTCCTCGCCCTTGAACGGCTTGACCATGTAGTCCTTGATCCCCTTGCGGACGATGTTCAAGACGTTGTCCTTGCCGGACTCGGCCGTCAGCATGATGACGGGGATCTCCTTCAGGTCCGGCTCGGCCTTGAGGCGGTCGAGCATCTCGATGCCGTTCATGACCGGCATGGTGATGTCCAGGATGATCAGCCCCGGCTTCTCCTTCGTGGCCGCGGCCAGCCCCTCCACGCCGTTTTCAGCCTCGAACACCGTGCAGTTGAACGGCTGAAAGGCCTTGCGGACGATCATGCGGATCGTCTTGCTGTCGTCGACGGTCAAAACCTTCAATGCCATGGTGTGCCTCCCGCGGATCTAATTGCCGTTCTTGATGTAGACTTCGAGCAGGGCCGAGTGGTGGCTGTTGCGAAACCCGAGCAGCTCGTGGCGGTCCCAGCCCCGGGACTCGATCCGAAAGCTGCGCCCGCTGGTGATCGACGGAATGGAGAGCGAGCAGGCGAAGCCGGCGTCGCACAGCCGGGACTTCAGGTCTCCGCCGACCATGTTGCAGACCTCCCCGATGACGTCGTTCACCTCCTCGTCGCTGCCGACCTCCTCGGCCGCCATCCCCAGCATGGCGGCGGCCATCTCGCGCGCGAACTCGCGGGTGACGAAGATGCTCACGTTGCCCATCACCGTGCCGGCCAGCCCCACCGTGCCGACGACGTGCTCGCCGGTGGTGACGCTTTCCCGGTTGGGCGGGGCTTCGGCGGCCAGCGGCATGGAGAGCATCGTTTCGAACACGCTGGTGGTGGCCTTGGAGACAAAGCTTTTCAAATCGATGGACTGGATTCCGCTCATGTTCTTTCCTTCGTACGGTTTGAAAGGTCCCCGGGACTGCCCGGTACGCGCGCACCCGGTGCCTGACCGATGCGAGTTCACTGCCCTTATCGGCCGACCGGCCCGCGGACTGAAGCGCTTTTTTCGGGGGAAGGCGTCAGGAGAGGAAGGGGTGCAGGTGGTCGAACTCGTCGAGCGTCGCCGCCAGGATCGCGTCGAGCGCGCCGGTCCTGAGCTTGAGCCGCTGCCAGGCGGCCGGATCCACGGGCGGCACCCGTTCGGTGCCGCCGGAGCCGAGCCCCAGGGCGCGCGCGAAGATGTCGGCGACGTGCACGATGGCGGCCGTCTCGTCCGCGCCGGGCGCGGCGGGATGGTGGTGGCCGGCGATGGCGGCGACGAGCCGCGGCGGCAGGCGCCAGCGCTCGGCGAGCAGGCGCCCGGCGTGGGTGTGGTCGAAGCCGAGCAGGGCCTGCTCCGCGGCGACGATGGAGGTGCCCTCCCGCTCCGCCCGGCGCAGGGCCTCGGTGAAGTCCGCGGGGAAGAGCGCCATGGCGACGATCTTGCCGATGTCGTGGAGCAGCCCGGCCACGAAAAGCTCCTCGACCCGCTCCCGGCGCAGGTGCCTGCCGATCGCCTTCGCCCCCGCGGCGCAGCCGAGGGCATGGTCCCACAGCTGTTCGAGCAGGCGCCGGGCCTGGCGGTTCTTGGCGGGGAAGAGATTGAAGACCGAGGCAGTGAGCAGCAGGTTGCGGATCGCCTCGAAGCCCACCAGCACGATCGCGGTGGTGACGGTCGCGACGCGCTGGGGAAACCCGTAAAAGGAGGAGTTGACGATGCGCAGGAGCCGCGCGGTCAGCACCTGGTCCTCGGCGATGATGAGCGCCAGGTCGCGCGCCGATGTCTTCGGATCGTTCATGAGCTCGGTGATCCGCAGCAAGGTGCGCGGCAGGGTCGGAAGATCATCGAGACGCCGGATGATCCGCTGCAGGTCAGGCGCGCCCATCGCCGCCCATCGTCTTCCCGCGGCGCGCGGCGAGCTGCCGCCGCACGGCGTCGTGGATCGCCTGCATCAGCGGGTCGGATAGAACGCCCTCGAACCGCCGGGCGAGCTCGGCGTCGAGCCCGGGCGACCCGGGGGGCGGCGCCGAAGCGGCGCGCTCGCCGCCGGAGGATTCACCGCGCACCGCAACCGTGAGCACGCCCCATGACCGGAAGAGGCTGAGGCTCCGCTCGGTGATGCGCCGGCCCGCGCCCAGCAGCACCCGCTCCTGATGATTGGTCACCGCCTCGGCGAGCACCATGCCCGGCCGGACGTCCTCGATGCTGAGTATCGGCATGCCCGAACACTCCGTGGCGATTCGGCGCGCCGCCCGCGCGCGGCCATGCGGCCAGCGCAGCCTATTCCGAACGATGTGCGCATTGCCCGGCGCCGCGCCACACCGGATCACGGCCTCAAGTCGCCGTGGGTCCACCGCCTGATAGAGAGACTACCACAAATACGGAAACGCCGGAAGACGGGAGAACCCGGGGCGCCCGCGGCCGAAGAAAAAAGGGCTAAAGTTTCCCGCGCCGCGTCCGATAATCCCCTGCAAGGCGGCGGAAACAGGGTTCGAAAGGAGGGGGATTCGCCGAAGCCGACCCTCTGCCGCCCGGACGAGACTCATCACCCGCGGCAAGAATGCCGCAACCTCAACTCTAAATTAAGGAGAAACCTATCATGGCAGCAGCACCCATCACCCTCACCTCCGGCATGCGGGCCAACCTGGTCAGTCTGCAGAAGACCAACGACCTGATGGAACTCACCCAGAAACGGCTCTCCTCGGGCAAGAAGGTCAACAGCGCCCTCGACGACCCGGTCTCCTACTTCACCGCCCTGGAGCACTCGCAGCGCGCCGGCGACCTCGCCTCGCGGAAGGACGAGATGTCCGAGTCGATCCAGCTGGTCAAGGCGGCCGATTCCGGGATCGAAAGCATCCGCAACCTGATCGCGGCCGCCAAGTCGCTCGCCACCTCGGCCCTTTCCGGCGAGACGACCGCCGACATCAACACCCTGATGAGCCAGTACCACCAGGTGCTCGCCCAGATCGACACCATCGCCGACGACTCGGGCTACAAGGGCGTCAACCTGCTCGACAGCTCGAACGTCACCCACCAGGTCAAGTTCGACGAGCTCGGCAACTCCAACCTGACGATGACCGGCTTCGACGCGAGCTCGACCGGCGAGACCCTGACGCTGATGTCCTTCGAGACCGCCAACGCCTGGGTGAGCGCCGGCGGCACGGCGGACAAGGCGGAGATCAACTCCGCGATCAGCCGGCTGGACAGCGCGACGCGGTCGCTGCGCACCGAGTCGAGCAAGCTCGCCAACAACCTGAGCATCATCACCGCCCGCCAGGACTTCACCCAGAACATGATCAACGTCCTCAAGGACGGGGCCGGCAGCCTGACCAACGCCGACATGAACGAGGAAGGCGCCAACATGCTGATGCTGCAGACCCGCCAGTCCCTGGGCACCACCTCGCTCAGCCTGGCCTCCCAGGCGGCCCAGGCCGTCCTGAGACTGTTCTAACCCGGACCGCCGCCGCAAGCGGCCGCGGCTCCGCGCCGCGCCGGGAGGGGGCCGCCCCTCCCGGCCCGGCGCACCCCGCTCATCGCGTGAGGCACCCATGGCGCTCAAGATCACGCTGAAGGCCGGCGAACGCATGATCCTCGGAGGGGCGGTGGTCACCAACGCGAATTCCGGGAGCTGCGACCTCGTGATCGACAACAAGGTCCCCATCCTGCGGCAGAAGGACATCCTGACCGAGGAGCGGGCCGACTCCCCGTGCCGCGCGATCTATTTCGTGATCCAGCTGATGTACATCGATGAGGACAACCTCTCCAACTACCAGGCCCGCTACTGGGACCTCGTCCGGGAGCTGATTCGGGCGGCGCCGAGCACGGCTGCCCTGATCGAGGATATCAGCCGGCACATCCTGAACCGCCGCTACTACCAGGCCCTCAAACTCACCAAGCGGCTGATCGAATACGAGCAGGAGGTCATCCACCGTGTATCAGACAGCGTTAAGAGCCTATGAAACCGTGAACCGCTCCACCATGAACGGCCGAGAGGTGGAGGCGGCGGCCCTCGCCAAGGCGGCCTCGAAGCTCAAGGAGTGCCGCAGCGGATGGGACCAGCCCGACCGCGCGGCGCGGATGGAGCGGGCGCTCAAGTTCAACCAGCGGGTCTGGTGCATCCTGCAGGCCGAGCTCGCCCGACCGGAGAACCCCCTGCCCGCGGAGATCAAGGGGAACCTCCTGCGGCTGAGCGCCTTCGTCGACAAGCGCAGCTTCGAGATCCTCGCCTACCCGGAGCGCGGAAAGCTCGACATGCTGATCGAGATCAACGAAAACATCGCCGCCGGCCTGCGCTCCCGCCCGGCGGCGGCCGAGGCCCCGCGGCTTGCGCGGCACCCGCTGCGGCCGGAGGCGGCCGCGGCCTTCTGAGCGCCGGCGGCCGCCGTTATCCGGCGGCCGCCGCCATCCCCCTTCGAGGAGTCGCCGCATCGGCGCCCGCCGCTTCCCGCGCATCGATCCCATTCCCCAGGCCCGCTCCCGAAATTTAAACACGCGGGCGCTCCAACTTTTGGCAGGCTATTTGCAAAAATGAGGGGCCATGCTCCCCCACCTGGCCGACTCCCACAACGATCTCGGATGCCGGTTGCTGCGGCGCGGCAGGCTGGCGGAGGCACTCGCATGCTTTGAAGCCGCCGCGCGCCTCAAGCCGGACTGCGCCGAAGCGCACTTCAACTGCGCGCTCGCCCACCGGCAGCAGGGCGACCCCCGCGCGGCCGCCCGCCGCCTGGCCGCGGCCCTGCGGATCCGGGAGGACTTCTTTGAGGCCCGCTTCGTTCTCGGCAACATCCTCCTCGAGGCGGGCGAGCTCGACCAGGCCGCCGCCGCCTACCGCCGGTGCCTGGCCGCGCAGCCCGGATCCGCCGAGGCGCACTACAACCTCGGCAAAACCCTCCACGCGTCCGGACGCCTCGACGCCGCCGCCGACAGCCTCCGCCGCGCCGTCGAGATCCGGCCCGACTTCGCCGAGGCGCTGAACGACCTCGGCCTGGTCCTCCAGGAGGCCGGCCGGCTGGAGGAGGCCGTGGCGCATTACCGCGCGGCCCTCGCCGTGCGGCCGCAGCTCAAGGAGGCCCACTACAACCTGGGAATCGCGCGCCGGCTCGACGGGGATGCCGAGGCCGCCGCCGCTCACTTCCGCCGGGCGCTGGAAGCCGATCCGCGATATGCGCCCGCGCGGTGGCTGCTCGACTTCTCGCTGCCCGTGATCTATGCCGACGCGCTGCAGGTCGCGGCGGCGCGCGGCCGCTTCGCCGCGAACCTCGAGCGCCTCGTCCGGGAGACGCCGCTCGATACCGCCGAGGACCGGCGGCGCGCGCTCGAAGGCGTCGCGAGCACGACCCACTTCTATCTCGCCTATCAGGGGCGGAACGACCGCGACCTCCAGGAGACCTACGGCCGCTTCGTCGCGCGCGTCATGGCCGCGAATTACCCCGCCTGGTCCCGTCCGCGCCGCATGCCGCCGCGGCGCCCGAACGGGCGGATGCGGATCGGATACGTCTCCTCCTTCATGCGCGCGCACACGGTCGGCCACTTCCTCCTCGGCTGGCTCGAGGCGCACCGGCGGGAGCGCTTCGAGATCTTCGCCTACCACATCGGGCAGGCCGCCGACGCGACGACCGACAGGATCAAGCTCCAGGTGGACTGCTTCCGCCAGCTCGGCGGCCGGCTCGAGGCGGCCGCGGCCGCCATCGCCGGAGACGACCTGCACGCCCTCATCTTCACCGACGTCGGCATGCACGCGCGCGCCACCCAGCTCGCCGGGCTGCGGCTCGCGCCGCTGCAGTGCAAGGGATGGGGCCATCCCGTGACGACCGGACTGCCGACCATCGACTGCTACCTCAGCAGCGACCTCATGGAGCCCGAGGGGGCCCAGGCCCATTACACGGAGCGCCTGGTCCGGCTGCCGAATCTCGCCTTGAACGTCTCCCCGCCCCGCCTGCCGGCCGCGCCGCGCACGCGGCCGGCGCTCGGCCTTCCGCCGGAGGGCGTCCTCTACCTCTCGAGCCAGTCGCTCTTCAAGTACCTGCCCGACCACGACGACATCTACCCCCGCATCGCGCGCGAGGTCCCGGAGGCCCGGTTCATCTTCATCGCCCACCGGCAGCCGGGGATCACCCGCCGCTTCCGCGCGCGGCTCGACCGGGCCTTCCGGGCCTTCGGCCTGGACGCCGGACGGTACTGCCATTTCCAGCCGCAGCGGGCCTACGAGGACTTCCTCAGCGTGAACCTGCGCTGCGACATCCTGCTCGACACGCTCGAGTGGTCGGGAGGCAAGACCACGCTCGAGGCGATCGCCTGCGGCCTTCCGGTCGTGACCCTGCCCGGCCGCTTCATGCGCGGGCGCCATGCCTACGCCATGCTCGCGATGATGGGGATCCGCGAAACCGTGGCCGCCGACAAGGAAGCGTACATCCGCATCGCCGCCGCGCTGGGAAGCGACGCGGGGGCGCGGGAGCAGGCCCGGAGGCTGCTGGCCGAACGCCGCGACCGGCTTTACGGGGATACGCGCTTCATGCGCGCGCTCGAGGATTTCCTCGCGGCCGAGGTGGAGCGGCGGACATGACGCCGACGGGAGAAAGAGCGCTTCAGCCTTGCCGCCCGGCGCCGGCGGCCGGCGGCGAACCCGGCCGCGGGGCGCCGGAGTCCGGGGACCTCGCCTGGTTCCGCGAAGGGCGCCGGCAGCAGGCCGCGGGCCGGACGGCCGCGGCGGCCGCGGCCTATCTCCGGGCGCTCGAGCTGCGCCCCGAGTTCCCCGAGGCCCTCAACAACCTCGGCCAGCTCTGCCTGGAGCGCGGCGAAACGGACCGGGCGCGCGCCTGCTTCCGCCAGGCCGCGCGCCTGGCGCCCGGGATGCCCGAGCCGCATTTCAACCTGGGCGAGCTCTGCCGCCGGCAGGGAGCCTTGCTCGCGGCGGCGGCCCACTACCGCCGCGCCCTTGCCCGGAACCCCCGCGCCGGGGAGGCCTGGAACAACCTCGGACTCGCCCTCCAGGCCGCCGGCGATCCCGAAGGGGCGGCCGCCTGCCATCGTCGGGCCGTGCGCCGCGACCCCGACCGGGCCGAGACGCACTACAATCTCGGCGGGGCCCTGCGCGCGGCCGGCGATCTCGCGGGGGCGGCCCGGGAACTTCTCGCGGCCCTCAGGCTCAAGCCGCGCTGGCCCCAGGCGCACAACAACCTCGGGCTCGTCTGGAAGGCGGCCGGGGAGCCGGACCTCGCGGCCGCGGCCTTCTCGCAGGCGCTCGCCCTCGATCCCGACCTCGCCGAGGCGCGCTGGAACCGCTCTTTTTATCTGCTGCTGCGCGGCCGCCTGCGGGAGGGCTGGGAGGACTACGAATACCGCTTCTCCATTCCGCAGTGGAAGCGGATCTATCCCTTCCGCCTGGACCTCCCCCGCTGGGACGGCGGGCCGGCGCCGGGAAAGACCATCCTGGTCCATGACGAGCAGGGATTCGGGGATACGCTGCAGTTCGTGCGCTACCTGCCCTGGGTCCGGGAGCGCTGCGGCCGGGTGGTCCTCGAGTCGCGCCCCGAGCTGATGAGCCTGCTCACGGGCGCGCCGGGGGTCGACGCGCTCGCCTGCCGCCCATCCGGCCGGCCGCCGACGCCCGACGCCGACCTGGCCGTGGCCCTCATGAGCCTGCCGCGGCTCTGCGGCACCACGCTCGAAACCATTCCCGCCGCGGTGCCCTACCTGCGGCCGGACCCGGAGAGGGTGCGGCGCTGGGCCGAGCGGCTTGCCGGCCGGCGGCCGGCGGTCGGGATCGTCTGGGCCGGAAGGCCGGAGCACGCGAACGACGGCAACCGCTCCTGCCGCCTGGAGCGGTTCCTGCCGCTCCTCGCCCGCCCGGGCCGCCGCTGGATCGGTCTGCAGAAGGGGCCGGCCGCCGCCCAGGCGGAGGAGACCCCCTTCCAGGGGATCCTCGCGAATTGGGGGCCGCAGCTCGCCGACTTCGCCGACACCGCCGCGCTCGTCGCCTGCCTGGACCTCGTGATCGCGGTCGACACGGCGGTCGTGCACCTGGCCGGCGCGCTCGCCAAGCCGGTCTGGGTGCTCCTGTCCGCGCTCTGCGACTGGCGCTGGATGGAGGCGCGCGCCGACAGCCCCTGGTATCCCACCATGCGGCTCTTCCGGCAGGAGCGCCCCGGGGAGTGGGAGCCGGTTTTCGAAAAGGTCGGGCGCGAGCTCGCGCGCCTCGGCTGACGGCCGGAATCCCGGTTTTCCGCCGCCGGTCAGGCCGGTCCGCCAAAGGCCGCGGCCCGCTCCGCCGATGCGGCGCCGTCGATCACCGCGGACAGCCGGCGGGCCGTCTCGCCCCAGGTGAGCCGCTTCAGGTCCTCCCCGGCGCGCCTTCCCAGCTGCGTGATCGCCTCGCGGTGGTGGTAGGCGTATTCGATCCGGGCGACGAGCTCCTCGACGGACGGCTCCTGCCAGCGGGCGATCGGCCGCCCGTCCGGCCCGACGACCGTGAGATCCTTCAGCGCCGTGAGCAGCAGCGCATTCTCCGGGGAGAGGATGTCGCGGTGGCCGCTCGTGAAGCTGGCGATCACCGGTTTGCCGCAGGCCATGTACTCCATCAGCACGAGGTTGGTGCCGCCCTCGCAGCGGTTCGGGAAAACTCCGACGTCGGTCAGGGCGTAGAGCCGGCGCTGCTCCTCGTTCGGCACGAGATCGAGCACGATCACGCGCTCGGCGTCGATCCCGTTCGCCGCCAGCGTCCGCCGCATGAGGTCCTGCCAGGGAAGCGCCTGCGGCTCGAAGCGGATGTGCGGCGAGCTCGCCATGAGCCGCATCGACTCCGGCCAGATGTTGTACCAGCAGGTCAGAAGCAGCATGTCGGGGTACTTGTCCTGGAGCAGGCGGAAGGCCTTCAGCACGAGGTCCTGGCCCTTGCGCAGCTCGAACTTGCCCCCCGAGAAGATCACGAAGCGCCCCGGATCCTTCGGTTCGGTCACGGGGTAGAAGACCTCGGGGTCGATCCCCTGGATGAGCACGCCGGCGTTGCGAATGCCCCGGTCGATCATCCGCTCGCGGCACCAGCTCGAGCCGCCGAGGACGCAGTCGTAGCGCCGGGCGTTCTCCACCGAGGCCGCCGTCAGCTCGTTTTCGAAGAAGGTGTAGGCGAAATTGCCCCGGCCGCGCACGCCGGCGATGAGGGGGTGGAAATCGACGCCGGTGAGCGCCATGAAGAGCGGGCCGTCGAGCTCCCCGCCGGGTGGCAGCGCCCCCGGCGCGAGCACCCGGCAGGCGCGCCGCGCGGAAAGCTCGCGGATGAGGTAGCGGCTGCAGACCCCCCAGCCGTAGTTGTTCCCCGGGATCAGGCCGAGGTGGACCGGGCCGGGCGGCGGCGCCTCCGCCGTCCCGGCGGTCGCTCTGGTGGTCATCGGATGCCCTCCTTGGGACGCCGGCCGGGGCTTCGCCGCCCATCCGCCGGCCGGACGACGCCATGACGCGCGAAGCGATTGTTTTTGCAATTCAGCAACGGCCTCTTAGTGGTCAGGACATGGCCGGTTCGGTGGCTTCGCTCGACTGGAGCTGGCTGGCGCCTATTTGTCTCAACTATTTCGAGACGCTTAATGAGCGCCATGGATCGACGGCCCGCCGCTTCCCCGCGGCGGAAGCGGCGCGGGGGCACGGGATCGGCCGCAAGCCTTCCCGGGATGGAGCTCATCGCCCGGCGAAGGCGCGCCGCAGGCGGTCGAGAAAGTAGCGCGCGCGGTGGACCGTAAGGTGGTGGCGGCGGAGATGGGCGCGGGCGGCGGCGGCAAAACCGCGGCCTCCTTCCGGCATCGAAAGCGCCCGCTCCACCTGGCGGTAAAGATCGGCGGTCCCCGCAAAGCGCAGGATCCCCTCCCCTTCCCGGAAATCCTCGGGGATTGCGAGCGGCATCCGCTGGGCGAGATGGACGGCGTTGCAGGCGGCGTTCTCCCAAAACCGGAAGGTGTCCCAGCCGGCCCCCGCCAGCGAGAGCACGACGCGGCAGCGCTGCAGCTCGCGGTAGTAGTCGTCCCGGCCGAAGCGGCCCTCCGGAAACGGGTTCTCCGGGGAGGGCACCGCCGAGGCGCTGAACAGGCAGCCCGGGTGGCGCGCCGCCAGCCCGGCGACGAGCGCGCGCCGCCGCCCGTCGTGGGTGCTGCCGAGAAAACCGACGGGGTAGCGCTTGGGCTCGCCGTCGTAGGCGGCGATCCAGTGGAGGATCTCCTCGGGAAGCGCCATCGGAAGGGGGATGCTGTAGTCGGTTCCGTCGGTCTCCCGCCGGAAGACGACGTAGCCCCCCGGCGGCAGCGGATGCGGCCGGTCCTCCCCGTCGATCACGGCGACGGGGAGGCGGGCGTCGGCCAGGCGGTCGCGCCAGTCGGCGAAGGCGCGCCGGTCGCAGACGACCGCATCGAAATGGCCGCGCGCGATCTTGAGCGCGATCTCCGTGCGGTCGATCCCCCCCTCGTCCGATGGGAACCACCCGGGACAGAGCTGGTTCGGCGGACAGACGCCGAGCCCCAGGACCCCCTCGTAGAGGCACGCCTTGCGCGGGCTGTCCACCACGTCCGGCCCGAGGAGCTTCCGCAGCCCGTGCAGCAGCAGGTCGGGGACGTAATTCGGATAGGGGTGGGTCAGGAAGAGGATCTTCATGCGGCCGCGCCGAACCATTTTTCCTGGAACTTTCGCCGGTTCTCCCGCAGCAGCTCACCGCGCCGCACCTCGCGCCCGAAATAGGAGATCGGCGTTTCATCCTCGGCCCCGGAGACGCCCCAGCGGTGGTCGAAATCGACCACCGGCACGGCGTAGCAGGCGAGCCGGGCCGCGAGGACCTGCAGCCCCATGTCCCACTCCTCCATGAAGCAGGGGCTGTAGCGGACGTCGAACTGCAGCCGGTGGGCGAGGAACCGCTCGCGGTGGATAGCGAAGCAAAAGCCCGAAACGTCGTGGGTGCGCACGGGGGAGCTGAAGCGCCCCCGTTCGAAATAGCGCAGCACCTTGAGGGCGCGGAAATCGAGATGCGAGCCCTGCGGCCCCACGATGACCGCATCCGGCAGGCTGAAGAGGTATTCCTCCAGCCGCGCGACGGCCGCCGGCTCGATGTGCAGATCGGCGTTCAGGATGAGGATCGCCCGCCCCTCGGCGAGGTTGATCCCCATGTTCCAGGAGCGGCTGACGCCGGCGTTCAGCTTGTTGAAGCAGAACTTGTCGATCCGCGGGTGGCGCGCGAGCTCGGCGAACACCTCCGGGCTGTTGAAGATGCAGATCACCTCGCCCGCGACGGCGTCGAGGTCCGCGAGCAGCGTCCGGATGTTGTAGGGGCTGTGGGGCGAGAAGTCGAGCACCGGGATCACGAAGCTGCGGCGCGGCTCCTCGCGGGCGTCCGAAAGCGGCATGCATTCCTCCCTGGATTCGAAGGGCAGCGGGTCATGACCCGCACGGGCAAAATAAAGCAATTCGCGTGCCGGAACCATGGACCCCGCCGTCAACGCGGCCGGCCCGCGAGGTCAATTCCATGACGCCTGCCGGCGCCCCTTCGCCCGCGGCCCCGGCGGCTTGCGGCCGCGATAGGCTTCCCGCCGCCCGGAGGCGGTCCGTCCGGCGCCGCGGTATGCTTTTTGCTGCAAGGACGCTTGCGGATGGCGCGTCGTCCGGAACGCTCGACATGATGAGAACGACTTCCCTTTCAGCCGCGGCGGCGGAGGGCCCGCCGGCTGGCGCCGAGCGGGCTTTGTCCGGCGCCGCGGCGGAGCTGTTGGCGGAGTGCCGTCAACGCCTCCTCGCGGGCGACCTTGCGGCCGCGCGGCGCCTGCTTGCCCGCCTCCCGGCGGCCGAAGCCGAGAACGACGCCGTCATCCACCTCGAGGGGTTGATCCATTACGCGGCCGGGGAACCGGAGGCGGCCGCCGCCCGGATCGCCGCCGCGATCGCGCGCAACCCCGGCCGGGCCGACTACTACCACGATCTGGCGGCGGCCTTCCGCGCGGCCGGCGCCCTCGATCGCGCGGCCGCCTGCGCCCGCCGGGCCGTCGAGCTCGACCCCGGCCGGGCCGAACGCCTCGAGCACCTGAGCGCCTGCCTGCGCGCCGGCGGACGCACGGCCGAGGCCGTGGTCTCGGCCAAGCGGGCCGTCGATCTCGATCCGGCCCGCGGCGGTTCCTGGTTCGCGCTCGGCCTGGCGTTTCAGACCGCGGGCGTCCCCCGCGCAGCCGCCGCCGCCTACCGGCGGCTCACCCGGCTCGATCCGCGCCATGCCGCGGGCTTCGGCAACCTGGGGGCGGCCCTCTTCGATCTCGGCCGCCTGGAGGAGTCCGCGGAGGCTTACGGGCGCGCGCTCGAGATCAACCCCGACTACCCGGAGGCGCTGAACGGCCTGGCGGTCGTCCGGCGCCTCCAGGGACGCCTCGCCGAGGCGTTGGCGCTCGGCCGCCGGGCGCTCGCGCAGCGGCCCGATTTTCTCGAAGCCGCCGCGCACCTCGCCGTTCTCTGCCAGCTCGCCTGCGACTGGCAGGCTCTCCCCGACCTGCGAAGCCAGCTCGAGCGCCTGAACCGCTCGGAGCTTGACGCCGGCCGCCGGAGCCCCGAGCAACCCATGGCCGCGCTGTGGGCCGGAAGGCCCCCCGGGGTCCAGCTCGAAATCGCGCGCTCCTGGAGCCGCGCCGCCGCCCGCAGGCTCACGCCGCGCGCCGCGGCCGGCCACCCGGCGCGCGGCGAAGGGGTCCTGCGGATCGGCTACCTCTCGAGCGATTTCCGCAACCACCCCGTCGGCCACCAGCTGCTCGGCGTGCTGCGCCGCCACGACCGCGAACGCTTCCGGGTCATCGCCTACGCGACCGCGCCGGACGACGGCAGCCGTTACCGCCGAGCCGCCGCCGCGCACTGCGACGCGCTCATCGACTTGACCGCGTTCACCGACGCGGCGGCCGCGGCGCGCATCGCCGCCGACGGGATCGACATCCTCGTCGACCTGAACGTGCACAGCGCCGGCGGGCGGCTCGGCATCCTGGCCCGGCGGCCCGCCCCGATCCAGGTGAACTTCCTCGGCTATCCCGGCACCGCCGGATCGGACTACCACGACTACCTGATCACCGACCGCCTGGCGGCCCCCGAGGAGTTGCGGGCCTATTTCACCGAGAAATTCGTCTGGATGCCCCACAGCGGCATGGCGACCGACGACCGGCAGCCGATCGCCGCCGGCCCCGTCCACCGCGCCGATTTCGGCCTGCCGGAAAAGGCCTTCGTCTTCTGCGCCTTCAACAGCTTCTGGAAGATCGATGCCGAGCTCTTCGAATCCTGGATGACGATCCTGCGGGAGGTCCCGCACGCGCTCCTCTGGCTGCCGGGGGGAAACGCGGAGGCGGCGCGGAACCTCGTCCGCGCCGCGGAGCGCTGCGGCGTCGCCGCCGGCCGCCTGCGCTTCGCCCCGAAGCTCGCCGACAAGGCCGATCATCTCGCGCGCCTGCGGCTCGCCGACCTCGCGCTCGACACGCGGGTCTACAACGGACATGTCTCGACCTGCGACGCGCTCTGGGCGGGCGTCCCGGTCCTGGCGCTCATGGGGGAGCAGCTGCCGGCGCGGGCCTCGGCCGGGATGCTCGTGCACGCGGGGCTGCCGGAGCTCATCGCCGGCGACCTATCCGGCTACCGCCAGCTCGCCATCGAGCTGGCGCTCTGCCCGGCGAAGCTCAAGGCGCTGCGGGCGCGCCTTGAGCAGAGCCGCGCCGCCTCGCCGCTCTTCGACACCGGGCGCTTCACGGCCGACCTGGAACGCGCCTTTCAACGGATGGCGCAGCTCCACCGCCGGGGCCTCCCTCCTCAGGAGATCGCACTCGATGCCGCTTGAACGCGCCGGCGCCGGAGACCCCGGAGAGCATTTCGAACGCGGCCGGGCCTGTCAGGATGCGGGTCGAACCGCCGAGGCCCTGGCGCACTACCTCCAGGCCGTGGCGCTCGACCCCGCCTGCGGTCCGGCCCACTACAATTTGGGCATGATCCTCCATGAACAGGGCCGCTTCGAGGAGGCCGCCGCCGCCTTCGCCCGCGCGGCGCCGGCCGGCCCCCACGCCGCGGCGGCGCTGAACAACCAAGGGGTCGCGCTGCAGGCCCTCGGCCGCACGGCCGAGGCGCTCGCGAGCTACGCGGCGGCGGCGCGGCAGGACCCGCGCTATGCCCCGGCGCATGCCAATGCCGGGCGGCTGCTTTTCGCGGCGGGGCGCTGGGCGGAGGCCGAAGCCTGCTTCCGGCGCGCCGCCGCGGCCGATCCGCGCTCGGCCGACCACCGGCACCACCTCGGCCTGTGCCGCCACAAGCTGCGCGACCTCGACGGCGCCGAGCGCTGCTACGCCGAGGCGCTCGCGCTTGATCCCTCCCACCGCGCGGCGCACGTCGACATGGGCAATGTCTGGCTCGACCGCGGAGACCGCGGCGCCATGGCCGCCTGGTACCGGCGCGCGCTCGCGCTCGAAGCGGCGGGCGCCTCCGACTACGTCAACGTCGGGCGCATGTTCCAGGACGCGGGCCGGGACGACGAGGCGCTCGCCTGCTACGCGGAGGCGCTCGCCCGGGATGCGGACCATGCCGCCGCGCACTTCGGGCGGGCCCAGGTCCTGCTCGCGCGGGGGGACTTTTCTGCCGGGTGGCCGGAGTACGAATGGCGCTTCCGGCTTCCCGACTGGCGCCGGGGCTACCCTCACCGGCTCGCCGCCCCGCGCTGGCACGGCGCCCGGTTCGACGGCCGCACCCTCCTCGTCCACTGCGAGCAGGGGCTGGGAGACGCCATCCAGTTCGCCCGCTACCTTCCGCGCGTGAAGGCGCGGGGCGGGACCGTCATCCTCGAGGCCCCGGAGCCGCTGAAGCGGCTCTTTGAGCGCCTGCCGGGGGTGGACGCGCTGACCGCGTTCTCCGGGGCGTCGCCGCCCGCATGCCCCCACGACCTGCAGGTCCCGCTGTTGAGCCTTCCGGGGATTTTCGGCACGACGATCTCGACGATCCCGGCCGAGGTCCCCTACCTGCGGTCCGCTCCGGAGGCGGCCGAACGCTTCCGCCGGCGCCTCGAGAAGGGGGCCGTTTGCGTGGGGATCGTCTGGGCGGCGAGCGGCTGGACCCGGGGCCTGGCCGCCAAGTCCTGCCGGCTGGTGGACTTCGAACCCCTCGCCGGGCTCCCGGGGGTCGCACTCTACGGCCTGCAGAAGGGTGCGGCAGCCGCAGAGGCCGCCGCATGTCCGCCCGCATGGCGCTTCGAAAACTGGGGCGAGGCGTTCGCGGACCTGGCCGACACGGCGGCGGCGGTCGCCGCGCTCGACCTCGTCGTCTCGGTCGACACGGCCGTCGCGCATCTCGCCGGGGCGATGGGCAAGCCGGTGTGGGTGCTTTTGCCGTTCTGCGCCGACTGGCGCTGGCTGCGCGACCGCTCGGAGAGCCCCTGGTACCCGACCATGCGGCTTTTCCGGCAGGAAAAGAACGGCGACTGGGCGGGCGTTTTCATGCGCGTGCGCGCGGCGCTCCGCTGCCGGCTGCCGGCGAGGTGACCCGGAGCCATGGAAGCGAACAGCGAACGGCAGACCGAGGCGCATCCCGACGCGGCGGAGCCGCACTTCCGGCGGGCGCTCGCCCTCCAGGCGGACGGGAAAGCCGCCGCGGCGGAGAGAAGCTACCGGGCGGCCCTCGCCTGCCGCCCGGAGATGGCCGAGGCCCACTACAACCTGGGGCTGCTGCTGCAGGAGTGCGGGCGCCTGGACGAGGCGGTGGGCGCCTACCGCCGCGCGCTCGAGATCCGACCGGACTTCGCCGCCGCCTGGAACAACCTCGGCACCGCCCACCTCGACCAGGCGGACCTCGAAGCGGCCGCCGCCGCGTTCGCGCGCGCCTTGACGCTCGACCCGAACTGGGCCGACGCCGTCTACAACCTCGGCACCGCCCGCCACCGGCAAGGCCGGAGCGCGGAGGCGATCGAGCTCTACCGCCGCGCGCTCGACCTCAACCCGCAGGCGTTCAAGGCGTGCAACAACATCGCCAAGGCGCTGCAGGACCGCGGCGAGCTCGAAGCGGCCATCGCCTGGTACCGGCGGGCGCTCGCCCTCAAGCCCGACTACGCCGAGGCGCGCTTCAACCTCGCCACGGCCAACCTCCTGAGCGGCAACCTCCGCGCGGGATGGGCGGACTACGAGTGGCGCTTCCAGCGCCGCGACTGGCGGCGCGTCTACCCCCGCCGGTTGGACGCCCCCCGCTGGCAGGGGGAGCCGTTCGCCGGCCGGACGCTCATCGTGCATTCCGAGCAGGGCTTCGGCGACGTGCTGCAGTTCGTGCGCTACCTGCCGCGCGTGAAGGCGCGGGGGGGGACGGTGGTCTTCGAGACCCGGCGCGCCCTGCTGCCGCTGTTGGCCGGCATCGCCGGCGCGGACCGGGTCGTGCCGCTGCCGGAGGGCGCCGCGCGGACGCCCGGCGACCTCGCCGTGCCGCTGCTCAGCCTGCCGGGGGTTTTCGGCACCGAGCTCGAGACGATCCCCGCCGAGGTCCCCTACCTTTTCGCCGATCCGCAGCGCGCGCGGCGTTGGCAGGCGCGAATCGGCGGCGCCGAGCTTCGCGTGGGGCTCGTCTGGGCCGGCACCGCGACGGACCCGGGGCGCGCCTGCCCGCTCGCCTGGTTTGCGCCGCTCACCCGGCTTCCGGGCGTGCGGTTCTACGGCCTGCAGAAAGGACCGGAGGTCGACCGGTTGCGTTCGGAAGGGCTGCCGGAGGGGATGGTCCTGGAGAACCTGGGGGGGGATTTCGCGGATTTCGCCGACACCGCCGCGGCGATCGAGCACCTCGATCTCGTGATCGCGATCGACACGGCCGTCGCGCACCTCGCCGGCGCGATGGGCAAGCCGGTCTGGGTGCTGCTGAGCGCCGTTCCGGACTGGCGCTGGCTGCTCGAGGGGGAGGCGAGCCCCTGGTACCCGACGATGAGGCTGTTCCGCCAGGAGCGCTGCGGGCAGTGGAGCCCGCCGCTCACGCGCCTCGCCCGGCGGCTGGAGGAGTTAGCCGGGGCGCTGGCGCTCGCGCGGCGCGTGGAGGGAACGGCCGGACTCCTGGCCGCCGCGGTGCACTACCACCGCCGCGGGGAGCGGCCGGAGGCGCTGCTGTTCTACCATCGCATCCTCGCGCTGGACGGCGGGGAGCCCGAGGCGCTGAACGGGGTGGGGATCGCGGCTTTCGAGTCGGGAAACCACGCCCGGGCGATCGCCTTCTTCCAACGGGCGATCGCGGCCGCGCCGGGGACGGACCGCTTCCACTACCACCTGGGCCTCGCCCACGCCGCCTCCGGGAGGCCGGCCGATGCGGCCGCCTGCTTCCAGCGCGCCGCCCAGCTCAACCCCGAAAACCGCGACGCCGTTTTCAACCTGGGCAAGGCGCTTTCGGAGCTGAACCCCCGGGGCTGAGGGCCGGCGGGGCCGGGCGGCGGGCGGCGCCTTCCCCCGCGTCCGCCGCGGCGATCCAGGCGCCGAGCGCGCCTTGGGCGAACCCGCCCCGGACCGCCACCTCCGCGGCCTGGCGCGCGAGCCCGCCGTGGCCGGCGGCCTCGATCCGCCGGGCGAGCTCGAGAAAGCTCACCGCGAGAAAGGCGCCGACCGGCTGGGCGCGAAGCGGCGCGAGCACCTGGAGCCCCTCTTCGGCGCGCCCGCAGGCGCCGAGCGCCGCCGCCGCAAGAAAGCGCGCGGCGGCGTAATCGGGCGCCTGCTCAAGCAGCCGCGCGAGCCCGCCGGCGGCCTCCGCGGCGCGGCCGAGGTGGAGCTCAGCCATCGCGAGGTTGAAGCGCGCCTCCTTCAGGTGCGGGGCGAGGCGCACGGCCTCCGCGGCCGACCGCGCCGCCTCGTCGTAGCGTCCGAGGTTGAAGAGCGCCGTCCCGAGGTTCACGTGCGCCTCGGCGGCGCCCGGCGCCAGCGCGAGCAGGCGGCGCCAGAGCCCCGCGGCCTCGGCGTGCCGGCCGAGCTCGGCCGCCTGGACGGCGAGCTCGCGCAGGGCCGCCGGGGAGCCGCCCGAATCCCGGAGCTTGCCGATCTCGATTTCCCGGTAGATCCTGGTCTTCCGCCCGGCGTGGTCCTCCTCGAGCTTGCCGTAGTGGTGCACCGGGATGTCGCAGCGCACCACCGGGACGCCGAGCGCCGCAAGCGTCGGCTCGACCACTTCGTGCACGGCGTGAACGAAGCGGATGCGGGGGTCGTTCGGGAAGAGGCGGACCTTCTCGCTCGGAAACCAGCCGGTGCCGGCTTCCTCGGCGGGGTACTCCCCGGCGTTCGCCTCCCAGCCGAGGACGTTCATCCGGCAGGTGTAGTTGCGCGTGCGGATCGAAAAGCCCGCCGGAGCGCTGCGCTGCGCCCGGATGAGCTCCCGGAACCGGCCGTGGTCGGCGGTGGCGATCGCCTCGTCGGCGTCGAGCACGAGAATCCAGGGGCAGCGCGCGGCCTCGAGCGAGGCGTTGCGCGCCCGGGCGAAATCGCGCTCCCAGGCAATCTCGAGGACCCGGGCGCCGAAGCCGCGGGCGATCTCCCGGCTGCGGTCGCGCGAGCCGGTGTCGGCCACCACGATCTCCTGCACGATGGGGGCCGCGCTGGTGAGGCAGCGCTCGAGGTGCCGCTCCTCGTCCCGCACGATCATGCAAAGCGAAACGCCCTCGGCCGGCGGCGGCGCCGCGACTCCGGCTCCGGGGCGGACGGCCGTGCGCGCGCGATCCAGCAGCCGGGCGACGGGGTCCGCCGCGCGGCGCAGCGGGTCCGCCGCCGCCCCGCCGCCGGCGACGGGTGTCCGCGATTGGCCCATTCAGGCCGCCCGGACCAGGCCCTCCAACTCGGCGAGCGCCTGGTGCGCGGCGTTGTTCCAGGGCTCGATCGCCAGGACCCGGTCGAAAAAGATCCGCGCGTCGTCGAACTGCCGGAGCGCGGTGCAGATCTTGCCGAGCGCGGCGAGCACCTCGAGGTCCTCCGGCTCGCGCGCCAGGATGTCCACGTAGATGCGCAGCGCCTCCTCCAGGCGGTCGAGCTTCACCCAGTAGAGCTCCGCGAGGTTCTTCCGGAAGGCCGTGTTGCCGCCGTCGAGCCGCACGGCCGCCTCGTAGTGCTCCAGCGCGCCGGCGTAATTCCCGGCCCGGCAGAGCAGGACGCCCAAATCATTATGCCCGAGCGCATGCTCGGGCTGGGCCGCGAGCAGCCGTTCGAGGGACGCGGCGGCGGCATCCAGGTCCCCGGCCGCGGCGAGGCGGCAGGCTTCGGCGTGCAGATCCGCGGCCGGCGCCTCCGGGGCCGCCGGGGGCATCCGCTCAAGCTGATCGCGGAACCGGCGGGCGTCCTCGTTCCAGGGCTCGATGTCCAGCACGCGCTCGTAGAAGACCCGGGCGTCTTCGAAGCGGTGCAGCGAAACGCAGATGTGGGCCGTCGTCAAGAGGGTCTCGATGTCCTCGGGGTTTTTCTCGAGCACGGCGACGTAGCCGCGCAGGGCCTCCTCGACCTGCCGCTCTTCGACGAAGAGGAAGTCCGCCCGGTTCTTGATGAAGACCGGATCATCGGGGGCGAGGCGCACCGCCTCCTCGTAGTGCCGGCGCGCCTCGGCCTTCATGCCCGCCCGGTAGCAGAGGACTCCCAGGTCGTTGTGCGCCGGGGCGAACTGCGGGTGGGCGGCGATGAGCGCCTCGAGGCGGCGGCGGGCGCCCTCCTCGTCGCCGGCGGCGGCAAGCCTGCCGGCCTCGGCATAAAGCTCCTCGGCGGCGCGCCGGCCGTTCCCGCCGGCGGTTTTCTGCCGCAGCTGATCGAGGAGCCGCGCGGCCTCGGCATGGCCGGGGTCGACCGTCAGGACCTGCCGGTAGAGCGCTTCGGCCTCCTCCAGGCGGTGAAGGCCCACGAGGAGATGGGCGGCCGTGGTGAGCGCGGCGATGTCGCGCGGCCGCCGCCGGATCACCTCGCGGTAATGCCCGAGCGCCGCCTCGACCTGGCCGAGCTCGACGTGGGTGAAATCGGCCAGGTTCTTCCGGGCGGCGACGTCCTCCGGGTCGCACTCGACCGCGCGCTGGAAATGGCGCAGCGAGCGCTCGCGCTCGCCGGCACCGTAGTAGAGCAGGCCGAGATCGTTGTGCGCCCGGGCGAAGCGCGGAAAGGAGCGCACGACGTTTTCGAGCGCCCGCAGGGCCTCCGGGGGGCTGGCCGACTGGACCAGGGGCTGGAAATCCTCGTAGAGCTGTTCGATCGATGACATGGGGTTCCTCCTGTGATCGGCAATGGCGCCGAATGGTTATGCACAAATCGCGCCGGGGTCTCCCGCCGCGGCGCGGGCTTTCGGCGCGGCGCAGCATGCGCCGCGCGCCGGCCGGCCGCCGGCCGCCGGGAGCCGCTCGAGCGCCGCAGCGACCCGCCGCGCATGGCGGCCGGGGTCGAGGAACGCCGGCCCGGCGGCCATCCGCTCGCGGACCCGTGCGCGCAGGGCGCCCCGCCGGGCGGGGTCGCGCCCCAGGCGAACGGCGAGCCGGATGTAGCCGGCCTCGTCGCCGGCGACGAGCTCCGGGACCCCGAGCTCGCGGAGCATGGCGGCGCCTTGCCCGAAGCGCAGCGTGCCGCCGTCGCAGACGACGGGCGGAAGCCCCGCCGCCAGCGGATCGAGGAGCGACGTCGCGCCGCTGTAGGGCACGGCGTCGAGATAGACGTCCGCCGCCAGGTTCAGGGCGCGGACGGCCTGCGGGCCGGGGAGCGGTCCCCGGACGATGAGCCGGTCGGCCGCAATCCCCTGCGCGGCGAAGACCCGCCGCAAATCGGCCTCCAGCGCCTCCCGCGGGTATTCGGCCGCCCAGGCCGGGCCGAAGGGATAGAGCACCAGGCTCGCGTCCGGCACCTGCCGGAGGATCTCGGCCCAGGCCCGCCGCAGCTCGGGGATGAGCTTGGTCGCGTTCGCCCCCGATAGGAACAGCGTCCCGGCGGCGGGAAGGCCGAGCGCCGCGCGCGACCCTTCCCCGCCGCCGGCCGCGGCCGGGCCCTCGGCGAAGCAGATCCCCGAGCCTTCGATCGTGAGCAGCGCCTCGGTGAACTCCGAGCGGACCTCCGCGCGCGCGGCGATCAGGCTGCCGAGCAGGAACCCGTCGATATGGCGCTTGCCGGTGGTCGTGGGGTTGGCGAAATGGACGAACTGGAAGGGCGCGAGCCGGTAGTCGGCCAGGCGCGTGCTCAGGTTCGTGACGGCCGTCAAGTTGTTGGCGAAGAAAAGCAGGTCGAGATCGTCGGCGCGGATGCGCGCGGCGCTCGCCTTCACGGTCGGCGGCAGCACGATCAGCCGGTCGGCCCGCGCTTTCGCGGCCGCGGCGAGCGGTCCGTCGTCCGGCGCGTGGGTGTAGAGGAAGACCTCGAAGCGCCCCGGGTCGAGATCGCGGAAGACCGGCAGGGCGGCGCGCATCTCCGTGGAGGGCCCAAGCGAGCGGCAGTGGACCCCCAGCCGGATTCTCGGGCGGCCGGCCCGCGGGGCGGCGGCGAACGGGGGAAGCTCCTGCCCGCGGGCGCGCAGCACGGCCTGCGCGATCGCGGCGCGCTCAATGGCAAGCGCCTTCAGGCTGCGGCGGCTGAAATAGAGGGGGATGAAACTCGCCCGGTCGGCGTAGCGCTCCGCCAGCCGGCGCAGATCGTCCGACGGCCGGGGCGCATGGACCCCGGCGTGGATCGCCGCGGTGAGCTCGGCGAACGCCTCGGCGTAGGCCTCGACCTCCCCGGGCGCATGAAAGAGCTCCGGGGGATCGAGGAGCCGTCGGGCGTCGGCGCCGGCGCCGGATGCGGCCGGATCCGCGGCCCGGGCCTTGCTTCCGCCCCCCGGGCTTAGGCCCCTTCCGGCAAGCATGGTTTTGGCGGCCGCCGCGGCGAACGCCTCCACGAGCGGCAGCGAAAGCTCCTCCGTGAGGATCCGCTCCCGCAGCGCCTCGTAGCGCCGCCGTTCGGCCTCCCCGCCGGCGCCCCCGCCCCGGCGCGCGGCGGCCTGCGCGAGGCGATCGATGCGCGCGGCAAGCTCGCGGCGCCGGTTGACGCCGGGGTCCGTTCCCTTCCGCGCCGCCTGTCGGAGCTCCTCCAGGGGCAGGCAGCGCACCAGCTCGCCCGCCGCGGCGGCCTCCCGGTAGCGGGCGAATATCTCCCGGTCCTCGGCCGCCTTCCGTCCGGGGTCGCGGCGCTCGAGGCTTTCGGCGCGCACGAGGTAGAGGCCGAGCGGCTCGGGGATGTGCAGGAAGTCGAACGCCTGGGAGATGCGCAGCCAGAACTCGAAGTCCCCGGAGGAGACGAGGGTTTCATCGAACCCGCCGAAGCACGCGTGGACGCTGCGGCGCCACATCGGCTGCGGGCCCATGAAGCAGCCGCGGGAGAGCAGCGTCGCCCGGCTCCAGTCGGGCCAGCGAAAGCGCCCGGTGGCGCAGCCGGCATCGAAGGCCGCGTTCGGCGTTTCGGTCTTGAGGAGGTCCGCGTAGGCGAGGGCCGCCTCGGGGTGCGCGTCGAGGGCGGCCGCCAGGCGTTCGAGGGCGTCGCGGCGGTGGCGGTCGTCGGTGTTCGCGGTGGTGAGGTAGTCCCCGCGGGCGGCGGCGATGCCGCGGTTCCAGGAGCGCGTGACGGTCTCGTGCCCCTGCGCCGGGAGGTAGCGGATCCGGGGATGGCGCGCCTGGAACTCCCGGACGATCGCGCGCTCGCGCTGCGAGCTTCCGCCGTCGACGACGATCACCTCGAGGCCGCCCGCGGCGAAGAGCGTCTGGTCGACCAGGTCCTGCAGGCAGCCCCGGATGAAGCTCTCGGCGTTGAAGGTCGCGACGATCGCCGAGACTTTCACCGGCGGATCGCCGCCGGCCGTCGCCGGCGGCGCGGCGGGTGGCGGCGGTTGAGCGGCCGAGGGCCAAGCGACCGCGGCGGCCCCGGGGCCCTCTTCCGGCCGGGGGCGCATGGCCGCCACCGCCGCGGCGAAGGCCGCCGCGCTCCGCTCCCAGGAGAAGCGGCCGGCCCGTTCGCGCCCGCGCCGCACGAGCTCGCCGCGCACCTCCGGGCGCATGACCGCGGTCAGGGCCTTCACCATCCCGGCCGCGTCGTCGGGGTCGACGTAGAGGGCGGCGTCGCCGGCCACCTCCGGAACCGAGGAGACCGGACAGGCGATGACCGGGCAGCCGGCGGCCATGGCCTCGAGCAGCGGCAGGCCGAAGCCTTCGTAGCGCGAGGGGTAGACGAGCGCGGTCGCCCCGGCATAGGCGAGCGAAAGCTCGGCATCCGAAAGAAAGCGGATCCGCCAGGGGGTCCGGCCGAGAAGCTTTTGGCTCGCGGGGTCCAGGCGGGCCTCGCCGCCGGCCATCAGGATTTCGAAGGCCTCGCGCTCCGGCAGCGCCGCGAAGGCCTCCATGAAGAGCCGGGCGTTCTTGTAGTGCCCGCGGCTTCCGACCAGGAGAAAATAGGGCCGCCGGATCCCGTGGCGCCGGCGGAAACCCGCCAGCGCTGCATACGGGTGCGGGCGGAACTCCTCGGACACCCCGCAGGGGACGACCGCGACCGGCTTGCCGCGGCTCTCCGGGTAGCAGCGGCCGAGGTCCGCGGCCGTGGAGCTGGAAATCGCCATGAACCCCTTGGCCAGGCGGACGGCCGCGCGCTTGGCCTCGAGCTCGAGCCGCCGGACCAGGCGGCCGATGTCCGCTCCCTCGCCCCCCGAACTCTCCGCCGTGAAAAAGAGCTCGAGGATCATGTCGTAGAGCATGAGGAGCGAGGGGGTCGCGCGGGTGAAGCTGTAGTAGGTCGAAAGAAAGAGCCCCGCCCCCTCCTCCCGGCAGACCGCGTCCAGGATATCCGCCTGCGCCTCGAGCTCCCGCAGCGAAAAGGGCGGTGCGGCCCGCCGGCGGATCCCGGGGATATCCGGAGCGCTCCGGTCGCGGTCGAGCAAAAGGAGGTCGCCCCCGAGCGGCAGGCGCCCCGCGGCGCGCAGCAGCGCATCCCACATCCGGCTGATCCCGTGCGGTCGGCCGCGCTGCATCTGGAAGATGAGGCCGTCGACGACGATCGTGCGGCCGCGCGTCAAAGGGCGGGGCTCCCGGCCGGCGGCCTGTGTTCGCGCCGGGCGGCGACGGGGGGCGCCGCGCGCACCGCCGCCTCGGCCTGCCCGGCGCCGTGGGGCGCCTCGCGGCACATGATGCGCACAAGCGCCTCGACCGGGGTCTTGGCCCGCCACGCCAGGCGGTCATGGGCCTTGGAGGGGTCGGCGTGGCTTTCGGCGAGATCGGTGGGCCGGAAGAGCGCCGACCGCGACTCGACGTGGTCGCGCCAGTCGAGCCCGAACTCCGCGAAGGCGCACGCGGCGAAATACTCAAGGCTCACGCTGCGGCCGGTCGCGATGACGTAGTCGTCCGGCTCGTCGGCCTGGAGCATGCGCCACATCGCTTCGACGTACTCCGGGGCGTAGCCCCAGTCGCGCACGACCTTCAGGTTGCCGAGGACCAGCCGTTCTCCCGACCCCGCCGCGATCCGGCGCGCGGCCTCGACGATCTTGCGCGTCACGAAGCGCTCCGGCCGCAGGCGGGACTCGTGGTTGAAGAGAATTCCGGTGCAGGCGAACAGCCGGTAGGCTTCGCGGTAGTTCGCCACCTGCCAGTGGGCGGCGCACTTGGCGACGGCGTAGATGCTGCGCGGCCGAAAGGGGGTTTTCTCGCTCGCGGGGGTCGCCCCGGTGTCGCCGAAGCACTCGCTCGAGCCGGCGTTGTAGTAGCGGATCGGCCGGCCGAGGAAGCGGATGCTTTCGAGGATGTTCAGCGTCCCCAGGCTGAAGCTCTCCATGGTTTCGACGGGCTGCTCGAAGGAGAGCTCGACCGAGCTCTGCCCGGAGAGGTTGTAGACCTCGTCGGGGGAGACTTTGTTCAGCACGCTGAGCACGCTGCGGAAATCGCTCAAGGCCATGGAGAGCGTCTTCACCCGCTCCCGGATGCCCAGCGCGCGCAGGTTGGCGAAGCTGGCGATCTGCGCGTCGCGCGAGGTGCCGGTGACCTCGTAGCCCTTGGCGAGCAGCAGCCGGGCGAGAAAGGCGCCGTCCTGGCCGCTCACCCCGCAGATCAAGGCCCGTTTCATGA
>CAZNKG010000017.1:85430-99399 GCA_964573635.1 uncultured Desulfatibacillum sp. | reverse complement strand
AGGCGGGCGCTCAGCGCTGCTTGCGCGCCCGGTCGAGCTCGCGCTGGTGCTCGCGGTCGCGGATGCTGTGACGCTTGTCGTACTCGCGCTTGCCTTTAGCGAGCGCGATCGTCACCTTGGCCTTGCCGGCCTTGAAGTAGAGCTTGAGCGGCACGAGCGTGTATCCCTGCTCGTTCGCCTTGGCGTAAAGGCGCATGATCTCGCGCTTGTGCAGCAGGAGCTTGCGCACCCGCAGCGGGTCGTGGTTGTTGTAGTAGGCGAAGGGGTAGGGGCTGATGTGGGCCTGGTAAAGCCACACCTCGCCGTTCTTCACCTTGGCGTAGGCGTCCTTCAAGTTCGCCTTGCCCAGGCGCAGGGACTGGACCTCGGTTCCGGTCAGTACCAGCCCGGCCTCGAGCTGGTCGACGATGGCGTAGTCGTGCCGCGCCTTGCGGTTTTCGGCGATGATCTTGATCGGGCCCTCTTTCTTCGGAGGCATCTCAAGCCCTCTCGGCCCGGCGGTGGTTGACGACAAGCTCCCCGTAGGCCTCGCGGATCACCTCGAACACCGCCCGGGCGGTCCGCGCTTTCAAGGCCGCGTCGATGACCGCCGGGATCTCCGAGAGGTCGATCGAACGGATCATGCGCTTGACGAGCGGGATCGTCTGGGGGTTCATGCTGAGCTCGTTCAGCCCCAGCCCGAGAAGCAGCGGGGTGTAGAGCGGCTCGCCGGCCATCTCCCCGCACATCTGCAGCTCGATCCGGTTCGCCCGGGCGACCTCCGCGGTGTGCTTGATCATGCGGATGATCGCCGGGTCGAGGGGCTGGTACATGTGCGCGACCGCCTGGTTGCCGCGGTCGATGGCGAGCGCGTACTGGATGAGGTCGTTCGTGCCGATGCTGAAGAAGTCGACCTCCGGCGCGAGGAGGTCCGCGATGACGACCGCCGCGGGCACCTCGATCATGACGCCGACCGCGATGTCCCGGTTGTGGGGGAGCCGGTCGCGCGCCAGGGAGGCGGCCGCCTCGTCGAGGGCCTTTTTCGCGGCCTCGATCTCGAAGTAGGCCGCGACCATCGGGAAGAGCAGCCGGACGTTTCCGAAGGCCGCCGCCCGCAGGATCGCCCGCAGCTGGGTGCGGAAGATCTCCGGGCGTTTCAGACAGTAGCGGATCGCGCGCATCCCCAGGGCGGGGTTGGGTTCGAAGGCACCGGGCCCGCCGGCGAGGGCCTTGTCGCCGTTGATGTCGAGGGTGCGGATGGTGACGGGCCGGGGGGCCATCACCTCGACGACGTCGCGGTACTTCTCGAAGAGCTCCTCTTCGGATGGAAAGGCGTCGCGGCCGAGGTACTGGAACTCGGTGCGGTAGAGCCCGATGCCGTCGGCGCCGTAGTGGATGGCCGAGACCACCTCCTCGGGGAGCTCGATGTTCGCCATGACCTCGAAGTGGCGGCCGTCGCGCGTGTCGGTGCGCAGGTGGCTCTCGCGGGTGACCACGGCGAGGTAGCGCTCGTAGTGGGTCCGGCGCTCCTCGTAATCCTTGAGCGTCCGGGGCCGGGGGTTGACGATCACCGCGCCCTCGGAGCCGTCGACGATGAGGAGGTCGTCGTTGCGGATCGTCCGGGTGGCCAGCTCCAGGCCGACCACGGCCGGGATCTCGAGCGTCCGCGCGATGATGCCGGTGTGCGATGTCTTCCCGCCGAGGTCGGTGATGAAGCCCTTGACGCGCTCGAGGTTGATCCGGCTCGTGTCGGCCGGGGAGAGGTCGTGGGCGACCAGGATCACGCGTTTTTCGATCTCGCTGATGTCCTCGACCTCGGTTCCCATCAGGTTGCGCATGATCAGGTCCGAGAGGTGCACGATGTCGGCCATCCGCTCCCGCAGGTAGGCGTCGGGCATGGCCTGGAAAGCGGATTTGATTTCGGCGACCACCGACTTGAGGGCCCACTCGGCGTTGACGCGCTCCTTCTCGATCGCTTCGAGGGTCCGGCCGTAGAGGCGCTTGTCGTTCAGGAGCAGGACGTGGCTCTCCAGGATGTGGTTTTTCTGGAGCTCCTTGGGGCTTGCGGCGATCGCCTGGCGCAGCTCCGACTTGGCGGCCTGCACCGCGGCCCTGAAGCGCTTGAGCTCGCTTTTGAGGTGCTTCTCGGCGACGGCGTAATGCGGCACCACGTCGACCCCTTCGCGGTCGACGAGGTAGGCCTTGCCGATGCAGATCCCCGGGGAGGCATTGATGCCCTTCAGGATGATCTCGCCGGTCGGTGCGCGTTTCATGGGGGTGACTCCCTCTCCTCGCCGAAGCCCTCCTCGACCAGGCGGGCGAGCGCCTGGAGCACCTCCCGGTCGGCCGGGTCCTCGACGCGGATCGTCACCGCGGCTCCCGGGCCGCAGCCGAGCGCGAGCAGCTCCAGGATCGTCGCGGCGTCGGCCCGCTCGGTTCCGTGGATCAGCCACACGCGCGAGCGCGCCGCCTGCGCGATGCGGGCGATCTTCGCCGCCGAGCGCGCGTGCAGCCCGAGCGCGTTGACAATGGTGACGTCTCTGGATAAACCAGCCGATGGTGCCATGCCGATTGCGGTGGGAGGCCGCGGGTGCTGATGTTGTATGGAAAATATTGTTCCATAGATCATCCGGGCCGGCTTGGCAAGCCAAGAGTTCTTCCAGTCGTGGGGCTCCGGCCGTGAACGAGACCGCCTCCCTCAGGCGCGAGAACGAATACCTCAAGGCCCTCCACGAAACCTCCCTCGGGCTGATCGACCGCCTCGACAAGGAGGAGCTCCTGGAGGCCATCCTGCAGCGGGCGGCCCGCCTGACGGGCACCGAGCACGGCTACATCTATCTGCTCGACCCCGAGGCGGACACGATGCAGATGCGGGTCGGGATGGGGTTTTTCCGCGACCAGCTCGGGCTGCGGGTGCGGCGCGGCGAAGGCCTCGGCGGACGGGTCTGGAAGAGCGAGCAGCCGGTCCTGGTCGCCGACTACGGCAGCTGGTCCGGGCGCCTGGCCTCCCCGGCGCTCGACCCGCTGCGGACGGTCGCGGGGATTCCGCTCAAGTACGGCGGGCGGGTCGAAGGGGTGATCGGCCTGGCGCACGTCGAGGCGGGCAAGCGCTTCCGGCCCGAGGATTTGACGGTGCTCGGGCATTTCGCGGCGCTCGCCACCATCGCCCTCGACAAGGCCAAGCTCTACGCCGACTCGCGCCGGGAGCTCGCCGAGCGCAAGCGCGCCGAGGAGGTCCTGCGCTCGAGCGAGGAGCGCTACCGCCTGCTGCTCGAGTCCTCCCCCGACCCGATCGTCGTCTACAGCATCCAGGGCGAGGCGATGTACGTGAACCCCGCCTTCGAGCAGACCTTCGGCCTGAAGCGCGAGGAGCTGCTCGGCAAGCAGATCGACTTCGTGCCCCCCGAGTGCTGGCCCGAGACCCGCCAGGCGATCGAGAACATGCTGAGCGGGAAGAAAATCCAGCTCTTCGAGACCAAGCGGCTCACCCGCGACGGCCGCGCGCTCGACGTCCAGCTGAGCTCGACCCTCTATTTCACCGCCAACGGGCAGCCGGCCGGAAACATCGTCACCCTGCGGGACATCAGCGCGCAGAAGCGCGCCGAGCGCGAGCTGCGCGACTACCACGAGCGCCTCGAGGAGCTCGTCGCCGGCCGCACCGCGGAGCTCGCCCGGGCGAACCGCAAGCTCGCCCAGGAGATCGAGGACCGCAAGCGGGTCGAGGCCAAGCTGCGCCGGCGCGAGCGCGAGCTCGAGGCGCAGTCGCTCCACCTGGAGGAGGTGAACACGGCGCTCAAGGTGCTCCTGAAGCAGCGCGAGGACGACCGCAAGGAGCTGGGCGAGGTGGTGCTCTCCAACGTCCGGGAGCTGATCGGCCCCTACCTGGAGCGCCTGCAGAAAAGCCGCCTGACCGCGGTCCAGAAGGCGATGGCCGACATCCTGAAGTCCAACCTGGACAACATCACCTCGCCGTTCATCCGCAACCTCTCCGCCCAGCACTTCAACCTGACGCCGACCGAGCTGCGCGTGGCCAACCTCGTCAAAGAGGGGCGGACGAACAAGGAGATTGCGGAGATCCTCTGCCTATCCAAGAACACGATTCTTTTCCACCGGCACAACATCCGCACCAAGCTGGGCCTGCGCCGGTCGAAGAAGAACCTGCGCGCCTTTCTCCAGGCGGCCGATAATTAGCGGTCAATACCCGCTATTTTACCGCTAAATTATCTAAAGTTTTCCAGCCATCGCCTTCGCCGGAGGGGCTGCCGCTAAATTTATCAAATTATTATAAAATGTTAAGTGAAATGAGACCGCCGGCGCGCGGCGGCTCGGCAGGACCGTCATTATCGAGCATATTGTAGCGATTACAGCTCGTTATTTGCATTTGCCGCCTGACCGCACAAAAGGGTTGACGAAACCATCGGCCTACTATAGAAGTCGCTCTACGAAATGAATTGAATTCATATTTTCAAATTGAACGCGGGCGCCGCCGGGAAAGGACCAGGGAAGCCGTGACCGCAGAAACCGCTGCAACCAGCACCAACGACATCCTGCTGGAAATCAAAGGGGTCGCCATGTACTTCGGCAAGGTGGCGGCCTTGACCGGGGTCGACCTCAAGGTCCGCAAGGGTGAGATCCACTCGGTGATCGGGCCGAACGGCGCCGGCAAGACGGTCATGATGAACTGCATCAGCGGCCTGTACCGGCCGCAGAAGGGGGACATCTATTTCAAGGGGCAGCGCATCAACGATCTGCGGCCCTACGAGCGGGCCGCGCTCGGCATGTCGCGGACCTTCCAGAAGGTCGAGGTCTTCGGCGGCATGACGGTGCTCGACAACATCCGCCTCGGGCGCCACATCCATCTCAAGAGCGGGATCCTGAGCGGCGCCGTCTACGCCGGCCGGACCGCGCGGGAGGAGATCGAGCACCGCCGGTTCATCGAGGAGGAGATCATCGACCTCCTCGAGATCGAGTCCATCCGCCACAAGCCGGTGGGGATGCTGCCCTACGGGCTGCAGAAGCGCGTCGAGCTCGGGCGGGCGCTCGCCCTCAAGCCGGAGCTCCTCATCCTGGACGAGCCGCTCGCCGGCCTCAACCTGGAGGAGACCGAGGACATGGCGCGCTTCATCCTGGACGTGAACGAGGACCGGCGCTGGAACGTCACCTGCCTGCTCGTCGAGCACGACATGGGGGTGGTCATGGACCTGTCGCACCGCGTCTTCGTCCTCAACTTCGGCAACATGATTATGGACGGCACCCCGGAAGAGGTGCAGAACAACCCCGACGTGATCAAGGCCTACCTGGGCGAAGAGGATCTCTATGCCACGCGGAGATAGCGCCGCAACCGCAGCGGCTTCGGCGGCGATCGAGATTTCGCAGGACCTGACGATTCCCAAGCTTTTCTGCCGGCAGGCGCGGCGCTACGGCAAGGACCGGGTCGCCATGCGCGAAAAGGAGTTCGGCATCTGGCGCCCGATCAGCTGGCAGGACTACCTCGACAAGGTGACCCGCATCGCGCTCGGGCTGATCCGGCTCGGCCTCGAAGACGGCGACAAGGTGGCCATGATCGGCGACAACCGCCCCGAGGGGCTGATGGTCGAGATGGCCGCCATGTGCGCCCGGGGGGTCGGTGTCTGGCTCTTCCAGGACTGCCTGATGGACGAGGTGCGCTACATCGTCGACCACTCGGATGCGAAGTTCGTCGTCGGCGAGGGCCAGGAGGAGGTCGACAAGGCGCTGTCGATCCTGCCGGACTGCCCCAAGCTGAAGAAGATCATCTACGACGATCCCAAGGGCCTGCGGCACTACCGCCAGGATTGCCTGATCAGCCTGGAGGAGGTCGAGAACCTCGGCCGCGAGCTGCAGAAGGAGAAGCCGAACCTCTTCGACGAGCTCGTCGCCAAGGGCCACGGCGAGGAGATCGCGCTGCTCTTCTACACCTCCGGCACCACCGCGCTTCCCAAGGGGGCGCTGCTCTCGCACAACAACATGCTCTCGATGGGCAAAAGCCTGATGGCGGTCGACCCCTGCCTGGAGAGCGACGACTACGTCTCCTACCTGCCGTTTGCCTGGATCGGCGAGCAGATGATGTCCGTCTCCTGCGGCCTGCAGATCGGCTACACGCTCAATTTCCCCGAGGAGCCCGAGACCGCGCAGGAGAACATCCGCGAGATCGGCCCGCACGTCATGTTCGCCCCGCCGCGCATGTACGAGCAGATGACCCGCACGGTCCAGGTGAAGTACCTCGACGCCTCCTGGTTGAAGCGCAAGTTCTACGAAATGGCCACCTGGGTGGGGTACCGCTACGCCGACCTGAAGTTCTCCAAGAAGCCGGTGCCCTGGCACTGGAGGCTCCTGCACGCGCTCGCCTACGTGACGGTGCAGAAGAAGCTCAAGGACCACCTCGGCATGTCGCGCGTGCGCAACGCCTACACCGGCGGGGCCGCCATGGGGCCGGACCACTTCCGCTTCTTCCACTCCCTCGGCGTGAACCTCAAGCAGATCTACGGCCAGACCGAGGTGGCCGGCATCTCGGTCGTGCACCGCAGCGGCGACATCAAGTTCGACACCGTCGGCAAGCCCATCCCCGGAACCGAGGTGCGGATCAGCCCCGAGGGCGAAATCCTGACCCGCAGCCCCTCGGTCTTCCAGGGGTACTACAAGAACCCCGAGGCCACGGCCAAGACCCTCAAGGACGGCTGGCTCTATTCGGGCGACAAGGGCTTCATCGACGACGACGGGCACCTGGTGGTCTTCGACCGCACCAAGGACGTCTTCACGCTGAAGGACGGACGCCCCTTCGCCCCGCAGTACCTCGAGACGCGCCTCAAGTTCAGCCCCTACATCAAGGATGCCTGGGTCATCGGCGACCGGCGCGACTACCTCTCGGCCGTCATGTGCATCGACTACTCGGTGGTCGGCAAGTGGGCCGACGAGCGCAAGCTCAACTACACGAGCTACCAGGAGCTCTCCCAGATGCCGGAGGTCTACGCGCTGGTGGAGAAGCAGATCCGCCAGGCGAACAAGGACCTGCCGGAGGTCGCCAAGATCCGCAAGTTCACGAACCTCTACAAGGAATTCGACGCGGACGACGACGAGCTCACCAGAACCCGCAAGCTCCGCCGCGCCTTCGTGGAAAAGCGCTACAAGGTGATCCTGGACGCGCTCTACTCGGATGCCGAGAGCGTCCACATCGACACGGCCATCAAGTACGAGGACGGGCGCCAGGCGCATATCGTCACCGACCTCAAGATCATTTCGATCCCGGCGTGACCCGCCGGCCCAATTCGCATTCGAGGAGACCGCGCGGATGGAACTGATCCTGATGACCCTGACCACCGGGATCATGGTGGGCGGCATCTACGCCCTGGTGGCCCTGGGGTGGGTGCTGATCTACAAGTGCTCGGGGGTCCTGAACCTCGCGATGGGGGAGATGACCCTGATCGGGGCCTACGTCTCGCTCAGCTTCTACTCCATGGGGGTGCCGTTCGTCGCCTCCCTGCTCATCTCGCTCGCCATCGGCTTCATTCTCGGGGTCCTCGTCGAGCGCATCTTTCTCGACCGGCTGATCGGGGAGCCGGTCCTCACCGTCATCATGGTGACCGTCGGGCTCTCCTTCTTCTTCAAGGGGACCGTCGAGTTCATCTGGGGGACCGACACCCGTGTCTTCACCCCGCCGGTGTTCTCGATCGAGCCGATCCGCCTGGGGCCGCTCGTCATCGGGCAGGTCTACCTGTGGAGCTTCGTCGCGGCCATCGTGCTGCTCGTGGTTTTCGTCTGCTTCTTCAAGTACACCCGCTGGGGGCTCGCCATGCAGGCGACGGCCGACGACGAGATGGCGGCGCTCTCCCTCGGGGTGAGCGCGCGCTTCGTCTACGCCGCCGCCTGGGCGATCGCCTTCATGGCGGCCGGGGTGGGCGGGACGCTGCTCGGCAACATCAACGGCCTGAACATCTCGGTGGGGTACCTCGGGCTTTTGGTCCTGCCGGTCGTCGTGCTGGGGGGGCTCAACTCGGTGCCCGGCGCGATTTTGGGCGGGGTGATCATCGGCGTGCTGCAGAATTTCTGCGGGGCCTACCTCGACCGCTACTTTCCGGGCGGCGTCAAGGAGATCGCCCCCTTCGCCTTCATGGCGGTCTTTCTCCTCTGGAAGCCCTACGGCATCTGGGGGTGGGAGCGGATCGAGCGGGTTTAGCGCCAACCACTTCACAGCGGAGCGACGCGATCCATGTCCACCACGTTTCTGCCCTGCGGGAAGTACCACCAGAGCTACCGCGAAGACCACGCCTGGTGGCAGACCGGCTTCATCAAAGGCAAGATGGTCCTGCTGATGCTCGTGCTCTTCATCGGCATCCCGGCCGTCGCCGACGAATACTGGATCAGCGTCTGCAACCAGATCGGCTACACGATCCTGGGGGCCCTCGGCGTCCAGCTGCTGATCGGGTTCTGCGGCCAGGTGACGCTCGGCCACGCCGCCTTTCTCGCCGTCGGGGCCTACACGAGCACGCTGCTGATCCTCGAGTTCCCCTGGCCCGCGTTGCTGCTCGACATCGGGCTCGCCTACCCGATCAGCATCCTCGCGGCGGCGGTCGTGGCCGGCGTCTGGTGCGTGCTCTTCGGCCTGCCGTCCGCCAAGGTGAAGGGCTTCTACCTGATCCTCACCACCATGGCCGCCCAGTTCATCACCGTGGACTTCATCATCACCCAGTACGTCAGCCAGATCGGCGGCCGCGGCCAGGCTTTTTCCCTCCCGCCCGGGACGATCAAGATCGGCCCCTGGGCGATCGACAGCGACGTGAAGATCTACTACATGATGATCGTGCTCGTGATCCTGCTCGTCGCCGCGGTGGTGAACCTGCTGCGCTCGCGGGTCGGCCGGGCCTGGATCGCGATCCGCGACAACGACATCTCCGCCGAGGTCATGGGGATCGACGTCGTCCGGTACAAGCTGCTCGCCTTCTTCGTCGCCGGCTTCATCGGCGGGATCGCCGGCGCGTTCTGGATCAGCAACCTCGCCGCCATCAGCCCGGAGCACTTCCCCTGGTTCTGGTCCCTGTGGCTCGTGGGGGTGATCCTGATCGGCGGGGTCGGCTCGATCCACGGGACGATTTTCGGGTCGATCTTCATGGTGGTGGTCATGGAGCTCCTGCAGATGGCCGTCCTGCCGCTCGCCGGCGCGTTTCCCAAGCTCCTGATGGACTTCCTCTTCATCAAGGAGGCGGCTTTCGGGCTCGCCATCTGCGCCTTTATGATCTTCGAGCCGAACGGCCTCGCCTACCGCTGGTGGCAAAGCAAAAACTACTTCAACCTGTGGCCGTTCTCCTACTGAGCCTCGTGCGGGGCGCGGGGGGGCTTGACCCCGATCCCCGGGCGGCAGCGGACCGCGATTGGCGGCGTCGAACGACAACAAGCAAAGGGAGGCAAGCATGAAGACGAAAGCGTTGGCAGTGGCAATCGCTATCCTGGCGGCGGCCGGCCTGGCGATCCCGGCGGGAGCGGCCGAGGTCGTCGTCGGCGCGCTGAACGACATGACCGGCGCGACGTCGGACGTCGGCAAGGACTACGCGCTCGGCATCGCCGAGGCCGTGAACTACATCAACGAAAACGGCGGGGTGAACGGCAAGCCGGTCAAGCTGGTGCAGTTCGACTACGGCTACCGCGTGCCCGAGGCGCTCACGAAGTACAAGCTCTTCAAGCGCATGAACGCGGTCGCCGTGCTCGGCTGGGGCACCGGCGACACCGAGGCGCTCGCGCCGACCGTGACCCAGGACAAGATGCCCTACGTCTCGGCCTCCTACTCCGGGCATCTCGCCGATCCCAAGAAGACCCCCTACAACCTTTTCGCCGCGACCGACTACTCGACGAACGCCCGCGCGACGCTGACGGCCTGGTTCGACACGCGCTGGAAGAAGCACGCCGACAACGGCAAGCGCAAGCCGCGGTTCGCCTGCTCCTACATGTTCGCCTCCCCCTACGCGAGCGCGCCGATCAAGGCGATCAAGGACCAGGCGACGATCCTCGGCTTCGACATCGGCCCCGACCAGGACGTCTCGCTCTTTGCGATCGACGCGAAGAGCCAGGTGCTCGCGCTCAAGGACTTCAAGCCGGACGTGGTCTGGCACGGCAACACGACGATGTCGGTTTCGGCCACCATCCGCGACGCCTATGCGCTCGGCCTCGGCGCCGACCACATCATCAACCTCTGGGGCTTCGACGAAAACCTGCCGCGGCTGGCCGAGAAGGCCGCCGAGGGGACCATGGCCGCGACCGTGACGGGGTTCTTCGGCGAGGCCGGCCTGCCGATGACCCCCAAGGTGGTCGAGTACGCGAAGAAGTTCAATCCGGGCGTGCCGACCGAGAAGCGCCTGAACCGCACGCTCCAGGCGTGGGCCAACACGCTCGCCCTCTGGGAGGCGATGAAGCGCGCCGACAAGGCCGGCGCCCTCAACGGCGAGGGGATCCTCAAGAAGGGCTTCGAGACGATGAAAGAGTTCGATCTCGGCCTGGGCGGCGCCAAGCTCACCTACACCGAGACCGACCACCGCGTCTCCGGCGCGGTCCCGGTCTACGAGATCAAGGGCGGCAAGTTCCAGCTCGTCCAGGTGACGGATCTCAAGAGCCGCTGGCCGGAGAAGTGGGCCAAGGAGTGGCTGGGCTGGTAAGCGCCGCCGGCAATCGACCCTATCCCCCACGGAGGTCAGAGCGCCTTGCAGGACGAGAAGAGCATACTCAAGATCAACAACATCGAGGTCAAGTACCACGAGGTCATCCTGGTCATCAAAGGGGTCTCGATCGAGGTCCCCGACGGGGGCATCGTGGCGCTGCTCGGCGCCAACGGGGCGGGGAAGAGCACCATCCTCAAGGCGGTCTCCGGGCTGTTGAAGCACGAGGACGGGGCGGTCACCGACGGCTCGATCGAGTTCCAGGGCGAGCGCATCGACCGGATGCCCCCGGAGAAGATCGCCAAGATGGGAATCGTGCAGGTGATCGAGGGCCGCCGCGTCTTCGAGCACCTGACCGTCGAGCAGAACCTCAAGGTCGGGGCGCACATGCGCAAGTTCGGCCGCTCCATCAAGGAGGGTCTGGAGATGGTCTACCACTATTTCCCCAGGCTCTACCAGAAGCGCAACGAAACCGCCGGCTTCATCTCCGGCGGCGAGCAGCAGATGACCGTGGTCGGCCGGGCCCTGATGACGAGCCCCAAGCTGATCCTGCTCGACGAGCCCTCGATGGGGCTCGCCCCCCTGCTGATCCACGAGATCTTCAACATCGTGACGCGCCTCAACCAGGAGGAGAAGATCTCGATGCTCCTCGTGGAGCAGAACGCCAAGCTCGCCCTGAACGTCGCCCCTTACGCCTACGTGCTTGAAAACGGCCGGATCGTGATGAACGACTCCGCCGAGAAGCTGCGCGAGAACCCCGACATCAAGGACTTCTACCTGGGGATGACCGACGTGGGGGGGCGGAAGAGTTTTCGGGAGATCAAGCACTACAAACGCCGCAAACGATGGCTTTCGTAGCCGCCATCGAACGCAAGAAGAGAGGACGATATGAAAAAGCACACGGTCTTCACGGTTCTGATTGGCGTTGCGGTCGCCGCGATGGTCCTGGCGGGCTGCGCCGGCATGTCGAAGCCCACCGCGGCGAACTTCAAAACCCCGGAGGTGAAGCTGAGCCATGCCGAGGTGCCGAGCTACTTCGGCATGTGGTTCTACGACAACAAGGTCCAGCCGACCCGGGGCAAGCCCGGCAACAACGGGGCGCCGCTCATCTATGCCTTCATTTTCGACATCCAGAACCCCAACGACTTTCCGGTCATGATGGACAACCTGAAGTTCACCGTGGCGCTGGAGGGCTTCGATCTGAACACCGTCAGCTCCCAGGAGACGACCTGGATCCCCGCCGGGAAGACCACCCAGCTGCGGGTGCCCTGCGTGCTCGGCCCTCAGGAGGCCTTCATGAGCCTGGGGGTCGTGGGGGGCATGACCCTCAAGGAAAAGAACCTGAAGCCCTGGGACCTGATCGAGAAGTGGTGGGCGGCGGCCCCGGACTTCTCCTTTCCCGTCGAAGTGCGGGAGGGCTCGGCCGTCTTCAAGGCGGAGGGGGTCACCAAGGTCGCGGCCTTCAAGGCGAAGTATCCCTGAGCGGGGGGCGTCAGCCGACGCATTCGACGAGCGGCGGCCGCCCCGCCAGCGGGTGATCCGGGCCGCGGGCGGCCGCTCTTTCCAAACCTCCGGTTTCAACGCCGTCACCGGCGAATTCCGACCGACGCCTATCCGGCCGCGGGAGAGGGGCGTCTTTTTCGCCGCCGACCGCCGCCCGGCCAAGGTGAGACCATGGCGCTGCACGACTACACCTTCTACGACCTGATCGAACGCAACGCGGTCTGCTTCAACCGCCTCCCGGCGTGGCGCGAGGCCGACGACGGGCGGTGCCTGAGCTTCGCCGAGGTGAAGCGGCAGGTCGACGGCCTCGCGGCGGGCCTGAGGCGGCGCGGCATCGGCAAAGGGGAGCGCATCGGCGTCGTCGGCAAGAACAGCCTCGAGTATTTCCTGCTCTACGGGGCGGCCGCCGCCCTGGGGGCCGTGGTCCTGCCGGTCAACTGGCGCCTTTCGCCGGAGGAGATGGTCTTCAATTTGGCCGACGGCGCCCCCAAGGCCCTCTTTGCGGACCCCGAGTTCCACCCGGCCCTCGCCGCGGCCCGGGAGCGCCTTCCCTCCGTCGCGCACTGGATCGCGCTCAAGCCGCAGGCCGGAGAGGGGTTCGAGGGCTTCGACGCCGTGCGGGCGGATCCGGCCGGCTTCCGGCCGGCGGAGGTCGGCGACGGCGACGGGCTGGCCATCATCCACACGGCGGCGGTCGCCGGCCGGCCGCGCGGGGCGCTTCTCAGCCACCGCAACTTCATCGCCGCCGACGTGCACCTGAACCTGCTCCTGCGCCTGTCGCCGGCGGACGTCCACCTCGGCATCCTGCCCCTGTTCCACGTCGGCGGGCTCTTCATGGCGACCATGGCCTTCCACGCCGGGGCGCTCACGATCAGCATGGGCAAGTTCGATGCCGGGCGCGCCGTCGAGCTGATCGCCGCCGAGCGCGTGACGGTGATGTTCGATTTCGCGCCGATCCTCGGCGCGGTCCTCGACCGGCAGGCCGAGACCGGGGCGGACATCGGCTCGCTGCAGCACGTGATCGGCCTCGAGGCCCCCGAGACGATCGAACGCTATCAACGCCTGACCGGCGGCACGTTCTACTGCATGTACGGCCAGACCGAGACGAGCGCCATCGCGACCTTCGGCCGCTACCGCGAGCGGCCCGGCTCCGCCGGGCGCACCATCCCGCTCGCCGGCGTGCGCCTGGTGGACGAGGCCGACCGGGACGTTCCTGCCGGGGAGGTGGGCGAGATCGCCGTCAAGGGGCCCATGGTGTTCAACGGCTACTGGAACCTTCCGGAGGAGACCGCGCAGGCCTTCCGCGGCGGCTGGCACCACACCGGCGACCTCGGCCGCTTCGATGCGGACGGCTTTCTCTTCTATGCGGGGCGCAAGCCCGAAAAGGAGCTCATCAAGCCGGGCGGCGAGAACGTCTACCCCGCCGAGGTGGAGAAGGCGATCCTGGAGCACCCCGCCGTCGAGGCGGTCGTGGTCTTCGGGGTGCCGGACCCCAAGTGGAAGGAGGGCATCAAGGCGGTCTGCCGGCTGAAGGCCGGTGCAACGCTGACGGCGCCGGAGCTGATCCGCTTCGTCGGCGAGCGGATCGCGAGCTACAAGAAGCCGCAGGTCGTCGAGTTCGTGGAGCGCCTGCCGCTCACCGCCGCCGGCCTCCCCGACCGGGCCAAGGTGAAGGCGCTTTACGGCGGCGGCACCCCCGGGTCATGACCGGAGCGCCTCCGGGACCGTCCGCTTGGTTGCTTGCCGGCGGCGGCCTTCCGTCGCGGGGCGGATGAACCGCTGAACCGGCGGCGGGCCGGCTACCCCTCCTCCGCGGGCTTGGCCTTGGC
>CAZNKG010000017.1:0-85330 GCA_964573635.1 uncultured Desulfatibacillum sp. | reverse complement strand
GGCCTGGGCGAGGGCGGCGGCCGCGGCGCCGGCCGCGGCGACGGCCGCCGGGCTGGCGGCCGCCGCGCCCGCCTCGGGCGGCAGGTAGACCGTCACGTTGCGGTGGGCGAACTCGATTCCGGCCGCGCGGAACTCCTCCTGGATCATCTTGTAGATCAGCCGCCGCAGCACGAACTGCTCGCCCGGGATCGTCTTGAACTTGACCCGCACGATCATCGCCGAGTCGTCGAACTCCCGCACGCCCTGGCTCTTGAGGTCGTCCAGCATGACGCGGTTGAGCTCCTCGTCCTGGCGCAGCCGTTTGTTGATGCGCTTGATGATCTTGCGCACCTTCTCGAGGTCGGCGTCGAAGCGCAGGCGGATGTCGAGCTTCATGATGATGTAGTCGCGCGTGAAGTTGGTCACGGACTTCAGGTTGCCGAAGGGAATGGTGTAGACCTGCCCCCGCGGGTGACGCAGGCGGATGGAGCGCAGCGAGAGGTGCTCGACGCTTCCCTTGGCGGTGCCCGCCTCGACGTAGTCCCCGACCCGGAAGGCGTCGTCGATCAGGAAGAAGATCCCGGCGATGATGTCCCGCACGAGCGTCTGGGCCCCGAAGCCGATGGCGAGCCCGATCACCCCGGCGCCGGCGATGAGCGGGCCGATGTTCACCCCGATCGAGGAGAGCACGATCAGGGAGACGATCACGAAGAGCACCGTCGCGATGAACTTGCGCAGCAGGATGAGCAGCGTCCCGGTGCGCGAGCCGCCGGCGCCGCCCTCCTCGTGGTCGTCGTCGGCGGCCGGCATCTCCAGGCGCAGCTTCGCGTCGATGCGGGCCTTGGTGAACTCCCAGGCGACGAAGCCGAGGGCGAGGGTGACGATGATGCTCAGGACGTGCGCGGTGAAGATGCGCCCGATCTCGAGGTCCAGGCCCCAGAGGCGCAGCACCGCGAAGAAGAGGAAGGCCGCGAGGAGCAGCCGGTAGACCTTGCGGATCAGCGGCGCGTAGAGCTGGATGTCGCCCCTGCCCTTGGGCGGCGGGATCTCGCGCACCGCCTCGCCGCTCAGGTCGACCACCTCGGCCCCCTCGCCGGCGGCGATCTTGAGCAGCCGCTGGCCCCACTGGTCCAGGCCGGCGAAGACGGGGATCACGAAGAGGCTCACGATCAGGTTGGCGATCGCGACGCGCTCCCCCTGCAGCACCCCGCCGATCCAAAGCCCCCCCATCACGACGACGTAGAGCGCGGCGAACCAGTGCCACCGGCGCGCCAGCACCGCCCGCAGGCCGGAGGCGGCCTCCGGCGGCGGGGCGAGGGCCGCCGCCACCCGGGCGCGGCGTTTCCAGATCATGACGAGCAGCGCCGCCGTGATGAAGGCCCCGCCCAGGCTGTAGACCGAAAGAAAGAGCGCCGGGCCGCCTTCGGCCTGGGCGATCACGCCGCTCGCACCGCCGAACAGGGCGCCGCCGAGGGAGAGGACGACGATCCCGCGGTGCATGAAGGCGGCGTCGCCGTCCGGAAGCGGGAAGAGCCGCCGGCCGGGGGCGCGGGGGGCGAACATGACCTCGGAGGCCGCCGCGAGCAGCACGACGTAGCAGGCGGCGATGAGGAAGGGGAAGAGCAGGGCGTAGGCCGGCTCGTTCGCGTCATAGAAGAGGGCGAGGGCGAGGAGCGTTGCGCCGGCGAAGATCGCCGCCCCCGCCGTTTGCCACAGCAGGTTGGCGGCCACCCGGGCGAAAAACCCGATCCGCCCCCGGCGCACGGCCTCCGGCATCCGCGCGTCGAGGCCCGCCGCCCGGCGCAGGACGAGCCACCGCAGCAGGACCCCGCCCGCGAGGATCGCCGCCAGCGCGAGAAGCGAGCGCAGAAGCTGACCGGCTCCCCGGCCGCCGGTCACCCGGTCGACGACCTGGCCGATTCCGTCGCGCTCGGCCTCCGCCTCCGTTTCGCTGAAGAGCGCCGCGAGCTTGCGCTTGAGCGCCGCCACCGCCTCGGTGAAGCGGGTGAGGAGCGCCCCGACCGGGTCGAGCCCCCGGCCGGAGAGGACCGCGCCGCCGCCCGGCGCCGCCGCGGCCCCGGCGGCCGGCGCCGGCGGGTGCTTCAGCACCTGCGCGAGCGCGCGGCGGGCCTGCGCATCGGTCAAGGAGGCGAGGAAGGCATCGGCCTGCTCGGCGGCGAGGGGCAGCGCGGGCAGGACCACCTCCTCCCGCTTCGGCTCGGGCTTCGGGGGCTTGGACTTGGGGAGTTTCTGCGCGTCGGCGGCGGAGGCCAGAACGAGAAGGGCCCCCACCAGGAGAGCGGCCATCCCGGTGCGGCGGTGCATCGCCATGGGGGGACCTCGCTGGAAAGTGGTGGCGCGCGGCGCCGGCTTATTTGAAAATCTTCGCCGCGAGCTCGATGTCCTCGGGGCAGAAGACGAAGAGGCACTGCGCGTCGGGGCCGGAGACCGACCCGTAGACGTAGTTGATGTTGATCCCCTCCTCGCCGAACTTGCGGGTGATGGCGGCCAGCTCCCCGGGCCGGTTCTGGAGCTTAAGGGCGATCACCGGCAGGATGTCGAAGAGATACTCGTTCTCCGAGAGCAGCGCCACCGCCCGGTCGGTGTTGTCGACGAGCAGGCGGATCAGGGCGAACTCGGCCGAGTCCTGGCGCATGGAGTTGTAGCTCGCCGCCGAGGCGATGCGGTGCAGCGATTTCCCGCGGGCCTGGAAGAGCTGCTGGACGTAGCTCGAGGCGTCCTGGATCATCAGGGCGTCGATATTGACCCCGGCCTCCCCGAGCAGGGCCGACAGGCGGCCGAGCTCGCCGGGGACGTTCTTCAGGAACAGCGAAATTTCGGTGCGCACCATCGTCGGGGTTCCTCCGGGGGCGTTTCAGCGTGAGAGCCAGGGTAGCGCAGACGCCCCCCCGAAAGCAACAGTTTTCACCCCGGGCCGCGGCGGTCTTTCAGCACATGGTTGGAGATCACGATGCGCTGGATCTCGGAGGTGCCCTCGTAGATGGTGAAGACCCGCGCGTCGCGGTAGTAGCGCTCGACGGCGTACTCCTTGGTGAACCCGTAGCCGCCGTGGAGCTGCAGCGCCTGGGCCGTCACCCGGTTGACCATCTCCGAGGCGAAGAGCTTCGCCATGGAGGCCTGCTGCGTGTAGTGCAGCCCCTCGTCCTTCGCTTGCGCCGCGGCGAGCATCAGCAGGCGCGCCGCCTCGATTTCGGTCGCCATGTCGGCGATCATCCAGCGGATGCCCTGGAACTTGGCGATCTTCTGCCCGAACTGCTCGCGCTCCTGGACGTAGCGGACGGCGGCGTCGAAGGCGGCCTGGGCGACCCCGACCGACTGGGCCGCGATCCCGATGCGGCCGCAGTCGAGCCCCGTCATGGCGATGAGGAAGCCGTCGCCTTCGTTTCCGAGCCGGCAGTCCGCCGGGATGCGGCACGCCTCGAGAATGAGGTCGCAGGTGTCGGAGGCCCGCAGCCCCATCTTCTCCTCGAGGGGGCCGTGGCTCAGCCCGGGAGTCCCCTGCGGCACGAGAAAGGCGCTGATGCCGCGGTGGCCCTTGCCCTCCTCGGTCTTGGCGGTCACGATGATCAGCCCGGCGTTCTTCCCGGTCGTCGTGAAGCGCTTGCGGCCCTCCAGGATGTAGAAGTCGCCGTCGCGCACCGCGCGGGTGGTCTGGCGCGCCGGGTCGGAGCCGGCGTTCGGCTCGGTCAGCGCGAAGGCGCCGATGATCTCGCCGGCGGCGAGCGGCTTGAGGAAGCGCTCCTTCTGCTCGTCGCTGCCGTATTGCAGGAGGCTTTCGCAGACGATCGAGTTGTGCACCGACATCACGACCGCCGTCGACGCGCAGGCATAGGCCACCTCGGCGAGCGCCAGCACGTAGCTCACGGCGTCCGCGCCGGAGCCGTTCCAGGCGGTCGGCACCATCATGCCCATCAGCCCGAGCTCGGCGAGCTTGCGCAGGTTTTCGGCCGGGAAGGTCTTGGTCCGATCGAGCTCCATGGCGAGCGGGACGAACTCCTCGCGGGCGAGGTCCCGGACCATGGACTGGATCATCTGCTGCTCTTCGGTGAGTCGGTAAGGCATGCGCCCCTCTCCTCATGGCATCGCCCGGCCGGACCGCTCCGGGATCACGGGGTGTAGATCACGACGATGAGCTCGGCGCGCTCGTCGCTCACGCTTTTCAACTTGTGGGGGATCCCGGAGTTGAAATGCAGCGAGTCCCCGGCCGCGAGCCGGTTCACGTGGTCGCCGACGGCCACCTCGATCCGGCCGGCGAGCACGTAGACGAACTCCTCGCCCTCGTGGTGGTAGTCCACCCCGCCGTGCTCCTTGCGGGCGTCGATGACGACCCGGAAGGCCTTGAGGTGCTTGTTCTCGGCGCCGGGGGTGAGCGTCGTGTAGGCGTAGTTCTCGGTGCGCTTGGTCTGGGCCCGGATGCGGCGCTCCATGGCCGCGTCGGGCTCCTTGAGCAGGGCCGCCGAGTCGATCTCGAGCGCGCGCGCGATCTGCAGGATGGCGCCGACCGGCGGGATCGCGCGCCCGGCCTCGACCTGCTTGAGATAGTCCACGGTGAAGCCGGTTTCGTTCGCCACCCGCTCGAGCGGCATCTTCTTGCGGACCCGGGCGTGCTTGATCTTGGCGCCGATCGGCACGCGGGCCGGGGGCTTTGCGGTCGCCATGGTGTCCTCCAGGTTGCGGGGTTCCGGCTACGGGTACTCGTAGAACCCGCGGCCGGTCTTGCGGCCGAGCCAGCCGGCCTCGACGTATTTGCGCAGCAGCGGGCAGGGGCGGTACTTGGAGTCCTTGAACCCGTCGTGCAGCGTCTCCATGATGGCGAGGCAGGTGTCGAGCCCGATCAGGTCCGCGAGCGCGAGCGGCCCCATGGGGTGGTTCATGCCGAGCTTCATGACGGTGTCGATGTCCTCGCGCGAGCCCACGCCGTGGTAGAGGCAGTAGACCGCCTCGTTGATCATCGGCAGCAGGATGCGGTTGGCGATGAAGCCGGGGTAGTCGTTCGCCTTGGCGGGGGTCTTGCCGAAGCGCTCGGCGAGCGCCCAGGTGACCCGGAAGGTTTCCTCGGAGGTGGCGATCCCCGGGATGACCTCGACGAGCTTCATCACCGGCACCGGGTTCATGAAATGCATGCCGATCACCTTCACCGGGCGGCCGGTCTGCGCCGCGATGCGGCCGATGGGGATCGAGGAGGTGTTGGTCGCGAGGATCACCTCGGGGCGGCAGACGCGGTCGAGCGTGCGGAAGAGCTCGAACTTGATGGCCTCCTTCTCGGTGGCGGCCTCGACGACGAAATCGGCCGCCGCCATGTCCTCGAGCCGCGTGCTCGCCTGGATCCGGCCGAGAAGGGCCGCCTTCTCCTCGGCCTTGAGCTTGCCCTTCTCGACGCTCTTCTCGAGCAGCCCCGCGATGCCCTTCAACCCCTTTTCCACGAACGCCGCCTGGATGTCGTTCAGGATGACCTTGAGGCCGCTCGCGGCGGCGACCTGGGCGATGCCGCTGCCCATCTGCCCGGCGCCGACGACGCCGAAGACTTTCACGCTGCTCTCCATCTGCTCTTCCTCCTCCTGGTTTGGGGATCCCTCGCCGAACACCTGATTCCGGACACCTGACACCCCATCCGTCGCCCGTCAGCGCCGGACGACGAGCGCGACGGCCTCGCCCCCGCCCAGGCAGAGCGAGGCGAGGCCGGTCTTGACGCCGCGGCGGATCATCTCGTGGATCAGCGTTACGAGCACCCGGCAGCCGCTCGCCCCGATGGGGTGGCCGAGGGCGACGCTGCCGCCGTTCACGTTCACCCGGGCCGGGTCGAGGCCGAGCTCGCGCAGCACGGCGACGGTCGAGCCGCTGAAGGCCTCGTTGATCTCGAAGAGGTCGACCTGCCCGAGGCCGATCCCCTCCTTGCGCAGCACCTTGGGGACGGCGAGGATCGGGGCGACGAGCACGTACTTCATGTCGAGCCCGGCGGAGGCCTGGGCGCCGATCTCGACGAGCACGCGGCAGCCGAGCGCGCGCGCGCGCTCGGCGGACATGACCACCACGGCGGCCGCCCCGTCGCTGATGACCGAGGCGTTGCCGGCGGTGGCGAAGCCGTTTTTCTGGAAGGCTGGCGCCATGCGCGCGAGCGCCTCGTAGCTTGTCTCCCGCGGGCACTCGTCGCGGGCGAAACGCACCGGATCGCCCTTGCGCTGCGGGACCGAAACGGGGACGATCTCATCGGCGAAGCGGCCCGCCGCGATCGCGGCGAGCGCCCGCCGGTAGGACTCGGCGGCGTAGCGGTCCTGGTCCTCGCGGCTGACGCCGTATTTCGCGGAGCACAGGTCGTTCGAGATCCCCATGTGGAAGTCGTTCACGATGTCCCACAGCCCGTCGTGGACCATGTGGTCCTGGAGGGTCCCCGGGCCCATGCGGTAGCCGAAGCGCGCCTTCTCGAGGTAGTAGGGGGCGAGGCTCATGTTCTCCATGCCGCCGGCGACGACGACCTCGGCGTCCCCGGTCTGGACGGCCTGGGCCGCGAGCATCACCGCCTTGAGCGCCGAGCCGCAGACCTTGTTCACGGTGAGCGCCTCCACCTCCCAGGGGAGCTTGGCGATCACGGCCGCCTGCTTGGCCGGGTTCTGCCCGTAGCCGCAGGGCAGCACCTGGCCCATGATGACCTCGTTCACCGCCGCGGGGTCGATGCCCGCGCGTTCGATCGCCGCGGCGATCGCGACCGCCCCGAGGGTCGTCGCGCCGACGGTCCCGAGCGATCCGTTGAAGGCTCCGAGCGGGGTGCGCACCGCGCTCACGATGACGGCCTGATGCATGGGGTCTCCTTTCTGCGTGCGAGGGTCGGGGTTACATGTTGCGCCGGTACTTCCCGCCGACGGCGTAGAGCGCCGCGGTGATCTCCCCCAGGCTGCAGGCGCGCACGGCGTGCATGAGCTCGGCGAAGATGTTCCCGCCGGAGAGCGCGACCGCCTTCAGGCGCGCGAGCGCCTCCGGGGCCTCCGCCGCGTGGCGCCGCTTGAACTCCGCCAGGCGCGCGAGCTGCGACTGCTTCTCCTCTTCGGTCGCCCGGGCGAGCTCGACCCCGTCGCTCAACAGGTCGCCCGCGGCGTGCGGGTCGCGGAAGGTGTTGACCCCGATGATGGGCAGCTCCCCGGTGTGCTTGAGCGCTTCATAATGCAGCGACTCCTCCTGGATCTTGTTGCGCTGATAGCCGGTTTCCATCGCGCCCAGGACGCCGCCGCGCTCGGTCAGGCGGTCGAACTCGGCGAGCACGGCCTCCTCCACCAGGCGCGTCAGCTCCTCGACGATGAAGCTTCCCTGGTTCATGTTCTCGTTCTTGGCGAGCCCCCACTCCCGGTTGATGATCAGCTGGATCGCGAGCGCGCGGCGCACCGACTCCGTGCTGGGGGTGGTGATCGCCTCGTCGAAGGCGTTGGTGTGCAGGCTGTTGCAGTTGTCGTAGATCGCGCAGAGCGCCTGCAGGGTCGTGCGGATGTCGTTGAACTGGATGTCCTGGCTGTGCAGCGAGCGGCCGGAGGTCTGGATGTGGTACTTGAGCTGCTGCGCGCGCGGCGAGCCGCCGTACTTGCGCTGCATGGCGATCGCCCAGATGCGGCGCGCCACGCGGCCGATGACGGTGTACTCGGGGTCCATGCCGTTCGAGAAGAAAAAGGAGAGGTTCGGGCCGAAGCTGTCGATCGGCATGCCCCGCGAGAGGTAGTACTCGACGTAGGTGAAGCCGTTGGCGAGGGTGAGGGCGAGCTGGGTGATCGGGTTCGCGCCGGCCTCGGCGATGTGGTAGCCGGAGATCGAGACCGAGTAGAAGTTGCGCACGTTGTGTTCGATGAAGTACTCCTGGATGTCGCCCATCATCTTGAGCGCGAAGTCGATCGAGAAGATGCAGGTGTTCTGGCCCTGGTCCTCCTTGAGGATGTCGGCCTGGACGGTGCCGCGCACGTTTTCGAGGACCGTGCGCCGGATCGTTTCGGCCTCGCCCGCCGCCGGCGGCCGGCCGTGCTCGGCGGCGAAGCGTTCGAGCTGCTGGTCGATCGCGGTGTTCAGGAACATGGCGAGCATGATCGGCGCCGGGCCGTTGATGGTCATCGAGACCGAGGTGTTCGGCGCGCAGAGCTCGAAGCCCCCGTAGAGCACCTTGACGTCGTCGAGCGTGCAGATGCTCACCCCGGAGGTCCCGATCTTGCCGTAGATGTCGGGGCGGATGTCGGGGTCGAAGCCGTAGAGCGTCACCGAGTCGAAGGCCGTCGACAGCCGCTTGGCGGCGGAGTTTTCCGACAGCAGCCGGAAGCGCCGGTTGGTGCGCGCCGGGTCCCCCTCGCCGGCGAACATGCGCGTCGGGTCCTCGTCGGCGCGTTTGAGCGGGAAGACCCCGGCGGTGAAGGGGAAGCGGCCGGGGACGTTCTCCTCGCGCATCCAGCGGTAGATCTCGGCCGGGTCCTCGAAGCGCGGCAGCACGATTTTGGGGATGCGGGTGCGGGCGAGGCTTTCGGTGGCGAGCGGCATGCGGATCTCCCGGCCGCGGACGGTGTAGACGAGCTCCTCGCCGCCGTAGGCGCGCACGATCTCCTGCCACTCGGCGAGCCGGGCGCGGGTGTCGGGGGCGACCTGCTCCTCGGCGCGGTCGAGCGCCTGCTTGAGCCGCGCCAAAAGCTCCGGGGCCTCGCCGTCGAGCGCGCGCCGGGCCTCCTCGAGGTGCCAGACGCCGCGCAGGGCCGCCATCTGGCGCCGGGTTTCACGGTGGTAGGCGCGCACGGTGTCGCTGATTTCGCTCAGATACCGCACCCGCTCGGGGGGGATGATGATGGTCTTCGAGGAGGAGACCTTGCCCGCCGGCCGGGGCAGCCCGGGGGAGAAGGCCTTTCCGGTCTTCTGCGCGACCAGGTCGAGCAGGGCGTGGTAGAGGGCCGTCACCCCGTCGTCGTTGAACTTGGAGGCGATCGTCCCGTAGACCGGCATCTCCTCGAGCCGGCGGTCGAAGGCCTTGCGGTTGCGCTGCACCTGCTTGCGCACGTGCTGGACGGCGTCCTCGGCGCCGCGCTTCTCGAACTTGTTGACGGCGACCAGGTCGGCGAAGTCGAGCATGTCGATCTTCTCGAGCTGCGAGGCCGCGCCGTACTCGCTCGTCATGACATAGAGCGAGACGTCCGCGAGGTCCACGATGCGCGAGTCCCCCTGGCCGATGCCCGCCGTCTCGGTGATGACCAGATCGAAGCCGGCGGCCTTGACCGCGAGGATCGCCTCGGCGAGGGCCTCGGGCACCTCGGTCTGGGAGGCGCGGGTGGCGAGCGAGCGCATGTAGACGCGGGGGTCGCCGATCGCGTTCATGCGGATGCGGTCGCCGAGGAGCGCGCCGCCGGTCTTGCGGCGCGAGGGGTCGCAGCTCAACACGGCGATGCGGATCTCCCGCAGATCGTGCAGCATGCGCAGGATCAGCTCGTCGGTCAGCGAGGATTTCCCCGCGCCGCCCGTGCCGGTCACGCCGATCACCGGCACCCGGCGGTCCCCCAGGCGCCGCCCGAGCTCGGCGCGCAGGCGGGCGAGGTGGCCGTTCTGGGCGGCCTTGGCGAGCTCGGCGGCCGTGATCACCCGGGCGACGAGCCCCTTGTTGTCCGGCGACAGCCGCTCCAGGGGGAGGTCGAACCCCTGGACGGTCGGGAAGTCCGCCGCGGCGAGGAGCTGATTGATCATGCCCTGCAGCCCGAGCCGCGCACCGTCTTCGGGCGAGAAGATCTTGGCGACCCCGTAGGCCTCGAGCTCGCGGATCTCGGCGGGAACGATGACCCCGCCGCCGCCGCCGAACACCCGGATGTGGCCGGCGCCGCGCTCGCGCAGGAGGTCGATCAGGTACTTGAAGAACTCGAGGTGCCCGCCCTGGTAGCTGGAGACCGCCACCCCCTGGGCGTCTTCCTCGATCGCCGCGTCGACGATCTCCTGCGCCGAGCGGTTGTGCCCCAGGTGGATGACCTCCGCGCCGGTGTCCTGGATGATGCGGCGCATGATGTTGATGGCGGCGTCGTGGCCGTCGAACAGGGAGGTGGCGGTGACGATGCGGATGGGGTTCTTGGGCGTGTAGACTTCGGTCGGTGCGTTCATCAAGCCTCCATCAGGCGGCCGTCGGAGGGCTTCGCCCGCAGGCCGCGCTCGCCCGCGCACATGCCGATGACGGCGGCGGTCTGGATGCGGATGTAGTCCTCGATGGTGTAGTGCCGGGCGAGAAACCAGCGCCGGAAGGTCCACATGTGCCCCAGGACGATGATGTTGTGGGCCGCGATTTCGATCGAGCGGTGGTCGAGGCGCGCCAGCTCCCCGGAGGCGGTGAGGCGCGCGAGCACCCCGACCAGCAGCCCCGTGATGCGCAGCTCGTTTTCGAGCACGCGGCGCTGCCACTGGGCGGGGAGCGACTGGGTCTGCTGGTAGATCATCAGGATGAAGTCGCTCATGCGGTGGCAGACCATGAAGTATTCGCGGATGACCTTGGCGAGGGCGTCCCGGCCGCCGGCCGCCTTGGCCATGGCCTTGGCGACGCCCTGCTCCATCTCGGAGTGGATGAATTCGCAGACGAGGTAGAGGATGTCCTCCTTGCAGGTGAAGTACTCGTAGAGCGACCCGATGGAGATCCCGGCGGCCCGCGCGATCTCCCGGGTGGTCGTCTTGTGGAAGCCGCGGTCGACGAAGAGCTTGACGGCCGCGTCGGCGATCTGCCGGCGCCGGCGCGTGACGAGGTCCGGGTCCTTGACGTGGGTGGGGATGGCGGTTCGGTGGTCGGTCTGCGGCATGGGGCCCTCGTCTCGCCGGGGCTCGCCTCCCGGGGCGCGGGGGGCCGCCCCCGGGCGCTGAACGAGCGCTCGATCGACTCCGTTCTTACCCTCCCGGCCGCCCCTTGTCAAGCCTTGCGCCGCCGCCCGGAAGGGGGCTTCACGGGCTTTTCGCCGCCGGTCCGAGGGAGGCCGGCCAGGCGCGCGCGGAGGGTTGACAAGCCCGCCGCGATGACGGTATAGGTGAACGAGCGCTCGCTCATTTCAGCGCCGCCGGGCGCGGCGCCGCCCCGGGAGCGGGACGGCGCACGGGCTTGCGGCGCCGTCCGGAACGCAGGTCGCGAGAAGGAGGTCGCATGGTCGACGAAGTGCTGCGGTTCGAGGAGACCGACGGGGTCGCCACCTTGACCCTGAACCGGCCCGAGGTCATGAACTCGCTCAACTTCCCGCTGCTGTTCGCTCTGCGGGAGCGGGTCGAGGCCGTCCGGTTCCGGCGCGACATCCGCGCGCTGATCATCACCGGCGCGGGCGACCGGGCCTTCTGCTCCGGGGCGGACCTGAAGGAACGGGCGACGCTTCCCCCCGAGAAGGTGCGCGAATACATCTACACGATCCGCGACCTCTTCACCGCGATCGAGCAGCTGAACAAGCCGGTGATCGCCGCGGTGAACGGGATCGCCCTGGGCGGCGGGACGGAGCTCGCGCTCGCCTGCGACATCCGCTTCGCCGCGCAGCGGGCCTCCATGGGGCTCACCGAGACGCGGCTGGCCATCATCCCCGGCGCGGGGGGCACCCAGCGGCTGCCGCGGCTGGTCGGCCGGGGCATGGCGAAGGAGCTCATCTTCACCGGCCGGCGCGTGGAGGCCGAAGAGGCCCTGCGGATCGGGCTGGTGAACCGGGTCTGCGAGCCGGCCGAGCTGCTCGCCGATTGCCGCCGCCTCGCCGCCATGATCTGCGAGACCGGCCCCATCGCGATCGAGCAGGCGAAGTACGCCATCAACCACGGGCTGGAGACCGACATCGCGACGGGGCTCGCCATCGAGTCGAACGCCTACTGGGTCTGCATCCCCACGGAGGACCGGCTGGAGGGGCTTGCGGCCTTCAAGGAGAAGCGCAAGCCGGTGTACCGCGGGAAATGAAGGCGCTCCGCCCGGCCGAGGTTTGGGCGGCGGGGCGGGGAGTCCACCGCATGCACGCGCCGCAACGGATGATGCCGCAAGGAAGAAAGGAGCCAGCGCGATGACGGAGTACGACTACTGGAAGATCTTCCCCCGCATGCCCCGCCAGGTGACCATCGGCGACATCACCGTGCGCGACGGGTTCCAGCACCACGAGAAATTCGTTTCGACGCGCGCCAAAATTTTCTATGCCGAGGAGATGATCTTCGCCGGCTGCCGGAACATCGAGGTGACGAACCTCGGCAACCCTTACCTCATGCCGCAGTTCAGCGACGCCGAGCAGGTGCTCGCCCACCTGCGCAGCGACCGCTTCCGCGAGCGCTGCGCGAAGAAGGGGGTCAACATCGACGACGTCTGCATCACGGCGGTCACCATCCGGGAGACCGGCGTCGACCGCGCCGTGCAGCTGCGCCAGAAGGGCATCGGCCCGGACCGCCTGCTCATGATGGTGTCCACCGAGGAGGAGCACCATTTCGCGAACTCCGGCTGCACGCTGCCGCAGTACTGGCGGGAGTGCGAGCGGGCGATCCGCAAGTGCAACGACGCCGGCATGAAGATGTGCGGCACGGTCAGCACCATCTGGGGCAGCCCGATCGCCGGCGCCACCGACCTCAAGGACGCCGTCGAATTCACCAAGCGCTGGCTCGAGATCGGGGCGGCCGACATCGAGCACGCCGACCACGACGGCAGCGCCTCGGCGCCCCAGGTCTACCGCTACTTCTCGATGATCCTCGACGAGATCCCCGACCCGCGGCTGCACATCGCGCACTTCCACGAGACCAAGCGCGTCGCCTCCGCCTCGGTGCTCGCCGCGCTGCAGGCCGGCATCACGCACTTCGAGGCGACGCTCGGGGGCCTGGGCGGCCAGCCGGCGAACTTCCTCGACGACTGCCCGGTCCCCGGGACCGGCGACTACTACTACGAGGACCCGCGCTATGTCGGGCTCATCTGCCTGGAGGACCTGCTGGTCCAGATCGACGAAATGGGCATCGAGCACGGCTACGACGTCGACCGCGTGCTGTGGCTCGGGCGCCAGATCGAGAAGACCATCGGCCACCGGCTGCGCAGCGAGGCGGTCGTCAACGGCCGCACGCTCAAAGAGGGCCACCCCAAGTTCGCCCGGCCGGGCCTGAAGAAGCTCAAGGAGAAGCTCGGCGAGGCGCCCGGCCAGAAGCTGCCCGCCGAATGGGGCGCGGCGGCGAAGCTTCCCGAACGCTACCGGGCGCAATAGGCCGGAGAAGGGCGCCATGAACGCGGGTCCCCGGGGCATCGACGACCTCAGTCCGGCGGAGCGGGCGCGCTTCGTCCTGGACGTTCTGCACCGCGCCGTTCTGCACCACGGCCTGTGGTTCGCCGAGGTGCGCCACCAGATGGGGGCGGCGCGCTCGCTTGAGATCCTCGGCCAGGCCTACGCCCGCAGCCTCGACATCCAGCTCAACCGGCTCTCCCGGCTCTTCGGCTTCGAGCTCGTGGAGGGCCTGCCGCGGCCGCTGCTCGAGATGGAGGCGGGGGAGCTGAAGAAGCTCCTGGAAGGCCTCTGCACGAACTGGCTCGCCAACGACGGGGTCTGGTTCCAGGCGGTCGAGTTCCGCGACGGCATGCACGACGCCAAGCGCTGCAACGACTCCGTCTGGGCCCGGTTTTCGCCGCTCGAGGCCTGGTCCATCAAGCGCCTGCTCGGCCTTCCCGAACGACCGGGGCTCTCCGGGCTGAAGCAGGCCCTGGGCTTGCGCATCTATGCCCAGATCAACGTGCAGTCGGTCATCGAGGAGAGCCCCGAGAGCCTCGTCTTCCAGATGAACGAGTGCCGCGTGCAGTCGGCCCGGCGGCGCAAGGGGCTCGACGACTACCCCTGCCGGTCGGCGGGGCTGGTCGAGTACACCACCTTCGCGCGCGCCGTGGACGACCGCATCCGCACCGAGTGCATCGGCTGCCCGCCCGACGCCCACCCCGAGGAGTGGGTGTGCGCCTGGCGCTTTACGCTCGCGCGGCCGTGACCGGCCGCGGACAAACGGCGTCCGCCCGCGGGGCGCCGGCGCGGGCGGATGCCCGGCGCCGCCGCCCGCGGCGCAGGAGGAGGCGATGACGACCGAACTGCACGCCGAGTCCCTGGAGGTCCAGCGGCTGGGGGCCTGCCGCATCCCCTCCCCCATCGCGAGCGCCCATTTCGTGGCCGACGAGGACCGCGTGGTGCTGCAGGCGAACCCGGCCCTCATCCGGGAGGGGCTCGCGCGGCACGGCGGCATTCTCGCCTTCGAGAAGGCCGGCCCGCGCGAAAAAATCTACTTCGACACCTCGAAGCTCAAGTGCGGGATCGTCACCTGCGGCGGGCTCTGCCCGGGGCTGAACGACGTGATCCGCGCCGTGGTGCTGAGCCTGTACCACAACTACGGGGTGCGGACCGTCTTCGGCTTTCCCTACGGCTACGAGGGCCTGACCCACCGCTACGGCCATGCGCCCGTGGAGCTCAACCCCGGGGTGGTCAGCCGGATTCATGAATACGGCGGCACCATTCTCGGCTCCTCCCGCGGGCCGCAGGAGATCGCCGAGATGGTCGATACGCTCGACCGCATGAACATCGGGGTGCTCTTCGCGGTCGGCGGCGACGGGACGCTGCGCGGGGCCCAGGGCATCGCCGAGGAGGTCGGCCGCCGGGGGCTGAAGATCAGCGTGGTCGGCATTCCCAAGACGATCGACAACGACATCTCCTACGTCGAGCGCTCCTTCGGCTTCGAAACGGCGGTCTCCGAGGCGGTGGCGGCGATCGACGCGGCCCATACCGAGGCGAAGGGGGCGCGCAACGGCATCGGGCTGGTCAAGCTCATGGGGCGCGATTCCGGGTTCATCGCCGCCTTCGCCTCGCTCGCCCGCAGCGACGTCAACTTCTGCCTCATCCCGGAGGTCCCCTTCCGCCTGGAGCGGCTCTGCGCGGCCGTCGGCGAGCGGCTGCGCGACCGGGGCCACGCGGTGATCGTCGCCGCCGAGGGCGCCGGGCAGGACCTCATGGGGGAGACCGGCGAGCGGGACGCCTCCGGCAACGTGAAGTTCAAGGACATCGGCCTGTTCCTGCGGGACCGCATCGCCGCCCACTTCCGCAACGCCGGGGTCGAGATCAACATGAAATACATCGATCCGAGCTACACCATCCGGGGCGTGCCCGCCAACCCCCACGACTCGGCCTTCTGCCTGCTGCTCGGCCAGAATGCCGTCCACGCGGGCCTGGCCGGCCGCACCAACATGGTGGTCGGCTTCTGGATGAACACCTTCACCCACGTGCCGATCCCGCTCGCGGTCAGCCAACGCAAGCGGGTCGACCCGGACGGATGGGTGTGGAGCAGCGTCCTGACGAGCACCGGCCAGCCCAAGGTCATGCGCTGATTCTCGCGACCTCGACCAGCACCGCCGTCCGCTTGACGCCGCCCTGGATCTCCACCTCCGCGAGCGCCAGGCCCTCGCCGCCGCCGCCCGGCGCCTGCCGGACCCCCATCCAGTTCAGGCTCAGCCGGTAGGCCCGGGCCGTCATGACCGCCTCCGGCCGGCTGAGGGCCTCGGCCAGGTGCTCCAGGTGGGCGAGGGCGTTCGATCGGCCCGGGGCGAGCTCCACAAGCCGCCGGTCGATCTCCTCGAGAATCCGGCTGCCCGGGTCGGGCGGCGGCGGGCCGGCCTCGCCGCCCGAGGGCGCGGAGGCGAGCGGCTCCGCCCGGGACTGCTGGATCCGAAGCTTCACCTCCAGGATGCGGCGCTGTTCGCTCAGCTCTTCCCGCAGCGCGTCGACCGCCAGCATGCGCTTGAGCGCGTGAACCGTGAAGAGCTTGAGCGTTCGGAACTTGAGCTCCTGGCGGGCCTCGGCCTCGCTGGCCGCCGGGGCGACGATCTGCAGGTCGGCGAACTCCACGGCGACCTGGGAGACGTCGCGGCGCACGATTTCCCCCTCGAGCGCGGTGCCGAAAATAACGCGCTCGCGGCGCGTCGCGGTCAGCACGGCGACCGCCGCCGCGGCCTGAGGCCGCCGGCGGAAGAACTCCCCCAGTTCAACGCTGCCGCCGAGAAACGCCCGCATGTCCTCCGGGCCGAGGAAGAGGGCCCGGGCGAGCGGGATCTGGTCCCAGCGGTCGGGGTCGAGCGCCACGGGCGGGGGCACGGCCGCCACCAGGCCGTCGATGTAGGCGAGCGCCCGCGTGACCGGCTCCTTGAGCCTGCGGCCGTAGCCGGAGACGTTGCGGATGACCGGATCGGTGTCCTGCACGAGCCGCTCGGTCACGGCGATCACGGCCGCCTCCCGCAGGCGGGCGGCCCGCTGCGCCTCGAGGCGCGCGTTGCATCTTTTCCACAGCGCCGACCACCCCACGTCCGCTCCCCCTGCCGCCGATCGCATTTCCGCCGAGGTCGGCTAAAGTTATTCGGGAAACGGTCGAAAATCAAACCGAGAATCGAATCCTGCGAAGGGACGCCCGATGAGCACCACCGCCGCCAACGCGCCAAGCCTGAAGGACGAGAAGATCAACCGCATCCTCAAGGAGGTCAAGGCCTTTCCCGGGATGCCGACCACCGCCGCCAAGCTCATGCCGCTGCTGCATGACCCGGAGGCGAGCACGGCCCGCATCGAGGAGATCGTCAAGTACGACCCGGGCCTGACGGCCAACCTCCTCAAGCTCTGCAACTCGGCCTATTTCGGTCTGCCGTCGCATGTGAGCTCGGTGCGGCAGGCGATCATGCTGCTCGGCTGGAAGCGGCTGCTGCAGCTGGTGATGACGATGTGCATGAGCGCCTTGATGAAGAAGCCGATCAGCGGATACGACCTGCCGCAAGGCGAGCTGTGGCGCCACTCGGTGGCCGCTTCGGTCGGCGCCGACGTCCTGGTCAAATCCCTCGGCCTGGGGAGCGCCGACGAGGTCTTCACCGCGGCGCTCCTGCACGACGTCGGCAAGATCGTCCTCGGGGAGTTCGTGCAGCAGGAGCTGGCGGCTATCCGGGAAATGGTGGCCAAGGGGATCACCTTCGAGGTGGCCGAGTTCATCGTGATCGGCACCAACCATGCCGAGGTCGGCGCGCGCATCCTGAAGGCCTGGGCGCTGCCCGGGGAGCTCGTCAACGCCGTCAGCTGGCACCACGACCCCGAGAAGTGCGCCGACGCCTGCCTCGTGAGCGACGTCGTGCATGTCGCCAACCTTCTCGGCATCCTGGCCGGCTACGGCAAGGCCGAGGCGGGGACGTCCCTGGAGCCCTGCTTCGACGTGGCCGACCGCCTGGGGCTCAACCAGGCCGGGATCGAGAAGCTTGCCGAGCGCACGCGGCAGGAAGTCCAGAAGCTCGCCGACATTCTGTCATGACGCCTTCCAGCGCCAGCGGACGCGCCGTTCCTCGCGCCCGCAGGCGAGGTGGCCTTCCCGGAAAGCCCACTCCAGCGCCGCGCGGGTGGCGGCCGCATCGCCGCCGGCGCGCGCGGCGACCCGGCGGATGAGGGCCTCGAGAAGCGCGGCCGCTTCGCGTTGCTCCTCCGGGCCCGTCTCCCAATCGCCGGCCGACTCCACCGCCCCGCGCATCATGAGGTCGTAGAGCGTCACCGTGCGCTCGAGGCCTTCGAGCTGCCCGGCCTCCTCGGGCGTGGCGCGGCCCGCCTCCATGCGCGTGCGGATGTCGCCGAGGTAGCGGTGGTAGTCGTTCTCCCAGCCGATGGCGATCTCGTCCAGGCGCGCGGCCGGAACCTCCGCGGTTTCGACGACGGCGCGGTTCGCGTGGTACCGCGACCAGTCGTCCGTCAGGATGCGCAGCCCGAGCTCGGCGCTGCGCCGGCGGACCTCCGTTCCGGGAAACGGGGCGAGCAGGTGGAAGCCGTAGATCAACCCCAGGCCCTGCAGCTGCTTGGCGAAGGCGAGCGTCTCCGCGAGGGTCTGCGGGGTTTCGCCGGGCAGCCCCAGGATGAACGAGGCGAAGGGCGTCACCCCCGCCGCCACGCACATCCGGACCGCCGCCACCACCTGCGCCGGCGTGATCCCCTTGCGGATCGTCCGCAGAATTCCGGGGTTTGCGGATTCGATCCCGAAGCTCACCGCGGTGCAGCCGGCGGCCTTCATGGCCGTGAGCACCTCCGGCGAGACCGTGTCGACGCGCGCAAAGGAGGTCCAGGGGAACCGGATCCCGCGCCGCAGGATTTCGTCGCACACCGCGCGGCAGTGGCGCCGGTCGGCGGTGAAGAGGTCGTCGACGATGTTCACCTGGCGGAAGCCGAGCGTGCTCAAGTGCTCGAATTCGTCGACGACCTTCACGGGCGAGCGGAAGCGCACCTTCGCCCCCACCATCCGGCGGCCCACGCAGAAGATGCACCGGTGGGGGCACCCGCGGGTGGTGGTCATGCTGAGCGCCATCCCGAGCGCGCGGTAGCGGCCGAGCGGCAAAAGGTGGCGGGCCGGCGGCGGCAGCCGGTCGAGCTCCGCGATGGGCTCCCGCGCGGCGGTGGTCGCGATGCGGCCGCCGCGCCGGTAGGCGATCCCGCGCACGCCGGCGAGATCCCCCCCCCGGGAGGCCGCCTGGGCGAGCTCGACGACGGTGCGCTCCCCCTCGCCGAAGACGACCGCGTCCAGCTCCGGGCAGGCCGCGAACGTCTCCGCGGCGCTGAAGGTGACGTGCGGCCCCCCCATGACCGTGAGCGCCTGCGGCCGCAGGCGCTTCGCATCGGCGATGACCCGGCGGGCGTGGTCGACGGTCATGGTGACGGCGGTCGCGCCGACCATCTCCGGGGCGAACTCGTCGAGCAGAGCGGCCAGCCCTTCGCGGCTGTAGGGCTGAACCACGAGGTCGAGGACCCGCACCGCGGCCCCCGCCTCCTCCAGCGCGGCCCCCAGGTAGGCCAGGCCGAGCGGCGGCGAAGGGGTCTCGGAGACCGGGTAGAACGGGTTGATCAGCAGGACGCGCATGGGCAACCAAACGGTCTCAGGCGTTGGATGTCGGGCGGCGGCATGGCAAAAAACAGGCCCCGGCCTAACCGGCCCGGGGCCCGTTGTCTTTTCTCAATGCCGCGGGGCTAGAACAGCCCGGAGACGGCTCCGGTCTTCACATCCACGTCGATGCGGCGGAAGGCCGGGTTCGAGCTCGTTCCGGGCATCAGGCTGATGGTGCCGGCGCAGGGGCAGAGGAACTTCGCGCCGGAGTAGATGAGGACGTCGCGGATGGGCAGCGTCCAGCCCTTGGGCACGCCCTTCAGCACCGGGTCGTGGCTGAGGGAGAGGTGGGTCTTGACCATCATGGTGGCGAAGTCCGCGTACTTGGGGTCGGACTCGAGCATCTTGGCCTTGGCCTCGGCCTCCGGGGTCCAGGAGACGCCGTCGGCGCCGTAGACCTCCTTGGCGATCAGGGCGACCCGGTCGCGCAGCTTCATCTCGAGCGGGTAGAGGAATTTGAAGTCGCCCGGGTCGTTGCAGGCGTCGATGACCGCATCGGCGAGCTCCAGCGCCCCCTCGCCGCCCTTCAGCCAGTGCTGGGACTCGGCGCAGCGCGCCCCGGCGGCCTCGGCCGCCTTCTTGACCGCCTTCACCTCGGCGTCCGTGTCGGTGTAGAAGCGGTTGATGCAGACGACCGGGTTCATGCCCGACTTGCGGATGACGTTGATCAGGTGGACCATGTTGGCGCAGCCCTTCTCCACCAGGGCGAGGTTCTCCTTGGTGTACTCGTCCGGCAGGGCCTTGCCGGCCACGACCTTGGGGCCGCCGCCGTGCATCTTGAGCGCGCGGATGGTCGCGGTGAGCACCGAGACATGGGGCTTCAGGCCGCTGTAGCGGCACTTCACGTTCCAGAACTTCTCGAAGCCGATGTCGGCCGCGAACCCGCTCTCGGTCACGTGGTAGTCGAACATCTTCAGGCCGATGCGGTCGGCGATGATGGAGGACTGCCCGACGGCGATGTTCGCGAAGGGGCCGGCGTGGACGAGGCAGGGCTGGTACTCGGCCGTGCTCATGAGGGTCGGGTTGATCGTGTTGCGCATGAAGGCGGTCATGGCGTTGCCGACCTCGAGGTCGCCGGTGGTCACGGGCTTGCCGGACTTGTCGAAGGCGACCGTGATCTCGTTCAGCCGCTTCTTGAGATCGGCGAGGTCGCGCACGATGGAGAGGATCGCCATGCACTCCGAGCCGACGGCGATGCCGAACTTGGACTGCATCATGTAGCCGTCCTGCCGGCCGCCGATGCCGATGATGATGTTGCGCAGCGACTGGGCGCAGAAATCGATGACCCAGCCCATCTCGACCCGCGTCGGGTCGACGTCGAGCCGCCGCATGCCGGTCAGGCGCTGGAGCTGCTCGTCGTTGTAGTTGCGCTCGTGCTGCATGCGGGCGGTCAGGGCGACCATCGCCAGGTTGTGGGCGTTCATGATGTCGTTGATGTCGCCGGTCAACCCCAGCGAGAACTCGGTCATGGGGATGAGCAGCGCGTTGCCGCCGCCGGCCGCCGTCCCCTTGACGTTCATCGTGGGGCCGCCCGAGGGCTGGCGCAGGGCGCCGCCCACGTTCTTGCCGCGCTTGCCCAAGCCTTCCATGAGGCCGACCGACGTGGTGCTCTTGCCTTCGCCGAGCGGGGTCGGGGTGATCGCGGTCACCTCGATGTACTTGCCGTCAGGCCTGTCCTTCAACCGGTCGATGATCTTGAGAAAATCGAGCTTGGCCAGGCGCCCCATCGGGAGCATCTCGTCTTTTTTCAGGCCGAGCTTCTCCTGCCACTTCTCCGTGCTCGGCATGTTCTTCTCGGCAGCTTCGGAGATCTGCCAATCGGCCATCTTGGTTGCATCGTAGGGCATCGATCCTCCTCCTTCGGGCTTGGGGTTGTGGGCGCCGCACTCCGGGGTGCCGTCAATCGCAAACGGAAAAAACGATCTGTCGTTCTGGACGGTTGCAGCGAATCCATCCTCCGGGCGGGCGATGCGCTCCGCCGGGCGGCCAGGCGATCGGCCGGGTATGGGCCTATACCATCCGCAGCTGTCTTTATCAAGACAATTGTTGCGCGGCCAAGGCGCCGGCCTCGGACTGGATCTGGTGCAGCCGAAAGTAGAACCCCTGCCGGGCCATCAGCTCGGCGTGGGGCCCGGATTCGATGATCCGGCCGCGGTGCAGGACCAAGATGCGGTCGGCCGCGCGCACGGTCGACAGGCGGTGGGCCACTACGAGGGTGGTGCGGCGGCGCATGAGGTTGGCGAGCGCCTCCTGGATCCAGCGTTCGGTCTGGGAATCGACCGCGGAGGTGGCCTCGTCGAACAGGATCAGCTGCGGGTCCCGGGCGATGGCCCGCGCGATGGCGATGAGCTGGCGCTCGCCCGTGGAGATCGAGCCGCCGGCCTCGCCGAGCTCCGTGTCGAGCCCCTGCGGCAGGCGGGCGATCAGGGCCTCGAGCCGGGCGGCCTCGAGCACCGCCTCCGGCGCCATGCGGCCGCCGCCGGCGGTCCCGAAAATGTTCTCCCGGATCGTCCCGGAGAAAAGGAGCGGCTCCTGCATGACGAGCGCCAGGCGGTCGCGGAAGGCGGCGGCGGGAAGCTCCCGCAGGTCCCGGCCGTTGATCGTCACCCGGCCGCGCCACGGGTCGTAGAGCCGCGGGATGAGGTGCATGAGGGAGGTCTTTCCGGCGCCGGTCGGCCCCACCACGGCGAGCGTCTCGCCGCGGCCGAGCGCAAAGCTCACCCCCTTGAGCACCGGCTCGCCCGGAATATAGCCGAAGTCCACCGCCTCGAACCGCAGCTCCTCGATGGTCTCGATTTCCGGCGGGCGCCGGCCCGCGGGAGAGGCGCCGGGCGGCGGCCGGGCGCCGGGCGTGTCGAGCACGAGCAGGATCCGCTCGGCCGAAGCCATGGCGTTCTGCAGGATGTTGTACTTTTCGGCCAGGTCCCTCAGCGGGCGGAAGAACATGCGCACGTAGGCGATGAAGGCCACCAAGGCGCCCAGGCTGAGCCGCTCCCCGAGGACTTGGATGCCGCCGATCCAGACGAGCAGGGCCGTCGCCGCCACCGCGAGCGCTTCGATGAGCGGCATGAAAACGGCGAGCACGCGGATCTGCTCCATGCCGGTCAGGTAGTTCTGGTGGTTGAGCCGGCGGAAGCGCCGCGCGTTCTCCGCCTCGGCGCGGAAGAGCTGGATCGCGCGGATCCCGCCGATCGTCTCGGCGAAGCGGGTGTTGATCTCGGCCACCTCGACCCGGAGACGCCGGAAGACCTCCCGCGCGCGCCGCGAGAACCGGGCGGAGGCCGCGGCCACCGCGGGCAGCAGAAAGAGCGTCACGAGCGCCAGCCGCCAGTTGAGGGCGAACATCACGGCCGCGATGCCCGCGAGCAGCACGAGGTCCTTGAAGACGAAGGAGACAAACGAGGTGAAGAGCTCGTACATGTTCTGGACGTCGGCGGTGGCCCGGGTGACCAGGCGCCCGACGGGGTTGCGGGTGAAGAAATCGAGGGGGAGATCCTGGATGTGCCGGTAGATGGTCAGGCGCAGGCCGTGCATGATGCGCTGGCCGGCCGCCTCCATGGCGAGCGCCTGGAGGAAAGTGAGCAGGAAGTCGGCGAGCGCCAGGGCGAGGAAAACCCCCACGACGGAGGCGATCCCCTCGAGGTCGGGGCCCCGCAGCGCGGCGATCTCCGCGGGGGCGAGCGCGGCAAGCGCCGCGTAGGGGACGCCGACCCCTCCGTTCGCCTCCCGCCCCAGGCCCGGGCGGCGGGCGAGCACGGCCGCCGCCTCCGGGTCGGCCGGATCGACCCGCAGAACCCGGGCGCCCCCGGCCCCGTGCGCCACGGGCGGCACGATGTGGCGGTCGATGGCCGTTTTGGTGAGGTAGGGCAGGGAGAGCTCGACCAGGGTGATCAACACCACCAGGGCGATCGAGCCGGCGAGCAGGCGCCGCTCGGGCCGGACGAAGGGCAGCAGCCGGCCGAGAACCCGCGCGTCGGCGGCTTTGCCGAGCGGGGCCTCCTCGAAATAGTCCGCCTCAGGCCGCATGCGTGGTCTCCTCGATCTCCTGCAGCCGGTGCGCCCGGGCGTAGTAGGGGCTGGCGCGCAGGAGCTCGGCGTGGGTGCCGCCGGCGACGATGCGGCCCGCCTCGAGGACCACGATGCGGTCGGCGAAGCGCAGCGCCGCCAGCCGGTGCGAGGCGATCAGGATGGTCTTTGAGCCCGCAAGACCGCCCAGCGTGCGGATGATGCGCGCGGCGGTGTCGAAGTCCACCTGGCTGACGGGGTCGTCCAGGACGAGGACCGGCGCGTCGGCGAGCAGGCAGCGGGCCAGGGCGACGCGCTGCTTCTGGCCGCCGGAGAGCATCACCCCGCGCTCGCCCACCACCGTGTCGAAGCCGTCCGGGAAGGCGCGGATGGTGTCGAGGAGCGCGGCGTCGCGGGCGGCCCGCTCGAGCATCTCCGCGGAGGCCGCGGGGCGGCCGAGCGCGATGTTGTCCCGGATCGTGCCGGAGAAAAGAAACGGCTCCTGCGGCATGCAGGCGATCGCCGACCGGAGCGCCTCGAGGCGCAGGGTGCGGGTGTCGTGTCCGTCGAGGCGGATCGCCCCGGCGGTGGGGTCGTAGAGGCGCGGGAGCAGGGATAAGAGCGTCGTCTTGCCGCTGCCCGGCGGGCCGACGATGCCGAGGACCTTGCCCGCCGGGACCGCGAGGTCGATCCCCTCGAGGGCCGCGGCGGCGGCGCCGGGGTAGCGAAAGCTTACCGTCTCGAAGGCGACCTCCCCCCTGGGGGAGGGAAGCTCCCCGGCCCCCGGCGCGTCGCGCACCTCGGGAACGCTGGCGAGGATGGCCTGCACCCGCTCGAGCGAGGCCCGGCCGCGCTGGATCAGGTTCGCGACCCAGCCGAGCGCCATCATCGGCCAGGTGAGCAGGCCGAGGTAGCTGATGAAGGCCACGAAATCCCCCGGGGTGATCTCCAGCCGGATGGCCTGGCGCCCGCCATAAAGCAGCACCAGGGCGAGGCTCAGGTTGGTGAGCAGGACCATCATCGGAAAGAAGGCGCCGGTCACCCGGACGAGGCCGAGGTTTTCCCGCGCCGTGCTCCAGGAGGCCGCTTCGACCCGCCGGGCCTCGTCCGCCTTGCGGTTGTGGGCCTTGATCAGGCGGATGCCGGTGAAGCGCTCGCGGATGATCTCGGTCAGCGCGGCGAAAGAAGCCTGCACCGCCCGGTAGCGGCCGTGGAGCCTCCGGCTGAAGAACTTGGCCGCCAGCGCGATCAGCGGCATGGGGGCGAGCGCCACGGCGGCGAGCGCCGGGTTGATCGCCACCATGAACGCGACGGCCATGAACCCCATGACGACGGCGTCGTTCAGGGCGACGAGCCCCATGCCCGCTGCCATGCGGATCTGCTGGATGTCGTTGGTGGCGTGGGCCATGAGGTCGCCGGTGCGGGTGCGGTCGAAGTAGGCGGCCGAGAGCCGCTGGAGGTGGTCGAACAGGCGCTCGCGCAGGGCCTCCTCGACCCGCCGGGAGGTCCCGAGGAGGCACAGGCGCCAAACGTAGCGCAGCAGGCCGATCGCGGCGGCGAGCGCCGTGATGGCGAGCGCGTATTCCGCTAGCCCGCCGGCGGTGACCGCCAGCCGCGTGAGATCGTCGACCGCCGCTTTCAGGATGCGGGGGATGAGCAGCTGCAGGACGTCGACGACGAGCAGGCTCAGCATGCCGACGGCGATCCTGCCCCGGTTTTCCCGGAAATAGGGCGTGATCAGCGAGGCGGCGGTCATGCCCGTTGGATGATCCGGATTGTCTCGACCATGGCGAACCCTCCCGGCGGAAACCGGCGGGCGCCCACGCTACCACAGGCGCCGTGGTGCGGCAACCGCCCCATGGCGCGCGTTGACTTTACGGGAGCCGGTTGTTATCCTGAATCCATGGAACTTGGGAATATCGTTGAATTTATCGATCGCCAGAAAATCCTTTGCGCCGTGGTGCTGGAGGTGCGCAGCCAGCGGCTGCGCCTTTTGACCGAAAACAACCGCGAGGTGGTCCTCCCCGCCGGCCGGCTGCTCCACTGCGACACCCGGCGGCTGGACCTCTCCGCGGGGCGGTCGCGGACGGTGGAGCACCTGAAGCAGGTCGCGGCCCGCAGGCGCGCGCTGGTCGAGCAGGTGGCCGTAAGGGAGCTGTGGGAGCTCCTCAACTCCGAGCCGCAGTGGATCGACGTCGACACCATGGCGGGTTTCTGCTTTCCGGGCGCGGAGAACGGCGATCACCGCGCGGCGGTGATCCGGGCGCTCTTCAACGACAGGCTCTTCTTCCGGTTCAACCCCGACCGCTTCTTTCCCAACTCCGCCGAGCAGGTCGCGCGGCAGCTGGCGCAGCGCGAGGCCGAGGCGCGGCGCCAGCGGATCATCGAGACGGGCGGAGACTGGCTGCGGCGGCGGCTCGCCGGGGGGCCGCTCCTATCGGGGGAGCCCGCCGGCGAAGCGATCGGCGAGTGCCTCGAGGTCCTCAAGTCCTACTACCTCTTCGAGAAGGAGAGCCCGGACCACTCCATCGCGCGCGGGATCCTGGAGCGCGCGGACCTGCGGGAGCCCGCCGACCTCTTCCCGCTCCTCGTGCGGCTCGGGGTCTTCGCCGCAGACGAGAACGTCGAGCTTCTGCGCCGCGGGGTCCCGAGCGCCTTTCCGCCCGAGGTGCTCGCGGCCCTGGACCCGGCCGCCGCGCTCGCCGCGGCGGCCGCCGACCCCCGGCGCCAGGACCTGACCCATCTCGAGCTCATGACGATCGACGGGCAGTCGACGCTCGACTTCGACGACGCCATCAGCCTCGAGGCGCTGGCGGACGGCTACCGCCTGGGGATCCATATCGTCGACGTCGCCGAGATCGTGCGCCGCGGGGACCCGGTCGACCGGGCGGCGCTGGCCCGCGGCAGCTCGATCTACATGGCCGACATGAAGATACCGATGCTGCCGCCCCTGCTCGCCGAGGGGCACTGCAGTCTGAAGGCCGGGGAGGTCCGGCCGGCCATCAGCACGCTGATCGATTTCAGCCCGGAGGGGGACATCCGCGGCTACGGGATCCGGGCGAGCCTCGTGCGGGTGCGGGAGCAGCTCACCTACTTCGACGTCAACCAGGCCGCGGAGGAGGATCCGCGCCTGCTGCTGCTGTGGCGCATCGCCCGCAAGTTCCGCGAGCAGCGCCTGGCGGCCGGGGCGGTGCACATCTCGGTGCCGGAGATCGGGGTGCGCATCGGCGAGGACGGCGCCATCGCCGTCAACCGGGTGAACCGCGAGAGCCCCGGCCGGCTGCTGGTGACCGAGATCATGATCCTCGCCAACGCGCTGATGGCCAAGTTCCTGGTCGAGCACGGGATGCCCGCGGTCTTCCGCTCGCAGCCCGAGCCCCGCGAAAGGCTCTACCGCGGCGAGGAGGGCAGCCTCTTCCAGCACTGGATGCAGCGCCGGCTGCTCAACCGCTTCGTCCTCTCCCACCGCGCCGAGAAGCACTCCGGGCTCGGGCTGTCCGCCTACCTCACCGCGACCTCGCCGATCCGCAAGTACTTCGATCTGGTCAGCCAGCGGCAGATCCGTGCGGTCCTGGGCTTCGAGGCGCCCTACTCCGCCGAGGAGATCGACGGGATCATCGCGGCCCTGGCGCTGCCGATGCAGCACGTCAACCGGCTGCAGATCTCCCGGCAGCGCTACTGGCTGCTCAAATACCTCGCGCAGCACGCGGGGCAGACCCAGGAGGCGATCGTGCTGGTCAAGCGCCGCCGGGGCTACCAGGTGCTGTTGACCGAGGTCATGCTGGAGTGCGACCTCGCCGAGGCCGGCGGCGCCGATCTCAAGCCGGGGGAGATCGTGCCGGTGGCGATCCAGCGGGTGGACCCGCGGCAGGACGAAATCGTCCTGGCGCTCGCCCCGCGGTGAGGCCCCGGCTTCAGGCGGCCTTGATGCGGGCGACCCTCCCGCCGGTGATGCGCTGGAGCGCCTGCGGGGTCAGCCGAAAAACGCGGTGCGGGGTGCCGGCGGCGGCCCAGATCTCGGCGTGGCCGAACAGCTCCTCGTCGATCAGCGTCGGACACGGCTCGGTGAGCCCGACCGGGGCCACCCCGCCGATGGCGAACCCCGTGCGGCGGCGGACGAAATCGGCGTCGGCCTTGAGAACCGGCTCTCCCAGGGCGGCGGCGACGAGCGCCTCGTCGACGCGGTGGGCGCCGCTCGCGATCACGAGGACCGGCCGCGCGCTCTTTGCCCCGCGGAAGACCAGCGATTTGGCGATCTGGCCCACCGTGCAGCCGACCGCCGCGGCGGCCTCGGCCGCGCTGCGGGTCGTCTCCCGCATTTCCCGGACCTCGCCGCCCAAACCCAAGCGGTCGAGCGCCTCCTGGACCCGCGCCGCCGCGGAGCCCGCTCCAGCGACCATCACGACGCCTCCTGCCCGCCGGGAGCCGGTTGACCGGGGGGCGGCCGGAGCGATCGCCTCGCCCCGGTCGATTTTTTTTGCGCGCGCCGGCCTGCGCGCATCTTGACTAAATCAAAAATAATTACTAAAAGTACATTTGGTAACTAGATTCTATTCACGGAGAATTCCATGGGCATCCAGGAGCGCAAGGAAAGAGAGAAAGAGCGCCGGCGCCAGCAGATCATGGTGGCCGCCAAGCGGGTTTTTTCCGAAAAGGGCTTCAACAAGGCCACCATGGAGGACATCGCCCAGGAGGCCGAGCTCAGCCCGGGCACGCTCTACCTCTACTTCAAGAACAAGGAGGAGCTCTACGCCTCGCTCTCCCTGCGCATCCTGCAGTACCTGCTGCTGCGGGTCGAGCACGTCATCGCCATGAAAAAAGCGGGGCCGGAGGAGAAGCTCAAGGCCCTGATGGAGGCGATGTACGACGTCTACGAATTCGACCCGCTGATCATCATCAACATGTTCCACCTGCAGTCGAGCGAGACGCTGAAAAACCTCACCCCGCAGCTGCTCTCCGAGATCAAGGAGCTCTCCGGCAAATCGATGCAGTCGATCGCCCAGATTTTCCGCGACGGCGTCGCCCAGGGGGTCTTCGTCGACCGGCACCCCGTCGCGCTGACCGACGTGTTCTGGGCCCTCTTTTCCGGGGTGATCCTCTGGCTGACGAGCAAGAAGCTGATCAACGAGGAGAAGGACTACCTCAAGGAGACCCTGGCCGTCGCCTTCGAGGTGTTCCACCGCGGCATCCAGGCGAAGTAGCCCCCGCCGCGCCCCTCGGCCGGCCGCGGCCAAACGGGGCAAAGCCCGTCAGCCGAAAAGGCGCGCGATTTCGTCCACCTCGAACGCGGTCCATCGCGCGGGGCGCCCCCTGCGCCGCGCCTCGATCCCCCGGCCGCGCCCCCCCACGCGGCCGATTTCGGCCGCCGGGATGCCGGCCGCCCGCAGCCGCGCCGCGAGCCGGGCGACCGCGGCGGGCCGGCAGCAGATCAGCAGGCTCCCGGACCCGATCAGCCCGAGCGGCCGCACGCCGAGCAGCCGGCAGAGGCGGCGGGTCTGCGGGAAAACCGGGATCCGGTCGATCTCCACCCGGATGCGCCGGCCGCCGGCCGCGGCGAGCTCCTCGAGGGCGGTGGCGATCCCGCCCTCGGTCACGTCGTGCATGGCGCTCACCCCCCGGGTCGCGGCCGCGATCCGCGCCTCCGGCAAAACCGCGATCCGCTCGAGCAGCTCCCGGCAGCCGTCGATCTCCTCGGCGGTCATCCCCAGGGCGCGCAGCCGCCCCCCGAGCTCGCGGGCGATGATCGCGGTGCCCTCGACCGCCACCGCCTTGGTGACCAGGATGCGGTCGCCGGCGGCCATGCCCTGCTTGTGGATCAGGTCCCGGCGCCGCACCGTGCCGGCCATCATGCCGGAGACGACCGGCCGGGTCACGGCGTCGGTGATCTCGGTGTGGCCGCCGCAGAGGGTGATCCCCCAGCGCCGGCAGAATTCGGCGAGCTCGCCGACGACGGTGCGCACCTGCGCCCCGGTCGTCCCCACCGGGAAGAGCAGCGTCGTCAGAAACCAGCGGGGGGTCGCCCCCGCGGTCGCGATGTCGTTCGCGTTGACGAGCACCGCGTACTGGCCGATGCCCTCCGTCGCGAAGGTGATGGGGTCGGACTTCAGCACCAGCACCTCTTCGCCCGCGACGTCGACGGCGGCGATGTCCTCCCCGACCCCCGGGTTGATCAGGACCGCGGGGTCCTCGAAGGCGATCCCGCGCAGGATCTTGCGCAGAAGCGCGTTCGGCAGCTTGCCGGCGGCAAGCCGCGCTTCCATGCGGTTTTTTCCGGCCCGCCTGCCGGGTGGGGGAGGCCGCGTCGGCATGGCGGCTAAATCGCAGATCCATCGGCGGCTGTCAATTGACTTGCGCCGCGATGGCGGCTACGCTGGCGCCGCAGCTTGCCGACGGCCGCCATGAAAATCCTGCTGATCTACCCCCCCTTTCTGGACCCGCGCCTCGACGCCGAGGACATCCGCTCGGCGCCGATCGGCCTCTACTACGTCGCCGCCGCCTTGATCGCGCGCGGGCACACGGTGGAGATCCTCTGCTGGCCGGAGATCCCGTCCGCGCCGGAGGCCGTGGCCGACCTCCTGCGGCGGCAGGCGCCGGAGCTGATCGGGTTTTCGGTCCTTCACGCCAACCGCTGGGGCGCCATCGAGATCGCGCGCATCGCGCGGCGGGCCGTGCCCGGGGCGGCGGTGGTCTTCGGCGGGGTGGGGGCGACCCACCTCTGGGAGTTTTTTCTCTCGCGCTTCCCCGAAATCGACTACGTCGTCCTCGGGGAGGGAGAGCGGACCATGGCCGCGCTCGCCGACCGCCTGGCGGCGGGCGACCGCGAGGGCATCCGCCGGATCCCCGGCCTCGCCGCCCGCGAGGGGGGGCGGCCGGCGCGGCACCCGGCCGCCGCCCGGGCGGCCGCCCCGGACCGCCTGCCCATGCCGGCGCGCCACTTCGACCTCGGCCATGTCGTGCTCGCCCGCGGGTGCCACGCGGACTGCGCCTTCTGCGGATCGCCCGCCTTCTGGGGGCGGCGGGTGCGGGCCCACTCGCCGGGCTATTTCGTCGACCAGCTCGAGCACCTGCGGCGCCGCGGGCGGCGCCTGGTGCACGTGAGCGACGACACCTTCACCCTCGACCGGCGCCGCGCGACCGCCGTGTGCCAGGAGATCCTCCGGCGCGGGATCGACATCTCCTGGACGGCCATTTCGCGGGTGGACGCGGTCGACGCGGAGGTGCTCGCCTGGATGCGCCGGGCGGGGTGCATCCAGGTGAGCTACGGGGTCGAGAGCGGCTCGGCCGAAATCCGCCGCCGCCTGGGAAAGCGCTTCGGGGACGAGGAGGTCCGGCGCGCCTTCGACCTGACCCAGCGCTACGGCATGCTCGCGCGCGCCTACTTCATCTACGGCTGCCCGGGGGAGAGCGAGGCGAGCATCCGCGCGACCATCGATCTCATGCGGGCGATCAAGCCGCTCGCCGCCGTCTTCTACATCCTCGACATCTTCCCGGGGACCGCGCTCTACGACGACCTGCGCCGGCGGCTCGGCGTCACCGACGCGATCTGGCTCGACCGGGTCGAGGACATCATGTACTTCGAAACCGACCCGCAGCTCGACGCCGCTTGGGTCCTGGAGGCCGGCCGGCGGCTGCGGCAGGCGTTCCACGCCGGGCTTCCGGACTTCGTCGCGGCCCTCGACCCGATCGACCTGCCGGAGTTCCGCGCGCGGCACGCCGATTTCTTTTCGCGGCTCGCCATGACCTTCGACCAGGGGGACTACGCCCGCGTCGCGGCGATCCCCGACAAACCCGCCATCGCCGAGTCGCTCTACCGGCGCGCGCTCGCCTGCCACCCCGATCCGCGCGCCTACCTGGGGCTGGGGATGCTGCGGCAGCGGGCGGGTCGGCCGGCGGAATCCGCCGCGATCCTGGAGGAAGGGCTCGATCGCTTCCCCGGCGACGCGGCGCTCGGCGTCTGCTTGGCGGTCAGTCGGCTTCACCTGGGGCGGCCCCGCGCGGCGCTCGCGCTGCTCGAGCGCTTCGCGGACCACCCCCAGGCGCCGGCGCTCGCCGCCGCCTGCCGGCGTTCTTTAGGCGCCGCCTGAAGGGGGCGCGCCGATTGCCGCCGGGCCTTCAAGCCGGCCAGGGCCAAAGCCGCGCGAGGGCTTCCAGGCAGGGCGCGAGGTCCTGGGGCTGGTGCATCTCGAGCGTGACGAGCGGCGGGGCGGCGCGCGCGGCGCGCAGATAGGCGAAGAGCGGCGCGAAATCGATGCCGCCCGCCCCCAGGGGCAGGTGCTCGTCGCGCTCGCCGCGGTTGTCGTGCAGGTGCAGCTGGCCGATGCGGCCGCCGAGCGCCTCCAGCCAGTCGCCGAGGACCCCGCGGCCGAAGGCCGCGAGGTGCCCGAGGTCGAGGCAGAGGCCGACCCCCTGGGGGGCGAGGCGCGCGAGAAGCTCGCCGATCTCCGCGGGCCGGTGCTCGTAGACGTTTTCGAGCATGAGCCGGCAGCCCGCGCGGCCGAGCGTGGCGGCCACCTCCGACCAGAAGGCGACGGAGTTTTCGATCCAGGCGTCGCGGACATGGGCGTGGCGGCGCCAGTCGTAGCCGGCGTGGGCGACGACCGTGCGCGGGCCGAAGGCGGGGACGAGCTCGAGCAGCTGCGCGAAGCGCCGGCGGGTCGCTGCGCGCAGGGCCGGGTCGGTCGAGCCGGGGACGAGGTCCTGGAAAGGCGCGTGGAACGTGACGCGGCGCCCGGCGCCGCGCAGGGCCGCCGCGACCGTCTCGGCCTCATCCGCCGTGAGCTCGTCCAGCGCGCGGGCGTCGAAGTAGATCTCGGGGTTGAGCCCCTGCGCCAGCAGCTCCGCGAGCAGGCCGTGACGGAGCATGCGGAAGGGGGCATGGACCTGGACCAGATCCTTCAGCTCGGGCATGAACGTCTCCGGCGGGCCGGCGCCGGGCGCCGGCCGTCTGGGCGGGCCGCGGCGGCCCGCCGGCAACGGGGAAAGCCATCCTCTCTACCGCAGCGAGCGACCATGAAACCGATCGACCGCATCGAGTCCCTGTTGATGGCCGCGGCGGACGCGGTCGGCGCCCGGCGGCGCGTGCCGCGGCCGGAGCCGGCCCGCCTCGCGGCCTGCCGTCTCGTCGCCCACCGCGGGGAGCACGACAACCGGCGGTGCTTCGAGAACACGCTCGCCGCCTTCGACGCCGCGGCGCAGGCCGGGGTCTGGGGGATCGAGCTCGACGTGCGCTGGACGCGGGACCGCGTCGCGGTCGTGCTCCACGATCCGGACCTGCGGCGGGTCTTCGGTCAAGCGCTCGCGCCCGCTGCGGCGGCCGCGGCCGAGCTGCGGCGCGCCTGCCCCGAGGTGCCGCTGCTCGCGGAGGTGGTCCGGCGCTACGGCGGGCGGATGCACCTGATGATCGAGCTCAAGCGCGAAGCCCACCCCGACCCGCCGGCGCAGGGCCGGGCCCTGGCCGAGCTTCTCGCGCCGCTGCGCCCCGGAGCCGACTATCACCTCCTGTCGCTCGACCCCCGGGTCTTTTCCGAAATACCCGGCCTGCCCCGGGCGGCGTGCGTCCCCATCGCGCGCTTCGACTGCCGGGGGGCGGCGCGCCTCGCGCGGCGGGAGGGCTGGGCCGGGATCGCCGGCCACTACCTGCTCGTCCGCCGGGCGCTCGTCGAGGGGCTCCACGCGGCGGGGCTTCAGGTGGGGACGGGCTACAGCCAGTCGCTTCCGGCCCTGTACCGCGAGCTGAACCGCGGGGTGGACTGGGTCTTCTCGAACTGCGCCGCCCGGCTGGCGCGGCGCCTCGCGCGGCCGTAGGCCGCGGCCCTCAGCCCTCGAGCGCCGCCGCCTGCGCCCGGCCTCGCTCCTCGTCCACGAAGTAAAAGAGCAGCCCCCCGAGGATGAACAGCAGCAGGACGGAGGCCATGCTCCAGCGCGAGGCGAGCTGCCCGACCTGGACGAGGTCCGCGGCCGTCGGCGCGGCCGGCAGCAGGAGCCGGCGCACGAGCAGCCCGACCGCGCCCATCAGGGCCGGGCCGAAGATCACCGCGAATTTCCCCAGCATGTTGTAGAAGCCGAAGAATTCGGCCGGCTTCCCCGGCGGGATCAGCCGCGCGTAATAGGAGCGGCTGAGCGCCTGGATGCCCCCCTGGACGCAGCCGATGACGACCGCCAGAAGATAGAACTCCGTCTTGTTCGTCATCATGGTGCCCCAGAGGGTGATGCCGATGTAGACGCCGATCGCCAGATAGATCGAGCGCCTAACCCCCCAGCGCTCCCCGAGGCGGCCGAAGACGAGCGCCGCCGGGAACCCGACGAACTGCACGATCAGCAGCGCCACGATCAGATCCGCGGATTCGAAGCCGATGGACAGCCCGTAGTCGACCGCCATGCGGATGATGGTGTCGACCCCGTCGATGTAGAACCAGTAGGCCAGGAGAAAGAGCGAGAGCGTCTTCAGGTGGCGGACCTTGCGGAAGGTGGCGCCGAGCTGCCGGAGGCCGGCCCGCCACGCCCCGAGGCCCTGCGCCGCGGTCCGCGGGCGCTGCCCCTCGGGCACCCAGAGCGCCGCGAAGAGCGTGAAGCCCCCCCACCACAGGGATACGCTCAAAAAGGAGACCCGCACGGCGGTCGCGGCGTCCGGCAGCCCGAAGGCCGCCGGGAAAAGCGACATGAGGACGTTCACCAAAAAGAGCAGCCCGCCGCCCAGGTAGCCGAGCGCGTACCCCAGGCTCGAGACGACGTCGAGGCGCTCCGGCGGGGCGACTCCCGGCAGAAGCGCATCGTAGAAGATGTTCGCGCCGCTGAAGCCGATCAGCCCCACCGCGTAGGTGAAGATGGCGAGCGCCCAGTTTCCCTTTTCGACCAGGAAAAGCCCGGCCGTGGCGAGCGCCCCGAGATAGGCGAAGGTCAGCATGAAGCGCTTTTTGGCCGCGCCCTGGTCGGCGATCGCCCCGAGCAGCGGGGCGGCGAGGGCCATGCACAGGCTCGCGACGGAGTTGCCGAACCCGAGCTGGGCGGTGCTCAGGTTGACGTCGGCGCCGTGGCTCCAGAACTGCTTGAAGAAAACCGGGAAGAAGCCGGCCATCACCGTCGTCGCGAAGGCCGAGTTGGCCCAATCGTAGAGGGCCCAGCCCCAGATCGCCTTGCGGTCGCTTCGCATTCAATGCCCTCCGTGGACCGTGCGCATGCGCGCGTGGAGGCGTTCGGCGCGCAGCAGGAACGTTTCCAGCTTGGCGGTGATCAGCTGCGGAAAGGGCGAGCCGTCGGTCTCGATCGCCAGGAAGGGCAGCTCGTCCAGGTCGGTCAAAACGGCCCGCAGCGCGGGGTTCCGCGGGTCGGTCGCCAGTTTTCCGGCGGCGGTCATGGCCTCGCTCAAAATCGCCTCGGAGAGCCGGTTCGGCATGCAGCCGAAGGGGCCGATGGCGATCACGCCGCAGGTGTGGTGGATGATTTCGGTGAGCGAGCCGCCCACCGTGAGGATCGCCTCGCCGGTGAGGTTGAGCGAGATGTGGGGCCGGGCGTTTTCGATCAGCCGCCCCACGTCCAGGGTCCCGGTGTGGACGAGGCCCGTCCGGCCGAGGATCGCCTTGATCTGCCGCTCGTAGCGCCCCTGGAAGAAGGTGCGCAGCTTGAGCGCGAATTTCTGCATGGCGGTCATCGGGTCCTGGTTGAACCCCTTGGCGACGAGGTAGTTGCAGTAATGCACCCACTCGGCGACCGGCGCGCACACGGCCGCGAAGCCCTTCTCCGCGAGCCGCTCGGTCAGGAACTGGCGCGAGAGCGAGTCGCGGCGCACGAAGATCTCCCCGGTCAGGCTGACGGTCGGGACCTCGCCGACCGGCCGCTTGAGCGGCAGGGCCCGCAGGCTCTCGGCGACCTCGGTCAGCCGGGCCTTGAGCAGGTCGAAGTCGGCGCGGGCCATCGCCTCGAGCACGACCTGCCAGCCCGCGTCGAACACCGCCATCGCCGCCGCCGGGTCGACGGCGTTCGCCAGCAGCATGGCGCGGATGTCCTCCATCACGTCGGAGACGATCACCGCCCACCAGGCGTGGCGTTCGAAGTTCTTGTCCATGCCGAGGTAGGAGTTGTCCGAGGAGAGCGCGAGCACGGCGACGTCCGGGATCTGCTGGCGGCGGATCAGGTCCTCCATGAAAATGTAGTACTGGCCGAAGCGGCAGGGGCCCGAGCCGGTCGGCATGAAGTAGACCAGGACCTCATCGGGGCGCTTGCCGTTGCGGATGTAGCTCAACAGCGTCCCGGTCGTCAGGATCAGCGGCAGGCACTCCTTGCAGGAGGTGTTCGCCCGGCCGATTTTGAGGATGGCCTCGTCGTTTTCGCGGTTGGCCTGGGCGTTGAACCCGTAGCCCTTGAGGATCGCCGCGAAGGCCTCGGTTCCGAGCCGCCCCATCGAGGGGATGAGGATCGTCACCCGGGGATCGGTCATCGGCAGGACCTCGCCGGCCGAGGTGACCACCCGCGCGCTCTGCGCGTCGAGCAGCGTGCGGGCCGGGGTGAAGGCGCCGGCAGCGGCGGGGATCAGGCGCCGGGCGGAGAGCCGCCGGTAGGCCTGGACGATGTCGAGAAAGGCCTCGATGCGGGTTTCGAGCCCGGCGTCGGCGGTGTGGCTGTCGAGCTCCAGGGTGAGGGAGGGCTTGCGGCCCATGATATCCCGGAAATAGGTGATGACGAAGGAGTCCGGGCCGCAGGAGAAGTTGGTGATGAAGGTGCCGAAGAGCTGGGGGTGCTTGGCCGTCCGGCGCGCGGCGCGCAGGATGAGCTTGCCCATGCCCCAGTACATGTGCCGCTTGGAGCGCTCGCCCTCGAGCTCCAGGCAATCGAGGGGGATCACCGGCACGCCGCGGGAGGCGAACTTGTGGGGGATCCCCATGTGGGCCTCCTCGGCGAACCCGTTGTAGGGCCGCGAGAAGAGGATGACGCCGAAGCGCTCGGGGTCGGCCTCGAGGCGCTCGAGCGCCCGGCGGCCGAGCGCGCGCATCGCCGCGGCGCAGGCTTCCTGGCGCTCGCGGGCGAAGGCGAAGGCCTCCCGCGCCGCGCGGCGTCCGATCCCCATCGTGCGCGCCGCCGCGACCATCTCCGTTTCGGCGGCCGCGATCCCGCGGGTGAAGTCGAGCAGCGGGGTCACGACCCGGGTGCCGCCGCGCGCCAGGCGTTCGAGCGCCGGTTGGAAGGCGGCCTTGAGATAGTAGGACTCGCCCTGGACGAGCGGGCACACTTGGGACTGGTGGCTCTCGGGGTCCTTCAGGTTCGGCACCGCCTTGAAGTGCGGCAGGAAGATGAAGTCGAGCGGCGGGTCGCTTTTGAGCAGGGCGTCGAAAAAGCCGTGCGCGAGCTCGACCGGATAGCAGAACGCGGCGCTGCGCTGGTCGATGCCCTCCTGGGTCGGCCGGTCGGGCAGGACCACCTCGAAGCCGAGGCGGCTGAAGAAGTGCGAATAGAGCGGGAAGTAGGTGTTCACCAGGAAGCTGCGGTTCAGCCCCACCCGCCCCCGCGGCGCGGGCGGCGGCGCGGCGGCGTGGGTTTCGAAGATGAGCCGCTGGCGGGCGCGCACGAGGTCGAGCTCCTCGACGTCGTGGGTGACGTGGTGGCGCAGGTTGTAGTAGCGGTTGCAGGCGCCGCCGAAGGGGTACTTGCGGCCCTCCACCTCGATCACGGCGATGCCGCAGCGGCGGTCGCACTTCTCCTTGCCGCCGCGGCACACGAAGCTGCGGCCGTAGGCGACCTCCCGGCCGGCCAAGGCTTCGAGGTCGAAGTCCCCCTCGGGGATGAGCCCGCTCGCCATGCGCTTGGCGACCTCGAGCGCCACCCCGAAGGCCCCCATCAGGCCCGGCTCCGGGGGGACGATGATCGGCTTGCCCACCAGGGCGGCCATGGCGAGCGGCACGGCGCGGTTGTAGCACACGCCCCCCTGCATGAAGATCTTCCCGCCGACGGGGCGGTTGCCCTTGACGCGGTTCACGTAGTTCATGCAGATCGAGTAGACCAGCCCGGCGACGATGTCCTCGTGGGCGACCCCCTCGTGGATCGCGTTTTTGATGTCCGAGGCGATGAAGGCCGCGCACTGGTCGTTGAAATTGGGCGGGCGGCGGCCGCGCAGCGCGACGGCGGCGATCTCATCCATCGGCACGCCGAGCGTCTCGAAGGCCGACTCCTCCAGAAAGGAGCCCGTGCCGGCCGAGCAGGCCTCGTTCATGGCGTAGTCCGAGGGCACCCCGTTGGTGATGTAGGTGTATTTCGCGTCCTGGCCGCCGATTTCGAAAAGGGTGTCCACCTGGGGGTCGAAGTAGACCGCGGCGGTCGCGTGGGCGATGATCTCGTTCACCACCCCGTCGGTGAGGGCGTGCAGGCCGGCGATCTGGCGGCCCGAGCCGCACACCCCGAGGCCGGCGATGCGGATGGCGCGCGGGTCGACGACCTCCCGCACCTGCCGCAGGATCTCGTGGTAGCACCGCCGCGAGGCGCCCACCGGATCGCCGTTGGTGCGCAGATAGACCGAGGCGAGCAGCGCGTGGTCGCTGCGGCGGATGAGGACCGCCTTGGTGGTGGTGGAGCCGACGTCCAGGCCGAGCAGGCAGACGTCCCCCGGCAGGAGGGTGCCCCGCGCCATCGACTTGAAGTCGACCTGCGCGGCGAAGCTTTCGAGCGGCGGCAGGCGGTCGAAGGAGGCGACCCCCTCGAGAAAGAGGCGCGCGCGCCCCGGAAACGGCTCGGTCTGGTGGTCGAGGGCCCAGAGGGCGGCGCCCAGGGCCTCGAAGAAGGGGGCTTCCTCCGGAACGATCAGCCCGGGGATCTCCCGGCGCAGGTACTCGATCATCATGCCGTTGCGGGCGGTCCCGCCCACCACCATGATGTCCCGGCGCTCCACCTTCTTGAGGAGCTCCAGGATCTTGTTGGCCATCATTTTGCAAAGCCCGGCCGTCACCTGGGATTTCGGGATGCCCTTGTTCGTGGCGTGGGTGCAGTCCGACTTGCAAAAGACCGAGCAGCGCCCGGAGACGTGGTGCGGCTTTTGGACCGCGGCCCACTCGGCGGCCTCCTCGAGGCCGACGTTCATGCGCCGAAGCTGCTGCAGGAAGAACTCGCCGGTGCCCGAGGCGCACTTGTTGCCGGTCACGACGTTGGCGATCCGGCCGGCGCGGTCGAGGACATAGACCATGAAGGTTTCGCCCCCGGCCGAGACCACCGCCGGGCACGCGGTGCCCGCGGGCTTGAGGAACGGGTAGGCGGCCTCGACCGCCTCGGGCTCGGAGATCGAGGTGAGGTTCACGAAGCGCCGGAACTTGCGCCCCGTCGCGGCGATCCGGTCGTAGGCCGCAACATCGATTTCGTCCAGGGCGCGGACCAGGGTGCGCTTGGGGTCGCCCTCGTGGGGTTTGAGCCAGTGCCGGCCGACCCGGGGGGCGCCCCCTTCCCGGAGGACTTCGACCAGCGAAACGGTCGAGGCCCCCAAACAAACCCCCAGTGTTTTCAGATCGCTAATCATTTCAAACGGATTCCTCGACCCGCGGGGTCGCCGCGCGGGGCTTGAACGGTGAGCCGAACGCCCGAATCGGGAATCCTTACTTAATGCAACTTGAAGACCCTGGCAAGGGTCGGGGTCAGGTGGATTTGGCGCGGGCCTCGCTGGCGGCGCGCCGGGGGTCGATCCGGCCGGTGACGAGCGGAGAGAAGAGGTAGACGAGCATCAGCAGGAAAAAGACGTAGCCGTAGTACGGCGTGAAGACCGTGCACAGGATCAGGAAGCTCATCCGGGTGAACCAGGGGTGGCGGCTCATGAAGCGGCCGAAGTGCAGGTAGCGGACGGGATAAAGGTTCATGACCGCGGCCGTAGCGAACATCGTCACGCAGCTGAAGGCGGCCCAGAAGGGCACCCACGGACCGGCCTCGGCGACCTCCTGGCCGAGGATGAGCATCGGCCCCATGACGAGCATCGCCGCCGCGGGGGTGGGCATCCCCTTGAAGAAGCCGGGGATGGGGTGCTTGTCGACGGTGAAATAGACGAGCCGGGCGATGCCGGCGGCCGCATAGATCACGGCGGCCCAGGCATAGGGCAGGCGATCGGCGCCCGCTTCCGGGATCCCGTCCAACAACAGGTAGAAAATCCACGCCGGGGCGATGCAGAAGCTGATGCCGTCGGAGACGTCGTCGAGAACGGCGCCCACGTTCAGCCGCGGCCGGCCGGGGGGAGCGTCCGGCAGCGGCTCGGTCAGGCCCAGGCGCCGCGCGAGCGCCCCGTCGAGCTTGTCGAACAGGGCCGCCCCGATGAGAAAGAGCGAGGCCTCGCGCAGGCGGTCGTGGTAGGCGAAGAAAACCGCGAGCAGCCCCATGGCGGCGTTCATCAGCGTGAGGCCGTTCGGGAAGATCGCGAGGATCTGGCGGCGCAGCTGCAGGTTGCCGAGGCAGAGGTCGTCCAGGCACATGGAGCCGTAGCGACGGACGAGTCCGGCGATGGAGACGATGTTGATGATGAAAAAGATGATCTCGATGATGAACAGGGTGCGCAGGGGCGTGTTGCCGAGCTGCGACACCAGGCGCTGCAGGACGGAGGCGGGCTCCGCCGGGATGTAAAACGCATGGGCGTAGAGCAGGAAGCCTAAGGGCGCGGCGACGATGGTGCGCACGCGCGCGAACTCGCGGAACTCGAGCTCCTGGTCGAAGCGCAGCGCGACCCCGCGGACGAAATGCGCGAAGTTGTCCCGGATCAGGACCGTGACGGCCAGGAACAACACCAGCATGGCGTGCAGGAGCTGGCCCTTGCGCGGGTCGGGCAGGAAGTAGTGCAGCCGCCACATCGCCCCGACGGCCACCAGGGGGAAGATGATCGAGTAGATCAGCTTGTCGAGAATCCGGTCGGCGAGCTGCGCCATCTGGGGGTGGGGGTAGAACCGGGCCGCGAACCAGCCGTCGACGAGGTCGAAGGTCATGGCGATCAGCAGCAGCAGGACGCCGGCGAGGTAGACGCCCGGCTCCGGCCGCCACATGACCGCCACGGCGCAGAGCATCGCCCCGAAGACGAGCGGCAGCCGCCCGTAGACCAGAACGGTCGTGATGCTCTGAGGAATGCGCCGGCGATCGGTCATGGCGAGGGACCCGTGGGCGGCCTCCGGGGCGTTGAGGGGGGATCCGCCCCCCTGCCTCGTTTTTTATACGAAATCGCTTGGTTTAAGTCAAGACGGCCGCCGGGCCGCGGGCGGGGCCGCTTGGGGCGCAACCGCCCGCCGCGGGGCGGCGCGCATTGACTCCGCCGGGCGGCATCCGGTAGAAAGAAGCGCCCATGACCCCTGCCACCCGACGCCATATCGGCATCGCCTCGGTGATCCTGATGACCTCGGTCGCGGCGAGCCGCGCCGTCGGCCTGCTGCGCGAGATGGCCATCGCCTTCACGGCCGGGGCCGGCCGGGAGGTCGACGCCTACCAGCTCGCCTTCATCCTGCCGGAGATCCTGAACCACGTCGCGGCGAGCGGCTTTCTTTCGGTCACCTTCATCCCGATGTTCACCCGGCGGCGGGTCGAATCCGGCGAGGCGCGGGCCTGGGACGCCTTTTCCGCCATCGCCGGGGTCTACGGGGCTTGCGTGCTCCTCGCCGTCGCGGCCGCGATGCTTTTCGCTCCGGCGCTGGTCGCGCTCGCCGCCCCCGGGATCGGGGACCCCGCGACGCTCGCCGCCGCCGCGCGCATGACCCGCATCATCCTGCCGGCCCAGCTCTGCTTTTTCCTGGGAAGCCTCCTCATGGCGGTCCAGTTCGCCCACGAGCGGTTCCTCCTGCCGGCGCTCGCCCCCCTGCTCTACAACGCCGGGATCATCGCCGGCGGGTATTTCCTCGGGCCGCGGGTGGGGGTCGAAGGGTTTGCCTGGGGGGTCCTCGCCGGCGCGCTGGCGGGAAACCTCCTGCTGCAGGCCGCCGGCGCGCGCCGGGTGGGGATGCCGCTGCGGCTCAGCCTGCGGTGGCGCGACCCGGCCGTCGGGGAGTACCTCCGCCGGACCCTCCCGCTGGCGGTCGGCCTGACGATGACTTTCTCGACCGAGTTCCTCTTCCGCTTCTTCGGGTCCTATCTGCCGGCCGGCAGCGTCGCCGTGCTGAATTTCGGCCTGCGGGTGATGCTGGTTCTGGTCGGCGTCTTCGGGCAGGCCGTCGGGACGGCCTCGTTTCCCTACCTGTCGCGCCTCGCCGCGGAGAATGACCTGGCGGAGATGAACCGGGTCCTGAACCTGACGCTGCGCTGCCTCGCCCTGATGATCCCGGCGGCGGTGTTCCTGATGGTCGTCAGCCCGGAGATCGTGCGGCTGCTCTTCGAGCGCGGCCGCTTCGACCCGGGCGCGACCCGCCTGACGGCCGAGGTCCTCGTCTTTCTGCTCGCCGGGGCCTTCGCCTTTTCGGCCTACACCGTGGTGGTGCGGGGCTACTACGCCCTGCAGGACACGCTCTTCCCGGCGCTGTTCGGCAGCCTCGCGGTCGGCGCGAGCATCCCCCTCTACATCCTCGGTCTGCGGGCGATGGGCGCGGGGGGGGTGGCGCTCGCCATCTCGGCTTCCGGGGTGCTGCAGGTCGCCGTGCTCTATCTGCTGTGGAGCCGCCGCAGCGGAAACGCCGCGCGCGGCGAGGTGCTGCGCTTCTACGGGAAGTCCGCCCTGCTCGGCCTGGCGATGGCGCCGCCGCTGTCGGCGTTCCGGGGGCTCCTGCTCGGGCGCCTTGATCCCGGCAGCGCTGCCGGAAGCCTCGCCGTCATCCTGCTCACCGGGGCGCTCTTCGGCGTCCTGATGCTGGCGGCCGCCTACGGCCTGAAGATCCGCGAGATCACCGAGCTCGCCGCGAGGGCGGGGCGCCTGCTTCGGCGGCGGTGACCGCAGGCAGCGCCCCGTTTTTCATGCGCCGCAAGGCGCGCCGGGCCGCGGTTGCGCGGCCGCCGGCGCGGGGCGGAGCGCCCGCGCCGTCATCGGCTCCGGCGCGAGGTCGTCAGATGTACTGGTCGACCATTTCGGTGATGAGCCGCTCCACCCCCGCCGGGCCCTCCCGCCGCTCGACCTCGTCGATGAGGTTTTCGATCTTGCGGGCGGTCGCCGGGTCCCGCTCGAGGTCGCGGGTCGAGCGGAAGGCCCCGCCGCGGCGCCCCACCCGGTAGATCAGGCGCTGCCGATCGGGAAGCCCCTGGTAATCCGCCACCACCGCGAGCATCCGCGCCTTGTCCGCGGGCAGCCGGCCGGAGACCTCCTCGAGGAGGTTCATGATGTGATCGCTCGTCACCGTGCTGGTGATGCCGTCCAGGGATTCGATGAACAGGCCGATCTCCGCGGCGAGCTCGTCGTCGCTCTGCAGGTGGAGCCGCCCCTCGGCGACCAGGGCGTGGAGCGGCACGTGCGGCGGCACGCGCAGGCTGCGCAGGCGGATGAAGTGCGGGTTGATCGCGTTCAGGACCCGGGCGGTCTCCACGGCGTGCTCGCGCCACATCTCCCGCCCCCCGAGGCCGGGCATGACGTATTCGGAAACCTCCATCCCGGCCTCCCTGAGCCGGGTGCCGGCATCGATGTGCTGCGCCGCGGAGACCCCCTTTTTGACCAGCTTGAGCAGCGGGTCGTACCCGGTCTCCAGGCCGATGTGCACCCGGTCCAGGCCCGCGGCGTGGATGCGCCGCAGCGCCTCGACGTCCTTGCGGACCACGGTCCGCGACCGCGAGTAGGTGGTGACCCGTCGGATCTCGGGAAAGGTTTTCCGCAGGAAGGTGAGCACCTCGACCAGGTCGGCGGTGGGCATGACGAGGTTGTCGGCATCCTGCAGGAAACAGGCGCCGGTCCGGTAGAACATCCAGGCCGCGACGCTGCGGAAGCTCGAGGAGTAGGCGGCGTCCCCGAAGACGGCGCCTGCCACGGCCTCGGTCACTTCCCCCCCGAAGCCGAGCCGCCAGGAAAGCGCGGTGACCGCGTCGGCCATCCGCCGCGCGGTGCGGATGTCCTCCTTGATCTCTTCGACCGGCCGCAGGGAGAACTTGCGGCCCTTGTAGACCGGGCAGAAGAGGCACTGGTTCCAGGGGCAGTTGCGCGTGAAGCGCAACAGGAGGCTCTGCGCCTCGTTCGGCGGGCGGATGGGTCCCTGTTCGAATTTGAGCCGTGTGGCGTCCATCGGGTCGGGGTGGCGATCGGAGGCCGCCGCACCCCCTGCCGCAGGGGCGGCGGCCTCGCGCCGGCAGCGGTTCGGGAGAGCCCGAACGACCGGCCCGCCGCTTTTCGAAGAGCGGCCGGCCGGCCGTTCGCGCGTTTCAGCCGATCGGAGCGGGCTTGCAGAGGTGCTCGGCTTCCATCGCCACGCGTCCGCACCCGCCGCAGACGTATTTCATCGCGGCGAGCTTGTCCTTGCAGATGTGCTTCGCGTCGACCGCCGGCGCGCCGCAGAAGCTGCACTTGGCTTTGTCTCCGCAGGGGTTGCACAGGTGTCCGGGCTCCTGGGCGACGGCGCCGCAGTTCTTGCAGGTATAGGCCATGGTGTCCTCCTTTATCGGATACCCGAATGGTTGGCGCGGGGCCGGGCCGGGTGGTCGGCGACGCGGCCTTTCGGCCCCGCGGTGCGTTCGACCTCGAGCCAGTTGCCGATGCCGGAACATGGAGGCGCGCGCGCCGGTTGTCAACACCCGCCCCTCGGGGACGAGCGGCCGGGCTATTCCCGGACGATGGAGCGGTTTTCCCGGGCGGACTCGCCGGGGTCGAGGCCCGGAACGAAGGGCTGAATGATGGAAAGCGGGAGCGTCAGCAGGCGCATGAACATCTCGGCGAGCCCCGTGCCCACGGCCGCCGGGTGCATGGGCACCAGGCGCGGGTCGGCGATCCGGCCGCTCACCTGCAGCGGGATGGCGACGAGCCTGCCGCCCAGAACCCAGCGCAGCCCGGGGATCTGGCTGACGATCCGGTCGAAGGTCTTGAAGGGCGACACCATCATGACCGCATCGATCGTGAGCGTGTCCAGATCGACCTCCCCCCGGGCGCCCATCCAGAGCGTGCGTCCGTCGAAGTACCAGCGGTTGATGAGGAGCTTCCCGGCCCGGATCTCGAGGTCGGCCGCCGTGCGGTTGTAGGCGAGCCCCTCGGCCCGGAAGTCCGGGACGGCCCCGCGGTAGATCTCGGTCAGGCTGAGCAGATTGAGCAGCTGGGTGAAGAAGCTCGAGCGCATCACGGTGCCGCTTTCGGCGACAAAGGCCAGGCGGCCGGAGGCCGCCTCGAGCGGACGCTCTGCCGGGCCGTCGAAATCCACGGCGCCGTCCAGGTTGAACGTCCCCACGTACAGCGACTCCTCCCCGGAGATGCAGGCGGTGGTCTTCTCGAGCGAGCCGCCGCTCGCCAGCGGAACGAGCTGCCCCTTGACCGCCCCGCCCGCAAAGCGGAGCTCGCCGATGACCGGGATGCCGCAGAGGATCAGACGCTCGAAGGCGACGGCGGTCTCTTCGCCGCCGATGCGCGCCTCGAGCTTGAGGGGCTCCGAGGCGAGCCGCCCGTAGACCGCCGTTCCGGCCTCGACGCGCAGCCGCCCGGTGAGCGTTCGGGAGGCGGTTTCGCGGCGGCCGGCCGCGCTGCGGTAGGCCCGCTCGAGGGCCTCGAGGTCGAGGACGGACGCCGCCAGCGCGAGGTCCACGGCCGTCTCCCGCGGCCCCAGCCCCACCGTCCCCCGCGCCGAGAGGCTCGTCCGCCCCCAGCGGACGACAGCCGGGTCGAGGCGGATCTCCGTGCGGCCGGGGGCGGCGGATTCGAGCACCTCGATCCGCGCCGCGGGGACTTCGACCGCCCCCTCGAGCGCGGCGAGGGTCGCCGCCGCCTCCCGGACGGTGCCGGCGGCCCGCCAGGCCCAGCGTCCGGGGTCGTCGAGCGGCCCTTGCAGTGAAAAAGCCGAGAGGGCGGCCTGACCGTTCAGCGCGGTGACCTCCGCGCGGGCCTCCCGGAAGGCCGGGAGCGGGGCGACCAGCGCGTAAAGCGCGCCCAGGTCGAGCGCCGCGGCCTCGGCGCCGATCGCGATGATCCGCCCGCTGCCGCCGGGGGCGATCGTTACCGAGAGCTGCTCGACGCGGCTTGCGCCCAGCGCGGCGTTGATTCCGCGGAGTTCGGTGCGCGCCGGACGCCAGGCGACCGCGCCGGAATCCACCCGAAGCGGGTGGGGCAGGGCGGCCGAGGCGACGGCCGCCCGGGTGATGCGGGCCTCGAAGCCCGCGATTCCGGCGCCGGCCGGGGACGGGGGCGAGAGGCTGAGGCGGGCGTCGCGCAGCTCGACCGCTCCCGATAGGGATTGCGGTTCGAGCGCGGCGCCAAAGCCCCCGAGGAGCGGGGCGAGCCAGGCGGCGATCTCCTCGATCTGCAGGTGCACGGCCTCCGCGCCGACCGAGCCCGCCGGACGACCCCCGCCGTCCCAGAGGAGGTCCCCGGAGAGCCCTTTCACGGCTGAGCGGCCGGCGGTGGGATTCAGCCCCGAGAAGCGGAGCCGGCGGTCCTCCCAGGCGAACCGGCCCGCGCCGAGCGTCACGGTCTGCGGCAGGGCGGGCGAGGAGAGGCGCACCGCCTCCAGCCGCCCGCCGGTCTTGACCGTGAAGCTCCGCGGGTCGTCGGCCCGCCCCGCGAGATGCAGCTCCGCGGTGGCGATCCGCCCCTCCAGCCGCTCGATGAACTCCAGGCCGGGGATTTTTTTGAGCAGCTCGGACGCCTCGCCGAGATCGAAGAGCGCCTGGCGGCAATCGGCCGCCAGCGGCCAGCCCGCGCCGAGCCCCAGGCGGGCGTTCAGCCCGGAGATGCGCGATTTTCCGACGGCCGCCTCCACCGCGCTCAGCTGGATCCTTCCGCCGTCGTAGAGCAGGGGCCCGCCACGGGCCTCGAGCCCGGCGGGAAGCTCCGGCAAACGCGCCCGCAGCGCGAAGCTCTCCGCCTCGACGCGCACCTCCGGGCCGGAGCGATCCCCGGCGAGCTTAAGGCGCCCCTCGGCCGTCCCCGAAAACTCGTCGAGCCGCTCAAGGCCCCGGCGGAAGGCCCCGTCCGGGACGAGGCGGGCGAGGATCTCCGGCAGCGGCTTCAGGTCGGCGCGCAGCCACAGGTCGAGCTCGAGCAGCGTTTGCGCCCGCGTGAGCCCCAGGCGCAGGGAGCCTTTCCGGCCGCGGGTGTCCCGGTAGCCGGCGGCGAGGTCGCTGCCCTCGAGCCATCCGCCGGCGATGCGCGCATCCCCCGAAACCTCCTGAAGGTCGAGCGCCACGGCCGGGATGAAGATGCGCCCCCGCTCGAGCCGCCCGCGGACCTCCAGGTTCGCGAGGTCGGCGAGCTCCCCCCAGGTCGCGCCGCGGGTCCGGGCCTCGATCCAGGGGACCTCTCCGCCCTTCAGGATCTCGAAGACGGCCGCGACGTCCGGGTCGTCGGAAAACAGCGCGAGCAGCGTGTCGCGGGCGGCCGCCGCGTCTCCGGAGCCCTTGAGGGCGAGGGCGATCTCCGGCGGGGGGCCGGCGTTCCGGGCGAGGGACAGCTCCAGGTGGACGCGCGGGACTTGGAGCTCGAGCACGGGGATCGAGAGCGACAGGGCCCCGCCCGAGAACTCGATCTCGCCCGCGAAGCGCTCGAGGGCCAGGCGCGTCCGGCGGCCGCCGCGCTCCAGCACGAGCTCCGGCGCCCGGCCCTGCGCCTGGACCCTCGCCCGGCCCGCGCCGTCCCACTCGGCCGCGAGCGCGACATCGGCCCGGGCGTCGGCGATCCCCACGGCGGGTTGGGGGTCGAGCCAGGCGGCCAGGCGCTGCGGCGCGAGGCCGTTTGCGGCGAGCGTCATCCGGCCGCTCGCCGGAGCGATCCCGATCCGGCCTTCGGCCGTGAGACGCTCGCCGAGCTGCGATGCGGCCGCAACCCGGAATCTCACCGACTGCTTGCGGCGCCGCAGCTCGAGATCGACCCCGTCGAACCCGAACACGGTTCCGTCGCCGGCCAGGAGCTCCACCCGGCCGGAGCTCACGGCAAGCGCCAGCCGCGGCAGGGATGCGCAGCGGGCCGCGGCCCGCTCGAGCAGCGCGGGCAGCTCCCGCCCGCCTTCGGCCGGGTCGGCGGCTTCCAGGCCGGCGAGCGGCAGCCGGATCCAGGGGGATCGCAGCGCGACGGCCGCCGGCCGGAGGCGGCCGCCCAGGATCGCGCCGAAATGGAACTTGAGGCGGATTTCGGCCGCCTGAAGCTGCGCCCCGCCCGGCCAGTCGAGACGGGCCTCGCGGGCGGACAGGGCGGGCCGCGGCAGCCAGTGGAAATGGAGCGACCCGACGGCCGCCGCCGCCCCGAGCTCGCGGCCGATCCGCTCCTCGAACGCGCGGCGCGCGGCGGGAAGCTCCGCCAGAACCCCGGGGAGGAGCGCGGCCGCCAGGCCCAGGAAAAAGAAGAGCAGGGCGGCCGCGAGAAGCCGTGTCTTTGCCCGTGCGCTCAACTGCATGGTGGTGATCGCCCGCCGTGTCGAACCGGATTCGCCTTTCTTTAGGTCGATCGGCGCGCCAAGTCAAACCGCCCCCCGGGAGCCGCCGCCGAGGGATTGGACTTTTCGGACCGACGCCGCTATATTCTCGCCGCAGCGACGCGAGTCGCCAGATGGGAACAAGGAGGGCGGCGCCATGATGTACAACAAGGTCGTGATGGACCATTTCCGCAACCCGCGCAATGTGGGCGTGATCGCCGACGCCGACGGGGTCGGCGAGGTCGGCAACCCGCTTTGCGGCGACATGATGACGATCTACCTCAAGATCCGCGACAACCGGGTCGACGACATAAAGTTCCAGACCTTCGGGTGCGGGTCGGCCATCGCCGTTTCCAGCATGCTGACCGAGCTCGCCAAGGGAAAGACCCTGGAGGAGGCCAAGAAGATCACCAACCAGGACGTGGCCGCCGCCCTGGAGGGGCTGCCCAAGAACAAGCTGCACTGCTCCAACCTCGGGGCCGACGCGCTGCAGATGGCCATCAAGGACTACGAGGACCGCCGCTCCGGGGTCAAGCGGCCCGAGCCGAAGCGCAAGGACGAGCATGAGCACTCCCACGGCGAGAAATGCTACTGCCCCTACTGCGACGTCGAGATCGACGCCGGCGTCACCTTCTGCGAAGCCTGCCAGCACGACCTTCAGGAAGAGCATTGACCGCTAGCGACCGACGGCGAAAGGGGCGACGACCATGGCGTTCATCAATCTCGACCACATCTCCTCCAACCCGCTCCTGCCGGAAGTCAAGCAGGCGATGATCGCGGCGATCGAGCGCGACTACCACAACCCCTCGAGCCAGCACCGCGCGGGCGAGGAGGCGGCCGCGGTCCTGGAAACCGCCCGCGAGCGGGTCGCGCGGCTCATCAATGCCGAAAACCCCAAGGAGATCGTCTTCACCTCGGGCGGCACCGAATCGGTCAACCACGCCGTCAAGGGCGCGGCCGCCGGCAACGCCGACAAGGGCAAGCACATCGTCACCACGAACATCGAGCACAACGCCGTCATCCGGAGCCTGCGCCGCCTGAAATCCGACGGGTTCACGGTGACCAGCCTCTCGGTGGACGCGACCGGCCGCGTCAATCCCCGCGACGTCGCCGCGGCCGCGACCCCGGGAACCATCCTCATCTCGGTCATGCACGCCAACAACGAGACCGGGACGATCCAGCCGATCGAGGAGATCGCCCGGATCGCCCGGGAGCGCAAGATCCTCTTCCACACCGACGCCGTCGATTCGGTGGGGGTCGTCCCCTTCGACGTCCAGGCCATCGGCGCCGACCTGGTGAGCTTCGGCTCCAACACCTTCTACGGGCCGGCCGGCGTGGGGGGGCTTTACATCCGGCGCGGCGCGAAGGTCTTCCCGCTTTTGGACGGCGGGGTGCAGGAGAACAACAAGCGCGCCGGGACCGAGAACCTGATCGGCATCATCGGCATGGGGACCGCGGCCGAGCTCGCCCGGCGCGACCTCGACCGGCGCTATGCCCACCTCAAGCGCCTCAAGGACCGGTTCCTGCGCGAGCTGCCGCGCCACCTGGACGAGGTCATCATCAACACCCACCCGGAGCACAGCCTGCCGCACCTCGTGTCGGCCTCGGTCCGCTACGTCGAGGGCGAGAGCGTCATGCTGATGCTGGACGACGAGCAGATGGCCGTCTCGACGCGCTCGGCCTGCGCGACCGGCTCGCTGCGCGCCTCCCACGTGCTGCTGTCGATCGGGTTGAGCCACGCCGACGCCCAGGGGACGCTCGTGATCTCCTTCGGGATCGACAACTCCGAGGCGGACGTCGATCGGTTCCTGGCAGCCCTCAAGCGCGTGGTGACGACCTTGAGGGAGATCTCCCCGCTTTACCGCAAAACGAACGCCCCCGCTTGAGCCGGCGCCGGACAACCGGCCGCTTGAGGCCGTGATCGCGCGCGGCCCGGCGCTTGGGGCAAGGCTCAGGTATCATTCAAGATGCCGCGCCTCCCCAGCGCCGCGCGCCTCGGCTGACCGCCCGCGCCGGGTTTCCCCGCCGCCGGACCGCCCGCCGCGCCGGCCGATGATGGAAAATTAGGCATTTTATCCCGATGGTGATAGAATATTTTCCATGGAGCCGACTCCCTTCGTCCTGTTGAATGCCGCGGCGGCGGCGATGGCGCTCGCGGTGGCCGCGCTCGCCTGGAACCGCCGCCGGGTCCCCGGGGGCCGGCCGCTCGCCTTTCTCATGGGGGCGGTCGCCTTGTGGGCGGCCGGGGCCGCTCTCGAGCTGCATGCGCGCGGGCTCGACGCCAAGCTTTTCTTCGCCCGGCTGCAGTACGTCGGGACGGTCAGCGTCCCCCCGCTTTTCCTGATTTTCGCGCTCGACTACTGCCGGCTGCAGCCGTGGATCCGCCCGCGCACGGTCGCCCTGCTCTTCCTCGTGCCGTGCGCCACCCTGGTGCTGGCCATGACCAATCCGCGGCACGGGCTGATCTGGAGCCGTCTGGTCCCCGACCCGGAAGGGCCGAACCTGGTGATTTACGAGCACGGGGTCTGGTTCTGGATCGGCGGGGTGGGCTACTCCTACCTCATGGCCGCCGCCGCCGCCCTGCTGCTCGCCCGAGGCGCCCTGCGCTCCCACCGCCTCTACCGCCGGCAGACATCGGCCATCTTCGCCGGCGCGACCTTTCCCTGGCTCGCGAGCGCGCTCTACAACGCCGGCTGGATCCCCTTTCCCGGCCTGGACCCCACGCCGATGGCCTTCGTCTTCAGCGGCCTGGTCTCCTCCTTCGCGATTTTCCGCCTGGGCTTCCTGGACCTGGTCCCGGTGGCGCGGAACCTCCTGGTGGAAACCATGGGCGACGGGGTCATGGTCGTGGACCTCCAGGGCCGGCTGATCGACATCAACCCCGCCGCCTGCCGGATGCTGGGGGTCGCCTTGGACGGCGGTCTGCCGGGGGAGCCGCTCGAGAAAGTGCGCTCCAGCCGGCCCGGGATCCTGCGCCGGATCGCCGCGGTGCGCGAGGGGCGGTTCGAGACCGTCCAGGACGGCAGCTGGCTCGAGATCAGCGCGAGTCCGCTGCGGGACTGGCCCGACCAGGATTACGGCCGGCTGGTCCTGATCCGGGACGTCTCCGAGCGCAAGCGCAACGAGCAGGAGCGCCTCGAGCTCGAGCGGCAGGCCCTGAACGCTCAGAAAATCGAGTCCATCGGGGTCCTGGCCGGCGGCATCGCCCACGATTTCAACAACCTGCTCATGATCGTGCAGGGCAGCATCGAGATGACGCTTCTCGATACGCCGCCCGATTCCCCGGCCCGCACGCTCCTCGAGCAGGGGATGGGGGCCGCCGAACGGGCGGCGGAGCTCACGCGCCAGATTCTCGACTACTCGGGCCGGGGGCGCAGCGTGACCGCCGACGTCGATCTGAACGCCGTCGCCGCGGAGAAGGTGAGCCTGCTCCGCGCCGCGGCTCCGAAGGAGGTCCGCCTCGAACTCAAGGCGGCCGACCGCCTTCCGGTCATCCGCGCCGACGCGGCCCAGATCGGGCAGCTCCTGGTGAACCTGATCGAAAACGCCGTGGAGGCGATCGGCCCGCAGGCGGGGGTGGTCACGGTCGCCACCGGCTTGAGCGACTGCGACCGGTTCTCGCTGGAGCAGAGCTTGACCGAGGAGAAGCCCGAGGCCGGCCGCTTCGTCCACCTGGAGGTGAGCGACACCGGCAGCGGCATGCCGGCGGAGGTCCGGCGCCGGATTTTCGAGCCCTTCTTCTCCACCCGGGCGACCGGCCGCGGCCTGGGGCTGGCGGCGGTCCAGGGGATCGTGCGCGGCTGCCGCGGCGCGCTCTTCGTCGACAGCGCGCCGGGGAAAGGGACCGTCATCCGGGCGCTCTTCCCGGTCGCGAGCGCCGCGCGGACCGCCGCGGTCGGCGGCTTTCCGCCCGTTGCGCCCTCCGCGGCGCTCGCCCGGCGGCGCCGGCTGCTGGTGGTCGAGGACGAGGAGGCGGTCCGCGAGCTTTGCCGCAGGATGCTCGACCGCATGGGCTACGAGGTGCTGACGGCCGCCGACGGGTTGGAAGGGGTCGCGCTGTTCCGGCGCCGCTCCGCGGAGATCGACGGGGTGATCCTCGACGGCGCCATGCCGCGCATGAGCGGCCTCGACGCCCTGCGGGAGATGCTGCGGGTGCGTCCGGAGCTGCGCGCCGTCCTGGCGAGCGGCTTCCCCGAAAAGGACGCCGCCGAGCGGTTCGGGCATGCCGGGCTGAGCGGCTTCATCCAGAAACCCTACCGCTTCGACGCCTTGAAGGAGCTCGCCGGCCGCGTCTTCGGCGCGCCGGCGGGGGCGCCGGCCTAAGGCGAGGTCTTCAGGTTGAATTCCACCCGGTAGGAGCGCCCCCCGTCGCTCACGATGATGTCATCCTTGCGTATCCGGATGATGCTGTAGCCGTCCACCGATTCGCCCTCCTTGAGCACATGGCCGTTCACCACCGCGATGCGCCGGGCCGGGTCGTCGGCCCAGGCGATGGCCATGACCTTCAACTTGGACTCATCCACGCGCGCCAGCCCGTCCTCGGCCGCTTTTTCCGGCGCCGGCCGGACCGGCCGGGGGGCCGCCGGGGGCGTCTCGCGCCGGGCGGCGAAAGGCCGCGCCTCCGCGGGCCGGGGGCTGCGGGCCGGGGAGCCGGGCGGGGCCGGGTCGGCCTGCATTTCGATGATCGGCTTGGCCGCCGGCCGGCTCGGCGGGGCCTCCGGCGCCGGCGCCGGGGTGCGCGCGGCGGCTTTCGGCGGCGGGGCCTGCGCCGCCGCTCCGCCGCCGGACTTGCCGCCGGGGGGTGCGGGCGAAAGCGGCGGGTCGCCGCCGCTTTTCGCGCTGTAAAACCAGACGCCGGCCGCCGCCGCCATGGCCGCCAGGACCCCGGCGGCCGCGCCGCTCAACACCCGCCGCGCCCGCCGCGCTCCGGCCGCGGCGCCCCCGCGCCGGGCGAGCGCCGAAAATTCGGCCGGCGACGCCTGCTCGGCCGCGCTGTGTTCGACTTTCTTCAACGCGTCCAGTATCGAGCTCAAAATCCCGTCCTTAGCCTTCCGGCGGCGGCCTCAGTTGTCCACCAGCCGGGGGATGTCGAAGGTTTTCTGCTCGCGGTAGAGGATGATCTTCGTCAGGGGGCCCACCCGGCCGTCGACCGGCAGGCCGTATTTCGCCTGGAGCTGCTCGACCGCCTTCTGGGCCGCCGGATCGTACTCCCGGGTCAGGGGAACGTTCGCGAAGCCGCTCTCGTGCAGGATCATTTTGAGGGCGAGAATGCTGTCCGGCGGGGCGTTCGTCGGGATGGTGCCGGCCAGCGAGAGGAAGTTCTTCCAGGGGAGGTAGGCGACCCCGGTCCAGTTCTGCCAGATGTCGTCGGCGCCGATGGCGATCGTCTCCGCCGCCGGCCCCGTCAGGAGCAGTTTTTCATCCGCGATGGCCGTCAGGGCGAGGTAGACGGGCGGGGCCGCCGCCGCCGTGCGCAGCTCCAGGATGGCCGGCATGTTCAGGCGGCGGATGATGCGCAGGTCCGACTCGATGCGGTGGACGAAGAAGCCCGCGGTCTTGGCGTAGAGGGTGAAAAAGGCCTCGTCGTCGTCGAGGTCGTCCAGATAGGCCCGCGGCTCGAGGGTGACACCCCAGGGCGCGAGCGCCTGCCGCAGGGCCGCGAGGCGCGCCGCCCGGGGGGTCAGGCCTTTCAGGTATTCGGAAAACGAGCGGGCGGGCCGCTCGCCGGCGGCGGGGGCCGCGGCCGGGTCGGCTGCGGGGGCGGCGGGCGGGGCGGCCGGCGCCGACGGCCGGAAGAGGGATCCGAGTCCCGCGATCAGGGTCTCGCGGCCGGCCAGGGCCGCCGCGAGGACCCCGGCGATGACCAGGGCGCCGATCAGCCGGCGTTTGTCCGTCCAGAGGACGGCCATCCGGCGCGGGCGGCGGCCCATCTCCTGCAGGGCCCGGTCGACCAGCCCCCCCGTGACTTTGTGCCGGTTGCGCCCGAAGGCGGTGAGCAGCGCGCGGTCGCAGGCGATGTTGATCAGGCGCGGGATCCCTTTCGAGAAGGCGTAGATCCGGCGGCAGGCGGCGGGGGTGAAGATGGCCGCGCGTTTGTGGGAGGCGACGTTCAGCCGGTAGGCGATGTACTCGCGGCACTCCTCGAGGCTGAGCGGCTGGATCTGGTAGCGCAGCGAGATGCGCTGGCCGACCTGGCGCAGATCGTAGGACTCCAGCATCTCGGCGAGCTCGGGTTGCCCGACCAGGATGATCTGCAGGAGCTTCTCGCGGTTGGTCTCCAGGTTGGAGAGCAGCCGCAGCTGCTCGAGGACGATCTTGCTCAGGTTCTGGGCTTCGTCGATGATGATGATCACCCGCCGGCCCGCGGCTTTCTGGCGCAGCAGGAAGGCGTTCAGCTGGTCGATCAGGTCCTTGGTGTTGTCGGCGTCGTAGGTGATCCCGAATTCGTCGTTGATGGTCTTGATGAGCTGCTTCGGCCCGAGGCGCGGGTTGAAGATGTAGGCGGCGACCGCGGAATCGTCCAGGCTCTCCAGGAAGGCGCGGCACAGCGTCGTCTTGCCCGTCCCGACCTCGCCGATGATCTCGACGAACCCCTCGCCCTGGCTGACGGCGTACTTCAAATGGCCGAGCGCCTCCTCGTGGCTGCGGCTGAGGAAAAGGTATTCCGGATTCGGCACCAGCTTGAAGGGCTTTTCCTTGAATCCGAAATGGGTGTTGTACATGGCGGGATGCGTCCCCGCGGCCCGGGAGGCGGGCGGCGATATTAAAATTCGATTGAAATTCAAAGAATTATAAAAAAAACCGGGAGCGCTGTCAAGGACGAGAAGCGGCGAGGCGGGCGTTCAGGTGAGGCTGTAGCAGAATTTTTCGAAGAGGCCGCGGTCGTATTTCCCGGCCTTGACGTCCTCCTGGATGACTTTCAGGGTGTCGATCGGCGACTTGGCGCTGCGGTAGGGGCGGTCCTCGTTGGTGAGCGCCTCGTAGCAGTCGACGATTCCGATCAGGCGGCCGCTGAAGGAGATCTCCTGCAGGCCTTTCGGGTAGCCGCTGCCGTCGAGCTTCTCGTGGTGTTCCATGGCGGCGAGGGCGATCTCGGCGCCGAGGCGGTTGATGGTGCGCAGCAGCCGCTCGCCGATCAGGGGGTGGTTCTTCATGGCCTCGAACTCCTCGGGCGTCAGCCGCCGCGGCGCCTGGAGAATGGCGGAGGGGATCTGCGCCTTGCCGATGTCGTGCAGCAGGGCGCTCAATCCGAGCTGGCGGGCCTCTTCGGTGTTCATGCCGGTGCGGAAACAGAAATTCATGGTGAGCGCCATCACGTTGACCGAGTGGATGGCGGTCGTGTAGTCCTTGTTCGAGATGGTGGCGATGGCCCGCAGGATGCCGGGGTGCTTGGAGTAGCTGTGCACGAGGATGTCCACGGTCTCCGGCAGGCTCTGGAGCGTCCCGGCGCGCGGCTCGGCCAGCGTTTCGGCCACCAGGTGGCAGAGCGTCTCCTTGATGCCGCCGATGTCCCCGCGGGCGATCTCGGAGAGGATCTCCCGGCGCAGCCCCTTCTGGGCCTCGCGGATCGCCTCCAGCCGGTCCTTGCGGTGCAGGTAGAGCCGGGGGAAGATTTCGGCGCGCAGCTGCTCCTCGGTGATGGAATGCCCGGCCGGCTTGTAGAGGTGGAACACCGCCGGGGCCGTCTGGCAGTAGAGCGGGATCCGGTGGTAGTAGCGCAGGTGCGAGCCTCTCACCGGGATGTAAACCATGTTGGGGTCGGGTGCGTTCATGTCGCCTTCTTGGAAGGGGTATCGGCCGGGAGGCGGGCGAACTTTAGGGTTGAACGGCGCGGGGGAAATGGGGTAATTTCACCCCGGCCCCTTCCGGGGCGGGCGGCCTCCGAAAACCCTTGGCGGAGATGGACCGACGGCCATGAACATCGTCGAGCGGATCGATGACGGCGTGACGGTGCGCAACATCCTGGTGAGCGTTTCGGACAAGCGGGGCCTGGAGGGCTTCATCCCGGCCCTCGCGCGGCTGCGGCCCGAGATGCGCATCCTTTCGACGGGCGGGACCTTCGCCCACCTCGAAGGCATCCTCGGGGCCGAGAAGGCGCGTCTCGTCCAGGTTGCGGACTACACCGGTCAGCCCGAGACCCAGGGGGGGCTTGTCAAGACCCTGGACTTCAAGATCTACCTCGGGCTCCTGACCGAGACCTACAACGACGCCCACCGCGCGGACCTCGCGCGCACCGGCAGCCTGCCGATCGACATGGTCGTCGTCAACCTCTACCCCTTTCGCGAGACCGTCGCCCGGGCCGGGACGACGATCGAGCAGGCGCGCGCGAACATCGACATCGGCGGCCCCTGCATGATCCGCGCCGCCGCCAAGAACTTCATCCGCGTCGCGGCCGTCACCGATCCGGACGACTATCCCGCGCTGCTCGCCGCGCTCGAGGCGCAGGGCGGGCGCACGACGCTCGCGCTGCGCTTCCGCCTGGCGCAGAAGGCCTTCGCGCACACGGCCGAATACGACCGGGCGATCGCCGCCTATCTCGGCGGCCTCGACCCGCAGAGGGCCGCCGGCGGCTACCGCTTCGCCGACCGCGGTTAGGCTGCGGAGCGCCCCGACCCGTCACCGCAACCGTTCAAGGAGCCGCCCATGGCTGCAGACCTGAAGCGGATGTACCGCACCATCATGGACGACCATTTCCCCCCGCGCATGGAGATCAGCTTCGTGGAGGGCGGCCGGCGCCAGACGCTCGTCTACGAGAAGGCGACCTGGGTGATCGACGGGGTCGAGAAGGGGCTGCGCTACGGCGAGAATCCCGGCCAGGAGGCGGCGCTCTACCGCCTCGTGAACGGCAACCTCGTGCTCGGCGGGGTCGAGAACATCCAGCCCGGACGCCACCTCGCCGCGGACATGGAGCTGCTGCAGTCCGGCAAGCACCCGGGGAAGACCAACGTCACCGACGCCGACAACGCGCTCAACATCCTGCGCTACTTCACCGACCGGCCGACGGCGGTGATCGTCAAGCACAACAACCCCTGCGGGGTCGCGCGCGCCGCAACGCTCGCGGAAGCCTACACGAAGGCGAACCTCGCCGACCGTGTCGCGGCCTTCGGCGGGTGCATCGCGCTCAACCGCGCCGTCGACCGGGCGACCGCCGAGGCGATCGTCCGGCAGTACGCCGAGGTGGTGGTGGCGCCGGATTTCGAGGAGGGGGTCATGGCGCTCTTCGCCCGCAAGAAAAACCTGCGGGTGATGCGCATCGCCGCCATGGAGCGCCTGGCGGCCTGGGCCGGCCAGCCCGTGGTCGAGTTCAAGAGCCTGATCGACGGCGGCCAGATCGTGCAGTGGTCCTTCGTGCCGGTCACCCGCCGCGCCGAGGACCTCAAGGTCGCCGAGTGCGTGCACCAGGGCCGGACCTACCGCGCCAGCCGCGCCCCGACCCCGTCGGAGATGGAGGACCTCCTCTTCGGCTGGCTGGTCGAGGCCGGGGTGACCTCCAACTCGGTCATCTACGTGAAGGACCAGGTCACGGTCGGCATCGGCACCGGCGAGCAGGACCGGGTGGGGGTGGCCGAGATCGCCCGCGACAAGGCCTACCGCAAGCTCGCCGACCGCTACTGCTTCGAGGCCCACGGGATTCCCTACAACGACCTGCCGCCGGAGGACGACCGCCGGGTTGAGATCGACCGGCGCGTCGCCCGGGAGAAGGGCGGGCTGATCGGCGCGGCGATGGTGAGCGACGCCTTCTTCCCCTTCCGCGACGGGGTGGACGTCGGCATCCGCGAGGGGATCCGCGCCGTGATCCAGCCAGGCGGCTCGGAGAACGACCACCAGGTGATCGAGGCCTGCAACGCGGCCGGCGTCGCCATGGTCTTCACCGGCCAGCGCGCCTTCAAGCATTAGGGACGCACTTAACTTTTTCCGTTTTTTTCCGATCACCGCGGCGACACCCTTTTCGTCGAGGTCGCCCGCGCCGTGGGATGGCACCGGTTGCGACCGGCGCCGCCGGGATCGGCAGCCGGAAGCGCCGCCCGGCCGGCCCGGTGGGGCCGCCTGGGGGCTCATGGGGCGCGCGCGCCGAGCCGCGCCCGCCGTTGCGCGGCGAGCGGTTCAGCCGGTCTGCCGCTCCACCCCCGCGGGGGCCGGCAGCAGAACGCCCTCGATCTCGGCCCGCAGGCTCCCCAGCTCCTCCAGGAAGCGCTCGCGCTTCTCCTCCAGAAACTGCCGCGCGAGGTCGCGGTAGTAGTCGACGCCGCCCAGCAGGTTTTCCTTGAAGGCGCTGAAATACCCCTGCGGGCGGCGGGAGAGGCCGAGCGAAAACCGGGAAACCTCGCGGCGCAGGTGCTCCACGTAGAGCCGGAGCTCCGTCAGGAACAGGTGCGGCCGGTCGCTTCCGGCGATCAGGCACAGCCGGCCGTAGATGTGGCCGACCATCTCCTCGAGGGTGGCGAGCCGCGAGAAGTGCACGATGTTCGGCCCGCAGCAGACGGCCGGGGTGGCTTCGGAGTCGAACCCGTAGTTCAGCGCCACCCCGCCCGCCAGGTCGTGGCACAGGCAGGATTTGTCGAGCACGCTTTGCTCGATGGCGGCCCGCTGCTCGGCCGAAAGCTCCGCCTCCTGGGGCAGTTTTTCGAGCCGGCGGCGGACGTAGGCGCGCGCGGCGAGGCAGAGCGCTTTTTCGCCGTATTCCCGGTTGAAGGCGGCATAGCCTTTCGGGCAATGGCTCCCGGGGCGGCCGGCGGCGATGCGCCGGCGGCGGGCCTCCTCGCTCGCCGAGTTCCGCAGGTTCCAGAAGGGGACCCCCAGGGGCGAGCTGTCGCTCAGGTAGACATCCCCCGGCCGGGCGCGGAGGAGCTTTTCGATCTGCTCCCGGTCCACGTTGGTCGCCTCGGGGACGAGCAGGAAGGGCGTTCCCCAGCCGGTCGCATCGAGGCAGTAGTATTTCAGGAGGAAGTCGTTCTCCTCCGCGGTGCCGATCCCGCCCTGGACCGTGACGCGAAGGGGCGGCAGCGGAAACGCGAGCGGCCGGCCTTGGGCGTCGAGCGCCCGGCGGTAGGCCTCCGTGAGCGCCTCGGTCAGCTCCCCGCGGCGCCGCTTGAACTCCTCGAGCACCGGGCCGAGCAGGCGGCCGTCGGTGGCGAAGGCGTGCCCGCCGCAGTTCAACCCCGACTCGATCCGGAACTCCGAGACCCACAGCCCGCGCTTGGCGAGGAACTTCCCCTGCACCTCGGCCGAGTGGAAGTCGCTCACTTTCAGGATGATGGTTTTGCGGAACCGGCCGTCCTCCCCGGGCAGGAAATCGTCGAAGGCCGCGGCGTAGCGGTAGAGCCGCTGATTGATCCCGGCCGAGAATACCATGGCGGAGCTCAGGGTGCTGCGGGCGAACCCCCGCAGGGCCGCCATGGCGTGCGAGCACTCCGGGGCGAGCGGCTGCCCGCCGCGCGTGGCCTCGCCGTCGAGCTTGGTCATGATGTTGACGTCGATGCTCCCGGGCACCGCGCGCTGCCGGAGCATCGCCTGCAGGCGCCTCTTCCGCGGCCCTTCCGGGGCGGCGAGCATCTCCGCGTAGGCCGCTTTCAGCGGCCCGTCGGGCAGCATGCGGAAGTAGCGCGTGATCTCGCTTTGCTCCTCGAACGGCGCGGCCTGAAGCGCCGCCGCCTGCCGCCCGACCTCGCGGTCGACCAGGTCGAGGTAGGCCGTGATGCGCCGCGCGCGGGCATCCTCCTCCCCGGCCTCGATCGGCGTGAAGGGCGCCTTCAGCCGTTCGCAGTGGTAGCGGCGCACCTGCTCGATCAGCACGTCGTCGACGAGCGAGATGACCGAGGAGATGCCGTAGCGGGCGACCTTGAGGGGGGTGTCGATGGTGAATCCCGTCCCCATGACGGGGATGTGGAACGAGTGGGGCGATGTCGGCATGTCCGGCCTCGGGTGAGCGTGGTCCAAATGGCTAGCAGAGCCCGATCGCGTTCGGCCGGCCATGGCGTTCCGGCCGGCACGGCGGCGCCGGCGGAACTGATCAAGCACCTTATCACATCCGGGGGCGGATGGAAAGCCCCGATTCAGGCGAGCGCCCGCGCCGCCGCCGCGAGCGCGCGGTCGATGCCGGCGGCGTCCACCTCGTAGTGGGTGACGGCGCGGACCCGCTGCGCCGCGGTCGGGAGCATCCGCACGCCGGCCTGCTCGAGGCGGCGGGTGAACTCGGCGGCGGCGAGGCCCGGGCGCGCGATGTCGAAGTAGACGATGTTCGTGCGCACCGCCTGCGGGTCGAGCGCGATCCCCGGCAGGGCGGCGAGCCCGGCGGCGAGCCTTTGGGCGTTTTCGTGGTCTTGGGCGAGGCGCCCGGTCATCTCGGTGAGCGCGACGATCCCCGCCGCCGCGAGGACCCCGGCCTGGCGCATGCCGCCCCCCAGCACCTTGCGGGCGCGGCGGGCGGCGGCGACGAAGGCGCGGGGCCCGCAGACGAGCGAGCCCGCCGGCGCGGCGAGCCCCTTGCTCAGGCAGAAGCAGACCGAATCCGCGTCGGCGGCCAGCTCGGCGGCCGTGCGGTTGAGGGCCGCGGCGGCGTTGAAGATCCGCGCGCCGTCGACGTGCACCGCGACCCCGTGCCGGCGGGCGACCGCGGCGACGCGCTTCAGGTAGGCCGGGTCGAGCGGGGCCCCGCCGCAGAGGTTGTGGGTGTTCTCGAGGGCGATCAGCCGCGTGCGCGGGAAGTGGATGTTGTCCCCGCGCACGGCGGCCTCGATCTCCTCCGGGGCGATGGTCCCGTCGGGCCGGTTCGGCACGGTGCGCGGGTGCACCGCGGCGACGGCCGCGGCCCCCCCCTGTTCGTAGAAGAAGGTGTGCGCGAGATGGCCGAGGATCATCTCGTCGCCGCGGCCGCAGTGGGCCATGATGCTGACGAGGTTTCCCATGGTGCCGCTCGCGACGAAGAGCGCCGCCTCCTTGCCGAGGCGCTCGGCGGCGAGCTCCTCCAGGCGGTTGACCGTCGGGTCCTCCCCGAAGACGTCGTCGCCGACCTCCGCCTCCGCCATCGCCCGGCGCATGGCCGGCGTCGGGCGGGTCATGGTGTCCGACCTGAGCTCCACCACCTCCATGGTCCGTCTCCCCCTTCGGCGCGGCTTTCCCGCGCGGGTTCCGCTCTACCGCATCCCGGGCGGGCGATCAAGGAGGATTCCGCCGCGGGAGAAGCCCTCGTCTTGACGGCCCGACGCGAAAGCCGTAAGAGGGGCGCTGAGGCCCCGTCGCACGCAACCCTTCCCGAGACGCGGAGGATCGGCCATGGCGAAGCTGTTGTGGAAGCCTTCCGAGGATCGCATCCGGCAGTCCAACATGTACCGCTTCATGCAGATCATCAACCGCAAGACCGGCGAGAACTTCGAGTCCTACGAGCCGCTGCACGCCTGGTCCATCCGGAACATCCCGGAGTTCTGGGCCGAGATGTGGGCGTTCGCCGGCATCCTGCACTCGCGGCCCTACGAGACGGTGGTGGACGACCTCTCCCGGATGCCCGGGGCCCGCTGGTTCATCGGGGCGGAGCTCAACTTCGCCGAGAACCTCCTGCGCTACCGCGACGGGCGCACGGCGATCGTCTTCCAGGGCGAGGGGCAGCCCGCCGTGCGGCTCACCTACGCCGAGCTCGCCGACGAGGTTGCGGCCATCGCCCGGCCGCTGCGCGAGATGGGCATCCAGCCCGGGGACCGCGTCGTCGGCTTCATGCCCAACATGCCCCAGACGATCATCGCCATGCTGGCCGCGGCCTCGCTCGGGGCCACCTGGTCCTCCTGCTCGCCGGACTTCGGCATCAAGGGGGTGCTCGACCGCTTCGGCCAGATCCAGCCGCGGGTCATCTTCACGGCCGACGGCTATTTCTTCAAGGGCAAGGCCATCGACTCGCTCGAGCGCATGGCCGAGATCCTCAAGGAGCTGCGCTCGGTCGAGCGGGTGGTCGTCGTGCCCTACACGCGGCAGGCGCCCGACATCGGACGGGTCCCGCACGCGGTCGCCTGGGAGGACTTCCGCTCGGCCGCTCCGGGCCGGACGCTCGAGTTCCGGCAGCTGCCCTTCGAGCACCCGCTCTACATCATGTACTCCTCCGGGACGACGGGGCTTCCGAAGTGCATGGTGCAGAGCGCGGGGGGCATCCTCATCCACCACCTCAAGGAGCACCTCCTGCACACCGACCTCGGCCGCCGCGACACGATCTTCTACTTCACGACCTGCGGCTGGATGATGTGGAACTGGCTGGCGAGCGCGCTCGCCACGGGGGCGACCCTCGTCCTGTACGACGGCAACCCCTTCCACCCCCACCCCGGGATCCTCTGGGAGATGGCCGAGCGGGAGAAGATCACGGTCTTCGGCACGAGCGCCGGCTACATCGCCGCCTTGATGGCCTCGGGGCTGAAGCCCGGCGAGCGCTACGACCTCGCGCCGCTGCGCGCCGTGCTCTCGACCGGCTCCCCGCTTTCGGTCGAGGGCTTCGAGTTCGTCTACCGCCACGTGAAGGCCGACCTGCAGCTCGCCTCGATCTCGGGGGGCACCGACCTGAACGGGTGCTTCGCGCTCGGAAACCCGATGGGCCCCGTCTACGCCGGGGAGCTCCAGTGCCGCGGGCTAGCCATGGACGTCCACGCCTTCGACGAGACCGGCAAGCCGGTCCTCAACCGCCAGGGCGAGCTCGTCTGCCGCCGGCCCTTCCCCTCCATGCCGATCCGCTTCTGGGACGACCCCGACGGCCGGAAGTACTTCGGCGCCTATTTCGCCGTCTACCCGAACGTCTGGCGCCACGGGGATTTCATCGAGGTGAACGAGCGCGGCGGGGTGGTGATCTACGGGCGCTCGGACGCGACGCTCAACCCCGGGGGGGTGCGCATCGGCACCGCCGAGATCTACAGCATCCTCGCCCTGATGCCGGAGATCGTCGACAGCGTCGTGATCGGGCAGAACTGGAAGAACGACGTCCGCGTCGTGCTCTTCGTCCAGCTGCCGGAGGGCGAGACGCTGACCGAGGCGCTCAAGCAGAAGATCCGCGACACGATCCGCCGCCTCGCCTCCCCACGCCACGTCCCGGCCAAGATCATCGCCGTCCCGGGGGTGCCCTACACGCTCAACATGAAGAAGGTGGAGATGGCGGTCAAAAAGGCGATCGAGGGCGAGCCGATCCTGAACAAGGACGCCCTGAGCAATCCGGCGATCCTCGACTTCTACGCGAACATCCCGGAGCTCAAGGAGGATTGACCCGTTCGGGGGAGGGCCCATGGCCTCCGGCTTTTCCATCCAACCGATCGGCGCCGTCCGGCTCGCGGGCGAGGCGGCCCGGATCGAGATCTTCGCGCCCTTCCGCGAGGGGCTCCTCGGCCTGGAGGGGTTCTCCCACATTTTGGTGCTCTACTGGTTCCACGAGCACGACACCCCCGCGTGCCGCCGCACGCTCCGGGTCCACCCGCGCAACGACCCGGCGAACCCCCTGACCGGGGTCTTCGCGACGCACTCCCCGCGGCGGCCGAACCTGATCGGGCTCACGCGCTGCCGGATCACGGCGCTTTTCCCCGACGGGATCGGCATCGAGGCGATCGACGCCCGGGACGGATCCCCGGTGATCGACATCAAGTGCGCCATCCCCGAGGCCGATCCCCCGGGGGGGCTGCGCGTGCCCGCCTGGGTGGGGCGGCGCTGAGAGACCGACGGGCGCCCCCGCGATGTCGACCCCGCGCCGCACATCCGCCGCCGACGCCGCCGAAACCCTGCGCGGGATCGTCGAGCGCGTGACCTATCACAACCCGGACTCCGGCTACTCCGTGCTGGGGGTGGCGCCCTTCGACGGGCTGCACGCGATGGTGAAGGTGGTCGTGCACCAGACGAAGGTGTTCGCCGGGGCGACGATGGAGTTCCACGGGGCCTGGGTCGACCACCCGCGCCACGGGCGACAGTTCCAGGCGGCGCGGGCCGTCGAGCTCAAGCCCGCCTCGGCCGCCGCCCTGGAGAAATACCTGGGCTCGGGCCTGATCCGCGGGGTCGGCCCCAAGACCGCGCGCAAAATCGTGCGCCACTTCGGGGAGGAGACGCTGGCCGTCTTCGAGGCGCGGATCGAGCGGCTGCTCGAGGTGCCCGGGATCGCGCGCCGCAAGCTCGAGACGATCCGCGCTGCCTGGGACGAGCACCGCGCCGTGCGCGACGTCATGATCTTCCTGCAGTCCCACGGGATCAGCACGCTCTTCGCCGTGCGCATCTATAAGGAATACGGCGACCGGGCGATCGAGATCGTCACCGCGGACCCCTACCGCCTGGCGAACGACATCTACGGCATCGGCTTCTTTTCGGCCGACCGGGTGGCGCTGAGCCTCGGGATTCCGGCCGACGGGGATGCGCGCATCATGGCGGCCGTGCGGCACGTGCTGGCGGCCAGCCGGGAGTTCGGCCACTGCTTCCTCTTCGAGTCCCAGATCCGCGAGCCGGTGCGCGAGCTGATCGGGATCGACCCCGGCGCGCGGCTCCCGGGGCTGCTCGCCCGCATGCGCGCCGAGGGGCTTCTCATGGTGCGCGAGCTCGCCCCCGAGCCGGCCTACTACGCGCGCGCGATCTACTTCGACGAGCTCGCCGTCGCCCGCCGGATCGCGCGCCTCGCCGGGCCGCGGGAAATCGACCGGGGGCGCGTCGAGGATTGGGTCGCGCGCTACTGCGCCAGCCGCGGGATCGCCTTGAGCCCCGAGCAGGCCGCGGCGGTCCGCGGCATCGCCGGGGAGGGGTTCGCCGTCCTGACGGGGGGGCCGGGATGCGGCAAGACCACGACGACCCGCGTCCTCGTCCGGCTGCTCGAGGCGATGGGGCGCCGCGTGCTCCTCGCCGCGCCCACCGGCCGCGCCGCCCAGCGCATGACCGAGGTGATCGGCCGCGAGGCGCGGACGATCCACCGGCTGCTCGAATGGCAGTTCGACCGGTTCAAGCGCGACGAAAAGACCCCGCTGGCCTGCGATTTCCTCGTGGTCGACGAGTGCTCGATGCTCGACGTCCAGCTCGCGGCCGCGCTGTTGAAGGCCGTCCCCGCCGGCGCCCAGGTGCTCTTCGTCGGGGACGCCGACCAGCTCCCCTCGGTCGGTCCCGGAAACGTGCTGCGCGACGTGATCGCCTCGGGCCGCCTGGCCTGCTTCCGCCTCACCCAGGTCTTCCGGCAGGCGCGCGAGTCGTTGATCATCCGCTTTGCGCATCAGGTGAACGCCGGCGAAATGCCCCGCATCGACTCGCCGTTCCGGGACCCCGAGCTCTGGCGCCGCGAGGCGGACTGCCTCTTCGTCGACGCGGAGGAGGCGACCCAGGAGCAGCTCGGGTTCATCGCGCGCGTGCGCCGGAGCTTCCCGCCGCCGGGCCCCGGGGCGGCGGCGGAGCCGCCGCTGGAGGACCCCTACACGTTCCGCGCCGAGGAGACCGCCGCGCCCAACGCCCCCGAGTTCGTCGTCCCGCCCAAGTTCCGCCACGTGGACATCGAGGCGCTCTGCCGGGCCGAGGGGCCGGCCGCGGAGCTGCGCGCGGTGCTCCGGCAGGTGCACCCCTGGTCGGCGCTCCACTACGGCCTGTCGGCGCTCGACTGCGTGCGCAAGCTCGCCACCGAGTGGATCCCGCGCTACTACGGGCCGCAGATGGAGATCCAGGTCATCACCCCCATGACCCGCGGCAGCCTCGGGACCGCCAACTTGAACCGCGTCATCCAGGCGGCCGCCAACCCGCCGCAGAAGGGCCGCGCCGAGCTTCTGCTCGGCGAGCGGGTGCTGCGGGTCGGCGACCGGGTGATCCACCGCCGCAACAACTACGACCTGGGCGTCTTCAACGGCGACATCGGCATCGTGCGCGAGGTCGACCACGCGGAGCTCGGCCTGCGGGTGGCCTTCCCGCCCGACGGGCGCGAGGTGCGCTACCGGCGCGAGGAGCTCGCCGAGCTCGATCTCGCCTACGCCATCACGATCCACAAGTCGCAGGGCAGCGAGTTCGGGGCCGTGGTCATCCCCGTCCTCACCCAGCACTACCGGATGCTCTTCCGCAACCTCCTCTACACCGCGCTCACCCGCGCCCGCCGGCTCGCGGTGCTGGTCGGCACGCGCCGGGCGCTCGCCATGGCGGTGCGCAGCCAGGACACCACCGAGCGGCAGACTTACCTCAAAGAGCTGCTCTGAGGCGCGGCGCCTAGCCCCCTTCCCAGGTTGTGAACCTCCCTGCTCAAACCAGTGAAGCGGATTACACACCCTTCGGGACCATGGGCGGCCGTTTCCGGCATCGCTAATTTAATCTGCCGGTTTTCCATATTTTTTCATCGAATCCGTCTTTTTCCGTTTTTTTGCATGGTATTTGCATTTGCAGATTTTAAACTCCTTCAACCACGACGGTGCCGGCGGCGCGGACGCCCGCTGGACGAGGCGGCGAGCAGATGGGGCAGATCTACCAGGCGATCGCGAAAGCGGAGGGCGAGGTCAAGAAAAAACTGGCGCATACCGGCGGGGCGGTGCCCGAGGTTCCGGGCCGGCCGATCCCGGAGTCGCTCGAGGCGGTGCTCGCCGGCGCCGGTTTGGGTCCCGAGCAGATCGAGCGCCAGACGCTCGCCGAGCTGCGCGAAACGCTTCTGGGGGTCGAAGCCGTCCTGGCCGACCCGCTCTCCTGGCTGCAGGAAAAGGGGTATTCGGCCGGCGCCGCCGGGCGGATGGTCGCGGCGGGGTTTTCGCGGATCATGCTCGGCCGCAAATGCCTGGTGATCAGCCGCATCGATTACCGCATCTCCCAATCCAAGATCCAGAAGCTGCGCCACCTGGTGGACGAGGTCGGCGAACGCCGCGTGCGCACCGCCATGCTGCGGGAGCTGAACGAGCTCGAGGCCAAGAACGAGCTCGTGCAGGCGGAGTTCCGGGCCTTGAACGACTCCCTGGAGCGCTGCGCGCAGGATCCGGACCCGGGCCGGCGTCCGCCCCCCGCGGGGGCCGGTGAGAGTGCCTGAATGGAAAACGAGATCATCGGGGTCAGCCCGAACATCTGCAAAATCCGCGAGCTGATTCGGCAGGTGGCCGACACCGGGCTGAACGTCGTCGTCTCCGGGGAGACCGGCGTCGGCAAGGAGCTCATCGTCAACAACCTCTACAAGCTCTCCAACCGGGTATCGAAGCCGTTCGTCAAGGTCAACTGCGCCGCCCTGCCGGACACGCTGCTCGAAAGCGAGATGTTCGGCTACGAGCGCGGCGCCTTCACCGGGGCGGTCCGCACGAAGCGCGGGAAGTTCGAGCAGGCCAACTCCGGCCTGCTCTTCCTGGACGAGATCGGCGACATGTCGCTCCCGCTGCAGTCCAAGCTGCTGCATGTGCTGCAGGGCGACGACTACACGCCGCTCGGCGCCGAGAAGCCGATCAAGACCGATGTCTGGATCATCGCGGCGACCAACCGCAACCTCGAAGCGGAGATGCAGCGGGGCAATTTCAGGAGCGATCTCTTCTTCCGCCTGAACAATGTCAGCATCGTCGTCGAGCCGCTGCGCCGCCGGCCGGAGGACATCCCGGTCCTGATCGAGCATTACAGCCGCCGCTACGCGGCGGAGTTTCCGGACCGCGCGCACGCGACGCTCAGCCGCAGCGCCATGGAGCGGCTCGCGGCCTATCCCTGGCCCGGAAACGTGCGCGAGCTGCAGAATGTCTTGAAGCGCCTCATCGTGCTCGGCGAGAGCGAGGCGGCGATCGACGCCATGCTCATGGACGCGCGGGGACTGCGCGCCGAGCCCGCAGCGGCCGGCCGGGAGCGGCCGGCGCCGGGGGGAGGCTCGCTGGTCGCCTCCCTGGGCGAGGTGATGGAGCTCGAGAGCCTGTCCCTCAAGCGGATCCGCAAGCGCGCCGCCGACCACGTCGAGAAGGCGCTCATCTCCCAAGTTCTCATCCGGACCGGGTGGAACCGCAGCAAGGCGTCGAGGATCCTCAAGGTGAGCTACAAGACGCTCCTGCAGAAAATCGAGGAGCTGGAGATCAACCCGCCGCCCGAGCTCGCCTGACCACCCGCGGGCGGCTATGAACCGGCGCCGCTCTGCGGCGCGCCGAAAGGAGCGATCCATGCTGGCAGCGGCCAGGCCGGCGGGCGCCGCGCTCCGGGCCCCCGATTCCCTTCCGCCCGGTTTGGGGCTCAAGACGCCCGAAACCCCCGAAGAGCTCGACATCCCCATCTCATTGGTCGAAGATCTCCTGCTCCGGCGGCTTTACCTCCAGGGCTCCGGCTCCCTGCGCGAGCTCGGGCAGGCGTTGAAGCTCTCCTTCCCGCTGCTGCATGCGATCTTCCAACGCCTCCGGCAGCAGCAGCTCTTCGAGATCAACGGGATGGACGGAAACGACTACCGGTTCACGCTCTCCGGGGTCGGCCGGGAACTCGCGGCCAAGCGCCTCCTGCTCAGCCGCTACATCGGGCCCGCCCCGGTTAGGATCGCCAGCTACACCGCGGTCGTCCGAGGCCAGCGGCCCGAGCTGGCGCTCGACCGCTCCCGGCTCGCGATGGCTTTTTCCGATCTCGTTCTCACGCCGCGCTTTCTCGACCAGCTGGGGCCGGCGTTGATCACCCGGAAGCCGATCTTCCTCTACGGCCCGACGGGCAACGGCAAGACGAGCGTGGTGCAGCGCCTCGAGCGGCTTTTCGGAGATGTCGTGGTCATCCCTTACGCCGTCGAGGTCGACGGCCAGGTGATCGTTCTCTACGACCCGGCGGTGCACGAGGCCAGCGGCGGGGGACTCGCTGGGCTCGACCCCCGCTGGGTCATCTGCCGGCGGCCCTGCGTGATCGTCGGCGGGGAGCTCGAGCCGCGGATGCTCGAGCTGCAGCTGGAGGAAGCCGCCGGGGTCTATGCCGCTCCTTTGCAGATGCGCGCGAACAACGGCATTCTCGTCATCGACGACTTCGGGCGGCAGCGGATTCCCCCGGAATACCTCCTGAACCGCTGGATCGTCCCCCTGGACCGGCGCGTCGATTACCTCACCCTGCAATACGGCCTCAAATTCCAGATTCCCTTCGAGATGACGGTCGTCTTCTCCACCAACCTGGCCCCGCAGGACCTGGCCGACGAGGCGTTCCTGCGCCGGATCCCGAACAAGATCCTGGTGGACGACGTCGACGCGGAGTCGTTCGCCCGAATCTTCGAACGCGTGCTCCACGACCGCCGGTTGAGAAGCGGCGCCGATGGGGCGCAGACGCTGCGGGACCTCTGCCTGCGGCTGGGCGGGGCGCTGCGCGCCTGCCAGCCCGCGGACATCATCGAGATTCTGGTGGCGGCCAGCGCTTTCGAAGGCCGGCCGCCGGAGGTCAACGAGGAGAGTCTGGGACGGGCGGCGGCGATCTATTTCGCCAGGCCCAAGGGCGGCTGACCGCCGTGCGGCAGCTCCGGCGGACCGGTCGCGGGAGGCGGGCATGGTCTTCGAGTACCTGCAGTTGACGGGAGTGGCGGGGGGCATGACCCCCTTCGATTTCGCGCTGCGGGTGGGGTTCCTGGCCCTCGCCGGGGTCCTGATGGCCCTCGCCGGGTTCAAGATCAAGGGGGCCTGGGGGGCGGCTGCGGCGCTCGTGCTCGGCGGGCTGGTTTTCCTCTGGAACGAAGGGATCGTCGATTTCGGAAGGGTGCTGTCGTTTATCCGCTGACGGCTCGACTGGATCGGACGGCCGGGGTCTTTATCGACGGCCCCATAGTTATCTTTTCGAGGGTCCTGGTAGAGGCGCCATGGGCGACGATGCTTTTGCGGATTATTACGAAGATCTCCAGGTCAGCCCGAACGCGGATCAGGAGACGGTCGAACGCGTCTACCGGCTTCTGGCCAAGCGCTACCATCCGGACAACCGGCAATCCGGCAGCGTGGAGAAATTCGATGCCGTGACCAAGGCCTATCGCACGCTCGGCGACCCGGTCAAACGGGCGGCCTACGACGCCGGCTACGAGACGGTCCTCGACCGCCGGTGGAAGCTCTCCCCGCCGGAGGGGCCTTCAGCCGCCGGCGGCCGGGACCGCGAGGTCCGCGGCGCGATCCTCGCGATCCTCTACGCCGAAAAGCGCAGCGCGCCGCTCGACGGCGCCGTCGGCCTGTGGCGCTTGGAAAAGCTGCTGGGGTGGCCCGAGGCCGCGCTGGAGTTCCATGTCTGGTATCTCAAGGAAAAAGGGCTGCTGCGGCGCACCGATTCGGGCGGCTACGCGATCACCGCCGACGGGGTCGACGCGGTCGAGGCGCAAGGCTTGCGCGCGGGGCCGGGTCTCCTTCTGCCCGAGAAAAGCCCCGGCCCCGATGCGCCCCGCCGACCCGGGGCGCGAGACGGTCAGCACGCGCCCGCGGCTGGCCCGGCGCCGCCCCCGCCGCCCGAAGATGCCTGACGTCGATGGAAGCGTCCGCCAGCCACCGCGCCCACTTCGGCCTGATCGCCGAGCCGTTCGGGGAGATCTCGGACCCGCGCTTCATTTGGCTGGACCAACGGCGCCTGGAGGCGATCGCCAATCTGAAGGTCGGGGTCGAGCAGACCAAGGGCATCCTCCTGCTCACCGGCGAGGAAGGGTCGGGGCGCAGCGTCCTGGTGGCATGCCTGCTCAAGGCCGTCTCCGGCGGCCTCCAATCGGCCGTGCTGCGGGAGCCCGAAATCGACGCCGCACGCTTTTTAGACTGGCTCGGCGGCGCATTCGGCCTGAGCCTCCCGGGGGCGGGCAAGGGCGAGCTGCTGCTCGCTTTAAAAGAGTCCCTCAAAGCGGCGCGCGCGCGCGGCGTGAACGTGCTCTTGATCGTCGACGCCGCGGAGCGTCAGGGCGGCGAAGTCCTGGAGCAGATCCGCCTGCTCTCCAACATGGAGGAGGGCGGGCAGAAGCTCTTGAGCATCCTTCTCGTCGGCACCGGGGCCTTGTCCGAAGCGATCTCCGCCCCGCAGCATCGGGCGCTTCTGCAGCGGGTGGCGGTGCGCTGCCAGCTCGCGCCGTTGACCGAGCCTGAAACCGCGGCCTATATCCGCCACCGCATGATGGTCGCCGGGGCCTTTCTTCCGGTTTTCGAAGACGGCGCCGTCCGCGTGATCCACCGTTTATCGGGCGGCCTGCCCGGAACGATCGGCCTGGTCTGCGAGCACCTGCTCGCCCGCGCTGCGCGCGAAGGGCGGCATCGCGTCGACGAGAAGTCGGCGCGCGGCTACGCCAAGGCCATGCGGGGGGTGTTCGAGGCGGGGCGCTCCGGGCGGTCGGCCGTGCCGCCGGAGGAAGGCGGGGCGGCCGAGGCAGCCGGTGCGCGCGGCGGGCGATCGGCGGCGCGCATCGCCGCCGCCCTGACGGCGCTCGCCTGCCTGCTGCTTGCGGCCGGCATCGTCCACGAAACCCGCCGGGAGATCTTCCGGCCCGCTTCAGACACGCTCCCGCCTCCGCTGAGCCTGCGCTTCGGCCCCGGCCCGGAGGAGGTTCCGCCGGAGGCCGCCGCCGGGCTGTCGCGGATCGCCGCCGACATGCAGCGCCGCCCCCGCCTGATCGCAGCCATCCATGGCTACTGCGGGAGCGGCACCCCGGACGATCAGTGCTACACGCTTTCCCGGGCGCGGGCCGAGGCCGTCAGATCTCGCCTGTCCGACCGCGGCCTGGACCCCGAGCGGCTCATCGCGCTCGGCCGGGGCCCGGAGCCCGGGGCGGCCTCCGGGAGCTTCCGCGTGGACATCGAATTCTCGACGCGCCAATCGCGGTAGAACCGGCCGCCGCCCGGGAGCGCCGCTTTCCCACCCATTCCTGATTCCCTTGACCACCAGAATTATAACCTGCGCTACCCATCCACCGGCCGCCATGGAATATCGATATATTTATAACATATAGTAAAGTAAGCAAAAAAAAGAGAGATGGGAACACTTGGCAACCCTGCACGGGATTTGCAATCAACAAATGGGAAAATAGTCCGATTGCATGCTGCAAATGGGGGAAACCAAGAAAAAGGGAGGATGCCATGAAAAAACTAAGCCTTCTGGGGCTGACCGCGCTTATGCTGCTGGCGGCGCCTTCGGTCTATGCGCTGAGCTTCTCATTCAGCGACCAGGATTACCTGGGCGGGGCATCGTGGGGCACCATGGAGATCACGGCGGCCGACAGCTCCCTGACTGTCCAGTACACCGCCTCCGCATCGATCCCGGCCGGCTCCCAAGTCACCGCCTTCGGCTTCTACTTCCCGGTCCTGCCGGCCGGCGTTTCCAATCCGGCCGACGGATTTTCGGCCGGCGACCGGGACGACCTCGACTGGATCGTCCTCAACAACCTGAACGCGTTTCCGAACCCCGCCAACGGCGATGAATTCAACCCGGCGGTCCAGAAGGACGACTTCAATTTCGGCGTGACCGAGGGCAACGCGAATACGATCTCCCCTCCGGGGATCCTGCCGGGCGAGACGGACCTGTTCTATCTGAACTTCCTGAACGGCCTGCCGAACCTGGAAAACCTCCTCGTCGCCATCCGGCTGCAGAGCCTGCCGAACGACATCAACGGCGGAAGCCTTTTCCTCGTGGGCGGGGGGGACCCCAATGGTCCGCCGCCCGTGCCGGAGCCCGCCACCCTGCTCCTGCTCGGATCGGGGCTGGCCGGGCTGGCCGGGGCCGCGCGGAGGAAGTTCAAGAAGTAGCCGCGCGAATTCACCCCGTCGCGAAAACCATCCGGGGCCGCCGCCCGCGGCGGCCCCGGAGCTTTTTTATTCCTGTCGTCGCAGGTTATCGGGCTACTGCCAGCGGATGACCCGGCGTTTCAGGTCCAGCCGGTAGGTCACATCCTTCAGGAAGTTCATCCCGAGCAGCCCCTGGTAGTCCACCGCGGGCCCGCGGTGGTCGATCACGGCCGCCTCGAGACCGGCGCGCTTGTGCGGCCCCACCTTCAAGTATCCCAGCCGGACGAGATCGGCGTCGACCGTCTGCCCCCCGGGGACGAGCAGCCTCGCCTTTTCGGAAGTCTCGATCGGCAGCTTTTTCAAGGCCGCGCGGTCGATCGTGGTGATCGAGGCCCCGGTATCGAGCAGCAGCAGCACCTCGATCTCCCGGCCGGCGTGGCCGAGCAGCACCGGAACGAGCACCTGGTTGCCCTTCACGACCACCCGGGTTTCGCCGGGGGTGGACACAGTTCCGGGTTCCTTCGCGGCGCCGCCGGCCGTTGATGGTCGGCCGGCCCCCCCCGCGTCCAGGTAGAGCTTCACCTTATCCCCCACCCGGATGAACCGGCCCCCCGGGTCTTCGCCGCGCGTGTAGGTCCCCCTTTCGCCGGGGCTGAAGAGATTCTGATCCTCGCGGGGGATGGTCCAGCCGCCGTCGCGGTCGGTCTGGAGGTACATCCCGCGCGAATCGCGCCCGACGACATAGCCCCCGTCGGCAGCGGCGGCCTCGCCGTGCAGGCCGCCCGCCGCGGACAATAAGAGCACCACCATCGTGAACAGCGGGAAGCGCTTCATGCCGCCTCGTGTGCTTGATTTCCCTCTTGATTCGCAGGCCCCGGGGGCCGATAAGTAACCCCGGAGAGCGGCCGCCCGCAGATCGCCCGCGAAACCGAATGTTCCAGGACCGATGCACCGATGTATCTGAACCATTTCGAGCTCGATCGGCCTCCATTCCAGCTATCCGCCGACCCGGCCTTCCTGTGGGCCGGGAAGAAGCACCGCGCGGCCCTCGACCTGCTGAAGCAGGGGATCCTGGAAAACCGCGGCTTCGTCGTCATGACCGGGGAGGTCGGCACCGGGAAGACCACGCTCGTCAACGCCTTCACGAACTTGAACGAGATCGCGACCGTCACCGTGACGATCCCGGACCCGGACATGGAGCCGCTCGATTTTTTCAACTACCTGTCGAGCGAGTTCGGCCTCGGGCGGAAATTCTACTGCCTGGACGAATTCGAGCGCTTCTTCCGGAGCTTCCTGCTGCAGGCCTACGCCACCTACAAGAAGGTGCTCGTCATCATCGACGAGGCCCAGCGGCTGAACGCCGCCCTCCTCGAGGCGGTCCATCACCTGGCGGGACTGGAGATGTCGGGGCGGCGTCTGCTCAAGATTTTCTTCGTCGGGCAGCCCGAGTTCGCCGCCGTTTTGGCCGAGGAGCGCCACGCCGCCGTGCGCCGGGAGGTGGTGGCCGCCCACCACCTCGAGCCGCTGGACGCGCGGGAGACGGCCGAATACATCATCCACCGGCTGGCCGTCGCGGGGTGCCGCCGGCCGCCGTTCACCCCCCGGGCGATCCTGCGGATCCATGCGTTCGCCGGAGGCTTTCCGCGCACGGTGAACGTGCTCTGCGACCAGTGCCTTCTCAAGGGATTCGCCGCCGGGGTCCGGCGCATCGACGCCGACATCGTCGCGGAGTGCGCCGCCGCGCTGCAGCTGAGGCCCATGGAATCCGGACCGGCGAAGCACGCGCTTCCCTTTCCGGCGGCGCCGCCGGCAGAGGCCCCGCCGGGCCAGGGGACGCCTGAAAAGACGGTCCGCCTTCGGCGGCGGGCCGCCGTCCTGCTTGCGGCGGCTGCGGCCGCGGGCGGGGTCGCTTATTACTTCGGACTCTGCTCCGCTCTCTGGTCCTGGCTGCGCGCGCTCGCCGGCCGCGCCGGTTAATTTTCTTCGAGCTCGATCGACTCCCAGCCGCTGCGCGGCCCGGTGCGTTTGCCGACGGCGCTCACGACGTCGCCCGGCGCCACCCGGTCGAGGAACTCGCCGGGGGTGAGCGGCCCCCCGTATCGCAGGCGAAAGGCGTTCGCGGGCACCTCCGCCGTCTGGATGTCGACCCCGAGCACCTGGATCCCGTCGGCGTACACTTCCTCCACGGGGCCGGTGAGCTCGATTTTTTTCTTGGGCTGCCGCATGACGATCAATTTTTCCGCCGTCACGGTCCCGGGCGCAAACGTGCGGCCGAATACCTTGACGTGCCATCCCGGTTGGATCTCCTCCAGGCTGTCGGCGGCGCCCAGGATCCGGGTGAGCGCGTTCGTCCCGACGGTGAGCCCCTCGAGCCCCGCGAGGGTCAGCGCATCGGCGGTGGCGGCGGCCGCATCCGACTCCGCCCGGACCGTGGAGGCCGAGCGGATGAGTTCGGCCTGGATCACCCGGTCGACGAGCGGGCCGCGCACCGTGATGAACGCGCCGAGGGCGATCTCCTCGGCGAGAATCCCCTCGAAGGCGGTCTCCGCGTCGGCCGCGACGGCGATGCCGTTGATGGCGAACGCCGAGATCGATTCGAACGCGGTCACGACGCCCGCGATTTCGACCAGCTCGGCATCGTCGACCCCCAGAATGTCCTCCGGCGCGACGCGGCTTGCCGCGAGGATGCCCCCGCCGTCGAGCACCCCATCGATCTCCAGGTACTGCCCGGCCGCCGGCGCGCCGCCCGCGAGCCGGCCCGTGTCGGCGGCCGAGTAGTCGACCGTGAGGTCGTTCACGCGGAAAGTTCGCTGCACCGGGTCGACATCCTGCGCAACCCCCCGAAGCTCGACCGCGTCCCCCGACGTGTGACGGTCGGCGCGCTTTCCGATGAAGGTCGCCCGGAGGGACCCGTCGGCGTCGAGAAAGCCGGAGACTTCGACGAGGTTCCCCTCGGCGAGGGTTTCGAGAGCGCTCTGCGCGAACGCCGTCCCGGCGTCGGCGACCACCGTCTGGCCCATGACGACGAAGCGTCGGGTGGCGGAGTCGATCACCGCGACGCTCTGGACGGGCCCGAGGATGTCCTCGTTGTAGACCACCCTCGCGGCCGTGCCGGTTCCGTCCCCCCGGTCCTCGCCCTCGATGCGCACCACCTTGCCGACGGCGAGCCCGTCCGTCACGGCCTGGTCCCCGCTTCCGGACTCAACGCCGTCCAGCACGACGAGGGCCTCCGCCGTATCGAATTCGACCCCGTTCACGAACACGCTGCCGAACTTGGAGACCGAGCCGACGTGCACTCCGGTGCCGCCGGTCCCCCCGCCGGCGAAGAACCCGCTGCCGCCCCCCCCGCCGGTGACGCCGCCGGAGCAGCCCGCGGCCAGCAGCGCCGCTGCGAGGAGCAGCGCCGCGAGGCGTCGCGCCGGCAATCCCTGGCGTTTCATTTCAGCCCTCTTCGTCGTAGGGGTTTTCGAAATAATAGATGCCGATCCCGGCGACATTGCGCCCCTCGCCGCCGGCCTGCGGGTTGACGTCGCGGTCCTTGGTGGAGAGCCAGACGTCGAGCTTTTCCAGCAGATGCTGGCACGCCTCGGCGGCGATCACGCGCACCTGGGGCATGGCCTCATCGGGAATGTTATCATATTTTACCTTGCGTTGGAAAAAGAGGTCGGCCCGCCCGTCGTCTCCGGCGCGGATGTTGTGCTCGATGGTGGCGATGAGGTGCCCGGCATCGACCCCGAGGATGTGCAGCTTCATGAGCCGGTCGCTTGCCGGCACGTAGCTGCGGTTGACGAGCTTCAGCCGCCCGCTCTTGAGCATCTTGACCGAGCCGGTGCGCAGCAGCTCGTCCAGGAGCGCGCGCGGCGGCATGTCGCCGCTGTAGCGCCGGACGAGATCGGAGAAGGTCGCCCCCTCGCCCTTGAACTCGATGGCGGCGACGGCGCCGCGTTTATCCCGGAAGTCCGGGTCGCGGCGCCACCCGGCGATCACCCGCGCCGCCCGGTTGTACTTTTCGGCGCTCTGCGCGTCCTGCGGCCGGGCGAAGCGCAGGACCCGGGCCACCTCCTTGCGGGTCAGGCCGGTGATGACGGAGACGTGCGAGATGGAGTGCTTGCGGCCGGCGACATCGAACTCCTTCATGGCCACGTCGACGAAGAGCCATTTCACCAGGTTCGAAAAGGTCTTGTAGGAAACGCCGCTCCTCAGCAGCAGCCGGACCAGGGGGCGGAGCAGTCGGACAGCGGCCGCCGAGAGCGCATTCAGTTCAGTTGGTTCCATTCCCGTCGCAGTGGGCAAAATCCAGATCTAACCGTTGGAATGGCGGCCACACCCAAAGCCCTCTCCCCGTCCCGCCTCCGTTAGCAACATCCGCCTCGCCGATCAATGGGAAATCGGCGAAACGACCCCCGCTAATCCGCAGGACGCCGCACGGCCGGACAATCTGATCGGTAGATTCTGCAATATTCATGCGCAGGTTGCGAAAAAATTCTCTTCCAATGATTTTGAATGGTTGTAAATCCGCGCGGCGCGGCGCCGCCGAGACGGGTGCCGTTTTTGGGAAATAGATTACAAAAAGCGTCAGCGCTGAAGCCACAGCCGTCGCGCCCTCAGGGCGTTATCATCCACACCTCCAAACCCTTAGAGGAGCCGGCAGGCAGGAGGTGGCAGGCATCCAGCGGGTCGAGGTGCATGTCGTTCGCCTCGACGAGGTATCCCGCGCCGGTCTTCTCCGCCAGCCGCCGGAAGGCGCCGTGGCGGAAAAAGTCGGAATACTCCGCACGGATCCGGGGGCTGGGAAAACCGATTTCCGAGGAGGGGACGATGCTGAGGTCCGGCCGCAAGAAAAGCACGCGATACTGCTGGTTGAACGCTGTGAGGACGGTGGCGCTCCGGGGGATGGCGGAGAGAGCCGTCTCGATCGATTTCAGCTCCTGGTAGTGCCGATGGGCTGTCGCGCCGGTGAGGCCGATCAGGACGGCGAAGCCGGCCGCGAGCGCCGCGCGGAACGGTAAAGACGGGGCTTTGGCCATCGCTGCGCCGTGCCGGCGGCGGGCCATCCATCGACGGAGCTTCTCGGGGGCCGCCCCGTGGAGGTGCTCGCGCCACCCGGAAACGACGCGCGAGGCCCAGCCGCCCATCACGACGAAAAGCTCGCGCCCATAGGCGGCGAAAGCGAGCGGCATGAAAACGTCGAGGAAGGTGCGGGTGTAGATGAGCGACGGCGGAAGGTAGGCGAGCAGGAGCAATGCGGGGTAGCTCAACCGGCGGGCGTCCGGAGAAAAGAAGGGGAAGGCCGCCGCGAGCAGCCCCAGGTAGAACAGGCTGAAGAAATGGCTCAGGGAAAAGGCGAGCTCGGTGATCGACAGGCCGGTCTCGCGGCGCACGCCTCCGGACTCGACCAAGGCCTTCAGCAGGCCCCAGAAATCAGTCGGCTGGAAGGCCAGGAAGAGGGCGAGAAAGCCCAAGGCGCCCAGGGCGAAGCTCCGGCTGCCTCGCAGGAGATGGCAGGCGCCGGCCGGCAGGATGTAGAACCAGGAGAGGTAGGGGTAGAAGAAGGTGAGCAGGGCTGAGGCCGCGGCCCCCCGCGCCGCTCCGCGGCTTCCGATGGTGTAGAGCAGGTAGAGCGTGCCTAAAATGAACGGCCGGGCCATCATGGAGCGGTAGACCGGCTGGGAGAGAAACAGGAGCGCGAGGGCGACGAAGAGCGCGAGCGAGCCCGGACCGTGCACCTCGCGGTCGATGCCGCTTTTTCGGATCAGGGCGATGCAGGTCGCGAGCCCCAGGAGCAGCATGAGACCTTTCAGCAGCAGGAACTTGGAAACAAGCGGGGAGGGGGCGACGCAAGCGATCAGGGCGTATAGCGACCGCAGGGCGAGGTCGTAGCCGAACCATGGCGCGACCCGCGCGTAGTCCTGGAAGCGCGAGTGGGGGTAGACCGCCGACCACTGCCGCCCGTCTGCGGAGGCCAGGCCGACGTGCCGCAGGCCGTCGTCGATCGGCATTTCGATGAGGCCCAGAAAGAAAATGACCACCCCGAAGACCAGCAGCGGGTAGCGCCGCATCGACCCCGGGCGGACCCGCCCGGGCGCCGCGGGGACAGCCGCCGGCCGGATTCCGGGCGCCGCGTCCGGGTCCGCCGGCCTCATGCGGCCCTCAGGCGCCGGTGCGCGGGGATGCGGTCGAGGAGCCTGAACTCCCGGCGCAGGGCCGAAACGGGCTCGCCCCGCTGCGCGATGCTCGCGGTGCGGATGCTGCCGATCCTGCCGGAGGCGTAGGCGAGGTAGGGGAGCTTTTCGGGGTCGATCCCCATGAGCCGGGCGCAGGTCGCATCGACCGCCGGGAGGTTTTCTCCCATGACAACGACGCGGCTTGCCACCGGCTCCCCCATGATCGGCCCGTCCCCCTCCATGCCGACGATCCCGTCGACGATCGCGAAGCGGGGCTTGAGGGTCGCGGTGATGTCGTAGATGCACCGCTCGATCCCCGCGGCGTGCAGGACGTTCTTGGGCCAACCATAGACGCTGCCCGGCATCACGCCGAAGAGGTTCTTCATGGCGAGCGTGGCCCCGGCCCAGTGGTGGGTCTTCATTTTGGCCACGGAGACGACCCAATCGGCCCGTTTTACTTCCTCCGGGAAGTAGAAATGTTTCAGCCCGGAGGCGTCCCCCCGGTTTCGCTCCTCGACCACGGCGTCGATGTTCAAATCGATGAAGCGCAGGCGGTTCTGCTCCAGCACGTCCGCCAGCCCCGACTCCTCGAGCACGAGCTGGCTGTCCCGCTGGTGGCCGCTGCCTTCGGCCACGACGACCGAGGCGGCCCCGAGCCCGAGGAAGGCCTCCGCCGCCGCGTGGACCACCAGCGGGTGGGTGTTGATGTGGGAGGCGTCGCGGCGGGGCTCGACGAGGTTGGGCTTGAGAAGGATCCGCTTGCCCCGGACATCTCCGGCGGCGATGCCGAGCTCGCGCATTCCCCGGGCGATCACGCCGCGCAGTTCGCGGTCGTAGCCCGCAACCGCGGCGATGAAGACGGCGGTGGCGTGCTCCCGGCGCCATAATCGCCGGGCGCCGAGCACACCGGCCGCCGCCGCCCCCCCGAGGGCCAGCGTGCGGATGAACCCCCGCCGTGAAATGCGAATCGGCATGCGTCCCTCACCCCTCCGAGAACGAGGCGGCGGGTCTCGGATCCGCGAGCAGGTAGTCAAGCAAACCGCCGTTCGCCTCGCGGGCCAGGGCGAGCATCGCCAGGAGCGGGGTCGCGTAAGGCCCGTAGCGGCCCTGCCGGGCGATGATCGCCTCGATGCGCTCCGGGATTCCCTCGACCGGGACGTCCCAGGCGCGGAGCCCGAAGAGGCCCCAGCAGAACGAGAACGGCGTCGCCGCGCCGCCGAGCGCTGTCTCGGAGTACGCGATGCTCCGCCGCACCTCGGTCTCGCGGGCGATCCCGGCCAGGGCGCAGAGCGCCTGGCCGGTGTTGGCCGGCATGGGGTGAAGCTCCCGGTCGAAAACGGTCGTGTTCCCGTAGTTCCAGCCCCCCCGCGGCAGCTGGCGGTCGAGCAGCATGCGGACCCCCTCGCTAACCCGTTCGTCCGCTTCCCGGCCGGCGGCGCGCAGGGCGAGGATCGCCAGGGCGGTGGGCTCGACCCAGGAGTGGGTCCCCATGTTCCAGGGCCAGCCTTGCAGCGACAGGTCGTGGCCGGTCGGGGAATCGGCCGCCGCCGCGGGATGGTTTCCGCGCGCGGCCAAGAGGAAGGCGACGGCCTTGTCCGTCTCGGCCTCGAAGCCGCCGGTCTTTTTCCAGGCCAGGACGCCGAGCGCCGTCGGCCAGCAGGCCCCGGCGACGCCGGCCGCCGCCAGGAACCCCTCCGGCCCCTGGGCCTCACCGAGCCGGCGGCAGGCGGGTGCGATCAGCCCGTGCCCGTGGTCGCCGGCGTGCAGCGCGAGGACGGCCCAGGCGGTGGATTCCAGGTCGAAGGCCTTGCCCGGAAACGCGGCGAAGCCGCCCGCGGGGAGCGATCGCTCGGCGAGCGCTTTCGACCATGATGTGGCGGTACGCATGCCCATGGCGGATTGGAAGTCCCTATCTTCGCATCCCAAACTTCTCAGCAAATTTTATGCCCGGAGCATTCGGCGTCTCGCTGGCTGCTCTCGATCCCGAGGCCCCCCGCGCCTGCCGGCGGCCGCATACCGCCCCGGCAGAGCCCGGCCGGGGAGATCGGCCATGTTCGTCCCGATTCCCCGTCCGAGCGGTTGGCCAGGGGGGGGTAGGAAAAGCGCGACTGATTGTGAAATAAAGGTGCCACATTAATCCCGGAAAGTCATGAATGCCGCACCAGGAATCCTCTCCGCCGCGTTCGCGCGAACGGGAGGGCAGAGCGGGCGGGACGACCAGAGGCTGGGCACGGCGACCGACCGCGCCTTCTCCGAGCTTGGGCGCGGGTGTTTGACCCTACCTAACTTATTAGGAATCAATTAAGAAAAGATTGGATGGATTCGTTGGGGCGAACGCCGCCACAAGACTTGAGCGCGCCTGATTCCCGGTCGGCCGCTTCGCCGCAGCCCGGTTGAGGTTTCTGGCATGTCGTTTGCTTTATGCCAGGCATAGTTGGGAAAAAAAGCCCAATAGCCCGGCAGTCGATGGCCTCGATCAACGACTTTCCCATAAGGAGGGCGGAAGCAGCCTGTCAGGGAATGGCAGGGCGGTCGGGAACAATCAGGGGAACGAGAAGCGAGCGGTCGTCGGTCGCCGGGAAGCTCAAATCACCCATAATGTAAGAAAGGAGAGAGTCATGCTGACCAAGATCAAGCAATTCCTGAAGGAAGAGGACGGGGCCACGATGGTGGAGTACGCCCTGATGCTCGCGCTGATCGCGATCGTCTGCATCGTGGCGGTCACGGCGGTGGGGAACAATGCCAACAAGGTGTTCACCAATTCGGCCAGCAATCTGGCTACTGCCGCTGGCTCCTGATTCGGGGGTGCCGCCGGTGCTGCGCGCTGCGACCGAGGACTCGAATGCAGCGTCCGAGGGTCTCTGACGGGCCGAGAACCGGGGGCTGGTGCTCTTGAGCATCGAGTCTCCGGTTCTCTACCCCAGGGTGATTCTAAAAAAAGAAATCGGCATGGCCATAGAGGGCCGCGTCGATGCTCAACTCCGATCGAAGTGAAGACAATATGGCGGTCGCCGTCCCCATCATGCTGAGCTCGATTCTGCTTCTCGCCGCGCTTAGCGACCTGCGGCGGCGGAAGATACCGAACCGCCTGACCTACCCGGCCATGCTGATCGGCCTGCTGCTGCATCTCGCGGACCGGGGGGTCGACGGGGCGCTCTTCGGCCTGGGCGGTCTCTTCGCCGGACTGGGGCTTCTGATCGTCCCGTACCTCCTCGGCGGGATGGGGGCGGGCGACGTCAAGCTGTTGGCCGCCGTCGGCGCCTTCACCGGCGCCGCGGGGGCTTTCTACTCCTTCCTCTACACCGCCCTGGCCGGCGGGGTTTACGCCGTCGGCGTGCTGGTTTTCCGCCGCCAAGACGGCGAAGGTTTTTTTCGAAGCCTTTACCAAAAGTTCATGATGTTCGCCTTGACTCGGGAAATAACTCCGGGGGGCTCGGCGCCGGACGGGAAGCGGCCGCGCCTCTGCTACGGGCTGGCCATCGCGATCGGCACCGGCGCTTATCTGCTCTCCGGTTTCTACGGATAAGCCCGCCGGCCGCCGGGCCGGCTGTTTCAGGCGGCGGGTCTGCCTCCCGCCGCGGACCGCCAGGAGGAAATCGACATGGGAAACCTGAAGGCCGTCATTCCCATCGCCGTGTCGCTGATCATCGCCATCGCGGGCAGCTGGTTCCTTTACCAATGGATCGAGCGGCAGCGGGCCCCGAAGGAGGTGGTCAAGGTCATGCAGGCGGACGCGGTGCCCATCGCGGTCGCGACCGCGAACCTTCCGTGGGGGACGAAGCTCAAGCCCGAGATGATCAAGACGGCGCCCTATCTCAAGGAGAGCCTTCCCACCGGGTACTTCGCGAACCTGCAGGACCTGAACGACCGGGTGATCATCACGCCGCTCCGGGCGAACGATCCGATCACCGAGCACCACCTCGCCCCGGTGAGCGTCACGACCGGCGGGGTCTCGGCGGTGCTGCCGGCGGGCAAGCGCGCGGTGGCGGTCAAGGGGGACAAGGTGATCGGCATCTCGGGGCTGATCAACCCGGGCAACCGGGTCGACGTGCTGGTGACGATCGAGGACCCCCAGAAGAAGGAGGAGCGGACCAAGATCATCCTTGAGAACGTCCTGGTCCTCGCCACCGGCACCCAGATCCAGAAGAACGAAAAGGGGGAGCCCTCGCCGGTCGATGTCTACACCCTGGAGGTGACCCCCGAGGAGTCCGAGAGGCTCACCCTGGGGGCGACCGAGGGAAAGCTCCAGCTTGCATTGCGGCCCGTGACGGACTCCGAGATCGTGCTGACCCCCGGGATCAACGTCCAGAAGATGCTCGCCGCCTACGCCGGCGCCCAGCCGGAGGCGCCCAAGCCGGCGGCCCCGGCGCCCGAGCCCAAGGTGGTCAAATGGGCCCCGCGCTCGGCCGTCAAGGTCGAGATCATCAAGGGCAACGAGACGAGCCAGAAGAGCTTCTAACCGGAAATTCGATTCAGGTGGAGGGACAAGCCCCATGCCCCGGTTCGGACGAATCATCACGCAGGCCTCGCTGCTTCTCGGTGCGCTTCTGCTCCTTGCGCCCGCCATGGCCGTCGACGCGAAAGAGCCGCTCTCGCAGCCCGCGGTGGAATTGAAGCGGATCGACCTCACCTCGGGCAAGTCCGTCGTGCTGCGGAGCGATCTCCCCGTGAAGCGCATCTCGATCGCCAACCCCGAGGTCGCCGACTTCAACCTGCTTTCGCCGACGGAGATCTACCTGACCGGCAAGGCGGCCGGCAGCACGAATCTCACCCTCTGGCAGGACAACCGCGTCGCCGCGGTCTACGACCTGTTCGTCTCCTACGACGTGGGCCGCCTCAAGCAGCAGATGCAGGAGGTGCTCGCCGGCGAAACGGATTTGCGCATCGCCGCCGCCAACGACTCCATCACGCTCTCGGGCAAGGTGTCGAGCGCCGCGAGGCTGAGCCAGGCGCTCGCGTTGGCCAAGTCGTATGCGCCGGAGGGCAAGATCACGAACCTGGTCGATGTCGGCGGCGTCCACCAGGTGATGCTCGAGGTCCGGGTCGCGGAGATGTCGAAGGCCCTCACCCGGCGGCTCGGGATCAACTTCGCCGGGGTGGACAACGACGCCTTCGGGGTGAGCATGCTGGGCGGGCTGAGCCGGGTGGTCAAGGGAGCCGACGCCGTCCTCGCCTCGACGCCGCTCGGCTTCGCCTACGCGCCGTCGGTGAACGCCCTGTTCCGCTTCGACGCGCTCGGCGCCACCTGGACGGGCTTCGTCGACGCGCTCAAGGAGGACGGCCTGATCAAGGTCCTCGCCGAACCGACCCTCGTCACGCTGAGCGGCCAGCCGGCGAACTTCCTCGCCGGCGGCGAGTTCCCGGTTCCGGTCCCCCAGGGGCTGGGCACGGCCGCGATCGAGTACAAGGCCTTCGGCGTGGCGCTCTCCTTCACCCCGGTCGTTCTGAGCCACGACAAGATCAACATCAAGGTGAGCCCCGAGGTCTCCGAGCTCGACTTCTCGACCGCGCTGCAGTTCGAAGGCTTCGTGATCCCCGGCATCCGGACGCGGCGGGCCTCCACCGTGGTCGAGCTGGGCGACGGGCAGAGCTTCGCCATCGCGGGCCTGATGCGCGACAACGTGCGCTCGATCGTCTCCAAGTTCCCCATCCTGGGAGAGCTTCCCATCATCGGCGTGCTCTTCCAGAGCAAGGCCTACCAGCGGGAGGAGACCGAGCTGATCATCATCGTCACCCCGCGCCTGGTCAAGCCGCTCGACACGGCGAAGCAGACGCTGCCCACCGATTTCTACGTGGAGCCGGACGACGTGGAGTTTTACCTCATGGGGCAGCTCGAGGGCCGGGACCGGAGCAAGGCCAAGGCGGGCCAGATGGACGGCGCCTTCGGGCACTCGATGCCGAAGAACTGAACCCAGAGCCCCGGACGACGGCCGGGGCCGCCTCACAAGGAGACCGCATGAAAAAGGCCGCTTGTCTCATCGCGACGATCGCCGTGCTCGCCCTCCTCGCCGGCTGCAGCACCTGGCAGGGACAGACTTATACCGCGGAGAACTGGGGCCGCTCCTTCGAGTCGGCCAAGTTCAACCAGACGCTCAACCCCGACGCCGGGAAGACCCTGGAGCCGGTCGAGGGGCTCGACGGGACCGCGGCCGACCACAGCGTCGAGTCCTACAAAACCTCCTTCAAGGGCGAGAAAACAGAGCAGACGGTGAACATCCTGAAGCTCGAGTAGCGGATCAATCCCGCTGGAGGGGCCGCCATGAGACCCGCGAAGATGATCTTAAACCGCCGGGGGGCCGCGCTGGTCGAGTTCGCCATCGTCCTGCCGCTTCTTTTCGCGCTCGTCTTCGGCATCATCGAGTTCGGCTTTCTCTTCTACAACAAGGCGATGCTCACCAACGCGAGCCGCGAGGGGGCCCGCCTGGGCATTTTGTACAGCTTTCCGACGCGAACGACCGTGGGGGCGATCGACGCCAAGGTGAAGGAATACTGCGGCAGCAATCTGATCACCTTCGGCGGGTCCAAAATCCCGACATTGGACCCGCTGCCGACGCCGTGCGTCAATGCCGGCGACCCTCTCACCGTGACGGTCAAGTTTCCCTATCAATTCCTGGTGCTGCCGAGCTTCGTTTCCGGGCTGACCGGCCCCCTGAATCTCCAGGCGGTCACGACGATGCGGTGCGAGTAGACCCCAGGCGGACGGTGGAACCATGATGACCTCAATCAAGGCGATGGGCGATCAGAAGGGCGTCTCGCTGGTCTTCATAGCGATTTGCCTTTTTATGCTCGTGGCGATCGTGGCCCTTGCGCTGGACATCGGGCATCTCGTCGTCACGCGCAACGAGCTGCAGAACGCGGCCGATGCCGGGGCGCTGGCGGGCGCCCGCTTCCTGTACAACGATGAGGGGACCTCGGTGAACGCCGGCGCGAACCAGATCGCGCGCGACGCCGCGGTCGCCAACGCGAGCGACAACGTGGCGGTCGAGGTGCTGTGGACTTCGGGCAACACCGGGGACGTGCAGCGGGGGCATTGGCGCTTCGCCGACAAGTCCTTCCAGCCGGTCGATACGCTCGCTCCCCCGGTTCTGTGGGGGGTCAGCTGGGAGGAGCTCGACGCCGACCCCACCTTCGTCAATGCCGTGCGGGTCATCGCGCGCCGGCAGGGCACTCCGGTGGCATCCTTCTTCGCGCGCATTTTCGGCTACCAGGGATTTCTCCAGTCCGCGACGGCCGTCGCCTACATCGGCTTTGCGGGGTCTCTGGGGCCCGG
>CAZNKG010000016.1:0-109061 GCA_964573635.1 uncultured Desulfatibacillum sp. | reverse complement strand
TGAAGGCGGCCGCACGGTGGGCGCCGGCGTCGTCGCCGACATCGTCGCCTGATGCGAAGGAATGGGTAACGCCATGATCACGAATACCAAGATACGTATCCGGCTGAAGGCTTACGACCACAAGCTGCTCGACCAATCGGCGTCCGACATCGTCGATACGGCCGCCAAGACCGGGGCGAAGGTGGTCGGGCCCATTCCGCTGCCCACGCGGATCAACAAGTTCACGGTGCTGCGCTCGCCGCACGTCGACAAGAAATCGCGCGAGCAGTTCGAGATGCGCACCCACAAGCGGCTGCTCGACATTCTCGACCCGACGCAGCAGACGGTGGACGCGCTGATGAAGCTGGACCTGTCGCCCGGCGTGGACGTCGAGATCAAACTGTAACCGCATCGCGGCCAGGCCGGCCGCGCCGCCGCCGCCGGCGGCGGGCGGCGCGGCGGGACGTTCGGGAAAAAAGGGGTGCGTGCAGGCATGTGCAAGGGACTCATGGGGAAAAAACTGGGGATGGCGGGGCTCTTCTCGCCGGAGGGCCACTACCTTCCGGTGACCGTCATCGAGGCCGGCCCCTGCGTCGTGACGCAGATCAAGACCGAGGCGACCGACGGCTACAACGCGCTGCAGCTCGGCTTCGGCGAAATCGCCCCCGCCCGGGCGAACAAGCCGCGCGCGGGGCATTTCCAGAAGAGCGGCGGGGCGTGCTTCCGCCACGTGCAGGAGTTCGCCGTGGACAACCCCGGGGACTACACCCTCGGCCAGAAGATCACCATCGAGATCTTCCGCGTCGGCGAGCGCATCGACGTGAGCGGGGTGAGCAAGGGACGGGGCTTTTCCGGGGTCATCAAGAAGGAAGGCTTCAGCGGCGGCCGCACGACGCACGGCAGCAAGTGCCACCGCATCCCGGGGTCGATCGGCTCGAGCGCCTGGCCCTCGCGGGTGATCAAGGGCAAGGGCCTGCCCGGCCATTACGGGGCGGAGCGCCAGACGATGCAGAACCTCGAGATCGTGGACATCCGCCCGGAAGACAACCTGCTGATCGTCAAGGGAGCGGTCCCGGGCCCCAAGTCCGGACTCGTGGCCGTGCGCAAACCCAAGATCGTCAAGAAAAAATAGCCCCACGGGGCCAGACGGTGGAACCATGGCATTGGTAGAGGTCCGCAACATCGAAGGCAAACCGGTGGCGCAGGTGGAGCTGCCCGAGGGGGTGTTCAACGTGCCGGTCAAGCCGCACGTGCTGCACGCGGTGGTGACCATGCAGCTCGCCAACCGGCGTTCGGCGAACCCCCGGGTGAAACACCGCGGGGATGTCGCCGGCAGCACGCGCAAGCTGTACCGCCAGAAGGGCACCGGACGCGCGCGGCGCGGGGACATCAAGTCGCCGCTGCTCCGGGGCGGCGGGGTGATCTTCGGCCCCGACGGGCGCCGCTACACCCAGAAGCTGCCGAAGAAGGTGCGCCAGCTCGCCCTCAAGATGGCGCTCACCAGCAAGCTCAAGGATCGGGCGCTCATCGTCCTGGACCGCTTCGATCTCGAGCAGGTGAAAACCAAGCGGGTGGCCGAAGCGCTGAAGGCGCTCGCGCTGCAAAGCGCCCTGATCGTGACCGCGGCCGCCGAGGAGCGCCTCGAGCTGTCGTCGCGGAACCTTCCGCGCGTGAAGGTGCTGCGCTGCGAGGGGCTCAACGTCTACGACATTCTCAAGTACGACACCCTGGTCCTGCTCGAGCCGGCGATCAAAGCCATCGAGGGGAGGTTCGCCGCATGAAACCGACCGACATCATCCTTCGGCCGCTCGTCACCGAGAAGACCAACCTGCAGAAGGAGCTTTTCCATCAGGTGTCCTTCGAGGTCGACCGGCGGGCGAACCGCATCGAAATCAAGCGCGCGGTGGAGCAGGCCTTCAACGTCCGGGTGGCCGCCGTGCGGACCATGCAGATGGCCGGCAAGACGACCCAGCGGGGGCGCATCCGCGGCAAGCGGCGGGACTGGAAAAAGGCGATCGTCAAGCTCTTTCCGGGCGAGCGGATCGAATTCTTCGAAGGGGCGTGACGCGCGCCTCCCAAGGAGTAGATCATCATGGGCATCAAGAAAGTCAAACCGACGTCCCCGGGGCGGCGCTTCCAGACCTACCCGGCCTTCGAGGAGATCACGAAGGACGCGCCGGAGAAAAGCCTGCTCCGGCCCCTGCGCAAGAGCGGGGGGCGCAACGTCCACGGCCGCGTGACGGCCTGGCAGCGCGGCGGCGGGCACAAGCGGCACTACCGCGTCATCGATTTCAAGCGCGACAAGGTCGGCGTCCCCGCGCGGGTCGCCGCGATCGAGTACGACCCGAACCGCTCGGCGCGCATCGCGCTGCTGCATTACGCGGACGGGGACAAGCGCTACATCCTCGCCCCGGCGGAGCTGCGCGTGAACGACGTCGTCGAATCGGGGCCGAACGCGGACATCAAGCCCGGCAACAGCCTGCCGCTTCGGAACATCCCGCTCGGCACCCAGATCCACAACATCGAGATGCGCCTCGGCAAGGGCGGCCAGCTCGTGCGCAGCGCCGGGACGTTCGCCCAGCTCATGGCCAAGGAAGACAAGTACGCGCTGATCAAGGTGCCGTCGGGCGAGGTGCGCAAGGTGCTGCTCGACTGCCGCGCGACCATCGGTCAGATCGGCAACGTGCAGCACGAAAACGTCTCCCGCGGCAAGGCCGGACGCCGGCGCTGGCTCGGGAAGCGGCCGCACACCCGCGGGGTGGCCATGAACCCCATCGACCACCCCATGGGCGGCGGCGAGGGGAAGTCCTCCGGCGGCCGGCATCCCTGCAGCCCCTGGGGCTATCCGACCAAGGGATACAAGACCCGCAAAAAGAAGCCGAGCGACCGGCTGATCGTCAAGCGCCGGCGGTAGGCTCGATTTCGCCGGCGGCGGAGGCTTGCGCCCGCCGCCGGCCGCTCATGAGGGGGATGGGGGAGAGATCATGGCTCGGTCGTTGAAGAAAGGCCCTTACATCGACACGCACCTGATGAACAAGGTCCAGCAGGCCCAGGAAAGCCGGAGCAACCGGGTGATCAAGACCTGGTCGCGGCGGTCGACCATCGTCCCGGAGATGGTGGGGCTGACGCTCGCGGTGCACAACGGGCGCAAGTTCATTCCGGTCTTCGTTTCGGAGAACATGGTGGGGCACAAGCTCGGCGAGTTCTCGCCGACCAGGACCTTTCACGGGCATTCCGGCGACAAGAAGACCAAGGCCGGCTGAAACGCCCCGCCCCGCGCCGGGGATGGGGCGGGTCGGCGGCCGATGAGAAGAGGAAGCAGGTCCCATGGAGTCCAGAGCCGTTTCACGCTACGTGCGCGTATCGTCGCTCAAGGTGTTGAAGGTTTCCGCCGCGGTGAAGGGCCGGCCCGTCGAGGCCGCCTTGAACATCCTCAAGTTCATGCCGCAGAAGGCGGCCAAGAAGCTTGAAAAGACCATCCGCTCGGCGGTCGCCAACGCCGATCAGAAGCCGGGGGTGGACGTCGACCGATTGATCGTCGGCAACATCATCGCCGACGACGGGCCGGTTCTCAAGCGTTGGGGGACCAAGGCCCGCGGGCGGGGCACGCGCATCCTGAAGCCGACCTGCCACATCACCGTGGTGCTCTCGGAAAAGTCCGCGGTCTAGACCAAACTTAAGGAGGTTCCAAGCTTGGGCCAGAAAGTCAACCCGATCGGATTGAGACTCGGCATCGTCAAGACCTGGGAGTCGCGGTGGTACGGCGGCAAGAACTACGCCGCCTACATCCTCGAGGACCACAAGCTCCGGCGGTTCCTGAAGAAGAAGCTCTACAGCGCCGGGGTGTCGCGGATCGAGATCGAGCGGTCGGCGCGGCGCATCCGCCTGCGGATTTTCACCGCGCGGCCGGGGATCGTCATCGGCAAGAAGGGATCGGAGATCGCCCAGCTCAAGAAGGAGATCGAGAAGCTGACCGCGCACGAGGTCCTGATCGACATCCAGGAGATCCGCAAGCCGGAGATCGAGGCCCAGCTGGTCGCCGAGAACGTGGCCACCCAGCTCGAGCGGCGGGTCGCCTTCCGGCGCGCCATGAAGCGCTCGGTCACTTCGGCCCTGCGGTTCGGCGCCCTCGGGATCAAGATCATCTGCTCCGGGCGGCTGGGAGGGGCCGAGATGGCGCGCACGGAATGGTACCGCGAGGGCCGCGTGCCGCTGCACACCCTGCGGGCCGACATCGATTTCGGCCAGGCCGAGGCGCGGACGACCTACGGGGTCGTGGGCGTCAAAGTGACCATTTTCAAGGGGGAGGTCCTGCGCAAGGAGTCGCCGGCCTCCCTCGAGTCGGCGGCCTAGCCGGCGGCGGCGTCGAGACATCCTTCGATGCGCCCGGGTGAGGCGGCAAGGAGAGTTTGGCGATGCTCAGTCCCAAGAAAGTCAAGTTCCGCAAGCAGATGAAGGGCCGCATGCGCGGCGTCGCGCGGCGCGGCAGCCATCTGAACTTCGGCGAGTTCGGCCTGCAGGCGACCGGCGCCGGCTGGGTGAATGCCCGCGAGATCGAGGCCGCCCGTATCGCCATGACGCGCTACGTCAAGCGCGGCGGACGGATCTGGATCCGCATTTTCCCGGACAAGCCGATCACCAAGAAGCCCGCCGAGACGCGCATGGGCAAGGGCAAGGGCGCGCCCGAGGGCTGGGTCGCGGTCGTGCGCCCCGGGCGCATCCTCTACGAGATGCAGGGCGTCTCGCGGGAGATGGCCCAGGAGGCGTTCCGCCTCGCGGCCCACAAGCTGTCGATCCAGACCAAGTTCGTCGAGAGGAGCGAGATGTCATGAAGACGAGCGAGATCCGCGACATGACCGCCGATGAGATCCGGCGCAAGGAAGCCGATCTGCGGCAGGAGCTCTTCAACCTGCGTTTCCAGCATGCCGTCGGCCAGCTCGAGAATTCGAGCCGCATCCGGAAGACGAAGCGCGACATCGCCCGGCTGCTGACGGTTCTCGGCGAAAAATCCGCAACCTCGCAACCCGCGAACGCATAAGTGGGGACCATGAAACCACGGGGAATGAAACGGCAGGTGGTCGGCGTCGTCGTCAGCAACAAGATGGACAAGACGGTCATCGTGGCGGTCGAGCGCCTGGTCAAGCACCGGCTCTACCACAAGTACATCCGGCGCCAGGGCAAGTACGCCGCCCACGACGAGACCAACAGCTGCGGGATCGGGGACCGGGTGGAGATCACCGCCTCCCGGCCCCTCAGCCGGACCAAGCGCTGGCGCGTGAGCCGCATCGTCGAAAAGGCGGCGTAACAGGGGAAGGAAGACCGAACCATGATCCAGGTGGAAACGCGGCTGAAGGCCGCCGACAACTCCGGGGCGAAGGTGCTCTACTGCATCAAGGTGCTGGGGGGCTCCCGGCGCCGGTATGCGACCCTGGGCGACATCATCGTCGTCTCGGTGAAGGAGGCCATCCCGAACGCCAAGGTCAAGAAAGGGGATGTGCTCAAGGCCGTCGTCGTGCGCACCAAGAAGGAGGTGCGGCGCCCGGACGGCTCCTACATCCGCTTCGACGAGAATTCGGCGGTGTTGATCAACCAGGCCCGGGAGCCGATCGGAACCCGCATTTTCGGGCCGGTCGCGCGCGAGCTGCGCGCCAAGCGCTTCATGAAAATCATCTCGCTCGCCCCCGAAGTGCTGTAGGATCGAGCGTCGCCGCACGGCGGTGCGGCGGGAGAGTCGCCCCATGAAATACGAAAAATGCATCGCCAAGAAAGACGACAAGGTCAAGGTCCTGACCGGCAAGGACCGCGGCAAGATCGGCAAGGTGCTCAAGGTCCTGCGCAAGAAGGACCGCCTGCTGGTCGAGAAAGTCAACATCGTCAAGCGCCACACCCGGCCGAACGCCAAGAACCGGCAGGGCGGAATCCTGGAGATCGAGGCGCCGATCCCCTGGTCGAACGTCATGTTGATGTGCGGCAAGTGCATGGCGGCGACCCGGGTGCGGCACACCCGCCTGGACGACGGCAAGAAGATCCGGGTCTGCGCGAAGTGCGGCGAGAACCTGGACGCGTGATCCGGGCCGGCGGAGGATAGCCATCATGTCACATCTGAAAACGATCTACGAGAAGCAGGCGGTCCCCAAGCTGATGGAGACCTTCGGGTACAAGAACATCATGCAGGTCCCGCGGCTGAGCAAGATCGTGCTCAACATGGGGCTCGGCGAGGCCATCCAGAACGTCAAGATCCTGGAGACGGCCGCCGAGGAGCTCAAGGCCATCGCCGGGCAGCAGCCGGTGATCACCCGGGGCAAGAAGTCGATCGCGGCCTTCAAGCTGCGCGAGGGGATGCCCATCGGGTGCATGGTGACGCTGCGCCACCAGCGCATGTACGACTTCCTGCAGAAGCTCATCAACGTGGCGCTGCCGCGCGTGCGCGACTTCCGCGGGGTGTCCCCCAAGGCCTTCGACGGCCGCGGGAATTACTCGCTCGGCATCCGGGAGCACATCATCTTTCCGGAGATCGACTACGACAAGATCGACAAGATCAAGGGGTTGAACGTCAGCATCGTCACCACGGCGCGCAACGACGAGGAAGGCCGGGAGCTCTTGCGCCTGCTGGGAATGCCCTTCCGCAACTGAACCGGCCGAAACGGCCGGAGGCCGCCGCGGCCGGGGTTGTCCCCGGCGGCCCGCCGGGATCGCCAAGGAGGAGTGAGTTGGCAAAAAAGTCGCTTATGCTAAAGGCCAGCCGGCCGCCCAAGTTCCGGGTCCGCGCGTACAACCGCTGCCCCATCTGCGGCCGGCCGCGGGCGTTCCTGCGGACCTTCGGGATCTGCCGCATCTGCTTCCGCAACATGGCGTCGCAGGGGAAGCTTCCCGGCGTGATCAAGTCCAGCTGGTAACCGCGGGGGGCGCCGCGCCCGAAGCGGGCGGCGGCGCCGCTATCACAGGAGAGCACGATGGCAATCAGTGATCCAGTCGCCGACATGTTGACCCGGATTCGCAACGGCGCCAAGGCCAAGTTCGCGAGCGTGGATGTGCCCGGGTCGAAGCTGAAGGCCGAAATGGCCCGCATCCTGAAGGACGAGGGGTTCATCAAGAACTACAAGTTCCTCAAGGACGGCAAGCAGGGCATCCTGCGCGTCTACCTCAAATACGGCCCCGGCCAGACGAGCGCGGTGATCCGTCTGAAACGGGTCAGCAAACCGGGGCGCCGGTCCTACGTCCGCAGCAAGGACCTCAAGCCGGTCTTGAACGGCATGGGGGTGGCGATCCTGTCCACCTCCCGGGGCCTGATGACGGACAAGCAGGCGCGCAAAGAAAATATCGGCGGTGAGGTGCTGTGCACCGTCTGTTGACGGAGGCGCGCCCCCCGCGAGGGAGCAGGATATGTCGCGAGTCGGAAAAAAACCGATCCCGATCCCGGAGAAGACCAAACTCACGATGCGGGACCGGGAGCTCACGGTCGAAGGCCAACGGGGCAAGCTGAGCCGGGAGATCCACCCGGCGGTGGAGGTCGCCATCGAGGGCGGCGCGGTGCTGATCCGCCGGGCCTCTGCGGCGCGGAACGCCGGCGCCCTCCAGGGGCTCACGCGCAGCCTCGTCGCCAACATGGTGACGGGGGTCTCGGCGGGGTTCGAGCGGGTGCTGGAGATCCACGGCATCGGCTACCGCGCCGAGGTCAAGGGCCAGACCCTCGTCTTCCAGCTGGGGTACTCCACCCCGAAGGAGTTCGTGCTGCCGGACGGCATCCGCGCGGCCGTCGAGAAGAATACGATCATCAAGCTCTCCGGCATCGACAAAGAAGAGCTCGGGCGCGTGGCGGCCGCCATCCGCATGCTGCGCCCGCCCGAGCCCTACAAGGGCAAGGGCATCCGCTACGCCGAGGAGCGGATCCAGAAGAAGGCCGGCAAGACCGGCACGAAATAAGGCGTTTGAGCGTTCGACCGAGGTCGACGGGGGTCCTCCAACATGAGCGTGAATGACAAGGCCAACGCGCGGCTGCGCCGCAAGAACCGCATCCGCAAGAAAGTCAAGGGAACCGGCGAACGGCCGCGGCTCTCCGTTTTCCGCAGCGCCCGCCACATGTACGCCCAGATCATCGACGACACCGCCGGGCGGACGCTCGTCGCCGCCAGCAGCCTCGATCAGGACCTCGCCGCCGGCGGCGGCGAGAAGAGCGAGAAGAAGTCGGAGCGCGCCCGCCGGGTCGGGCGGCTGGTGGCCGAGCGCGCCAAGGCGCAGGGCATCGTCAAGGTGGTCTTCGACCGCAACGGGTTTCTGTACCACGGTCGGGTCAAAGCGGTTTCCGAAGGGGCCCGCGAGGCCGGGCTGGAATTCTGACGGCGGACCGAGACGCCCGGCAGGCGGGCGGAACCGGCGAGCGGGCAAGGCGAAGGAGGCAGGCCCTTGTACAAGCAGGACAATGATGATCTCCAGTTGATCGACAAGGTCGTCCACATCAACCGCGTGGCCAAGGTGGTCAAGGGCGGGCGGCGATTCGGCTTCAGCGCCATCGTGGTGGTCGGCGACGGCAAAGGCTCGGTCGGTTTCGGCCTGGGAAAGGCCCACGAAGTCCCCGAGGCCATCCGCAAGGGGGTGGAGAAAGCCAAGAAGAGCATGATCAACGTCGCGCTCACCCAGGGGACGATCCCCTTCGAGGTCTTGGGCCGCTTCGGCGCCGGAAAGGTCATGCTGCGGCCGGCCTCCCAGGGGACCGGGCTGATCGCCGGCGGGGCCGTGCGCGCCGTGCTGGAGGCCGCCGGCGTTCAAAACATCCTGACCAAGTGCATCGGCTCCCACAACCCCCACAACCTCGTGCGGGCCACCCTGCAGGGGCTGGGGCAGCTGCAGACGCGCGAGCAGGTCGCCGGGCGCCGCGGCGTCGAGGCCGCGCAGCTCGGATAGCGCCGCGCCGGCCGGGCGCGGCCGGAGGGATCGGGCCCGGGCGGCGCCGAAGCGGAGGAAATCGGACAACATGGCGGCAACGTTGAAAGTCACATTGGTGAAGAGCATGATCGGCCGGCCGGAGCGGCACCGCCGGGTCCTGCGCGGCATGGGGCTGACCCGCCTGAACAAGAGCGTGGAGCTTCCCGACACGCCCGCCGTCCGGGGGATGGTCTTCAAGGTGTCGCACCTGGTCCGGGCCGAGGAGAAGACGACATGAAACTGCATGAGCTCAAACCCGCCCCGAAATCCCGCAAGGGGGAAAAGCGCGTCGGACGCGGGGTGGCCTCGGGCTGGGGCAAGACGGCCGGCCGGGGCAGCAAGGGCCACAAGGCGCGCTCCGGCGGCCAGACCAGCCCCGGGTTCGAGGGCGGCCAGATGCCGCTGCAGCGGCGGCTGCCGAAGCGGGGCTTCTTCAACCTCTTCCGCAAGAAGATCGCCGTCGTCAACCTGCGGGATCTCGACGGCTTCGCGAGCGGGCAGACCGTCGACCGCGCCGCCCTGATCCGGGCCGGGGTCATCAAGGGGCGGTGGGACGGCGTGAAGCTTTTGGGCGACGGGGAGATCGACCGGCCGCTCGAGATCCGTCTGTCCCGTGTCAGCCGGTCGGCCCGGCAGAAGATCGAGGCCGCCGGCGGGAAGGTCGAGGCTGAGGAATGATCGGCAGCGGGTTCGCCAACATCTTCAAGATCCCCGAGCTCAAGCGGCGCATCCTCTTCACCCTCGGGCTGCTCATCGTCTACCGCGTCGGGGTCCAGATCCCGGTGCCGGGCGTGGACGGGACAGCGCTGGCGGCCATCTTCGCGGCGGCCAAGGGGACCCTGCTCGGGCTGGTGGACATGTTCTCCGGCGGCGCCCTCGAGCGGCTGTCGGTTTTCGCGCTCGGGATCATGCCCTACATCAGCGCCTCCATCATCCTGCAGCTGCTGACCGTCGTCGTGCCGCACCTGGAGCAGCTGAAGAAGGAGGGGGAGCAGGGGCGCAAGAAAATCACCCAGTACACGCGCTACGGCACGGTGGTCCTGAGCCTCATCCAGGGCGTCGGCATCGCCATCGGGCTCGAGTCGATGACCGCCCCGGGGGGCGCCGCGGTGGTGCTGCACCCGGGATGGGGCTTCCGCCTGCTCACCGTGATCACGCTCACCGCCGGGACGGCGTTCATCATGTGGCTGGGCGAGCAGATCACCGAGCGCGGCATCGGCAACGGGATCTCCCTGATCATCTTCACCGGGATCGTCTGCCGCCTGCCGGTCGCCGTCGGGCGCACCTTCCAGCTGCTGTCGACCGGTGAGATCGGGATCTTCCTGGTCGTCGCCCTTCTCATCCTGGTGGTCGCGGTCGTCGCGTTCATCATCTTCGTCGAGCAGGGGCAGCGGCGGATACCGGTGCAGTACGCCAAGCGCGTCGTCGGCCGGCGGATGTACGGCGGCCAGAGCACGCACCTGCCGCTCAAGATCAACAGCGCCGGGGTCATTCCGCCGATCTTCGCCTCTTCGATCATCATGTTTCCGGCGACCATCGCCAGCTTCGTCAACATCCCCTGGCTCAAGGAGATCGCCGATGCGATCCGGCCGGGCCATGCCTTCTACGAGCTGCCGTATGTCGCCTTCATCTTCTTTTTCTGCTACTTCTACACCGCGGTCACCTTCAACCCGGTGGACGTCGCCGACAACATGAAGAAGGCCGGGGGCTTCATCCCGGGGATCCGGCCGGGGCGGCGGACCTCCGAGTACATCGACAAGGTCTTGAACCGCATCACGCTCGGGGGGGCCGTCTACATCTCGGCCGTCTGCGTGCTGCCCTCGATCTTGATCAGCCAGTTCAACGTGCCGTTCTACTTCGGCGGCACGGCGCTTCTGATCGTCGTCGGGGTGGCGATCGACACGATCGCGCAGATCGAAAGCCACATGCTCACGCGGCACTACGAAGGGTTCCTCAAGGGGGGCGCCGGCCGGGTGCGGGGGCGCAGCTAACCGCGGGCCCCGGGTGCGCGGGCACGTTCGGGCGGGAGCGAGGGATGCCGAAAGAGGAAGCCATACGGGTGGAAGGGGTCGTGCTGGAGACCCTGCCGAACGCCATGTTCAAAGTGGTGCTGGAAAACAAGCACCAGGTGCTGGCGCACATCTCCGGCAAGATGCGCATGCACTTCATCAAGATTCTGCCGGGGGACCGGGTCACCCTGGAGCTGTCCCCCTATGATCTCACGCGGGGCCGCATCGTGTACCGATCCAAATAGCGCGCCGCCGGGGTGCCGGCGGAAAGAGGAGACGGGTTCCATGAAGGTCAGAGCATCGACGAAGAAAATCTGCCCCAAGTGCAAAATCGTGCGGCGCAAAGGGGTGGTTCGGGTCATCTGCGAGAACAAGCGCCACAAACAGCGTCAGGGATAAGGAGGGCCGTTCACCGTGGCACGCATTGCGGGCGTCGACTTGCCCAGAAACAAGCGCATCGAGATCGGGTTGACCTACATTTACGGGATCGGCCGGGCGACATCCCGCAAGATCCTCACCCAGCTCGACATTGATCCGAACGTCAAGACGGACGACCTGACGGAATCCCAGGTCAACAGCATCCGCAAGGTGATCGACAGCGAGCACAAGGTGGAGGGCGAGCTGCGCACCGAGGTCTCCATGAGCATCAAGCGCCTGATGGACCTCGGCTGCTACCGCGGCCTGCGGCACCGGAAATCGCTGCCGGTCCGGGGCCAGCGCACGCATACGAACTCGCGCACCCGCAAGGGACCGCGGCGCTCCACGGTCAAGAAAAAGGTCGTCAGCAAGAAGTAGCCGCCTTTCGCGCCGGAAGGGGGCGCCACCCAGGACCCGCATCGAACAGGGTTAACCGATATGGCCACCAAGACCGCAGCAACGAAAAAACGGGTGAAGCGCAGCGTCGGCAACGGCGTCGTCCACATCCAATCGACGTTCAACAACACCATCGTGACCATCACCGACGCCGGCGGCAACACGGTCGCCTGGTCGAGCGCCGGGGTGCTCGGCTTCAAGGGCTCCCGCAAGAGCACGCCGTTTGCGGCCCAGATCGCCGCCGAGGACGCCGCCAAGAAGGCGATCGAGGCGGGGATGAAGAACGTGGAGGTCTTCGTCAAGGGGCCCGGACCGGGCCGCGAGTCGGCGCTGCGGGCGCTGCAGAACACGGGGTTCAACGTGACCGCCATCAAGGACGTCACCCCCATTCCGCACAACGGCTGCCGGCCCCCCAAGCGCCGGCGGGTCTGATCGGCCGGGATCATCCGTTTCATCAAGGGAGGACATTTTGACCAACTACACGGGTTCCGATTGCCGGATCTGCCGGCGGGAAAATGTCAAACTGTTTTTGAAGGGCGACCGCTGCTACTCCGACAAGTGCGCCTTCGACCGGCGCTCCTACCCCCCGGGGGAGCACGGCGAGCGGCGCGGGCGGAAGGTGTCCGATTACGGCATCCAGCTGCGCGAAAAACAGAAGATCAAGCGGATCTACAGCCTCTCCGAGAAGCAGTTCCATCTCTTCTTCGAGCGCGCGGACCGACAAAAGGGGATCACCGGCGTCAACCTCCTGGTCTCCCTGGAGTGCCGGCTGGACAACGTGGTCTACCGCCTCGGCTTCGCCGGCTCGCGGTCCCAGGCCCGGCAGCTCGTCCAGCACCGGCATTTCCTGGTGAACGGGCGCGGCGTGAGCATTCCCTCGTTCCTGGTCAAGGTGGGCGACGTCATCGAGCTTCGCGAGCGCAGCCGCAAGATCCAGATCATCCAGGACTCCCTGGATGCCGTGGTGCGGCGCGGCGTGCCTCAGTGGCTGGACCTCGACAAGGAGAATCTGAAAGGGGTCGTGAAGAGCCTGCCCGTGCGTGAAGACCTGACCATGCCCATGCAGGAACAGCTGGTCGTCGAGCTCTATTCGAAGTAACAGGGGCCCGGCCGAGCGTGCGTGCGGCTGCGAGGCGTGGCGGACCGCCGGATGGGTCCGGATGGTTAAACCCTGAGGAAGCGAGGAGATCATTCCATGCCGTCTGATGCCTTGGTACATATGAACTGGCAGAACATGATCGCGCCAGAGAAGGTTCAGGTCACCAGCAATCCGACCTACGGCAAATTCGTCTGCGAACCGCTGGAGCGCGGCTTCGGGATCACGATCGGCAATTCGCTCCGGCGGGTCATTCTCTCCTCCCTTCACGGCGCGGCCATCACCTCGGTGCGGTTCGAAGGCGTGATGCACGAGTTCAGCGTGATTCCCGGGGTGCTGGAAGACGTCTCCGAGATCATCCTGAACCTCAAGGAGGTGCGCTTCAAGGTGAGCGACCCCAAGCCGAAGATCGTGCGCATCGAGGCCCGCGGCGAGGGCGAGGTGACCGCCGGAGACATCGTGAGCGACGACAACCGGTGCACCGTGCTCAACCCCAAGCAGCATATCGCGACCCTTTCCGACAAAGCCGATCTCAAAATGGAGATGACGGTCAAGTGCGGCAAGGGCTACGCGCTCGCCGAGGAGAACAAGGACGAGGAGGCGCCGGTCGGGACCATCCCCATCGACGCGGTCTTCACCCCCATCCGCCGGGTCAATTACGTGGTCGGCAACGCGCGCCTCGGGCAGCGCACCGACTACGACAAGCTCACCATCGAGCTGTGGACCGACGGCAGCATCCGGCCCGAGGACGCGATCGGGTTTGCGGCCAAGATCATCAAGGAGCAGATGAATCTCTTCATCAACTTCGACGAGCACCGCGAAGCGGAGATGGGCTTCAAGCTGGACGCGAAGGACAAGCCCCAGTTCAACGACAACCTCCTGCGCAGCGTGGACGAGCTCGAACTCTCCGTCCGCAGCGCCAACTGTCTGAAGAACGCCGACATCCACACGATCTGGCAGCTGGTGAGCAAGACCGAGGCCGAGATGCTGAAGACCAAGAATTTCGGCCGCAAGTCGCTCAACGAGATCAAGGAGGTTCTGGCGGAAATGAACCTGTCGCTCGGGATGAAGCTGGAAGGCTTTACGCCGCCGCAGGAAGAGATTGAGGAAGGAGAGTAATCGGCCCCATGAGACATCGCAAAGCCGGCCTCAAGCTGAGTCGCAAGACGGGCCACTTGAATTCGATGTTCCGCAACCTGGTGACGTCGCTGTTCAAGCACGACCGCATCCGCACCACCGATACCAAGGCCAAGGAGCTCCGGCGGTGGGCCGATCACCTCGTGACGCTCGCCAAGCGCGGGGACCTGCACGCCCGGCGGCAGGCGCTCGCCATTCTCCAGGAGCGGGAGGTGGTCCAGAAGCTCTTCGAAAACGCGGCCGCGCGCTACGGCGCCGTCGCCGGCGGCTACACCCGCCTGGCGAAAATCGGGCCGCGCGCCGGGGACGCCGCCCCGATGAGCCTGGTCGAGTTGATCGGCATCCAGGAGGATCAAAAGAAGAAGAAGAAAAAGAAAAAAGCGGGCCCGAAGGCCGAGGCGCCCGCCGCCGCTCGCCCGACGGGCGACGCCGGAACGCCGCCGGCCGCGGAGCCGCCGGCCGCCCCCGCGAAACCCGAGTAGCCGCCCCGCCCGCAAAACCCGACGAGGCCCCGGCCGTTTGCGGCCGGGGCCTCGTTCTATTCCGACCCCGGCGGGCCGGCGAGCTTCTGGGCGGCCTCGCCCGCCGCCTCGCGGACCTCCGCCGATGCGGCTTCGGCGGCGGCGGATTGGACCCGCGCGAGGAAGCCGCGCGCGCCGACCTCGCCGATGAGGAAGAGGATGTCTCCCTTGAGCGTCTCGGGGGCCGTGCCGTAGCGCTGCCAGAGGCGCTCGAGGGCCTCCGCGGCGAGCCCGGCATCCAGGGCGGCGAGCTCCTCAAGCGCGACCATCGCCCCCAGCCGGACCGGCCACCGGTCATGGCACAGAAGCTCGATCAGCGCCGGGACGAGGGCGCCTTTCGCGGCCATCATCTGCGCGAGCCGCCGGGCGCCGCCCGCTTTAAGCATCATTTCCAGCGAGGCCGGCCCGAGGCTGAGCGCATCGCGCTCGACGAGCAGGCGCCGGAGCTCCGCCAGGGGGACCGTCCCGGTCCAGCGGAAGGTTCCGTCGAGCACCACGGTCGGGGCCGCGCGGACTCCGGCGCGCTCGGCCGCCTCGGTGAAGAATCCGCCGTCGATGACCGCGAGCCGGATGCGCCCGCCCGCCCCGGCAAACGGCATGAGCCGGCGGACCGTCTCGGGGCAGAAGGGGCAGTGCGCCGTGACATACACCTCGAGGACGGCCGGAAGCGTCACGGCCGCAAGCCCCTCGGGGGGCGGCCCCGTGCGCCCCGCGAGGGCCTCGATGAACGGCTCGAGCTCCGTCCCGTGCGGGACCCCGCACCAGCGGACGCCGTTCGGCAGCACGATGGCCGGAAGCGCGTCGGCGCTCTCCTCGGCCTCCTCCGGCGCGACGGCGATGTGGGGCGCGAGCTCGGCGAGCCGCCGGCAGAACGCGGCCAGCTCCCGGCTGCGCGGGTCGGCGGTGGCGCGCACCCCAAGCCGGCTCCCCGCCGGCACCCCGCGCCCCAGCGCACGCAGCGTTTCTTCCTCGATCCAGGTCAGCATGATAAAAGATGGTGTCAGGTGTCCGGGGATCGGTCGCCTATCGTCTGCTATAGGCCGGATGCGCCGGGAAAGCAAACCGCGGTGCGCCGTTGACTTCCCGGCCGGCCGGATGATACTGCCGGGACAGCACCGGAGACCCGAAAGGCATGATGACGCCGTCCTCCAAACTCATGACCATGTCCGCAGCGGTCGAGCGGTTCGTGCCCGACGGCGCGTCGGTCGCCGCCGGTCTGTGCCTCGAGGCGCTCATCCCCTTCGCCGCGGGGCATGAAATCATGCGGCGCGGCCGCCGCGGCCTCACCCTCATCGGGCCGATCTCGGACATGCTCTTCGACCAGCTGATCGGCGCCGGCTGCGTCCGCAAGGTGCGCGCCGCCTGGGTCGGAAACGTCATCACCGGCTCCGGGTACAATTTCCGCCGCGGGGTGGAATCCGGGGCGCTCGCCGTCGAGGACCATTCCAACCTGACGCTGGCCATGGCGCTGAAGGCCGGCGCGCTGGGGGTGCCCTTCCTGCCGCTGCGCACGGCCCTCGGGAGCGACCTGTTCCGCACCAACCCGAGCCTGAAGACCATGGCGTGCCCTTTCAGCGGCGAGACCCTGGCCGCGGTGGCCGCGATCGTTCCGGATGTCGTTATCCTTCAGGTGCAGCGCAGCGACGCGCAAGGCCATGCGCATGCCTGGGGGCCCCTCGGCGTCGCGCGCGACGCCTGCCTCGCCGGCCGGCGCATCATTCTCTGCGCCGAGGAAATCGTGGCGCACGAGGTCATCACGAGCGACCCCAACCGGGTGATCGCCCCCGGCTTCCGCGTGAGCGCCGTGGTCCACGCCCCCTGGGGCGGCCACCCCTCGCCCGTTCCGGGGCACTACCACCGGGATCACCAGGCCTTCATCGACTACCGCCACGCGAGCCGGACGCCGGAGGGCTTCTCCGAGTGGCGGCGGCACTGGGTCGACGGGGTTTCGAATCCGGCGGACTATGCGCGGCGGCTGGGCCCCGAACGCCAAGCCGCCCTGCGTCTCGGCCGCCACGCCTTGGCGGAGGCCGTGGACTATGGGACTTGAGCCCCGAATGGTCTTCGGTTTCAAAAGACCGAGCGCCGTATTTTCATCGGCCAAGCGGACCACGCGGAGATGAAGCCGGGCGCCTACACCCCTGCCGAAATGATGGTCTGCGCCGCGGCGCGGGAGATCGCGGACGGCGATGTGGTCTTCGTCGGCATGCGGCTGCCCCTGCTCGGCTACCTCCTCGCCAAGGGAACCCATGCCCCGAACGCGGTCGGGATCTACGAGCTCGGTGTGATCCGCGACGACCCGGCGCCGGCGCCGATCCTGACCATGGGCGACCTTCCCAACCTTCACCGCGCCGCCTGGCTCGGCGACACGGCCGACGTGATGGCGCTGCTGCAGAACGGGTCGGTGGATGTGAGCTTCATCGGCGGCGCGCAGGTGGACCGGTTCGGCAACCTGAACACCTCCTATATCGGCCCCGCGCCGGGCGGGGGCACGCGGCTTCCGGGAAGCGGCGGGGCCTGCGATCTCGCCTGCCTCGCGCGGCGCCACGTCATCATCATGGCCCACGAACCCCGGCGCTTCGTCCCGCGCGTGGACTACATCACCTCGCCGGGCTACGGGGAGGGGGCCGGCTGGCGCGGCCGGGTCGGGCTCGTGCGCGGGGGGCCCGCGGCCGTCATCACGACGCTCGGGGTTTTCCGTTTCGATCCGGATTCCAACGAGATGGTCCTCGCCAGCCTCCACCCCGGGGTGCGGGAGGAAGATGTGCGGCGGAGCATCGGGTGGGACATCCGGGCGGCCCCGCGGGTCGCGACCACCCCCCCGCCCACGGCGGCGGAGCTCGAAATGGTGGCGCGCTTCGATCCGCAGGGCTATTGGACCCGCGGCGGGGGATGAGGCGACGGCCGGCGCGGCGGCCGGTCGTTTTTCCCTTGACAGAAAAGAGGGTAGCTGTGTTATAGCTGGTAAACATACTTTGGCAACTGAATGGTGTTTATTAACTTGATCATCTGGAGGAAGACGCCGATGAAAAGAACACGCGTACTGGTCGGGGTGCTTGCGGTTCTGGTTCTGGTGATCTTTTCGGCTGGACCCGTTCCGGCGCAGCAAAAATCGCCGCTCGATGCCTGGAAGCCGGCCTTCGACCCGGCCGGCGCCAAGTACAAGCTGGTCGTCTCCAACGTGTCGACCCCGGCCATCAAGGGGGTTTTCGCCGGGTTCGCCATCCGCGACGAACTCTGGAAGCGCACGAACGGCCAGATCTATTTCGAGTACAAGCCCTTCTCCATGCTGGGCGGGGAAGTGGAAGTGCTCAACCAGCTGAAGATGGGCGCCATCCAAGGCATGGGGGTGAGCTCGGTCGCCTCCACGAACCTGGGGCCGCGGTTCGGCGTCGTGAACCTCCCCTTCCTGGTGGACTCCTTTGAGAAGCTCGACAAGTTCATCGCCAACAAGAAGCTCTTCGATCACTTTCTGAACGCCATGGAGCACCAGGGGATCATGGCCGTCGACATCACCGGCTACGGCAACTACGGGTGGAACACCAAGATCCCCGTGAAGACCCTGGAGGACGCGAAGAAGGTCAAGTTCCGGATCGCCGAGGCCGAGGTCAACAAGCTCACCTACAACTCCTGGGGCATCAACCCCGTGGTCATGCCCTGGCCGGATGTGCCGATGGCCCTCAAGCAGGGCGTCATCGACGGCCTGGACCACACGCTGATCGTCTGCAGCCTGACCAAGAAGTTCGAGGATGCGAAGTTCTTCACCCAGCTCAACTACGCCCAGGGGCTTTTCATCTGGATCTTCAACAAGGCCTGGTTCAAGACGCTGCCGGCCGATCTGCAGAAGGTCTTCGTCCAGACGATCAAGGACGTCGCCGCCGACATCCGCAAGCAGGCCAAGGCCCAGGAGGAGGAGGAGATCGCCAAGGCGAAGGCCGCCGGCGTCACCTTCTTCACGCTGCCGCAGGCCGACATGGACACCCTGCGCAAGCTGGGCGACCCGGTGCACTACAAGTACAGCAAGGAGATCAACCAGCTCTATCCGAGCGACACCTACCGGCCGGCGGACTACCTGAAGGAGGTCCAGGATTATCTCGGGTACAAGAAGTAGCCGGATGAACCCCAGCGCCCAGGCAAGGGAGGCGGTCGACGCCTCCCTTTTTCTGCGCGCGGAAGCTGCCTGCGGGTGGAAACAGCCATGACGAAATGGTTCGCGATCATCGACAAGGTCCTCACGTTCTTCGAGGAGTGGACGCTTTTCATCACCGTGCTGGTGGCCATGGTGGCGCTCTTCTTCAACGTCATCCTGCGCTACGGGTTTTCCTACTCGCTCGCCTGGTCCGAGGAGCTCATCCGGGAGGTCATCATCTACACGACCTTCATCGGCTGCAGCGTGGCGATCAAGAACCGCTCGACGGTGCGGATCGACGCGCTGGTGCAGCTCGTCCCGAAACTGAAGTTCCCGCTGGCGGTCTTCAGTTACGCGGTGAACCTCGTGTTCGCCCTGGTGATGGTCTATTTCGGGGTCCTGCTGTGCGTGCTGCAGGTCGAAAGCAACCAGAGCACGCTGATTTTGCAGATCCCCACCGTCTACCTTTACGCGATCCTGCCCCTGATGGGGGTGTTGATGCTCCTTCGGGTCGTGATGATGCTGACGGCGGAGATCCGCGCCCGCGGCGCCGAGGCCGCGCGCTGAGCGGGGCGGCGGTTCACGTTTCGGCGGGTTAGGGTGCTGCGGTTCGGATTTGGATACGAAGGAGTCGGTTGCCGATGGAATTCAGCGTGATCGTGATCCTGCTGCTGCTCCTGGGGGCGATGGCCGCCTACGTGCCGGTCTACATGAGCCTGTTTTTCACCGGCGTCCTGGGCTTCGTCTTCTTTGCGCCGGAAACCCAGACCCTCATGCTGGTGCAGAGCTTTTTCAAGAGCATGGACAACTTCGCCCTCGTCGTCGTGCTCTTTTTCATCCTCTGCGGGAACATCATGACGGCCGGCAGCATCGTCGAGAAGCTCATCAAGGTGGTGAACACCCTGGTGAGCTGGCTGCCGGGCGGCCTCGGGATGGCGGGGTGCCTCGGCTGCGGGCTCTTCGGCGCGATCTCCGGCTCGACCGTCGCCACCGTGGTCGCGCTCGGCGGGTTCATGATTCCGGCGCTCATCAAGAACGGCTACGACGAGAAGTACACGCTCGGGCTGATGACCACCTCCCCCAATCTCGGGATCATCATTCCGCCGAGCATCAGCATGATCCTCTACTGCATGATCACCAACGTCTCGCTGCAGGGTCTGTTTCTGACCGGCTTTATCCCCGGGATCCTCATCATGGCGGCCGTGTGCGTCTACACCTATCTCTTCTACCGGGCGAACGACACGGTCGTGCGGCTGCCGGTGCCGAGCTTCCGGGAGGTGGCCGCGATCTTCCGGGAGGGCTTCTGGTCGCTCATGCTGCCGGTCATCATCTTCGTCGGCACCTTCTCGGGGGTCTTCACGGCGAACGAGGCCGCGGTGGTCGCCTGCATCTACGCCTTCATCGTCGAGCTCTTCATCCACCGGACCATGAGGTTCCGCGACGTGAAGCGCGTGATCGTCGGCTCGGCGGTCACGTCGGCGACGCTGCTGATCATCGTCGCGGGCGCGACCTGCTTCGGCCGCTACCTCACCTTCGAGAACGTCCCCGGCAAGATCGCCGAGGCGGTCGTCGAGAACATCCAGTCGCCGACCGTCTTCCTGTTGGCCATGAACCTCTTTTTCCTGGTCGTGGGGATGTTCCTCGACGTGATTTCGGCCACGCTGATCATCGGGCCGGTGGTGATCCCGCTGCTGCCCACCTTCGGGGTCGATTTCATGCACTTCGGCCTGCTGATGACCGTGAACCTCGCCATCGGCTACTGCACGCCGCCGGTCGGGGTGAGCATGTACATCGTCGGGGCCATCGCGAACCGCGACATCATCTATGTCGCCAAGGCCGTCGTCCCCTTCCTCGTGATCCAGATCGCCGTGCTCTTCCTCATGACCTACCTGCCGGACATCGTGCTCTGGCTTCCCAAGGTGATGGGGTTCTGGGAGGCGATCGAAAGCAGCGTCCCGGCGCTGTAGGCGGCGGTCGGTGCGCCGGCGGACTCCCCGCCCGGTTCTTGACACCCCCGCGCTTTTTCTATAAGGCCATGCGGTATACTGTATACCAATGACCCGGAAGCGGGCGCCTTGGCCGGGAAAAGGCCCTTGTTCCGGGAGCCCGGATGCGTTAAAACCCGCGGGGGGAAGCGCTGCGCGCCCCGCGTGCTGGATCGCGGTCATCCCGATTCCATGAAGGAGGAGTGACGATGGATTTCAACCTGCCGGAAGAGCTGCAGATGCTGCGCGACATGGTGCGCGACTTCGCCGCCGAGAAGATCGCGCCGTTTGCCAACGACTGGGACGAAAGGCACCACTTTCCCTACGAGGAGGCGGTCAAGCCGATGGGCGAGCTCGGCCTCTTCGGGACCGTGCTGCCCGAGGAGTACGGCGGCTCGAACATGGGCTGGCTCGCCGCGATGATCGTGACCGAGGAGATCGCGCGGGCCTCCAGCTCGCTGCGCGTGCAGATCAACATGCAGAGCCTGGGCTGCGCCTACACGATCTTCACCTACGGCAGCGAGGCGCTCAAGAAAAAGTACATCCCCAAGCTCGTGAGCGCCGAATACCTGGGCGGGTTCGCGATCACCGAGCCGGATGCCGGCTCGGACGTCATGGCGATCAAGTCCACGGCCGAGGACCGGGGCGACCACTGGCTGTTGAACGGCTCGAAGACCTGGATCTCCAACGCGCATGTCGCCGACGTCATGATCTACTACGCCTACACCGACAAGAGCGCCGGGGCCCGGGGGCTGTCGGCCTTCGTGCTCGAGCTCAAGAACCTGAACGGGGTCCGCACCACCGACCTGCCCAAGATGGGCTCGCGCTCCTCCCCCACCGGCGAGATCTACCTGAGCGACACGCGGGTGCCCAAGGAGAACATCCTCGGCAAGCCCGGCGACGGGACCAAGATCGTCTTCGGGTCCCTCAACCAGACGCGGCTTTCGGCCGCGGCCGGCGGCGTCGGCGTCGCCCAGGCCTGCCTGGACACCGTCGTCAAGTACGCCATGGAGCGCAAGCAGTTCGGCCAGCCGATCGGCCAGTTCCAGATGGTCCAGGAGATGGTCGCCCAGATGTCGGCCGAGATCGAGGCCGCGCGCCTGGTGGTCTACAAGGCGGCCTGGGCCAAGGACCAGGGGAACTTGAACAACGGCCTGGACGTCGCGCAGGCGAAGTACCTCGCCGGGGAGGTCGCCAGCAAGTGCGCGAACTACGCCATGCGCATCCTCGGCGCTTACGGCTATTCGACCGAGTACCCGGTGGCGCGCTACTTCCGGGACGCGCCGACCTACTACATGGTGGAGGGCTCGGCCAACATCTGCAAGTTCATCATCGCCCAGGATCAGCTGGGCATCCGCAAGGCGAACCGGTAACGCCGCCGGCGCCCAGCGGCCGGCCCGGTCACGAAAGGAGTCAGGCATGGACATCGTCGTTCTCGTCAAGCAGGTCCCCGATACGGAATCCCTCGTCCAGATCGCCGGCGACGGCGTGTCGATCAAGAAGGACGACATCAAGTGGGTCATGAACCCCTACGACGAGCTCGCGGTCGAAGAGGCGCTGCGCATGCGGGAGGCCAAGGGCGGCACCGTGACGATCGTCTCCGTCGGGCCGCAGAAGGCGCAGGAGACCATCCGCACCGCGCTCGCCATGGGGGCCGACAAGGGGATCCACGTCAACGACCCCCAGGCCGAGGGCAGTGATTCGCTCGCCATCGCGCGCATTCTCGCGGCCGCCGTGAAGGGGCTCCCCTGCGACCTCATCATCGCGGGCCAGCGCGGCGTCGACGAAGACAACTACCAGGTGGGCGCGGCGGTGGCCGAGCTGCTGGGGCTCCCGCACATCGCGCTCGTCACCAAGGCCGAGCTCTTGGACGGCAAGATCCGCTGCCACCGCTCGATCGAAGGCGGCACCGTGGTGGTCGAGGCCCCGCTGCCGGCGCTCTTCACCACCCAGCGCGGGCTGAACGAGCCGCGCTATGCGTCGCTGCCGGGCATCATGAAGGCCAAGAAGAAGCCCCTCGAGGTGAAGACGCTCGCCGATTTGGGGATCGACCCGGCGACGGTCGGCGCCGCCGGCCGCAAGCTGGTCGTCAAGGCCCTGCGCTTCCCGCCCCAGCGGCAGGCGGTGCGCATGATCAAGGCCGACACCCCGGAGGCGACCGCCTCCGAGCTCGTGCGCGTGCTCCACGAGGAGGCGAAGCTCATCTGATCCGCCGGATGGGGCGGACGGCCCCCGAGAGAGAACCGGACGAAACGACTGGCTGCGACGGAAGGAGATCGATATGGCACAGGGCGTGGTTGCAATCACCGAGCAGCGGGACGGGAAGTTCCGCAAAGTATCCTATGAGGTCGTGAGCGAGGGCCGCCGGATGGCGAACCACCTCGCGGGTCCGCTCACCGCGGTGGTGATCGGCGCGGGGGTGGAGGCGCTCGCCGCCGAGCTCAAGAAATACGGACCCGACAAGATCGTGGTGCTGGACGACCCGGCGCTGGCCGACTACCGCACGGACGCCTACGTGAACGTGCTCGCCGGCATCCTGCCGGCGCTCGACCCGGCCGTCGTCGTCCTGGGGGCCTCGGCGCAGGGCAAGGATCTTTCGGCCCGCCTGGCGGCGCGCCTCGGCGCGGGGCTGGCGATGGACGTCACGGCGGTCGCCTTCCAAGGAGGCGCCTTCACCTACACCCGCCCGATGTTCGGCGGCAAGATCCTGGCCGATGTGCAGATCCAGGGCGCGCCCCAGATCGTCGCCGTGCGCCCGAACGTCATGGCGATCGCCGAGTCGGCCAAGGAATCCGCCTTGGAAAAGCCCGCCCCCCAGCTGGGCGCGGTCCAGACCGGCGTCGTGGACAAGCTCATGGACACCGGCAACAAGATCGAGCTGACCGAGGCCGACATCATCGTCTCCGGCGGGCGCGGGACGGGGGGCAACTTCAAGCCGATCGAAGAGCTCGCCGCCGCCTTGGGCGGGGCCGTCGGGGCCTCGCGCTCGGCGGTCGACGAGGGCTGGCGCTCCCACGGCGACCAGGTGGGGCAGACCGGCAAGGTGGTCTCCCCCACGCTCTACTTCGCCTGCGGCATCTCCGGGGCGATCCAGCACTTGGCCGGCATGTCGAGCTCCAAGGTGATCGTCGCCATCAACAAGGACCCGGAGGCCCCCATCTTCTCCAAGGCCGACTACGGGGTCGTCGGCGACATGTTCCAACTGCTGCCGGCCATCACCGCGGCGGTGAAAAAGGTCCGCTAGCGGCCGCGCGCGCGGGCGCGGCATCGCCGGGGGCCGCCGCGGCGGCCCCCGTCACGCCCCCAACCGGAAGACGAGACGGGTGTGCCCATGCAAAGAGAACAGCTGGAGTTTGATGTCCTGTTTGTCGGCGGCGGACCGGCGAACCTGGCCGGTGCGCTGCATCTGAAAAACCTGGCGCGGGCGAAAGGGATCGAAATCGAAATCGGCCTGATCGAAAAGGCCGAGTCCATCGGGTCCCATTCCCTGAGCGGGGCCGTCCTGGACCTGCGGGCGCTCGCGGAGCTTTTGCCCGACTACCTCGCCAAGGGCTGCCCGCTCGAGGAGACCGATCTGCGCGACGGGATTTTCTACCTGACGGAAGGGCGCCACTACCGCCTGCCCTACGCCCCCCCCTACCTGCACAACGCCGGCTGCGCCGTCGTGAGCCTCTCGAAGCTCTGCGCCTGGCTGGGGGGGCTGGCCGAAGAGGCCGGGGTGAACGTCTTCCCGGGGTTTGCCGGCACCGAGGCGCTCTACGACGAGTCCGGCCGGCGCATCATCGGGGTCCGCACGGGGGACAAGGGGGTCAATCGCGACGGCAAACCCAAGGCCACCTTCGAGCCCGGGGTCGACCTGATGGCCAAGGTGACCGTGTTCGGCGAGGGCCCCAAGGGCTCCCTCATCCGCGAGGTCGGCAAGCAGCTCGGCATCTTCAACGGCCGGATGCCTCAGGTCTTCGAGACGGCGGTCAAGGAGGTGATCGAGCTCGACCCGCAAAGCCCGTTTCTCTCCGGCCCCTACACGATCCTGCACACCTTCGGATACCCGCTGGGGCTCGACACCAAGGGCGGCGGCTTTCTCTACCGCATGAAGGCGAACCGGGTCTCCCTGGGGCTGGTGGTCGGGCTCGACTACGAGGACCCGATGCTCGAGCCTTACCAGGAGTTCCTGCGCTTCAAGAAGCATCCCCTGATCGCCGCCATCATCCGCGGCGGAAAGGTTCTGCAGCAGGGCGCCAAGACGCTCGCGGCCGGCGGCTGGTACACCATGCCGCAGCTCGCCGTGGACGGCGGACTCTTCGTGGGGGACAGCGCCTCCTTTCTGAACGTCCAGCGGCTGAAAGGCATCCACACCGCGATGAAGTCCGGGATGCTCGCGGCCGAGACCATCGTCGAGGCGCTCGCGCAGAACGACGTGTCGCGGGCCGTCCTCGACCGGTACGCCGGCAAGGTCGCCGGGAGCTGGATCAAGAGCGAGCTTTACCCCGCGCGCAATTTCGGGCAGGCGCTGTCGCAGAAAGGCATCGCCAAGTTCATCTCGATCGGCGCCCAGTTCGTCTCCGGCGGCCGCGGGTTCGTCGATCCGATGAAGACGGTCGACGACGCCGTGACCCTGCACGCCGGGCGGCTGAGGCCGGCGACCGAGGTCGAGGGCCTGGACAACACCCTCTATCTCGACAAGCTGACCGGGGTCTACCTCTCCGGCACGACCCACGAGGAGGACCAGCCGTGCCACCTCGTCATTCCCGACCCGCAGCTCTGCGTCACGCGCTGCTGGGAGACGTTCCGCAGCCCCTGCACGCGCTTCTGCCCCGGCTTCGTCTACGAGATGGCCGCGGAGGAGGGCGGCGGGCGGCGCCTCAAGCTCAACCCGTCCAACTGCCTGCATTGCAAGACCTGCGAGATCAAGGACCCGTTCCACAACATCCTCTGGACCTGCCCCGAGGGCGGCGGGGGTCCGAAGTACACCGTCGTCTGACGCACGCGGGAGGGGGGATTCCATGGCGGAGGATAAGATCGTCGACCAGACCAAGCGCACCGCGGCGCTCTACTTCTCGGGGGTGCGGGACGAGCGGCCCTTCGACCTGTGGAAGGCCTTCGATCCGGAGCTCGCGCGGGACCTTTCGCTTTTCATCACCGGCCGGATGTACGCGCGCGAGAAAATCCCTCACCCGACGCGCCAGCTCGTCACCGTGGCCTGCCTGACGGTGCTCGGACGCCTCGAGGAGCTCAAGCTGCACATCCACGCGGCCTTGAACGTCGGCTGCACCCCTGAGGCGATCGCCGAAGTCATCTTTCAGACCTTCGTCTACGGGGGCATGCCGGCAACCAACCAGGCGCTCAAAACGCTGCGGGCGGTGCTGCTCGAAAAAGGCCTGTGGAACGAGTGAGCCCGGCGGCGGCCGCGCTTGACACCCCAATCGGCTTTCGGCTAACGTGACCGCATGTGTGCCGCGGCCGGGGGCGACCCCGCGCGGAGCCGCGGCGGCGGGACGGACGCGCGCGCCCTTGATGCCGGGGTGCGGCGCAAGCCTCGGAGAGATGCCGATGAAACTCAAGCAGATCGTGGTTTCCATTGAAAATGCGCCGGGCCGGCTCTACGAAGTCACCGAGGCGCTCGGTCGGGCCGGAATCAACCTGCGGGCGCTCAACCTTGTCGATACCGGGGCCTTCGGCCAGCTGCGGCTGCTCGTCTCGAACGTGGCCGCCGCGCGGCGGGTGCTGATGGAGCTGCAGATCCCGGCGTACGTGAACGACGTCGTCGCGGCCGAGATCGAGGACAAGCCGGGCAGCCTCGCCCGGCTGCTCCGCCCGCTGACCGAGGCCAACATCAACGTGGTGTTCATGTACGCCTTCATCGGGTTTTCCTCCAGCAACGCCGTGATGGTCTTCCGGTTCAGCGACAACGACCGGGCGGTCGAGCTGCTGCGGGCCCACGGCATCCGCCTGCTCGACGCCGAGACCTTCGGCATCCTGGAGACGGAGACCTAAGCCGGCAAGCCGCCTCGCGCCCGCGCGCCCAAGGAGCCACGATGGCCCCCCGGAAGGACCGAACGCCGCCGCCGGCTCGCCCGCGAGGGGCCGCGCCCGGCCGCCGGCCGCCGGCCGCCGGCGATCTCTCGGCGCGGATCCGCGAGGAGCGCTACCGGGTGCTCATCGAGGACGTCGCCGACGGGTTCTACGAAGTCGACCTGAAGGGCTATTTCCGCTTCGTGAACGACGCCCTCTGCCGGATTTTCGGACGCCCCCGGGAGGCGGTGCTCGGCCTGAACTACCGCGACCTGATGGACGAGGAGAACGCCCGGCGCGCCTTCGAGGCCTTCAACCGCCTCTACCGCGAGGGCGGGGGCAGCGCCGGGATCGCCTGGGAGATCCGCCGCGCCGACGGCTCCCCGCGGTTCCTGGAAATCTCCGCCAAGCTGATCGCCGACGCCGAGGGCCGCCCGGCAGGCTTTCGCGGCATCGCCCGGGACGTCACCGACCGGCACCGCGCGCAGCGCGCCTTGGAGGAGTCCCAGCAGTGCGCGCTCGACCTCTCCGCCGCCAGCCGGCGCGCGGAGCAGCGCTACCGCGCCTTTCTCAATTTCCTGCCGATTCCCGTCTTCGTCTTCAACCTGGACAGCACCGTCTCCTACCTGAACCCCGCCTTCGAGGAGGTCTTCGGCTGGTCGTTCGCGGAGCTCGAGGGCAAGATCATCCCCTTCATTCCTCCGGCGTTGAAGGAGGAGACCCGCGAGGGCATCCGGCGGCTGTTCCGGGAGAAGATCCTGCGCAACTTCGACACCAAACGCCTGACCCGCGACGGGCGCCTGCTCGACATCCTCATCGACGGCGCCGTGTTTTACGACGAGGAGGATAAACCGGCGGGGCAGGTCGTCACGCTGCGGGACGTCACGCGCGAAAAGCGCAGCGCGCGGATCAACCAGGCGCTTTTCCGCATCGCCAAGGCCCTGCACCAGTTCCGCAGCCTGGACGCGCGCCTGGAGGTCGTGACCCGCGAGATCCGCGAGCTGTTGAACGCCGAGGGGGCGATGGTCATCCTCCTCGACCACCAGACCGGCGAATTCTTCTTCCGCGAGGCCGCCTTCGGCGACTCCGAGACGGGCCACCGCATCAAGGAGGTGCGCTTCCCGGCGGACAAGGGGATCGCCGGCGAAGTCTACCGCACGGGCAAGCCGGTGGTCGTCCACGACACCGCGCAGTGCCCCTTTTTCCTTCCCGACGTGGACGAGAAGACGAGCTTCCGGACGCTGAATGTCGTCGAGGTCCCGCTCGAGACCACGGCGCGCATGATCGGCGTGCTCTGCGCGGTCAACAAGCGCGAGGGGCGCTTCGACGAGGCGGACGTCGAGCTCCTGCGCGCCATCGCCGGCATCGTGGCCTTCCCCATCGAGAACGCCGAGATCAACGAGGCGCTCGAGCGCTCCATTCGCGAAGTCAACAACCTGAACCGGGCGAAGGACCGCGTGATCCACCACCTCTCCCACGAGCTCCGGACGCCGCTCGCGGTGCTCTCGGCCTCGCTCAACCTGCTCGCCAAGCAGCTCGCGCGGCTCGGCGACGACCGCGCCTGGCGGGGCGCCATCGAGCGCGCCGAGCGCAACCTCCTGCGCCTTCTCGACCTGCAGTACAAGATCGAGGACATGCTCAAGGAGAAAGACGTCGACACCCGCCGGCTGCTCTCCGTGCTGCTCGACCAGTGCACCGACGAACTCGAGGCGCTCGCGGCCGAGGAGTTCGGGGAGGAGACCATCACCGAACGCCTGCGGCGGCGCATCGACTGGATCTTCGGACCGCGGGAGGTGAAGGCCGAGCGCATTCATCTGATGCGGTTCACGGCCGAGTACCTCAAGCTGCTGCGCCCCAAGTTCGCGCACCGCGGCTGCCGGCTCGTCCTCGACCTGAACCCGACCGAGCCGATCGTCGTTCCGGCCGAGGTCCTGGGGAAGGTGATCGAGGGGCTGGTCAAGAACGCCGTCGAGAACACCCCGGACGGCGGGGTCGTCACCGTGTCGGTGCGCCGCGGAAACTCCGGCCCGGAGCTCGAGGTCCGGGACACGGGCACCGGCATCACCGAGGAGACCCAGCGCTTGATCCGGGACAACTACTTCACCGCCTATGAGCCGCTGCACTACGCGACCCGCAGCCCATACGATTTCAAGGCCGGCGGCAAGGGGTTCGATCTCCTGCGCATGCAGATCTTCGCCGAGCGGCACCGCTTCAAGATCCGGCTGCACTCCGAGCGCTGCCGGTGGATCCCCGCCGAGACGGACCCGTGCCCGGGGGCCGATGCCGAATGCCCGCATCTCACCGCGCCCGAGGAGTGCTTATCTTCCGGCGGGACCACCGTCACCGTCTCCTTTCCGGCGGCCCCGGAGGGTCCGCCGGCCGAGGCGCCGGGGGAGCGCGCCGCGCCCGAGGCGGCGGGCGAACCGCCAGGAGGGGGGGACCTTCGATGAACACGCCGAGCCAAAACCAGACCGCGCCGCCGGCCCCGGCCGGCTTCTTCCAGGAGATCAGCATCGAGTACCTGGTCCATGAGCTCAAGGATCCGATCGCGGTCATCGAGGTCGGGTTGCGAAGCCTTCTGGAAAAGACCGACAAGTTCGGCGCGCTGAACGACCGCCAGGTGAACATTCTCAAGCGCAGCCTGCGCAACACGCGCAAGGCCTGGGCGCTGCTCAACGACCTGCTGGAGGTCGGCCGCTCCGAGTCGGGCTGCCGCGTCTGCCGTCGTTTCCGGCCGGCCGATGCCCTGCGGCAGGCGCTCAAAGAGGCCCTGGAGACCGTGACCGGCCCGGTGGCCGAGGCGATCGGCAAGTTCCAGGTGGAGGCGGAGCTCTTCAAGCTGCTCTCCGATCACGGGGTCCAGCTGCAGGAGTCCAGCGAGGCCGCCTGCGCCGAGATGCTCCAAGACGAGGTCAAGTTCCGCCAGATCGCGGGGAATCTGTTCAAGAACGCCATGCACCACCGCCGCCAGCGCATGGAGGTGAGCGCGGCCGTGGAGGGCCGGATGTTCGTCCTGGCGGTGAAGGATGACGGGCCCGGCGTCGACCCGGAGCTGCACCAGTTCATTTTTCAGCGCTACACCCAGGTGAAGGAGTGCGCCCTCGTCGAACGCCGCGGCCACGGGCTGGGGCTCGCCGGATCGCTGATCATGGCCCGGTCGCTGGGCGGGGACATCCTGGTGGAAAGCCGCAAGGGGGCGGGGGCGACATTCCGGCTGGTCCTGCCGCTCCATCTCGAATCGCCGGAGGCGACGGAAACCGGGGCGCCCCCGCGGGGGTGACGCCGTTGACAAGGAGGGTTCAAAATGGGTGTCGCGGGATCGCACCTGAAGGGCAAGCGCGTGCTGGCGGTGGACGACGAAGAGGACATTCTCGACACCATCGCGGACATTCTGGACGAATGCCGCATCGATCGCGCGAAGGACTACGCGGCGGCGTCGCGGAAGATCCGCGAGAATACCTACGACGTGGCCATCCTGGACATCATGGGCGTCGACGGCCTGAAGCTCCTGGAGGAGACGGTCGAAAAGGGGATTCCCACGGTCATGCTGACCGCCCATGCCATCAGCCCCCAGACGCTGGTCGAGTCGATCCGCAAGGGGGCGGTCTCCTACCTGCCCAAGGAGACCCTGGCCGAGCTCGACACGCTGCTGGAGCTCGTCCTGGGCGCCCTCGAGCGCGGCGAGGCCCCCTGGAAGCATCTCTTCGACAAGCTGGGGGACTTCTTCGACAAGCGCTTCGGTCCGGGCTGGAAGGAGACCGAAAAGGAGTTCTGGTCGGAATTCAGCCGCACCTACAGCATCGGCAGGGGGATCCAGGAGCGCTTGAAACACGACCCGCGGGTGCTCGGCAAAGGAGTCTAGCGCCGGCGCGGGCGACCGGCATCGGTCCTGGCCGGGAGTCCGTTGAGGAAGGGGATGGGTTTTCCGGTATCGTAGGCCAGCGCCTGGCAAACGGCGAAAAGCTTCCCCTCGGGACCGGCCACCCGGATGTCGTAGGTGGCGGTCCGGCGCGTCGCGGCAACGCGGCGCGCCTCGGCCCGCAGCCGCGTTCCCGGCGCGGGGCTCGCCACGAAGGTGACGTTGACGTTCAACGCGACGGCGATCGTGCCGCCGGTCTGCCCCGCGGTTTCGAAGGCCGCGTCGATCAGCCCGAAAATCGCCCCGCCGTGGGCGCGGGCATAGAGGTTGTCATGCCGCGCCGCATCGTAGACCATCTCCACGGCGGAAAACCCCTCCTCGAGCTCGCTGAGCGCGATCCCCATCCCGCGGGCGAAGGGCTCCTGCTCCACCGCCGCGCGGATCGCTTGCTTCAACCGTTCATCCATGCGGCGGGCCCCCTCCCGAGGCGGCGGCGGGGCCGGCGTCCATGCCGGCCGGCCGGCATGCGCCGGCCGCGGTCTTGGGCCATCCCCGGATGATCTTCAGGATTTCGCGGATGTAGGCGCACTCGCATCGGGCGGCGCAGGCGCCAAGCTCATCCATGCGCAGGCAGAAGCGCGGGCACTCCGCCTCCCCGGTCTTGCGCTCCGCGAAGACCGGCCCGTCGTACATGTCCCGGAAAGACCGCGCGTGCACCGCGAGCGTCGAACGGCATGCCGCGTGGTTGAACAGGAGCAGCCCGAGCTCCAGCTTCTCGAAGTTGACCTGGTAGCCGATGAGCTCGAGCCGGGGGTCCGCGAGGAACGCCTCGCGCGTGGGCCATGTCTGGGGGCAGCAGGGGCAGGTCTTGAAAGGGGTCATGGGCGAACGGCGGTCGGAGTCTTCTCCGGGCGGCATGGCTCAGGGGCGGTTCGGCGGCTGCCCGTCGGTTTTGATCTCCCGTTTGGTTCGGGAAGATTTGAGTTTTTCGGCGAGCAGCTTGAAGAGATCGTCCTTGAAGCCGTAAGGCATCATCATGAAGACGTCGTCGAGCCGCTCTTCCCAGCGGCTCATCACGGCTTCGGGGGTGGCGAGCTCCCAGCCCATCAGCGAGTAGAGCTCATTGCGGACCTTGCGGCGCAGCTGGATCTTGCGCTGCTTGTCGAGCCGCGCCCCGCGGTTCAGGCCTTCCTCGAAGAAGTTCATGAAGTCGATGACGTCGAGGTCTTTGAGCTTCATCGCGCCCCCGGGGAGCTGAACGTTGCTTTCCGCCGGCTTGCCGCCGGCGCCGTCGGTCCGCGCCTTATGAATTCATCATAGCATGCCCGGGCGCGGATGGAAACGCCCATTCAGCGCGGCCGGATCCGGCGGGAGCGCACCCGGCGCCGGGCGCGCCGCAGACGCCAGGCGAGGGCCCCGGCCGCAAGCGGGCCGAGCACCGACATGGCGGCGGCCATGCGCACCGCGTCGCCGCGGCCGGAAACCGCCCCCCATCCGATCCCCGCCAGGGCCATCGCCGCCGCCGCCGCCGCGAAATGGCGCCAGGTGAGCCGACGCCGGAGGCGCCCGGCGGCGGCCGCCCCAAGCCCCCCGGCCACGAAGCCGAACGCCGCCCCGGCGGCGACGTCGCTCGGATGATGGGCGCCGGTCAGCACCCGGCCGAGGGCCACCCCCGCGGCGGCCGCCGCGGCGGCCGGCTGGAGAGGGGGCAGGCGCGCCGCGAGCGGCCAGGCCGCCGCGACGACCGCGGCCGCGTCGCCGCTCGGAAAAGAGGTGGACGAGCTGCGGTTCGGACGCTCCCGCTGGACCAGGGCCTTGACGGGCAGGACCAGGCCGGCGGTGAGCGCGAGCGCCAGGAGCATCGCCACCGCTTGGCGCTTCAGGCCCCATAGGCCGGCGATCAGGGCCGCCATGGCGAGAACGTCGGTTTTGCCGAGGGGTTGGATGGCCCTGAAGAGCGGCTTGGCGAGCGCTCCCTGAGGCCCTTCCCAGAAGGCGCGCAGGAAACCGCCCCAGGCCGGGTCGAACGGGGCCAGGGCCAGCGCGAGCGAAAAGCCCGCCCCGGCGGCGATGATCCACGGCCGGCTCCGAAGAAGGAATGCAGCCAATGGGCGTCCCATGGCGCTCGCCTCGGAGGGTTGCGCTGAGGGTCGGCGCTCCGGGGGGGGGGTCAGCCGCGCTCCCGGGGCCGCGCACCCGGCGCTTCGAGCCGGGCGAACTGCGTGCGGAAATACTCCTTGATGGCCATGGCGGCGTATGCCGCGGCGCGCGTCCCGATGAACTCCTCATGGGCCACGACGACGGAGAAGACGACCCGCGCGGAGAGGCGCTGGTCTTCGGCGAAGCCGACGAACCAGTCGTACCGCGTGGACGTTTGGCCGTCGCCCATCGAGCCGGTTTTTCCGCCGATGTCGAGCCGCGCGAGGATGCGGTCGTCGTGGTGCTTCGCGAATTCACGGCGGGCGGTCCCGGATTGAACCGTGGCCCGCATCATCTCCCGCAGGACCGTCGCGGTCGGGGGGTCCACGGCGCGGTGGCTCGCCGTAAACCGGCTCTGGTAGACGGTCCGCCCGGATTCGTCCGTGGCCCAGTCGATCAGCGTGGGGTCGACCAGCCGCCCGCCGTTCAAGATCGCTGCGGCCATCAGCGCGCCGTGCAGGGGGGAGATGCGCGTCGAGCGGTTGAAGCCGGAGGCGACCTCGGCCAGTTCGAAGGCTTCGTCCGACAGCTCGATCCGGCTGGGGCGGATCGGCAGCTCGAAATCGATCTCGCGGTTGAAGCCGAAGGCCGCCGCGTAGGATTCGATGACCTCCCGCCCCAGGGCGTGCACGCCGAGCTTTCCGAATACCGGGTTGATGGATTGGGCGAAGGAGTCCTTCAGAGAGATGCGGTTGGCGCTGCGGGTGCGGCGGTCTTCGATCTGCGACCGATACAGCGTGTATTTGCCGCCTTGGAAGTCCATCGGGGAATCGGGCTCGAGGTCGCAAACCTCGACCGCGGCGGCGGCCGTGATGATCTTGAATATGCTCGCCGCCGGAAAGCGGTTCTCCAGGCAGGGGTTGGCGGTCGGGTTGGCTTTATCGTATCCGGCCATCGCCAGGATGCGCCCGTCCGCGGGGTCCATGACCACGATGCCGATGTAGCGCGAATGCCGCTGGTCGAGGCGCTGCACCAGGAACTCCTGCAGGCCAGGGTCGATGCTGGTCTGCACGGTCAGGCAGCCTTCCGGCCCCTTCAGGCTCACGCGGGTCTCGGTGGCGTTCAGGAAATTGTGGGCGGCGAGGAATGGCTGCAGTTCCTGTTTGGTGAGCGCGCGCGCAGGTGGCGAGGCCGGGGCCGGCGCCTTCAAGGGCCCGGCTGCGGCCGGGCCCGGTTCGAAGGCCGCGATGAGCCGGGCGCCGGTGCCGGCGGCGGCCGCCAGCAGGAGCCCCAAGGTGAGGGTCTGGAAAAAGCTCCTGCGGCGGAGCGGCTTGGTTGCGCGGCGGCCGCGCGGCGCGGCCCGCCGGCAGCGGTCACCGGGGGTGCTGCGCGGCGGGAGCCCCCATCCGGGCGGTTTGCATTGCTGGCAATACATGAAAAAGACCTCCGGCGTTGCGACCGGCGTGTATCCCCGTTAAATGCCTCCCGCCCGCATCGGCGCGCCGCAAAGGCGGATTGATCCCCGGGGGGAAGCCCGACACCATTAACAAAAAGCTTTAACTTAGGATTCTATCATATGGATTCCTATTGGTAAAGCAAATAATCGCTTTGCAGGAAAGCGAAGGTTTGAATCTTGCCGCGAAAGGGCGGCGCAGCACCTGCCCCGTTCGGCCGCCGACCCCCCCCGGGGCGAGCGGCCGCCTTTTCAGCCGGCCTTGCATCTTTCCAAAAAAGCGTCTATGGAACTGTATTTCGAGAAAATCCCGCTCGGAGGCGCCATGCGCGAGATCCTGGAGGCCATAAAATCTCGAGATCCGTTTGAAAAAGAGTATATTCAAGCCGTCCGAGAGGTGCTGGAGAGCATCCAGCCGGTCCTGGAGCGCCACCCGCACTATCTCGACTCGGCCGTGCTGGAGTGCATCACCGAGCCGGAGCGCGTCGTCACGTTCCGGGTTCCGTGGCGCGACGACCGCGGCCGCACGCACGTAAACCGCGGCTACGTGGTCCAGATGAACAACGCCATCGGGCCGTTCAAGGGCGGCCTGCGGTTCCATCCCTCGGTCAACCAGAGCATTCTCAAGTTTTTGGCCTTCGAGCAGGTGTTCAAGAACGCTCTGACGTCGCTGCCGCTCGGCGGCGGCAGCGGGGGCTCGGACTTCGAGCCCAAGGGGAAGTCCGACGACGAGATCATGCGCTTCTGCCACGCCTTCATGGCGGAGATCTTCCGGCACATCGGCCCCTATCGGGACATCCCCGGCGGCGACATCGGGGTCGGCTCCCGGGAGATCGGCTACCTCTTCGGCGCCTACAAGAAGCTTGCCAACCGTTTCGACAGCGCGCTCACCGGCAAGGGACTGAGCTGGGGGGGGAGCCTGTTCCGACCGGAGGCCGCCGGCTACGGGTGCGTCTACTTCGCCGCCGAAATGCTCGCCACCCGCGGCATGGGGCTGGACGAGATGGTCTGCCTCGTCTCCGGATCCGGGAACGTCGCCCAGCATACGGCCGAAAAGCTGATCGCGCTCAACGCCAAAGTGGTCACCTTGAGCGACTCCTCCGGGCACATTTACGACCCCGACGGCATCGACGCCGAAAAGCTCGACTTCGTGAAGCGGCTCAAGAACGTCCGCCGGGGAAGGATCCGCGAGTATGCCGAGCGCTACCCCGGGTCCGTCTACACGCCGGCGGACGGCGGCGCGGCCCACAACCCGATCTGGAGCCATCGCGCCGACTGCGCTTTTCCGTGCGCGACGCAGAACGAGATCGGCGAAACGGACGCCTACACGCTGATCAACAACAACGTGAAGCTCGTCTGCGAAGGCGCCAACATGCCCTGCACCTCGGAGGCGATCGACATCTTTCTCGGCAAGCGGATCCTGTTCGCCCCCGGCAAAGCCGCCAACGCGGGCGGGGTCGCCGTCTCGGGCCTGGAGCTCGTGCAGAACAGCATGCGGCTCTCCTGGAGCGGGGAGGAGGTCGACGCCCGGCTGAGAATCATCGTGCGCGACATCCACCGCACCTGCCTCGAGGCCGCCGAGGAATACGGCGCGGCCGGCAACTATTTCAGCGGCGCCAACATCGCCGCCTTCGTGCGGGTGGTGGACGCCATGCGCGACCAGGGGGCGGCCTGAACGGCCCGCCCGACCCGGGCGCTGGGCGGCTCTCTCGCTGTTGACAATCCCGCCGCCGTGATTACTATTTGCCCAAATTGATCGTCCTCGTTTGTAACTATCCGAATTAAATAAGAAAAACATACAAATCGATCTGCATCGCGGCCCTCCGGGCCGGAGAGGGCGCCCCCGGAAAAGCCATTCTGAGGATGCGCCGGCATGCGTGCCCCGGAGCGTTCGCGGTGCGGCCCGAAACCCACATCGGCGAAGCCAAGGACCATCAACACGAAGGAGGTAAGGCACCATGAAAATCAGGCCGATGAATGACAGGATCCTGGTCGTCCGCGTCGAGGAGGAGCAGAAGACCGCCGGAGGCATCATCATTCCGGACACGGCCAAGGAGAAGCCCCAGGAAGGCAAGGTGATCGCCGCCGGACCGGGGAAGATGGGCGAGGACGGCAAGCGCATCCCGCTGGAGGTGAAGAAGGGCGACCGCGTGCTCTTCTCCAAGTACGCCGGGACGGAGATCAAGATCGACGGCGTCGAGCACATGTTCATGCGCGAAGACGACATCCTGGGCATTCTGGAATAACGAGGGAGGATCAACCATGCCAGCCAAAATGATCTGTTACGGGGGAGCGGCCCGCGAGAAGATGCTGCGGGGAGTCAACGTGCTTGCGGATGCCGTGAAGGTGACCCTGGGGCCGAAGGGCCGCAACGCCGTCCTGGAGAAGTCGTTCGGTTCGCCGACCATCACGAAGGACGGGGTGACGGTGGCCAAGGAGATCCAGCTTGAGGACAAGTTCGAGAACATGGGCGCCCAGATGGTGAGGGAGGTCGCCAGCAAGACGAGCGACGTCGCCGGCGACGGGACCACCACCGCCACGGTCCTCGCGCAGGCGATCTACGGCGAGGGCCAGAAGCTGGTCGCCGCCGGCGCGAACCCCATGGCGCTCAAGCGCGGCATCGAACGGGCCGTGGGCGTGGTCGTCGACGAGCTCAAGAAGATGTCCAAGCCGGTCAAGGGCAAGAGCGAAATCGTCCAGGTCGGCACCATTTCGGCGAACAACGACGAGATGGTGGGCAAGCTCATCTCCGAGGCGATGGACAAGGTCGGCAAGGAGGGCGTCATCACCGTCGAGGAGGCCAAGAGCATGGAGACCACGCTCGAGGTCGTCGAAGGCATGCAGTTCGACCGCGGGTACGTTTCGCCCTACTTCGTGACCGACCCGGAGAAGATGGAGGCCCACCTGGAGGATCCCTACCTCCTGATCCACGAAAAGAAGATCAGCGCCATGAAGGACATGGTGCCGATCCTCGAATCCGTGGCGCAGAGCGGCAAGCCGCTTTTGATCATCGCCGAGGAGATCGAGGGCGAGGCGCTCGCCACCCTGATCGTCAACAAGCTGCGGGGGACGCTCAAGGCCGCCGCCGTCAAGGCCCCGGGCTTCGGCGACCGGCGCAAGGCGATGCTCGAGGACATCGCGATCCTGACCGGCGGCCAGGTGATCTCCGAGGAGCTCGGCGTGAAGCTCGAGAACGTGACCCTCTCCGACCTCGGGCGCTGCAAGCACGTGCGCATCGACAAGGACAACACGACCATCATCGACGGGGCGGGCAAGAAGGCCGACATCGAGGGCCGGATCAACCAGATCCGGGCCCAGATCGAGGAGACCACCTCGGACTACGACCGCGAAAAGCTCCAGGAGCGGCTCGCCAAGCTGATCGGCGGGGTCGCGGTGATCCACATCGGGGCCGCCACCGAGACCGAGATGAAGGAGAAGAAGGCGCGGGTCGAGGATGCGTTGAACGCGACGCGCGCGGCCGTGGAGGAGGGCATCGTTCCCGGCGGCGGGGTCGCGCTCCTGCGGACGGTCCCGGCCTTGAACAACCTCAAGGCTCCCGGCGAGGAGAAATCCGGCGTCGCGCTGCTCAAGCGCGCCCTGCAGGAGCCGCTGCGCAACATCGCCGCCAACGCGGGCTTCGAGGCCTCGATCGTGGTGAACAAGGTCCTGGAAGGCAAGGACGCCTTCGGCTTCAACGCCGAAACCGGCGAGTACGAGGACCTGATGAAGGCGGGCGTCATCGACCCGACCAAGGTGGTCCGCTTCGCGGTCCAGAACGCGGCCTCGGTCGCCGGCCTCATGCTGACCACTGAGGCGATGATCACCGAAAAGCCGGAGAAGAAGAAGAAGGGTCCGGCCGCGCCGCCCATGGACGAAGACATGTACTAAGCCGCCGGTGCCGGCGCCGTGGGAACGGGGGGGCGGCCGCCTTTGGCCGTCCCCCCCGTTTGTTTTTTTCTGGGCCGAGGCGCCCGCCGCGCCCGTTCGGGGGCCGGTCAGAGCGACCGGATTTCCTGGCGCATGAAGACGATGTAGGAAATCGCGAAGCAGACGGCCGTGATGGCGATCAGGGTGATGATGTAGGGCATGACGACGAGCAGGCTCTGGCTGAGCGGCAGCGGACCCGAGAAGCGCGACATGGAAATGGCCTCGAGCGGGCCCATGGGAAGGGTGGAGCGGGTCGATTTGCGCATCGGGTCGATCACCGTGGCGGTCGCGTCGGAGTAGAGCTCCATCGGCGACACCAGGACGAAGGCCTTGACGAGATCGGCCTTGCGCCAGGCTTCGTCCGCATCGGCCGGGTGGTCGCCGGCGAGGGCGTTGGCGAGGACGCTCGCGCCGATGGTCACAAAGAAGGAGAAGAAGATCCACACCGCCAGCGAGGCGAGCGCGGAGGTGGCCGTGCTGCGGAAGATGATCGAGAAAAGAATGGCCACCCCCAGCCAGAACGCGATGTAGACGATGCTGATGACCAGGTAAACGAGGATGCGCCAGAGCTCTTCGGCCCCCGGAACGATCCCCATCACGACCAGCCCGAGCCCGGTGATGGTCATCACGATCGCCACCAGCATGATCGCGATGAGGGCCGCCCCGGCCAGGAATTTGCCGTTGATCACGACGTCGCGGTAGATCGGCTGGGCGAGCAGCTTGCTCAGCGTCCCCTCGTTGCGCTCGCGGTTGATCGTGTCGAAGCCCAGGATCAGCCCGACCAGCGGGCCGAAGAAGGCGACGAACTGCACCAGCGAGAAGAGCGCGCCCGGCTCGGTGAAGAGCATCAGGAAGATGAAACGCGGCTTGGCCGCGCCCTCCACGCCGCGGATCTTGATCCCGACCATGTAAACCGTGATCAGGCTCACCATGGCGATCATGGCGAAGATGATCACGAAGCGGTAGCTCGTGAAATGGTCCGCGAGCTCTTTTTTCAGGATGGTGGTCAACCCGCCCACGGCTAGGCCTCCAAAAAATAGCGCATGTAGATCTCTTCGAGCGTGAACTCCTCGCGGTCGAGGCCGAACTTGGCCTGGGCGAGCTCGCTCATGGGGCCGGCGGCCACCATGCGCCCCCGGATCATGATGCCCACGCGGTGGCAGACCTTCTCGATCTGCTGGAGCTGGTGGCTCGAGATCAGGATCGTCATCCCCTTTTCGCGGGCCAGGCTCTCGATCAGACCCATGATCCGGATGGTCGCGTCGGGGTCGAGCCCGAGGGTCGGCTCGTCGAGGAAGGCGACGCGGCAGTCCTTGATGAGAAGCTCCGCGATCCCCAGACGCTGCCGCATGCCCCGCGAAAACGCCCCGATCTTCTTGCGGGACTCTGCGGCCAGGCCGACGTCGTCCAGGGCCCTATCGATGTGCTCGGCAAGCTCCCGGCGCCCGATTCCGTTCAACTGGCCGACGTAGTCGAGCATCTGCCGCGCATCGAGGTCCGGGTAGAAGCCCATGTTCTCCGGCAGGTATCCGACCCGGGCTTTGACGGCGATCGGTTCGCGCGCGGGGTCGAGCCCCATCACCCGCGCCGTGCCGCCGGTCGGCTCGGTCAGGCCGAGCAGCATGAGCAGCGTCGTCGTCTTGCCCGCGCCGTTCGGGCCGAGAAAGCCGAAGACCTCGCCCTCGCCGACGGTGAAGGTCAGGCGGTCGACGGCCACCTGCCCGCGGTAGATCTTGGTGAGCGCCTGGGTCTCGATGATCGGTGCGCCCGCCATGGCTAGCGCCTTCCCAGGGCCCGGAACAGGGCGAGCAGCCCCGCGATCACGAGCACGATGATGCCGATCCCGACCCAGCCCCAGGCCGCCGAGGCCTTCACCATGGTGCGGAACTCGAGCGACTTGCTCGCCTTTTCCCCCTCGACCTTGACCGCCACCGAGTAGTCGCCGACCAGCGCGTCGTCGAAGGGGGTGATGATCATCTCCACCTGCGTGAAGGCGTTCGGCTCGATGACGTCGATGCGCTCCGGCTTGAACTCGACTTTCCAGTTCTCGGGCTTGAAGCTGAGGAACTTGATGTCGTGGTTGGCGGCCGTGCCGGTGTTCTTCACGTAGAAGGAGACGTTCGCCGGGGCTCCCGGCCGGGCCTCGAGCGAGAGCAGCCCCGAGGCGGTGCCCGCATCGAGCGCGTAGGTGCCGGTCAGGATGACCGTCAGCTTGACCTCGCTCTGGGCGTCTCCGGAGCTGACCCGCACCAGGATGGGGTACTCGCCGGCCGCGGCCGCCGCCTCCGGCTTGACCGCCACCGCGAGCGTCTGGCTCTGGTCGGCCTTGAGGCGCAGGCTGGAGATGTGCTTGCTTTCATAGGCCGGCTTGAAGTTGATGTCCCACCCCTTCGGCCCCTGGGCGAACAGATCGAAGATGGCCTCCTTGTCGAGCTGGCTGTCGACTTCGATGGAGAACTCGAAGGCGGCGTCCGACGGCCCGCGGATTACCGGATAGGAGGTGGTGATCCGCACCCCCGAGTCCTTGGCCGCTTCAGCGCTTTCGCCGGTCAGGGTCACGCGGATTTTCTGGCTCATTTTGAAGCGGCCGTCACGGGTGGCGGCCTCGACCGTGAAATCGTAGTCCCCCGGCGGGACCCCCTTGTCGGGGACGGCCTCGAACGTGAGGCTCTTCTTTTCGTCGGCCGGCACGAAGAGGCCGCTCACCGCGTAGCGGTAGGTCTTGATTTTCGTCTTCCAGCCGTCGGGCTTCTGGGCGACCTGGACATCGACCGTCTCGTCGGTGCGACCCCGGTTGACGAAATTGAGATCCAGGCTCACCTCCTTGCCCTGGGGGACGGAGATGCCGGTGTATTCGGCGGCCATGACGATCAGCCGCTCCGGCCGGTTGGCCGCGTCCGTCTTGTCGGCGGCCGCGGCCGACGCCGCGAGCGCCGCGAGTCCCCACAGGCCGAGAACCGCCCAAGCCGCACCCCTTCTTGGAACCTTCATGCCTTGCGCTCCTCCTCTTTGGATCCAGTCGGCCGCGCGGCCGGCGGCGACGGCTGCCGGCCGCGCGGGCGCTGCATTTTATACCGGAATGGCGGGCGGATTTCAAGACGGCCGTGTCGGCCGCCGGCGCGGCTCGCCGGCGCCGCCCGGGGGTTGCGCCGGACGGGCGAAGCTGCTATCACGGCGGCGGTGGATGCATGATGCCGACCCTTTTTTCCGGAACAGCGTCCGGCGCCGTGCGGGGCGGGATTCTGGCCGATCCCCGGCGCCTGATCGATCGCGTGGAGGAGCGGCTCGCGGCGCGCGCGCTCGACGGCGCGCTCTATGCCACGGCGGCCGCAGACCTCGCGGCGGCGTCGGCCGTTTTGCTGCTGTTGGGCTGGAGCGCCGGCGAGGCGTGCCTGATCCTGAACAAGCGCTCCGAGCGCGTGCGGCAGCCGGGCGACCTCTGCTGCCCGGGGGGAAGCGTTTCGCCGGCGGTTGACGCCGCGCTGGCGCGCGCGCTGCGGCTGCCCTTCTCGCCGCTCGGACGCTGGCGGGGATGGCGGCGCCTGCGGCGCGAGCGGCCGGTGGACTCCCGCTGGATGGCGCTGTTTATGGCGACCGGCATGCGCGAGGCCTTCGAGGAGATGCGGCTCAATCCGCTGCGGCTGAAGGTTCTCGGCCCGCTGCCGCCGCACCGCCTGGTGCTCTTCCGCCGGGTCATTTTCCCGCTGGCGGCCTGGGTGCCGGAAACGATCCGCTTCCGGCCCAACTGGGAGGTGCGCGCGATCGTCCGGATTCCCTTGGCGCGCCTGCTCGACCCGGCCGGGTATGTCCGCTACCGCCTGCGGATGCCCTGGCGGCCGGCGCACGACCGGCAGGAGACGGGAGCGGCGGAGGGCGACCATCCCGGCTTTCGCTTCCCGGGCCCCGGCGGCGAGGAGATCCTCTGGGGCGCCACCTATCGCATCGTGGAGCGTTTTCTCGAAGAGATTTTCGGGTTCACCCCGCCCGAGGCGGCCTTGCGGCCGAGCGTGCCGGGCGGGCTTTCCGGCGACTACCTGACCGGCCGATCATGCTGAGCCCCGCCTTCCCCCTGCGCGTCCAGGACTCCGCGATCCACCGCCGTGGCTGTTATGCCGTGGCGCCCATTCCCGCCGGGGCGTTCATCGTGGAGTACACCGGAGAGCTGATCCCGGCCGCGGAGGCCTACCGGCGCGAGCAGGACCCGAGCCGCGGCGGCATCTACACCTTCTGGACCGGCGACGAGTGGGCCATCGACGGCTTCGGCGAGGGCAACATCGCCCGCTTCATCAACCACTGCTGCACCCCGAACTGCGACTACCGCATCGCGGAGAACCGCGTGTTCATCTACGCCGCCCGGGACATCGCCGCCGGCGAAGAGCTCACGATCGATTACAGTTTCAGCCCCGAGGGGGAGACGGTGCCCTGCTGCTGCGGCTCGCCGCGATGCCGGGGCCGGATCAATGCCGCCGACGACACGGAGAGCGAGGCGTCCGGCCCGGGATGAGACCGCCCGGCCTCAGCCGCGCTTCAGGGCGGCCAGGAGCCGCTCCGGCAGGCGGTCCAGTTCCCGGCGGATGGCGGCCTTGAGGCCGTCGAGCTCGTTTACGGGGATGAGGTAGTAGGCGCGCGCCTCCGGCGCGGGCGCCGCGGGGCGCCGTCCGGCCGCCGCGGCGGAAGGCCTCCCCCGGTCGGCCGCCGGCCGCGCCCGCTTTCCGCCGCCCCGGCCGCGGGGGTCGATCTCCGACTGGAACTCGGCGTACTCGTGGAGGATCGTTCGCGCCACGCGGGTGCGGCGTCCGGAGCCCGGCGGCTCGACGGCCAGCAGCTCGAGGGCTCTCAGGCTGCGGGAGAGGAGCCGCAGGGCGTTCGGGTGCACGCCCGAGGGCCGGGAGGAGGCGTAGCGGCACAACTTCTCCTGGATGCGGATCAAGGCGAGCGCCTCCGGGTCGTCGGAAAACACCGCGCGCACGTGCTCGAGCTCTCGGAGGTACTCGCCGATGGCCGCCCGCGGCACTTTCCATTGGAGCGCGCCGGCGATCGGCTTGAGCCGCGATAAGGCATAGGCCAGGCCGCGGCGCTTCTCGGCCTGCTCGACCGCCGAACCCTCTTCCTCCGGAAAACGTTCATCCAGGCGCCGCTTGGCGCTGACGGCCAGGCCGACGAGCGCGACTTTGTCCATCTCAACCCACCTCGCGGTACCGCGTTTCGATCGCGTCCATGGTCGTGGTGATGATCTTTTTCAACGTGGCGGTGACGTTTCGGCCGCGAACGGCGCTCGCCAGGAAAAACGGCCGGCGCAGCTGGGCGTTCAGGTCGTTCAGCAGGGTGGCGACCGGCAGCACGGGCGTCCCGGTTTCGCCGAGGTCGCACTTGTTGAACTGAAACACCAGGGGGATCTTGCGGATGTCCTTGCGCAGGGCCTGCAGGTGGTGCTGGAGGTTTTTCATCGCCAGGATGTTGGTCTTGCGCATGGCCGAGACATCGGCGACGAAAACCACGCCGTCCACCCCCTTGAGAACGGTCCGCCGCACCCCGTCGTAGGCCTCCCCGCCCGGCACGGTGTACAGGCGCACCTTGAGGGTGAATCCCTGCACGTCCGGCAGCGCGAAGGAGAGGAAATCGAAGAAGATCGTCCGGTCGCCGCGCGCATTCACGCTCAAGAGCGCGTGCGGCAGGCGGTCCGCGTAAGCGGACTGAAAGTGGACGAGGTTGGCCGTCTTGCCGGACCGCTCCGGCCCGAAATAGACGATCTTGATCTGGATCTCCCGCGCCCGCAGGTTGATGAAGGCCATCGGTCCTCGCGCCCCCTCGCCGGAGGATCCCCGGAACGCGCGCGGCCCTGCTTAAAAAAAAGAGCCGGACTGCCCGTCGCATCCCCGGCAGCCCGGCCATTCATTCTGATAGCCGGTGCAGCACCCCGCCTGCATGTCGCCGCCCCGCCCTTCTGTCGAGTCCGGCCTGGTTTCGTGATATACCCGCAATCATCGCAAAATGCAAGCCGGCGCCGCCGCCGGGTCCCGGATCGCGAGGCGGGAGGCCGCCCCGGTCCACGAAAGGAGGGGTCGCATGCGCTGGAGGCAGTATTTCACCCCCGTTCGCTCCCTGTCCGCCCAGGAGGCGCGGGAGATCCTGCGGCGGCCGGCGGGCCCGGCCGCCACGCTGCTCGACGTGCGCCAGCCCGGCGAGTACGCGGCGGGGCACATCCCCGGGGCGAAGCTCATTCCCCTCGCCGAGCTCTCCGCCCGCCTGACGGAGCTCGACGCCGAAAGGCCCGCCATCGTCTACTGCGCCATCGGCGGCCGCAGCCGGGTCGCCGCGCAGCTGCTGGCGGCCAAGGGGTTCACCGAGGTGTTCAACCTCGCCGGCGGGATCAGGGCCTGGAACGACCCCACGGCCGTCGGGCCGGAGGAGGCGGGGCTCGCGCTCTTCACGGGGGCCGAGTCGCTCCGGGAGGCCTGCGTCACGGCCTACGGCCTGGAGGCCGGCCTCCGGGATTTCTACCGCACGCTGGGGGGGAAGAGCGCGAGCGAGCCGCTGCGCCGGCTCTTCGCCAAGCTCGCCGCCGCGGAGGAAAAGCATCAAGCGCGCATCTTCGCCGAGTACCGGCGGGTCTCCGGAGAGGCGCTCACGCTTGAGGAGTTCGAAAGCCGGCGGCTGGCGCCGGCGGTCGAGGGAGGGCTGACGACCGAGGAGTACCTGGCGCTCTACCGCCCGGACTTGAACGCCCCCGCGGAGGTCCTCGCGCTCGCGATGGCGATCGAGGCGCAGGCGCTCGACCTCTACCAGCGCGCCGCCGAGCGCGCCGAATCGCCGCCAAGCCGGGAGGCGTTGATGCGCATCGCCGGCGAGGAGCGTCGCCACATCGAGCAGCTGGCCGCGCTCATGCCCCCGGCGGCCGACTAGTTTTCTTCCTGAGGGCCTGGTTTCAAAAAAAAACGGGGCTGCGTCGATCCGCAGCCCCGTCGCCAGTTCTGGTAGGCGCTACTGGATTTGAACCAGTGACTTCTACCGTGTGAGGGTAGCGCTCTCCCGCTGAGCTAAGCGCCCGCAAGCCGGGGGGGGGTCCACCGGCCGGCAGGGAAGTCTTACGCGCTTTCCGGGTCGAAATCAAGATCTTTTTCGACCGCGGGGTCCGCCTCCTCCGCCGGCGCCGCCGCGTCTGCCGGCCCCGGCGGCGGCGCGTCGGGCTCGTCCGGCTCGATGGTGACGTGCCCGCGGCCCTCGAGCGGGGCGCCGCCCTGCGCCGCGATCTCCTGCGGGCTGGGCAGGTCGCTCAGGTCCTTCAAGTCGAAGGTTTCGAGGAACTTCTTGGTGGTGGCGTAGATCAGCGGGCGGCCGGCGATCTCCTTGCGCCCGAGGACCCGGATCAGCTTGCGCTCGAGGAGCACCCGCAGGACCCCACCGCAGTCCACCCCGCGAAGGTGCTCGACATCGGCGCGGATAATCGGCTGCTTGTAGGCGATGATGGCGAGCGTCTCGAGCGCCGCCTTGCTCAGGCGCACGGGCCGGGGTTCGACCAGCCGGCGGATCCAGGCGGTATACTCCGGGCGGCTGCGCAGCTGGTAGCCGCCCGCCACCTCGGCGAGATGGAAGCCGCCGCGGCGCGCCTCGTATTCGGCGCCGAGCTCCGCGAGCGCCTCGCGGATCTCGCGCGCCTCCGCCTCGGGCAGAAGCTTGTGCAGCCGCTCGAGGCTGAGCGCCTCCTCGGCCACGAACAGCAGGCTCTCCAGTATGGGCTTGAGGTCTTCCATCACAGGTAGAAAATCCGGATGATCCCCGTGCCGACGTGCTGCACGACGCGGATGAGCGCGAGCTTCACCATTTCCAGCACGGCGAGAAAGGTGACGATGATTTCCGGGCGGCCGGGCTGACCGGCGAAGAGCTCGGGGAAGGTGACCGAGCCCTTCTCTTCGAGCAGGTCGACGATCTGGGTGACGCGCTCCTTGACCGAAATGGTGTCCGCCGTGAACTCGATGCGCGCCTCCTGGGGCAGGGCGGCGAGGATTTTCTGGAACGCGTCGATCAGCTCGAAGAGCCCGATCTTGACCACCGCCTCGTCGTCCGCCGGCGGCATCCGCTCCAGACGGGCCGGCCGCACGAAGGTGTCCTCGCCGAGCAGCGGGCGCTCGGCGAGCCGCTCGGCGGCCGACTTGAACTGCAGGTACTCGGCGAGCGGGCGCACGATTTCGCCGCGCGGGTCTTCCTCCTCCGCCTCGGCCGGGGCGTGGACGGGCAGCAGCATGCGCGACTTGATCTGGGTGAGGGTCGCGGCCATGACGACGAATTCGGCCGCGACTTCGATGTTGAGCGCCTTGAGCCAGTTGAGGTACTCGAGGTACTGCTCGGTCACCGTCGCGATCGGGATCTCGTGGATGTCGATCTGGTTCTTCTTGATCAGGTGGACGAGCAGATCCATCGGCCCCTCGAAGAGGTCGGCCACCCGGACCCGGTACGGCTCGGGGCCGTATGCCGCTTCGGAGTCGGGCACGTCACGCGTCCCCGCCCAGCTTGACGGCCGCGCGCACTTCGCGCATGGTCCGGCGGGCCGCTTCCCGGGCCCGCTCGCAGCCTTGGGCGACGATCTCCCGGACCTGCTCGGGCCGCTGCTCGTAATGGCGGCGCCGCTCGCGGATGGGGTCGAGAAAGGCGTTCAGGTTCGCCGCCATCATTTTCTTGCACTCGACGCAGCCGATGCCGGCCGCGCGGCAGCGCCGGTCGATGTCGGCCACCAGCCCGGGGGGCGAGTAGAGCCGGTGGAAGTCGAAGACGTTGCAGATATCCGGGTTGCCGGGGTCCGCGCGCCGCATGCGCTGGGGGTCGGTGATCATCGTGGCGACCTTCTGGGCGACGACCTCCGGGGGGTCCGAGAGGAAGATCGCGTTCCCGTAGCTCTTGCTCATCTTGCGGCGGTCGGTGCCGAGCAGCTTGGGCGTCGCGGTGAGGATCAGCTCGGGCTCGGGAAAGACGGGGCCGTAGAAGAAGTTGAAGCGGCGGGCGATCTCGCGCGTGATTTCGACGTGCGGGGCCTGGTCGACCCCCACGGGGACCCCGTAGGGCTTGTAGAGGATGATGTCGGCCGCCTGCAGCACGGGGTAGCCCAGGAACCCGAAGGTCGAGAGGTCCTTTGCGGAAAGCTGCTCGATCTGGTCCTTGTAGGTCGGGTTGCGCTCGAGCCAGGGCACCGGCGTGATCATGCCGAGCAGCAGGAAGAGCTCCGCGTGCTCCTTGATCCGGGACTGGATGAAGAGGGTGCTCCGCTCCGGGGTGAGCCCCGCGCTCAGCCAGTCGAGCATGATCTCCTGGGAATAGGCCTCGATGGCATCCGGCTTCTCGTAGTCGCTGGTCAGCGCGTGCCAGTCGGCGATGAAATAGAAGCAGTCGTACTCCTCCTGGAGGCCGACCCAGTTGGCCAGTGCGCCGTGATAGTTGCCGAGGTGCAGCGGTCCGGTCGGCCGCATGCCGCTCACCAGTCGCTTCTTCATGTGCGGGAGGTGCTCCTTTGCGTCGATTCCGGCGGCGGGCCGGTCAGGGCGGCGCCGGCCGGTGGCGCCCGGCGAGCGCCCGCGCGAGCTCGAGCTCCTCGGCCGGCGTCGCCACCCGGCCGTTCAGCTTGGCGTCGAACACCGCCTGCAGGATCTCGCGGAAGACCGGTCCGGGTTTGAGGCCGAGGGCGAGCAGGTCGCTGCCCTTGAGCGTCAAGGTGGTCCGCCTCAGGTTCGTGAAATAAAGGGAAATCGCCTTCTGGACCTTCTCCTGCTCGGTGGCGGCCATCATGAAGAGGGCCCACTCGGTCCGAAACCCCGCGAGCCGGCGGTAGACCTCGCTCGGCAGAAGGGTCGGGCGGCGCTCGAAGGCGCCGAGCGCGCGTTCCGTCTTCTCCCGGCCCTTGACGAAAAAGCGCCGCAGCCGCGGCGTCAGGTCGAGGCGCGCCACGATCGCCTCGGTGTGGCGCCGGTCGGCGTGATGCAGGAGCGCCAGGAAATAAACGGCCCACTTCATATAGGATTCGTCGATAAAAAGCAAATCGTACCAGGAGAGCACCTGCCGGGCGCGGCCGAGCGTGGCGAGGAGCGCCGGCGTGCCGGCGAGCGAGGGGTGGATGACCTTGAGCAGCTGGAAGTCCTCCAGGCGCTGGATGGCGGCGACGGGGTTGTCCTCCTCCAGGATCAGGCGCAGCTCGCTGAAGATCCGCCGGCCGCTCAGGCCGCGGAAGAAGTCCATGCCGACGGCGTTTTCGATCAGCCCGGCCGTGAGCCGGCTGATGGTGAACCCGAAGCGCTGCTCGAAGCGGATCGCCCGGAAGACCCGGGTGGGGTCCTCGACGAAGCTCAGGTTGTGCAGCACCCGGATCGTTCGGTCCTTGAGGTCCTTCTGGGCGTTGAAGAAATCGATGAGGGTGCCGAAGCGCTCCGGGTTCAGGTGGATGGCGAGCGTGTTGATCGTGAAGTCCCGGCGGGTGAGGTCGAGCTTGATGGAGCTCATCTCGACGACCGGCAGCGCCGCCGGGAACTTGTAGTATTCCATCCGCGCGGAGGCGACGTCGATCTTGAGCCCGTCCGGGAAGACGAGCACGGCGGTGCCGAACTTCTCGTGGGTGTGGGTCCGCGCCCCGGTCTCGCGGCCGAAATGCCGGGCGAAGGCGACCCCGTCGCCTTCGATGACGATGTCGATGTCCTCGTCGAGCCGCGCGAGCAGCAGGTCGCGCACGAAGCCGCCGACGACATAGGCCCTGCAGCCGAGCCGCTCGGCCGCCTCGCCGATCCGCCGCAGCACCGTGAAGAGCGCGGCCGGGATGCGCTCCTGCATCCACCGGGCGACGTTGCGGGTGCGGGGGGCGAGCGTTTCGCGCGCGCCCTCCGGGGCCGCCCCGGGGTCGGCCCGCCGCTGGCCGACCAGGATGTTCAGGAGGTCCGTGCGGGTGACGACCCCGGCGATGGTCCCCCCGTCCACCACGGGCAGGATGCGCTGCTTGTGGTCGATGATCTTGCGCTGGATCTCGGCCAAATCGGCCTCCGGGCCCACGGTGGCCGCCTCGGTCGTCATGTACTCGCGCACCGGCACCGTCCCCAGCTTGTGGTAGAGCGCCTTTTCGATCACCTGCCGGGTGATGTAGCCGAGGAGCTCCTCGCGTTCGCCCGCCCGCGAGACCACCAGCAGGGCGTTCACGTTGTAGCGGGTGAGCGTCTGGTTGGCCTCCTCGCAGGTGACCTCGGGGGCGACGCAGATCGCCGGCGCGGACATGAGATGCCGGGCCAGACGGCGGCCGGCGACCTTCTGGTGCAGGACCTCGACCAGCCGGGCCTCGGTCTGCTCGAGGGTTTCGCCCTTGACCACCGCGGCGGCGGCATAGGCGTGGCCCCCGCCGCCGAAGGGGGCGAGCACCGCGGCGACGTCGACCTCCTCGAGGCGGCTGCGGGCGACGAGGTAGACCTTCGACTCCATGAGCCCGAGGGCGAAGAGGACGTCGAGGTTCTCCATCCGCACCATCTTCTGGACGAGAAAGGCGAAGTCCGGGACGTAGGTTTCGCGGGCGACCGTCGTGACCGCCACCTCGATCCCGTTAACGTTGCGGCGGGTGGCGTTCTGGATCATATCGTTCAGGATGGCCACCTGCTCGGGGTTGAGCTCGCGGGCGATCAGGTCGGAGACGATGTTGAGGTTCGCCCCCTTCTCGAGGAGAAAGGCGGCCGCCTGGAAGTCCTTCGGCCGGGTCGAGGCGAAGGTGAACGAGCCGGTGTCCTCGTAGAGGCCGAGGCACATGATCGTCGCCTCCTCCGGGGAGACCTCGATCCCCCGCGCCTGGATCGCCTCGACCAGCAGCGTCACGTTGGCCCCCGTGGGCTCGCAGACCTCCACGGTGCCGCGGACATCGTTCGGCCCCGCCGGGTGGTGATCGTAGATGTGGATCTCGAGCCCGGGGGTTTCCAGGGCCTGGGCGAGCTTGCCGATCCGGCCGGGCTGCCGGGTGTCCACGAGCACCAGGCGTGCGATGCGGCGGATGTCGATCGCGCCGATCTCCGTCATGTCGAAGAGGTAGGCGAGCGAGCTGATGAAAAAATTCTTCAGGTTCCGCTCCTGGGAGCCGGGAAAAACGATGCGCGCCCCGGGGTAGAGCTTCTGGGCGGCGAGCAGCGAGGCGAGCGCGTCGAAGTCCGCGTTGGCGTGGGTCGTGATGACGGTCAGGGGGGCGGCGGGGTCGGGCATACCCTTCATAAAAACCAGCATGTAGCACATCGACGGCCGAATGCCAAACCGGGGCGGAAGGCCTCGGCCCATGAAAAAAGGGCTCAAGTTCTGGATGAGGCTACCGATAAATTGTCTGAAACCTGCGGGTCCCGCGCCGGGCGCGGCAGGCGACGCCCGCACCGCGGCGGAGAGCTTCCGCCGGAGGCGCCCGGTTTCGCGCAGGGCCGGCCCGGTGCCAGCGGGCCGGCGCCGAATCGGTCGTTCAGGGAGGATGAGCAGATGCCAGTCTATCAGTGGACGGGGAAGAACCGGCAGAACAAGCTCCAGAAAGGCGAGATGGAGGCGCTCAGCGAGGAGTCCGTGCGCGCCAGCCTCCTGCGCCAGAAGATCACCCCCACCCGGATCAAGCCCAAGCCGAAGGACTTGTTCGAAAACGTGAGCTTCCTGCAGGCCAAGGTGGGGGACAAGGACATCATCCTGTTCGCCCGGCAGTTCTCCACCATGATCGATGCCGGCCTGCCGATCATCCAGTGCCTGGACATCCTGCACGCGCAGCAGAAGAACGTGACCTTCAAGAAAATGCTCAAGCAGATCAAGGAATCGGTCGAAGGGGGGGCCACCCTGGCCGAGGCCTTGAAAAAATTTCCAAAGCATTTCAATGATCTGTTTGTCAACATGATCTCCGCCGGCGAGGCCGGCGGCATCCTGGACGCGATCCTGCGGCGCCTGGCGGCCTACATGGAGAAAGCCGCGCGCCTGAAGAGCAAGGTCAAGGGGGCCATGACCTACCCCATCGTGACCCTCGGCATCGCCATCCTGGTCCTCATCGTGATCCTGGTCTTCGTCATCCCGGTCTTCGAGGAGATGTTCGCCGACTTCGGCAGCGAGCTGCCCGCGCCCACCAAGCTCGTCGTCGCCATGAGCGACATGGTGAAGAGCAAGATCCTGTGGATCATCGCCCTGGTGATCGTCGGGGCGGTCGCGTTCAAGAAGTGGTACGCGACGGTGAAAGGCCGGGACGCCGTGGACGCGGCCGTTCTCAAGTTCCCGGTCTTCGGCATGCTGCTGCGCAAGGTGGCGGTCGCCAAGTTCACGCGCACGATGGGCACCATGCTGGCGAGCGGGGTCGCGATCCTGGAGGCGCTCGACATCGTGGCCAAGACCGCCGGGAACCGCTCGATCGAGAAGGCCATATATAAGGTGCGCAGCGGGATCGCCGAGGGCCGCACGATGGCCGACCCCCTCCAGGAGAGCGGGGTCTTTCCGCCTATGGTCTGCCAGATGATCTCGGTCGGCGAGTCGACCGGCGCGCTCGACGCCATGCTCGAGAAGATCGCCGACTTCTACGACGAGGAGGTCGACCAGGCTGTCGAGAACATGACTCGCCTGATCGAGCCGTTCATGCTGCTCTTCCTCGGCGTGACGATCGGCGGGCTGGTGATCGCGATGTACCTGCCGATCTTCAAGATGGCGGGGGCGATCTCCTGACGCTCCGGCCGTGACGGGCCGGCACCGCACCGGCGTCGACCTCCGCCGCCGGGACGGCCGCTGGAAGCGGCCGCCCCGGCGGCGGCCTGGCGACCCGTCAGGCGCCATGATACCGGACGACGAACTGCACCGGAAGCTCGTGTCCCTCAGCCTGCTGCGCATCCTCTTTGCGCTGCTGCTCCTGCTGTCGACGGTTTTCCTGAGAAACGCGCGCCTCGCGCCGGGCGACGAGGCATCGGCGGCGATCCTCGCCGGCATGGCCGCCTTCATGGCGGCCGCCCTGCTGCTCCTCGGGCTGACGCTAGCCGCGTTCATCGGCAAGCGCCTGCTCGCCAAAATCCACATCGGCTTCGACACGCTGGCCGTGACGGCGATGCTCATCGCCACCGGCGGCTATGCGAGCCTCTTCTCCTTCCTCTATCTGGTGGTGATCGTCTATTCGAGCCTGCTCATGTCCCGGCGCAGCACCCTCACCATGGCGGCGCTGTGCGGGATCCAGTACGGGCTGATCGTGACGATCGAATACTACGGGTGGATGAACCCCTTTGCGCCCTCGGCGCTGCCGCTCGCGGAGGCGGCCGCCTGGGGGGAGATCCTGTTCAAGGTGGTCATCCTGCTCGGCGCCTGCATCGGGGTCGCGTTTCTTTCGAGCCTCCTCGCGGAGCAGACCCGGCGCACCCGGCAGGAGCTCCAGATCATGGCGGCGCACGTCCGGCGCGTCGAAAAAATGGCGGCGATCGGCGAGGTGGCCGCGGGGCTGGCGCACGAGGTGAAGAACCCGCTCGCCTCGCTGAGCGGCGCCATCCAGCTGCTGCGCGACGACTTGCCGTGCGACCCGGACCACGACCGGCTGATGAAGATCATCCTGCGCGAAGCCGACCGCTTGAGCACGCTGGTCAGCAACTTTTTGCTCTACGCCCGGCCGCCCGCCGGCAGGCCGGCGCCGGTCGATCTCGAAAAAGCCCTTCGGGAGACCGTCGAGCTCTTCAGCAAGCGCCCCCCCGCGGGCAAAACCATCCAGACCGAGCTCCGCGCCGAGCGCGGGATCTGGGTCCACCTGGACCCCGCCCACCTCAAGCAGGTGCTCTGGAACCTCCTGGTGAACGCCGCCGAAGCGATCGCGGAAAGCGGCCGCATCCGGGTGTCGCTCGCCGCCGGGCGGGACCGCACCGCCCGCCTGGAAATCGCCGATACGGGGTCGGGGATGAGCGCCGAGACCTTAAAGGCCATCTTTGACCCTTTCTTCACCACCAAGCCGAGCGGCACGGGCCTCGGCCTGCCGATCGCCCTGCGCATCATCGAGAGCTACAACGGCCGCTTGGACGTCGAGAGCCACGAGGGCCGCGGCACGTGCTTCCGCCTGTTCCTCCCGCGGATCGAAAGCCCCTCCGCTTCCTGGGTCGAGCTGCACAGCTCCGACCTTTTCGCCGAGCGGCGCGGCCCCGAGCCGGGCGCCGCCGGCGCCGGCGGCCGCAGCTGAGGCCCGCGGCCGGCCAGCCCGTCGAATGCCTTGACAGAACTATCCAAATAAGCTAGAAATCCGCTTTTACGTAAACCCGCGAATTCGACGCACCGCCCGCGGCACGCCCCGGGCGGTGCCCGTGCGAATGACCGGGTCAACCCGGTCGAGGTGGGCCCGCATGGAACCCGTGAGCGATCTCCTCCAGAAGCGCCGCGAAAAAGTCGGCGCGCTCCGCCAGCGCGGGGTCAACCCCTACCCGAACGACTTCGCCGTGTCGCACACGGTCGCCGAAATCCAGGCGCTCACCCGCACCCGGCCGGAGACGCTGACGGACGCCGGGCCGCGCGTCGCCGCCGCCGGCCGGATGATGGCCCTCAACCGCTTCGGCAAGGCCGCCTTCGTGCGCTTCCGCGACCGCTCCGGCCAGATGCAGGCCTACATCCGGCGGGACGGGATCGGCGAGGAGGGCTTTGCGCTCTTCCGGCAGCTCGACGTGGGCGACTTCGTCGGCCTGACCGGGACGCTCTTCCAGACCCGCACCGGCGAGTGGACCCTGGCCGCCGACGGGCTGCGGCTGCTCGCCAAGGCGGTCCGGCCGCTGCCCGAGAAGTTCCACGGCCTGAAGGACCCCGAGAAGCGATACCGGCAGCGCTACGTCGACCTGATCATGAACCCGGAGGTGCGCGAGATCTTCCGCCGCCGCAGCCGCATGGTCCAGGAAATCCGTGCCTTTTTCCTGGAGCGCGACTATCTCGAAGTCGAAACCCCCATGATGCAGCCGGTCCCCGGGGGGGCGGAGGCCGCGCCGTTCAAGACCCATCACCAGGCCCTGGGCATGGAGCTCTACCTGCGCATCGCCCCGGAGCTCTACCTGAAGCGCCTGGTCGTGGGCGGCTTCGAGCGGGTGTTCGAGATCAACCGCAATTTCCGCAACGAGGGCATCTCCACCCAGCACAACCCGGAGTTCACCATGCTCGAGTTCTATCAGGCCTACGCCGTCTACACCGACCTGATGGACCTCACCGAGCAGCTGCTCGCGCGGGTCGCCGCGGCCATCACCGGCTCCCCCGTCGTGACCTACCAGGGCCAGGCGATCGACTTCTCCGGATCATGGCCCCGGATCCCTCTCTTCGAGGCGCTCGAGCGGATCGGCGGCGTCGACCCCGGGATCTTGAACGACCGGGAGGCGCTGCTCGCGTTCGCCGCCCGCCGCGGCGTGGCGGTCACCAAGACCCAGCGGCGGGGCAAGGTCGTCACCAAGCTTTTCGATGCGCTCGTGCAGCCGCAGCTCATTCAACCGACCTTCATCACCGGATACCCGGCGGAGGTTTCGCCGCTGTCGCGGCGCAGCGACGCCGCCCCCGAGCTGACCGAGCGCTTCGAGCTCTTCATCGCCGGCCGCGAGATCGCCAACGGCTTCTCCGAGCTGAACGATCCCGCCGACCAGCGCGCCCGGTTCCTGCAGCAGCTCGAGGACCGCGACGCCGGCGACGCGGAGGCGCACCGGATGGACGAGGACTACATCGAAGCGCTGGAGTACGGGCTGCCGCCCACGGCCGGCGAGGGCGTCGGCATCGACCGGCTCGCGATGCTCCTGACCGATTCGGCCTCGATCCGGGAGGTGATCCTGTTCCCCCACATGAAACCCAGGGAGTGACGCCCCCGCGTCGCCCCGAGGTGGCCCATGGCATTCGAATGGTTCATCGGCGGCCGGTACCTGCGCGCCAAGCAGAAGCAGGCCTTCATCTCGCTCATCACCTATCTCTCCATCGCCGGGGTGGCGGTGGGGGTCATGGCGCTGATCGTCGTGATCGCGGTGATGTCGGGCTTCGAGGCGGATTTGAAGTCGCGGATTCTGGGCGGGCAGGCGCACGTCATCGTGATGCGCGGAAGCGGCCCGTTCACGGAGTACCGCGAGCTGCTGCGCACGATCGAGGCGGTCGCGGGGGTCGAGGCCGCCACCCCCTTCACCTACGCGCAGACCATGCTGCGCTCGGCCGGGGCCTCCAGCGGCGCGGTGCTGCGCGGGATCGACCCGGAGACGACCGGACGGGTGCTCCACACCCTCGCCAAGGTGCCGGACCAGCTCCGCCCGCCGCCGCCCGGGGCCGTCGCCCCCGCCGCCGGGCTGCCGGGGATCGTGCTCGGCAAGGAGCTCGCCAAGAACCTGGGGGTCGTCGTGGGCGACACGGTCCACCTCATCTCGCCGCGCGGGATGCTCGCCCCCGTCGGGCATGTCCCGACGATGCGGCCCTTCCAGGTCGTCGGGTATTTCGAGTCGGGGATGTACGAGTACGACCAGACCTTCGCCTACGTGACGCTCGCCGCGGCCCAGCAGCTGCTGCGGCTCGGGGATGCGGTGTCGGGGATCGAGGTGCGGGTGTCCGACATCTACCAGGCGCGCGCGGTGGCCGATGCCGTGATCGGCCGCCTGGGCGGCGACTACTACGCCCGGGACTGGATGCAGATGAACAGCAACCTCTTCAAGGCGCTCAAGCTCGAGCGCCGCGTGATGTTCATCATTCTCACCCTGATCGTGCTGGTGGCGGCCTTCAACATCGCGAGCAGCCTCATCATGATGGTCATGGGCAAGACGAAGGACATCGCCATCCTCAAGGCGATGGGGGCGACGGATGCGAGCATCCGCAAGATCTTCGTCCTGAACGGCATGGTGATCGGCGGCATCGGGACGGCGATCGGCTTTCTGCTGGGCATGGCGCTCTGCGCGCTGCTCAAGCAGTACAACATCCACGAGCTGACCGGCGACATCTACTACTTCACGACGAAGCTGCCGGTCAAGGTGGAGCCCTTCGACGTGGCCGCGATCGTGGCCGCGGCGCTCGCGATCTGTTTCCTGGCGACGCTCTACCCCGCGCGCCAGGCGGCGAAGCTCAACCCCGTGGAGGCCATCCGCTATGGCTGACGCCGACGCCCGCACGCCGCGGGCGGGGGCCGCGGGCCTCGTCCGGGCGCGCGGGATCTCCAAGAGCTACCGCAACGGCGGGGCGGTCGTGCCGGTCCTCAAGGACCTCGACTTCGACCTCGCCGCCGGCGAGACGGTCGCCATCATCGGGGCCTCGGGAATCGGGAAATCGACGCTCCTGCACATCCTGGGGACGCTGGATCGGCCGGACGCCGGGCAGATCCTTTTCGCCGGCGAAAACGTCTGCGGCTTCTCCGATGAGCGCCTGGCGCGGTTCCGCAACGAGCGCATCGGGTTCGTGTTCCAGTTCCACCACCTTTTGCCCGAATTCTCGGCGCTCGAGAACACCATGATGCCCGCGCTCATCCGGGGCTGGAGCAAAGCGCGGGCGGCGGCCGCCGCCGAGCGGCTGCTCGCCCGGGTCGGCCTTGCGGCGCGGATGAGCTACCGGGTCGGGCGGCTCTCCGGCGGCGAGCAGCAGCGCGTGGCGCTCGCGCGCGCGCTCTTGGTGAACCCCCCGCTGCTGTTGGCCGATGAGCCCACGGGGAACCTCGACCGCGCCAACGGCGCCGAGATCCACCGGCTGCTCGCGGAGCTCAACCGCGAGCTTGGCATGACGCTGGTGGTCGTGACGCACAACCTGGAGCTCGCCGCCGGCATGTCCCGGCGCGTGACCCTGCTCGAGGGGCGCCTGGCGGAGGTGCCGTGACGGCTCCGCGGCGCGGCGCCCTCACCCGGACCGCCGGCGCCGGCGGCGGGCAATCTCAACCAAACGGTGAGCCTGCATGAGATCGCTGTCCATTATCTGTGCGGCATCGAGGGTATTGCTGGCGGCCGTGGTCCTGGCCGGCCTCGGGCCGGCCGCGGCCCGCGCCCAGACGGCCCCGGTGGGGGTGGTGGTCCTGCCCTTCGAGGTCCACGCCCGGCCGGAGCTCGCCTATCTCCAGAACGAAATCCCCGAGGCGATCGGCAAGCAGCTCGCCGCCGCCGGCGCCAGCGCGCGGCTGCTCGACGCCCAAACGGCGCAGAGCTGGCGCCGCAGCGCGGAAAGCGACGCGGCGCTCGCGCGGCTGGGCGGGCAGACCGGGGCGGACTACCTGGTGGGCGGGAGCCTCACCTGGATCGGCCAGAGCTTCAGCCTGGACGCCCGGCTGCTCTCCACCGCGGCCGACCGCCCGGCCCAGGTCTTCTCGGCGGTCGGGCAGGGGGTCGAAAACCTGCCCGGGGCCGTGCGCAAGCTCGTCGAGGAGATCGGGCTGGCGCTCTTTCGGCAGTCGCGGATCGTCGAGATCGCCGTCGAGGGCAATCAGCGGATCGAGGCCGACGCCATCCGCCGCGTGGTCAAATCGAAGCCCGGCGACGTGTTCAGCGCCAAGGCGGTCGCCGCGGACCTGAAGGCGGTCTACGGCATGGGCTACTTCGACGACATCCGCATCGCCTCCGAGGAGGCGCCCGGCGGGCGCCGGCTCGTCTTCCAGGTGACCGAAAAGCCCACGGTCCGCGCGGTCGACATCAGCGGCAACGTCGTCTTCGACGACGACGAGGTCAAGAAAAGCCTCTCCCTGAAGAAGGGCGCCATCCTGAACGTCTTCACCATCCGCAACGACATGCGGCGGATCGAGGAGATGTACAAGGAGAAAAACTACCACAACGTCCAGGTGGCCTACAAGCTCACGCCCCAGAAGAACAACCAGGCCGACGTCGAGTACCTCGTCGAGGAGGGCAAGAAGATCCAGATCAAGCAGATCCTCTTCACGGGGAACGCCGCCTTCCCGGCCGGCAAGCTCAAGGGCGAGATCGAGACCTCCGAGAAGAACATCCTGTCGTGGTTCACTTCCGCCGGCGACCTGAACCAGGAGGTCCTCAACCAGGACGCCGCGAAGCTCACGGCCTTCTACCACAACAACGGCTACATCCGCGCCCGCGTCGGGGAGCCCCAGGTCGATTTCGAGGAGGACGGGATCGTCATCACCTTCAAGGTGAGCGAGGGGCCGCGCTTCAAGGTCGGGAAGATCGACTTCAGCGGCGAGCTCCTGCTGCCCAAGGCAGAGCTCGCGAAGAAGATCAAGACCCTCCCGGAATCCTGGTACAGCCGCGAAACGCTGCGCGGCGACGTTCTCGCCCTGACGGACATCTACCTCGACGAGGGCTACGCCTACGCGGAGGTCACCCCGCGCGTGGACCAGGACGACGCCCGCAAGGTGGCCGACATCGTTTTTCACGTGAACCCGGGCAAGCAGGTCTATTTCGAAAACATCCAGATCACCGGGAACACGAAGACCCGCGACAAGGTCATCCGGCGGGAGCTGCGCGTCTACGAGGAGGAGCTCTACGGCGGCGGACGGCTGAAGCGCGGCATCCGCAGCCTGAACCGCCTGGACTATTTCCAGAACGTGAAGGTCGACACCTCCCGGGGCAGCGCCGACGACCGGATGAACCTCACCGTGGACGTGACCGAAAAGGCGACCGGCTCGTTCAGCTTCGGCGCCGGCTACGGGACCACCGAAAACGCGTTTCTGACCGCCTCGGTCTCCGAGCGCAACCTCTTCGGGCGCGGCCAGACGCTCGCCCTGCGGGGGATGCTCGGCTCCAAGACCCAGCGCTACATCCTGAGCTTTACGGAGCCGTGGCTATTTGATATACCGCTCTCGGCCGGGGCCGAGCTCTACAAGTGGGCCTACGAGTTCGAGGATTACACCAAGGACAGCATCGGCGGAAAGCTCAAGCTCGGCTACCCGCTCTTCGACTACGTCCGCGGGTATGCGACGTACACCTATGACGTCACCGACATCCGCAGCATCGACGAGGACGCGGCCGATTCGATCAAGCGCGACGAGGGCACGCACTACAAGAGCAGCATCACCCTCATGCCGCGCTACGATACGCGCGACAACCTTTTCAACGCCAAGGACGGCTCGGTCCACAGCATCGAGGCCGAGATCGCCGGGCCGGGGGGCGACGTCGGGTTCCTCAAGGTGATTGCCGAAACCGGCTGGTACCGGCCGCTCGTCTGGAAGTTCATCGGGGTGGCGCACGCGCGCGCCGGCTACGTCGAGAAGCTGCCGGCCTACGATCTGCCGGACTACGAGAAATTCTACCTCGGCGGCATCAGCACCCTGCGCGGCTTCACGCGGGATGACCTCGCCCCCCGCGACGAAGAGGGCGCCTCGGTGGGCGGAGAGAAGTTCGTGCAGTTCAACTTCGAGCTGAAGTTCCCGCTGGTGGAGGAGGCCGGCGTCTTCGGCGTGCTCTTCTTCGACACCGGCGCCGTCTACCGCAAGGAGGACGGGATCGATCTCTCCGACCTGCGCGAAAGCGCCGGGCCGGAGATCCGCTGGCTTTCCCCCGTGGGGCCGATTCGCCTGGCCTACGGGTTCATCCTCGACCCCAAGGACTCCGACAACAGCTCGGGGAACTGGGAATTTTCCATGGCGGCGTCCTTCTGACAGCCGGCACGCCGCCGAAGGGAGATGCAGCATGCGACGAATCGGTATCCTGGCGGCGGCCCTGATCGTGGCGGCGGCCGCCTCCGGCGGCGCTTCGGCCGCGGAGAGTTTCAAGATCGGGGTCGTCAACGTCGAGAAGGTGCTCGAAACCTCGACGACCGGAAAAACCGTGCAGGCCGAGCTCAAGGCCCAGAAGGACAAGCTCGAAGGCGACCTCAAGCAGCGCGCCAACGAGATCCAGGAGATGGAAAAGCGCCTGCAGCGGGAAGCGGCGGTCATGAGCAAGGAGAGCCGCGAGGAGAAGGAGCGCGAGTTCCGCATCAAGGCGAGCGATTTCCAGGCCATGCAGAAGAAGTACCGCGGCGACCTGCAGGACCTCGAGCGCAAGCTGATGAGCGAGCTCAAGAAGGAGATCGAGGGGCTCTTGGCCGAGATCGGCCGGCGCGACGGCTACACGATGATCATCAGCAACCTGGGCGTGCTCTACAACCAGCCGGCCGTCGACCTCACCGACCGCCTGATCCAGGAGCTGAATGCCAAGCCGGGCAAGAAGGCCGGCCAGTAACCCCGCATGGACTACTCGCTGTCCGAAATAGCCGGCCGGGTGGCCGGCACGGTGGTCGGCCCGGGGGAGCGCCGCATCCGCGGCGTGGCCCCCTTCGAGACGGCCGGGGAGGGCGACATCACGCTCGCCGCCTCCCCGGGCTGCCTGCGGCGCCTCGGCGCTTCGGCCGCGGCCGCCTTCATCGTGCCCCGGCCGGCGCCCGCGGCGCCCGGCAGGGCGCTCGTCGCGGTCGACAACCCCATGCTCGCCTTCGCCCGCGTGATCCGGCTCTTCCACCCGCAGACGCCCGCGCCGGCGGGCATCCACCCGCTCGCCTGCGTCGCGCCGGACCTCTGCGGCGGCGAGGAAGCGGCGATCGGGCCGTTTGCGGTCGTCGGCCGGGGCGTCACCCTGGGCCGACGGGTGGCGATCGGCGCCGGGGTCTTCATCGGCGCCGAAGCGGTCATCGGCGACGACGTGGTTTTGCACCCGCACGTCGTCGTGGGCGAGCGCTGCCGAATCGGCTCGCGCGTGATCGTGCACGCGGGCACCGTCATCGGCAGCGACGGGTTCGGCTTCGTGGCGGACGGCGGGGTCCACCACAAGATCCCGCAGGTCGGCATCGTCCAGATCGACGACGACGTCGAAATCGGCGCCGGGAACACCATCGACCGGGCCACGTTCGGCCGGACCTGGATCGGGCAGGGGGTCAAGACCGACAACCTCGTGCACATCGCGCACAACGTGACGATCGGCGCGCACACGGTCATCGTGGCCCAGGTGGGCATCTCCGGCAGCGTCACCATCGGACGCCATGTGATTTTGGCGGGCCAGGCCGGCGTCGCCGACCACCTGGCGATCGGCGACGGGGCGGTCGTCGGGCCGGCGGCCGGGGTCGCGAAATCGGTGGCGGCCGGGGAGGTGGTGCTCGGGGTCCCGGCCCTGCCGCGCCGGCAGCATCTCCGGATCCAGGCGGTGGCCGCCCGGCTCCCCGAGATGAAGAAGCGCATCGAGGCGCTCGAGAAGCGGCTGTCCGGCGGGGCGGCCGCACCGCGCCGCGGCAACACGGGAGGAGACGATGGAGCCCCTTTATGACGTGACGGCGGTCATGCAGCGTCTGCCGCACCGCTACCCGTTCCTGCTGGTCGACCGCGTCCTGCGCATCGCCCCCGGCGAGGAGATCGTCGCGTTGAAGAACGTGACGATGAACGAGGCCTTTTTCCAGGGTCACTTCCCGGCGCGCCCGATCATGCCCGGGGTGCTGATCGTCGAGGCGCTCGCCCAGGCCGGCGGGATCCTGGCCTATGAAACCCGGCGCCAGGAGGCCGCCGACAGCGTGATCTACTTCATGGGCATGGACAGCGTGCGGTTCCGCAAGCCGGTCGTCCCCGGCGACCAGCTGATCCTCGAGGCGCGCATCCAGCGCCTGCGCTCGCGCGCCGCCAAGATGTCGGGCCGGGCGCTGGTCGACGGGCAGCTGGTCGCCGAGGCCGAGCTGATGGCCTCCTTCGGGGACGGCGCATGATCCACCCCACGGCCATCGTCCACCCGCGGGCCGAGATCGGGCCGCGGGTCTCCATCGGGCCTTACGCGGTCGTGGGGGAGAACGTCACCATCGGCGCCGACACCGCGATCGGGGCGCACGCCGTCATCGACCCCTATGTCGCGATCGGCCCCGAGTGCCGGATCTTCCAGTTCGCCTCGATCGGCGCCGAGCCCCAGGCGATCCGCTTCCGCGGCGAGAAGACCTATGTCAAGATCGGCCGCGGCACGGTCGTGCGGGAGTTCGTCACCATCAACCGCGGCACCGCCTTCGGCGCGGGGGTCACGGAGATCGGCGAGGAGAACTTCCTGATGGCCTACTGCCATGTCGCCCACGACTGCCGGACCGGCCGCAAGGTGATCCTCACCAACGGGGCGACCCTGGGCGGCCATGTGACGATCGGGGATTTCGCCAACATCGGCGGGCTGGTCGCCATCCACCAGTTCGTGCGCATCGGCGAGTACGCCTACATCGGCGGGAAGTCCGCCGTGGTCAAGGACATCCCACCCTACGTGATCGCCGCCGGCGACCGCGCCTGCCTCTACGGCCTGAACAAGGTCGGGTTGCAGCGCAACGGCTTCTCCGAGGGCACGGTCGCCGCCCTGAAGAAAACCTACCAGATCGTGTTCCGCTTCGGCCTCACGCTGCGCGAGGCCGTCGAGCGCGCGCGGGCCGAGGTCGACCAGATTCCCGAGGTCGTGCGGCTGATCGAATTCATTCAATCCTCCGACCGCGGCATCACGCGGTGACGCCGGCCGGGGGGCACCTCATCCAGGGGCGGGGCATGGCCAACGTGCGCGTCGGCGTCGTCGGGGTCGGTTATCTCGGCAAGTTCCACGCCGAGAAATACGCCCGCATGCCCGGGGTCGAGCTGGTCGCGGTGGCCGACCTCGACCCCCGGCGGGCCGCGCAGGTCGCCCGGCCGCTCGGCGCCGCCTGGTTCGCCGACTACCGCCGCCTGTTCGGCCGGGTCGATGCCGTCAGCATCGCGGTCCCGACGAGCGCCCACGGCGCGGTCGGCTGCGCCTTCCTCGAGCAGGGCGTCGACGTCCTGATCGAAAAGCCGATCGCCGCCACCCTCGAGGAGGCCGAGCGGCTCGTGCGGCTGTCCGAGGCCCGGGGCCGCATCCTGCAGGTCGGGCACCTGGAGCGCTTCAACCCGGCGGTGACGGCGCTGAGCGGTCTGCTGCGTGCGCCGATGTTCATCGAGAGCCACCGGATGAGCGTCTTCCGCAACCGCGGGACCGACGTCTCCGTCGTGCTGGACCTCATGATCCACGATATCGACATCATCGCCCACCTGGTGCGCTCGCCCGTGCGGGCCGTGCGCGCCGTGGGGGCTTCGGTGGTCACCGACCAGGTCGACATCGCCAACGCGCGGCTGGAGTTCGAGAACGGCGCGGTCGCCACAGCCACGGCCAGCCGGGTCGCCACGCAGGACGAGCGCTCGATGCGGCTCTTCCAGAAGGGGGCCGTGATCGGGGTCGACTTCCTGCGGCGCGGCATCGCGGTGCTGCGCCCGAACGGCCACGGAGCGGACGGCCGCGCGCCCGCCGCCCCGCAGGTCGAGGAGCGCCGATTCGCCGAGGCCGACGCCCTCGACGACGAGCTGCGCGCGTTCGTGGCCGCCGTGGCCGCCCGCTCGGAGCCGACGGTGTCCGGCCACGCCGGCCGGCGCGCGCTCGAGATCGCCTTGAACATCATGGAGCAGATCACGGGAGGGGGCGCGGCCCGCCCGGCTTGACGGCGATGGACGGGACGACGCCCCGGCGGCACGTCGCCATCGTGGCCGGAGAAGCCTCCGGCGATCTTCACGGCGCCAAGCTCGTCGCGGCCATGCGGCGGCGGGCGGAGGGGCTCGCCTTTTCGGGGATCGGCGGCCGGGCGCTTCGTGCGGCCGGCGTGCGCCTCGTCGCCGAGGCCGCCGATCTCGCCGTGGTGGGGGTGACCGAGGTCCTCGCCCGGCTGCCGGCGATCCGCCGGGCGCTGCGCGCCATGCGGGCGCTGCTGCGGGACGAGCGGCCGGATCTGCTGATCCTGATCGACTTCCCGGACTTCAACCTGCGGGTGGCGGCCGCGGCGCGCCGGCTCGGGGTTCCCGTGCTCTATTTCATCAGCCCGCAGCTCTGGGCCTGGCGCACCGGGCGCGTGCGGCAGGTGCGCCGCCGGGTGGATCACATGGCCGTCATCCTGCCCTTCGAGGAGGCGTTCTACCGCGCCCGCGGCGTGGCGGCGACCTTCGTGGGCCATCCGCTGCTCGACCAGCCGCTGCCCGGGGAGCGCGCCGCGGCGCGGCGCTGGCCCGGAGATGCGCCGGTCGTCGGCCTGCTGCCGGGCTCGCGCCGCGGCGAGGTCGCGCGGCACCTGCCGCTTTTGCTGGCGGCCGCGGCGCAGATCGCGGCGCGCCGGCCCGCGGCGCGCTTCGTCGTCTCGCAGGCCGAATCGGTCGACCCGGGCTGGTTCCGGTCCCGGCTCGAGGCCGGCGGCGGATCCGTGCCGGGCCTGACCGTCGCCCCCGGCGTCGATGCGGTCCTCGCCCGGAGCCATGTCGCGGTCGCGGCCTCCGGAACGGTGACGCTGGAGGCGGCGCTGCATGGGGTCCCCATGGTGATCGTCTACCAGGTGTCGCGATTGACCTATGCGGTGGGCCGCCTGCTCGTGCGGGGGGTGCGCCACATCGGGCTCGTGAACCTCGTGGCCGGCAAAACGCTCGCCCCCGAGTTGATCAACGCTCAAGCCACGCCGGCGAACATCCGCCGGGAGGTCGAGAGGCTGCTCGCCGACGCGGCGGACTACGCGGCGCGCTCGCGCGAGCTGGCCGCGCTGCGGCACCGGCTGGGCGGCCCGGGCGCCAGCGAGCGCACGGCGGCGATCGCGCTCGGGCTGCTCGGCATGGCGCCCGATGCCGCGGCGGACGGGGCCTGATGGACCGCGCCGCCCGCCAGCCCGCCGAGCGCACGCGCCGCCTGCTCGCCCTGATCCTCGCGAGCTGGCGCCGCCTCGCCGCGGCCGGGGCCTGCATGGTGGTGATCTCCGCCTCGACCGCGGCCACCGCCTACCTGATCAAGCCGGTTCTGGACGACATCTTCTTCCGGAAGAACCACGCCATGCTCGCCGTGGTCCCGCCGGCGGTCCTGCTGCTCTACCTCGTGCGCGGGACCGCCATGTTCTTCGAAGAGCTGCTGATGAACCACATCGGGCAGAACATCCTGCGCCGGCTGCGCAACGACGTCTACAACCACATCCAGGACCTGCCGCTCGGCTTCTTCCAGCGCGAGAAGACCGGGGCCCTCATGTCCCGCATCACCTACGACATCGCCATCGTGCGCAACCTGGTCACCTCGGCGGTCACCGGCTCGATCCGCGACGTGCTCACGATCATCGGCCTGGTGGGGGTCATTTTTTACCAGATCTGGCAGCTCGCCCTGATCGCCTTCGTCGTGCTGCCCGCGGCCTACTTCCCGATCCTCTACCTCGGCCGCCGCGTGCGGCGCACGAGCCGGCGCTGCCAGGAGGCGGTCGGCGAGCTCAATGCCTTTCTGCAGGAGACCTTCATCGGGGCGAAGATCGTCAAGGCCTTCGGCCGCGAGGATTACGAAAAGGCGCGTTTCGCCGCAAAGACCAGCGGCCTCTTCGGCCTGGAGATGCGCCAGGCCCGCATGCGTTCGCTCACCTCGCCGGTGAACGAGGTGCTCGCCGGCATCGGGATCGCGCTGATCATCTGGTACGGGGGCAGCCACGTCATCCGCGGGACGTACACCACGGGGACCTTCCTCTCCTTTCTCGCGGCGGTCCTGATGCTCTACGAGCCGGTGAAGAAGCTGAGCAAGCTCAACAACTCGCTGCAGCAGGGGCTGGCCGCCACCGACCGCATCTTCGACATTCTCGACGAGCGCCCGGAGGTCCGCGAGCCGCCGGACCCGGTCCCGCTTCCCACCCGGCCGCACCGGGTGGTCTTCACGGACGTGCACTTCCGCTACGACCGCCGGGCGGTCCTGGCGGGGGTCTCGCTCGCCGTCGAGCCCGGCGAGGTGGTCGCCATCGTGGGGGCGAGCGGCGGCGGCAAGACCTCGCTCATGAATCTGCTGCCGCGCTTCTACGACGTCGACGCCGGGAGCATCACCATCGACGGCATCGACATCCGCCGCGTCGCGCTGCCGGCGCTGCGGCGCGAGATCGCGATCGTCACGCAGGACCCGATCCTCTTCAACGACACCATCCGCAGCAACATCGCCTACGGCAACCCGGCCGCCGGCCCGGAGGCGATCGCCGCCGCCGCCCGCGCCGCCTACGCCGAGGAGTTCATCCGGTCCTTTCCGAAAGGCTACGACACCGAGGTCGGCGAGCTCGGGGGGCGGCTGTCCGGCGGGCAGAAGCAGCGGATCTGCATCGCGCGCGCGCTGCTCAAGGACGCGCCCATCCTGATCCTGGACGAGGCGACCTCCGCGCTCGACAGCGAATCGGAGGCCCTCGTGCAGCGGGCGCTCGAAAACCTCATGCGCAACCGCACGACCTTCGTGATCGCCCACCGCCTGTCGACCATCGGCCGCGCGCACCGCATCGTCGTCATCGGCGGGGGCCGGATCGTCGAGCAGGGCACCCACGAGGAGCTGCTCGCCCGGCGCGGCGAGTACTTCAAGCTCGCCACGATGGAGACCTGCGAGGCGCAGGCCGCCGGCCGGCCGGCGGCCGCGGGGCGGTGAGCCCCCATGGCGGCCGCCTCCATCCTGTCGCGCTATGTCGTGCGCCAGATCCTCGGTCCGCTCGGCCTCTCCGTCGGGATGCTCACGGTCCTGTTCGTGATGGCGGAGATGGTCAAGATCACCAACTGGATCGTCAACTACGGGATCGGCATGGGGCGGGTGCTCGCGCTGCTCGCCTTGATGATGCCGAGCTTTCTCGTCTTCATCATCCCGATGTCGCTGCTGCTCGGGGTCGTGCTCACCTTTCTGCGCATGTCGAGCGACAACGAGGTGATCGCGGTCAAGAGCAGCGGGGCGAGCATCACCCGGTTCCTGCCGCCGGTCATGCTGCTCGCGGCGGCCGCCTGCGGGCTGACGCTGTTTCTGACGCTCGCGGCCGTGCCCTGGGGGCGCGCGGCCCTCGCCGATCTCGCCTACCGGGTGGTCACCGACCGGATCGACCTCGCCCTCAAGGAGAAGGTCTTCAACGACACCCTCGACCGCGTCGTCGTCTACGTCGGCAGCGTGGACCCCAAGGCGCGCCGGTGGACGAACGTCTTCATCGAGGACCGCCGCGACCCGCGCGCCGTCAACACCGTGGTCGCCCCCGAGGGCCGGCTGCTCTCGGAGCCGGGGCAGAAGGAGCTGCGGCTGCTGCTCGTGAACGGCACCATCCACCAGACCCGCCTGGCGGAGGGCCGCGCGCAGGCCGTCCGCTTCACCACCTACCAGCTCGTGTTCGATCTGAAGGCGAGCCCGGTCTTCAACCCCCAGCGCTCCAAGTCCATCAAGGAGCTTCGGCTGGCGGAGCTCGAGGAGGAGCTCGCCGCGCTGCCGCCCGATCACCCCCGCCGCTACAAGATCCGCACCCTCATCCACCGCATGTTCGCCATCCCCGCCGCCTGCTTTTCGCTCGCGCTGCTCGGGCTGCCGCTCGGCATCCAGGCGCGCAGGGCCCGGCGCTCCTTCGGGCTCGCGCTGAGCCTCGCCGCCATCCTGCTCTATTACCTGCTTCTCACGGCGGGCTACGCCCTGAGCGAAAAGGGGCTGGTCCCGCCGGCGGCGGCGATGTGGCTGCCCAACCTCGTGATCGCGGCTCTCGGCGCTTATCTGCTGGTGCAGACCGTGCGGGAGCGGCCCTCCCGGATCCTGCGGATCGCGGCGCGGGTGCCGGGCGCCCGGCGGCTGCTCGGCGGAGGCGGTGGGCCATGACGATTCTCTCCCGCTACATCCTGCGCGAGATGCTGAAGGTCCTCGTCCTGGTGCTCGGCGGGGCGGTCGGGCTCTATCTCGTGGTCGACTTCTTCGAAAACGTCGACCACTTCATTGAGGCGGGGCTTCCGGCCGTGCGGATCGTGGATTACTTCAAGTACAAGCTGCCCCTGGTCGTCGCGCAGGTGATGCCCGCCGGCGTCCTGCTCGCCGCGCTGGCGACCCTCGGCCTGATGAACCGCCGCAACGAGATCCTGGCGGTGGTTTCCAGCGGCGCGAGCGCCCGCGCCGTCTTCCGGCCGGTGCTCGCGGCCGCCGTGGTCCTCGGCGCCGGGCTCTTCTTCTTTTCGGAAACCGTCGTGCCGGTCTTCACGGCGCGCGCGAACGCGATTTGGCTGACCGAGGTCAAGAAGAAGAACACGGCCACGGCCCACCACAACATCTGGATCAAGGAGCATCGCGCGATCCACCACGTCGCCTTCTATCACCCCGTCAAGCGCGAGATCGTCGGCGTCGCGTTCAACTTCTTCGACGACCGCTTCCGGCTCGTGCGCCGCGTGGACGCCGAGCGCGGGGTCTACGCGGACGGGCGCTGGCGCCTGACCGCCGTGATGGACCAGCGCCTCGATCCGCAGACCGGCGAATACCGGGTCGCGCTCAGCCCCGAAATCGTGGAGGCCTTCGACCTCGACCCCGAGGAGCTCAAGGGCGTGATGAAGCGGGCCGACGAAATGGGCGCCCTCGAGCTGTGGGACTACATTCAAGAGGCGCAGGCGGAGGGCTACGATGCCTCCGCCTACCGGGTCGATTTCCACGCCAAGTTCGCCCGGCCCGCGGCCCTGTTCCTGGTGCTGGCGACCGCCAGCGTCCTGGCGGTCGCGCGCCGGGCGCGCGACAGCCTCGTCGTGCTCATGGCCTGCGGCGGGGGGGTCTTCTTCCTCTACTTCGTGCTGCACAGCTTCTGCGTGTCGATCGGCTACGGCGGGGGGCTTCCGCCGACCGTCGCGGCCTGGGCCGCGAACGCCCTGTTCGCCGCCGCCGGGCTCATCGTTCATCGGGTCGCCGGGCTGTGAGGGCGCCGGGCGGAGGTTCCAGCGTCATGCCATCGAGCGGGGGAGATTCGGGGCGCGCCGCGGAGCGGTCCGCCTGGGCGGCGGCGGCGGCGATCGGCGCCGCCGAGCGGCTCGCGCCGCATCTCGGGGCCTTGAGCCGGCTCTACGGCGGCTACCAGCGCCTGCGGCGGCGGATTTACGCCGGCGGCTTCGCCGCCGTGCGCCGCCTGCCCTGCCCGGTGGTCTCCGTCGGCAACTTGACCGTCGGCGGCACCGGCAAGACGCCGCTCGCCATCGACCTGGCGGGCCGCCTGCTGGCCTGGGGGCTTTCTCCCGCCGTCGTCAGCCGGGGCTACCGCGGCGCCTGCGAGCGCCGCGGCGGGATCGTGAGCGACGGCCGCCGCGTGCTCCTGGGGCCGGAGGATGCCGGGGACGAGCCGTTTTTGATCGCCCGCCGCCTCCCGGGCGTCCCGGTGGTGGTGGGCCGGGACCGCTTCCGAGCGGGCCGGACCGCCTGGGAGCGCTTCCGGCCGGACGTCCTGATCCTGGATGACGGCTTCCAGCACCTGCGGGTGCGCCGCGACCTGGACCTGGTCCTGATCGACCATCGCCGGCCATTCGGGAACGGCCGTCTCCTTCCGTCCGGGCCGCTCCGGGAGCCGATCGAGGCCCTCGGCCGCGCGGACGCGATCGTCGTGACCCGCGCCCCCGCCGGGGCGGCGTCCCTGTCGTCGGCCGCCGCGGCCCGCATCCTCACCGCCGTCGCCCGCGGGCCGGTCTTCTTCACGCGGCACGCCCCCCGGGCGTTCCCCGTCCCCAAGGGCCGGGCGGGAGAGGCGCCCGGCTCGGCCGCGGCCGCGGTTCCGCCGGCGTGGCGCCGCCGGCGCGCGTTCGCCTTCTCCGGCATCGCCCGCCACGACGACTTCCTCGGCGCCGCGCGGCGCCTGGGGTTTGCGGTCGCCTCCGACCGCCCGTTCCCCGACCACCACCGCTACGCGCCGTCGGACCGCGCCGCGATCCTCGAGGGCGCGCGGGCGGCCGGCGCCGATCTGCTCCTCACCACCGAGAAGGACCACGCGCGCCTGGCGGGCGCCCCGGCCTGGCCCCTCGATCTCGTGGTGGTCGGGGTCGACTTCTGTTTCGGCGGCGGGGAGGCGGCCTTCGACGCGTTTCTGCGGGCCCGCCTGGAGGCGGCGCGGAGGGTCCGGGCGGGCCTCAGTCCCTCTCCGCCAGAAAATAGTCGGAGACGACCCCCATGAAGGGGTTGTAGCGGATGGCGTAGTGGCGCATCCCCCGGGCGGCGAGCTCCTCCGACAGGCGGCGGTCCTCGGCGGGGATCTGCGGGGCCCGGGCGCGCCAGGCGGCGGCGTCGAGCTCGAGGAGCTCGGCGACTTTGCGGCGGTAGACCGCGGCGGCCGGGAAGTCGCAGCGGGCGTTCACGAACCAGGGCATGGCGCGGCCGACCTTTTCGAGGAACAGGTTGTGCTCCGGGCCGAAGTCGAGCGCGGAGGCGTCGGTGAAGTTCTCGAGCCGCGCCAGGCGCTCGGGGTCGACGGCGCCGCTCTGCGCGGCGAGCTCCGCGGCCCGGGTGCCGGGAAACGGGTAGAAGAAGCTCCAGCGGAACCGCCCCGGTCGGGCTTCGGCCATCAGGTCGAGCGTCGCCGCCACATCCTCGCGGGTCTCCCCGGGAAGGCCGATCATCAGGAACACCGAGGTGTGCAGCCCGAACTCGGCGGCGGTGCTGAGCGCCGCCGCGATCCGCGCGTTCGACATGCGGCGGTTCAGGATCTCCTCGCGGATGCGCGCGCTGCCGCTCTCGACCCCGAACTTGACGATCCGGCAGCCGGCCGCGGCGAGGTGGCGGGCGCGCTCGCGGTCGAAGAAGCCGACGTGGGCGTTGACGACGAAGGGCAGGGCGAACCGCCGCCGGTAGGCCTCGCAGAACTCCGCGACGTAGGCGCGCCGGAAGGTGAAGAGGTCGTCGTCGAAGATGAGCATGCGGATGTTGCGGTAGCGGCGCAGCAGGAAATCGATCTCGTCCATGAGCGCCGGCACGCGCACGTGGCGGATGTAGTTCAGCCCGCCGAAGCTGCACCCGAGCTCGGCCCGGTAGCGCGCGACCAGCTGGTGGTTGAAGCAGTAGGTGCAGGCGAAGGGGCACCCGCGGGAGGCCATCAGGCCGACCCATCCGTTCTTGGCGTCGATCAGGCGCTGGAAATCGAAGATTTCGTAGTCCTTCATCGGCAGCCGGTTCAGGTCCGGCAGCGGCCGCAGGGGGTTGAGCCGGATCTTGCCCGCCTCGACCCATCCCAGGTTGCGGATGCCGGAGAGCTCCGCGCCGCGGGCCCTTTTGTCGACGAGCTCGAGGAACGCCTCCTCGGCCTCCCCGCGGACGATGAGGTCGAAGGCGCCGCTTCCGAGCACCTCGTGGGGGGCGGCGAGCGCGTGGATTCCGCCGCAGACGAGCAGCGCGTCGGGCACGGCCCGCCGGGCCCAGGCGGCGAGCGTGCGGGCATAGGGCCATTGGGGGGTGACGACCGAAAAGCCGATGACGTCGGGCGCCTCGCGCTGAAGCCGCGCGGCGAACTCCGCGTAGGTGGGCAGCGGCGCGAGCTCCTCGCACAGCTGCCAGAGGGCGGTGTCGTGCCCGGCGGCCTTCAGGACGCTCGAGAGCTGGGCGATGCCGTACTGGAACCCGAGCTGGGCGCCGCGGTTGGGGTAGAGGAAGAGGACCTTCACGTCCGCCGCCCGGCCGCCGCGCGCTCGTTTGCGACCCGCGCGAGGATATCCTCGATGTCGAGCTCCCCCGGGTCGTTCAGGGTGTCGACGTGCACGATGCGGCTCGGGGCCGCGCCGCAGGCCCGCCAGCGGCGGATGAAGCGGCGGTTGTTCGACCCCGCGAAGACGGTGACCCCGGGGGTGCCGGCGGCCGCCGCGATGTGCTGTCCGGCCGAGTCGTAGCCGAGGTACTCGTCGCTCGCGGCGATCAAGGCCGCGATCTCGGCGATGCGGGTGGTGACCGCGATCAGGCCGCGGGAGAGGGCCGGGAAGGGTTCCGCCTCGAAGCGCGCCGTGAGGGCGGGGGCGCCGGCGGCGCGGGCGGTCTCGAGCAGCCGGTCGGCCTCGGCCGCCTCGGCCTCTCCGGCGCCGCGATCGAGCAGCACGACCGTGTCCGGCTCGGCGAGGAGCATGCGGATGAGGCCGTCTTCGAGCGGGCGCCCCACGCGCTTGCGGCGGTTGCCGCCCACCCCGAAATTGACCGCGGCCACGCGCCGGGCGCCCGCGGCCTTCAGCCGGCGGCAGAGCTCCCGGCCGCGCGCGAGAAGCTGCGGCGCGGGGAAGATCCCGGGGGCGGCCGCGCCCGTTTCGCCCAGGACCCCATCCATCCAGGCGTTGGCGAGCGCGGACATCGCCGACGGGGCCGACGCACCCGCCGCCCGGCTTCCGAAGAGCAGATACCGCTCTTCGTCGATCAGCGGCAGGACGCCGAGCTGGGAGAGCCGCGAGTCGGGGTCCACGAGCACCGCGGCCTCCGCGGAGAGGCCCGCCGTCTCCTCGGCCACCACCGCCAGGGCGTCGTGCCAGGCGTCGAGGCGTTCGAGGAGGCCCCCGTCGCGGCGGTAGAGGACGCGGCGGAAGCGGAGGCCGGGAAACGCGCCGAAGATTTCGACCGGCTGGTCGCCGCCCAGCAGCACGATCTCCGCCCGGGGGCAGGCCGCCCGCAGACGCTGCAGGATGACGCCGGTGACGGCGATGTCGGCCCCGACGGTGACGCGCGACAGGATGAGGATCTTGTCGATGCGTTCGCGGCGCAGGGGCGGCCGGCGCCTCTCCCCGACCCGCTCCATCCGCGCGAGCAGGTCCGCTTCGCCGCGGATCCCGAAATCGAGGAGGCGGCGGTCGAGACGGGCGGCGGCCGGCAGGCGCCGGCAGAACGTGATGACCTGCGCCATCACCCGGTTGTAGGTTTCGACCGGCACCTCCTCCAGCTCGTCGCAGAGCCCCTCGACGATGCCCCCGAAAAGGGCCTGGGCCGCCGGGCGCCCCTCCTCCGGGGCCCGATCGAAGGTGGCCATCTCGCAGAGCAGCGCGACGTGGTCGCGTTCGCCGTGGCCGTCGACCAGGTGCGCGTCCATGAACGAGGAGGCGATCCGCCGCGACAGCCTCCGGAAATCCTCCGGCGGAATCGGGCGCCGTGCGATTTCGGTCCACCGGTCGCGGTAGGGAAACGAGCTCATGCGGCGGCGCTTTTCTTCAGGATCCGCTCGCAGGCCGCGAAGACTTCATCGGGCGTGATGCCGTGCATGCAGGCGTGGTCCCCCGGGCAGCGCTTGAGATGGCAGGGCGAGCAGGGGAGCTCGCGTCGCAGGACCGTGGTCTGGTCCAGGTTGGTGTCGGTGTAGCGGGGGTCGGTCGGCCCCATGATCACCACCGCCGGGACGCCGAAGGCCACCGCGTACTGCCGCGGACCGGTGTCGTTCGTGACGAGCAGCTGGCAGCGGCGCACGAGCGGCTTGAGGAGCCCGAGGTCGACCCGCATGCCGGAGGTGTCGATCAGCGGGGCCCGGCAGTCGGCCGCGATGCGCCGGGCGATCTCCTCCTCTCCCGGACCGGCGAAGAGGATGACGCGGCAGGCCCAGCGCCGGCTCAACCGCTCCGCGAGGCGGGCGAAATGCTCCGGCGGCCAGCACTTCGAGGCGCCGAACCGTGCGCCGGGGTTCAAGCCCACCAGGATCTCGTCGGGCTTGACCCCCGCGGCACGCAGCAGGGCGTCGGCCTCGCGCCGCCGGCGCGGGGACATGAAGAGCCGCGGCCGGGGGGCGGCGGGCGCCGCCAGCCCCATCCAGCGGCAGATCTCCAGGTAGGCGTCGACCATCGGCACCGGCAGGATCCGTCCGGCCTCGCGGCGCGGCGGCGGTCCGCCGGTCAAGAGCAGCGCGCGGCCGCCGCGCCGGTAGCCGATGATTTGGCGCGCCCCCCCGAGGCGGGCGAGGAGCGCCGCGCGAAAGGAGTTCGGCATCAGCACGGCGAGGTCGGGCGCAAGCCGGCGCAGCTCGACGGCCAGCCGCTTAAAGCCCGCGAGGGTCTTGTCCCGGCTTTCGATCAGCCGGTCGAACCACGGCGCGTCCTCCACCACCCGGCGCGCGTAGGGACGGATGACGCCGGTGATGCGGGCCTGCGGGAAGCCCGCCCGCAGGCACTCGAACGCCGGCGTCGCCATCACCACGTCCCCGACCCAGTTGGGGCAGAAGACCACTACCGAGCGGGCGTCCCGTAAGCCCGGGTTCATCATGCGCGCACCGTCTTCATCGAATCCTGTTGCCCGGTTCGGCGGCGGCCGCCGAAAGGGTGAGGGCACTATAATGAATTCAACTAGCTGTGTCAATTTGCGGCGGCGGCCGGCGGTGAAAAAGCAAGGCTTGGGCCGTCAGCCGCGGCGCGCGCCGATCGCGGCTTGCAGCCGCTCGGCGACCGCCTCGGCCGCGATCCCGGCCATGCAGGGGCGGCCGGGCAGGGGGCAGCGCCGGCGCATGCAGGGGGCGCAGTCGGCGCTCCCCTGGACGGCCAGGTGCTGCCAGCCGTGCGGCGCGGTGCGCGCGGCCGCGGTGGGGCCGAAGAGGCTGACGTAGGGCGTTCCGACGGCCGCGGCGAGGTGGCCGGCCCCGCAGTCCGGCCCGGCGGCGGCCGCCGCCGCCTTCAGAACGGCGGCGAGCTCCGGCAGCGAGGTCCTCGCGGCGAGGTCGAGCAGCCGCCCGGGAGGGTATCCGGCGGCGAGCTCCCGGCCGAGAGCGGATTGGGAGCCGTCTCCGACCAGGACGACGGAAAGTCCGAGGCGGTCGATCAAAAGGGCGATCAGGCGCCGGTACCCCGCGGCGGTCCAGTCCTTGGACGGCCAGGAAGAGCCCAGGGCCACGGCCACGTAGGGCCGTTCGAGCGCGGCGAGGGCGGCCGGCAGGAGCTCTTCCGGCGGAGCGAGGCCGAAGCGCGGGGGCTCCGGCATCACCGCCCCCAGGGCCTCGCAGAACTTCCCGTAGTGGCGGAGCTTGGGAAAATCCCGGGGGCAGGCGGGGATGTGCTCGTTGTTGAAGAGCCAGTTGAGCTCCTTCGCATCGCGCCGGTGGAAGCCGATCCGCCGCCGCGCACCCGAAAGCCGCGAAAAAAGACCGCTCTTCAAGTGGCGCTGGAGATCGAGGGTCACATCGAAGCGGCGTCGGGCGAGCGCGCGGGCGATCTCGAGCAGCGCCGCCGGATGAAGGCTGCGGCGGAAGACCAGCACCTCGTCGATCAGCGGGTGCATCCTCGCCAGGGCCGCGGACTTCGGCTCGACCAGCCAGTGGACGCGGCCCTCCGGGAAGCGCTCCTTGAGCGGGGCGAGGACGGCGAGCCCGCGGGCGACGTCCCCGATCGAGCCCATGAGGACGACGAGGAGCGACGGCGCCGTGGCCGCCCGCCCGGCGCCCGGCGGCAGCATTCCGTTCAGCGCCCAGGGCAGGCGGTGCTTGGCGACGGCGCGGCGGAAGCGGCGCCGGATGCGGCGCTCCAGCCGCTCGAGGGAGCCGCCCCAGTGGCGGCCCTTGTCCAAGTCGACGAGGCCGACCCGGCCGGAGGCGTCGACCAGGATGTTTCCGGGGTGCAGGTCGGCGTGGCAGATGCGGGCGTCGATCGTGCGGGCGATGAGGCCGGCGACGGCCGGGGCGAGCGCCGGCAGGCCCCCCGGGTCGCGGCGGGCGAGCTCGGAGAGGGGCTCCGCCCCCGGGACCTCGCGGCTGACCAGCCAGGCGCGGATGATCCCCCGCCCTTCCCAGGCAAAGGCCACGGGCTCGGGAACCTCGATCCCGGCCGCGCGCGCGCGGGCGAGCATGCCGTACTCGCGTTCGCCGCGCGTGGGGCCCGCCAGGTGGAGGTGGTGCCTCCGGTTGAGGTGCCGCAGGAGGCCGCCGCGGCGGTAGGCCTTGACGACCACCGCCCCGATCCCCGCGACCCGGCCGCGCACGAGGCCCCCGCGGCCGCTCAGTCCGGGGACGCCCGCGGGCGCCGGCTGCCGGATGAGGCGCACGATGTCGCGGGCCTGCTCGCGGGAGAGGCGGTCCAAGGGGCCGACATGATAGCCGTCGATGCGGTGCGCATTCACGGGGGGCATTCCGGCGGCATATAACCATCAAGTCCGCTCGGCTGTCAAATCGGCGCGGGCCGCGGCCGCGGGCGGCCGGAGTTTGCAAATTCCGCCGGGCGCCGCTAAAGTGTGCGGCCGGATGGGTGCCGATCGCAACGGTTACGCAGCAGGGGGCGCCGCCGGGGGCGGTATGCCGGCCGCGGCGCTTGGCGAGGAGATCGCCGGCTTCGCCTGGGAGGCGAGCCGCTTCTTTCCGCGGCTCACGCTGGCGGGGCTCCTCGAGGGGAGCGTGCATCTGCGGCCGGTCAAAACCGGCCGCCGCCGCGTCTTCGAGCTTAAGGGCCCGGGGACGGCCTTCTACCTGAAGCTCGCCAGCGTCCCTCCGGCGCGCAGCCCGCTCAGGTTTCTGCGGCGCTTCGCCGAATGGCGCAACCTGCACCGCCTGGCCGCGCGCGGGGTCGCGGCCTGCCGGCCGGCCATGCGCGGCTGGGGCGGCGCGGGCCGGCGGGGCGCGTTTTTCCTGGTGACGGAGGCCGTCGCCGGGTCGCCCCTCGACGCCGCGCGCCTTCCGGTGGAGCCCCTCGGGCGTTTTGCCGCCGGCTTGAACGCCGCCGGGGCCTTCGCGGCCGACCTCCACCCGCAGAATCTCCTGGTGCGGCCCGACGGGTCGCTCTGCCTGATCGACGCCCAGGCCCTTTTCTTCCTGCCCGGGGTCGCCCGGCGGCTGGGCGCCTGGCAGATCGGCAGACTCCTCGCCGGGTTCCCGGAAGGGGCCGTCCCGCCGCCGGCGCTCGACGCCTTGGTCGCCGCCTACAACCGCAGCGCTCCCGGCCCACCCGTGACCGCGGCGGCGGCCGAGCGCGCCGCCCGCTTTTTCCGGCGCCGCCGCCTGCGCTCGCGCTCCCGGCGCGCCTGCGTCGAGAGCAGCGCCTTCACCGTGGTGCGGGGGCCGGAGGGCCGCGGTTTCCGCCGCCGGGACTTCTCCCTCGGGCCCCGGGAGCTCGCCGCGGCGTTCGAGGCGGGGGAGCCGCTCAAGGAGGGGCATGTCCGCAGGTCCGGCGGCATCTGCATCAAGTCCTCGGCGCGCCGCCGCTTCCACCGCGACCGCTGCCTCGCCGGCTGGCGGATGAGCCACGCGCTCGCGGTGCGCGCGGTGCCGGTGGCCCGGGCCCTTGCCTGCTATCGCGCGGGCGGCCGGAGCTACCTCGCCACCGAGTACCTCGAGGGGAGCACGCCGCTGAACGCCTACCTCTCCGCCCTGTCCGGCTTCGCCTTGAGGCAGGCGCTGCGGGACCTGGCGGCGTTTCTCCGCGGGCTGCACGCGGCCGGGGTGTGGCAGCACGATCTCAAGTCGGCGAACATTCTCGTCCGCGGGGGGCGCTTCTTCCTCGTCGACCTCGACGGGGTGCGGCTCGGGCGGCTTTCGCCGCGCCGCGTGCGCATGAACCTCGCGCAGCTCAATGCATCGGTGAGCGGCGCGGTCGGGCTGAAGGCGCGCCTGCGCTTCTACCGGTACTACCACGGAGAGCGGCTGCCGCCGCGCGCCGCGCGCCGCGCGGACTACCGCGCCGTCTGGGAGCTTTCCGCGCGGCGCAACACCGGGGCCTCGGGCCTGGAGCTCGAGCGGCTGCTGCCGCGGCCGCCGCGTCCCGCCGCGGCCGGCCGCCCCCCGGCCCGCTCGCCGGCAAGGATCGAGCGGGTCGTCTTCGTCGGCAAAAGCAAGCGCCGCACCGGGAACACGCGCCACATGCTCGCCGCGCTCAGGCGGCGGGTCCCGCAGGTGCTCTATCTGAACCCGGCCCGCATCCGCCGGTTCGGCTTCCGGCGGGACGTCGGGCGCACGATCGCCGCGCGCATCGAAAAATTCCGGCCCGACCTCGTGCTGAGCTACTCGAAGGACCTCCCCTATCCGGTGCTGGCCGGGCTCCGCGGGAAGGTGACGACGGCCGTCTTCTACCCCGATGTGCGCATCCCCCTGGACGAGCAGCTCGTCCGCCACGGCCGGCTGGCCGACTACCTCTTCATCACGAACACGCGGCAGATCCCGGAGCTCGCGGCCCGCGGGGTGCGGCGGCCGCTCTTCACGCTGCAGGGCTGCGATCGCGACGAGCACCGCATCGTGCCCGCCCGGCGGCGCAAGTGGGCCGCCGAGGCGGCCTTCATCGGGCGGCCGAGCGACGCGTTCCGCATCGAGCTGCTGCGGGAGGTCGGCCGCCGCTTCCAGCTGAAAACCTGGGGCGGCCCCTGGCGGCGGCTCGGCTTCGACTGCCCTCAGGAGAGCGTCTACGCGCGCGACTACGCGCGGATCTGCCACGCGACGCCGGTCATCCTCGGCTGCGATTTCAGCCGCGAGATGGACCACAACACCTCCAACCGCACCTGGATCACCCTGGGCTGCGGGGGCTTTCTGCTGACCAACTACCAGGCGGGCCTCGAGACCATCTTCACCCGCGGGGTGCACCTCGAGTGGTACCACAGCGTCGAGGAGTGCCTGGAGTTGATCGCCTACTATCTCGGGCACGAATCCGAACGGCGGCGGATCGCCCGGCAGGGGTACGAGTTCGCGCACGCCGAGCACACTTACGACCACGTGATGGACGCGCTCATCCGCCGGATCGAGGCTGCCGCTTGCGAATCCTGCACCTGAACACCGAGCGCACCTGGCGCGGCGGCGAGCAGCAGACGCTCTATCTGATGGCGGGGCTCGCCGCGCGGGGGATCGCCTCCGACCTCGTCTGCCAGCCGGGCTCCCCGCTCGCCGGCCGCGCGCAGGCGGCGGGCATGACGGTCTTTCCGGTGGCCAGCCGCGGCGAGGCGGACGCGGGCGCCTGCCGCGCCATCCGCCGCCTGGTCCGTCGCAGCCGCTACGACCTGCTCCATGCCCACACCTCCCACGCCCACAGCCTGGCCTTCTGGTCTTCGCTCGGCCTCCCCGTGCGCCGGCTGGTCACCCGGCGCGTGGAATACTCCATTTTCCGGCACAGCTTCCTGCGCTTGAGCGGCTTCAAGTACCGCCGGATGGCGCACCATTTCATCGCCATCTCCCACCGGATCCGCGCGGTCCTGATCGACGACGGGCTCCCCCCCGACCGGATCTCGGTCGTGCCGAGCGGGGTCGACCCGGAGCGCTTCGCCGCCGATTCCCCGGAGGCGGTGGCCGCCGAATTCGGCCTCGAGCCCGGCGAGCGCATCGTGGTGAACGCCGGCCACCTCGTCGGGATCAAGGGCCAGCGCCACCTCATCGCGGCCGCCCCGCGGGTGCTGGCGCAGATTCCCCGGGTGCGCTTTTTCATCGTCGGCGGCGGGCCGCTCCAGGCCGAGCTCGCCGCGCTCGCGCGCTCCCTGGGGCTGGGCGGGCGCCTGGTGCTGACGGGCTTCCGCCCGGATGTGGGGGCCTTTTACCGCGCGGCCGACCTTTTCGTCATGAGCAGCCTGAGCGAGGGGCTGGGGACCGCGGTCCTGGACGCCATGGCGCTCGGCATCCCCGTCGTGGCCGCCCGGACCGGCGGCCTTCCCGAGGCGGTCGTCGACGGCGAAACCGGCCGCCTCGTGGCGCCCGCCGATCCGAGCGCGCTCGCCGAGGGGATCGTCGAGATCCTCTCGGATGCCGAAAAGGCGGCGCGGTTCGGCCGGGCCGGCCGCGAGCGCGTCCGGCGTGAATTCTCCGTCGATGCCATGGTGGACCGGACGGCGGCGGTCTACGACCGGCTGTGCGGGGAGGGTGCGCCGGGCGGAGGACGCAAGCGGCGCGGCGCGCGCTAGTCGCTCTGTCGCGCGGCGGCGCCGAGTTTGAGGACGATCCCGTTCTCCACGGGTTCCACGGCAAAGCCTTTGAGGTAGGCCGGCGCCGTTTCCACGACCACGCGGACCTTGTCCGGGTGGCCGAAATGGCGGACCTGCTTGACGACGCCCCCCTCGGCCGGAAGGCGCTGCTCGCCGCGAAAGGCGCTGCGCAGTCCCGGCAAGTCCACGACGATCATGGCCGCCGGCGGGTCGTCGATGGCAAACGCCCGGTAGTCTTTCACCCGGCCCGCCACCCGCATGAAAACCGCGGCGCCGTCGCCGCGGGGGGCGACCGTCACCGCTTGCAGGACCCCCGCAGCCGCCGGGGCTGCAGCCGCCGGGGCGGGCGGCCGCGGCTTCCCCTGTCGGGGGGGAGCGCCGGGCGGCGGGGCGGCCGGTCGGGTGAAGACGATTTTCAGGCTGTTTTCCTCCGCGGCCAGCCGGTGCGGCAGGCTTCCCTTGAGCCCGAGGACCACGCGGGCGCCCTTCCCGTTTTCGGCGGCCGGCTCGATGCGGATCGACTGCACGGCGAAGTTGTCGGGCGGGGCATACTCCGGCCCCAGGCGGTCGAGGCCCGTATCGGGAAAGGTGATGATCAACGCCGGCGGCGTTTCCTCCCGCGCCAGCGCGTAGGCGAGCGGCTGGTCCCCCTGCACCACGACCGTGAGGCTGTCCGGCGCCCGGATGGTCAGGATGTCGGTGATCATCCGCTGCGGAGCGGACGGTTGCGCGCCGCCCGGATGACTGGATGCGCATCCCGCGATCAGCAGCAGAATCCCGAGAGCGAACCGGCAGGCCGCCGCCAAGCCGTCGGTGGTCGCCCGCATGCCTCCCCCTTCCTTTCCCTTGCCCGGATCGACCCGCCGCCGCCGGGATGCGCCCGGCGGTGCGCCGCGGTTTTCGACCTTCATTCGCCGGTCCTCCCGATGGGGATCCGCAGGTCGAGCTGGCATTCCCGGATCAATCTCGAATCGACGATTTTATGGTTTTTGGCATACCCGGAGAGCAGCGCGCAATCGCAGATCGAGTTGATCAGCCGGGGGATGCCTTCCGCTATCTCGTGGATTTTCGTGCAGGCCCCGAGGGAAAAAATCCCCCGCTTGGCGCCCGCCACCTTCAGGCGATGGGCGATGTAATGCTGGGTTTCCCGGGCATTCAGGGGCTCCAGGCGATAGCTCATGCTGATCCGCTGGCGGATCGCCTTGTTGCGCGGATCCATCAGGTGGTCTTCGGTCTCGGTCTGGCCGACGAAGAAAATATTGATCAGCTTGCGGTCATTCAATTCGATGTTGGACAGAAGCCTCACCTCCTCCAGGCGCACGGGGTCGAGCCGCTGGGCCTCGTCGATGATCAAAAAGACGTTTTTCCGGTCGGCATGCGCCTGGAGCAGGTATTGCTTGAAGTCCATCAGGAAATCGGCCTTGCCGGAATATTTCCGCCCCAGCCCGCAATCCGCGGCGATCAGGTTGTAGAGATCCACTACCGGCATCATCGGGTCGGTGAGGGTGGCGATGACCGTGGAGGCGTCCGCGGTGCTCAGCAGATACCTCAAGAGGGAGGTCTTGCCGGTGCCGACATCACCGGTCAGCAGCAGGAACCCGTCGCGCTTCATGATCCCGTACTGCAGCAGCGCCAGGGCCTCCCGGTGCTTTTCGCCGAACCATAGGAAGGCGGGATCCGGGTTGGTCCGGAAGGGGTATTGCTGCAGCTCGTAGTAGCCGAGGTACATGATCGTTTCCGGGCCGCGCAGCCTGCGGCCCGTCCCTTTCAGCTGCGGTCATCGCCCCGGGCCCGTCACCTCCGCGCGCGGCTTTTTTCGAGGAGCTTGGCGGCCATGAGCAGCTCGGCATAAGCGGACATGGCGGCGATCAGGAAGCCGCGCCAGCCGTCCAGAACGCCGAGACGCAGCACGAGATCCTTGCCGAGGCGCGCCGGCGGGCGCAGCAGCAGCTGGGCGACGGGAAGGCGCGCGCCGCGCTGGAACTTGTCCTCGGCCTTCCAGGAGGAGTAGCGGTTGACCTTGTCCGCCCAGGCGCGCATGTCGGAGACGCTGTGGTGCGCGATGCGGCCGGAGAGCGCCCCGGTGCTGTCGAGCGCGATCCCGGCGTGAACGCGCTTGGCGCGCAGCCGCGCGAGGTCGCGCCGGAACAGGCGCAGCACCCGGTCGCCGCCCCAGCCCGAAAACCGGACCCGCCGGCCGAAGAGGTGGTTGTCGCGGCGGATCCAGTAGCCGTCATGCCGCGGTCCGCGGTCGAGAAGCGACCGGATTTCGGCGGAGAGGGCGGGGGTGAGCCGCTCGTCGCTGTCGAGGACGAGCACCCACTCGTGGCGGGCCTGGGGGATGGCCCAGTTGTTCTGGGCGGCGTAGTTCTCGTAGGCATGCTGCAGGACGCGGTGCGCGTAGCGCCGCGCGATTTCGAGCGTTCCGTCCGTGCTGAAAGCGTCGACCACGAGCAGCTCGTCCGCCCAGCTGGCGCTCTGCAGGCAGGGCTCGATCACGCCCGCGTTGTTGCAGCAGGGGACGATGACCGTCAGCCGTGCTTGGCGTTGCGCCATGGGATGCCCGATCGAGACCCGGTTGGCCCGCCGGCGGCCGTGCGCTCAGCCGGCTGCGCCGAGCTGCCGGTAGGCCGCCGCCACGCGCTCGACGTAGCGCCGCGGGTCGAGGACCGCTTCGGCGTAGGCCCGCGCCCCGCGGGCGCAGCGCTCCCGGAATTCGGTCCGGCGGTGGATGGTCAGGATGGCCTCCGCCAGGGCCGCGGGGTCGCTTTCGACGAGCATCCCGTTTCCGCCGTCGTCGACGAGCTCGGGCAGGATCCCCACGCGGCCGGCGATGACCGGCTTTCCGCACGCCAGGGCCTCGCGCGCCGCGCGGCACGCGCCGTCGCTTCCCGGGTGCAGCATCACCTTGTAGTCCAGCAGGTTCAAAATGTCCACATAATCGTCGCGGCGGTAGCCCGTGAAGACGACCCGGCCCGCAAGCCCGCTCTGCCGCACCGGCCGGACGGCGACCGATTCGATATGCGTGCCGCGGCCGATGATCAGGAACTTGAACCCGGGCTCGGCGGCGGCGACGCGCTTCAAGGCCGCGATCAGCACCTCGAAGCGGCGATGCCGCTGGACGCGGGCGACGATCCCGCCCACGACCTGTCCGGGCGCGATGCCGAATTCGCGGCACAGGGCCGGGTCCTTCGGCTGCGGCCGGAAGCGCTCGAGGTCGACCGGGATGTCCACGCGTTCGACCGGTTTGCCGGGGAAGGCCGCCGCGAGGGCTTGCGCCGCGGCGCCGGAGGCGGCGAAGATCCGGGCGGTGCGGCTGAGGACGAAGCGGCGCCGCGGCGTGAGCCGCGGCGCCTCGCCGTCGTAGATCGTGCGGATAAGCCGGCCGCCCCGGCCCGCGAGCACCGCCGTCAGCGCGTCGTTGTCCTGGTGGCTGTGGACGAGGTCGACCGCCCGCCGGGAGCAGATCCGGCGCAAGGCGAGGATGTCCGGCAGGATGCGCCAGTTGAGGTGCTTGTCGAGCCGCAGCCCCGGGACCCGTTCGAGCCCGCGCTCCCCGGCCTTGCGGTGAACGGGGTTTTCGGTGCCGCGGCGCCGGCCGCAGGCGAAGAGGACCCGCCACTCCCCCTGCCGGGCGAGCCACGCCGCGAGGTTGAGGGCGTGGTCCGCCGGCCCGGTCCATTTGTGGTTGCTGTAGGTGTGGAGGACCGTTTTCGGCATGCTCAACGCCCAAGCATCGCGGCCACCCGCTCGCTGGCGATGCGCACCCCGCCCCGGCGGGTGGAAACGTAGGCGGCAAAGCGCCGGCGAACCTCCTCCTTCGGCGGCGCCTGCCGGAGTTCCGCCAAGAGCAGGCGGGCGGCCTCGCCCCCGTCGCGCGCCGTGCGCAGGAGCCCCTCGGAAACGATGCCGCGCCCCACCCAGGAGAAGTTCTCCCAGGAGGGGCCGATCACCGGGCGGATCCCGGCCGCGAGCGCTTCGAGGAAGTTCTGCCCGCCGTGCGGGGCGAGGCTGCCGCCCACGAAGGCCGCGGAGGCGAGCCGGTAGGCGGCGGCGAGCTCGCCGACGGCGTCCCAGAGGATGACGCCGCCCGGGGCGGCCGCGCGCGTGCAGCCGGAGCGCCGCACCCAGGGGAGCCCCATCCGCTCAAGCCGCCGGCTCCAGGCCGGGACCCGGTGGAGGTGCCGGGGGAAGAGCCCGATGGCTGCCGCCGGCGCCCCGGCGCGGAGCTCGGAGAGCATGCGCGCAACCGCCGCCTCTTCGCCGCGGCGCACGGAGCCGATGACGATGAAGGGTGCCGCCTCCGGCAACAGCGGCCTAAGGGCCTCCGCGGCCGGGTCGGGCGCCGGCCCCGCGGGGGCGAGGCGGTCGAATTTCATGTTGGGCATGACGCCCGCGACCCCCGGGCCGAAGAGGCGGTCGAAGCGCGCGGCGTCCTCGGGGGAGACGGCGAGGACCGCCTCCGGGCGGAGCGCGCGCCAGAAGCCGGGCCACAGGCGGTAGCGCCGCAGGCTTTTCGCCGTCAGGCGGCCGTTTACGATCAGGACGCGGACCCCGTGGCGGCGGCAGGCGTACATCAGGCCCGGCCAGAGCTCGGCCTCGATCAAAACGAGGAGCCGCGGCGCGATCCGGCGGACCGCGCCGCACATGAGGGCGGGGCGGTCGAAGGGGAAGAGGCGGCAGGCGGCCCCGGCGGCCGCGCGGCGGCGCGCCGCCTCCAGGATGGCGCGCCCCTGGGCGGTTCCGGTGGTGAGGAGCGTCCGCGGCCGGCACGACTCGAAGAGCCGCCCGACGAGCTCACCGGCGAGATAGGCCTCGCCCACCGAGGCCGCCTGGATCCAGAGCTCGGCCGGGCCCGGCGGCGCGGCGGCGAGCGTGCGCTGCGCGAATCCCTCGCGCAGCCGCGCGCTTCCCCGCAGCAGCGGCAGGGCGAGCCGCCAGAGTGCATCGTAGGCCTGCATGGCCCTTCGCAGGGACGCCGGTGCCGTCATCGCGATCGATCGGTCCTCCCGGAGGTGGCGCTCGAATCCGGGATCCTCGCCCCCTCCCGGATGACAGGTGCGCCAATCTATGGTAATCAGCGAGCGGAGTCAAATTTTTTTCCCGGGAGTCGAACACCACGCGATGAGCGCCGCCGAAAGGGCCCTCACCCCCGTTCCGCCCCTCCGGGTCCCCGCCGCGCTGCAGGCCGCCGGCCGCCTGCTCGGCCGGCTCGCGGCGGCGGTCGACATCGGCCACCGCCGCGTCGTGCGCCGCAACCTGCGCTTCGTCTATCCCGACTGGCCGCCGGAGAAGGTCCGGCGGATGACCCGCGAGGTGTTCGAGAACATGGGGATGCTCGCCGCCGAAATCCTGGCCATGCGCCGGATGACCCGCGAGGAGCTGCTCGCGCGCGTCGAGAAAGCCGGCGAGGAGCACGTGCGGCAGGCGCTCGCCGCCGAGCGCGGGCTGATCGTCGTCTCGGCGCATCTCGGCAACTGGGAGATGGCGCTGCAGGTCGCCGCCTGCTACTTCGACCGCCCGGTCAACGTGGTCGTCAAACCGATGCGCCTGCCGGCCTTCGACCGCTGGCTCGAGGGCTTCCGGGGGCGCCTCGGCGCCCGCGTCGTCACCAAGGTCGGCTCGCTGCCGGAGATGTCCCAGGCGCTGCGGCGCCGCGAGGTGGTCTGCCTGCTCGTCGACCAGAGCCGGCGCTCCGAGGGGCTCGAGGTGCGCTTCATGGGGCGGCGCGTGACCACGACCCCGGCGGTCGCCATGCTGGCGCTGCGCCACCGCAGCCCCGTGGTCCCGATTTTCTGCGTGCGCCAGGCGAGCGGCGGGCTGCGCCTCGAGGCCGCCCCGGCGCTTGCTTTCCAGAGGACCGGCCGGCTGCGCGACGACCTGCAGGTCAACACCCAGCGGGTCACCGACGCCGTCGAGGGGGCCGTGCGGCGCTATCCGGCCCAGTGGCTGTGGGCGCACAAGCGCTGGAAGAAATTCTACCCCGAGCTCTACCCCGAATACCAGGCCCGGCGCCGCCGGCGCCGGGCGGGGCGCCGCGGGCCCGCGCCGGACGGCGGGGGTTGATCTTTCGCCCGACTTCTGGGATAGCAACTGCCGGCCGCCGCCGCGGCGGGGAGGCCGGAGAGGACTGGGAGACATGAGCCTGAACAAGGATCTGCTGGAGATCCTCGCCTGCCCGCAGTGCAAGGGCGACATCCGCCTGAACGCGGCCGAGGACGGACTGATCTGCGAGCGCTGCCGGCTGGTCTACGAAATCCGGGACGGGATCCCGATCATGCTGATCGACGAGGCCAAGCCCCTTTCCGGGGACTGAGGCCGGCATGCCGCCCGGCGCCCCATGAGCCAGCCCCGGCCCGCCAGACCCGCGAAACTCGTCGTGGGGGTCTTCCTGTCCGAAAAGCGGCTCCTTGGAGATCTGTGGCCGCGGCTGACGGAGTGCTTCGGCGCGGTGGACCTCGTGAGCCCGTGGTGGCCTTTTGCCGACACGGACTATTACGCCGCTGAAATGGGCGCGCCGCTCTTCCGGCGCATGGTCGCCTTCGAGCGGCTCGCGGCGCAGGAGGGGCTCGCCGAAGCCAAGCTGCGGACCAACGCCGTCGAGGCGGACTTCACGGCTCACGGCCGCCGGCGGGTGAACATCGATCCGGGAATCCTGCTCCTGGAGCGCTTCGTGCTGGCCACGGGAAAGAACTTCAGCCATCGGATTTACGTGGGGGCGGGGATCTACGCCGATCTCACGCTGATCTACGCGAACGGGGCCTACCGGCCGCTGCCCTGGACCTATCCGGACTACGCCGGGGCGCCGATCGGCGGGTTCCTGGACCGGGTCCGGCGCAAGTACGCCGTGCAGCTCGCCGGATGCCCGGAGTGCGCCGCGGAGGGGGCGGCGCCATCGTCATGATCACGAGCATGACCGGTTATGCCGAGGCCGCCGCCTGCCGCGGCGATATCGCGATCACGGTCGAGCTGCGGTCGGTGAACAGCCGCTTTCTCGATCTCTCCCTGAAGATGCCCTACGGCGGCGCCGAGCTCGAGGAACGCGCGCGCGCGCTGATCACGCGGCGCATCGAGCGCGGCCGGGTCGAGGCCAAGGTCCGCATCGACCATCCGGCGGCGGGCGCGGCCTTCGAGATCGACCTGCCGCGGGCGCGCGCAGCGGCCGAGGCCCTCCAGCGCCTGGACGCGGAGCTTGGGCTCGGCTCGCCGCCGAGCCTGGACCTGGTGGTCGGCGTCGGCGGCGTCCTCAAGCCGGCGTCCTGCGAGCCGGAGGCCGAGCTTCTCTGGCCGCTCCTCGAGGAGGCCTTGGAGCAGGCGCTCGACGGCCTGGAGGCCATGCGCCGCCAGGAGGGCGGGCACATCGCCGCCGATCTCACCCGGCGCCTGGAGGCGGTGCGCTCCGCCCTCGAGGCGATCCGGCAGGAGGCGGCCGGCCTGCTCCCGCTCGCCCAGGAGCGGCTCCAGGAGCGCCTGGCCGCCCTCACCCAGGGGGTCGTCGAGCTCGATCCGGCGCGCATCGCCCAGGAGGCCGCGTTCCTGGCCGACCGCAGCGACATCTCCGAGGAGATCGTGCGCGCCGAAAGCCACTTGAACCAGTTCCACGCCATCATGGCGGCGCCGGAGCCGGCCGGGCGGCGGCTGAACTTTCTGCTCCAGGAGCTCAACCGCGAGTTCAACACCATGGGCTCCAAAATCGGCAGCGCCGCGGCCGCCCACCGCGTCGTGGAGGTGAAGTCGGAGCTCGAGAAAATCCGCGAACAGGTCCAGAACATCGCATGAGGTCTCGGCGCCGGAATTTCCGCTGGGTCGGTCGCGCGGCCGCGGGGGCGGCGGCGCCCGTGCCGCCGATGGTCAACGTCACGGGAGGGAAGATGGAGCGGGAGCTGCTCAACATCGGCTTCGGCAGCACGGTGGTCTCCGACCGCGTGGTGGCGATCGTTTCGCCGAACTCGGCGCCCATGAAGCGCCTGAAGGACGAGGCGCGTGAGGACCGCCGGCTGATCGACGCCACCCACGGCCGCCGCACGCGCTCCATCATCGTCCTCGACAGCAACCATGTCGTGCTCTCGGCCATCCAGGCCGAGACGATTTCGCAGCGCTTCGCCCAGTTGAAGGACGAGGAGCCGGAGGAATGACGATCCTGCCGGGCGCTGTCCGCCCGCAGCGGGGGCCGGCCCATCTTTTCATCGTCTCGGCCCCGTCGGGCGCCGGCAAGAGCACGCTGCGGGCCGCTCTGCTGGAGGCCTTTCCGGACATGCGCTACTCCGTCTCGCACACCACGCGCCGCCCGCGGCCGGGGGAGGTCGACGGGCGCGACTACCATTTCATCTCGCCGCAGGAATTCCGGGAAGGAATCGAGGCCGGGCGCTGGGCGGAGTGGGCCGAGGTTCACGGAAACTATTACGGGACCTCGGCGGAGAGCCTCGCGCGGGCGCTCGCGGAGGGGGTCGACCTGCTCCTCGAAATCGACGTGCAGGGCGCGCGCCAGATCGTGGAACGCTTCCCCGAGAGCGTCACGATCTTCATCCTGCCGCCCTCGCTCGAGGCGCTGCGCGCGCGGATGGCCGCGCGGGGGACCGAGAGCCCGGAGGAGCTGGCGGTGCGGATGCGCAATGCCGAGGCGGAGATGGCCCAGCAGCATCTCTACCGGCACCGGATCGTGAACGACGATCTCGAGGCCGCCCGGCGCGAGATGGTGGCGCTGATCGCGGCCTACCGGCAGGGCGCGGCGTGAGGACCGAAATCCTCTACGGGCTCCACCCCGTCGCCGAGGCGCTGGCCGCCGGCCGCCGGCGGATCGTCGAGATCTTCCTCGATCCGGGGCGGCGGGGAGGGCGCCACGCGGGGCTCGCCGCCGCGGCCGCCGCCCATGGGGTGCCGGTTTCGCCGGCGCCGGCCGCGCGGATCGCCGCGCTCTGCGGCAGCGAAAACCACCAGGGGGCCGCGGCGCGCGTTTCGGCGTTCGCCTTTCACCGGCTCGACGAGGTGCTCGATCCTTCCGGCGCCACGCGGCCCGGCCGGCTGCTCGCCCTCGACTGCCTCCAGGACCCGCACAACCTGGGGGCCGTTCTGCGCACGGCGCTGTGCGCCGGCGTCGAGGCCGTGGTGGTGCCGAAGGACCGCTCGGCCCCGCCGACCCCCGCCGTCTCGCGGATTTCGGCCGGTGCGCTCGAGCACACGCGGCTCGTGCAGGTGGTGAACCTGGCGCGCTGCCTCGCGGAGCTCAAGGCGCAGGGGCTCTGGGTGGTGGGCCTCGAGCGCGGGGCGCCCTCCGAGATCTTCCAGGCGGACCTGTCGGTCCCGCTCGTCCTCGTCCTCGGCGGCGAGCAGTCCGGCCTGCGGGCGCTCGTGCGGCGCGCCTGCGACCTGACGGTCTCGATTCCGCAGGCGGGCCCGCTCGATTCGCTGAACGCTTCCGCGGCGGCGGCGGTCGCGCTCTACGAAATCCGCCGGCAGCGGCTGGCCGCGGCCGGACGGGGTTGACCGGAGGGGGGCGTCGATGGGGATCGACCCCGCGGCGTCGCGTCGCTGGGCCCGCCGGGCCGCCGGCCTGCTCCAGGCGGTGGGCGATGCCCTCTTTCCACCGCGATGCGCGGCCTGCGGCGGGTTTCTGCCTCCCGGCCGCCGGCCGGAGGATGCGGCGGCGGACCCCCGCACGGCGGCGCTCGCGGCCCGGCTCTGCGCCGACTGCCGGCCGGGCCTGTCGCCGGTCGAAAGCCCGCTTTGCACCTGCTGCGGGGTGATGTTCGCCGGACGGGTCGGCGGGGACCACCCCTGCGGGAGCTGCCTCATCGCGCCGCCGCCCTTTCGGAAGGCGCGCGCCGCGCTGGTCTACGAGGCCACGGCGCGGGCCGTGATCGGGCGCTTCAAATACCGGGGGCGGGTGCACCTCGCCCGGCCCCTGGGAGCGGTTTTGGCCGAGCTGTTCGCCCGCAACTGGGCGCCGGAGGAGGCGGCGCTGATCGTGCCGGTGCCGCTCCACCGCCGCCGGCTCGCCGAGCGCGGCTTCAACCAGGCGGCGCTGCTCGTGCGCGAGCTCATCCGGCAGGGGGCGGCGCCGGCGTCCGCTTCCGCCGAGGGGCTCCTGGTCCGCTCGCGGGCGACCGCCGTCCAGGCCGGACGGCGCGGACCCGAGCGGGCGGGGAACGTGAGGGGGGCCTTCGCGGTGCGCCGGCCCGGCCGGCTGGCGGGGCGCGGCGTTCTGCTGGTCGACGACGTCGTCACCACCGGCGCCACCGTCGGCGAGTGCGCGCGGGTGCTGCTGGAGAACGGGGCGGCGTGGGTGGACGTGCTCGCGGTCGCCCGCGTGATGTGAGGAGCGCAGGGATGCCGGACGGATCCGGGAAAATCAGGGAGGCCGACGAACTGAGGCCGATATTGGCCGGCCTTCGGGCGTCCGGCCGGCGGGTGGTGTTCACGAACGGCTGCTTCGACCTCCTGCACGCGGGCCACGTGCGCCTTCTCGGCGCGGCGCGCGCGCTGGGCGACTTGCTGGTGGTCGGCTTGAACACCGACCGCTCGGTCCGCGAGATCAAGGGCCCCCGGCGGCCGCTCACTCCCCAGGCGGAGCGCGCCGAGGTGCTGGCGGGGCTCGCGAGCGTCGACTACGTGACGTTTTTCGACGAGCCCGACCCCGGGGCGCTGATCGCGGCGCTCGAGCCGGACGTGCTCGTCAAGGGCGGGGACTGGCCGGTCGAGCGCATCATCGGCGCGGCGGGCGTTGCCGCCCGGGGCGGCCGGGTCGTCACCATTCCGCTGGTGGCGGGCGCGGGAACGAGCCGCATCATCGCACGGATCCTCGAACGCTATGCCGGCTGAAGCCCGCACGGCGATGGAAAACGGCATGCTCCGGCGGCGCTGCCGCGGGGCGGAGCTCTTCGAGTTCGGCCATCTGGCCGAATTCCCGGAGCTCGCCCACGGGATCTTCGCCCGCGCGGGCGGCCACAGCCTCCCGCCTTTCGACCGGCTGAACGTGAGCCTCGCGGTCGGCGACCGGGACGAGGCGGTCCGGCGCAACCGGGAGCTCGTGGCCGGCTGCCTTGGGGCCGGGCGCCTCATTTTCGCCCGCCAGATCCACGGCGCCGAGGTTTTGCCGATCGAGGAGACGCCGCTCGACCCGGCGCCGGCGGGCTTTGCCGCGGCCCGCCCCGGGGATGCGATGGTCTGCGCCGCGGCGGGCACCGGATTGGTGGTCCAGGTGGCCGACTGCCAGGCGATCCTGCTCTACGACCCCCGGCGGCGGGTGGTCGCCAACGTCCATTCCGGGTGGCGCGGAAACATCGCCGGGGTGGCCGGCCGTGCGGTGGCGGTCATGGCGGAGCGCTACGGCTGCCTGCCGGGGGACATCCTGGCGGGGATCGGTCCGTCGCTCGGTCCCTGCTGCGCCGAGTTCGTGAACTTCCGGCAGGAGATCCCCCGGGAGCTCTGGGCCTATCGCCGTCCCGGGTCGGACCATTTCGACTTCTGGTCCATGAGCCGCGACCAGCTGGTGGACGCGGGGGTCCCGGCCGACCGCATCCGCGCGAGCGGCCTGTGCACGCGCTGCCGCACGGACCTTTTCTTCTCCTACCGCGGCGAAAAAAAAACCGGGAGGTTTCCGGCCGTCATCGGGCTCAAGCCGACCGCCGGATAGGCTTTCGCCGCGGCCCGCATATGGTTATCCTAAATTAAGGAGCCGCTGGAAGCAGGCCATGCATCAGATCACGACGCAGGTGACCGACCACACGCGGCTTTCGCCCGGCTACGGGCGGATCCGGCTGGCCTGCGGGCCCGAGTATGCCCGCGCCGAGGCCGGCCAATTCGTCATGCTGGGCCTTCCGGGCGGGGAGCCCCTGCTGCGCCGCCCTTTCTCCATTCACCGGCTGGTCGAGCGCCGGGGCAGGGCGGCGGGGATCGAACTGCTCTACAAGATCGTCGGGCCGGCGACCCGCCGCCTGGCGGAGCTCGCGCCCGGCCGGACCGTGAGCCTTCTCGGCCCGCTCGGCCGGGGGTTTCGGGTTCCGGAGGGCTGCCGGCGCATCGTCCTCGCCGCCGGCGGGGTCGGCGTCGCCCCGCTGCTCTTCCTGGCCGATCGCCTGACCGCCGACCCGCCGCGGGGGTTGGCGCTGCAGCTCTTCCTGGGCGGCCGCAGCCGGGAGGATCTCCTGTGCGCCGCGGAATTCGAACGGATCGGAGTGCCGGTCAAGATCACGACCGACGACGGGAGCTGCGGGGAGCGCTGCCGGGTGACCGATCCCCTCGAAGCGGCCGTCGTTCGGGAGCCGCCGGATCTCATCCTGGCCTGCGGGCCGCCGGGAATGCTCGCCTGCACGGCGGGCATCGCCCGCCGCCGCGGGGTGCCGTGCCAGGTTTCGGTCGAGACCATGATGGCCTGCGGCATGGGCGCCTGCCTCGGCTGCGCGGTGACGCCCGCCGGGCGGCCGGAACGCTATCTGCACGCCTGCATCGACGGGCCGGTGTTCGATGCCGCGGCGCTCGCCTGGCCGTGAGGCCGGCGCCAAGTTAGGCGTTGACTTCGATATGCGGCTATGTTAGTGGCAGTCCTTCAAAACCGGAGCACCCCGCTCGACCCCGGAGCCGGAAGCACATGAAAAGAGAAACCCGGCGCGCGTGGCGGGAACTGGCGTTTTACAGCAGCCTCGGCCTGGCGGTTGCGCTGTCGATATTCATCGGGCTGGCTATCGGGGTCTGGCTCGACCGCCGGTTCGACACCTCCCCGTGGGGGATGCTGGTGTGCCTGGTTCTGGGGATCGCCGCCGGATTCCGCAACATCGGGCTGGCGATCAAGAAGAGCCGCAAGCTGTGATGGGGAGCCATGGAAGTCCAGGCCCGGATCCTCAACTTCGTGACGCGCGCGAACTGGGTGATCTTCGCGGCGGCGAGCGGGGTCGCCTTCGCGGCCGCGCCGCTCGATTTCGCCCTGGGCACCCTGTCCGGCGGGCTTCTGGTGACGGCCAATTTCCACCTGCTCGCCCGGACGCTGTCGCGCGCCCTCCGGCCGCCCCACCTGGCCTCCCACAACTCGGTCCTGGTCAAGTACTACCTGCGCTTTCTCGTCACGGGCTTTATCATCTTCGTGCTCATCGCCGGACGGGTGGTCGACCCGATCGGGCTGGTGATCGGCCTCTCGGTCGTGGTGGCGAGCATCATCCTGGCGACCATGCGTGAGGCGAAAAAACTCATTTTCAAGGAGGCGGTCTGAGGATGGAACATCCCTATCTCTTCTTGACGCCGGTTTTCGAGCTCTTCGGCCTCGGCCATTTCGCCCGCACCTATCCGCACGTGGTCTACTCCTGGCTCGTCCTCCTGATCCTCATCGTCCTGGCGTTCTGGGCGACGCGCAAGATCACCCTCATCCCCGGCAAGGCGCAGAACTTCTTCGAGGTGGTGCTCTCCGGCATGGAGGACTTCATGGTGGACATCACCGGCGAGGAGGGGCGCTGGTTCTTCCCGGTGATCGCCACGATCTTCCTCTACATCGCCACCTGCAACCTGATCGGGCTGGTCCCCGGGTTCTTCCCGCCGACGGCGAGCATCAACACGACGCTCTCCTGCGCGCTGGTGTCCTTCACCTTCACCCACTTCATCGGCGTCAAGTACCACGGGGCGAAGTACATCAAGCATTTCCTGGGACCCATCTGGTGGATGACGCCCATCATCTTTCCGATCGAGGTGATCGGCCACCTCGCCCGGATCATGTCCCTCTCCTTCCGGCTCTTCGGCAACATGATGGGCCACGAGCTGGTGCTCATGATCCTGTTCATGCTGGCCGGCGCCTTTTTCGCCCCGCTGCCGATCATGGCCATGGGGATTTTCGTCTCCATCGTGCAGGCCTTCGTCTTCTTTCTGCTGTCGATCATGTACTTCAGCGGCGCCATGGAGCACGCCCACTGACGGGCGGGCGCGGCGACGGCCGCGGGCACGCGCGCGGCGCCGCGGTGTGCTTTCCGAATCCGATCGTCTTGAATGGGGCCATGGAAGAAGCCCGTTAACACACTAACTGAAGGAGGTAGAAAAGGGTATGGAATCAAAAGCATTGGAGTTTTTCATCGCCTGTGTGACGGCCGCCGGTTTCGGGATCGCGATCGCCGCCTTCGGCTGCGGCATCGCCCAGGGCTTGGGCCTGCGCTCCGCCGTGGAGGGCATCGCCCGGAACCCGGAGTCCTCGGGTAAGGTCACCGTGACCATGCTGATCGGCCTTGCGCTGATCGAGTCGCTCTGTATCTACGCGCTGGTCGTCGCCCTGATCCTGATCTTCGCGCATCCGCAGGCCGCCGCGATCGCCAAGCTTTTCATGAAGTAGATCTTCCCGCGCGCGGCGGGGCTTCCGCCCGCGCGCGCCGCCGGAAACCGACGGGCCGGGGGGAGCGATCCCGCCGGCCCGTTGCGCGTCGATCCCCCTTCCGTTGGCCTCCCCGCCGCGCCGGATCACGGCCGCGGGACGCCGCCGGACCGCCGTCCGCTAAAGGCGGCGCCGCAACCTGCCGATAATAACCGCAGTCGCCGCCCTTGCGGTCGGGCTCGCGCGCCGCGCCGCGCGGTCGCCCGGCGCAGCGCGGCCTTATCTCGGAGAATCGCGGAAGGGAACCGGACGATGAACGAAAAAGAGATGCTGAGCAGGCTCGACCAGATCCGGGAGGTCCCGACCCTTCCGGCGATCGTCTTCGAGCTGAACAAGCTGCTCCAGGACCCGGACACCTCCATCGCCAAGATCAGCCAGACGATCGAAAAAGACCAGGCGATGGCCCTGAAAATCCTCAAGCTCGTCAACTCCGCCTTCTACGGGTTCAAGACCAAGATCAGCGACATCCGCAACGCCGTCGTCATGTTGGGATTCAACGCCGTGCGCAATGCGATCGTCTCGCTGTCGGTGATCGGGGCCTTTCCCCGCAGCTCGGCCCTGCGGGACTTCCACATCACGGATTTCTGGCGGCACTCGCTGGCGGTCGCCGTCACCTGCAAGAACATTTCCCTGAAGACCCGCTCCAACTCCCCGGACAACTGCTTCGTGGGGGGGCTGCTGCACGATGTCGGCAAGGTCATCATGGCCCAGTTCTTCCTCGATTACTTTGCGCAGGCCTGGGCCCTCATGCAGAAGGAGATGATCCCCTTCCACGAGGCCGAGCTTCAGTGCGTGCCGGCGACCCACGCGGCGGTCGGCGCCCATCTGGCGCAGCGCTGGCAGCTGCCGCAGGGGTTGATCGACGCGATCCGCTGGCACCATGACTACCAGCCCGAGTCCCAGAACGCCGACTTCATGCGGATCATCTACCTCGCCAACATCATCGTCAACAGCTACGACGAGGATCCCGAATGCGTCATCGACCTCGCGGCGCTCCATCCGGATGCGCGCCGGTTCATGCTGTCGGCGATGGAGAACGTCGGCGACTGGTACGCCGGCATCGCCGCCGAGATCGAGGCGGCCTACGCGTTTTTCCTGGAGGGTTAGCCGGCGGGGTCCGTGCGAGCTGCGGCGGGGCGGCGGTAGAGCGCCCGGGCGAGAAACTCCGCCGTCGGGGAGCCGGGCAGGGCGGCGATCTGCTCGGGGGTGCCGCAGCCGACGATCTCGCCGCCGTGTTCGCCGCCGCCCGGCCCGAGGTCGATCACGAAGTCCGCCGTCTTGACGACCTCCATGTGGTGCTCGATGACGATGACCGTGTTGCCGCCGTCCACGAGCCGCTCCAGCACGCGCAGGAGCCGGCGGATGTCGTCGGTGTGCAGACCCGTGGTGGGCTCGTCCAGCACGTAGAGGGTGCGGCCGCTTCCCTTGCGCGCGAGCTCGCGGGCGAGCTTCACCCGCTGGGCTTCGCCGCCGGAGAGCGTCGTGGCGGGTTGGCCGATCTGCAGGTACCCGAGCCCCGCCTCGGCGAGCGCCTCGAGCTTTTCGCGAATCACCCCGATCCGGCCGAACACCTCGAGCCCTTGCGCCACGGTGAGCTGCAGCATTTCGGCGATGTTCTTCCCCTTGTAGCGGACCTCGAGCGTCTCGCGGTTGTAGCGCCGCCCCCGGCAGCCGTCGCAGACGACGTGCAGGTCCGGCAGGAAGTGCATTTCGATCCGGATGACCCCGTCCCCCTGGCAGGCCTCGCAGCGGCCGCCCTTCATGTTGAAGCTGAAGCGCCCGGCGGCGTACCCCCGCGCGCGGGCCTCGGGCGTGCGGGCGAAGAGGGCGCGCACGTGGGTGAAGAGCCCGGTGTAGGTTGCCGGGTTCGACCGCGGGGTGCGGCCGATCGGGGACTGGTCGATGGCGATCACCTGGTCGAAGTGCTCGCTGCCCGCAAGCGAGCGGTAGGGGCCGCCGGGCTCCGAGAGGCCCTGCAGCCGCCGGCGAAGGGCCGGGATGAGGGTTTCGGTCACGAGCGAGGATTTCCCCGACCCTGAAACGCCCGTGACGCAGGTGAGGCATCCGACGGGGAAGGCGACGGTCAGATCCTTGAGGTTGTTCAGGGTCGCCCCGCTCAGCACGAGCCGCGGCCCGGAAAGCGGGCGGCGCGGCGCCGGAACGGGGATCTCCAGCCGCCCGGAGAGGTACTTCCCCGTCAGCGAGTCCGGGTGTCGCCCGATGTCGTCCGGCTTGCCGGAGAAGACGATGCGCCCCCCGTTTTTTCCCGCCCCCGGTCCCATGTCGACCAGGTGGTCCGCCTGCCGGATGGTCTCCTCGTCGTGCTCCACGACCACCACCGTGTTGCCCAGGTCGCGCAGGCGCAGGAGGGCGTCGAGCAGCCGCCGGTTGTCCCGCGGGTGCAGCCCGATGCTCGGCTCGTCGAGGACGTAGAGGACGCCGGAGAGCTTCGAGCCGATCTGGGTCGCCAGCCGGATGCGCTGGCTCTCTCCGCCCGAGAGCGTCCGGGCGGGCCGGTCGAGCGTGAGGTAGGCGAGCCCCACGCGCTCGAGAAAGGCGAGCCGCTCGCCGATTTCGGCGAGCAGCCGGCGCGCGACCGGCGCCTGGCGGCCCGGGAAGGAGAGCCCCTCCAGGAAACGCCGCGCGCGGTCGATGGAAAGCGCCCCGAGCGCGGGGAGGTTCAACCCGCTGAGCCGCACGGCGCGGCCGGCGGCGTTCAGCCTGGCGCCGCCGCACTCCGTGCAGGTCCGGAAGCGCATGAAGCGGCCGATCTCCTCGCGCGCGCGGGGGGAATCCGTCTCGCGCCAGCGGCGCTCGAGGGCGGGGATGACGCCCTCGAACACCGGGCCCGCCCCCCCGCGGCGGCGGCCGCCGCCGGCGTCGGCCGCGCCGGTGCCGTAGAGCAGCGCGTGTCGGAAGTCCGAAGGCAGGTCCCGGAAGGGCGTGTGCCGGTCCGCCCCGTAATGCGCGGTCAGGGCTTCCAGGAGCTTGGCGTGGGGTCCGCCCGGGCGCCGGGACCACGGCGCCACCGCGCCTTGCGCGAGCGAGCGCTGCGGATCGGGGACGATCCGGTCGGGGTCGAACTCGCTCAGCTGGCCGAGCCCGTCGCAGCGGGGGCAGGCGCCCTCGGGGGAGTTGAAGGAAAAGGCAGCCGGCGTCGGCTCCGCGCCGCGGATGCCGCAGTGGCGGCAGAGTGCCTCTGCGCTGAAGGCGATCTCCCCCCGGTCTTGGACATCCACGAGCGCCGCCCCCTTCCCCTGCGCGAGCGCCAGCTCCAGGGAGTCGGCGAGCCGGTTGCGGATGCCCGCTTTGATCACCAGGCGGTCCACCACGACGTCGATGCGATGGGGCTGCCTGGCGGGGAGCGGCCGGACTTCGTCGATGTCCGCCATCACCCCGTCGATGCGCACCCGCGCAAACCCCTCCTTGCGGAGCTGCTGGAGGATGCCGGCGTGCGATCCCTTGACGCCCTCGACAAGGGTCGCCATGACGGTCACGCGCGCCCCCTCGGGCAGGGCGGCCACCTGGTCCACCATCTGGTCGATCGTCTGCGAGCGGATCGGTCGGTCGCATGCCGGGCAATGCGGCTCCCCGAGCCGGGCGTAGAGCAGCCGGAGGTAGTCGTAGATCTCGGTCACGGTGCCCACGGTGGAGCGGGGGTTGTGGCTGCCGGTTTGCTGCTCGATCGCGATGGCGGGGGAAAGCCCCTCGATCGCATCGACATCGGGCTTCTCCATGCGCTCGAGGAACTGGCGCGCGTAGGCGGATAGCGACTCCACGTAGCGCCGCTGCCCCTCGGCATAGAGCGTGTCGAAGGCGAGCGTGGACTTGCCCGACCCGGAGAGGCCGGTGATCACGGTCAGCCGGTTGCGCGGCAGCTCGAGGTCGATATTCTTCAGGTTGTGCTGGCGTGCGCCCCGGATGATGATCGAGTCGAAAGCGTGCATGGCGCGTGTCCGCCCGCACCGCCGCCGTGACCGCCTGGCGGCTGCGCGGGTCGAGCCGTTGAATGATGAAAAGCGATTAATTGAAAATCGAAGATAATGACAGAAAATGCGATCTTCAGGCGGCGCCGGTTTTCATCCGCAAACTCCCGCCGCCGGGTTGATGCCCCGATATTGCTTGAAAAAGCCCTGTCCGCGGGGGCGGTCAGGGACGGCCCGTTTTACCTGCATAACCATAATAAACAATGTGATAACAATTAGATATAATTTGTTCATAACCGATCGGGGAGCCTAACCAAAACCCAAAAAATCAGGTTTGACTCGGAGAAGCCGATCGCTTAAAAGTGCCCCCCATGCCGGCGCGTCCCTTCGGCGGCGCGCCTTTCGCAGGTCCCCAATCGACAGCGTTGCGCAACGAGCGGTTCCAGTGCCATCTGGCCCCGGTGTGGTTTCAGAGCGACGGGAGCAGCACCCTTTATGGACAAGGTTTGGAAAGAAGTTCTGGCCGCGCTGAAAAAGCGGATCCAACCCCACAGCTATCGGATGTGGATCGATCCGCTCGTGTTCAGCGGCGATGACGAGGGCGCCTGGACCATCACCTGCCCCAACGCTTTTTCGAAGAAAAGGGTCCAGGAGCACTTCGGCGAACTGATCCACGCCGAGCTCAAGCGGGTGCTGAAGGATCCCGGCTGCCGCCTCGCCTTCGCGGCCGGCGGCCGCCGCAAGGCGCCGAACGCCGCAGGCGCCCCCCGCGAGGTCCAGCTGGCGCTGCCGGGGGCGGCGTACCGGCCTTCCAACGGGCGGCTCCTGCGCCGGGACTTCACCTTCGACCAGTTCGTGGTCGGCGCCAACAACGATTTCGCCTATTCCGCCGCGCTCTCGCTCGCCACCCGGCCGGAGCGTCCCCAGGCGGCGCTTTTCCTGCTCTCCGCCACGGGCCTCGGCAAGAGCCATCTCTCTCAGGCGATCGGCCATCACATCTTGAGCGAGCGGCCCGAGAAGCACGTCTACTACATGACGGCCGAGGATTTCAGCAACGAGATGGTTCAGGCCTACCGGCAGGATGCGCTCGACAAGTTCAAGCTCAAGTACCGCAACCTCTGCGACGTGCTGTTGCTCGAGGACGTCCACTGCCTCTCGGGCAAGGAGCGGACCCAGATCGAACTGGCGGCGACGCTCGACACGCTCTTCGAAGGCAGCAAGCGGATCATCTTCTCCAGCTGCTACCCGCCCGGCGACATACCGAAGCTGAACGACAAGCTGCGCTCGCGCTTCGCGAGCAGCCTGATTTCGGCCATCGATCCGCCCAACTTCCGCACCCGCCTGCGGATCCTGAAGAAGAAGGCGGAGGTCTACGGCTACGCCATCCCCGAGCCGGTCTTGCACTTCCTGGCCGCCGAGCTGGTGGACGATATCCGGCAGCTCGAGAGCGGGCTGAACGGAGTCGCCGCCAAGTCGTCGCTTCTGGGGCTGCCGATCGACCTCCCGCTCGCCGAGAGCGTCGTGAAGAACATCGTCAACCAGCGCCGCAAGATCACGGTGGAGCTGATCAAAAAACTGATCTGCACCTATTACAACGTGTCGGTCGAGGACCTGGTCTCGCGCTCGCGCAAGCAGGGGCTCGTCCGGCCGAGGCAGATGGCGATCTACCTCTCGCGGCGCTTCACCGATTCGCCGCTGCAGGCCATCGGAAAATCCTTCAACCGCTTTCACGCGACCGCGCTGCACTCCATCAACTGCATCGAGCAGGCGATGAAGGAGGACCCCTCCACGCGCCAGCAGGTGGAGTTCTTCCGGCAGAAGCTCGAGAGCGGCAAGTACGAGCTGAAGGGCGGCAGCGCGCGTCACTGAGATGCCGGGCGTCCCGCTTCGCGCCCGCCCGCGCGGCGCTATTGGAAGTTGAAGAAGAAGTCCGCCCCGGCCTCCATGCCCTCCATGGTTTCCATGAACGCGTTTTGATCCCGTTCGATGGCGCAGCGGATGCGAAGCGCGCAGTGTTTGCGGCAGATCGGGTCCCCCAGCTTGAAGTTGCCGAAGCATCCCACGTGGATGTTGACCGACGATCGGCGGACGCTGATGGTTTGTTTCATCAAGATGCTTCTGCCTCCATCAAAGCCGCCAGGGCCGCGTGGATGCGGCCGTTGGTGGCGATTATTTCCCTTTTTCCCAACGGATCCGGTCCGTTTCCGTAATCGCTGACCCGGCCGCCGGCCTCCCGCACGATCAGCATGCCGGCGGCCACGTCCCAAGGCTGCAAATCCTGTTCCCAAAATCCGTCGAATCGTCCGGCGGCCACGTAGCACAGATCGAGCGCCGCCGAGCCGAGGCGCCGGATGGCGAGCGAGGCGCGCAGGCAGCGGCCGAAGCGGGCGAGGTGCGCCTCGGCTCCCGGCTCCAGGCGGTAGGGAAAGCCGGTCGCCAGCAGGCACCGCGAGAGGTCGGCCTCGTCGGAAACCTTGACGGGCTCGCCGTTCAGCCGCGCCCCTTTTCCGGCGACCGCCGTAAACAGCTCGCCGCTGACCGGGTTCAATACCGCGCCGATCAGCGGCTGTTGCCGGTAATGCAGGGCGATCGATACGGCGTAAACGGGGATGCCGCGCGCGAAATTGATCGTTCCGTCCAGCGGGTCCACGAACCAGCGGTAATCCGCTCCGTCGGCGAGCGCGCCCCCCTCCTCGGCGACAACCGCGTGGTCGGGATAGGCGGACCGGATGGCGGCGACGATCGCCCGCTCCGCGGCGAGGTCCCGATCGGTGACGATGTCGCGGGGTCCCTTGGCCTGGATGCGGATCCCGTCACCCCCTCCGGCGCGCAGGGCATCCGCCCCCCGATAGGCCGCGCGGACCGCCACCCGCATCGCCTGCTCCAGATCCATGGCACACTTTATATTCGTTTGGCGTGCGATGTCAACCTCTATCCCTTGTGGTCGCCGTGATGATGGCGCCCTGCATGCGCTCGATCAGCGGCATGAGCGTCGCGGCGTCGATGGCGCTGACGGCGATCGCGTCGAGCCGGCGGCGCATCGCCTCGACCCGTTCGGGGGGCAGGAGGTCGCACTTGTTGAGGACCTTGAGGTAGGCCTTGTCCTGGAGGTTCAGATCGGAGAGCACGGATTCGACGGCCTGGATCTGCTTCTCGTGCCGGGGGTTGCTCGCGTCGATCACGTGGACCAGGAGGTCGGCGGCCTCCAGTTCCTCCATCGTGGCGCGGAAGGCCACCATGAGGTCCCGGGGCAGGTCCTTGATGAACCCCACGGTGTCGGTGACGATGACGTCGATGTCCCGGGGGAAGCGCAGGCGGCGGCTGGAGGGGTCGAGGGTCGCGAAGAGCCGGCTTTCGGCGAGCACGCGGCTCTTGGTCAGGGTGTTTAAGAGCGTGCTCTTGCCCGCATTCGTGTAGCCGATGATGGAGATCACGGGCAGGCCGCGCTTGCCGCGCTTCGACCGCAGCTGGCGGCGGTGCCGGCGGACCTCCTCCAGGGCGTCCTCCAGGCGCGCGATGCGCTCGCGCGCCCGCCGCCGGTCGATTTCGAGCTTGGTCTCCCCCGGCCCGCGGCCGCCGATGCCGCCGGCCAGCCGCGAGAGCGCCGTGTTGCGGCCGACAAGCCGCGGCAGCGTGTAGCGCAGCTGCGCGAGCTCCACCTGGAGCTTGCCCTCCCGGGAGCGCGCGCGCTGCGCGAAGATGTCCAGGATGAGCTGGCTGCGGTCGATCACCCGCAGGGCGATCTGGTCGGTGATCGCGCGGATCTGCGAGGGGCTGAGCTCCTGGTCGAAGACGATGAGCGAGGCGCCCTCCTTGAGGGCGGTGATGGCGAGGTCCTGAAGCTTGCCCGGGCCGATGAGGAAGCGCTGGCCCTCGGGGCCGCGGCGCTGGATGACCGTGCCGGCCACCGTGATGCCCCCGGAGCGGGCGAGCTCCTTGAGCTCCGCCATGGACTCTTCGGTCTCCCGGCGCGGGGCGGCGGAGACGCTGACCAGCAGGGCGCGGTCCTTGGCGATGGCGGTGGCGTGCCCCCGGTGCACCGCCTGCAGCTCGTCTTCGAGGGCGGCCACGAGCGCCGGGCAGTCGATGTCGAGGGCGTCGAGCCGCAGCGGCCCGAGCAGCCGGTGCGGCAGCCGCTCGCCCGGCTGGGGGAGGATGTGGGCGGCGTGCACCCGGCGCGGCTCGCCGTTCTCCGCCAGGGTGACGGCGGCGATCAGGTCGAAGCGCAGCAGCGCGAGGTCGGTCAGATCGTCGCGGTCGAGGGGCTCCTCGCCGAGGTGGGTGTGGATGAACCGCAGCCCGTTCAGACGGCCCGGGGCAGCGCGGTAGTCCCCGGTGTCGGGAATCAGGATGCGGCGGGTGTCGCCGACGGCGACGCTGACGATGCGCCCCTGCCGGTTGATCAACAGGCCGATCTGGCGCCGGATCTCGTGGGAGAGCAGCGCCGTTTCGCGCGCCAGCTCGCCGGTCACCAGGAACTCCGGCGGCACCCGGCGGCGGGTGAGCACCTCCAGCCGCCGGATCTGGTTCGCCTTCAGCCCGGCGGTGTTGCCGTGGACTTTTTTCATGGCGTCAGCCCGCGCGCCGCGCTCAGCCGCGGTCGATCTCGGGCGCCCGGTTTTCGAAGCGGGTGTAGGCGTTCAGGAAGGTGAGGAGAACCTCGCCGGTGGGGCCGTTGCGCTGCTTGGCGAGGATGATCTCGGCCGTGCCCTTGCGGGGGTTCGTCTCCTCCTTGTTGTAAACCTCGTCGCGGTAGATGAAGGCGACCACGTCGGCGTCCTGCTCGAGGGCGCCCGACTCCCGCAGGTCCGACAGGTGCGGCCGCTTGTCCGTGCGCTGCTCGAGCATGCGGTTCAGCTGGGAGAGGGCGAGGACCGGCACCTGGAGCTCCTTGGCGAGCGCCTTGAGGGAGCGCGAAATGTCCGAGATTTCGAGATCGCGGCGCTCGGCGCCGGGGCGGCCCTGCATGAGCTGCAGGTAGTCGATGATGATCAGGCCGAGGTTCTTGTCCATCTTCAGGCGCCGGGCCTTCGCCCGCACCTCCAGGGCCGAGAGGCTCGCGGAGTCGTCGATGAAGATGGGGGCGGCCGAGAGGCAGTCGGCGGCGTCCGTCAGCCGGTCCCAGTCCTCCTTGGTGAAGAACCCGCCCCGCAGCCGCGAGGAGTCGATGCGCGCCTCGGCGCAGAGCATGCGCAGCGAGAGCTGCTCCTTGGACATCTCCAGGGAGAAGATGGCGACCGGCACCCCGGCGTCCACCGCGGCGTTGCGGGCGATGTTCAGCGCGAGCGCCGTCTTGCCCATGCTGGGGCGGGCGGCGAGGATGATCAGGTCGGAGTTCTGCAGGCCGGAGGTGAGATTGTCGAGGTGGGTGAAGCCGGTCGGCACCCCGGTGACGAGGCTCTTGTTCTTCTGCTTCTCGTCCAGGGAGTCGAAGTTGGCGGAGATCAGCTTGCTGATCGGGTAGAAGCTCTGGCGCGTCCGCTTGTCGGCCACCTCGAAGATCGACGCCTCGGCGAAGTCGAGGATCTCGTCGGCGCCGCCCTGCTCCTGGAAGCAGCGCTTGGCGATCGCGTTGGACTTCTCGATCAGGCGCCGCAGCACGGCCTTGTCGTGGATGATCTGGGCGTAGTGGGCCGCGTCCACGGCCGGCGGGACATCCCAGAGGCGCGCGAGGCTCGCCGCCCCGCCGACCAGCTCGAGGTGGCCGCTCTCCTTGAGCCGGTTCTTGACGGTGACCGTGTCGATCGGGTCCCCGCGGTCGAACAGGGCGCACATGGCCCCGTAGATCTTCTGGTGGGCGCCGCGGTAGAAGTCGCCGGGCTCGAGGATCTCGACCACCTCGATCAGCACCGTGTTGTCCCCGAGGATCGCGCTCAGCAGGGATTCCTCCGCCTCGACGTTCTGGGGCGGGGTCTGCAGCAGCTCGGTGTCCCGGGCGGCGGAGGCGGTTTTTTCGGCCGTCATGTCATCATTCGATCGGCTAAGCGTCAGCCCTCGGCCACGACGTCCAGCGTGATTTCGGGCTCGACGCCCTTGTAGACGCGGATCGGGATCTTGAAGGTGCCGAGCGACTTGATCGGCTCGGTCATCAGGACCATCCGCTTGTCGACCACGATCTGCTGCGCGGCGAGCGCCTCGACGACGTCGCGCGCCGTGACCGACCCGTACAGCCGGTCCTCCTCGGCCACCTTGGCGGCGATCCGGCACTGGACGCCGGCGAGCTTCGCGGCCATCTCCTCGGCGATTTTCTTCTCCTTGGCGATCTGCAGGTCGAACTTCGCCTTTTCCATCTCCATGCGGCGGCGGTTCTGCGGGGTGGCGATCACCGCCTTGCGGCGCGGCAGGAGGTAGTTGCGGGCGTAGCCGGGCTTCACCTCGACTTCGCTGCCGATGATGCCGAGCGTCTCAATGGTTTCCGTCAGGATGATGCGCATGTCTCGATCCTCCATCGATCGTGCACCGCCCGCCTCATTCGGCCTCCGAGGGGGCGAGCGGCGTTTCAATTCGTCTGAAGTTGAACCACGTGTCGAAAAAGCCGGCGGCGATCACCGCGAGCAGCACGAGCTGCTGGACGAAGACCAGGGCGTAGACGATGCCCCGCGCCGCCCGGGGGACGCGCTGGCGCTCGAGGTAATAGGCCACGATGGCGATCCCCTGGAAGAAGTAGATGGCCATCAGCACCAACAGCACGTTCAGACCGGCGATCTTGGCCGTGAATTCGGGCACGAGCAGCAGCACGCCGGCGCCGATCGCCGCCCAGACGAGGGGCTCCGGGGCCCGCCAGCGGTTGAGCGCCCCGTAATCGGGGGCCGCCGCCCCCAGCCGGCGCAGGATCGCCGGGGCGCAGAGCAGGCAGACCCAGATCACCAGCAGCAGCGCGGCCACGCCGAGACCCGGGGTGATTCCGGCGAGGACCCGCTCGAGGGCCGCCTGCGAATCGGCGAGGAAGCGGACCTGCTCCTCGTCGATGCCGATCTCCCGGTAGACGGCGAGCGTCAGCTCCAGACTCGCCCGCACGGCGGCGTGGATGAGCTCCCAGGCCCCCAAGCCGGCTGATGCGGCGAGCACCTTGAGCCCGGCCCATCCGGCCGCCGCGGAGGCCCCTGCGGTGACGAGGACCGCGCGCTCGAGCGCCAGCCCGGCCGCCGCCGTCTCGCCCATCAGCAGGCCCGTGAAGACCAGCAGGCCGAAGAAGAGCAGGTCGGCCCCGCCGCCGGCCGTCCCCACGATCAGCAGGACCCCGGCCGCGATGGCCGCCGCGGCCCGGCGGCCGCTCTTCAGCCGGTAGCCCATGATCGGCGCCGGGATGAACACGGCGCACAGCGTGCCGACGACGGGGAGGAAGGCGCCGGCGGCCGCGAGCAGGCAGGTGATCAGGATGCCGCTGAGGATGTCCCGAATCATGTGGTCCGGCGCCCGCCCGTCACGGTGCGGGGTGCCGCCCGTCCCGGGGTCTTTCGGGGGTTCAGCCCGCTTCGACCGTTCCGACGTAGGGCAGCAGCGCGATGGTCCGCGCGCGCTTGATCGCGTGGGTCAGGGCGCGCTGGTGCCGGGCGCAGCATCCCGAGATGCGCTTCGGGATGATCTTCCCCCGCTCGGTGATGAAGTACCGCAGCATCCGTTGGTCCTTGTAGTCGATCTTCAGGTTGCTGTCGGCGCAGAAGCGGCAGACTTTACGGCGGTGGAAGACGCGGCGCTTGCGCTTGGCCCCGCCGGGGCGCGGTCCGGAGCTATGCGGTGCGGGCATGGATCAGGCCTCCTGCTTGGTTGCGACGGGTTCAGCCGGCGGCGCTTCCGCTGCCGGAGCCTCGGCCGGAGTTTCGGCCGGGGCGGCGGTGGCGATGGCGGCGGGGGGCGGCTCGACGATCGCGGGGCTTTCCGCCGCGGGCTGCGCGGCCTCCTGCTCGGCCTTGGCCATCTCTTCGCGGATGCGCTCGACGTTCGGCAGCTTGTCGAGCAGCACGGTCATGTATTTGAGCACCCGCTCGTCGATGCGGAAGAAGCGCTCGATTTCGTTCACCAGCTGGCTGCTGCCGCAGTAGTCGAAGCGCACGTAGAAGCCGCGCTCCTTCTTCCGGATGGGATAGGCGAGCCGGCGGGAGCCCCAGACGTCTTCGCGGACGATGAACCCGCCCATCTGGGTCATGGTCTCCCGCACCCGATCGAGGAGCGGGCCCCGCTGTTCCTCGGAGAGGTCGGGGGAGATGATGATAAAGGTCTCGTAACGACGCATGCATCCTCCTTTCGGGTATAAAGCCCCGGAGGAGCGCTCCGGAGCAAGGATGGATCCGGCGTCCGGCGGCGTCCGGCGCCGTCCGCCTCGACTTGAAATGCCCTAAATAGATAATTCGTCGGAAAAAGTCAATATTGTTGATGAAATCGAAAAATGAAAAAAGAGGTTAGCGCCGCTAACCTCTTTCCGATTCTGGTGGGCTGCACTGGAATCGAACCAGTAACCTACTGATTAAGAGTCAGTTGCTCTGCCTAGTTGAGCTAGCAGCCCCAAGCGGTCCCGCGCGGACAATCGACCGCACCAGATACCAGCTCGTCCGCCGGTTGTCAAATCATTTGTTGGCGCCTACCGGCGCCAGGGCGGCCGCTCGCGCTTCCAAGGCTTCTCCTCCTTGCCGCGCCTTCGGCCGCGCAGCGATTTCGGGACGAGGGCCGCCTCGTCGTCGGCCGGTTCGAGGGCGAAGCTCCCCGGGGTCGGGCGGCGCGAGGGCTTGGGCGCCGGGGTGCGCTGCTCCTCGGCCGCCTCCTTCTCCTTCGCGAGCGCCGGTCCGGTGAAGCAGCCCGGCGGGATCGCGGGCGACAGGTAGAGCCCTTCCCCCGCGCGCTCGAAGGCGATGCCGCGCGCGCGGCAGGCCGCCACCTGGACGGTGAGCATCACCGGATCGGGGTCGCTGCGCCGGGCGATCCGCGCGGCCATCGCGGCGCTTTCGCACAGCACGACCCGCTCCTGCGCCCCGGGGCCGATCCCGCGCTCCAGGACGACCCGGTGGGCCCGCCGGCGGATGCCGACGAACAGAAGCTTCGGCAGCGCCTGCTCCCCCGGGACCTCGCCGCCTGCCGGCCGCACCCGCGCGCGGATCCGGTTTTCGACCCACTCGAAAGGCGGGTCGGGAACCGACAGGCGCACCTCGTTCAAGTGGGTGGCGTTCACGTAGCCGAAGCCCGGCTCCTCGTTAAGGGCCTTGAGGAGCTCCTTCACCTTCACGAACCCCTCGGCGTCCGGCACCAGCCCGAACTCGTCCGGCCGGCGTCCGAGCATGTAGGCGAGCATCTTGGCGAGCGCCTGCGGGGAGCGGTTCTGCGGCATGCGGCCACTCTGCCCCCAAGCGGGCCGCGGAGTCAAGCCCGGCGCTATGGGCGCGCGAGCGGTCGCTGATGGCGGTGGAACCGGTCGATGGCGCACCTTTCCCCCGCCCGGTCGAGCTCCGCCCGCGCGTGATCCGGCGCGGGCGCGCGGGGCGGCCGGCGCCCTCATTCCCAGTCGAGCAGCCGGTTTTGGCCCTCCAGGCGGCGCAGGCGGGTCAGATCCTGGCTGACCTCCAGCGTTCCGACGTAGGCGCCCTCGGCGTCGCGCACCGCGAAATAGCGGATGGAAATGAATCGCCCGCCAAGCTCGATCCAGAACTCGGCGGTGTCGCGGTCGCCGGACTTGAAGGCGTCGAGGATCTTGTTGACCAGGTGCAGGCTCTTGGGGGGGTGGCAGTTGCGCACCTCGCGGCCGATGATGGCCGGGCTGCGGGGAAAGATGCGCTCGGGGCCCTCGGAGTAGTAGGCCACCCGGTCGTTCGCGTCGACGAAGGTGAGATCGACCGGCAGGCGGGCGAGGATCAGATCGAGCTGCTCCAGGGTCAGCCCCCCGGTCTTGAGCCCCAAGACCCCGGCCGCCTCGCGCAGCGGCCGCGGCCCCTCGAAGGGCTCCGGCGCTTTCGCCGCACGGATCTCGCCCGGCCAGCCCTCCTCGGGCGCGATCCAGGCGTAGCCGATGTCCGCCTCGCCCGCCTTGACCCGCATCCATTCCTCCTCGGAGAGCATGGTGAGGCTCGTCGGGTAGAGGATGTGCTCCTCCTTGTAGATCATGTCGCGGATCGCCTGGATGGCGGCCTTCAGGTTGCGGACGGTGGCTTCGGGATCGCTGCGGGCGAAGGCCTCGCGGGCATCCTTGAGACGGGCGCGGATGTCATCGTGGATGGACCACATGACCTGGGAGGGCCCCGTAAAATGGTGCGCCTCGAGCAGGGGGAAGAGCTGGTTCTCCTTGCGTGTATAATGGATGTTCACCTGGGAAAGCGACTCGATCAGGGCGCCGAGCTCCTCGCGGTGCCGCTCGAAGCGCTCCGGGCGGGCAGGATGCCCCAGCATCCCGATGACGAGGCTCGCGCGGCTCATGATCTCCTCCGAGGCCCGGTTCTCCTGCATGAAGGTGTGCACCGGGTGGCCCGGCGCGGTGACGGGCCGCTCCTGCTCCTCGAGGGCCGCCTTGAAGATTTCGACGTGCACGTCGCACAGGCGCTTGATCTCCTCGGCCGGCAGCCCCTCGTCGATCAGCGCCTGCTCCATCCTGGCGATCTCGGGGGCGCTCACTCCGCGGATCAGCTCCGCAAACCTCCTTTTCAGCATCTCCTGGTCGCCCCCCGCGTGCAGGTCCTTGATCACCTGCTTGAGCGCCCGCTGCCGCTCGGCCGGGTCGGCCGCCGCCGGCTGGGCGATGTCCGGGCGGTCCTCCGGAGCGGAGGCGATCGAACCGCTCCGGCGGGCGATTTCGGCGGCGATCATCTGCGCGAGGCGATCGGGTTCCAGGCCGCCGACGGCGGCCGCTTTGCCGATGGTGGCCACCTTGCCGACCGTCTGGCGCATGATCGGGTTCTTGAGGGCCTTGAACTTGGGCGATACGGTGATCAGGAAATCGACCAGGTCGGGGTGCTTTTTCAGCAGATCGTGGATCTTGGTTTCGGCGTTGATTTCCATGGGGGGCCTCCAGGCGGCGGCTTGCGCCGCGAAGAATGGTCGACCCTCACGCCGGGGTCTGGTCTTCAGGGGGACGGGACCCCGCCGGCGTCGGCAGGCGGATGGGCGCCGTCTCGATGCGCCACGCCGGACATTCTATCCATCGAAGCGCGGTAAAACAAGCCGCAACCACTCGGCCGCCGGAAACCTCTTCGCCGGAAGGCGGGCTTGAGACGCGTGGGCCGCCTTGGCTCCCGCGCCCCTCAGCGGCCTTGGAAGCCAAGCCCGGGGCGTCTCATGAAGCCCCGCGGCCGGGCGACCCCGGAGCTGGAAGGCTGGGGGCGGGCCACCGCCGGTTAAGGTGGTGGCGATCGATCACGAAGCGGGTCGACTCGATCCGGTCCGCCCTGACCCGGCGGCGG
>CAZNKG010000015.1:0-111095 GCA_964573635.1 uncultured Desulfatibacillum sp. | reverse complement strand
AGCCCCCGCCGCGGAGCGCGCGATTGGCGGTTGACATCCCCCCCGCCGATCGTGTATAAGTTTCACAGGCAATCGAATTTGCCGTCATAGCGCTCAGCAAAAAATCCAGTTCGCCCGGCCCATTGGATTTTTTCGAATCCAGTGGGCCTTTTTGTTTACCCCGAACCCCGAAAGCGAGAACCGCGATTCATGAGTTTCGAGATCTTCCAGCTGCACCCGTCCCTTACCGCCGGCGTCAAGGCGCTCGGCTACACCCGACCCACCCCGATCCAGCGCGAGGCCATCCCCCCGGTCATGCAGGGCCTGGATGTCATGGGCCTCGCCCAGACCGGCACCGGCAAGACCGCGGCCTTCGGGCTGCCGATTCTCAACCGGCTGATGGCCAGCCCGCGCGGCAAGGTCCGGGCCCTGATCCTCGGCCCCACCCGCGAACTGATCGAGCAGACCCACCAGGCGCTCGGCCGCATGGCGCCGGGGGCCGGGCTCGCCCGCGCGGCGGTCTACGGCGGCGTCGGCATCCAAGGCCAGATCGACGCCCTGCGCCGGGGGGTCGATATCGTTTCGGCCTGTCCGGGCCGTCTCCTGGACCACCTGCGGCGCGGGACGATCGACCTCTCCGGGGTCGAGGTGCTCGTCCTGGACGAGGCCGACCAGATGTTCGACATGGGGTTTCTGCCGGAGATCCGCCGCATCGTGAGCCGGCTGCCGCGCACGCGCCAGACGCTGCTCTTCTCGGCCACCATGCCCGAGGAGATCCGGCGGCTGTCGGCCGAGATGCTGCGCCGTCCCGTGCGGGTGGAGCTCGGGCACACGGCCCCGGCGGCGGGGGTCGCCCACACCTTCTATCCCGTTTCGCTCGGCGCCAAGGAGTCGCTGCTCAAGTCCATCCTGGACACGACCGCCACCCGCGCCGTCCTGGTCTTCGCCCGCACCAAGCGGCGCTCGAAGAACCTCGCCCGCATGCTCGCGGACTGCGGCTACGAGGCCGCGGCCCTGCACGGCAACCTGAGCCAGAACAACCGGCGCAAGGCCATGGACGGGTTCCGCAGCGGCCGCTTCAAGATCCTGGTGGCGACCGACGTCGCCGCCCGCGGGATCGACGTCCGCGAGGTCTCCCACGTCATCAACTACGACATCCCGGAGACGGTGGAGGCCTACACCCACCGCATCGGCCGCACGGGCCGCGCCAGCGAATCCGGCGATGCGTTCACTTTCGTCTGCCCGGAGGACCAGGGGCTGCTGGCGGCAATCACCCGCCTGCTCGGAAGCCGCGACCGGTACCGGGTGATGGAGCGCTTCGGCGGGCCGGAGCGGCCGGCCGAATTCCGGGAAGCCGCCCCCCGGCCCGGAGCGGCGCGCCGCCGCGTCTTCCGGGCCTCCGGCGCCCGGCGTTGACACGCCGGGCCTCCGGCCGCATTGTCTGTCCAACCGGGGCGCGGCCCCGAGCGCCAGCGGGCTCTCCGGCGCCAAGCCCCGACCGGGGGGAAACGGAGGGAAGATGAAGATCCTGGTCGTGTACTACTCCATGTACGGCCACGTGCACCGCATGGCCGAGGCGGTCGCCGAGGGGGCGCGCACCGTCGCCGGGGCCGAGGTGGCGCTGCGCCGCGTGCCGGAGACGCTGCCGGCGGAGGTGCTCGAGAAAATGGGGGCCGTCGCGGCCCAGAAGGCCATGGCGTCGGTTCCGGTCTGCACGGTCGAGGAGCTCGCGGGCGCGGATGCCATCCTCTTCGGGACCCCGACCCGCTTCGGGAACATGTGCGGCCAGCTGCGGCAGTTCCTCGACGCGACCGGTCAGCTCTGGGCCAAGGGGGCGCTCGTCGGCAAGGTGGGCGGGGTCTTCACGAGCACCGCGACCCAGCACGGCGGGCAGGAGACCACGCTGATCTCAACGATCGTGACGCTGCTGCACCACGGGATGGTCGTCGTCGGGCTGCCCTACAGCTTCCAGGGCCAGATGCGAAACGATGAGATCACCGGCGGCTCCCCCTACGGGGCCTCGACCGTCGCGGGCACCGCGGGCGAGCGCGCTCCGACGGCGAACGAGCTCGAGGGGGCGCGGTACCAGGGGCGGCACGCGGCCGAGGTCGCGGCGAAGCTCGCCCGCTGACGCGCGGCCGCCATCTCCCGCAGGGTCCTGTCGTGGAAAACCCAGTAGGGTGGCAGGCCGGCCTCGCGGGCGGCCGCCGCCCGCACGCGCCGCAGCGCGTCGAAGAGCGCGCCGGCGGGTGCGCACGAGACGATCCCGTCCGGGTGCGGGTGCCCCCCGCGGATGAGCGCCAGGAGCTGCCGGCGGCCGTCTCCTTCAGCCGCACGCGGTAGACGATGTTCGGCCGCTCGAAGCTCGAGACGAACCGGGCCGGCTTGCGGAGCCCGGGCTTGTCCATGATCTCCGCGCGCGTGCGGGCGTCGGCGGCGGCCGCGACCGCGATCCGCGGCGCCGGCGCGAAAGCGGCGGCGACCGCGGCGACCCGGAGGTGCTCCGGCCGGAAGTCGCGGCCCCACGGCGAGACGCAGTGCGCCTCGTCGACGGCGAAGAGGGCGATCGGGATTCTGCGGAGCAGGCCGCGGAAGCCCTCGGCCGCGGCGGGGTCGTGTCCGGCCGGCATCAGGCGCCCGGCTTCGCCGCGCCCGCCTTGACGGCGGCGGCGAGCTCCCCGATGTCCTTCGGCGGGGCGGGGAAGCCCGGCTTTTTCTGCATGCGGATCGCCTCCTCGGGGCAGCCGCTCGCGCAGACCGCGCAGCCGAAGCAGCGGTCGAGGTCCACCTCGGGGAGGTCCGCGCCGCCCATCGCGAGCGCCGCCGCCGGGCAGCGCGCGGTGCAGGTTGAGCAGCCGGTGCAGCGCGTTGGGTCGAATTCCGGCCGGAACCCCGAGTTGAAGACGAGCGCGGGCTTCGGCTGCTTCAGGACGCCGCCGATCACCTCGCAGTGCCACCGGTCGCAGTTGCAGATGAAGTCGATCTCCTCGGCCGTGTTGCGGCTCATGTGGACGAGGCCCGCCGTTTCAGCGGCGTCCAGGAGCGCCAGCGCCTCGGCTTTCTCGAGGCGCCGCCCGCCCAGGCGCTCGATCGCGTATTCCGCGCCGCGGCCGAACCACATGCAGACCTCCATCGGCATCCCGTGGGTCTCCTCGCCCCGCAGCCGGGCGGCGTGCCGGCAGTAGCAGGTGCCCACCCCGATCGTCGCGGCCTTCTGGATGTAGCTCGCCACCTGGTCGTAGGTGTGGACGGCGTTGCCGGCGGCGATGGTCCGTTCGACCGGGATCACGCGGGTGAGGGGGAACGCGATGGGGGCGGCGCCCCGGGCGGCGGTGCAGGCCTGCTTGTAGGCGTGGATGAGCCGCGCGATCCGCATTTCGCGCTCGCCCGTGCGGCCCGACATGAACTGGTACTCGAAGATCCCCGGCATGAAGGGGACCCCCTGGTAGCGGCGTTCGCCCTGGACGACAAAGGTGGCGCACAGCCCCTTGTCGGCGAGCCCCTCCAGCCCGCGGGCGGTCTCCGCCTCGGGGCGGCCGAGCGTCCGGGCCACCTCGGCCGCCGTCGTCGGGGTTCGCGGCAGGGCGTTGTTGAGCGCGGCCTCCTCGGGGGTGAAGAGCGCCTCCACCATCGCGTAAAACTCCGGGATGTCGAGCCCGGCGTAAGGCCCCCGGCGGGCCTGCATCACTGCGAGCAGCTTGCGGTATACGGCCTCCGGCATTCGGTCGCCTCCTTTCAGTCCCTTTCCACGGGGATCTCGCGGCTCAGGCAGTGGAGCGTCCCCAGGCCCCAGACGAGGTCCACGGCGTGGATCCCGCACACCTCGCGGCCGGGGAAGAGCTCCGCCAGGATCCCGAGCGCCCGGCGGTCCCGGGGGTCGTTGAAGGTCGGCACGAGCACGCCCCCATTGGTGACGAGAAAGTTCGCGTAGCTCGCCGGAAGGCGCAGCGACTCGAAGTCGAGCCGCCCCGGCATGGGCAGCGGCACCACCTCGAGCCGGCCTCCGTCCTCGAGGCGTGCGCCGCGCAGCCGCTCGAGGTTTTCGGCGAGCGCCCGGTGGTTCGCGTCGCGGCGGTTTTCCTCGACGCAGGCGACCACCGTCGTGCGGTTCACGAAGCGGCAGATGTCGTCGACGTGGCCGTGGGTGTCGTCGCCCGCGATCCCCTTCGCCAGCCAGATGACGTTCGGCGCCCCGAGGCGGGCGGCGAACACCGCCTCGTAGTCCCGGCGCGTGAAGCCGGGGTTGCGCACCTGGGTCCGGGGGTCGAGCAGGCACTCCTCGGTCGCGATGAGCGTGCCCGCGCCGTTCACCTCGACCGCGCCGCCTTCGAGCACGACCGGCCGGCCCTGGTGCACCACCGGCGCGAGCGGGATCCCCAGGCGCCCGGCGACCGCCGCCGGGACCCTTTGGTCCAGGCGGTGGTTGGCGTACTTGGCCCAGCCGTTGAACCGGAAGGCGAGCGCCTCGCGCCGGCCGTCCGCCCGCCGGACGACGAGGGGGCCGGAGTCGCGCATCCAGCCGCGGTTCGTCCGGAGGACGAGGAAGTCGACCCGGCGGGTGTCGGCGCGGGCCTTTGCGAGCCGGGCGGCGACGGCCGCGCGGCGGGCTTCGGAGGCGACGACGAGCAGCACCCGCTCGTGCCGCGCCACCTTGCGGATGATCTCGATGAACGCCCACTCGACGGCGGCGAGCTTGCCGGGGAAGTCGCGGCCGTCGCGGGGGAAGCAGAGCAGGGTCGCCGCGTGCGGCTCCCATTCGGCCGGCAGCCGGCCCCCGAGCCCTGCCGGCGCCGGGCCGGCGCCGCCTCCGGCGTCCCGCCCCCTCATGCGTCGAGGTACCGCTTGAGGATGTCGCCGTAGGCGTCGATGCGGCGGTCGCGCAGGAATGGCCAGTTGCGCCGCACCTCTTCGAGGCGCGCAAGATCGACCTCGGCCAAAAGAATCGCCTCGCGGTCCGCCGGGGCCTGGGCCAGGATCTCGCCCTGGGGGCCGGCGACGAAGGAGGAGCCCCAGAACTCGATCCCGGGCCTGTCCGCCGCGGGGCGCTCGAGGCCGACGCGGTTCACCGCCGCGACGTAGAGCCCGTTGGCGACGGCGTGGCCGCGCTGGACCGTCACCCAGGCCTCGAGCTGGCGGGCCCCCTCGGCCTCCTTTTCCGCCGGGTGCCAGCCGATGGCGGTGGGGTAGCACAGCAGGACCGCGCCGCTTAAGGCGGCGATGCGCGCCGCCTCGGGGAACCACTGGTCCCAGCAGATGAGGACGCCGAGCCGGCCGAAGGCGGTCGGCACCGCCCGGAAGCCGAGGTCGCCGGGAGCGAAGTAGTACTTTTCGTAGTACCCCGGGTCGTCGGGGATGTGCATCTTGCGGTAGAGGCCGGCGGTGCGGCCGTCGGCGTCGAAGACGAGCGCGCTGTTGTGGGCGAGCCCCGGGCCGCGCTTTTCGAAGAACGGCAGGATCACGGCGGCCCCGAGCTCGCCGGCGAGGCGGCCGAACTGCGCGAGCGCGGGGTCGGCGGGCTCCCGGGCGAGGTCGAAGTGCGCCGGGTCCTGCTCCTGGCAGAAATAGGCCGAGCCGCAGAGCTCCGGCAGGCAGATCACCTCCGCGCCGCGGCGCGCGGCCTCGCGCACCCCGGCGCGGGCCCGTTCCAGGTTCTCGTCGGGGCTTGCTCCCAGCGCGAGCTGGATCAACGCCAGCGTGAATTTCGTCCGCATGGTCCTTCCGGCCGCTACCGCCGCGCGGGAATGAACTCGGCGCGCCGGTTCAGGGCCCGGCCCGCCGCGGTGTCGTTTCCGGCCGCCGGGCGGGTCTCGCCGAAGGCGAGGACGCGGAGGCGCTCGGCGGCGATGCCGCGGGCGGCGAGATGACCGCGCAGCGCCTCGGCGCGCGCCCGCGCGAGCCGCTCGTTAGCGGCCGCCGGCCCGGTGTCGTCGGTGTGGCCGTGGATTTCGCCGGTAAGATCGGGGTTCGCCGCGAGGACGGCGGCGATCTCCGCCAGCGTGGCGGAATCCCGGATGGCCGCCTGGCCGGGGTCGAAGGCGATCGGCCGCGGCGACCAGCACCCGTCGGGGCCGACGGGCGCCCCCGCGGGGCTTCGCGGGCACCGGTCGCGGCGGTCGGGGACGCCGTCGCCGTCCGCATCCGCCTCGGCCCCGGGCGGTCGGGCCGGGGGAGGCGGCGCGGCGGCGCCGCCGGCGAGGAAGACGGCCTGCACGTATTCGGCCATGGATTCGGGGGCCGCGATCTCCTCGGCGCTGACCGCAAACCCGCACCCGCCGACGCGGGAAAGCAGGCGCATCACCTCGAAGGCGGCGGGGTCGCTGCCGATCAGGATCGGGTAGATGCAGAGCCGCTCGCCCAGCGCCGACTTCCACTTCTGGGCGGTCTTGGCCGCCGCGCCGTGGAAGATGTTCTCCCCGTCGCTCACCACGATCAGGGCCACCCGGCCGAGGGTTGCGAGCAGGTCGGTATACCGGAAAGCGGCCCCGTAGAGGCCGCGGCTCACGCGGGCGTCCGCCTCGCCCATGCCGGACAGGACGGCCGCGAACTCCTCGCGGCGGTAGGGCTCGGGACCGTAGAGGAGCCGGTCCCCCTCGCAGCCGAAGCAGGTCGCCGCGGCGGAGGCGATCAGCCCGGCCCGGAGCCCGAGGTCGGGGATCGTCCGGTTGAGCCGGGAGACGATCTCCCGGGCGCGCTCGGCCTCCAGGCGCTTCTGGTAGCTGTCGCTCATCCAGGGGGAGATGTCCAGGACGACGATGAAGGTGTCGACACTCTGCCGCCCCGGGGCGGGGGCGGGCGCGGCCGGCCGGAAGTCGGCCGGCGGGTAGAGCGGCCGCGGGCCGCACCCGCTGGCGATGAGGGCTCCGAGGATCGTCAGGACGATGCCCGCGACGCGTTTGCGCATGGGACGCTCCTTCCCGAATCGGTCCGGACCCGGGCGGACGGCGACCCCGCCCGGACCCGGCGTCTTTTCGCGCCATCTTATTTCCAATCGCGGCGGATTTCAAGCCGGCGGCGGCATCGGAGGTTGACAGCGGGTCCGGCGTGCTGTACAAATCTGACCATATGTTCATATATTAAAAAATCCACCGCCCAGAATTCCGGAGCCGCCATGGATGCGAGACCTGCGAGGCGCCTGCGAGTCCTCAACCCCGAGCGGGTGCGCTTGGCCCGCCGCGAGGCCTGCGCGGAGGGGGAGCTCCAGCGGATGGCGGGCGTCTACCGCCTGCTGGGAGACCCCAGCCGGCTGAAGATCGTCATGGCGCTGCGCCGGCAGGCGATGTGCGTCTGCGACCTCGCGGCGCTCGCGGGCATCAGCGAGTCGGCCGTCTCCCACCAGCTGCGGCGCCTCAAGGACCACGCCCTGGTCCGGTCGCGGCGCGCGGGGCAGGCGGTCTACTACGCGCTCGACGACCGGCACGTGGCGCGGCTGCTCGACATCGGGCTGCGGCATCTGCGCGAGCGGGGCGGCCCCGGCCTTCCCGGGGAGTGACGGGGCGCTCGGCGCCGCGGCGGGCACGACAGGGAGATTGCGCATGGACTTCATCGGTTCGATCATGAACGCGGCGCACGCGCTCCTTTTGGAGGCCGCCGTCTGGGTGCTCTTCGGGATCCTGGTTAGCGGCCTGCTGCGGGTCTTCCTCAACCCGAGTGCGATCGCGCGCCACCTCGGCCGCGGCCGCTTCGCCTCGGTCTTCAAGGCGGCGCTGATCGGGATCCCCATACCGCTGTGCAGCTGCGGGGTGCTGCCCGCGGCCGTGTCGCTGCGCAAGCAGGGGGCCACCCGGGGGGCGACGACCGCCTTCCTGATCGCGACCCCCGAATCGGGGGCCGACTCGATCGCCGTGACCTACGCCATGATGGATCCGGTCATGACCGTCGCCCGTCCGACCGCGGCCTTCATCACGGCGCTTGCGGCCGGCCTGGCGGAGAACCTGACCGGGGTCCGCGGGGAGGCCGCGCCGGCGGCGCCGGACCTCTCCTGCCCGGTCGACGGCTGCTGCGACGGGGTGAACTGCGACCCCAAGGTCCACCGCCGGCACCACGGCTTCTCCGAGAAGCTCCGCGCGGGGCTCAAGTTCGCCGTGACCGACCTGTGGGGCGACATGGCCCCCTGGTTCATCCTCGGGCTGCTCCTCGCCGGACTGATCACGGTCCTCGTCCCCGAAGAGGCCCTCGGCCGCCATCTCGGCGGCGGGCTCCCGGCCATGCTGCTGATGCTCGCCGTCGGGATCCCCCTCTACATCTGCGCGACCGCCTCGACCCCGATCGCGGCGGCCCTGATCCTGAAGGGGGTGAGCCCCGGGGCCGCCCTCGTCTTTCTTTTGGCCGGCCCGGCGACCAACATGGCCGCGCTCACCGTCCTGTTCGGGACCATCGGCCGGCGGGCGACGGCGATCTATCTCGCCGCCATCGCGGTGTGCTCGGTGGCGCTGGGGCTCGCGCTCGACCGGGTGTACGCCGGCCTCGGGATCTCCGCGCAGGCGGCGGTCGGGCAGGCGGCGGAGGTGTTTCCGGTCTGGGTCGAGTGGGCGGCGGCGGCCGTTCTGCTCGCGATCTCGGTGAAGCCGACGGTCGCGAAGCTGCGCGGCCTCATCGAACGCCGGCGCCCGCTGCCCGCGCCGCCCGCCTGCCGCGGCGGCGCCTGCGGCTGCGGCGCTGAGCCGCCCGGGGGCCGGTCCGACCGCACGGCGCCCTGAGGGGCCGCGGCGCCGATCAATTTTTCTGTTGACAAAAACTACAAATTTTCTAATATTTGCCGATTTGAAATGCGAATCCACCTCCAGGAGGCAGGCATGTACGCGGTCGTCAGCACAGGCGGGAAACAATACAAGGTTCAACCGGGCGAGACCCTGCGGATCGAAAAAATCCCGGGCGAGATCGGCAGCCGGGTGACCTTCGACCAGGTGCTCCTGGTCGCCGACGGCGAAAAGCTGCGCGTGGGCACGCCGCTCGTCGAAAAGGCGGCGGTCCAGGCGAGCATCGTCGCGCAGGACAAGGCCAAGAAGATCCTGGTCTTCAAGTACAAGCGCCGCAAGCGCTACCGCCGCAAGCAGGGCCACCGCCAGCCCTTCACCGCCATCCGCATCGAGGGCATCGAGGCCTAACAGCGGCGGGCGAAGGCGGGCCGCATCGGGTCAACGCATCCCATCCAGCCGGGTTCCCCGGAAGCCGGCTTACCAGGAGTTGAAGCCATGGCACACAAGAAAGCCGCCGGCAGTTCGCGCAACGGCCGCGACAGCGCCGGGCAGCGGCGCGGCGTCAAGATCTTCGGCGGGCAGAAGGTCCTCGCCGGCAACATCATCGTCCGCCAGGTGGGAACCAAGTTCCACCCGGGGGCGAATGTCGGCCTCGGGAAGGACTTCACCCTTTTCGCCAAAATCGACGGCGTCGTCGCCTTCGAGCGCCTGGGCCGGTCGCGCCAAAAAGTCAGCGTTTATGCCGCAGAGTGAAATTTATCGATGAGGCCAGCATAACCGTTCAGTCCGGCGGCGGCGGGAACGGCTGCCTGAGCTTCCGCCGCGAAAAATACGTCCCCCGCGGCGGGCCGGACGGCGGCGACGGCGGCAAGGGCGGCGATGTGGTGCTCATGAGCACGGCGGACCGCCGCACGCTTTACCCCTTCCGGTTCAAGCGCGAATTCGCCGCCGAGCGCGGCGGCGACGGTCAGGGCCGCCAGCGCACCGGCCGCAGCGGCCGCGACCTCACGATCGAAGTCCCGCCGGGGACCCTGGTGCGCGACGCCGACACCGGGGAGCTCCTGAAGGACTTCACCCGCCCCGGCGAGCGCTTCGTCGTCGCGCGCGGCGGCCGCGGCGGCAAAGGCAACACGCACTTCAAATCCGCGACCCACCGCACCCCGCGCTTCGCCCAGCCGGGCGAGCCCGGCGAATGCCGCCGGCTCCTGCTCGAGCTCAAACTGCTCGCCGACATCGGAATCATCGGCCTGCCGAACGCCGGGAAATCGACCCTGATCAGCGTGATCTCCGCGGTCAAGCCCAAGATCGCCGACTACCCGTTCACGACCCTCGTCCCCAACCTCGGGGTGGTCGAGGCCCCCGGCCGCGAGCCCTTCGTCGTGGCGGACATCCCCGGGCTGATCCGCGGGGCGCACGCCGGCGCGGGGCTGGGCGTGCAGTTCCTCAAGCACGTCGAGCGCACGCGGATGCTCGTGCACCTGGTCGACGCCGCGGCCATCGACCCGGCCGACCCCTTGGAGGCCTACCGTGCGGTGAACGCGGAGCTGGCGCGCTACAATCCCGAGCTTTCGGGAAAGCCGCAGGTGGTCGTCCTCAACAAGCTCGATCTCACCGGCGCCGCGGAACGCGCCCGGGCGTTCCGCGCCGCCTGGAAGCCTCCCGGCCGGCGGCGGAAGCTCCACCTGATTTCGGCCGCCACGCGCGCCGGGATCGGGCCCCTGGTAGACGCTCTCGGCCGGGAACTGGATGCCTTGCGCCATGAACAACCGCCGCCTGCACTTTGAGCGCGCCCGGCGGGTGGTCGTCAAGATCGGCAGCAACGTCTTGACCGCCGCCGGCGGCCTGAACCTGCGGGTCCTGCGGCAGATCGCCCGCCAGGTGAGCCGCCTGATGGACGAGGGCCGCGAGGTCATCCTGGTCTCCTCGGGGGCGATGGCCTCCGGGATCCGCAAGGTCGGCCTCGACCGCCGGCCGGAGGCGCTCCCCCAGCGCCAGGCGGTCGCCGCGGTCGGCCAGGCCGGCCTGATCCTCGAATTCGAAAAGGCCTTCGAGCGCCACGGCCGCCTCGCCGCCCAGATCCTCCTCACCGCCGAGGACCTGGTGAGCCGCAAGCGCTACCTGAACGCGCGCAACACCCTGAACACGCTGCTCGGCTGGGGGATCGTCCCCGTGATCAACGAGAACGACACGGTTTCCGTCGAGGAGATCAAGCTCGGCGACAACGACCACCTCGCGGCGATGATCACGCTCCTCATGGATGCGGGCCTTTTGGTCGTCTTGAGCGACATCGACGGGCTCTTCGACGAGGACCCGCGCGCCAACCCCCACGCGCGGCTCATCCCCGTCGTGCGGGTCGTGAACCGCGCGACGGAGCAGGCCGCCGGCCGCATGCCGGGCCCCTTCGGGACCGGCGGGATGCTCTCCAAGATCAACGCCGCGCGCAAGGTGAACGCGGCCGGGGTGCCCATGGTGATCGCCCGGGGCGGGACTCCCGACATTCTGCTCAAGCTCTTCCGCGGCGAGGAGCACGGGACCTACTTCGTCCCGCGGCGCGAGAAGCTCACCAGCCGCAAGAGCTGGATCGCCTTCTCGCTCAAGCCCAAGGGGGAGCTCGCGATCGACGCGGGCGCCCGCGCCGCCGTGGTCGGCCGCGGCAAGAGCCTGCTGCCGAGCGGGATCACGGCCGTGCGGGGGGATTTCAGCGTGGGGGCGCCCGTCGAGCTGCGCGACGCGGACGGCGAGCCCGTCGGGGTGGGCCTCGTCAACTACAGCGCCGCCGACATCCGCCGGATCATGGGATTGAAGACCCAGCACATCCTGCAGGTGCTCGGCGCCAAGCCGTACGACGAGGTCGTCCACCGCGACAACCTCGTGGTGACGGCGCCGGCCGAGGAGGAGGAGGGGTGAGCCCGATGCCGCCGGAGGAGACCGTGACCGCTGAAGCGATCGCCGCGCGCGTGGCGCAGATGGCCCGCGGGGCGCGGCAGGCCGCGCGCCACGTGGCGCGCGCCGACACCGGGCGCAAGAACGCGGCCCTGCGCCGCATGGCGGCCGAGATCGCGGCGCGCGCCGACGAGATCATGGCGGCGAACCGCCGGGACATCGAGGCCGCGGCGGCCGCGGGGCTCTCCCCGGCCCTGATCGACCGGCTGCGCGTGGGCGCGGCGGGGATCGCCGCCATGGCGGCCGGCCTCGAGGAGGTCTCCCGCCTGCCCGACCCCGTCGGGAGCCTCGGCCCGAGCTGGGTGCGGCCGAACGGGCTGCAGGTCGCGCGCATGCGCATCCCCCTGGGGGTGATCGGGATCATCTACGAATCGCGGCCCAACGTGACGGTCGACGCCGCCGGCCTCTGCCTCAAGGCGGGCAACGCCGTGATCCTGCGCGGCGGCTCCGAGGCCCTGAACTCCAACCGCGAGCTCGCGGCGGCCGTCGCCGCGGCGCTGGCCGCCGAGGGCCTGCCGGAGGACGCCGTGCAGGTCGTCCCCTTCCGCGAGCGCGCGGCGGTGACCGCGCTCCTCGCCCAGGAGGAGACCGTCGATCTGATCATCCCGCGGGGCGGCGAGGCGCTCATCCGCTTCGTCGCGGCGAACTCGCGCATCCCGGTGCTCAAGCACTACAAGGGGGTCTGCCACGTCTACGTGGACGCGGGGGCCGACCTCGCCATGGCCGAGGAGATCTGCGTGAACGCCAAGGTCCAGCGCCCGGGGGTGTGCAACGCCATGGAGACGCTGCTCGTCCACCGCGCCGAGGCCGCGCGCTTTCTGCCGGCCGTCTGCCGGCGGCTCGCCGCGGCCGGGGTCGAGCTGCGCGGCTGCCCCGAGACGCTCGCGATCGTGCCGGGGATCGTGCCCGCCGTCGAGGCCGACTGGCCGGCCGAGTACCTGGACCTCATCCTCGCGGTGAAGGTGGTCGACGGCATGGAGGCGGCCATGGCCCACATCGCCGCCCACGGCTCGAGCCACACCGAGGCCATCGTGACGCGCGACCTCGAGCGCGCCCGGCGCTTCGTGCGCGAGGTGGACTCCTCGGTCGTCCTGGTGAACGCCTCCACCCGGTTCAACGACGGCGGCGAGCTCGGATTGGGGGCCGAGATCGGGATCAGCACCTCGAAGCTCCACGCCTTCGGGCCGATGGGGCTCGAGGAGCTCACCACCACCAAGTTCGTCGTGTTCGGCAGCGGCCAGGTCCGCGGCTAGCAGGCGGCGGCATGCGCATCGCGCTTTTCGGCGGGACCTTCAACCCCATCCACCTCGGCCACCTGCAGGCGGCGCTCGAGGTGCAGGCGGGGTTCGGGCTCGACCGGGTCGTCTTCGTCCCGGCGGCCCTTCCGCCGCACAAACGCGCCGGCGAGGTCGCGCCGGCCGAAGACCGCCTGAAGATGATCGCCCTCGCCATCGCGGAAAACTCCGGCTTTGCGGTCTCGGAGGTCGAGCTCAAGCGGCCCGGCCCCTCCTTCACCATCGACACCGTGCGCCACTTCCGCGGCGCCCTGGCCGCCGGGGACCGCCTGTTTCTGATCGTCGGGCTGGACGCCTTCCTGGAGATCGACTCCTGGCGCGCCTGGCGGGAGCTTCTCGCGCTGGTCCCGCTCATCGTCATCACCCGGCCGCCTGCCGGCGGCGGCCGCGAGGCGGTCGGGCGCTACATCCGCGAGACCCTCTCCGAGGACGGCACCGCCGCGGAGACCCCCGCCGGGTTCGAGGCGCCGGGGATCGAGCCGATCGCCTTCTTTCCGGTCACCGCGCTCGACATCGCCAGCTCGCGCATCCGCCGCGCGCTCGCCGCCGGGGGGCCGCCGGCGCGGTACCTTGTGCCGCCGGAGGTGTGGCGCTATATTCTCGCCAAAGGACTCTACGCATGACCGCCGAGCTCTCCGCCACCCTCGCCCCCTTCCTGGACGCGCTCCTCGGCCGCAAGCCGCTCAACGTGGTCGTGCTGGACGTGCGCGAGCTCACCTCGATCGCCGACGCCTTCATCATCTGCAGCGGCCGCTCCAGCCGCCAGGTGAGCGCCATCGCCGAGCACGTCGAGCGCGAGCTGCGCGACCGGAAGATCAAGCCGATGAGCGTCGAGGGCGGCAAGGAGGGCCAGTGGGTGCTGATGGACTACGCCCAGGTGCTGATCCACATCTTCCAGGAGTCGGCGCGCGAGTTCTACGACCTGGAGGGGCTGTGGGCCGATGCGCGGCGGGTTGCGGTCGAGCGCCCCGCCGCCCGCAGGCGCCGGGCGCCCGCCGCGGCGGCGCGGCCGCGCGCGCCGGGCCGGGAGCCGGAGGCGCTCGATGGCCGCGACGCTTAAGCCCTTCACGACCCTCGTCGATTTCCTGACCGGGCGGGCCGTGCCCAATATCGGCGCGGAGGAGAACCGCCAGGCGCTCGCGCGGTATCTCGTGGAGGCGAAAGGCTTTGCCAAGTCCGAGCTCGAGGCGGACCTGCCGCTCGCCTTCACGGTCGACGGGGAGCCGTACCGCTCGGCGGTCGACCTCGTGGCCACGGTCGCCTCCCGGCGGCTGATCGCCTTCAAGTGCGCCGCCGGGTCGCTCGGCTCGCGCGAGCGCGAGATCCTCGCCGCGGCGCGCCTGCTCGAACCCCACCCGGCCCCGTTCGCCGTTGCGAGCGACGGCCGGACCGCCGTCGTGCTCGACACGCGCAGCGGCAAGCCCGTGGGGGAGGGCCTCGGGGGCATCCCGTCGCGGGCCGAGCTTGCCGCGCGGATCCCGGCCTGGGAGCCCCGGACGCTCTCCGCCGCCGAGCGGCGGCGCGAGCAGCTCATCTTCCGCACCTACGATCGGGACAACGTCAACGTCGCGCCCCGGCGGGCGCCGTTTTCGCCTTCGGATTGACAGGCTTGCGGCTTTTCGACTATGGTGCTCGCCACCTTCGGGAGGAGCGCCGCCGGACGCGATGCCGTTCAAAGCCTTGGCCAAAAAGCTGCTGCAGCACCCCGCGGGGATCCACCGCCGCCAGTTCCTGAAGCTCTCGCTCGCGGCGGCCTCCGCCGCCGCTTTCGCCCCGCAGGCGGCGGCGCGGGCGGCGCGGCCCGAAAGCCGGCGGCTCGCCTTTTACAACACCCACACCGGCGAATCCCTGGAGGCCTGCTACTTCGACGGCGGCTGCCACGACCCCGCGGCGCTCGCGGCGATCGATCGCATCCTGCGGGACCACCGCACCGGCGACACCCGCCCCATCGCCACCGGGCTGCTCGACCTGCTCCACACCCTCTGCGGCCGCCTCGAGACCTCGCAGCCCCTGCACGTCATCTCCGGATACCGCTCGCCCGCGACCAACGCCGCGCTGCATGCCAAGAGCCGCGGGGTCGCCTCGCAGAGCCTGCACATGTGCGGCCAGGCGATCGATATCCGCATCCCCGGCATCGCCACCGCCCGCCTGAGGGAGGCCGCTGTCCGGCTGGCCGGCGGCGGGGTGGGGTACTACCCGGGGCCCGATTTCGTGCATATCGACATCGGGCGGGTCCGCTCCTGGGGGTGACCCCGCTCGGTCGGCCGGGGCGCGCGCCGTGACCGCCGGAGGCGTTCAGGGGCCGGGCGGCCGCGCGCTCAGGGCCTTGTCGAGCACCGGGTCGCGGCCGTAGATGTCCGGCCGGAAATGGGTCGCGCCCTCCCGGTCGACCCAGGCCGTCAGGTAGGCGAGGTGGACGGGAATCTTCTCCGGGAGGCTCAGCGCGCGGCGGCCGCCGCTTTCGACGGCCGCTTCGATCGCCGGCCGGTCCCAGCCGGGCGCCCCCCGCAGGACAAGTTCGGCGAGCTCGATCGGCTTCTCGATCCGGATGCACCCGGAGCTGAAGCCGCGCGCCCCGCGCGCGAAGAGCGCCCGCGAAGGCGTGTCGTGCAGGTAGACGGAGTACTTGTTGGGAAACATGAACTTGATCCGGCCGAGGTCGTTCCGGGGGCCGGGCTCCTTGCGCAGCTTGAAGCGGAAGTTCTGCGCCGTCACCTGCGACCAGTCCACCTCGGCGGGGTCGATCTCCGGCGCCCCCGCGCTCCAGCTCGCGTACACCCGGATCTTTTCGCGGCCGATGTAGGCCGGGTCCTTGCGGATCTTGGGCAGGACGTCCTGGACGGCGATGCGCCCGGGGATGTTCCAGTCCGGGTTGATGACGAGGTATTCCAGCATGCCGCTGAAGACCGGCGTGCGCCGGTAGTGGCGCCCCACCACGACCCGCATGGCAAGCGCGCTTTCTCCGTCCGCGACGACCTCCAGGGTGTAGTCGGGCACGTTCACCCAGATGTGGCGGCGGCCGAGCTCGCGCGGCAGCCAGCGCCAGCGCTCGAGGTTGAGCTCGATCTGGCGCGCGCGCGCGGCAGCCGGCACGTTCAGCGCCGCCAGCGTCGCCGCGTCCAGCCGGCCGTGCGCCTCGAGCCCGTGGCGCGCCTGAAACCGGCCAAGCGCGGCGGCGAGCGCCGCATCGCTCGGCGGCTCCGCGCCGCCGGCCGGTGCCGGAAGGTCGCCGGAAACGAGGAGCCGCGCCCGCAGGCTTTCCGCGGCGGCGCCCGCCTCCCCCGGCTTCCAGCTCGTCTTTTCGGAAAGGCGCTCCCAGCCGCCCCGCGCGGCGAGCGCGCGGTGGTGCTCGAGCGCTGCCTTCAGGGCGGCGTAACCCGCCTGCGGGGGCGAAAGCCGCTTGAGCGCTTCGCGGATGCGGCCGGAGGCGAGCGCGGTTTCGAGCCGGCCCCCGAGGTCCAGGGCGGGGTCGACGGCGGGGCTCCATTCCGCGTGCAGGGTTTCCGGATCGACCCTTCCGGAGAAAAGGTGCGCGGCGAGGAGCAGGAAGCCGTCGGTCAGCAGCACGTCCAGGTCGGCCGCCCGCTCGAGGTCCTCCGGCCGGCCGGAAGTCTCCGGGCGCCCGGCTTCGGCGAGCAGCCGTGAAAGCGCCTCGAGGTGGTAGTCCTCCGGGCGCAGCCCCTCCTCGGCCGCGGCCGCGATCGCCTCGAGAAGCTCCGCGGCCGCCGCGGTCGGCCCGCCGGCGGAGATCCAGGCCGGCCGATAGTCGCGGCGGCTGTAGAACCGCGGGAGCTCGGCGATCCCGCAGACGAGCTCACCCCGGCACACGAGCCGTTTTTCGGCCTGCGCCGCAGCGATCCGCGCGAGGATTTTTTCGGGCAGCGCCTCGTCGCCGGCCGCCGCGCTGCCGGCGGCAGCCGCCATCAGGAGAAGCGCGGCCCACAGGCCGCGCGACGCCCGCCCCGGCCGATGCCCTCCGGGGCCGGCCGCTTCCGGGCGGGCGGCCGCCGGCGCGCGCAGAGCGAGGGTCGGCATGGCCCGGCTAAATCCCGGAGAGATCCTTACCGCAGTGCTTGCACACGTTCGCGCGGCGCTTGATGATCTCCGCGCAGAAGGGGCACTCGCGCGTGAAGTGGCGCTCGTGGATCTTCACGATGGCCGCCTCGACGCGGGCCTGCAGGACCGCGTTCGGGAATTTGTGGTTGCGCAGGGGCTCGACGGCCTCGACCTCGCCGATGTCGCCGATCATCTCGGCCGCCTTGAGGCGCACGCGCGCGGGCTCCTGGGGGTCGATCAGCAGCTGGAGGATCGCGGGGCCGTCGCGGGTCGTGAAGTAGTCGGCGAGCAGGTTGAAGCCGCGCTTGATGGCCTCCTTCATCGCCTGCTCGGCGGCGACCGCCTGGTCGTCGATGATCTGGCCGCGGGCGCCCATATCGCTGAAGACGGGCATCAGCTCGAAGACCTCGGTGCCGGGGTAGTTCATGCAGCGGTAGGATGCCTTGTGGGCGTAGGTCTCCTCGATATGCTTCCAGCCGTCGCGGTAGAGCCGGCAGTCGTCGTTGAAGCAGATGAACAGGTAGGGCGTGCCCCAGCCGAGGCCGTCGCTGAAGCGCATCGGCGGCTCTTCCCACAAGTTCATTTCGGCCTGGCAGTAGGGGCATTTCGGCCGCGGCAGGGCCATCACCTTCTCGAAGATCTCTTCCCGGGTTTCAAACGACATGCGCGCTCCTCTTTCGGTAGGACATGACGGCGATCAGCCGGTCGGGCGGCCGCCGGCTGAAAAAAGCTGGCCCCGGCTCGCCGCCGGGGCGTTCTTTCAAGGTTATCAACGCGCTTAGAATAAGCGCCGCTCCGGGGAATGTCAAACCGCGGACGGCCGCCGGCGCGCCCGGATTGGGGGGCGGGCGCGCCCCCGCCCCCCCCCCCCCCCGATCCGCCTGCCATGGAGGACGCCTCACGATTTGTGCGACAGGATGAAGGCCTCGAGCTCGGTTTGCTGGTCGGCTGAGAGGCGCTCGAAGCAGACCACGCGCCGGAGAATGCGACGGCCGCTGACCGGGCCGCAGCCGGGGCCTTGCGGGACGTCCGACACCGTGCGCACGGGGAGGCCGCGCAGATAGAGCCCCCGCGTGAAGTCGGGCGCCAGAATGGAGAGCGCCTCGGTCGGAGCGGCGACCTCGCCGTTCGCCGCGAGGTACTCGATTTCGGCCGAAAAGCGCCCCAGGCGGCAAAGCCGCCCCGGGTCGGATGGTTCCGGGCGCATCACGGCGATGGGGTTTCCGGAGAGGTTGTGGCGCCGCTCGCGGCGGCGCTCGACGGGAATGCCATTTGGTTTCATCGCTTGCCTCCCGCTATCGGCGGTTGCCGGCCATGTCGGGCTCCGCGTGGACCCGGCGCAGCAGGTGCTGGTGCACCGCGTGGGCGCGCCTGGGAACGCCGCGGTCGGCCATCTCCTGCGCGAGCGCCTCGCGATGCTTCACCATGAAGGTGAGCCGGTGCGCGCTGGCGATGCCGACCGCCTTCAGCTTCTCCGAGCGGGAGGCGGCCAGGCCGACCTTGGCGCAGGCGGCGTCGATTTCACGGTTGATGCAATCAACGAAGTAGTCTGGCGGCGCTCCGGCCGCGCCCTCGTCCCCGCGGGCCGGAAGCGCACCGATCACCGCCGCCAGGCCCACCATCGCGATAATGCCAACGACCGTCTTCCTCTTCATGGTCCCTCTCCCTTCTGTCGAGGATTGCTTCTGCGGGCGGGTTTCGCCGGGGCCTTTCCCCGGCGCCCGCGATCCGCCGGCCTCCTGTTTCGGGCTCCATTCGATCACGGCGGCGGAAGGAAACAACCCAAGGAAATTCATAAAAAAACCCTAGCGCCTGAGGGCCTGCGGCTAGGGGCGCTAGGGGTTTTCGCGGCGGCCGGCGGGGTCAGCGCAGCGCGAGCAGATGGGTGCGCAGGGCGGTCCGCTGGTGGGTGAGGCCGAACTTGCGGCGCAGGTTGTTGCGGTGGACCTCGATCGCTTGGGTCGTGACGCCCCCGGAGGCCATTGACTTCGCCACCCGCCTTGTCTAAAAGAGGGATGCGGCGGCGCACCGCTGATGCTTGCACCGAGATCCCATCGCAGCTCCTTCCGAAGCGCCGCCATGTTCCGCCCCCGGAGCCCCCGGGGTGGCAGCCGAATCCTGGTGAGGGCGCTCACGCGCTTTCGAGTCTAAGATCCGCCGAAAACCGCGCATCGAACCTCGAACGAAAGGAGGATGGCTATGGAACTCACGCGCCGGCAATTCAACCAGATCGCGGGCGCGGCCGCCGCGGGACTTGCCTTCAGCGGCCTCGGCGCCGACGTGGGGCCGGTGGCGGCCCACGCCCGGCAGCTCAAGACCCAAGGCGCCCGGGAGACCACCACCATCTGCTGCTACTGCGGGGTGGGGTGCGGCGCCATCGTGCACACCGACCAGAAAACCGGCCGGGCGATCAACATCGAGGGCGACCCGGACCACGTCATCAACCGCGGCTCGCTGTGCTCCAAAGGGTCCGCGCTCTTCCAGCTCGCGGAGAACCGCCAGCGCCTGACCCGGCCCCTCTACCGCGCCCCCGGCGCGAAGCAGTGGAGGCCGGTCTCCTGGGAATGGGCCCTCGACACGATCGCCGAACGGGTCAAGGCCACCCGCGACGCCGGCTTCATCACCCGCAACGACCAGGGCGCCACGGTCAACCGCCTCGAAGCCATCGCCTCGGTCGGCAGCGCCGCCCTCGACAACGAGGAGTGCTGGGTCTACCAGGCCTTCCTGCGCGCCATCGGCGTGGTCTACATCGAACACCAGGCCCGCATATGACACAGCGCCACCGTGGCGGCTCTGGCAGAGTCGTTCGGACGCGGCGCGATGACCAACCACTGGATCGACATCAAGAACAGCGACACCATCCTCGTCATGGGCAGCAACGCTGCCGAAAACCACCCGATCTCCTTCAAGTACATCACCGAGGCCCAGAACCGCGGCGCGACCCTGATCAGCGTCGACCCGCGCTTCACGCGCACCTCCGCCAAGGCCGACATCTATGCGCCGCTGCGCTCCGGGACCGACATCGCCTTCCTCGGCGGGATGATCAATTACATCCTCGACCGCAAGCTCTACGACGAGGAGTATCTCGTCGCCTACACCGATGCGGGCGTCCTGGTGGGCGAGGCTTTCGACTTCAAGGACGGGCTCTTTTCCGGCTACGACGCCGGCAAGCGGGCCTACGACAAGAGCTCCTGGGCCCTGAAAACCGACGCGAACGGCGTGCCGCTCAAGGACCTGACGCTGGAGAACCCGCGCTGCGTCTTTCAGCTGCTCAAGAAGCACTACGCCCGCTACACCCCGGCGCTCGTCTCGCGCATCACCGGCACCCCCGAGAAGGATCTGCTCGCGGTCTACGAGGCCTACGCCGCGACCGGGCAAAAGGGCAAGGCCGGGACGATCCTCTACGCCATGGGCTGGACCCAGCACACCGTGGGGGTCCAGAACATCCGCGCGATGGCCATCATCCAGGCGCTTCTCGGCAACCTGGGGATCGCCGGCGGCGGGGTGAACGCGCTGCGCGGCGAGTCGAACGTCCAGGGCTCGACCGACGCGGGGCTGCTCTACCACATCCTGCCCGGCTACCTCGCGACCCCCGCCACCCAATGGCCCAAGCTCGAAGACTACCTCAAGCGCCGGCCGAAGAGCGCCGACCCCCTGAGCGCCAACTGGTGGCAGAACGAGCCCAAGTACATGGTGAGCCTGCTCAAGGCCTACTTCGGCGAGGCGGCGACCAAGGAGAACGACTTCGGCTACCCCTGGCTGCCCAAGCTCGACGCCGGCAAGGCCTACAGCTGGCTCGACCTCTTCGACGCCATGCACCGGGGGGCGATCAAGGGCTTCTTCGCCTGGGGGATGAACCCGGCCTGCAGCGGGTCGAACGCCGGCAAGAACCGGAAGGCCATGGCCAATCTCGACTGGATGGTCAACGTGAACCTCTTCGACAACGAGACCGGCTCCTTCTGGCGCGGCCCGGGCATGGACCCGGCCAAGGTGAAGACCGAGGTCTTCCTGCTGCCGGCCTGCGTCTCGGTCGAGAAGGAGGGCAGCGTCACCAACTCCGGCCGTTGGATGCAGTGGCGCTACGCCGGCCCGAAGCGCTTGGGCGAGAGCCGGCCCGACGGCGACATCATCCTCGCCCTGGGGCGGCGCCTCAAGGAGCGCTACCAAAAGGAGGGCGGGGCCTTTCCGGACCCGATCGTGAACCTCAAATGGGACTACGCCGACCCCCACGGCGAGTTCGACCCGCACCGGGTCGCCAAGTGGATCAACGGCACCTTCCTCGAGGATGTCAAGATCGGCGAGACGGTCTACAAGAAAGGCAGCCAGGTCCCCTCCTTCGCCATGCTGCAGGCCGACGGCACCACCGCCTCGGGCTGCTGGATCTACTGCGGCAGCTACACCGACAAGGGCAACATGGCCGCCCGCCGCAACCCGCAGGACGCTCCCAACGGGATCGGGCTCTTCCCCGAGTTCGCCTGGGCCTGGCCGGTCAACCGGCGCATCATCTACAACCGCGCCTCGGTGGACCTGAAAGGCCAGCCGCGCGACGCCAAGGACTGGGTGATCCGCTGGGACGGGGAGAAGTGGGTCGGCGACGTCCCCGACGGGCCCTGGCCGCCGCTCGGCAGCCTCGCGAACCCCGACCCCAAGTCGCGCTGGCCCTTCATCATGACCCGCCACGGCTTCGCCCAGATCTTCGGGCCGGGGCTGGCCGACGGGCCCTTCCCCGAGCACTACGAGCCGCTCGAGTGCCCCCTCGAGCGCAACTACATGAACGCCCAGCGCATGAACCCGGTCGCCCCGGTCTGGGGCGGGAAGCTCGACGCCTTCGCGACCTGCGACCCGCGCTACCCCTATGTCGCGACCACCTTCCGGGTGAGCGAGCACTGGCAGACGGGTCTCATGACCCGCACCCAGCCTTGGCTGCTCGAGACCCAGCCGCAGATGTTCGTCGAGCTGAGCGAGGAGCTCGCGGCCCTCAAGGGAATCAAGAGCGGCGACCGGGTCAAGGCGGTGACGGCCCGCGGCGCGGTGGAGTGTACGGCGGTCGTCACCAAACGCTTCAAGCCCTTCAAGCTGGGCGGTCTCGTGGTGCACGAGGTGGGGTTCCCCTGGCACTATGGTTGGCGCTGGCCCGATAGCGGCCGGGAGGAGAGCGTGAACCTGCTCACCCCATCGGCCGGGGACCCGAACACGCGCATCCCCGAGACCAAGGCCTTCATGGTCAACCTGGTCAAGATCTGAGCGGAAGGAGGTGATCCCCGATGAGCAAAGCCTTCCTGATCGACACGACCACCTGCACCGGCTGCCGCGGCTGCCAGGTCGCCTGCAAGCAGTGGAAGAAGCTCCCCGCCGAGCAGACCACCAACCGCGGCTCGTTCCAGAACCCCGAGGATCTCGCCTTCCACACGCTCAAGCTCGTGCGCATGAGCGAGGCCATGATCGACGGACGGCTGCGCTGGCTCTTCTTTCCGGACCAGTGCCGGCACTGCATCGAGCCGCCGTGCCTGGAGGCCGCCGGCGAGCCGAAGGCGGTCTACCAGGACAAGGCGACCGGGGCCGTGATCTACACCCCGGTCACCCGGCAGCTCGACGCGGAGGATGTGATCGAAGCCTGCCCCTACAACATCCCCCGCCAGGGGCCCGACGGGAGCCTCGCCAAGTGCGACATGTGCCTCGACCGGGTGTCGCACGGTCTTCTCCCCGCCTGCGTCAAGGCGTGCCCGACCGGCGCCATGAGCTTCGGCGACTACCGGGAGATCCGGGTTTGGGCCCAGGCGCGCCTGGCGGAGGTCAGGCGCCGCTATCCCAATGCGACGCTCGTCAACGCCGATCGGCTGCGGGTGATCTACCTCACCGCCTTCGAGCCGACGGCCTACTGGGAGTACGCCGTCGCCTCCCGCCGGCCGGCCGGGATCACCCGGGCGGTGGCCGTGCGGCGCATGCTGCGGCCTTTCGCGCAGCTCTTCGCCCCGCCGGTGTAGGCGGCGCGGCGCGATGATAGCACCCGCGGCGGAAGGGGGGCGGCCCGCCACCGCCGCGGGCGGAAGACGCGGCCCGCGGGGCGGCCGCCGGCCGCCCACTCCGAGGGGGAGCGCCATGGCGCAGTGCGCCCGGCATCAGGCGGAAGAGGTCGAGCGGGCGGCGGAGGCCATCGTGGGGCGGCGGCCGGCGCTGGCGGAGTTGATCGGCTTCTACGGCGCGCTGTTCACCGCCCAGGAGGCGGCGCGGGCCGGGGTGCGGCTTGAGCCCGCCGCGCTCGCGCCGGAGCTGGCGCGGACGAAGATCGAAAACGGCTTTCCGCTCGCCGCGCCGCCCGAGCTCCCCGTCGATGTCGCGGCCGCCCAGGCGCTCTTCCCGGAGCTCTGCCGAATCGCCGCCGGCCGCGCATCGGAGCTCGCCCCCTCGGCCGCAGCGCTCATGCCATGCGCCGCGGCGGTCCGGGGCCTGTACCGGAGCTTTCTCGACGCCGACGAGGCCGCCGTCGCGCACGCCGCCCGCCGCTTTCGGGCGGAGCCCGCCGCCCTGGGTTTTTTCCTCTACCACAGCCTGCGGCCCTCGCTCTGCCGCGCGGCGGAGCTTCTCGCCGCGCTCATCCCCGAGGCAGCCGCCTGGCGGCGGGGGGCCTGCCCCGTCTGCGGCAGCCCGCCGGCGCTGGGGCTCATCGCGGAGGAGGGCCGGCGGTCTCTCGTCTGCGGCTTCTGCTGGCACCGCTGGCCCTACCCCCGCGCGGTCTGCGCTTTCTGCGCATGCGCGGATCCCGCCCGGCTCTCCTACCGTTTTAGCGCGGCGGAGCCGGAGTACCGCCTGGAGCTCTGCGCCGGCTGCCGAACCTATCTCAAGACCGTCGACGCCCGGCGGCTCGACCGGCCGCTTTACCCGCCGCTCGAGGCGATCGCCGGCCTCCATCTCGACCTCTGGGGGGAGGAGGCCGGCTGCCGTTCGGCAGCGGCGGCGCACGACGCGGCGCCCGCGGCCGGCCGCCTCACCTCCCCCGAACGAGGCTGAAGCCGCGGCCTCTTGGACTCCGGCCGAACAGCGCCCCAGGCGGCCCGGCCGATCCGGGGCGGGCGGCTTTGGGGGCGCATCGCGGCGACGGGGTTTCCGGAAAGGTCGCGGCGCCGCTCGACGGGGATGCCGTGCGGTTTCATCGCTCGCCTCCCGCTATCGGCGGTTGCCGGCCATGTCGAGTTCCGCGCGGACCCGGCGCAGCAGGTGCTGGTGCACCGCGTGGGCGCGCCTGGGAACGCCGCGGTCGGCCATCTCCTGCGCGAGCGCCTCGCGATGCTTCACCATCGGCCTCCTGTTTCGGGCCCCGTTAGATCACGGCGGCGGAAGGAAACAACCCAAGGAAATTCATAAAAAACAAGTGCGCCTGAGGGCCTGCGGCTAGGGGCGCCAGGGGTTTTCGCGGCGGCCGGCGGGGTCAGCGCAGCGCGAGCAGATGGGTGCGCAGGGCGGTCCGCTGGTGGGTGAGGCCGAACTTGCGGCGCAGGTTGTTGCGGTGGACCTCGATCGCTTTGGTCGTGACGCCCAGGATTCCGGCGATTTCCTTGGTGCGCTTGCCCTGCACGATGAAGTTCGCGACATCGATCTCGGTCGAGGTGAGGCGCGGCAGGACGGGGGCGAGGTCGTGGGCGAAGGGGGCGAAGATCGTGTTCAGGCTCTCCTCGAGCTGGCGCAGGGCCTCGGCCGCCGCCGGGTCGCGGGTCTTCTCCTTGGCCCGCTGCAGGTAGGGGAGCGCCACCTTGTTGATGTTCTGGCGCAGCGCCTGTTCGTTCGCAAAGCGGTGCTCCTCGATCTTCTTCATGAGCACGTTCAGCGCCGTGTTGGCCTCCTCGAGGCTGCGGTTCTTCCGCCGGAGCTCCTCCTCCTGCGCCTCGAGGCGCGCCAGGTGGTCGCGGCGTTCGGTGACGTCGCGCGCGATCCCCAGGTAGCCGCAGGGCCGGCCCTGGAGATCGTGGCGCAGCGAAACCGAGACCTCGACATGGCGCCGGGTGCCGTCCTTGCGGATGCACTCCCAGTCGAAGGCGCGCGCCGGCAGGCCGGTGAGATAGACCTGGTGAAAGACCGCGAAGACCTTTTTCGCGGTGAACTCGTCCATGATGCGGCGGTTGTTCAAGCCCAGCATCTCCTCGCGCGGGTATCCCGTGATGCGCAGCAGCCCGTCGTTGAAAAAGGTGAAGTTTCCCCGGAGGTCGACCTCGTAGTAGCCGTCGTGGATATCCTGGATGATCGTCCGGTAGCGCTCCTCGCTCGCCTTGAGCGTCTGTTCGGCGAGCTTGCGCCGGGTGATGTCGCGGGCGATCCCCATGAAACCCGCCGGGCGGCCCAGCGGGTCGCGCTTGAGCGAGACCGACACCTCGACGAAGCCCCGGCTGCCGTCCTTGCGGATCAGCTCCCAGTCGAAGGCGCGCGCCGGCAGGCCGGTAAGATAGACCTGGTGGAAGACCTGAAAGACCTTGCGGTTGTTGAACTCGTCGACGAGGCGGCGGTTGTTCAGGCCGAGCTGCTCCGCGGCGGTGTAGCCCGTGATGCGCAGCAGCCCCTCGTTGAAGAAGGTGTAGTTGCCATCGAGGTCCACCTCGTAGTAGCCGTCCTCGATGTTGTCGAGGATAAGCGCGCAGCGCACTTCGCTGATCGCGGCGCCGGAAGCGGCGGCCGGCGGGGAAGCCGGCGAGGTCCCTCGCGGCGCCGGCCGGCCCCGTCGGGGCGCCGCGCGGCGGTCGGGTCGTCCTCTCATGGGCGCCTCCTCGGCGGCCGGCCTCTTCCGCCGGCGGGGTCGCGGCGGCGGGGGCGGACCGCATGCCGGCCGCGGCAGGCGCCGGGGAATTCTCCGCCGGCCGGTCTGTCCGCAGCAGGCTGATTCGAGCAACGCGGGTGAGAAGATTCGGACGTCACATGCCCGCCGGCCGACGTTCAACGGGCGGCATTCACGGGCGGCAGGTCCGGATGGCAGGGCCGCACAGCCGGTGGAAATCGGTCTGCCCGATTGACTACCACGGGCCGGGAGCGGAAATCAAGCCGATATTCAACATGTCTAGCGCGGCGATAGGAGAGAGGCCTTGCGGCGGCCCGGGCCGGGGTTTTCGCTTGACATCCTTTACCGGCTCCACTAACAGGTGTATACTGTATACTGTTTTCGCTTGCGCGCGCCATCAACCGCCACCGGAGGGCTCCGATCATGACCTCGCCTTCAGCCAACGCGTGCTTGAATCAATGGGTCCAGGAGTGCACCGCCCTCTGCCGCCCCGACCGGGTCCACTGGTGCGACGGCAGCCCCGCCGAGTACGACCGCCTCATGGCCCAGATGGTCGCCTCCGGGGCGGCGATCCCGCTCAAGAAAAGGCCGAACTCTTTTCTCTTCCGCTCCGACCCGAGCGACGTCGCCCGCGTCGAGGACCGGACCTACATCAGCACGCCGAGCCGGGTGGAGGCCGGCCCCACGAACAACTGGATCGACCCGGCGGCGCTCAAAAAGACCATGACCGCTTTTTATGCGGGGTGCATGCGCGGCCGCACGATGTACGTGATCCCCTTCTCCATGGGGCCGATCGGCTCCCCGCTCGCGAAAATCGGCGTCGAGATCACCGACAGCCCCTACGTCGTCTGCAACATGCACATCATGACCCGGGTCGGCACCCGCGTGATCGAGGCGCTCGGCAAAGACGGGGCCTTCATCCCCTGCCTGCACTCGATCGGCGCGCCCCTCGAGAAGGGGCAGCCGGACGTGCCCTGGCCCTGCGCCCCGATCGAGCAGAAGTACATCAGCCACTTCCCGGACGAAAACCTCATCTGGTCCTACGGATCGGGCTACGGCGGAAACGCCCTGCTCGGGAAGAAGTGCCTCGCGCTGCGCATCGCCTCGGCCGCGGCCCGCCGCGAGGGCTGGATGGCCGAGCACATGCTGATCCTGCGCCTGGAGAGCCCCGAGGGGCGGCGCTTCCACATCGCCGCGGCCTTCCCCTCGGCCTGCGGCAAGACCAATCTCGCCATGATCGAACCGACGATCCCCGGCTGGAAGGCCGAGTGCCTGGGCGACGACATCGCCTGGATGAAAATCGGACCGGACGGAAGGCTCTATGCGATCAACCCGGAAAGCGGCTTTTTCGGGGTCGCGCCCGGGACCTCCTACGCCTCCAACCCCGCCGCCATGGAATCGCTCAAGGAGAACGTCATTTTCACCAACTGCGCCCTCACCGACGAGGGCGACATCTGGTGGGAGGGCTTCGACGGCCCGCCGCCCGCGCACGCGATCGATTGGAAGGGGAAAGACTGGACGCCGGCGAGCGGGACCGACGCCGCCCACCCGAACGCGCGCTTCACCGCGCCGGCAAGGCAGTGCCCGGTCATCAGCCCGGACTGGGAGAAGCCCGAAGGGGTCCCCATCGACATCTTCGTCTTCGGCGGGCGCCGGGCGGGGGTCGTGCCCCTGGTGCACGAGGCCCTGAGCTGGGACCATGGGGTCTTTTTGGGCGCGACCGCGGCCTCCGAGACCACGGCGGCCAACATCGGCGCGGTCGGGAACCTGCGGCGCGACCCCTTCGCCATGAAGCCCTTCTGCGGCTACAACATGGGGGACTACTTCGGGCACTGGCTGGCGATGGGCGACCGGCTGGGCGCCAAGGCCCCGCGCATCTTTTACGTGAACTGGTTCCGCAAGAGCCCGGAGGGCAAGTTCCTGTGGCCGGGCTACGGCGAAAACAGCCGCGTCCTCAAATGGATGTGCGACCGGGTGAGCGGCCGGGCGGGCGCCCGCGAGACCCCGATCGGACTCCTGCCGCGGGAGGGCGACCTCGATCTCGCCGGGCTCGCGATCGCCCCCCAGGCCCTGGCGGAGCTTCTGCGCGTCGACGCGCCGGCCTTCCGCGCCGAGCTCGACGACATCGAGAAGCACTTCGCGCAGTTCGGCGACCGGCTTCCGGCGCGGCTTTCCGCCCAGCTCAAGGCCCTGCGGGAGCGGCTGGGGTAGCCGCCTTCAGGCAGGATTCGCCCTCGCAGCCGACCACCTCGACGGTCGTGTGGGCGATCTCGGCGAACCCGGAGAGCAGGCGCTTGTAGTGCTCCGGCGGCCGGGGGGTGTGGGTGACGACCGAGAGGATCACCGCGAGGCTTTCCGCCCCCACGCGCCAGACGTGGATGTCGGCCACGCGGTTGTCGTCCGCCGCCTCGACGGCCGCCTTGATTGCGGCGACGCGCTGCGGGTCGACGTCGCGGTCGAGGAGCACCCGCGCCGTGGCCCGCAGAAGCCCCCAGGCCCACCGCGTGATGATCGCCGCCCCCGCGATCCCCATGACCGGGTCCATCCATACCCAGCCGAGCGTTTTTCCGGCCGCGAGCGCCGCGATGGCGAACAGCGAGGTGAGCGCGTCGGCGAGCACGTGGAGGTAGGCGGCCTTCAGGTTGTGGTCGCGGCCGCCGGCGGCGCTCCCATGCCCATGCCCATGCCCGTGGTCATGGTCGTGGCGGTGGCCGTGATCGTGCCCAGGGTCGCGGCGGTCGCGCAGCATCCAGGCGCTGGCGAGGTTGACGGCCAGCCCGGCTGCGGCCACGGCGATGGCCTCGTCGAAGCGGATCGCCTGCGGATCGAAGAGCCGCTTGACCGACTCCCCCGCCATGACGAGCGCCGCCCCGGCGAGCCCCAAGGCGCTCGCAAACCCGCCGAGCTCCCCCACTTTGCCGGTCCCGAAGGCAAAGGCGGGGTTGTCGGCGTGGCGGCGGGCGTAGTGGTAGGCCAGGGCCGTGATCCCCAGCGCCGCCGCGTGGGTCCCCATGTGCCAGCCGTCGGCGAGCAGGGCCATCGAGCCGAAGGCGAGCCCGGCGGCGATCTCGATCGCCATCATCGCGACCGTGAGCGCGATCACGCGCCGTGTCGCGCGCTCCCCGGAGTGGCTGTCGACATGGAAGCGGTGGTCGTGCCGGAAGCGTCCCAGGGTGTGGATGTGCATGGCCGCAACATAGCCCAAGACGCGCGCGCTGTAAATTGTCGCCGGGCGCCGGCCTACGCGCCGTCCGCACCGGCGAGCGCGGCGTGAACCTGCAGGATGAGCGTGCGGAAATCGAAGACCGGAAGCCCGGTCGCCGCCCGGACCGCCGCGGCATAGGGCGGGAGGTTCGCGCACTCGAGCAGCACCGCCCCGATCGCCGGGTCGCGGGCGACCATCTCCCGCGCGCGCGCCGCCACCTCCTCCCGCACCCGCGCCGGGGCGATCGTCCCGTTCTCCTCGAGGATCGCGCGGCGGAAGTGCGGCCGGTCCTCGAGGCCGCAGACCGTGGCCCGCCGCGGATCGATCCCCGCCCGCCGCAGGTGGGCGGCGGAAAGCCTGGAACCGTCGGCCGTGAGGACCCCGATCCGGCGGCGCGGGCCGATGGCGGCCGCGATCAGCGGGAGCAGCAGCAGGCTCGAGGTGAAGACCGGCACCGGCAGCGCCCGGGCCAGCTCGCGCTGGAAGAGGATCATGAAGCCGCAGGTGGTGGCCAGCGCCCGCGCCCCGCGCGCGACCAGCCTGCGGCCGGCCGCGATGAACTCGCCGGCGAGCGCCGGGTCGCGTTCGGCGATGAGGCGCCGGATGGTCGCGCCCGGCACGGTCTCCAGGATCACCGGGAAGGGGAAGGAAGCCGGGTGGCCGCCGTCGCCGCGGATGCGCCGGATGCGCGCATCGAGAACCAGGATGCCGACAGCGGCCCGGGCCGTGGCCTGCTCCGTCTCCATGGCCCCTCATACCACCCGGCCGCGGCGCCCGCAACGCCGCCCGGCGGCCTATGGCTTCCCGGCGGGCGGCCCCCCGCGCGGAAGGCCCCGGGCGGGCTTGACACCGCTCCGGCGGCGCAGTATGGGCAGACGATTCGGCGCGGGGGGGGGCGAGATCCCCTGCGCCCGACGCCCACCATCAACCAAGCGGGGGAGGTGCCTTATGCGCAGGTTCATCAACCTTTCGGCCGCCGTGTGCGCGCTTTGGTGCGCGGCGGCCATGAGCGTGCAGGCCGGCGAGCCGGTCACCCTGACCTGGACCGCCGGGGGTGCGGGCGGCGGGTGGTACACCATCGCCGGCGGGATCGCCAACATCGTCAAGGAGGCCGATCCCGACATCACGATCAAGGTCATCCCGGGGGGCGGCCTGCAGAACCCGGCGGTCGTGGCGAGCAAAGGGGCCGAGATCGGCTGGGGCCTGCCCTTTCTGAACGCCGCCGCCTACAAGGGGATGGCGCCGTTCGAAAAACCCCTGGCCGAGCTGCGCGCCCTGGCCGGCGGGATGAGCATGAACTACTTCCACTTCTACGTGGACGCCGACTCTCCCCTCAACACGATGGACGAGATCTTCGGCGAGAAGAAGAAGCTGCGCCTGGCCATCTCGCAGGCCGGAAGCTCCGACACCTGGGTGCTCGAGCAGGTGCTCGCCGCTTATAAGACGAGCATCGCCGAGCTCGAGAAGGCCGGCTTCACCTTCCTGCGCGGCAACTACGCCTTCCAGGCGAACCAGTTCAAGGACAAGAACGCCGACGGCGTCTTCACCTTCCTCGCCATCCCCGGGGCGGCGGTGACCGAGGCGTCGGTCGGCCGCCGGCTCAAGCTGATCGACTTCTCCCCCGGCGCGCTCAAGTACCTCGAGCCGTTCGGGATCACCACGGGCAAGATCCCGGCCGGGACCTACGAGAAGGCGGCCAACACGAAGGATGTCGTGACCGCCTCCTCGGGGAGCGTCATCACCGTCCATAAGGACATGCCCGATGACCTCGCCTACCGGCTGACGAAGGCCTTCAACGACAACTTCGAGAAGGCGCGCAAGATCCACTCCAGCATGGAGACTTACGCGATCAAGGACGGGCCGACCGGCTGCGGGGTGCCGCTGCACCCGGGCGCGGCCAGGTACTACAAGGAAAAGGGCCTGCTCCCCTAGCGGATGACCGCCCCGGGCGCGGCCGCGCCCGGGGCCGACCCGAGGCAGCATGCGCCAGCTCAGCCGGGCCTGGATGATCCCCATCGCCGCGACGGCGGTCATCGCCGGGCTCTTCCACTACTACTGCGCGGGGTTCGGCTCGCCCGAGCCCCGCACCTTCCGCGGGCTGCACCTCGCCATGCTCCTGCCCTTCGTCTTCCTGCTCTTCCCGGCGCGGGCGAAATCGCCGCGCCGCCGGCCGAGCGGCCCGGATCTCGCCGCGGCCGCGGTCACGCTCGCCGCCGCGCTCTACACCGTGCTTCACGCCGACCGGCTGAACCAGCGCTTCGTGGGGTTTCACGCCGTGCGCCCCGAGGAGGTCGCGCTCGGCGCCCTGCTCGCCCTCGGCGCCGTCGAGGCCTGCCGCCGGTCGATCTCCAAGTGGTTCGCCGCGACCGTCGCCGCGGTGCTCGTCTACCTCGCGACCTGCCAATACTGGCCGGGGCTTTTCCGGTACAAGGCCTTCACGCTCGACCGGGCGGTGGAGATCCTCTATCTGCCGAACGACGAGGGGATCTTCGGGTTCCTCATGGGGATCTCGGCCGACATTCTCTACATCTACATCCTCTTCGCCGCCGTCCTGCTCAAGACCGGCGCCGGGGACTACCTGATCGAGGTCGCGAGCTGGGCGGCCGGCTGGGCCCGCGGCGGGGCGGCCAAGATCTCGGTGATCTCCTCGGCCCTCTACGGGACGGTTTCGGGCTCGACGGTCGCCAACGTCTACGCGACCGGCTCCTTCACGATCCCCTTGATGAAGAAGACCGGCTACACCCCGAAGCAGGCCGCGGCCATCGAGTCCGTCTCCGGGGTGGGCGGGCAGATCATGCCGCCGATCATGGGGGCGGGCTCCTTCATCATGTCCGAGGTCACGGGCATCCCCTACTTCACCATCATCCAGGTCGCGGTCATCCCGGCGGTGCTCTACTACCTGGGGGTCTTCCTGATGGTGCACTTCATCGCCCTCAAGCGCGGGATCCGCCCCCTGGAGGCCTCCGAGCGGCCGGCGGCGCGCCGCCTCGTGCGCCGCTGCTATTTTTTCCTGCCCTTCATCCTGGTCGTGGGGCTGCTCGCCCACGGCTATTCGCCGGCCAAGGCGGCCTTCCACACCATCTGGGCGACGCTGCTGTTGAGCTTCCTCGACCGCCGCACGCGGCTGACGCCGCGAAAGCTCCTCGAGGTCTTCATCGGCGCCCTCACCAACTGCGCCCTGATCGCGGCGGTGCTCGCCGGCTCCGGCATGGTGGTGGGGATCCTCACGCGGACCGGGGTGGCGCTCGCCTTCGGCTCCATCCTGGTGACCTTCGCCTTCGACTCCCTGCTCATGATGCTCGTGCTCGTCTTCCTGGTCATCAGCGTGCTCGGGACCGGCATCCCCACCACGCCGGCCTACATCATCGCCGTCACGGTCGCCGCCTACGCCTTGGGGAAGCTCGGCGTCCCGGCGCTCGCGGCGCACTTCTTCGTCTTCTACTATGCGGTGCTCGCCGATCTCACCCCGCCGGACGCGGTCACCTCGTTCGCCGCGGCCAACATCGCGGGCGCCGAGCCGATGGCGACCGGGCTCGAGGGGTTCAAGCTGGGGCTGGCCGGGTTCCTGGTGCCCTTCGCCTTCGTTTTCCAGCCCGCGCTCCTGCTTCAGGGAGGCGCCGCCGAGATCGCTGCCGCCTTCGCGCTGGCCGCCTTCGGCGTCGTCTGCCTCGCCGCCGGGGTGATCGGCTTCTTCGCCGCCCCGCTGAACGCCTGGCAGCGCGCCCTGATGATCGGCGCCGCCGGCCTGCTCGTCTTCGCGGCGGCCGGCGCCGAGGCGCTCGGGCTCGCCGCGGGTCTCGCGGCGATCGCCTGGTCGCTCGGCGACCGCCGGGCCCGCCGGGCGGCCGCCTCCGGCGCGGCGCGCTGAGGGAGGCACCCAACCCCATGACCAACCGGACGGCGGAGGCGGTCGTCATCGGCGCGGGGGTCATCGGCGCCTCCATCGCCTTCCACCTCGCACGCGGCGGGCTGCGGCCGATCGTCGTCGACCGCTCGGACCCGGCGGCCGGAAGCTCCGGGGCCTGCGACGGGCTCGTCTTCCTGCAGACCAAGAAGCCCGGGGTGCACCTCGAGCTTGCGCTCGCCAGCCGCCGGCGCTTTGCGGAGCTCGCCGCACAACTCGGCCCGGGGATCGAGCTCCGCGCCGCGGGCGGCATGTGCCTGATCGAGGGCGCGGACGAGCTTGCGGCCAGCCGCCGCTTCGCCGCGCTGCAGGCGCAAAGCGGCCTTGCGGTCGAGCTGGTGGACGGGCGGGAGGCGCGGCGGCGCGAGCCCGGGCTGTCCGCGGCGGTCCTTGCGGCGACCTGCTGCCCCGACGACGCGCAGGTGAACCCCTACGGCCTCGCCTTCGCCTTCCTGCGGGAGGCCCGCGCCGCCGGCGCGGAGCTTCTCGCCGGCGAGGCGGTCTGCGGGATCGAGACGGAGAAAGGCCGGGTCCGCGCGGTCCGCACCTCCCGGCGGCGGATCGCAACCCCCCGGGTCGTGAACGCGGCCGGGGCGCACGCGGCCGAGGTCGGCCGCCTGGCGGGGGTCGCGATCCCCATCGTTCCGCGCCGGGGCCAGATCCTCGTCACCGCGGCGCGGCCGCCGCTCGTGCGGCACGCACTGGTCTCGGCGCAGTACATCGCCGCCAAGTTCGACCCGCAGCTCGCCGCCGGCGGGCGCATGGGCTTCTCGGTGGAGCAGGCGGCGAGCGGAAACCTCCTCCTCGGCTCGACCCGCGAGTTCGCGGGCTTCGACCGCCGCACGACCTTCGCCGGGATCCGGGCGGTCGCCGCGCGGGTCGCCGCGGTGCTTCCGGCGCTCGCGGCCGTCCCGGTGATCCGCACCTTCGCCGGGCTCCGGCCCTACACGCCGGACGGCCTGCCGATCATCGGCGAGGCGCCGGGTCTTGCGGGCTTCTTCATCGCCGCCGGCCACGAGGGGGACGGAATCGCGCTCGCGCCGATCACCGGCGAGCTCGTCGCCGCGGCGCTCACCGGCGGCCGGCCCCGGTTTTCCCTGGAGCCCTTCCGCCTGGAGCGGTTCGGAAAGGAGGCGGGATGCGGGGGGTGAGGGTCCCGGGCCGTCGCCGCGGGGCGCCGGTCACGATCCGCGTGAACGGCCGGCCGGTCCGGGCCTATGCGGGCGAGAGCCTGCTGGCGGTCCTCGCGGCCGAGGGGGTCGTCGCCCTCCGGCGGGGACGGGAGGCCGGCGGGCCGGCGGCGGCGCGGGGTGCGCTCTGCGGGATGGGGGTCTGCCAGGAGTGCCGCGTCGCCGTGGACGGGGTCGCGGACCGGCGCGCCTGCCTGACGGTGGTGGCGGAGGGGATGGAGGTCGTGGTCGATGGCGATTGAGCGCGTGGAGGCGGCCGTCGTGGGCGCCGGGCCGGCCGGGATCGCCGCGGCGCGGCGCCTGGCCGCATCCGGGCTGCGGGTGCTTTTGATCGACGAGCGGCCGCATCCGGGCGGCGTCTACCTCGCCGGCGCGCGCTCCGGCCGCCGGCCGCTTCCGGGAGGGCTGCGGCGCCGGGGTTTGGCGCTCGCCGCCGGGCTCGAGCGCGCGGGGGTCGCGGTGTTGAGCGGCGCCGAGGCGGTCGGCGTCGAGGCGGGTCCGGTTCTGTGGGCCGCGACGGCGGCCGGAGAGCTGGCCGCGGTTGCCTGCGATTGCCTGGTGATCGCCACCGGCGGCCGCGAGCGCTTCATCCCCTTTCCCGGCTGGACCCTTCCGGGGGTGCTCGCGGCGGGCGCCGTCCAGCTGCTCTTGAAGCAGTCGGGGGTGCTTGCGGCGCGGGAGATCGTCTTTGCCGGCGCCGGGCCCTTTTTATCGGCCGCGGCCGCCGAGGCGGCGGCGGCCGGCGGGCGCGTCCGGGCGGTTCTGGACGCCGCCCCCCTCTCCCGCCGCCGGCCGCCGCCGGCGCTGTTGCTGCGCGCGGCGCCCAAGTTTCTCCTGGGCGGCGCGGCGCTCGCGCGCCTGCTCTTCTCGGGGGCCGTTCTCCGCGGCGGGATGCGGCTCCTCGCGGCCCGGCCCGGAGGCGGCGGGGGCCTCGAGGTCGAGGCCGCCCGCACCGGCCCCGACGGCCGAACGCTTCCGGGAACGGCGGCCGGCTTCCGGGCCGGGGCGCTCGCCGTGGGGTTCGGCTTCAGCGCCAATGTCGAGCTCGCCCAGCTCGCCGGCTGCGAGCTCGCCTTCGACCCCGAGCTCGGGGGGTGGGTCGTGCGGGTGAACGCGGCGCTCGAGACGAGCGTCGCCGGGGTGTTCGCCGCGGGCGAGGTCACGGCCGTGGGCGGCGCGGCGAAGGCATTCGTGGAAGGGCGGCTCGCGGCGCTCGCCGTCCTGCGGGCGCTCGGCCGGCCCGTCCCGGCCGCCGAGGCGGCGGCGCTTAAGGCCGCCCGCCGGCGCGAGATGGCCTTCGCGCGCTATTTCAACGCCCAGAGCGCCTTTGCGCCGGCCTTCATGGCCGCCTGGCTCGCGAGCCTGCCCGACGAGCTTCCGCTCTGCCGCTGCGAGGCGGCGACCCTCGGCGAGGTGCGCCGGGCGGTCCGGGAGGGGTTCACCACCCCGGCCGCGGTCAAGAAGGCGACCCGCTGCGGCATGGGGATCTGCCAGGGCGCGACCTGCCGGACGATTCTGCTCGAGGTGCTCGCCGGCCTGACCGGCCGCCCCCCCGGGGCGATCCCGCCGCCCTCGGTGCGCCCGCCGCTTAGGCCGGTCGCCCTCGGGACGCTCGCCGGATGCCGCTCAGGCGGCTGAAGGGCGGGCGCTTACGGCAGCCGCTCCTCGCCCGTGCGGTTCACCAGGGGCCGCAGGTAGAGGGGGTGGTAGAGGCTGCGGACCTCGTGCTGGAGGAGGTAGGCGGCCGCTTCCTCGCCCGGGGCGCGAAGCTGCTCGAAGCGGTACTGGAAGGCGTTGTCCTCCGAGGTGACCAGCCCGTGCGCCTTGAGCCGCCGGTAGGGGTTCGAGAACGCGGCGAGGTAGATGCAGATGTGGTGGCCGTCGAAGGCCGGGATGGCCTCGCGGCGCTCGGTGTAGATCAGCTCCTGGCCGGGTCCCACGCAGACGCGCGCCCGGGCGCCCGTTCGACCCTCCCCCTCGAGCCGCACGTCCGCCTGGAGCACGTCGGCGTAGAAGGCTGCGATCCGGGAGGCGGCGCCGGCCGGGACGTCCATCGCGGCATAGGCGATGCCGGCCGGCCAGGGAAACCCGTCGCGGCCGCCGTGAACCCGATAGGCGTTGCCCCACGGGCAGGCGACCGCGACGGCTTCCCCCTCGTCGTGCAGGCGGTGCCGCGTTCCGGCGAGACGGCCCGCGATCGCGGAAAGCCGCCGGCGGAGAGCCTCGAGGTCCGGCAGCACGAGCCCGATGCTCCCCCGGAACCGCTGCGCCGGGCCGCTTTCCAGGTGGAGCTGCTGCCGGCCGATGTTGACCCACATGTTGCCGGTTCCGACCATGTAGTACGGGTCGCGGGTCAGGCCGAGCCCCTCGAGGTAGAAGAGCGTGGCGAGCCCCTGGTCCGGCACGCGCAGGTTCACGTGCTCGAAGAAGACGATGTTCCCCACGTCCTGGGTGGTGCGGTCAAAGGATTGCCTGGGATGCGGCATGGTCCGCCTCGACTGCGCTCATTGAATGGTCCAGCCCCCGTCGATCGCGAGGATGTGTCCCGTGATGCTTCGGGCCATGGGGCTGGAGAGGTAGAGCACGGCCTGGGCCACCTCCTCGGCGTCCGGGAGCCGGCCGAGGGGGATGTTTTTCATGACGTAGTCCTTGAACGCCGGGTCCTTGAACATCTCGGCCACGAACGGGGTGTCGATGAAGGTGGGCGCGACGGCGTTCACGCGCACCCCGCGGGTCGACCACTCCAGGGCGAGCGTGCGGGTGAGTTGGTTGACGGCCCCCTTGCTCGAGCAGTAGGCCGCCCGCAGCGGCAGCGCCACGGCCCCGGCCTGGGAGGAGATGTTCACGATGCTGCCGGCGCCGCGCGCGATCATGTGCCGGCCGACCGCCTGGCAGAGCGTGAACAGCGCCCGCACGTTGATGTTCATGACGGCGTCCCAGTTTTCGAGGCTCACCTCCTCGGCCTTCTGGGGGCGGTTGATGCCGGCGCTGCACACGAGGTGGTCGATCCGCCCGTAGGCGTCAAGCATGGCCTGCGTCACCTCCGCGGCGGCCCCCTCGCGGACCAGGTCGGCGGCCCGCCAGGCCACTGCGGCCCCCTGGCGGCCGAGCTCCTCGGCCGCGGCGGCCAGGGGCTGCTCCCGGCGGGCCACCAGGAAGAGCCGGGCCCCCGCCCGGGCGAACACCCGGGCGACCGCCAGACCGATCCCGCTGTTGCCGCCGCTGATCATCGCGGTCTCATTCTCCAGGGAAAGCACCACGCCTTTTTGCGCCGCCATCCGGGGCTCCTTTCCGTCGCCGCGGCCTCTACGAGGCCGCCATGACGCATTGATCCATGATCCGCCGCGGCACGTCCGCCTCGTTCATGGCGTTCTTGGGCGTGTGCGCGACGGCCCGCTCGTCGCCGTCCGGCTCGAAGAGGTGCATCTTGTCCATGTTCAGGCTGAGTTCGATCTCCTCGTGCAGGCGCAAGGGGCAGGCGGCCCCGATGATGGCCGAGATCTCCAGGCCTCCGGCGGAGAGATCGACGAAAAGCTCCTTGCCGAGCGGCTCGATCACGTTCACCCGGGCCTTCAGCGGCTGGGTGAAGAAGGGCTCGCCGTCCTCGAACCGCTTGACCCGGATGTCCTCGGGGCGGATGCCGAAGACGAAGCGGCCGCCGCCGTGCCGGCGGACGAGCGCCGCCTTGTCCGGGGGGATTGCGAGGCGCCCGGCGCCGAGGTCGAGGAAGAGCGCGCCGCGCTCCTCGCGGACCGCCGCGTCGAGGAAGTTCATGGCCGGGCTGCCGATGAAGCCGGCCACGAAACGGTTGCCGGGGAAATGGTAGAGCTCGAGGGGCGCCCCCACCTGCTGGATGCTGCCGCGGCGCATGACCACGATGGTGGAGCCCATCGTCATGGCCTCCACCTGGTCGTGGGTCACGTAGACCACGGTGGTCTGCAGGCGCTCGTGGAGCTTTTTGAGCTCGGTCCGCATCTTCACGCGCAGCTTGGCGTCGAGGTTGGAGAGGGGCTCGTCGAAGAGGAAGACCTGGGGCTTGCGCACGATCGCCCGGCCGAGGGCGACGCGCTGGCGCTGGCCGCCGGAGAGCTGGCGCGGCTTGCGCGCCAACAGGTCGTTCAGCCCGAGGATTCCGCTCGCCTCCCTGACCAGCCGGTCGATCTCCGCCTTGGGGGTCTTGCGCATCTTGAGCCCGAAGGCGATGTTGTCGTAGATCGTCATGTGGGGATAGAGCGCGTAGCTCTGGAAGACCATGGCGACCTCACGGTCCTTCGGGGGCAGGTCGTTGACGAGCTTGTCGCCGATATAGAGCTCGCCCGCGCTGATCTCCTCCAGGCCGGCGATCATCCGCAGGGTGGTCGACTTGGCGCAGCCCGAGGGCCCGACCAGGACCAGGAACTCCCGGTCGGGGATCTCCAGGTTGATTTTCTCGACGGCCACGAAGCCGTTCGGGTACTCCTTGCGGACATTGACCAGACGGATCCCCGCCATGAGCCTGCTCCTTTAATGGTTTCCGCCCCGGCCGGCGGAGGCTACCCCTGCGGGTAAAGCCTCCGGAACGCCGCCGCCTTTTCGGCCGCGACCTGCCCAAGCGTCACGCTGTCGGACATGAGCATCAGCATCTGGTAGCCGCGCTCGAACTTGGCCCGGGCGTCATCCAGGCTGCCGGCGATGGTGGCGAGCGCCTTGCCCGAGCCGATGACGCGGCCTTCGATCTCGGCCACGGCCGCCAGCACCTCCGGGTGCCCCGGGTCGCAGAAGCGCCCCATGCTGGTGGCGAGGTCCATGGGCCCGATGAAGATCCCGTCCAGCCCCTCGACGCCCAGGATCGCCTCGAGGTTGGCGACCGCCGCGGGGGTCTCCACGGCGGTGATGACGAGCGTTTCGTCGTTCGCCGGGGCGAGGTAGCTCTTCAGGCTGTCGAGCCCGTACCCCGGGGCCCGCGGGCTGGGGGCCACCCCGCGCACGCCGCGCGGCGGGTACTTGGCGGCCGCGACGGCGGCCTCGGCCTCCTCGCGGGTGTTGACGTAGGGGACGAGGACCCCCTGGGCGCCGCTGTCGAGGATGCGCTTCACCGCCACCATGTCGTTCCACGGCGCTCGCACGAGGGGGGTCGCGTCCGTGCCGCCCATGGCCATGCACTGGTAGGCGAGCGTGATGAAGTCGCCGGGGGCGTGCTCCATGTCGATCATCACGAAGTCGAAGCCCGCCCGGGCGAGGATCTCCGCGCTGAAGGGGCTCGCGAGCTGGGCCCAGGCCCCGGCCGCCTTTTTCCCCGCCCGCAGGGCGCGCTTCACCTTGTTTTGGAACACCGGCTGGTGGATCATCGCCTCACCTTTCCCGCCGCCCCGCCCGGCTCACCGGATGGGGTAGCGCCCGTGCGCCCGGGCCGCCTCGAAGAGCGCCACCAGGTTCTCGGGCGGGACGTCCTTCATGATGTTGTGGCAGGGCGCGAGCACGAAGCCGCCCCCGGGGGCGAGATCCCGGATGCGGCGGGCGACGTCAGCCCGCACCTCCTCCGGGGTCGCGCGGTTCAGCATCTGCTGGACGTCGATCGCGCCGTGAAAGGCGATCTTCCGCCCGAACTCGGCCTTGAGGGCCGCGGTGTCCTGGAAGTCCGCGAGCGAGGTCTGGACGGGGTTGAGGGCGTCCACCCCGATCTCGATGAAATCCGGGATCAGCCGCTTCACGGCGCCGTCGCAGTGGTAGATGATCTTGATGTGCGGGGCAAGCGCCTTGATGTGCGCGAAGAGCTTCCGGAACCGCTCCTTCAAGAACCGCCGGAACATGGCCGGGGAGATCAGCAGCGAGCTCTGCGTGCCGAGGTCGTCGGTCAGGTAGACCGCCTGCACGCAGGCGCCGACTTGTTCGAGGTACTGCGTGTACATCTCCTGGAAGAGGGCGAGCAGCTTGTCGAGAAGCGCCTCGGCGAAGGCCGTGTGGAGGCCGAGGTCCATGAAGAACCTCTCGTAGCCCCGCACCCAGAGCGCGCTCTGCAGCAGCCCGCCCTTGATGCCGTCGGCCCCGACCGCGTAGTCGGTCTCGTCGCGGAGGCGCCGCGCCTCCGCGGCGAGGCCGGCGAACATCGCCGGGTCGCGGGGGTCCGGCCAGGGGTGGCGCTCGAGATCGGCCAGCCCCTGGGCCTCCGCGAGCGGGGCCGTGGTGAAGCTGAAGAACTGCCCGGTCCAGTCGAACCGGCTGCCCCACATGTCGTAGTAGACATCCTTGTCGTCCAGGCGGTCGTGGCGCATGCCGATCCAGCGCGGCACGAGCCAGCGGAAATCGACGCCGAACCGCCGCAGAAGCTCCTCGTCCGGAAAGACGTTCTGCGCCATGGGGTCGAGGATGGCGTCCGCGTTGCGCATCCACTCCGGGTGCCCCAGGTGGGCTTTGAGGCGCTGGTAGGCTTCGCGGTGGGGCGCGCTCACCTGCTTGCCCCAGTCGACCGGCACGCGGTCGGGCTCCTCGTGGGCCATGGCCGCGGCGAATCGCTCGCGGGGGGTCATGCTCATCGGTGCCGAGCCTCCGAAAAGGTTTCGTCCATCAACACGGGGGCGACGCCGGAAAGGCGGCAGACGTCGAGAAGCTCCTGCACGACGTTTCCGGCCACCCCGGAGATGTGGTTCGACCCGAACTCGTCGAGAAAGCGGTCGATGTCGAGCCTCACCCGCACGAAGGCCGTCGGCAGCTGGTGCTTGCCGCGGGCCTTGACGAAGTCGGCGAGATCGCCGCTCTCCATCGCGATCACCTCGGCCGGGATGATCGCCATGCGGTAGGTTCCCGCCGTGCGGTAGAGGCGCGCGAGCGTGATCGGCCCGGGGGCGGCGGTGAAGTAGGGGATGCACCCCCCGCCGCGCCGGATACTCGGCCGCAGCTCGATCCGCCGCAGGTTTTCGGCCGGGTCGTCGCTGCGGCCGGCGAACCAGGTGCAGAAGGCGCCGCAGTTCGGCAGGCACATGATCCCGGCCTCGTTCAGGATGTGGCTCACGTCGCCGAAATAGGTGGGCCGGCCGCCGCTCACCTCCTTGAGGATCTGCATGGTGAGCGCCCCGTCCGCGTCGGCCTCGCAGCCCATGACGATCGAGTCCTTGGGCCCTTCGTGGTCGGCGAGCGCGGGGAGCAGCCCCGCGCTGATGCACTGGGGCACGTGGTCGGTGGCGAGGTCCGGCATGCACTTGATGGCCACGAAATCGAGGCGCTTTTCGGCGATGATGTCCTTGGTGGCGAGGTAGCAGGCGCACTGGAAGGCGAGCTTTTCGGCGGTGGCCCCTTCCCGGTTGAAGACGACGCGGCCGACCGCCGCGGTGAGCCAGGCCACCATGGCCTGCGTCCGCGCCGGGTCCATGGCCTCGGCGCGGCGCAGGATCTCGAGCTGGTCGAAGTGCTCGACGTCGACCCCGAAGAGCGCGCGCCACTGCATGGGGTCGAAGGTCGCCGTGTCGATCCCGAGCGACCGGCCGCCGAACAGCCCCATCTCCTGGCCGCGCAGGCGGGCGAGCGCGCCGGCCGCCCGGAGGAAGGGCAGGACCCGCCGGGTGAATTTCGGGGAGCCGAAATCCTCGCGCACCCGCAGGTGGTCCTTTCCGATCTGGGAAAGCGCGCCACCCGCCCCCATCAGTCCGACGCTGCCGTGGGTCGATGGATGGCGGCTCGTGACGAGGACCGTCGGCCGATCGAGGGCCATGACCCCCCGCAGCACGAGGTTGGGCGAGCTCCAGCAGGGGATGTGGGCGATGAACGCCTCGATCCCGGCGCGCTTGAGCTCCGCGGCCTGCTGGTCGATCTCATGCTTGTGGCGCGCCACGCGCTCGCCGGCGACGAGCTCGATCTCCAGGGAGCGGAAGAAGGCGAGCGCCTCCGCATGGCGCGGTTCGGCCAGGGCCTTGAAGTAGTGCTCCCACTCGTGGTCGCGGTGGTCGCCGAAGGTGATCATGCCGACTTTGGGGTAGCCCATCGGGTGCCTCTTCCCTGGCGGCTGCCGCCCGCGGCCCGGACCGGGGCGCCGCGCCAGGCGGTGGATGATTGCCTCAACCGGCCTTCCGGGCGTGCAGGTCCGAGTCGAAGGACTGGATCATGCGCCCGCCGTCGTTGTAGATCGTCTGGCCCAGGATGAAGCTCGAGTCCTCGGAGGCCAGGAAGACCGCGAGCCGGCCGACCTCCTCGCAGGTCCCCGCGCGCCCGTACGGGGTGCGCTTCAGGATCGACTCGAGGCCGTCGTTGCTCCGGGCCACCCGCTCCATCAGCTCGGTCATGATGGGGCCCGGCCCGATGGCGTTCACCCGGATCCCGTGCTCGATCAGGTTGAGCGCCATGACCTTGGTGAGCTGGTTGATCCCGCCCTTGCTCGCGCAGTAGGCGGCCTGCTCCTTGAGCCCGAGGACCGCCATGACGCTCGACATGTTGATGATCACGCCGCCCTCGCCCTGGCGCACCATCTGCCGGGCGGCGGCCTGGCCGCAGAGGAAGACCCCCTTCAGGTTGACGGCGATGATCCGGTCCCAGTCCTCCTCGGTCACCTCCAGGAAAGGGGCCTTGCCGTTCATGCCGGCGTTGGCGACCATGATGTCGAGCCGGCCGAACTTCGCGACCGCCCCGTCGACGAGCGCCTCCACCTCCCGGCGGCGGGCGACGTCGCAGGCGATGAAATGGGCCGGGCCGAGGCGGCCGAGCTCGGCAGCGTGCGCCTCGCCCAGCCCGCGGCTGCGGCCGCTGATGACGACCCGGGCCCCCTCCCGCAGGAATTCGCGGGCGATGCCCAGGCCGATCCCCTTGGTCGCGCCGGTGACCACGGCGACTTTGTCTTTCAATTTCATGCGAAAAAGCTCCGCCGAATCGGCTGTCCGGCGATGGCGCCGGGCGGCCGCCGTCCTATTTGGTCCGGGGCCGCACCCCGATCGGGTAGCGCTGCATGATTTCGGCGATGAGCTCGCTCACGAGCTCGACGCAGCGCGTGACGAGCCGTTCGCCCTTCGCGCGGCTCGCCTTCGTGGGGTCGCCGACCACCCCGCTCTTGAGCTCGCAGTACTCGGGCAGGGCGAAGGTCCCCTCGAAGTGGTACATCTGGCCGGGCTTGGCGGCCGCGCCGGGGGCGATCTTCCACTTGGGATCGATCAGCCCCTGGCACTCCTCCTTCACGGCGAGGGACATGTCGACCCATTGGGGGTAGAGGTAGAGCGCCACCGAGGTCTCGGCCTCGTCGGCGTGCCACATGTGGTCCTCGAGCACCGTTTTGTCGTCGCGCAGGAAGTCGTACCAGTGCAGGCTCAGGACGAAGGCGCCCTCGCGGCCGAGCTTGTGCACGGCGACGATGGTCGAGGAGACCTGCCCGTGGGCGCTGACGATGATGAACTTGTTGTAGCCCGCCACCTGGGCCCCGCGGATGATGTCGCAGACCATCGCCGTGTGGGTTTCGTACTCCAGGGGGAGGGTTCCCGGCATGTTCCAGTGGTGGTAGGGGTGGCTGCCGTACATGGGGCAGGGAAGGGCCATGGCGCCGGTCTTCTCGCAGATCTTCTCGACGATCCCCATGGCGTTGAAGGCGTCCGAGCCGTTCGGGCAGTGCGGGCCGTGCTGCTCGACGGCGCCGAGCGGCAGGACCGCGAGATCGCACTTCTCCTTGGCCCAGGCGACGACCACCGGCCCGGGGTTTTCGTGCCACCAGACGGATTTTCGCTCTACGGTCATGGTGCTCCTCCTTCGAGGCGGCTTTCCGGCCGCCGGTTGGTGTCAACGCGGGGGCATGGGCTCCAGGCGAAGGGCCGCGCCGAGCGCCGCCGCGGCCTGGTTCAGCTCCGCGAAGAGGCTCTCGGGCAGCGGGATCCCCTCGCGGCGCCGGACCTGCTCCGAGCGGTGCTCGAGCTCGCCGGGGAGCAGCATCTCCTGGGATGCGTCCCACATGGGCGAGGCCTTGACCGTCTGCCGGAATTCGGCCATGCGGCGGTCGAACTCCCCGCGGTCGAGCAGCGCCGCCGGGTCGAGGGCGAGCATGAAATGGCCCGTCCCGCTCGGCCGCTCGCGCGTCTTGTACATGTTGCCGATCCCGAACAGGAAGGCCCCGCCGGTCATGACCCCGCAGAGGATGTCGACGGCGAGGCTCAACGCGAAGCCCTTGTGCCCGCCCATCGGCAGCAGGTAGCCGGCGTAGCCCTTCTCCGGGTCATCGGTCGGGCGCCCGTCCTGGTCCGCGGCCCAATCGAGCGGGATGCGGCGGCCTTCCTTGGCGGCGAGCAGGAGCTTTCCGCCCGCGACCTGGGAGAGGCTGATGTCCATCACGAACGGGAACTCCCCGGGGCCGGGGGCCGCGAAGCCGATGGGGTTGTTGCCGGCGATGGGCCGGCTGCCTCCCGGCACCACCATGAGCGGCCCGACGTTCGTCATGGCGAGGCCGATCATGCCCGCCTCGGCCGCCAGCCGCGCGTAGAGCGCCGCGGCGCCGAAGTGGTTGGAGCGCTTGGCGGCGACGCAGCCCACCCCGTTAGCGCGGGCGAGGGCGATCGCCCGCCGCATGGCGTCCCGCCCGACCACGAAGCCCATCCCGTCGTCGCCGTCCAAGAGCTCCAGGGCGCCGAAGCCCCGCTCGGTGCGGACGGCCGGGTTGGGCTTCACCGCCCCGTTCGTGAGCCGCTCGAGGTAGATCGGCAGCCGGAAGACCCCGTGGGAGTCGATGCCCCAGAGGTTCGTCTTGAGCAGGCATCCGGCGCACCAGGCGGCGTCCGCCGCGTTCATGCCGGTGGCGCCGAAGGCCGCCTGCATGAACCGCTCGAGGCGCTCCGGGTCGACGGCGATCGTCTTCGGCGCGTTCATGCCCGCCCCGGCTGCTTGTAGCGCCGCACCCGCAGGTCGGCCTGCTCCTTATGGGCGGCGAAGTTCTCGATGGCGCAAAGCCGCGAGCAGTATTCCCCGATCATCGCGCTCGCCTCCTCGGTGCACATCTGGAACGTGCAGGTCTTGATGAACTTGCCCACCCAGAGGCCGCCGGTGTAGCGCGCGGCCTTCTTGGTCGGCAGCGTGTGGTTGGTTCCGATCACCTTGTCGCCGTAGGAGACGTTGGTCTCCTTGCCGAGGAACATCGAGCCGTAGTTCGTCATGCGCTCGAGGAAGAAGAGGGGCTCGCGCGTCAGGATCTCGACGTGCTCGGCGGCGTACTCGTCGCCGACGGCGGCCATCTCCGCGTCGCTTTCGACGACGACGATCTCGCCGTAGTCGTCCCAGGATTTGCCGGCGACATCGCCGGTGGGCAGGATCCTGCGCTGGCGCTCGATCTCGTTGAGGGTCTCCCGGGCGAGCGCCTCGCTCGTCGTCACGAGCCAGGCCGGGCTGTTCAGCCCGTGCTCCGCCTGGCCGAGGAGGTCGGCCGCGACCATCTCGGCGTCGGCCGTTTCGTCGGCGATGACCAGGATCTCGGTCGGACCGGCGAGGAGATCGATGCCCACGCGCCCGAAGAGCTGGCGCTTGGCCTCGGCGACATAGGCGTTGCCCGGTCCGACCAGCATGTCGACCGGCCGGATCGTTTCGGTGCCGAGGGCCATGGCGGCGACGGCCTGCACCCCGCCGAGCAGGTAGATCTCATCGGCGCCGGCGAAGTGCATGGCCGCGATGGTGGCCGGGTGGGCCTGGCCCTGGGTGGGCGGGGTGCAGGCGATGATGCGCTTGACCCCCGCCACGCGGGCGGTCAGGATCGACATGTGGGCCGAGGCGACCATGGGGTAGCGGCCGCCCGGAACGTAGCAGCCGACGCTGTTGACCGGGATGTGGCGGTGCCCGAGGACCACGCCGGGAAGCGTCTCCACCTTGAGGTCGGCCAGGGTGTCGCGCTGGCGCCGCGCGAAGCCCGCGACCTGCTCCTGGGCGAAGCGGATGTCGTCGATCGTCCGCAGCGGCAGGCTCTTGATCGCGGCCTCGATCGCGGAAGCGCTCAGTCGGAAGCTCTCCGGGCTGAAGCGGTCGAATTTTTCGGACAGCTCGCGGACGGCGCGGTCGCCGCGGCGGCGCACATCGGCGATGATGCCCTCGACGGTCGCGCGCACGTGTTGTTCGTCCGCCTGGATCTCCTCGGCGCTCTTGCCTTTTTTGATGGTCTTGCGGGCCACGACGTACCTCCTGATGGCTCCGCCGGCCTCAGCCGGCGCGTCTTGGGTTTTCGAACCGGCTACTTCACCGCCCCCATGGTCAGCCCCTCGATGAAGTACTCGCGGATGGTGAAGGCCAGCACGAAGATCGGCACCATGATGATGATCCCGGCGGCGGCCATGCCTTCCCAGACGATGCCCTGGTCGGTGAAGAGGGTCATCAGCCCCACCGTCAGGGTGACCGCGTCGCGGTTGGTCAGGATCAGGGCGAAGAGAAACTCGTTCCAGGACTGGATGAATCCGAAGACCGCGCTCGTCACGATCCCCGGCATGACGAGCGGCAGCGTGATGTGCCGCAGCACCGCAAGCCGGGTGCAGCCGTCCACGACGGCCGCTTCTTCGACCTCCGGCGGCAGCGCGTCGATGAAGCCCTTGATCATCCAGACCGCAAACGGCAGCACGAAGGAGAGGTTCAGGACGACGAGCGCAAGACGGGTGTCGAGAAGCCCCGCGGTCCGGAAGAGCACGAAAAAGGGCAGCACCACGACGACGGGCGGCACGAACTGGGAGGAGAGGACGCTCACCATCAGCGCGTTCTTGGCCCGGAACTGGAAGCGGCTGAAGGCGTAGGCCGCCAGCGTCGCCACCGGGATCGCGACCGCGACGGTGGCGAGGCTCACCAGGAAGCTGTTCAGCACCTTGGGCCCGAAGGAGAAGGGCGGGCTGAAGATGCGGATGAAATTGTCGAAGGTGGGCGTGAAAATCAGGCTGGTCGAAAAGGCATCCTTCGACTGCTTGAACGCGGTCAGGACCATCCAGAAGATCGGCAGCGCCATGAAGATAAAGGTGCCGCCGAAACCCAGCCAGCGCATCCCTTCCCAGAATTTTTCCTCGCGGGTCGCCGCCATATCAGCTATCGGCCCCCTTCATGAGAAAACGGACATAGACGAAGGCGAAGACGAACATGGTCGTGACCAGGATGTAGGCCAGCGCCGAGGCGTAGCCCATGTCGTAGAACGTGAACCCGGCCTTGTAGACGAAGAAGTTCATGGTCTCGGTGGCCCGCCCCGGGCCGCCGCCGGTGAGGGTCACGACCTGGTCGAACATCTTGACGCTGAAGATGGTCTTGAGCAGCCCGACCATGATGATGATCGGCCGGAGCAGCGGCAGGGTCACGTACCGGAAGACCTGCAGCGTGCTCGCCCCGTCCACCCGCGCGGCGTCGATGGCCTCCCGCGAAATCGAGCCGAGCGCGCCGATGAAGACGAGCGCGATGTAGGGCGCCCAGCCCCAGACCTCGGTCATGGCCAGCCAGAATAGCGCCCAGTAGGGCTCCCCCAGCCAGACCACGTCCTTGAGCGGCGGGATGAAGCAGTCGATCAGGTAGTCGATGATGCCGAACTGGGGGTTGAGCATGAAGCGCCAGGAGAAGCCTTTGAGCGCCGGCGCCATGGCGAAGGGGAAGATGAGGAGCGACTTCATCAGGGTGTTCAGCTTGGTCGCGCGCTCCAGGACCAGCGCGATCCCGAGCCCGATCGCCATGGAGAGCACGACCGAGATGACCGTGAAGACCGCCATCACCTCGACGCTGTTCCAGAAGCCCGCGTCGCCGAAGGCGCGGGCATAGTTGTCGAAGCCGACGAAGGCCCCCGGCCGCGGCGAGCGGCTGAGCAGCCAGTGCCGGAAGCTGGTGACGAAGGAGTACAGAAACGGGTAGAGGGTGGTGGCCAACAGGAGCAGGAAAGTCGGCGCGAGCATGGCCCACTTGGTGATGTTCGCCGGGTGGCTCCGTTTTTCCATTTCCCTGCCGCCTGCCCCCCGCGGTTGAAAGGGATGCGCCGATCGGCGCGGTACGGGCGGGCACCTGCCGGGCGCGGTGCCCGCCTGACCGGATGGCCGCAAAAAGGCGGCTACTTGTAGTAGCCCGCGCGCTTCATGATCTGATCGACTTCCGCGGCCGCCTTGTCGAGCTGCGCCTTCACCGGCGCGCCGCCGGCGATCTCGCTGATGGCCACCTCGAGGGCGTTGGCCACCTCGGGCCACTCGGGCACCATCGGCATGGTGTCCGAGACCGCGAGGCTCTCGGCGGCGGCCGCGTGCAGGCCCCCGGAGATCTTGTTGACCTCGGGGTCCTTGAGGGTGGCGAGCTGGGTCGCGACGATGGTCGCGGATTTGGGGTCGCTCTTGTCGGTCACGTTGGCCTTTTCAAGCTCGGGGCTCGAGGCCCACTTGAGGTACTCCCAGGCGGCGTCCCGATGCTTGGAGGCGGAGCTGATGCCCGTCTGCATGGAGAGGGCGAGGGTCGCCTTGCCCTTGCCCTCCCAGGCCGGGACCGGGGCGAACCAGATGTTCTGGTTGACGACCGCCTTCGCCTTCTCGGGGGTCTGGAGCACCCCGAGATGCCACCACCACACGATCACCATGGCGGCCTTGTCCTGAGCCACGGCCTGGCTCGCCTCGTACTCGCTGAAAAACTGCGAGCCCTTGGCCGCCACCTGGTGCTTGAGCATGACGTCGATGTAGCGCTGGGTGGCCTCGATCCCGGCCGGGTTGTTGAAGATCGGCTTCCAGCTCTTGTCGAAGACGTCCCCGCCGTTGCTCTTCAAGTAGGCGTACCAGACGAAGAGGCTCTGGCCGGAGTAGCCCTTGCCGTAGTACATCGCGATGCCGTCCAGCCCCCCTTTTTCCTGGATGACCTTCGCGGTCGCCTCGAGCTCGGCCCAGGTCGTGGGGGGCTTCAGCCCGAGCTTTTCGAATACGTCCTTGCGGTAGAGCAGCAGCTGCGGGTGGCCGCGCAGGGGTATGCCGTAGGTCTGGCCCTCATAGCTGCCGCCCTTGATGTAGGCCGGCGGGTAGCGGTGCATGTCGATCCCGGCCGCCCGGATCCGGTCGTTCAGGGGCGTCAGGAAATTCTTGAGCGACGGCCCCCAGGCATCGAGGAAGCAGTAGAGGTCGGTTTCGCCCCGGCCCGCCACCCCGTCGGCGGTGATCTTCTCTCTCAGGTTGGGGAAGGGCGTGAAGCGGTACTCGACCTCGATCCCGGTGAGCTGGGTGAATTCGGGCGTGCGCTTCTGGTGGCCCAGGAACTGGTCGGCATGCGGCAGGAGGTAGATGAGCTTCGTGCCGGCATAGGGTTTGCCGGCCTTCAGGCCGTAAGGGAGCTTGTCCTGCGCGGCCGCCGAGCCGGCAAGGCATAGCGCGGTCCAGGCGATCAACGCGGTCAACGCCGTCGGAAGCTTAAAGGATCTCGTCATGTTCCCTCCTTCTCAAGAAAAGCGGTGCGTTCGGCCGGCGCGGCCCCGCCCCCCTGGGCGGGGGGGTGCGGCGGCAGCGGGGAAAGGCCCGGAATGCGGACCCGGAGCCGGTAGAGGCTGGTCGAGGCGGTGACGTAGAGCGTCAGGAGGTCGGGGTCCCCCCAGGTGAAGTTGGCCGCTTTCTCGGGCGTGCGGATCAGGGCGAGGCGGCGGCCGTCGTTCCCGAAGACCTGGATGCCGCCGGGCCCGCAGCAGTAGAGGTGGCCCTGGCGGTCGAACTTCATGCCGTCGGCGACCCCCTCGCCGCAAGGGGCCAGCGCCGCGAAGAGCCGGCCCGGGCCGAGGGTGCCGTCCGCCCGCACCGGGAACTCGCGGATCACCTGTTCGCGCGAATCGTTCACGAATAGCCGGCTTTCGTCGGCCGAAAAGCACAGTCCGTTCGGAAAGGTGAAGTCGGATGCGAGCAGGGTGAGCTCCCCGGTCTCGGGATCCAGGCGGAAAACGCCCTGGAAATCGAGCTCCTGCGGCCGCTCCACCCCGTAGATCGGCCCGCGGCCGGAAGGCGGGTCGGTGAAATAGATCGCCCCGTCGCGTTTCACCACGACGTCGTTCGGGCTGTTGAGCTCCCGGCCCCGGTAGCGGTCGGCCAGCACCCGCAGGGTCCCATCGGCTTCGGCGCGCGTCACGCGGCTCGCGGCGTGCTCGCAGGTGACCAGCCTGCCGGCATGGTCATACGCGTTGCCGTTTGCCATTCGGCTCGGCTCGCGGAAGACCTCGATCCCTTTGGCCGCCGACCAGCGGTACATGCGGTCGCCGATGATGTCGCTGAAGATCAGCGCGGAATCCGCCGGGCGCCAGACCGGCCCCTCGACGAACCGGAAGCCGGAGGCGAGCTTCTCGAAGCGGGCGTCGCGGTCGATGAGCCGTGCGCCCTCGGGGCGGTGGATTTCAAGCATGGTGGCGTTCATGGCTGCCGGAAGTGGCGTTCCAATATGAATACGTATGCAACCCTATACGGGAACCCTGAACGGCTGTCAATAAAAAAAATGGGGGCCAGCCGGTGAACCGGCCGGGGCTATTCCGAGGCGTTGGGACCGGCGGCGGGGCCTTCCGGGAGGCGGGCCGAGCAGCGGGTGACGAGGGTTGCGGGAAGAATCCGGATGGTGCGCTCCGCTTCCGGGCTTGCCATGGCCCCCAGCAGCACATCGATGGTGGCCTCGACGATCCGGTTGACCGGCTGATGGATCGTGGTCAACCGGTACTGGGGCCAGGCGGCCATCGCCACGTCGTCGAAGCCCACGATGGAGACCTCCTGCGGCACGCGGGCGCCGAGCTCGCGCAGGCGGTCCATGGCCCCCATGGCCATGAAGTCGTTCGCGCAGAAGACGGCGTCCGGGCGGCGGGGGCCTTTAAAGAGCTCCGCGGCGGCCCGGTAGCCGGATTCATAGCTGTAGTCCCCGGAAGCGCGGCGGAAGATCCGCAGGCCATGCCCGGCCAGCGCTTCGCCGAATCCCCGCTCGCGCTCGCGGTTGGTCGAGCTGCCCTCCTCCCCCGAGAGATAGGCGATCCGGCGGTGGCCCGCGCGGGCGAGCAGGTCGGCGAGGAGGCGGGCGCCGCCCGCATGGTCGCAGGAGACCGCGTTCACCTGGATGTCCAGAGAGGTCCGGTTGCACAGCACCACGGGGACCCCCAGGGCGGCGCAGTGCGAGGCGAGCGACGAGGAGAGCGTGGCCGAGGTGAGGACGATGCCGTCCACCTGGTACTGGAGCGCCTGGGGCAGGGTCTCCTCCAGCGCCTCCTTGTCGTCCACCTTGAGAAGCAGGCTCCAGTAGCCCCTCTCCTGGAGCCGCTGGGTGAAGACATTCAGGAGCGCGGCATAGAACGGGTCATGGATCTTGAGCATGACGATCCCGACCAGGCGCGTCGACTGGCGGTTCAGGCTGCGGGCGATGTAATTCGGGCGGTACCCGAGCTGGCGCGCCGCGGCCATCACTTTCTCGCGGGTGTCCGGCGAGACGGAGGCCCCGGGCGTGAAGGTGCGGCTCACCGCGGACTGCGAAACCCCGGCCAGCCGGGCGACGTCCTTGGAGGTCGTGTGCCTGTTTTTCTTGAGAGGCGCCATCGCGGAGCTCCGCGCCCGAACGAGGGCGGATGGCGATTTGACTTGCAAGCGTATTCAAGCCTACCATGCCGACCTGCCGAGCGTCAAACGCCAACCGGCCGCCTCGCAAACCTGCCCGCGGCGCGCGCCGGTCGTCATCATCCGGGAGGCAGCGGGCGGCAAGCCTCCCCTGAACCTGGAGCCGGGCCGCGGCATGGGACTCGCAACCGAGAAGCGCCGAAGGGAGGGCCGCGTCGTGCTCGGCGGGCTGATGGTCTTGACCGCCGCGCTGATGTTCGCGGGCGTCGGCGCTCTGGTGAAGCTCGCCTCCCGTACGCTTCCCACGGAGATGAACGTCTTCGCCCGCAACGCCGTCGCCCTGGCATTTTTTGTCCCCTGGCTCCTCGCGCGGCATGAATGGCGCGGACTGCAGACCACGCGCCTGCGCTTCCACCTGGTGCGCTCGGCCTCCGGGCTGGGGGCCATGTACTGCTTCTATTACGCGCTTAAAACACTGCCCCTGGCGGACGCCGTGCTGCTGCACTATACCGCCCCGGTCTTCATCCCGCTCCTCGCGCGGTGGTGGCTGAAAGAGCCCGTCGCCCCGCGGGTCCGGACGGCGGTGGCGGTCGGGTTCCTGGGGATCGTCCTGATCTTAAAGCCCGGCTTCGGGCTCTTCCAGCCGGCCGGACTCGTGGGACTGGCGAGCGGGCTGCTCTCGGCGCTCGCCATGACGGCCATCCGCCGGATGAGCGCGACGGAGCCGACCGTCCGCATCATCTTCTATTTCACCGTCTTCAGCACCATCTCATCGAGCGTGCCGCTCGCCTGGGCCTGGAAGACCCCGGAGAGCGGCCTGTATTGGGTGCTCGCCGGGATGGGCGCCCTCTCCATCGCGGCGCAGTTCTTCGTAACCCGAGGCTACAGCCTGGCGCCTGCCGGCCAGCTCGGGCCCTTCAGCTATGGAAACGTGCTCTTTGCCGCCCTGCTCGGATGGCTGCTCTGGGGGGAGAGCCTGGATTTTCTGACCGGTGCCGGGGCGCTGCTCACCTGCCTGGCCGGAATCATCGCCTCCCACCCCGTGGAGCCCAAATGGGAATTGGCCGCAGCGCCGGGCCGGGATGGCGGCCCGCGGCGCCGAGGGTGAGCGGCGCCGCGCGGGTATCGCCCTAGGGGCTATTCGCCCCAGGCCTCGCGGCTGCGGGCGATTTTTTTGCGCACGAGCGGCCAGGTCTCCTTCGTGAGGAAGGAGTCCTCCCAGCGGGCGAGCATCTGCGCGAACATCGCCGCCGGCACGGTGAAGGAGAGCTCGTCGGTCTTGAAGAACTTGCGCGCCGAGGGGTCCCAGCCGCCGATGACCGCCTGGTTCGCGCCGCGGCCGAGGTAGTGCAGCGGCCAGGCGGCGAGGCTGCCGCAGGCCGCGCTCCAGGGGCTCGCCACGACCTGCGGGTCGTGGGTGACGTAGGCCGCGAGCTGGTGAAGCCCGCAGAGCGCCTCGGGCCGGGCGAAGAAGATCACCAGCTCGGGCGCCTCGCCCGCGGCGAAGCCCCCGATGGGCTTGACGACGCAGAAGCGCGCGGGCGCCGGCCGCGGGTCGACGTAGGCGAAGATCCGCCGCAGCGCATCCGGCGAGGAGCAGTAGTGCTCGCCTCCCGTGAAGTTCGGGATCCCGGTCGAGACGTAGTGGATGATGGCCTCCGTCTGGGGCTTGTTGAACCCTAGCCAGAAGGAGGCCCCGGGGCAGCCGAAGCGCTCGGCGGAGAACCAGGCCGCCCGGCGCTTGCGGCGCGCGCGCCAGATGTGGCCGAGAGCGCAGGAGAAGTTATCGAAGACCGCCTTCCAGTCGATCGCGTTCGCGCGCTCCTTCTCGCGGGTCGGAAGATCCATCGGCTTGGGGGCGAACCCCTCGGCCGGCTCCGTGTCGGTGTAGAAGAGCCCGAGCGGCTCCTCCTCGAGCCCCAGGACCTCCAGGAGGCCGGGGAGTTGCTTCCATCTTTCGCCGTCCATGGTCCCTCCCGAGCGATGCGTCGCGCTCTCAGCGGTTAAAGGGCATTGATCGAGCATACCAGCCTTTCCGGGCTGCATAAAGGGCCTTCACGGCCGATCCTTTCCCGCGCGTGGCCCGGCATCGGCCGCTTTGCGGGTGAGGCGAACGCGGTGAACCTATTATAAATAGATTCTTTCTATAGATCATATCAAAATTATTAAATCAAACGATTTGCCCTCCCGCCCGGTTTGCGCTAACCATCGTCGCTGATTGCCGCAGTCTTTTTCGGCCGTGCGCAGCGGCCTTGGTTTCACCCCATCTTCATCAGGAGCCCGCAATGTACCGGCAGATCGGCCATACCTGAGCGAGCCTCCCGAGCGTCTCCGGGAGATTCGTGACGATGATCCGGTCGGTGCGGTGACGGCTCCGCTTCCCCTCCGATGACACCCCCTGCGGGCCGCCCCCGGCCCCGACCCGATCCCCAATAAAAACTAACGGGCTCCGCAGGCTTATTGGGTGCGCCTGCGGGCCCTGCCCAGGGGCAATGGTGCTGGGCACCCCGCGGTCTTCAAAACCGTCGGCCTCGTCTCACCCACGAGGAGGAGGTTCGATTCCCCTTGCCCCTTCCAGATCGATTGGTGAGTTGCGCCATGCGCGGCAGCCATATCATCGGAATCGCCGGCCACGTGGACCACGGCAAGACGACCCTCGTGCGCTGCCTCACCGGGGTGGACACGGACCGCAAGCCGGAGGAGAAGCGGCGCGGGATGTCCATCGAGGCCGGGGTGGCGCCCCTCGAGCTGCCCTCGGGCCGCCGGGCGGCCGTCATCGACGTTCCGGGGCACACCGACTTCCTGAAGAACACGATCCGGGGCCTGCACCGCGTGGACCTCGGGGTCCTGGTGGTCGCCGCCGACGACGGGGTCATGCCCCAGACCCGCGAGCATCTCGACATCTTGAGCTTCTTCGACGCCGCGGCGGGCTGCGTGGTGCTGAGCAAGACCGATCTCGTGGACGAGGACACGGCCGGGCTCGCGGAGCTCGAGGTGCGCGAGCTGCTTCAGGGCACCGTCATGGAGGGCTGCCCGTTCTACCGCTTCAGCGCATTGAACCCCGGGCTCGCCGGCGAGATCGCCCGGGGCCTCGAGGAGTCGCTGGCCGACCTTCCCTCCCGCAAGCCCGAGCCGCCGTTCCGCCTCTGGATCGACCAGGTGCGGAACCTCCCCGGCCACGGCACGGTCGTGAGCGGGACGGTTTCCTCCGGGGTGCTGCGCCCCGGAGACGAGCTGGAGCTTTTGCCCGCCGGCCTGCCATGCCGCGCGCGTTCGCTCGAGTCCCACGGGGCGGCGGTCGACGAGGCCTGCGCCGGTGAGCGGGTGGGGGTCAACCTGCCGCGGGTGAGCCTCAAGGAGATCGCCCGCGGCATGGCGCTCGCGACCCCCGGGGCGTTCGTGCCCGCGGCCTTTCTCAACGTCTCCCTGCGGGTGCTCGCGCGCTCCTCCTGCGGGGTCCGCGACCGGCAGGCTTTCCGCTTCTACAGCGGCACGGCGATGGCCCGGGCGCGGATCGTCCTCATGGAGGGCGCCAGCCTCGCCCCGGGCGAGGCGGGGCTCGCGCAGCTGCGGCTCGACCAGCCGGCGGCCTTGCGGCCGCAGGACCCCTTCGTGATCACCCCGCTCAACCGCAACACGGTCGTCGCCGGCGGGCGGGTGCTCGACCTCACCCGGGAGAAATTCCGCCCGGTCAAGGCGGCGGCGGTCCTGCCTTTCCTGAAGGCGCTCGAACGCCGGGACGCGGAGGGCTGCCTCGAGGCGGCGGCGGCCGCCTCCCCCGGCCGGCCGCTCTCCGCCAAGGACCTCGCCCGGCGGACGGGGCTCCCCCCGGCGCGCTTCGAGGCGCTGATCAGCTCCCGGGTCCAGAAAAAAGAGTGGGTCTATCTTCGCGGCCGCGGGGCGCTCAGCGCCGCCTGGATGGCGGATCTCAAGGCGCGGATTCCGGCCGCCGTCGAGGCGGTCGTCCGCCGCGAGCCGCTTAAAAAAAGCGTGGTCCTGGCCGAGCTCTGTGCGGAGCTCGAGACGCCGGCAGACCCGGCCGTGGTCCAGGCGGCCGTGGACGAGCTCTGCCGGGAGGGGCGGATCGTCGGCCGCCACGGCGGGGTCCACCTGCCGGATGCCGACAAGGCGCTCGGGGCCGACCGCGAGGCGCTCGCCGCCGAGCTTCTCGCCTACGCCCGCCAGAGCGGCTTGACCCCCTTCAGCGCGGACACCTACTGGAAGCTCACCAGCCGGCGGCACGCAAAGGACGAGATCCGCCGGATGCTGAACTATCTCTTCGCGCAGAACCGTCTCGTGCGGCTGAACGACCAGCGGTTCCTGTCCCTCGAGGCCCTGGAGGAGATCAAGGCCCGGGTGGCCCGCACCGCCGCCGGCCGCGGCTTCGTCACCGTGGGCGACTGCAAGGAGATCCTGGGCTACGGCCGCTGGGGCGGGACCCATGTCCTCGACCACCTCGACCGGATCGGCTTCACCCAGCGCCGCGAGGACCGGCACTACCTGAGGGGGGGCGCGGCGCCGTGAGCCTCGAGCTCCACAACAGCCTCACGGGGCGGCGCGAGCCCTTTACGCCGCTCAAGCCCGGCCGGGCGGGGATCTACCTCTGCGGGCCGACGGTGGACGGCGGCCCGCACATCGGCCACGCCCGCTCGGCGGTGCTCTTCGACGTGCTCGGCCGCTACCTCGAGGCCCAGGGCTTCGGCGTGACGCTCGTGCGCAACGTGACCGACATCGACGACAAGATCATCGCCGCCGCCCGGCGCGAGGGGTGCGACTGCCGGGCGCTCGCCGACCGCAACGCCGCGCGCCATCGGCGGGCGCTCGAGCGGCTCGGGGTCCGCCCGCCCGCCTGCGAGCCGCGGCCGAGCGAGTTCATCGCCGCCATCCGCGACGCCGTCGCCCGCCTGATCCAGTCGGGCCACGCCTACCCCTCCGGCGGCGACGTCTATTTCGCGGTCGCCTCCTTTCCGGGCTACGGCCGCCTCTCGGGGCGCACCCCCGCCGCGGGGCCTCCGGCGGGGGAGGGCGGCGGGGCGGAGGGGAACGGAAAAAAGCGCGACCCGGCGGACTTCGCCTTGTGGAAGGCCGCCCGGGAGGATGAGCCCGCCTGGCCGAGCCCCTGGGGGCCGGGACGCCCGGGGTGGCATATCGAGTGCAGCGTCATGAGCACCGCCCTGCTCGGCGAGACCTTCGACATCCACGGCGGCGGGATCGACCTCCTCTTTCCGCACCACGAAAACGAGATCGCCCAGTCGCAGAGCCTCTCCGGCAAACCGCCGGCGGCGGCCTGGCTCCACCACGGACTGGTCTGCCGGCGCGGGGAGAAGATGGCGAAGTCGACCGGAAACGCGCTCGACCTGGAGGAGGCGCTCGCCGCCTGCCCGCCGGGCGCGCTGCGGCTCTTCCTGCTCTCCAAGCGCTACCGGCACCCGCTCGAATTCAGCGCGGAGGGGCTGCGGCAGGCCGAAAACGCCTATGCACGGCTCGCCCGCTTCCTCTCGGCGTATGTGGCGCCGAACGGCAAGGCGGAGCGCCGGGGCGGCTTGTGGCGCGCCTTCTGCGCGGCCATGGACGCCGACCTGAACACGCCGCTGGCGGTCGCGCGGTTGTTTCAGGCGCTGCGGGAGGAAAACCGCGCGGCCGCCCATCCCGGCGGGACGGCGCCCGAAGCGGCGCGGGAGCGGGCCGCCGACCTTTTTTTCATCTGCCGCGAGATTTTAGGCCTTGAAGCCGGCGGTGGAGAGGGCCGCCAATCCCCGACACCCCAAAGGAGGAATCCATGAGCCAAGACTATCGCAGCATGTGGCAGAGCCTGGGGCTCGATCTCGTCGCCCACGACGCGCTGTTGGGCGTTCTCGGCAAGTTTTACCAGAACATCTATCTCGCCCAGAAGGATCGGCCGGAGGGCATGGGCTACTTCGACTTCGTCATGAGCGAGGTGCACGGCCTGCGGATCAAGGAGCTGCTGGACGAGAAGCAGGCCGGACGCAAGGTGATCGGCTCCTACTGCGTCTTCGTGCCGGAGGAGATCGTGCTCGCCGGCAACGCGACCTTGGTGGGGCTCTGCGCCGGGGCGGACTTCGCCATGGAGGAGGTCGAGAAGGTGCTGCCGCGCAACACCTGCGCGCTGATCAAGTCCACCTTCGGCTTCAAGCTGGGCAAGGTCTGCCCCTACCTCGAAGCCTCCGACATGATCGTCGGCGAGAACACCTGCGACGGCAAGAAGAAGGCCTACGAGTCGCTCGGGCCGCTCGTCGCCAACCTCTACGTCATGGACATCCCCCAGATGAAGTCGGAGGCGGGGCGCGCGCTTCTGCGCGGCGAGTACCGGCGCTTCAAGGCGGCCGTCGAAAAGCTGACCGGGGTCGCGATCGACGCCGGCCGCCTCAAGGCGGCGATCGAGACCGTGAACGCCAAGCGCCGGGCGATCCACCGGCTCTCCCGGCTGCGCGCAGCCGATCCGGCGCCGATCTCGGGGCTGGACGCGCTTCTCGCCAACCAGGTCTTCTTCTACGACAACCCGCAGCGCTTCACCGACTCGGTGAACAAGATCTGCGACGAGCTCGAGAAGCGGGTCGCGAAGCAGCAGGGGGTCGCCCCGGCCGGGACCCCGCGCATTCTCATGTCGGGCTGCCCCATGGCGGTGCCCAACTGGAAGCTCCCCTGGATCGTCGAGACCAGCGGGGCGGTCATCGTGGGCGAGGAGTCCTGCGTGGGCGAGCGCGGCACGCGCCATCTCGTGGACGCCTCCGGCGGCACGGTCGACGAGCTCATGGAGGCGATCGTCGAGCGCTACTTCCAGGTCGACTGCGCCATCTTCACCCCCAACCCCGACCGGCTCAACCACATCGAGGAGATGGTCCGCGCCTACCAGGCCGACGGGGTGATCCACTACGGGCTGCAGTTCTGCACGCCCTACCTCATGGAGGCGATCCCGGTGGCCCAGGCGCTCGAAGACAAAAAGATTCCCACCCTGCGCATCGAGACCGACTACAGCATGGAGGACGTGGGCCAGCTCAAGACCCGCGTCGAGGCCTTCGTCGAAATGCTGAAATGAGAGCCCGAATACCCCCTGAAAGGAGAAATTCATCATGGTCCAAAGACTGATCGCCGCCCTCACCATCGCCCTGGCGCTCGCCGCGGCGGCCGGCTCCTTAGCCGCCTCCTCCGACGGCTACCATTACATCTCCGCCGCCGATCTTCAAAAGCGGCTGCAGGCCAAATCGCCGATGATCCTGCTCGATATCTGCCCAGTCGAGCAATTCGCCAAGGGGCATATCCCCGGCGCGATCGAAACGAACGCCTACCCGGTCGACACCGACGAGCAGCGCGAGCGGCTGGCGAAGGTGCTGCCGAAGATCCAGGCGTCCCCGGACGACGTGATCATCCTCTGCCCCCGCGGCGGCGGCGGCGCCAAGAAGACCTTCGATTTCTACAAGTCGAAGGGGATCGACCCCAAGCGGATGCTCATCCTCGAGAAGGGGATGGATGCCTGGCCTTACGAAACCGAAAAAAAATAGGGAGCTGCCCCCATGAAACGCAACATCCAAAAACCGACGATCGCCCTGGCGGGAATTTTTCTGCTGGTCGGCGTGTGCGCGGCGCCGATGTCGCCGGCCGCCGCCGGCATGGACCCCGCCAAGGCCTCTTTGTTCGTTGATGCCGCCTGGCTCAAGGCGAATCTCTCCAAAGTCGTCGTCATCGACGCCCGGCCCGAGAAGGCCTTTAAGGAGGGGCACATCCCCGGGGCGGCCTCCGCCCCCTGGCAGAAATTCGCGGCCATGCAGGGCAAACCGGGCGACCCCGGATGGGGGGTGCTGCTCCCCAAGGAGGAGCTCGCGGCCCGGATCGGCGCGCTCGGCATCGACGGCCGCCAACCGGTGGTGGTCTATGCCGAGCCCCCGGGGTGGGGCGAGGACGGGCGCTTCGCCTGGATGGCCCGCATGGCGGGCGTGCGCGAGGTCAAGCTCCTCGACGGCGGCTTCGGCGCCTGGAAGAAGGCCGGCGGAGCGGTCGACAAGGCCGCGGCCTCCCCGGCGGGCGGGGCCCTTTCCGTCGCCGCACTCGACGAGGGGCTGACCGCCACGACGGAGTGGGTCCGCGCCGGGTTGGGGCGCGTCAAGATCGTTGATTCGCGCACCAAGAAGGAATTCGACGGCGCGACGGACTACCAAGAGGCCCGCGGCGGCCATCTCCCCGGGGCGGTCCTCATCGCCTTCGAGGAGATGTTCAACCCGGACCACACGCTCAAGAGCACCGCCGAGCTCGCCCAGATGTTCCAGGCCGCCGGGCTCAAGCCCGAGGACGAGATCGTGGCCTATTGCACGGCCGGCATCCGCTCGGCCCACATGGCGCTCGTGATGCGCATGGCGGGCTTTCCCAAGGCCCGCAATTACGACGCCTCCTTCTATGAGTGGGCGGCGATGAAAGAGCTGCCGCTTAAGCGGTGAGAAGGTGAAGGCGGCGATGACCGGCCAAAAGCTAAAGCGCCTGATCCTGCTGCTCGCCGTGGCGGCGGCCGTCGGGGTCTTTTTTGGAGCCGGTTGGCACCGGAACCTGACCCTCGATGCCCTGAAATCCCAGCGGGGGCGGCTGCAGGAGCATTTCGCCGCACGGCCGGCCGCGGTGATCGGCGGCTTCATGGCGCTCTACATCCCGGTGGTGGCGCTCAATCTTCCGGGCGCCACCGTGCTGGGGCTGGCGGCGGGCGCGCTGTTCGGCGCGCTCGCCGGGACGATCATCGTCTCCTTCGCCAGCTCGATCGGCGCAACGCTCGCCTGCGCCCTGTCGCGCTATCTCCTGCGCGATGGGGTGCAGCGCCGCTTCGGGGACAAGCTGAAGCGGGTCAACTCCGGCATCCGGGAGGAGGGCGCCTTTTACCTGTTTTCCCTGCGGCTGATCCCGGTGATCCCTTTCTTCATCATCAACCTGTTGATGGGGCTCACCCCCATCCGGCTGACCACCTTCTACTGGGTGTCGCAGCTGGGCATGCTGCCGGGGACGGCGGTCTTCGTCAACGCCGGCAGCCAGCTCGGCCGGATCGAATCGCTGGCGGGAATCCTCTCGCCGGGGCTGATCATCTCCTTCGCCCTGATCGGCGTCTTTCCTCTGGCGGCGCGGCGGGCGCTGCGCTGGTTCCGAGGTCGATTCCGCGGGGAATCGCAAGCGATTCAGCCCGCGGCGGCCGTTGACCGGCCAGCCCCGCCGGCCCTGGAGCCGATTTTGAAGGATATCCGCGAGCGCTGCACGGAGTGCGGGGCCTGCACCCAGGCGTGCGCGTTTCTGTCTCACTACGGCACACCCAAGGCGATAGCGACGCGTTTCGACTTTTCATCGCCCCGGCACCAGGCGATCGCCTACGAATGCAGTCTCTGCAGCCTGTGCCGCGCCGTCTGCCCCGAGAAGCTCGACCCCTTCCGGTTGTTTTTGGAAATCCGCCGGGAGCACGTCGACGGCGGGCACTTCGACGAATCCGCCTACGGAGCGATTCTCGGCTACGAGAAGCGCGGCACCTCGTCCCTTTTTTCCTGGTATGGGCTGCCGGAGGGCTGCGACACGGTCTTCTTTCCGGGCTGCGCCCTTCCGGGCACCCGGCCGGAGGTTACGCGGCGCATGTTCGCCGACCTCCAAAAGCTCGTCCCGGCGCTGGGGATCGTGCTCGACTGCTGCACGAAGCCCTCCCATGACCTGGGGCGCCAGGCGCACTTCCATGCCGTGTTCGGGGAGCTGACCGGCTACCTCTGCGGGCAGGGGATCAAACGGGTGCTGGTGGCCTGCCCGAACTGCTTCAAGATGTTCAAGCACTACGGCAACGGGATCGCCGTCCAGACGGTCTACGAATTCTTCCAGGCGAACGATTTCAAGCCGGAGCGCATCAACGCCGGCAGAGAGGTCGGCGTCCATGACGCCTGCGCCCTGCGCGAGGAGGTCACGGTGCACCAGGCCGTCCGCGGTCTGCTCTCCCGCATGGGGCTGACGGTCGCGGAAATGAAGCACCGCGGCCGGCGCACGGTGTGCTGCGGGGAGGGCGGCATGGTGGGGTTCGTGAAGCCCGAATTCGCCAAGGCATGGGGGGCGATCCGCAAGCGCGAGGCGCAGGGCCGGCCGATGGTCGCCTACTGCGCCGGCTGCACCGGGTTTCTGAACCGGGTGTCGCCCACGATCCACATCGCCGATCTCCTGTACCGGCCCGAGGCGGCGTTGAACGGAAACCTGAAGGTGGCGCGGTCGCCCATCACCTTTCTGAACCGCCTCCTGCTGAAGCGCCGCCTGCGGAAGGAGCTCAACCCGAAAACCAGCCGCGTCCGGCGGCTCGAGCGGGCGTGAGACCGAGGGGGGGCGCGATGCGCTCGGCTGGAATCGATATCGGCTCCCGCTCCGTCAAACTGGTGGTGGTCGAAAACGGCGCGGTCGTGATGCACCGCCAGGCGGACACGGGCTACGACCCCATGGCCGCGGCCCGCACGCTGCTCGACGGCGTGGCCTACGACCGGATCCTCGCCACGGGTTACGGCCGCGGCCAGTTCGAGGTCGACTGCGACGCCCCGACCGTGACCGAGATCAAGGCGCACGCCGCCGGCGCGCGCCACTTCTTCCCGGAGGCCGCGACGGTGCTCGACATCGGCGGCCAGGACAGCAAGGCGATCGCCATGAACGCGGAGGGCCGGGTGGTCAAGTTCGAGATGAACGACCGCTGCGCGGCCGGCACCGGAAAGTTCCTCGAAATCATGGCGCGCTCCCTCGGGTTCGATCTCGAGCAGTTCGCCGCCGAGGCGCTCCAGGCGGAGAAGGACATCCAGATCAACAGCATGTGCACGGTCTTCGCCGAATCCGAGGTGACCTCGCTCGTCGCCCGCGGCGAGGACCGGCGCAACATCGCGCTCGGGCTGCACAAGTCGGTCGTCCGGCGGGCGGCCGGGATGCTGCGGCGGGTCGCCGCCGGCGGCCCGGTGGTCTTCTCGGGCGGCGTCGCCAAGAACCGCTGCATGCGCCGGCTGCTCGCCGAGATTCTCCAGCAGCCGGTCCTGACGGCGGAGGACCCCCAGATGACCGGCGCGCTGGGCGCCGCGCTGCTGGCTTCCGCGGGTCCCGCAGGTTGAAGCGGGGGACCTAAACGGAGGCGAGGGCCGCTGGACAAGCGCCGCGGGCATCGCTAGATTTTCAAATTACGGGCCGCGTCTCTGCGGCGGGGCGGGCGGCCGGATCCGATTGCCGCCGCGGATCGAGCTGTGCTAAGGGAGGCCCATAGAGGGCCGCTGAGCTGGGCGGTCGGGCGTTGACGCCTTAAGGCGCCCGCGCCGCCCGCCGCGCGACAGCGCCGGGGAGCAGAGAGGGAGCCCCTCCGATGAACCAACTTGACGAAATCCGCCTGACGGCGACCGTCGCCGGCGCCGGTTGAGCCTCCAAACTGGGTCCGGGCGACCTGGAGCGGGCGCTCTGCGGGATAGTATTTCCGACCGACGAAAACTTGATCGTGGGGCTCGACCGGGCGGACGACGCCGGGGTGTACCGGATCTCCGCGGATCTCGCCCTGATTCAGACCGTGGATTTCTTCACCCCCGTTGTGGACGACCCCTACTGGTTCGGCCAGATCGCGGCCGCCAACGCGCTGAGCGACGTCTACGCCATGGGCGGGATCCCCAAGACGGCCATGAACCTCGTCGCCTTCCCAGCGAAGGAGCTCGACCTCTCCATCCTGCGGCGCATCATCCAGGGCGGGATCGACAAGATGACCGAGGCCGGAGTGGTCCTGGTCGGCGGGCACAGCGTCGAGGACAAGGAGCTCAAATACGGGCTTGCGGTCACGGGGTTCGTGCACCCGGCGCGCGTGCTCGTCAAACGCAACCTGCGGCACGGAGACCGCCTGATCCTGACCAAGCCCCTGGGCAGCGGGATTGTCACCACGGCCGTCAAGGCGGGGCTCGCCTCCGCGGAGCTCACCGAGCGCGTCACGCGCCTCATGGCGGCGCTCAACCGGCCGGCGGCCGAGGCGATGGCGCGCTTCGCGGTGAACGCCTGCACCGACGTGACCGGCTTCGGCCTGCTCGGCCACCTGGCCGAGATGGTATCGGGCTCGGGCGCCTCGGTCGCGCTCGCCACGGGCGAGATCCCCGTGATCCCCGAGGCGCTCGATTTCGCCGCCATGGGGCTCATCCCCGGCGGCGCCCACAAGAACCGGGAATTCCGGGAGGCGATGATCGCCGCCGGTCCGGGGATCGAGCGGGCGCGGCTCGACCTCTTCTACGACCCGCAGACCTCGGGCGGCCTGCTGATCAGTGTCGCCGCCAGGGACTGCGCCGCGCTTCTCGCGGCGCTCCACGAGGCCGGCCTCGCCGCGGCGGCGGTCATCGGCGAGGTGGTCCCGGGTCCCGAGGAACGCATCCGCCTGACCTGACATCAACTCCAGCATGAGAGAGGTTCCGCGATGAAGGAGATCGATGCACGCGGCCTGGCCTGCCCCGCGCCGGTGCTCCAGACCCGTTCGACCCTGCAGGCGGAGAAGCCGGCCGCCGTGCGCGTGATCCTGGACAATCCCGGCTCGCAGCAGAACGTGCAGCGCTTTCTCGAGTCCCAGGGGTTCCAGACGACCCTCGAAACCCAGGGCGGCGACTTCGTCGTGGTCGGACGCTGCGGGGCGGGGGGAGGAACCATGCCGGCGTCCGAAGCCTCCCCGGCCCCGGGGCCCGCGGCCACGGCGAAGAAGATCCTCGTCCTGTGCGCGACCGACCGCCTGGGCTATGGCGACGATGCGCTCGGGCTCAAGCTCATGGCGAGCTTCGTGCGCACCCTCAAGGAGATGGGGCCGGAGCTCTGGAGGCTCGTCTTCGTGAACAACGGGGTGAAGCTCGCCGTCGAAGGCTCGGAGCTCCTGCCGGACTTGAAGAGCTACGAGAGGGACGGGACCAAGATCCTCGTCTGCGGGACCTGTCTCAACCACTTCAACCTGCTCGACAAGAAGCAGGTGGGCGAGACCACCAACATGCTCGACATCGTCACCGCGATGCAGCTCGCCGACAAGGTGGTGAGCCTCTGAGCCGGTGCGCATCGGGCGACGCCCCGGGGCGGAGGGGCCGCGGGGAGGGCTGCACGCCATGAAGCTCAACCGGCTCGAGTTCCTCCTGATGAACAACCCCCTGCGCCGCGCGGTCCAGCAGCGCTTCGAGATCCGGGTGCTGCGCGCGCTCAGCCCCCGGCGGCCGATCGCAAGCGCCCTCGAGATCGGCTGCGGCAGCGCCCACGGCGCGCGCCTCATCCGGGAGCACTTCGCCCCCCGCCGGCTCGCCGCCGTCGACCTCGACCCGGCCATGATCCGCCGCGCCGCCAGGCGCAGCCGCGGCGCCGGCATCGGCTTCGCCGTCATGGACGCCGGCTGCCTCGGCTTCCCCGCGGCGGCCTTCGACGCCGTCTTCGACTTCGGGGCGCTCCACCACATGGCCGACTGGCGGGGGTGCCTCGCCGAGCTTAACCGCGTGCTCGTCCCCGGCGGGATGCTCTTCCTGGAGGAGATTTCGATCGAATTCTTCCGCGCCGCCCCCGGCCGCTGGCTGCGGCCGCTCCTCGCCCACCCCTACGCCGCGATGTTCTCGCGGCCGGAGCTCCTCGACGGCCTCGACCGCCAGGGGTTCGCCCTCCAGGCGCTCCGCCCCGGCCTGCCCTTCGGCCTCTTCGGGCTTTTTTCGCTCGCCGCCGTCAGAAGATAGGCTGTTTTTCTTTTTTTTCTTGACAATCAGAAAATTCTGAATATTATGCTTAATCATAAACGAAGGAGGCGGGCATGGCACGCAAGAAGGAGCAGGCGCCCGGGATGTCCTGTTTTGCGGGCGGGGCGATGAGCTGCTGCCAGGTGGAGGCGGTGGTCGCCGTGGACGACAAGGGGCAGATGGTGCTCCCGAAAAGCGTCCGCGACAAGGCGGGGATCCGTCCGGGGGACAAGCTCGTGCTCGTCGGCTGGGAGAAGGACGGGGCGCTGTGCTGCATCACCATGCTCAAGGCCGAGGCGCTCGCCGGCATGGTGAAAGGAATGCTGGGGCCCTTGATGCATGACATCATGGCCCCCTGATCCATCCGGGTCCGCTCCGGATGCGGGGAGAACTGGAAATGGAAATGGAAAAAGAAGAGATCAAGAGCAAGGTGCGAGAGGGGTATGGCCGGGTGGCCCGCGAGAGCACCTCCTGCTGCGGGTCGTTGTCGTCCTGCTGCGGGGCCGGGGCTTCCGTCCAGTCGATCGGCGAGGTGATCGGCTACAGCCGGGAGGAGATGGCGCAGGTCCCGGAAGGGGCGAATCTCGGGCTGGGGTGCGGCAACCCGGTGGCGCTTGCCGGGCTCAAGGAGGGCCAGGTGGTGCTCGACTTGGGCTCCGGGGCGGGGTTCGACAGCTTCCTCGCCGCGCGGGCGGTCGGGGAGCGCGGGCGGGTGATCGGGGTGGACATGACCCCCGAGATGGTCGCCAAGGCGCGCGAGAACGCCGCGAAGGGCGGCTACGGAAACGTCGAGTTCCGCCTGGGCGAGATCGAAAAGCTCCCGGTCGCGGACGCCTCGGTGGACGTGATCCTCTCGAACTGCGTGATCAACCTCTCCCCGGAGAAGCCCAAGGTCTTCGCCGAGGCCTTCCGGGTGCTCAAGCCGGGCGGGACCCTCTCGATCGCCGACGTGGTGCTGCTCAAGCCCCTGCCGCCCGCCCTGGCGGCCTCGGCGGCGGCCTATCTCGGGTGCGTCGCCGGCGCGAGCCTGAAGACGGACTACCTCGCGATGCTGCGCGCGGCGGGCTTTGCGGAGCCGCGGATCGTCAGCGAGGAGACCTTCTACGCCGCGGCGATGGTCAACGACCCCGTGGTGCGGCGGATCATCGAGGAGTCGCGGCTTTCGGCCGAGGAGATCGAGGAGACCGCGCGCTCGGTCTTGAGCGTCAACATCGCCGCCGTCAAGCCGGATGCGGGCGGGCGCCTCCGAAGTTGACCGGGGCGCTTCCCGCTTCCCCGGCCCCCTTCCGGGTTCAGCCGGCCAGCGGCTTGACCATCAGGACGGCGCGCGACGGGCATAAGTCGGAAAATTCGCGGGTGGCCGTTATCGCCGGCGGAGCGTCGGCCCGGTCGATGCGCCGATAGCCGCGCCGGCGGAAGAACTCCTCGGCGGTGATGGTCAACAGGTAGAGCGATCGCGCCCCCCGACCGGCGGCGTAGTGCTCCGCGTGCGCCACCAGCCGGGAGCCGAGGCCGGCGCGGCGATGGGACGGCGCCACCGCCAGCGAGCGCAGCAGGGCGGCCTCCCCGCAAGGTTCGATGCCGACCACGCCTGACATCGCGCTCCGGGGGCCGCAGCCAAAAAAATGCGGCAGCAGGCGGTCGGTGATGTCGGCCGTCGTCAAGCCGGAGTCGGCGAGCAGGCGCCGGACCTCGGATTCGGGCGGATGGCGGTAGATGCCCATGTTACAGCAATGGATGGCGGATGCCGGCGCGCGCGGCGAAAACCTCCTCGACCAGCCGTCCCGCCTCCCGGGTCAGGGGCGCACAGATTTTCTGGTCCAAACCGCCCGCAACGAAGGCGCGCACGCCCGCGGCGGTGGAAATGTCGCAGCCCAAAAGCTCGGTGCACTGGGTGGCGCCGAACCGCTCGCGAAAGCGGCCGACCAGGTGGTGCGACAGGGCATAGCACAGATCCTTGGACTCCTGCGGCCGCGAGCGGCCGGTCAGCAGCCCGAGGGCCATGATGCCGCCGGCGAGCGCGCCGCACATTCCCGAGGTTCGGGACACCCCGCCGCAGAAGCCGGTGGCGATCCGGGGGATCATCGGGTGCGCCAGCCCATGGGCTTCGGCCACCGCCAGAAGCACGCTTTCGGCGCAGTAGAGGCCGGAGGCGAAATGGGCTTCACAACGCGCGGCGATCGAAACGGTCATTTTCGCTTTCCTTTCGGCGGCGCCGGATGGAAGCCGGCCGCCCCGGCGGCTTGCATTTCAGCGGCCATCGAATCGACGAGCGTCCGAAAGCCGGCGGCCGCCGGCCCGCCGCCGGTGCGCTCGGCGCGCGCGAGCACCCGCGTGAAGAGCGCATCGTTCTCCCGGTTGATGCGCGCGCAGGTCTGCCTCCCTTTTTCGGTCAGCGAGAGCGACACGCTGCGGCGGTCCGCGGCATGGGCCGCCCTCGCCACCAGGCCCAGACGGACCAGCCCCTCGACGGTGCGGCTGAGCGTGCTTTTGTCCAATTCCAGCGACTGGGCGAGCTCGTTCAACGCCGGCCGGCCGAGGGCCTCGATCTCGAGCAGCGCATGGCACTGCGCCAAGCTCACGCCGCAGCAGCCGGCGGATGCCCTGAGCCGCCCCTCGATCAGCCGCTCGAAGCGCCGCAGGGTTTCGCGGAATTTCCGGACCGCGGTTCGATGACCGGTGCTTTTAGATGACATTGACAACAATTGTATTATACAACTAATCGGCCGTCAAGCCCTTTTTTGGTGCTGCCGGGATGGCGCGGTGTTCGCCCCGAGCCGATGACCGGCGGCGGGCGGACGGGCGCCCCCGCCCCGCGGCCGGCTCCCCGCCGAGGGAATCTATCGGCCGAGGTTGTCCTTCAACAGCTTCAACCCCAGCTCCCGGGCCTTAAGGACGCGCTGGATGTCGATGCCGTTGAACTCCGGCCGCTTCAGGATGTCCGCGCTGAGCGCCCGGCGGTAGAGCCGGTATTCCTCCCTGGCCGGGATGTTGGGGATGACCGGTTCGGTGTGCAGGAAGCGATCGATCGGCCGGTTCTTGCCGTTGCGGTTGCCCTCGGTCAGGTCCACCCGCAGGCCCCCGCTTTCCAAAAAACAGTGAATCATCGGCAGGTAGGGCAGGCCGTGCGCGCGCAGGATTTCATCCGTCCCCGTGACGATCTCCTCGGTCATGGCGTAGATGCCGACGCGCTTGCCGACGGGCAGCCCCAGCTCCTGCGCGAGGGTGGCGATCACCGCGTGCTTGGTCGTGCAGGTGCCCATGCGCTCTTTGAACAGGATCATCAGATCGTCGCGGTCGGAGTTGTAGCCGTAGGGCAGCTCGTGGACCCAGCGGCAGGCCGCTTGGAACGATGATATGCCGAGGTCCATGAAGGCCTTGGCCACCGGCCCGGTTCCGGTGACGGCTTTTTCGGGGAATACATGGAAGGGGTCCATCTGTCACCTCGCCTCCGAATGGATGCCAACGATTCACGCGACTTAACGAGCCGCCCCGCTTGAGCTTTTCAGCGCCTCCCAGCGCCTTGCCGATCATCCCCGTCAAGCTCTTCGGCCGAGACGGGGGCCCCGGCGGCCCGCTGGGCGCGCGCACGCCCGGCCGGCGCGGTCCGCGGCGCCTTAGGCTCAGCCCGGGCGGCCCGCAGGGGAGCGTGCCTGTCCGGGCCGGCCGGCGAAAAATCGACCGCCCCTGCCCCGGGGCTCACGGTTCGGCCGGCGCAGGTCCTCCGGCCATCCGGCGGCTTCGAGAGCCGGTGGCGTCTCCGCCGGCGTGGCGATCCGGATCTCGGTCGGCCGGGGCTCTTCCCGGCGCATCCGCGGGGCCGCCGCTGCCCTCTTAGATGATCAGGTTGAACAGGTACCCCACGCTGAGAATCCCCAAGCCGACCACGCCGACAAAGACCGCGATCAAGCGGACTTTGAGCACCTGGCGCAGGATGAGAATCTCCGGCAGCGAAAGGGCGATGACGCTCATCATGAAGGCGAGCACGGTGCCGAGCGCCGCCCCCTTGCCGAGGAGCGCCTGGACGACCGGGATCATGCCCGAAGCGTTCGAGTACATGGGGATCCCGATCAGCACCGCGATCGGGACCGACCACCAGGCGCCCTTGCCCATGACCGCGGCGAGCGCCCCCTCGGGCACGTAGCCGTGGATCACGGCGCCGACCGCGATCCCGAGGACGATCCACTTCCACACCTTGCCGACGATCTCCCGGACATGGTCGCGCCCCGCGCGGAGCCGGCCGCGCCAGGTGAGCCGCTCGAAGTCGGGCTCCGCCTGCCCGCCGCGCATCGCGTTCACCCAGTCGGCGACGTGCCGCTCCATCCGCAGGCGGCCGATGGTCCAGCCGGCGGCGATTGCGATCGCCAGCCCCGTCGTCAGGTAGATCGCCGCCACCTTCCAGCCGAGGAGGCCGAAGAGCAGCACGAGGGCGACCTCGTTCACCATGGGGGCCGCGATCAGAAACGAGAAGGTGACCCCGAGCGGGATGCCGGCGGTCACGAACCCGATGAAGAGCGGGATGGCCGAGCAGGAGCAGAAGGGCGTCACCACCCCCAGGCCGGCGGCCATGGCGTTGCCGAGGCTCTCGCGCCGGCCGGCGAGCAGGCGCCGCGTGCGCTCGGGGGTGAAGAAGGTGTTGACGATCCCGACCCCGAAAACGATGAGGGCGAGCAGCATCAGCACCTTGGGCGTATCGTAGATGAAGAAGGCGACCGCCGCGGAAAGATGCGCGCCTTCCGGCAGGCCGAGCAGATCGTAGGTGAGAAAGCGGGCGGCCGCGGGCAGGATCGAGTAGACCGCCCACCAGGCCGCGAGGCCGGCGCCGAGGACGCCGATCTCGATCGGCGTGATCGGCCGCTCCTGGGACGCGGCGGGGATCGTGGCGGCGGGCCGGCAGCAGCTGGTGAACTCGGCCATCGGCTTCAATTCCATGAAACGCTCCACATGCGGCCGCTAGGGGCGGCGAACCACCCCCGGCGCGGCCGCGGTTGCAATTTCCCGATTGCTTCATACCATAAGACCGAAACGACCCATGCCGCAAGGCGGCCCCCTGCGGCCGCCGCTTCCCCGCCCAAGGAGGCCGCATGCCGAAGAACGTGTTGGTGGCGATGGACGAGTCCGCGCGCGCCATGGAGGCCGTCGACTTCGTCGCCCGATCCCTCTCCACCGCATGCCGGGTGACCCTCTTCGCCGTCATGCGCCCGGCGGACCTGCTCTGCGAGATGGACACCGGCGCGCTCAAGGGCTACCTCGCGGCCCATCACCCGGACTACTGCCGCGAAGTCGACGCCCAGAAGGAGGCGCTGCTCACCGCCGCGCTCGACGCCGGCCGCAAGCGGCTCCTCGAGGCGGGGTTTGCGCCCGAGCGGGTCGCGACGCGTCTGAAACGGATGGAGACCGACATCGCGCTCGACATCGTCGCGGAGTCCCGCAACGGCTACGATCTCCTCGTCCTCGGCCGCCGGGGGCTCTCCACGGTCAAGGGTTTTTTTCTCGGCAGCGTTTCGCAGAAGGTCTTCAACCACGCGAAGGAGATCTCGATTCTAGTCGTCCAGTGACCCCTGCCGCGCCGGCGTCCGCCCGGCGCATGGACTCCGCCAGAATTTCGAGCGGGTGGCGCACCGCGGCCTCAAGCGCCTGGTTGAACTGCAGCCGGCAGCTCAGGCAATCGGTCACGAGGAGCTCCGGCGCAAGCGCGCGGACCCGGTCCATCAACCGGCTTCCCAAACGCAGGGAGGCCTCGTGGAAGGAGCGCTTGAAGCCCATGACCCCGGCCAGCCCGCAGCAGTCGAGGCTCCCCGTGAGCGGTTCGATCGCCAGCCCCGGCACCGCGGCGAGCAGCGCGAGGTAAGGCTGCCCGAACTCCTGCTCGCGTTGGTGGCAGGGCGGGAAATAGAGGGCCCGCGAGCGGATCTCGCCGAAGGCGGGCCGCGGGCCTCCGGCCTGCCAGAGCGCGCGCAGGTACTCCCCGGCGTCGAAGGTCCGCTCGGCCAGCGCGACCCGCATCAGGGGGTCGAGGGCCGAGAAGTAGCCGTCGTCGCGCATGATCTTCCCGTATATGGTCCGGTCGTAGCGCTCCACCGGGCGCTTCGCTCCCGCCTCCCCGGGCTTCGCCCGCGCCGGCACGAGGATGGCCCCGGGCTCGGCCCCGGCGGCGCGCTGGTAGGCCTCCGCGTAGTGGGCGCCTTCGGGCAGCAGCCCCCGCAGCATGAAGCTGCAGGTCGGGCAGGAGCAGAGGATGTCGAAGCCCTCCCGCGCCAGGCCGGCGAGGAGCGGGAGGTTGCGGGCGGCCGATCGCATGGTGAGCCCGCGGTCCCCTTCGAGGAAGCTCGGCATGCCGCAGCAGCCGAGCTCCGGGCAGAAGACCGCGACCCCGGAGACCTCGAGCAGCTCCACCGCGGCCCGGGCGACCTCGGGGAAGATGAAGCTCGCCGTGCAGCCGGCGAAGTAGACCGCGCGGCGGCCGCCGCCGGCCGCGGGGCGGCGGTTCAGGCCGCGTCGGCGCGCCCAGGCCGGAAAGCTCTCCGGCGGGAAGCGGGGCAGGCGGCGCTCGGGGTGGATGTCGAGCGACCGGCGGATCAAGCCGCCGGCTGTCCGGGAGCCGAGCAGGCGGTTGGTCACCGCCGGCAGCGCGCCGCAGACCCGGCCGATGCGCGCGACATCCGTCAGGGCCCGCACCCCGGAGGGGAGCCCGTCGCGGTCGACGAAGGCGGTTTTCGCGCGGATGATATCCGCGCGGATGTTGGGGCAGGGGCAGAGCGCGCAGAAATTGCACCGCTCGACGAGCGCCCGGAGCTCCGCCGCCGTGGGCTTGGCCCCGGTCTCCGCCTCCCGGTCGTAGAGCCGGTAGAGCTCCGGGAAAAAGAGGCAGGCCTCGTCCAGGATGGGCCGGCAGCAGTCGCAGTCGGCGCAGTCCATGACGATCTTGCGCGCGATCCGCTCGGGGTCGGCGGCGGTGTCCCGGCTCATGGACTCAGCGGCCCGGGGCGCTTCGCGGGGTGCGCTTCATGCCGCTTTCCCCGCGGGGCGCCCGAACCAATGCGGGGTCTTCAGGCAGATCTTGACCAGCATGAGCATGACCGGGACCTCGATCAGGACTCCGACGACCGTCGCGAGCGCCGCGCCCGAGGAGAGCCCGAAGAGCATGGTCGCGGTCGCGATCGCCACCTCGAAGTGGTTGGAGGCGCCGATCATGGCTGCCGGCGCGGCGTCCCGGTATTCGAGCTTCAGCACCCGCGCGAGCCCATAGGCGAGCCAGAAGATGAGGTTCGTCTGGATGAAGAGCGGGATCGCGATCCACAGGATGGTGAGCGGGTTGGCGACGATCACCTCCCCCTTGAAGCTGAAGAGGAGAACGAGCGTGATCAAGAGCGCGATGATGGTGACCGGGGTGAGCACATGGAGGAACTTCTCCTTGAACCAGGCCTCGCCCTTCGCGCCGATGATCCACCGCCGCGAGAGGTAGCCCGCGACGAGCGGCAGCGCGACGTAGATGGCGATCGAAAGCAGCAGGGCCTGCCAGGGGACCGGCAGCCTCCCGACGCCGAGAAGGTAGCCTCCCAGCGCGCCGTAGAGCACGAGCATGGTGAGCGAGTTGATGGCCACCATCACGAGCGTCAGCCCGTCGTTGCCCTTGGCGAGATAGCCCCAAACGAGCACCATGGCCGTGCAGGGGGCGATCCCGAGCAGGATGCAGCCCGCGAGGTAGCTCCGCCACAGGGGCACCTCCAGCATCTTCCCCCCGGCGGCGAGCACCACTTTCCCCGCCCCGTGCTCGGCGCCCACCGGCAGATCGAGCCCGAACGGCATCTTGACGAGGTCTTTCGCCTCGGGGCCGATCAGGCCATAGAAAAGGGTCCCCAAAAAGAAGATCGCGATGCCGTACATGGTGAACGGCTTGATGGCCCAGTTCACGAAGAGGGTGAGCAGCACGGGCTTGCCGCTTTTGCCGGCCTTGATCACCTCGGCGAAGTCGATCTTCACCATGATGGGGTACATCATGAAGAAGAGGCAGATGGCGATCGGGATCGACACGACCGGCGCTTCATTCACGTAGATCGCCAGCCCGTCGAGGTAGGCGGCGATGCCGGGGGCGGTCTTGCCGAGGATGATGCCCGCCACGATGCAGAGCAGCACCCATACCGACAGGTAGCGTTCGAAGGCGCTGAGCCCTTTCTGCGGCGGGCTTGCGGCGAGCGGGGATGCGGTCGCGGCGTTCGGCGGCATGGTTTCACCTCCAGGTTGGGATCGTGGCAGCGGACGGCTTCCGGCCGCTCTGCCGGCGGCAGAGCCGCTCGCGGTCGACTTTCAGGATGGCCGCCAGCCGCTTGCGGTCCTCCCGGAGGATCCGGGATTGCGCCGTGCCGGCGCGCAGCCAGGCGAGTGCGGCCGCTACCGCCGGCGGCGCCTGGGCCCCGGCCTGGCGGTAGTGCATCCAGCGGCCGCGCTTTTGCCCCTGCACCAGGCCGGCCTGCCGGAGGATCGTCATGTGCTTGGAGACCGTGGAGGGGGCGAGCGCCAGCAGCTCGATGATCTGGCAGACGCAGAGCTCGCGCCCTTCGAGCGCCATCAGGGCCCGGACCCGGCTTTCGTCCGCGAGCGCGCGCATGATGGTGAGCGCCGTTTCCATCCCGGGGTCTCCATTTCGTTATGTGGCGAAATATAGCAGCAGGGAGCTTGCGCGTCAAGCGGGCGGGGCATGCTCCCGACTGCGGCCGCCGGCGGGCGGAAGACTTGGCGGCCGGGGGCTCAGGCGATCTTGCGGAAGTCGAACTCGCCCTCCGGCGGGTTCAAAATGATCTCGCGGATGGCGTCCCGGATGCCCCGGACCTGGGCAAGCCGCTCTTCCGCCGATCCCTCGACCGCGGCCGGGTCGGGGAAGGGGATGTGCCAGCGGCGGGTGATGCCCGGGAAAACGGGGCACTCCGGCTCGCTCTCGCCGCAGACGGTGATGACGTGGTCGTAGAGCCTTCCCTGCTTGAAGAGCTCGAAGACGGACTGGGGCCGCTTGGAGGAGAGGTCGATGCCCTCCTCCTGCATGACGGCGACGACCAGGGGGTTTACGGCCGGCGCCGGCTCGAACCCGGCGCTCTCGACGGCGATCCGGTCTCCGGCGAACTTCCGGAGGTAGGCTTCGGCGATCTGGCTGCGGCCGCTGTTGTGCCGGCAGATGAAAAGCACCCGGGCGCGGGGCATGGCGGGGAACCCTCCGTTGGCAAGCGATGCGAGCGAGCGGACAACGGAAAAACGATAGCATCCCCGCCGGCGGGGGGCAATGGCCGCGGCGGCGGCTAACGAAAAACTAACACGGCGCCGCCGGCGGCCGCCGTCCTCAAGGGGATTTCTTGCCGGAGGGTTTCGCCGCCGGGGCGGCCGGCTTCAGCCCCAGGCGGCGGCGCAGCTCCTCGGCGTCCATCAGGCCCGAGTGGAACCGCCGGTCGGGGAAGATGTAGGCCGGGGTCCCGCTCACGTTTTTGCGGGAGAGCAGCTCGCGGGTCGCGTCGATGCGGCGCTGGCCCTCGGCGCAGAGGTTCTCGGAGCGGTAGCCGTTTTCGAACTCGGCCAGCCCCTTGCCGTCGCAGATGACGGCGATCGACTGCTCGCGCGCCCCCTTGTGGGAGTCGAGCGGATAGAGGAGAAAGCGCACCTGGATTTCGCCGGCGTCGGCCATCCGCTGCAGGTCCGCGTAGCCCTTTTTGCAGTAGGGGCACTGCGGGTCGGTGACGTAGAACAGGACCGGGCCCGCCCGGCCGATGCCGAAGGCGCTTATTTCTTCGAGGCGGGCCATCTCCTCGGGGCTGAAGAGCGTCACGGCCTCGAGGGTCTCGCGGGTCAGGTTGCGGCCGGAGGCGGCGTCGTAGAGCTGGCCCATGAGGAAGTACTCGCCGCCCGGCCCGGTGTAGAAGATGTGGGTCCTGCCGTTCAGCTGGACGTGGGCCTCGCACAGGCCGGGGAAAGCGGTCGGCCGGAGCAGGAGCAGACGCCGGTCCGGGGCCTCGAACCGCGCAATGATCTCCGCGACGCGCTTCTCGGAGGGGCAGCCGGCCGCCGCCGGCCCGCCCGGGCCGGCGAGCATCAGGGCCCCCGCCGCGATCCCGGCGATAAATGAACTCCACCGCATGCGCATTGCCTCCCGGTTCGTTTCCTCGCGCGGGGACCGTGCCGCCCCCCGCCATGTTACCGCGCGGCCGCGGCCGCGCCCGCTTCGGTCGGAAGCCCGGCCGCGCGCCATACCGTCCAGCCGTTCACGAGCACGCGGACGTTTTCGAAGCCCGCGTCGCGCAGGAACAGGGCGAGGTCATGGCTGAGCTCGCAGGTCTCCCCGTCGCAGTAGGTGATGATCGGCGCCGCGAGGTCGAGGTCCCCGGTGACTTCGAGGAACTTCCGGTCCGCCTCGTGCCAGGGAAGGCTGCGGGCGCCCTGGATATGCCCGCGGGCATAATCCTCCGCCGGGCGCGCGTCCAGAAATACCGCGGCGCGGGTATAATAAAGCTTTTCGGCCTCCGCGAGGCTGATGTCGATCCGTTCGCCGGAGGCGGTCGTCATGCGCGCCGCGGGCGAGTAGTCGCCGATCAGCGGGAGCCGATCCGAACGCAGCGCGTTCACCGCGAGGGCCGCGAGGGCCGCGAGGGCCGCGAGCGCTGCCAGCTGCCAGATCGCACGAAATGCCCTGGATTTCAACTCCAAAAGAGGCTCCTCCGTCAACCCGCATCCAGTTGGAATCGGCTCAGGTAGTCATCCAGCCGCCCGCGGCCTTGCGGGTCGAGCGGCGGGCAGTCCGCCGCCGTCTTGACCCCCTCGGCCGCCCGCGCCGCGAAGACCAGGCAGGTCGCCTCGCCGCACCGCCGGCAGTTGGTGCGGGGAAGGCGCTTCAGGATTTCGAGCACCTGGGGCCGGGGAGCCCCCTGCGTGCTGGGGGCGATCTCGGCGCGCCGCTCCCAGGCCTGATTGATTTCACGCTTGAGCCACTCGAGGATCTTGATCGCCTCGGCCGCGTCGCGCAGGGCGTTGATCGCGATCCGGCGGCCCTCCACCGTGATCAACCGGCCGTGGGAGCGGAAAGTGACCGCCGGCGGGTCTATCAGGTATTCGAATCCCCCGAGCACGGCGTTCAAATAGGGCAGGGCCTCCGATACGTCTTGGTCGAGCACGGCGATGCAGTGCACCGACTCGAACCCCGGGTTGCACTCCGCCCGGAAAACCTTCGGGGTGTAGGTTCTCAGCAGCATGGCATCCCTCTTGGATCCCGAGCGCCCCGCCGGTCAGCGGCCTGGCTCGATGGCCGCTTTTGTCATTGCGCCGGCTTCGCCTCCGGCGGCGTGACGATCCCGTAGACCGGGATCTGGAGCGTCGGGCGGATTCGGCTGTCGGTCTCCAGGATGATGAAATCGTTGAAGCGCTCGGGTCCCATGGAGCTGCCCGTGACCGTCAGCGCGTAGACCTTCCGGCCGTCCTGGACCTTGTCGGACAGGTTCAGCTGCAGATTGCGGCCGCTGTAGGTGCGCGCGCTGCGGATGGTGAACGGCTGGTCGGGCCGCGGCACGATCTCCGCCGCCGCGCTGAGCGTTCGGCCGGCCGGGCCGGCCAGGCGCAGCGACCGGGGCCGGATCTCCGCGAAGAGCTCCACCTTCCCGCTGACCAAAAGCTCCACGACCGCGTGGGCGGAGTCGTTCGTATGGATCACGACCGACTCCCGGATCGCCCGGCCGCCGTACCCGGCGGTCCGGACCTCGACCGATATTTTTCCCTCGCCGCCGGCGGGGATGAGCCTCGTCGACGAGGCCGCCGTACATCCTCAGCCGGTCTTGATTTTCTCGATCCGCAGGTCCGCAGCCCCCGGGTTGTGGAGGATGAAGTCGTGCTTCACGGACTCCCCTTCGAAGACCGCGCCGAAGTCGTGCTGGGCCTTGGGGATGACCAGCATGGGCGCGCCGCTTTCTCCCGCGGCGCAGACCGGGGAGAGCATCAGGCCGACCCACAGCACGCCGGCGAAAAAGGATCCTGTTTTCATGGCGGGGGCGCTTTCCTCCTGACGCTAGCTTTTCTCCGCTTCCCGGGCCGCTGTCGGGCGGGATCGCGCCTTCCGGAAAACGGATGACCACAAAAAGAGGGCGAGGGCGAGAAAGGCGGCATCGCGCAAGAGATACCAGCCGGCCCACAGCGCCGGGCCGCCGGCGCCGGTTGCAAAACAGCCGCAGTTCACGTCGATGCCGCGGGCGAGGTTGAAGGCGAAGGCCGCGAGAAAAACGACGAGCAGCCCGTTCACCCCGGCCACCGCTCCGGGAAGCCAGAATCCGGCGAGCAGGCAGAGGCCGAGGAAGAGCTCGAACCAGGGGAGCACGAGGGCCGTCAGGTTGATCAGCGCATCCGGGAGGATCAGGTAGTTGTGGACGTCCTTGGCGAAGGCCGCCGGGTGGGCGATCTTGTCGACGCTCGCGGCGATGAAGACGCCGGCGAGGATCAGTCGGGCCGCGAGGGCGGCGTAGCGCCGCCCAGTGGGTCCGCGGCCGCCGGTGATCGGTGTTTCAGCCATGAGCGTTCCCCGGGTGGGCGCATGCCAGCTGGCACAAAAGGCCCCCGTCGCCGCAGGCGGCGGTGTCGAACAGCGGGACGGGGATGATCGGTGCTGCGGGAATCAGCCGGTTCAGGCCCCGGGCCGGCAGCCGGCGCGTGCCGGTCCGACGATCGACGGCGGGTGCATGTCGATGGCGGCAGACGGAACCTGCGCCGTCGTGCCGATGGTTCGCTGCGGTGCCTCCCGAGGCGGCCAAGGCGGATCTCCTTGAAGACGGCGACCGCGGATCAAGCCGCGGCGAAGCTCGCCCAGATCGGGTTGATGATGAAGTAAAGCCCCAGCAGGCAGATCACCGCGCCCGCGGCCTTGCGGAACCAGGAGCCGGCGCCCTGCCAGGCGCTGTTTTCGACCAGCCGGCGGACGGCGGCCGTGGAGCTGCCGGCGACGGCGATCGGCAGGCAGTGGCCCGCGGCGAAGAGCAGGATGAAGAGGACCCCGGCCGCCACCTGCTGCTGGACGGTGATGATGGCCAGGATCGGCGCGATGAAGCCGAAGGTGCATGAGCCCGATAGGATGCCGTATCCCAGCCCCAGGGCGAACGCGCCGGAGATGCCCTTGAAGTTGAGCCGGTAGAGCAGGCTGCCCGACAGGGTGCACTGTTCCACACCCAGCATGCCGAGGGCGACCCAGACGAGCAGCGCGCCGATCAGGCTCTGCCACCAGATGCCGATGTCCCCCAGCATGCGGCCGAGCAGGGCGCAGATCGCACCGATGACGGCGATCGTGATGAAAAGCCCCGCGCTGAAGGCGGCCGCGTAGGCCGCGGCCTTAAGCGGCACCAGAGCTTTTTGCTGGCCGCCGACATAGGCGACGATCAGCGGGATCGAGGCCAGGTGGCAGGGGCTGAACAGCACGCTGATCATGCCCCAGGCGAAACATCCCGCGGCGGCGAGGAGGCTGCCGCCGGCCATCCACTCGTTCACGGCAAGAAACAGGTTCTCCAGCATGGCTCTCCCTTATTGAACGCCCATTTGGCCGAGCTGCCGCCGCACATCGGCTTCGGCGAAAAACCCCTCGTGCCGGAAGACCTCCTCCCCCTTGGCGTCGAAGAAGACCTGGACGGGGATGCTGCGGATGCCGAAGCGCGCGCCCAGGATCTGCTCTTGCTGCACGTGGACGAAAACGACATTCAACCGTTCCCCGAAGGACCGGCGCAGGTTGTCCAGGATGGGCTGCATCATGTCGCAAGGCACGCACCCCGTCGCGCCGAACTCGACCAGCGTGGGCTTGCCGGACATCCGGGCCCGGTCGACCGGGTTGTCCCGGGCCCGGCGCGACTGCGCGGCGAACCATTTGGCGTTGACCCGGATTTCGCGGCGGCTGCCGGCGGAGCGGATGTGGTCGTCGACCGCGGTCGAGCGCTTCTGGTCGAGCAGCAAGGCCCGGATCGGCTCCCGGACCTGCTCGAAGGGGGCCCCGCCCATCATCTCCTTGTGGCCGTCGTAAAACGCCTGGATCTCCGGCTCGGCGACTTTGGCCGCGGCCGCGATCTTCTCGAGGTGGGCCTGGAGGACCTCGGCTTCGGGGAGGCCCGCCGCCTTCGGGTCGGCGCTGCGCGCCTCCTCCAGGAGGATGCGCCGGGCGGCTTCATCCTCGAGCAGGAAGATGAGGTTTTTTTCCAGCTGAGCGCGGATGGCCGGTTCGGCCTTGTCCAGGACCGCCTGGATCCGCGCGGCATCGATTTCGAGCTCCCCGCGGCGCAGCAAAACCTTTTCCGGCAGATCGGCGAGACGCGCGGATTGAAGGATGCCCGAAGCGAGCCCCGGGTATTGGGCGTCGACCCGCGGCATGGCGCCGGCCGACGGGGCGGCCGCCCGGGCCGCCGCCGCAGCGAGAAGCCCGGCGGCGACGGCGGCGGCCATGATCCGCACCGCGCGGTGGAACGGTCGGGTGGTGGACACGCTACTTGACCCCCATTTTCGAGAGCTGCGCGATGATCTCCTTCTCGCTCATGAACCCCACGTGGCGATAGACCTCCTTGCCGTTCCCGTCGAAGAAGATCTGGGTGGGGATGGCCCGGATGCCGAACCGCTGGATCGGCTCCTTGTACTTCCAGACGTCGATGAAGACGATCGCCGCCCGGTCCTTGTAGTCCGTTTGCAGCTTGGTCAAGATCGGCGCCATCATCTTGCACGGGACGCACTGGTCGGCGCCGAGGTCGATCATGGTGACCATCCCCGGGACCGGGAGATGGCTGAAATCCTGGGCGGCGGCCGGGCCGGCCAGGGGCGTGGTCCACCATCCCGCGACCGCCAGCCCGACCAGCGCGAGCCGCCGCAGAAGGGATCTCCGGGAAAACCTCATCCGCAGCACCCCCCTTTCGCGGGTGCGGCGCTGATCCCGTCCGCCGGTTGCCGGCCGCCGCCGGCGGCGCGGACGGCCTCCTTGACCTTGCGGATCTCTTCCACCGCCAGCTTGAAATTTTTGTTTTTTTCGATTCCAAGGTCGGTGAGGACGAGATGGTGGTAGTGCGTTACGGCGGCGTTTTTAAGAATGGCCCGGGCGCAGCCGACGGCGCAGCCGTCGATGGCGACGATCGCCGGCACGTCCCTGGCGGACTGGACAAAGCCTTTGAGCTGCCCGCCGATGCCGGCCAGGCAGTACATGGTGCCGAAGCCCTCCTGGGTGAGTTCGACGGCCGCCTGGTTGGACAACTGCCCCACGTTGGACCCGCCCGAGCAGGCGAGAAGCATGATGTTGTTGCCGGTCGCGCAGCACGCTTCAGCCATGTTTTCCCTCCTTGGCATTAGGATTTGATTATACCACGATTCAATTATTCCGACGACGGGTTGCCGTATTCACCGCTGCGATCCGCATCCCGAACGCATGGCCGAGGGCCGCGGCCGCCATGCTGGTTCACTGCCTGCGGAGCGGCCCCGGCGCGGGCGGACCGGAGCCTACTTGAGCCATTTCTTCACTTCTTCTTTGGTCGGGATTTTTCCGACGCTTTTCACCTCCCCATCGATTACGACCGACGGGGTGCCGAAGACCCCGTACTCGGCGATCTTGAGCGTGTCGGTGACTTTTTCGACGCTCGCGCTGACGCCGGCCTCCGCCAGGGCTTCACGGACGACTTTTTCGGTCTGCTGGCATTTGGGGCAGCCGGGGCCCAACACTTTGATGTCCATGTTCTTTTCCTTTCCTGTGCGTTCTGCGGGGTATGCTGTGTTCGCGGGGGCGGCTTGGTGCCGCGATGATCGCGCCCCCGCCATGGCGCGACCCCCCCCCGGAGTCGGGTCGGCGTCGCCTGAGCGACGCGCGGCGCTATTTCTTGGAGGCGGCCTTCAGCCATTCCTTGAGCTGGGTTTTCGACGGCACTCTTCCGGCGGCGACCACCTTGCCGTTGATCACCAGGGCCGGGTTGCCCATCACGCCGTAGCAGGCGATCTCCTTCACGTCGCGCACATGCTCGAGGTCGGCCGGCAGGTCCATCTCGGCCATCACGGCCATGAGATCCCGCTCGAGCTTGTCGCAGCTCGGGCAGCCCGGCCCCAGCACCTTGATCTGGATCGGCCCCGAGGGGTCCTCGGGCAGGGGCTCGCCGATCGATCGCTTGTATTCCCGGAAAAAAGCCGCCGCGTATTCCGCCCGGGCCCCGGGGGCGATGTAGTTCGACCTTTCGAGGCGCGCCAGGAGCGCATCCTTGACCTCGCTGTCGGGGCGCCCGGCGAGCTCCCGCGCCGCGGCCTCCAGCACCGGTTTCAGGCCGATGATCCCGACGCGGTGCCCGCCGACCATGATCTGGGTGACTTCGGGTTCCGCCATGGTTCGCGCTCCCTCCCCTCTAGGCAAAATAGCTGCCGAAGATCATGCCGCAAGCCGTGGCCATCACCACCACCAGGCTGCAGTATACCACCGTTTTCCCGGTCCCGATCACGCTGCGGATGACCAGCATGTTCGGCAGGCTGAGCGCCGGGCCGGCCAAAAGCAGGGCGAGCGCCGGCCCCTTGCCCATGCCGGCGCCGATCAGCCCCTGCAGGATGGGCACTTCCGTCAGCGTGGCGAAGTACATGAAGGCGCCCACCAGGGCGGAGAAAAAATTGGCCCCGAGGGAGTTCCCGCCGACCAGGCGCTGGACCCATTCGGAGGGGATGATTCCCTCGGTGTCCGGCTGGCCGAGCAACAGCCCCGCGACCAGCACCCCGCCGAGGAGCAGGGGCGTGATCTGCTTGGCGAAGTCCCAGGTGGCGAGAAACCAATTCTCGGTAGCACCCCGCGTCGAGGTGAGCAGCCAGGTCGTGGCGACGATCCCGGCGGAGAAGGCGATCAGGGGCTGATGCGGAAAGAGGAGGGCCAGCGCCAGGACGAGCGCCGCGGCGAGCGCGACCTTGATCGCCCGCACCCGGAACCAGGCGACGAAGAGGAGTCCGAGAAAAACCGCCGCCACCCCGGCCAGCCGCCACTTGACGGCGAAGATCGAATTCCAGATGACGTCCGCCGGGTCGGCCGACTGGCTCCAGGTGGCGAAAATCAAGAGCGCCACCATGGCGGCGAAATAGACGACGTTCTGCCACAGCGGCCGCTCCACCTCGGGGGCGGGCATGTGCAGAGCGGCCGCGGCCTTCTGCTGCTCCTCGCGGCGGTAGATCAGGTGCATGATCAGACCGATGACGATGCTGAACAGCACGGCCCCGGCCGCGCGGGCGATCCCGATTTCGAGCCCGAGAATCCGGGCCGTCATGACGATGGCGAGGATGTTGATCGCCGGGCCGGAATAGAGGAAGGCGATGGCCGGCCCGAGGCCCGCGCCGCGCTTCCAGATCCCGGCGAAGAGCGGCAGCACCGTGCAGGAGCAGACGGCGAGGATGCTTCCCGAAACCGAGGAGACCCCGTAGGCGAGGACCTTCTGCGCCCCGACGCCGAGGTATTTCATCACCGCCGCCTGGGAGACGAAGCAGGCGATGGCTCCGGCGATGAAAAAGGCCGGCACCAGGCAGAGCAGCACGTGTTCCTGGGCGTACCATTTCGTGAGCGCCAGGGAGGCGATCACGGCCTCCTTGAAACGCGCGCTCTCGACCGGCAGCCAGAAAAACAACAGGAAGGCGCCCACGATCAGCGTGAGCGGCTTCCAGATGGTTTTCCAGTCGACCTGGCTCGCCGGTTCGGCCGTTTCCATCGCCTCTGGGCCCGAGGCGCCCGCAAGCCCGCTTGGGCGGTTGTCCGTGCATGCGCAGGATGTGTTCATCGTGCTCCTCCTGGTTGATTGCAGCCGATCGGCAAATAGATAGCCATATTCAGATACGGAAATATTTTTGGCCGAAAAAGATCACTTCTTGCGGCAGATCTCCTCCCGGGAGACGAACGGGGCCCGCCGGATGATTTCGGCGAGCTCCGGCTGGTCTTCGAGCCATGCGTGCATTTGACGGAGGATGCCGGCCGCATAGGGGTTCGAGTTGGCGTTGGCGAGCGAGTAGTCCACCCACAGGCCTTCCTTGCGGTACTGCACGAGTCCGGCTTCCTCGAGAATCTTCAAGTGCTTCGAAACGGTGGGCTGGGCGATGTGCAGCAGCGACTTGATTTCGCAGACGCACATGCTCTGCTTGTGCTGGAGGAGCTTGACGATCTTGACCCGATTGGGGTCCGACAGCGCCTTCATGACCTTAATGAATAGTTTCATCGCGTCCCCGACTATATTCTTAGTTGCGAATATATCGTTTGGTGGGTACCTGTCAAGACCTATTTGCGGTTGACGCTGAAGAAAGGCTTTGTTAACTTTTATTTCTACTCCAACGGTCGGCATTCGATGAACCGCGGTCAGGGCATGAAACTCATTTTCCTCCGGGCGATCGCCCGCGAGCGCGCGAGGGGCGCCCCGTCGCTGCCCGCCTGCCTTTGCCTGGCCGTCCTCGTGCTGGTTTCATCGGGCTGCAGCCGTGAGGGGGACTACAAGCCGGTCGATTTTTCGAGGACCGCCCCCTTCGAACAGCCGGACACCCGGCCGCGCCGCGACCAGCGCCTGCGGGTGGCGGTCGCGGCCATGATCTCCCCGAAGGCGACCTTCGTCCACTACCGCGAGCTGCTCGACTACATCGGCCGGCGCTCGGGCTTCGAGATCGAGCTCATCCAGCGCAAGACCTACGAGGAGGTGAACGCGCTCTTTCTGGCGGAGGGGATCGACCTCGCCTTCATCTGCACCGGGCCCTTCGCCGCGGCGCGGGAAAAGTACGGCTTCGAGGCGCTCGCCACCCCGATCGTGCGCGGGGAGCCCTACTACCGCGCCTACCTCATCGTTCCGGCCGACAGCGCGGCCGGCCGCCTCGAGGATCTGCGCGGCCGCGTCTTCGCCTTCACCGACCCGGACTCCAACACCGGCGCCAAGGTCCCGCGCTTCTGGCTGGCGGAGATCGGCGAGCGGCCGGAGTCTTTCTTCAGCCGCACGATCTTCACCTACAGCCACGACAACTCGATTCTCGCCGTGGCCAAGGGGCTCGTGGACGGGGCGTCGGTCGACGGCCACCAGTGGGAGTATTTCGCGCGCTTCCAGCCCGAGCTGACCGCGCGGACCCGCGTGGTGCGCCGGTCGCAGCCCTTCGGCAGCCCTCCGGTCGTCGCGGCGGGCCGCCTCGACCCCGACCTCCGGGAACGCCTCGGGCGGCTGCTGACCGCCATGCACGCCGATCCCGAGGGGCGGGCGATCCTGGAGAAGCTCCTGATCGACCGCTTCGCGGCGCCGCGCGCCGAGTGGTACGCCTCGGCGCGGGAAATGCAGGCCAGGCTTTCGGATCCGGGGGGAGGGGGCCATGCGGCCGCGAAGCCTTAGGCACACCCTGCTCGCCGCGATCGCCGCGGTCGTCGTCGCGAGCGGCGTGCTCATATCCCAGCTCGTGGTGCACCGCTACGGTTCAAGCCTCCTCGAGGCGGCCGAGGCCCAGGCGCGCCAGGTCGCCCACAAGCTCGCCATGGACGCCGCCGAGCTCGTTCTTATAAACGATTTGGTCGCCCTGCAGCGCCTGCTCGACGCGCAGCGGGCCGCCCACCCTTCGGTTTCCTATATCTTCATTTTCCGCGACGGGGCGGTCTTGAGCCACACCTTCCCGAAAGGGGTGCCGGTCGAACTGATCGCGGCCAATGCGTCCGACGATTCCGGCGCCGGCCGGGCGGAGAAGATCGTCTCGCAGGCGGGCGAACGCTTCCTCGACATCGCCTGGCCCATCTTCGGCGGCCGCGCCGGGGCGCTGCGGATAGGCTTCTCGGAGGAGCCGCTTCACCGGCGGGTTGCGGCCCTCTGGCTCGAAATGAGCCTGATCACGGGCCTGATCCTCGCCGCGGCTCTCGCCGCGGGGCACCTCTTCATCTTCCGCCTGACCCGGCCGCTCGCGAGGCTGGCCGATCTCGTCGAGAAGATCGACGAGGAGCACCTCGCCCTGCCGGAGAGGGTCGGGGGGAGCGCCGAGATCGACCGCCTCGGCCGCGCCTTCGAGCGGATGCTGGAACGCCTCCGGGACTACACCGGCCGCCTCAGGGATTCCAATCAGCTGCTCGCCCGCTCCAACCAGGAGCTCGACCGGGCCCAGCGCCGGCTCCACATCTCGCTCGCCATCAGCCAGGAGATCTCCGCGCTGCCGACGTTGGCCGAGGTGGGCGCCCACCTGATCCGCGCCTTCGACAGCATCATCGAGTGCCCCCACAAGGCGCTGTTGGTCTTCAACAGCCGGCGGGACGACGCCTTCCTGGTCCAGGCCGGGCACACCGTGCCCCAGGGAGCGGAGGCCGCCGCCAAGTCTTTGGCCCTGATCGGCGGACTTGCCGGCGTCGATTTCATCCCCCGGGAGCGTTTCGCTCCGATCCCGCTGCCGGCCTCGCGCCGCGTCGCGGTGCTCTCCTTCCGGCACCAGGGCGAGCTGCTGGGCGCGATGCTGATCGCCTGTCCCTCGGACTGCGCCTGCGTCACCAAGGAGCTCGAGGTGATCGACTTGATCCTCAAGCAGGCCGCGGGGACGCTGCGGCGGGCGATGCGCTACGAGGAGGAGATCCGCGGCCTGCGCGACCGCGTCGAACCCACCGCCGAGTTCAGCGGCCTCGTCGGCAAGGACCCCAAGATGCAGCTCGTCTACAAGCTGATCGAGGATGTCGCGCCGACCGACGCGACCGTCCTCATCCAGGGGGAGAGCGGGACCGGCAAGGAGCTCGTCGCCCGCGCCATCCATCGGTTGAGCGGCCGCAGCGCCAAGCCGTTCGTGGTGATCAACTGCTCGGCCTACCCGAGCACCCTTCTCGAAAGCGAGCTCTTCGGCCATGAAAAGGGGGCCTTCACCGGCGCTTCGCGCCGCCGGGTCGGCCGCTTCGAGCAGGCCGACGGCGGCACGGTCTTCCTCGACGAGATCGGCGAGATCCCGCAAACGGCGCAGATCAAGCTCCTGCGGGTGCTGCAGAGCCAGAGGTTCGAACGCCTGGGGGGCGAGCAGACGCTCGCGGTGGATGTGCGCATCCTCGCGGCCACCAACCGCAACCTGATCGAGCAGGTCAAGGCCGGCCGCTTCCGGGAGGATTTGTTCTACCGGCTGAACGTCATCCCCATCCACCTGCCGCCGCTTCGCGATCGGCGCAACGACATCCCGGTCCTCGCGCGGCATTTCGTCCAGGTTTTCGCCGCGCGCCAGGGCAAGGCGATCGAGGGCTTCGGCGCCGAAGCGATGCGGGCCCTCATGGCCTACCACTGGCCGGGGAATGTGCGCGAGCTCGAGAACACCATCGAGCATGCGGTCGTCCTGGCCAAAGGGGGCCTGGTCGAGGCGGTCGACCTGCCCGCCCCGCTGTCGGCGGTCCGGCCGCCGCCGGAGGAACAGGCCGAGGGGGCCGCCTCCGCCCGCACGATCTCGAGCCACGAGGCCCGGCTCCTGCAGGAGGTCCTTGAGGAGTGCCATTGGAACAAGAGCCTCGCCGCGGCCCGACTGGGGATCAGCCGCAGCACGCTCTACGAGAAAATCAAGAAATACCGGCTTGGCCCGCCCACGGTCCATTGATGCGCCGGCCGCCGGCGCCGGTGCCTCCCCGGACCATGCCGCCCGCAGCGTACAGATCGCACCCATCGCCGTCTTCCTTCCATCCGTTTTTCGGACAATCCAACAAACCATAAATATTGAACTAAAAATATCCTGCGCCGGAGCTGTTCGATAATCGTACACTCCCGGCACCGCCAACGTGCGCCGTGGCGGGGCCGATTCGGCGGCCGATTCCGACAACGGTTCGCCGCCGATCGCAAAAAAATATAAATATTAAAGTTAGTTGTGGCGTCATGGCCGCGCAGCGGCAGCGGGGTCGCCAAGCCGCCGGACGGTTGGCATCTCTCTTGCTCAATGTCCCGCGAGGGGATTCCGCTGCCTCGAACAGGCCGATCGACAGTCGAGAGAGCCACATGGAACGCTCGGCGGCGCAACATCACGAAGCGGTGGTCTTGGTGGGCGTCGATGCGGCCGCGCGATCGGTCCTTTCCCGATTGATCCATGAGACGGGATATGCGGAGCAAACCGTCGCCGCATCGGAGGAGCTGCAAGAGAGGTTGAAGTCGATTCCCGCCGCGGCGCTCATCGTCGATATCGATACGGTCCCGCTCGACAACCGCACCATCCGGGAGCTCGCCGGGGCCGCGCCGGGCATGCCCATCCTCTGCCTCTCGAGCGCGCGGTTTCATCCCGAGCTCAAGGAGTCCTTCCTCAGCCACATTTACGCCTGTCTCACCAAACCGATCGATCCCGACGAGCTGCGCTACTGGCTGCGGTCGATTCAAGAGGACGAGCGCAACCGCGGCGCCGCCGGGAAAATATCGCCAACCGAGCCAACGCCATCAGAAACGGAGGAAAAATGGAAAAACCGCAACCCATGATTTCCAAGCCGGATTCGGATCTCCTTCCCGATCTGGGCCTCACCCGCCGCAGCTTCGTCAAGGCGACCGCGGCAGCCGGTGCGGCGCTCACCCTGGGGGCGGGTCTCACGCCCGATCTCCGGGCACTCGCCCAGACCGGCAAGCCGGCTGCGGGCGAGGCCGGAAAGTGGATCCCCTCGACCTGCCAGGGGTGCACCTCGTGGTGCTCGAAGGAGGTCTACGTCCTGGACGGCCGGGCCCTCAAGGTCCGCGGCAACAAGCGCTCCAAGGTGAACGGCGCGGCGAGCTGCCCGCGGGCCCACCTCGCGCTCCAGCAGGTCTATGACCCGGACCGGGTGAAGGTCCCGATGAAGCGCACCAACCCTAAGAAGGGCCGCAACGAGGACCCCAAGTTCGTGCCGATCACCTGGGACGAGGCGCTGAACACCATCGCCGACCGGATCATGGCGCTGCGCCAGAACAACGAGCCCCACAAGTACCTGCTCATGCGCGGGCGCTACACCTACATGCGCGACATCATCTACGACGCCATGACCAAGATCATCGGCTCGCCGAACAACATCTCCCACAGCGCCATCTGCGCCGAGGCGGAGAAGTTCGGGCCGTTCTACACCGAAGGGTACTGGGACTACCGCCAGTACGACGTCCTGAACACCAAGTACATGCTCATCTGGGGGGCCGACCCGCTCGCGGCGAACCGCCAGGTCTCCTACTATTCGAGCGTCTGGGGCGACATCGTCGGCAAGGCGACCATCGCGGTGGTGGAGCCCCGGCTATCGGCGACCGCCTCCAAGGCCGACGAGTGGCTCCCGATCAAGCCGGGGCAGGACGGGGCGCTCGCCGCCGCCATCGCCCACGTGCTGCTCACCAAGGGAATGTGGAGCCGGGAGTTCGTCGGCGACTTCAAGGAGGGGAAGAACCTCTTCGTTGCCGGCCGGGAGGTCGACCCCGAGAGCTTCGAGGAGAAGCACACCCACGGGATCGTCAAATTCTGGAACCTCGCGCTCAAGGACCAGACCCCCGAGTGGGCGGCCGAGCGTACGGGGCTCCCCGTCGAGCAGATCGTGCGGGTCGCGACCGACTACGGCAAGGCGGGCTCGCAGTCGATCTCCTGGGTCGGCGGCGGCCCGGTCATGCAGGTGCGCGGGGCCTATGCCAGCATGATCTGCCACTGCCTGAACGGGATCACCGGCGCCTGCGACAACCTGGGCGGGACGCTCGTGAACAACAAGGAGTACACCTCCAAGTTCCCGAAGTTTGACGATTTCCTGGACGAAGCCGCCAAGAAGGGGTCCAAGATGGCCAAGATCGACCACCGCGGCCGCAAGGACTTCCCCTGCGTCAACGCCGGCAAGCCCGGGTCGGCGGTCGTCACCAACCGGGCGGCCGACGGGATCCTGAACGCCGACCCCTACGACATCAAGGTGGCGATCGCCTACATGAACAACTTCAACTTCTCCGCCACCCAGCCGGAGCGCTGGAACCAGGCGCTCGCGAAGATCCCCTTCCTCGTCCACATCACGACGAACGCTTCCGAGTTCTCCTGGTTCGCCGACATCGTGCTGCCGGACACCCACCACCTCTTCGAGAAGTGGGGCTGGGTGAAGAGCGCGGGCAACGGCTTCCGCCACGTGACGCTCATGCAGCCGGTGATCAAGCCCCTGGGGGAGTCGAAGATCGACGAGACCGAGATCCCCTGGCTGATCGCCGAGAAGCTCGCCCAGCGCGGCTTCGACAACCTGCTCAATTACTTCAAGACCATCAAGGACCCGGAGACCGGCAAGGCGCCCGAAAACGAGAAGGAGTTCGCGCTCTCCTGCGTCAAGCACACGACCCAGAACCTCTGGGACCCGGCCAAGCACCAGGGCGGGGACAAGTTCAACGGCTGGGAGGAGTTCCGCCAGGCGGGGGTCTGGAACTCGGCCCCCTACCCCTACCGCAAGCGCTGGGGCGCCATGAACACGGCGACCAAGAAGTTCGAGTTCTACAGCGAAACCCTCAAGGCCGCCCTCGAGCAGCATGCCCAGAAACACAACACGACCGTGGACGACATCCTCGAGGTGAGCGGGTACCAGGCGCGCGGGGAGCTCGCCTTCGTGCCGCACTACGAAGAGCCTTCCATCCTGGGCGACCCGAAGGAGTACCCGCTGATCTTCGTCGACCACAAGTCGCGGCTGAACCGCGAGGGCCGCTCGGCCAACTGCACCTGGTACCAGGAGTTCAAGGACGTCGACCCCGGCGATTCCGCCTGGGACGACGTGGCCAAGATCAACCCGGTGGATGCGGCCAAGCTGGGGCTGAAGAACGGGGACAAGATCCGCATCGCCTCCCCGACCGGCCGGCTCGAGTGCACCGCCAAGCTGTGGGAGGGGGTGCGTCCCGGGACGGTCGCCAAGTGCTACGGCCAGGGCCACTGGGTCTACGGCCGGGTGGCGGCCAAGGTCTTCGGCAAGCAGCCGCGCGGCGGCAACAACAACGAGGTCATCCCCGCGGTCTACGATCGGCTGAGCGGCAGCACGGTGCGCCACGCCGCGACCCGCGTCAAGATCGAAAAAATATAAGGAGGAACGTCCATGCCCCGCTACGCCATGGTCATCGATCTGCAGCGCTGCGTCGGCTGCGGCGCCTGCAGCATCGCCTGCCGCAACGAGAACAACGTCCAGGAAGGGGTCTACTGGTCGAACAAGATCACCGAGACCGTGGGCACCTTCCCCAACGTGCGCTACCACTACATCCCGACCCTCTGCAACCACTGCGGCGCGGCCCCCTGCGTCCGCGGCTGCCCCACGCGGGCCATGCACAAGCTGGAAAACGGGCTGACCATGCACGACCCCAACAAGTGCATCGGCTGCAAGTACTGCGAGTTCAACTGCCCGTACGGCGTCATCTACTTCAACTGGGAAAAGCCCCACAAGTTCTGGCGCAGCGAGGAGGCGGTCCTCTCCGGGGCCACCAGCACGCCCAAGGAGCTCGTGGAGAAGGTCGGCGCCAAGGGGACGCCCTACGTCAACACCGAGCGGACCGGGACCTCGGCGACGCTCCGGCCCAAGGGGATCGTCGAGAAGTGCACGTTCTGCGACCACCGCCTGGCCCGCAAGCAGCTGCCCTACTGCGTCGAGGCCTGCCCGGCGAACGCCCGGATCTTCGGCGATGTCTCCGACCCGAAGAGCGAGGTGAGCGTGCTGCTCGGCAAGTTCCACCCGTTCCGGCTGCGCGAGGAGCTCGGGACCGATCCGCACGTCTTCTACATCCGCGGCTACAACCCGGCGCGCTACCGGGCGACGAAGGGAGGTGTCTAAATGAGCGGTGGAAAAAGCCTTTATCCGATCTGGTTGGGCGTGCTCGGGGTCGCGCTGCTCGCCGGCGCGGTCGCGGCCGTCTTCATCTTCGTTCAGGGGCATGTCCTGTTCAACGCGAACGACGTCCTGATCTGGACCCTGCCGCTGGCGGTCTACATCTTCCTCGCCCTGTCGAGCTCCGGGCTGACGCTGCTCTCGGCGCTGCCGCTCGTCTTCGGCGTGAAAAAATACGAGCCGCTCGCCAAGCGCCTGGTCTTCCTCGCCATCGCGACCCTCTGCGGGGGGTTCGTCGCCATCGGGCTCGAGCTCGGCACCGTCTTCAACATGATCTACATCATGCTCTCGCCCAACCTCTCCTCGCCGATCTGGTGGATGGGGGCGATCTATTCGGTCGAGCTCGCGGTTTTGATCGTCAAGTTCTGGAAGATGCACACCGGCGACTTCCACAGCGGCTTGAGCCGCTTCCTGGGGACGGCCTCCTTCGTGCTCGCCCTGATCGCGCCGCTCATGATCGGCTCGGTCTTCGGCCTGACCGAATCGCGCGCGACCTACTTCGGGCCGGTGATGTCGATCTACTGCCTGCTGATGGCGGTTTTGAGCGGGACGGCGCTCTTCCTGCTCTACGACATGGTGGTGGGGCGGCTTTCCCCCGGCGCGGCCGCCGGCGCCGCGGGCCCGTCGGCGCAGGACGATTTCACCCGCATTCTGACGTACGCCGCCGGCATCGTGGCGGCCTTCACCATTCTGAAGATCATCATCGAGTCGGCGACCACCATCCCGGCCTTTCTCGTCTACCACAAGTTCGAGCACCTCTTCGGCGCCGTGGGCCATTTCGGCACCGAGGTGATCCTCGGGCTCTTCCTGCCCTTCGTGCTCCTCGTGATCCCCGCGGTCCGGGATTCGGCCGGGGGGCGGATGCTCGCCGCGGCGCTGATCTTCGCCGGCTCGCTCGCGCGCCACACCGAGATCCTGCTCGCCGGCCAGAGCCATCCGGTCGGACCCAAGGCGGAGCAGTTCCCCCAGTACGTCCGCTACCTGCCGAGCGGCTGGGAGCTGATGGTGCTCGTCTTGGCGCTCGCGGTGATGCTCGCGCTCTACACCCTGGGCGAGCGCTACCTCAAGCTGAACGAGGCCCCGGCGGCCTGATCGACCGGAAAGGAGAAGCCGGATGAAGGAACTCGAAAACCAGGCCGCCGCGCCGGCCCGCGCCGTCGTCTACAAGCTCCTGGCCGACTGCTACTACCCGCCGGACGAACGCACCCTCTCCCAGGCCGAGCGCCTCGTGCGGCTGGCCGCCGATCTTTGCCCGGAAGCCGGCGCGGCGCTCGACCTCATGGCGGCGGGGCTCGCGGCGGCCGGGGGCGCCGCAGAGCTCGCCGTCGACCACGCCCGGCTCTTCGTCGGCCCCTTCGCGCTCCTCGCGCCGCCCTACGGGTCGGTCTACCTCGACAACGAGCGCCGCTTGATGGGGGCCTCCGCCCTCGAGGTCGAGGCCTGCTACCGGGAGGCCGGCCTGGAGCTGGCCTCCGGGTTCAACGGGACCCCGGACCATGTCGCCGCCGAGCTCGAATTCATGCATTTCCTCGCCGTCACGGAGCTCGCGGCGCGCCGCGACAACGACCCGGTCCGCGCCTCCCGTTTCCGGGGAAAGCAGCGCGCCTTCCTCACCCGGCACCTGGGGGCCTGGGCGCCGGACTTCACCCGCACCGTCGAGGAGCAGGCCCACACGCTGTTCTACCGCGGCCTGGCGGCGGCGACCCGGATCTTCGTCGCCTCCGACGGCCGCCGGCTGGCGGCCGAAGCCGAGGCGGCCACCGAAGGAGGCGGCGGTGCGGCCCTTTCATGAGCTCCTCGAGTCCTCCGCCGCGGCCCACGGCCACCTCTGCCCCGGCCAGGCGGTGGGGGTGCGCATGGCGATGCTCGGCTGCCGGTTGATCGGGCTGGACGATCCGACGCGCCGCGAGCAGGTGAAGCAGCTCATCGTCTACGTCGAGATGGACCGCTGCACGGCCGACGCCGTGGCCCACGTGACCGGGGCGAAGCTCGGCCGCCGCAGCCTGAAGTTCATGGACTACGGCATCATGGCGGCGACCTTCCTCAACCTCGAGACCGGAAAAGCCTTCCGCGTGATCTCGACCGAGGAGGCGCGCGACCTCGCGGCGGCCTACGCCCCGGAGGTGAGCGGCAAGTCTTCCCAGCAGCTCGCCGCCTACGGCCGCATGCCGGACGGCGTGCTCTTCCGGGTGCAGCGGGTGCGCGTCCCGATCCGGCCGGTCGACCTGCCGGGCCCCACGCGGCGCAAGGCCGTCTGCCGCCGCTGCGGGCAGGTCGTGCGGGACGGCCGCGAAGCGGTCCGGAACGCCGAGACCCTGTGCCGGCCCTGCGCCGGAGGGGCCTATTTCCAGGACGCCCGGGAGACGATCTGGGCCGAGATGAACTGGGCTCCGGACGAGCCGCCGGAGCCCGCCCGCGAACGGCGGGCGGCGGTGATCGCCCTGCGGTAGACCGACCGCCCAGCCATCCGAGGAGCGCGCGATGCTAAAAACGATCGATGTGGCGGACGCCGTCGGGACGACGCTCGCCCACGACATCACCGAGATCCGCCCCGGGGAGTTCAAGGGGCCCGCCTTCCGCAAGGGGCATACGGTGTGCCACGAGGACCTCTGCCGCCTGCAGAAGCTCGGCAAGAACCATCTCTACGCGGTCGATCTCGGCCCCGACGAGATCCACGAGAACGAGGCCGCCGCGCTTCTCGCCGCGGCGCTCGCCGGCGAGGGCGTCGCCTGGGAGAACAACCCCAAGGAGGGCAAGATCGGGCTGACCGCGGCGCGCGACGGGCTGCTGGTCGTCGACGCCGCGGCGCTCGCCGCCTTCAACATGGTCCCGGAGGTGATGTGCGCGACGCTCCACAGCCACACGCTCGTCCGCCGGGGCAAGCTGGTGGCGGCGACCCGGGCGATCCCGCTCGTCATGCCGCGCGCGCCGATCGAGCGCGCGGCGGCGATCGCCCGGCAGGGCGGCGGGGTCCTGCGCGTCGCGCCGCTGCGCCGGGCGCGGGCCGGGATCGTGGTGACCGGCAGCGAGGTTTTCAACGGCCTGATCCCGGACCGCTTCGCGCCGATTCTGACTGAAAAGGTAACCGCGCTGGGTTCGGAGGTGGCCGGGGTCAGCTTCGCGCCGGACAGCGTCGATCTCATCCGGCAGGCGATCCTGTCGCATCTGGCAGACCGGTGCGACCTGATCCTCCTGAGCGGGGGGATGAGCGTCGATCCGGACGACGTGACACGGCTCGCCATCGAGCAGGCGGGCGCGGCCGAGATGCACTACGGCGCCTCGGCGCTGCCCGGGGCGATGTTCCTCGTCGCCTGGATCGGGGAGGTGCCGCTCTTGGGCGTCCCGGCCTGCGGGCTCTACCACCGCACGACGGTCCTCGACCTCGTGCTGCCGCGGGTCCTCGCCGGCGAGCGGGTCGGGAGAAAGGAGCTCGCCTTTTACGGCCACGGCGGGCTCTGTCAGGAGTGCGTGCCGTGCACCTTCCCGCAGTGCGCCTTCGGCAAGGGCGCCTGAAGGAGAAAACCAGCGGTTGAGGCCGGCCATGGGGGTGGAAGTCGACGGTGCGATCCGCGCGAAGATCGAGCGGGCGACCGGGGCGGGGGCGGCGCTCTGCTGGACCTGCTCGAGCTGCGACGCCGAGTGCCCGGTGAACATCGCGACCGGTCGGCTGCGGCCGCAGCGCGTCGTGCGGCTCGCCAACCTCGGCCTCGCCGGCGAGCTCATCGCAAGCCCCGAGATCTGGTACTGCGCGGGCTGCCGCCGCTGCAGCCGCATCTGCCCCAACGCCGTCCAGCCGGAGACGGTCATCCGCTACGCCCGCGCGGCCGCGGTGCGCTGCGGGGTGGTGGCCGTTTCCGCCGTGCGGCGCTTCCAGGAGCTCTATCGGCGCTTCCAGCGCCTCCGGCGGCAGGCGGCGCGCGCGTGCCTGGCGGGCGCGCCGGGGGATGCGGTCGCCGATTCCTGGGAGGCGCTCCTCGCCGCCGCGCCGCCGCCGCCCGCAGGCGCGGTCGCCCACGGCGCGCTTTTCCGCGGCGGGCCGCTCTTCCGCGAGGCGGCGCGCCGGGCGCGCGCGGCCGACTGCTTCGCCTGCGGGGAGTGCAGCAGCGCCTGCCCGGTTTCCGGCGAGGTCGGGACCTTCGATCCGCGCTGGGTCTTCCGCATGGCGAACCTCGGCCTGTCCGCCGAGCTTCTGCGTTCGCCCGCGCTCTGGCTCTGCCTGCAGTGCGGGCGCTGCACGGCGGCCTGCACCCAGGGGGTGGACGGCTGCGCGCTGATCGCCGATCTCCGGCAGGCGGCGCTGCGCGAGGGCGCCGTCGCCCCGGACTTCCCCGAGCGCTTCGCCGCGGCCGAGCGCCCGCTCTACCGGCGCCTGCTCGCGGAGATCGATCGGCTCTGCGGCGTTCCCGTTCGCGGGGGGCTCGCCTGCGAACCGGCCGCGTGCATTCCGGAGGCGCTCTACGGCTAGCGGCGCCGGCGCCGAAAAGGCGGGGGCATGCTGATTGACGGCTTTTTCGAAATCGGACGCAGGTTTTTGGGGGTCCGCTACCCCATCATGTGCGGGGCGATGACCTGGATCAGCGACCCCCGGATGGTGAGCTGCGTCGGCAATGCCGGCGGCTTCGGCCTGCTCGCGGGCGGCAACGCGCCGGTCGAGGCGCTGCGCGAGCAGATCCTCGAGACGCGGCGGCTGAGCGCCGCCCCCTTCGGGGTCAACCTCATCACGCTCGCGCCGGTCTATCCCGGCCAGCTCGCGATGGCCTGCGAGCTCGGCTGCCCGTTCATCGTCTTCGCCGGCGGGATCCCCCGGAAAAAGGAGCTGCAGCAGGCCCGCGCCGCCGGCGCGCGGACCATCTGCTTCGCCTCGACCGAGGCGCTCGCCCACAGCCTGATCGAGCGCGGGGCCGACGCGCTGATCCTCGAGGGCTCGGAGGCCGGCGGGCACATCGGCCCGGTCGCCCTATCGGTGCTGATCCAGCAGATCCTCTTCCAGGTCGAGAGCGTCCCGATCTTCATCGCCGGCGGGATCGCGACCGGCCGCATGATGGCGCACCTGCTCATGATGGGGGCGGCCGGGATCCAGATGGGGACGCGCTTCGTCCTCTCCGAGGAGTGCGGCGCCCATCCGAACTTCAAGCAGGCCTTCAAGCGCGCCAAGGCGCGCGACGCCGTCGCGACCCCGCAGTTCGACAGCCGCCTGCCGGTGATCCCCGTGCGGGCGCTCAAGAACGAGGGGACCGTCGAATTCGGCAAGCTGCAGTTCGAGCTCATCCAGCGGCTGGAGGCGGGAGCGATCAGCCGCGAGGAGGCGCAGTTCGAGGTGGAGAAGTTTTGGGCCGGGGCCTTGCGGCGCGCGGCCGTCGAGGGCGACGTGGACCGGGGCTCGCTCATGTCCGGGCAGTCGGTCGGGCTGGTCGACGAGATCAAGCCGCTCAAGGCGATCATCGAGGAGATGGTGGCCGAGGCCGAGGCCGAGATGCAGCGGCTCCGGCGCGTCTTCGCGCAGGCCGCCGGCGAGCGGCCCGGCGGCGGGCGGGGAGGCATCCAAACAGGAGGGTGAGCGCATGCGAAGAATATTGATTTTGGGCGCCGGGGCCGGGGGCACCATCGTGGCCAACATGCTGCGCAAGCAGCTCGAGGAGTCGGAATTCCAGATCACCATCATCGACCGCGACGAGCGGCACCACTACCAGGCCGGCTACCTCTTCATCCCCTTCGGGGTCTACGGCGAGCAGGATGTCCTCAAACCCAAGAAGGAGTTCATCCCGCGGGGCGTGGAGTTCGTCGTCGACCAGGTGACGAAGATCGCGCCGCAGGAGCGCCGCGTGGAGACGCTCAAGGGCCGCTACGACTACGACTGGCTCGTGATCGCGACCGGCTGCGACATCGCCCCGGACGAGGTCCCCGGGATGCGCGACGGCTGGCGCCGGGACATCTTCGACTTCTACACGCTCGAGGGGGCGCTCGCGCTGCGGAAGCGGCTCAAGTACTTCGACGCGGGGAAAATCGTGCTCAACATCGCCGAGTTCCCCTACAAGTGCCCCATCGCGCCGCTCGAGTTCGTCTTCATGGCGGACTGGTTCTTCACCGTGAACGGGGTGCGGGACAAGGTCGAGATCGAGTTCGTGACCCCGCTCGACAACGTCTTCACCAAGCCCGTCGCCGCCAAGGCGCTCGCGGCGGTCGCCGAAAAGAAGAACATCCGCGTGACCCCTTACTTCGACCTCGCCCAGGTGAACGCCGCCGAGAAGACGATCGAGTCCCACAAGGGGCTGAAGGTCGGCTACGACCTGTTGGTCGCGATCCCGCCCAACATGGGCGCGCGCGCGCTCATCGACTCCGGGGTGAGCGATCCGGTCGGCTTCGTGCCGACCGACAAGCAGACCCTCAAGGCCCAGAAGCTCGACCGGGTCTACGTCATCGGCGACACGACCAACGTCCCGACCTCCAAGGCGGGCTCGGTCGCCCACTACATGGCCTACACCCTGGTCGAGAACCTCGTGCGCGAGATCGACGGCCACCCGCCGCTGCCGAAGTTCGACGGGCATGCGACCTGCTTTCTCGCCTCGGGGTTCGAAAAGGCGATCCTGCTCGATTTCAATTACAACGTCGAGCCCCTGCCGGGGAAGTTCCCCTTCCCCGGCATGGGGCCCTTCAGCCTCCTCGAGGAGAGCTTGAGCAACCACTGGGGCAAGATGATGTTCCGCTGGGTCTACTGGAACCTGATGATGAAGGGGCTCGATCTCCCGCTCGAGCCGCAGATGAACCTCGCCGGCAAACACCGGCCGGCCGCTTGAGGGAGGGGGCGCCATGACCACCGAATCGATGATCCTCGAGCGGCTCGACCGGCTCGAGGCCGAAGTGGCCCCGCTCGCCGCCTCGGCGCGGGGGCTCGCGGAGCTGCGCGAGGAGCTCGCCCCGCGGGTGAACGAGGCCGTCCAGAAGCTGATCGTCGAGCTCGCCGATGTCGAGGGCGACTTCCAGCTCGAGGACCTCGTCTACCTGATGAAAAAGCTGATGCGCAACATCCGGAACCTGACCTTCGTCCTCGACCAGACGAAGAACCTGATCGACTTCGCCCTCACCGCCGAGCCGCTGCTCAAGTCGAGCGTTCCGCAGCTGATCGCGCGGCTGGACGAGCTCGAGCGCCTCGGCGTGCTGCGGCTGCTCGCCGCCGGCATGGAGGTCCTCAAGCGCGTCGCGGCCGCCTACACGCCCGAGGAGCTCGCGCAAACCGCGGAGGGGATGGTGCGCCTGGCGGCGATCCTGAAGAAGGCGGCCGCCCCGCCGGCCCTCGACCTTCTCGAGCGGGCGGCGGAGCTGCCCGCCCGCGTCGACCTGGCGGCCGCCCGTCCGGTGGGCCCCTTCGGGCTGCTCGGGGCGCTCGGCCGCCCCGAGGTGCGCGACGGGCTGGGGGTGCTGCTCGAGCTGACCAAGGGCCTGGGGGCCCTCAAGCCGAACCCGGCCTGAAACCGATGAACCGGACGCCCGGCCGGCCCGCCTCCCTGCCGGAGGAGAGCGCCGCGGCCGGCGATGGATGCGAAAGGAGGCCCGCGATGGCCGAGCCCGAGGATGTGCAGTTCGAGTGCGCCATCTGCCACAAGGACGTGAAGGGCGAGACCGGAGCCAAGCTGACCGCCTGCCGGCTCTGCGGCCGACTGCACTGCCCGGACTGCGTGGACGAGTACGGCCGGTGCGTGGAGTGCGCGACCGGCCGCTCGAACGAGATGTGAACGCGCGCGCCCGGAATAGCGCTCAGCCGGATCGGGGGCCGCGGGCTTCGTCCGCGACCCGGCGGACGTCGGCGAGGCATCAGGTTCCCTTGGGGTTCTTGAGCGCGCAGGCGCAGGCGCCCAGGCGCTTGGCGGCCGCGATCTCCTCCCAGATGAGCGAGCGGCCGAGGCGGCGCACCTCTTCGGAGATCTGCCGGCGCGTGTAGCCGAAGCAGAAGCAGATCGTTTCGTCCGGTTCCATGGGTCTCCTCCGCGGCGGCCGCCGCGGCTAAAGGGCCGGCGGCGGCTCCAGGCGCTGGATGTCGACCGTCTCCCCGGCCTCGATTTCGGCGCGGCCCTCGGGGATCACGATCAGGGCCTCTTTTGCGGCCATCGACCGCAGGCGGCTGGCGAGCCGCGCCGGCCGGGCGCCGAGCCCCCCGGGGCCCTCCTCGAGCCGCGCGTGGACGAACTCGGTCCAGCCGCGCTCGCCGGCGACCGGCTCGAGCAGGCGCGCGCGGCTGACCGGGAAGACCGGCGGCCGCCCGCCCTTCATCCTGACGAGCGCCGGCAGCGCGAGCTGGAGGAAGGCCATCTCGTTCGAGGGCGGCCCGCCGGGCAGGATGAAGAAGGGCTTGCCGGCAAGCCGGCCGAAGCCGACCGGCTTGCCCGGCCCCATCCGCACGCGGCGGTAGACCCCCTCCCAGTCCATCCGCTCCACCACCTCAAGGATCAGGTCCTTCTCGCTACCCCAGGCGCCACCGCTCGTCAAGAAGATGTCGGTGCGGTCGATGCGCTCGCGGATCGCCGCGTCGATCCGCGCCGGGTCGTCCCGGACCACGGCCGCCTCGAAAGGGATCCCGGCCGCGGCGAGCCAGGCGGTGATCTCGACCAGGTTGCTCGCGTAGAGCTGGCCGGCGGCGAGCGGCTCGCCGGGCGCGGTCACCTCGTCGCCGGTCGCGATCACCGCCGCCCGCGGCGGGGCGACCACCGCGACCTCGGCGTGGCCCGCCGCCGCGATCAACCCGAGCACGGCCGGGGTGAGCCGGGTCCCGGCGGACGCCACCTCCTCGCCCGCGCGGACATCGCCGCCGGCCGGCTGGATGTTGCGGCCGGGCTCGGCGGTGTTGGTGCAGAGGAGCGCGGCGTCCACGACCCGGGCGTACTCCTCGGAGAGCACCGCCTCGGCGCCCGCGGGAAGGAGCGCCCCCGTCGTGACGCGCACCGCCTCCCCGCGGCGGATGCTCAGCCGCATCGCCCCCCCGGCGCTCTGGCTTCCCACGAGGCGCAGGCGCACCGGCCGGTCGGCCGCGGCCCCGGCGAGGTCGGCGGAGATGATCGCGAAGCCGTCCTTGCGGGAGGAGCTGACCGAGGGGCTGTCCACCCGCGCCCGCACCGCTTCGGCGAGGTAGAGGCCGAGCGCCTCGCCGAGCCGGCGGCGCACGGCGCCTCCGAGGGCGACGCCCGCCAGCGTGAGATCAAGCGCTTCGGCAAATCCGATGCCGCGTTTCATGGGCCGCTCCTTCCGGCGGCCACTATACCATCGGCCGCGCAGGCCCGGCAAGCCGGCCGGGGGCGGCCGCGGCTCAAGTTCTCCCCGCGGGCGGCCGATAATCGATGCGGACCGTTTTTATTATCCAGCCGGGGGGTGGAAAGGGAAACGCATGGCGACGCGGTACAATGTCGTGTTCGAGGGCAAGATCCTTCCGGACCGGGATCTCGCCGGGGTGAAGCGGGAGCTTGCGGCCGTCATGAAGATGGAGGCCGAGACCGTCGAGCGCCTCTTCAGCGGGCGGCCGGTCGTGCTGCGCCGCGGCGTCGACGCGGCCGCGGGCGAAAAATTCCAGAAGAGCTTCCGGGCGGCCGGCGCGATCTGCGCGCTCCGGCCGCTCGAGGAGGGCGGCGGCCCGGCCGGGGGCGGTTCCGCGGAGCCGGCGGCCGGGGCGGGGGTCTCCGCTTCGCGGGAGTCGCCGCGGCGCACCTCGCCGGAGGCGGGCGAGATCCTGCTCGCCAACATCGAAACCATTCCCGGCCGGACGATCGCCGCGCATCTCGGCCTGGTCTCCGGGAGCACCGTGCGGGCGAAGCACATCGGCAAGGATCTCCTCGCGGGGCTGCGCAACATCGTCGGCGGCGAGCTCAAGGCCTACACCGAGCTTCTGCAGGAGGCGCGCGCCGAGGCGACCGAGCGCATGGTCGCGCAGGCGCGCGCGCTCGGCGCCGACGCCGTCGTGAGCGTGCGCTACTCGACCTCCTCGGTCGCCGCCGGCGCGGCCGAGCTCTATGCCTATGGGACGGCCGTGCGCCTCGCGTGAGGCGGCCGGCGTCTGGGAAGGGGAGGCGCGATGGAGGGGATATTCCCTTCTCTCTTGATTTTCCTGGTTCTGACGGCGGTCGGATATTTCTGCGGCGCCGCGGCCGAGCGGCGGCACTACCGCTCCATCCGCGAGCGCGAGGGTCGCCGGCCGCGGCCGGTGCTCCTCACCCGGCGGACCCCGCCGGTCGCAGAGGCCGAGATCGCCGCCGGCCGGCTCGTCAGCGGGAGCGCGGTCGTCTCGAACGACTATTTCAAGGGCCTGCTCGCGGGGCTGCGGAACCTCATCGGCGGCCGCCTCGCATCCTACGAAAGCCTGCTCGACCGCGCGCGGCGCGAGGCCCTTTTGCGCATGCAGGCCGCGGCCGAAGGCTGCGACCTGATCCTGAACGTGCGCCTGGAGACGACGGCGGTCGGCGGCAGCGACACCTCCCGGCGCGGCGTCACCGCCGTCGAGGTGCTCGCCTACGGCACGGCGCTCACGCTGCGGCGCCGCGCGTGAGGCGCCGCGCCTGGGGCTTATCCCGCCGCGCGGGGCTGGCTTCCTCGGTCCGCGGCATGCTATGATCCCTTTCAAGAAGTCCCGCCGCCGCGAAGGCTTCGGCCGTGCCGGCGGCGGGCGGAGAGCGGAGGTTTTTATGACGATCCGAGCCATGCGAAAAGCGATCGGCGCGGCGGCGCTCGCGGCGGCGCTCGCCGCCGGGGCCGCGGCGGCCGATGCGGCGCCCTCCGCGCCGGCGAAGACCGGCGCTTCCACCGCGGCCGAGGCGCTGCTCGCCAAGGGCGGGCCGCCGCCGCACGCGCCGGCCCACGGCTACCGCGCCAAATACCAGTACCGCTACTACCCGGGATGCGCGGTCTACTACGACGCCGGCCGCCGGCTCTGGTTCTACATCCAGGCCGGGGGCTGGACGATCGGGGCCTCGCTGCCGGCCGAGCTGAAGGCGCGGCTCGGCGAGTACGTGACCATCGGCATGGACGACGACCAGCCTTACGTCCGCAACGCCGACCACGCCGCGCAGTACCCGCCCGAAAAATACAAGAAAAAGTGAAGGGGGACGACATGGATCCGAAGCGCTACGACGCCGGCATGGCCGTGCGCCGCAAGGTGCTGGGCGACGCCTACGTCGACCAGGCGATGGCCGCCGCGCCGGAGTTCCTCAAGCCGCTGCAGGAGCTCGTGACCGAGAACTGCTGGGGTGCGATCTGGACCCGCGAGGGGCTGCCGCTCAAGACCCGCAGCCTGATCACGCTCGCGACGCTCGCCGCCCTGCGGGCGACGACCGAGTTGAAGACCCACGTCCTGGGGGCGCTGCGCAACGGCTGCACGAAGGAGGAAATCCAGGAGGTGCTGCTGCAGTCCGCGGTCTACTGCGGGGTGCCGGCGGGGATCGAGGCCTTCCGCGCGGCGAAGGACGTGATCGAGAGCTGGAAGGGGTGATCCGGCCGCGGGGCCGGCCGGTGGGCCGGCCCCGGTCGGCGGAGCGGCTACTTCTTCTTGGGGGGCTCCTTCACGTCGATCTTGGCGGCCGTCATGGTATAGAAGACCGTGACCTTCGCGCCCACCTTGAGCTCGCCCTGAACCTTGGTCTCCTTGGTGCGGGCGATCGCCCACTTTTCGTTGTCCTTCTGAACGACGATCAAATCGTCGGTCAGCTCGAGCACGGGGCCGGTGACCTGGTACTGGGTCGGCCCGGCGGCCCAGGCCGCGCTCGACAGAAACGCCGCCAAGGCCGCCGCCATGATCCACTTGCGCATTGTCGTTCTCCTTTCGGTGCGGGGGTTCGTCACGGCCGGCCGAACGCCTGCTCGACCTCGGCCGTGAAGCGGGAAAGCAGGGCGGCGGCCGGGGGATCCCCGGCGAGCCGCCGCGCGAACACCGCGGCCAGTCCGCGGTAGTACCACTGCTGGGAGGCCCGCGCGCGGTTGAAGCGCCGCCAGTAGGACTCGCCGTGGCGCTCGAGACCCTTGCGCAGCGCGCGGATGTTGTCGAGCTTGTCGGCGAGCGCCACCATCAGCACGTCGGCCGGGGCCTCGGCGTCCAGGTAGTCGAGGGTATGGCGCTTGCGCTCCTCCCAGGAGGCCTTTTTGTCGGGCTCGGAGAGGGCCCGCACGAGCTCGGCCACCTGGTCTCCGAAGCGGGCGCGGATTTCGGCGAGCGTGAGCGGGGTGTCCTCGAGCGTATCGTGCAGGACGCCGGCGATGACGAGCGGTTCGGGGCAGCCGGCGTTGATCAGGATGCCCGCGACGGCGAGCGGGTGGACGAGGTAGGGGATCTCGGTGCCCTTGCGCACCTGCAGGCGGTGGGCGCGGGCGGAGAGCTCGATCGCCTCATAGAGCAACGCGCCGTATTTTCGGGTGAGCTGCGGCATGCCAGGCCCCCCTCGTCTCGCGCGGCGAGGACCCGCGCGGGAATTCCGCGCCGCCGGCAGCCGCACTCTAACACCGATCGCCGCCGCCTTCAATCCGGCCGCGCGGCCGCGCCCCTTTCCCCCGCGGGAAAAGGCGGTTATAGTACGGGTTGTCATGAACGGCGGCAGGGGGGCTCTTCGACGCATGATGCAGGTTGGCCTTTACGCGGTGTTCGGCTCGATCGCCGGCGTCATCGCCGGGCTCCTCGGGGTCGGGGGGGGGATCGTGGTGGTGCCGATCCTGGTGTTTCTATTCACCTCCCAGGGTTTTCCGCCGGAGAGCCTGATGCAGATGGCGCTCGGCACCTCGCTCGGGACGATCATGTTCACCGCGTTCTCCAGCCTGCGCGCCCACCACCGGCACGGCGCGGTCCACTGGGACATCGTCAAGCGCATCACTCCGGGCATCCTCGCCGGCACCTTCGGCGGGACCTACATCGCCGCGGCGCTCTCCACCGCCTTCCTGAAATGCTTCTTCGCCGGCTTCCTGCTCTTCGTCGCCGCCCAGATGCTCCTCAACTTGAAGCCGAAACCCACGCGCCAGCTGCCGCGCGCCGCCGGGATGGCCGGCGCCGGCGGGTTCATCGGCGTCGTCTCGAGCCTGGTCGGGATCGGCGGCGGCACGCTCTCGGTGCCCTTCATGACCTGGTGCAACGTGCCGCTGCACCACGCGATCGGGACCTCCGCGGCGATCGGCTTTCCGATCGCGCTGGCCGGCACCGTGGGCTACATCGTCAACGGGCTGGGCGTCCCGCGGCTTCCGGCCATGAACTGGGGGTACCTGAACCTGCCGGCGCTCGCGGGGATCGCCGCTTTCAGCATGCTGACGGCGCCGTTGGGGGCGCGGCTCGCCCACCGGCTGCCCGTCGTGACCCTCAAGCGGATTTTCGCGGTGTTCCTGATCGCGACCGCCGTGCGGATGGCCTGGGGCGCCCTCTAGCCGACCGGCAAGACAAACCATGGGATCCTGGTCGTTCGATATCGCCGTCCTCCTCGCGCTGGTGTCCGCGAGCGGTCTGCTCTCCCTGGCGCAGGCCGCGCTCGCCTCGGCGCGGCGGGCGAAGCTCCAGCAGCAGTCGGAGCAGGGCCACCGCGGGGCGGCGGCGGCCCTCGAGCTCCTCGCCGCGCCGCAGCGGGTCGAGACGACCGTCCGGATCGGCGTCGCCGCGCTGGCGGTGCTCGCCGGGGCGTACGGCGGCGCGACGCTCGGCGCGGCGCTCGCCGGCGAGCTCGGCCGGATCGCCTGGCTCGCGCCCTTCGCCGGAACGGCGGCCGTCCTTCTTGTCGTGATCGCGGTCGCCTTCCTTTCCCTGGTGCTCGGCGAGTTCGTCCCCCGACGCATCGCGCAGCAGCGACCCGAGCGGATCGCGGCCGGCGCGGCCCCGGTTCTCCAGGGGCTCCTGCGGCTCGCCTCCCCGGTCGCCCGGCTGCTCACCCTTGCGGCGAACCTGGTGCTGAGGCTGCTTAAAATCGACCCCGCCGCCGACGTCACCGTCTCCGAGGAGGAGATCAAGGAGATGATCGAGATCGGCACGCAGGAGGGAGTCTTCGAGCCCGCCGAACAGGAGCTGGTCGAGCGGGTCTTCCGCCTGGCCGACCGCAGCGTGAGCGCGCTCATGACGCCCCGGCCGGATGTCGTCGCGCTCGACCTCGAGGATACGGCCGAGGAGATCCAGCGCAAGATCACCGACGGCGGCCACACCCACTACCCGGTCGTGTCGGGGCGGATCGACAACATCCTCGGCATGGTGAACTCCAAGGACCTGCTGACGCAGAACCTCGCCTGCCGGCCGATCGACCTCAAGGCCGTGCTGCGGCCGCCGCTCTTCGTTCCGGAGAGCATGCCGGCGCTCGACGTGCTCGAGCGCTTCCGGAAGAAGCGCGTCCACGTCGCCTTCGTCATCGACGAGCACGGCGGGTTCCAGGGGCTCGTCACGACGAGCGATCTCCTCGAGGCGATCGTCGGCGACATGCCGGTGCCCGACGGGACCGGGGAGGCGGAGATCGTCCGGCGCGAGGACGGATCCTTCCTGGTGGATGGGGCGGTGATCGCCGACGAGGTCAAGAAGCTGCTCGCCTTGAACGAGCTCCCCTTCGAGGACGACCACGCCTACGAGACGCTGGGGGGTCTGGTGATGGCCTTTCTCGAGCGCATCCCGGCCGCCGGCGACCACTTCGAGTGGAAGGGGTTCCGGTTCGAGGTGGTGGACATGGACGGGCATCGCGTCGACAAGGTGCTGATCGCCCCGCTGCCGGCGCCCGAGCCGCCGCGGCCGGCCGCCGAGCGGGGCGCCTAGCGGCGGGAGCGGTTTTTCGAGGCCCCCATTGACGGGGCGCGGGATCGGGGGGCTGCCGCGTTGGAAATGGAAACGGACCGCTTGCAACGGCTTGCGATTATGGCGCCTGAAAACGTTCGCTCCCGCGGGGCGGCCCGCCTCGCGGCCGTCCTGCTCGCGGCGGCGGCCGCGGCGGCCGCCGCCTTCCTTTTTCTCACGCGCACCGGCGGGACGCCCGCGCGCGAGCGGCGCGAGCCGGTCGTCTCCGTCGCCGCGGCGGAGGCCCGGCGGGAGGCGGTGCCCATCGAGCTCCAGGCGGTCGGGGCCGTCGAGGCCTACGCCGTCGTGGCCGTGAAGTCGAGAATCGAGGGGCAGCTCGTCGCGGTCCATTTCCGCGAGGGCCAGGAGGTGCGCCAGGGCGACCTGCTCTTCACCATCGACCCCCGGCCCCACCGGGTGGCGCTCCAGGAGGCCGAGGCGCGCCTGAAGCGCGACGAGGCGCTCTACGCCAAGGCCGAAACCGACGCCCGGCGCTATGCCGAGCTCGTCGAAAAGAACTACGTGAGCCGCGACAAGTACGAGCAGTTCCGCGCCAACGCCGAGGCGCTCCGGGCGACGGTCGAAGCCGACCGCGCCGTCGTCGAACGGGCGCGGCTGAACCTCGAGTACTGCTTCATCCGCGCCCCCTTCTCCGGCCGCACCGGCCGGCTGCTGGTCGACCGCGGCTCCCAGGTCAAGGCGAACGACGACCGCGGCGGCCTGGTGGAGATCGCGCAGGTGGACCCGATCTACGTCGGCTTCGCGCTCCCGCAGCAGCACCTGGCCGCGGTCAAGGAGCGCATGGCCGCGGGCGCGCCCGCCGTGAAGGCTTTTTTTCCCGACGGCCCGCCGGAGCCCGAGGCGGGCACGCTCGCCTTTCTCGACAACAAGGTCAACAGCCAGACCGGGACCTTCATGCTCAAGGGGGTCTTCGAGAACGCGCGGCGCCGGCTGTGGCCGGGCCAGTTCGTGACGGCGGTCCTCACGCTCGCGACGCGGCCGGACGCCGTCGTCGTTCCCGCCGCCGCCCTGCAGGCCGGCCAGGAGGGCCAGTTCGTCTTCGTGGTCGGGCCGGAGATGACCGTCGAGTCCCGGCCCGTTTCCGTGGGCATGCGCCTCGGCGAGAAGGTCGTGATCGAAAAGGGGGTCGCCGCCGGCGAAAAGGTGGTCACCGAGGGCCAGCTCAAGCTCGTGCCGGGCAGCCGGGTGCAGCTGAAGGGCGCGCCGCCGGCTTGAGCCGCCCACCGCCCGCGCGGACCATTGCCGCCCGATCGGCGTTGCGCTTATGAACCTCTCCGAGCTCTTCATCCGCCGGCCCGTCATGACGACGCTTCTCATGGCGTCGATCCTCCTGTTCGGCGTCATGGCCTACGTCCGGCTGCCGGTGAGCGACCTGCCGAACGTCGATTTCCCGACCATCCAGGTGACGGCCGCGCTGCCCGGCGCCAACCCGAACACCATGGCGACCGCCGTCGCCACCCCGCTCGAGCGGGAGTTCTCGACGATCGCCGGCCTGGACTCCATGACGTCGACGAGCACAACCGGCGGCACCCAGATCACGCTGCAGTTCGCGCTCAACCGCAACATCGACGCCGCCGCCCAGGACGTGCAGGTGGCGATCTCGCGGGCGGCGCGCCAGCTGCCCCGCGACATGCCGACCCCGCCCTATTTCCGCAAGGTCAATCCGGCCGACCAGCCGATCCTGCGCCTGGCGCTCACCTCGCCGACGCTGCCGCTCTACGCGCTCAACGAGTACGGCGAAACCTTCATGGCCCAGCGGATCTCGATGGTGAGCGGGGTGGCGCAGGTGCAGGTCTTCGGCTCCCAGAAATACGCCGTGCGCATCCGGCTCGACCCGCGCGAGCTCGCCAGCCGCGGGATCGGGATCGACCAGGCGGCCGAGGCGGTGCGCCGCGCCAACGTGAACCTGCCGACCGGAACGCTCTACGGCGCCGAGCAGGCCTTCACCATCCAGGCGAGCGGCCAGCTCATGCACGCCGAGCCCTACCGGCAGGTGATCGTCGCCTACCGCGACGGACGCCCGGTGAGGATCGCCGACTTGGGCAGCGTCCTGGACAGCGTCGAAAACGACAAGACCGCCGCCTGGCAGGTCGACCGGCGCGCGATCGTGCTCGCCGTCCAGCGCCAGCCGGGGACGAACACGGTCGAGGTGGCCGGCGCGGTGAAGAAGCTGCTGCCCGTCTTCCAGGCGCAGCTTCCGGCCTCGGTGTCGCTCAGCGTCATCTACGACGCCTCGGTGTCGATCGAGGAGTCGGTGAAGGACGTCAAGTTCACGCTGCTCTTCACCCTCGCGCTCGTCGCCCTGGTGATCTTCCTCTTCCTGCAGCGGCTCTCCTACACGCTGATCCCCAGCCTCGCCATGCCCATGTCGCTCGTCGGCACCTTCGTCGTCATGTACCTCATGGGCTTCACGATCGACAACCTCTCGCTCATGGCGCTCATCCTGGCGGTCGGCTTCGTCGTGGACGACGCGATCGTCATGCTCGAGAACATCGTGCGGCACCTGGAGATGGGCGCCGGGCCGGTCAAGGCCGCCCTGGAGGGCGCGCGGGAGATCGGCTTCACCATCGTGTCGATGACGCTCTCGCTCGTCGCGGTCTTCATCCCCATCCTCTTCATGGGCGGGATCCTCGGCCGGCTCTTCAGCGAGTTCGCCGTCACGATCGGGGTCGCGATCCTCATCTCCGGGGTGATCGCGCTCACCTTGACGCCGATGCTCTGCAGCCGGTTCCTCGGGGCTCAGGCGCCAGCCCGGCCGGGGCGGCTCACCGCCGCGGCCGACAGGGCCTACGCGGGGATGGTCGGCGCCTACGGCCGCGCGCTCGCCTGGTTTCTCGACCACCGCGGCCTCACGCTGCTCTTCCTGCTCGCGGTCATGGGGGCGACCGTTTATCTCTTCCGCGTCATCCCCAAGGGCTTCATACCGAGCGAGGACCGCTCCCTGATCTACGGCATGACCGAGGCCGCCGAAGGGATCTCCTGGGAGGCGATGCAGCGCCAGCAGCAGGCGGTCGCCGAGATCGTGCGCCGCCACCCCGGCGTCGAGACCTTCATGTCGAGCGCCGGCGCGCGCACCGGCGGGTTCACGGGACAGAACTCGGGCTTTCTCGTCGTGCGCCTGAAGCCCCGCCGCGAGCGGAGCCGCTCGGCCGACGAGATCATCCAGGAGCTCCGGCCGCAGCTCGCCCAGGTGCCGGGCATCCGGGTCTTCCTGCAGAACCCGCCCGCGATCTCGGTCGGCGGGCGGCTTGCCCGCAGCCAGTACCAGTACACGCTGCAGGGGCCGGACACCGAGGAGCTCTACCGCGTGGCGCCCCAGCTCGCCTCCCGGGTCCAGGCCCTCCCCGGGTTCCAGGACGTCGCGACCGACCTGCAGATCAAGAACCCCCAGATCAACATCGAAATCGACCGCGACCGCGCGGCCTCCCTCGGGATCTCGGCCGAGCAGATCGAGGAGGCGCTCTACACGGCCTACGGGACGCGGCAGATCTCCACGATCTTCGCCGACACGAACCAGTTCCAGGTGATCATGGAGCTCAAGCCCGAGTTCCAGCGCGACCCGGCGGCGCTCGCCCTGCTCCACGTGCGCGCGGCCGGCGGGGCGCTCGTGCCGCTCGCGGCGGTCTGCCGGATCACGCCGGGCTACGGGCCGCTGTCGGTCAACCACAGCGGCCAGCTCCCCGCGGTCACGATCTCCTTCAACCTGCGCCCCGGGACGGCCCTGGGGGAGGCGGTCGCGGCGCTCTCCGCGGCCGCAGCACCGCTGTTGCCGGCGACGATCACCGCGAACTTCCAGGGCGCCGCCCAGGTCTTCGCCGCCTCCATCCGCGACCTCGGCCTGCTGCTCGCCGTCTCGGTCGCGGTGATCTACATCGTCCTCGGGATCCTCTACGAGAGCTTCATCCACCCGCTCACGATCCTCTCGGCGCTGCCGCTCGCCGGCGTCGGCGCGCTCGCCACCCTCCTGATCTTCGGGGCGCAGCTCGACATCTACTCCTTCGTGGGGCTGATCCTGCTCGTCGGCCTGGTGAAGAAAAACGGCATCATCATGGTCGACTTCGCCCTCGAGGCCCAGCGCCTCGAGCGCCAAACGCCCCGGGAGGCGATCTACGCGGCCTGCATCGTGCGCTTCCGGCCGATCATGATGACGACGGTCGCCGCGCTGGTCGGGACCCTGCCGATCGCCATCGGCTGGGGGGCGGGCGGGGAGTCCCGCCAGCCGCTCGGGCTCGCCGTCGTGGGCGGGCTCTTCTTCTCGCAGATGCTGACGCTTTTCGTGACCCCGGTGATCTACCTCACCATGGACGCCCTGCAGCGCCGCCTGGGACGGCGGCGCATCGCACCGGCGAAGCTCACCCAAGGCCCGGTCCCATGACCGACCCGCTCACCCCGCCCTCGGCCGCCGAGCTCGCGCGCCGCCGCGAAGGCGCCCTCTTCGGGCTTTACATCGGCGACGCGCTCGCCATGCCGGTGCACTGGTATTACGACCGCGCGGCCCTGCACGCCGACTACGGCCGGGTCACGGACTACCTCGCGCCGAAAAACCCCCACCCCGACAGCATTCTTTTCCGCTCGCGCTACCGCGCCGCGAACGCCGCGGGCGAAATCCTCCACGACCAGGCGCCATACTGGGGACAGCCCGGCACGCGCTTCCACTACCACCAGTTCCTCCGCGCCGGGGAGAACACCCTCAACCTCAAGCTCGCGACCCTGCTGATCGAGTCGTTGAACGCCTGCGGCGGCTACGACGCCGATGACTACCTCGGCCGCTACATCGCCTTCATGACCACCCCCGGCCGGCACCGCGACACCTATATCGAGGAGTGCCACCGCCATTTCTTCGCCAACTACGCCCGCGGCGTCCCGCCGCGGCGCTGCGGCGCGCCGGAGAAGCACATCGGCGGTCTGGCCGGGATCGTCCCGATCGCGGCGTGGTACGCCGACGACCCGCCCCGCGCCGCGAGCGCGGCCCTCGAGCACCTCGGTCTCACCCACCCCGGCGAGAAGATGGCCGGCGCGGCGCGCCTCTCCGTCGAGCTCCTGCTCGCGCTCTTCGCCGGCAAGCCGCTCGACCAGGCGATCCGGGAGCTCGTCCGCGCCCAGAAAAACCCGCTTCTCGGCCACCCCTTCGAAACGCTCCTCGACCAGCCGGACGACTGGGTCGTCGGCCCGCGCTTCAGCACGGCCTGCTACGTCGAGCACTCGGTCCCGGCGGTCCTCTACCTCGCCCTCAAGTACGCCGAGGCCCCCGAAGCGGCCCTCATCGCCAACACGAACCTGGGCGGCGACAACGCCTACCGCGGGGCGCTTTTGGGCGCTCTCCTCGGCACGGCGCACGGCCGGGCGGGCTTCCCCGCCCGCTGGATCGCAGGCCTTCTCGACCC
>CAZNKG010000014.1:0-113817 GCA_964573635.1 uncultured Desulfatibacillum sp. | reverse complement strand
CGGCCGGCGCCGCGGCGTTCGTGCCCCCTACGGGGTGATCCCCATCCCCTTGAGCACCGAGAGCATGATCGCGGCGGCCATGACCGATCCGACCTGGCCGCCCGTGTTGGCCCCCACCGCGTGCATCAGCAGGAAGTTGAACTTGTTGTACTTCAGCCCCTCCTTCTGCACGACGCGCGCGGCCATGGGATAGGCCGAGATTCCCGCCGCGCCGATCAGGGGGTTGATCTTCCCGCCGGTCATGACGTTCATCAGCTTGCCGAAGCACACCCCGCAGACCGTGTCGAGGCAGATGGCAACGAACCCGAACAGCAGGATGAGCAGCGTCTGCGGGGTCAGGAACAGCTTGCCGTCCATGGTGGCGCCGATCGAGATCCCGAGAAAGAGGGTCACGACGTTCGCGATTTCGTTTTCGGTCGCCTTGGTGAGGCGGCCCACCACTCCGGACTCCTTCATCAGGTTGCCGAGCATGATGGTGGCGAGAAGCGGAAGCCCGCTGGGTGCGATCAGTCCCCCGAACAGCGTCACGACGATCGGAAACAGGATCTTGGTGGTCTTGGAGGCCGGGGTCGAGGTGCTCAACTCCGACATGTTGATGCCGCGCTCCTTCTCGGTGGTCAGCAGCTTCATGATCGGCGGCTGGATGATGGGCACGAGGGACATGTAGGAGTAGGCCGCGACCGAGACCGCCCCGAGCAGGTGCGGGGCGAACTTGGAGGAGACGTAGATCGCGGTCGGCCCGTCGCAGGCGCCGATGATCCCGATCGTCACCGCGTCGAGCTTGTCGAAGCCGAAGAGCAGGGCGAGCCCGATCGTGAGAAAGATGCCGAACTGGCCCGCCGCGCCGAGCAGGAAGATCTTCGGGTTTTCCAACAGCGGCCCGAAGTCGGTCATGGCGCCGATGCCGATGAAGATCAGGAGCGGGAAGAGCTCGTTCGACACGCCCATGTCGTAGATGGTGCGCAGGAACCCCTCGTGCCCCATCAGGTCGGCGAGCGGGATGTTGACCAGGAGCGCCCCGAACCCGATCGGCACGAGCAGCAGCGGCTCGACGTCCTTCTTGATGCCCAGCCAGAGCAACAGGCAGCCGATGGCGATCATCACCGGGTTCGACCAGTGGAGGCTCAGCACCCCGGCGCCGAGTCCGCTCAGTCCGTTCAATATGGCATCCAGCATGACACGACCTCGCAAAAAAGGATTTATCGACGGTCGGATTCCTCGCCGGCCGGAAAGATTTTTTTCAAAAGCCCCATCATCAGCGCGAGCAGCCCCAGCGCCACCAGCGTCCCCCCCATGCCGACGATGAGCATGGTGAAGCCGAACGTCACGTTGTCCATGGCCCGCCTCCCGTTGCAGCGATCATAAAGGTTTAATTCCTATCACCCTTATCGGGGCGTTTCAAATAAAAAATGACGCGGCGCCCGCATCGAATGCGGGGGACGTTTTTGGGCATTGGTTCCAGCCGGTTGACAATTTGCGGCAGCGGCCGCCGCGCCGGGGCGCGGATCGCTTCCCGCTGGGGCGAGGGCCAATCACCTAATAATAATGAAGAAATCGGGATAATCCTTCCACCGTGTCCGGTTGGCACGGTAATTGTCTACCGAAGGGTTATCCAGGGTGGCAGCCGCAGCGCTGTCCTGGCCACGCGTTCGTCCTCGGAGGTGGTTCCATGTCGGCAAGATCGGTTCTCGGAGTCGGGGTGGTTTTCCTGCTGTTGGCGGTCCTGGGCGCGCCGGCGCCCGCGCAGAAAATCGACGGGGGGTTCAACCCGTCGAGCGGCCTGATTCCAAGCTCGCCGGAGGCCGCCGCGCTGATCAACTTCATCGATGTCCCGGTCACCCCCTACACGGGGATCCCCCGGATCGAAATTCCCATCGCGACGGTCGCCGAACACCGCTTGAGCGTCCCGGTCTCCCTCAGCTATCACGCCGGGGGGCACCGCGTGGACGAGATCGCCAACTGGGTGGGGCTCGGCTGGAAGCTCAACGCCGGCGGGATGATTGCGCGCAAGGTGCGCGGCCTGCCCGACGACGCCCGCATCGGGCGGGGGTTTCTGAAGTTCCGCGAGACCACCACCTACCAGCAGCTGCTGCAGTGGCTCGACACGCAAAACGAAAACAATTTCCAATCCATGGCCATGGGCTGCTGGGACGCGGAGCCGGATGAATACTACTTCGAGCTGAACGGGCTGACCGGCAAGTTCAGCTTCGACTGGGAAAACCATCTGCCGTTGGTGAGCTCCGCCGACGACGTCAAGGTGCTCTCCTTCAAGCAGGACGCCGCCAACACCATCACCGAGTGGCGGCTTGCCGGCCCCGACGGCGTCATCTACACGTTGAGCGCGGTCGAGACCATCGAAAGCATCAATCAATTCTCCTATCACGCCATCTGCGCCTCCGGCAACCAGCGCTTCGCCTCGGCCTGGTACGTGACGCGGATCGAGGACCCCAACCGCCCGGGCCAGCAGATCCTCTTCGACTACGAGGATTACCTCATCGACCGCGACTGGGTCGGCTTCGAGACCCGCGCCTATTCCGACTTCGGCAACCCGAACTCCTGCGCGGGAAGCTTCGCGGGGAATTCGTCCTTCTCCCTCAGCCGCTTCAGCATCGGCGGCAAGCGCCTGGCGCGCATCCGCACCTCCTCGGGCAGCCAGGAGCTGCGCTTCGAGGCGAAGACCAAGCGCACGGACGTGAACACGGCTTTCGCCTCGTCCCCCAATCTCTATCGGCTGGACGACATCGTCAGGATCGGCGCGAACGGGCAGGTGCTCGGAAGTCATCACCTGGACTACTTCTACCAGGGGCGTCTGATGCTCGCCGCGGTCCAGGAGACCGCTGCGGACGGTCGGACGGTGCCGCCTTATGCCTTCCATTACGACCCCACCCCGCTGCCGCCGGTCAACTCGCGCGCGGTCGACCACTGGGGCTTCTACAACGGGGCGAACAACCAGACGCTCCTGCCGGAATACCTTCACCGGAAGGCCGACGGCTGGTTCGTCCACTTCCCGGGCGCCGACCGCGAGCCGCATTTCGACTACACCCGGGCGTCGGTCCTGAGGGAGATCGTCTACCCCACGGGCGGAAGCGTCACGCTGGACTACGAGCCGAACGAGTACAGCTACATCATGGGAACGCCCGTGGCCGCCTTGCAGCAGTTCGAAAGCCATGCGGCCGGGACCGGCGTCACGGCCGCGGGCAACCCGAACAGCCTGGAGTGGGTGACGACCGAGAAGAGCTTTTCCATCGCGAGCCCGGAGAGCTCGGTATTGGTCACGGCGTGCGTGAACGGGGTCACCTGGGCGACTTTCGGCGGGCAGGCGATGCTGCCGCAGATCAAGCTCCTGCGGTCGGACGGCTCCCTGGCGGCATCGTGGACGCTGCCGGTCGGCGACCCGGCCAACAGCCCGCCCTATTGTCAGCAGATGCCCTGCAGCCTGCTCCTGCTCGCCCCCGGGACCTACACGGTCGTCGGCAAGGCGCGCAAGTTCCCCGGCGCCCCGGGCGCCGACAGCATCACGTTGAACCTCTCGTGGTCGGAGACGGTCGTTTCGGCGCCGGTGGTGCGCAAGAAGGCCGGCGGACTGCGGGTCCGCGAGGCGCTCACCCGCGACGCCGACGGCCGGCAGGCCGGGCTGCGCCGCTACCGCTATGAGATGGAAACCCCCGTCGGCCATTCGAGCGGGGTCGTCTACGCCGAGCCGGTCTACGTCTACGAGGCCGCGAGCCTGGACGGGGCCGGCAACGAGTGCCGCTACGTCCAGCTCGTGGGCTCCAGCCGGATCGCCGTCGGCGGCACCGCCGGCAGTCACATCGGCTATCGCCGGGTGGTGGAGGAGTTCGGCGCGGAGGCCGAGAACGGAACCATCGTACACGAATTCACCTCGCCCTTCGAATACGGCGACGCGTTGAACACCGTCAAACCGTTCAAGGACCCGACCACGAACAGCTTCAAGACCGGCCTCTTGAAGCGCGAGCGCACCTACGACCGCCAGGGGAAGCTCGTCCGCGATCAACAGCTCACCTACGAATTCGTCTCGCGCGACTTCCCGTCGCTCAAGGTGAGCTTCGGCCGGATCGCGCCGCCGGCCTACTCCCCGGGGAGCCTCTACGAGATGATGCTGCTCGGCGCGGCCTACAGCACCTATTCCTTCGATGACAAGTTCGCCTTCTCCTACGCACCCTACCGGCTGGGGTTCGCGCGGCTGAAGAAGACCCGCGAGGTGCTGGACGGGGTGGCGCGGGAGACCGAGATCGGCTACGACCCGCAGCAGCGCCACAGCCGGCCGGTCGCGGCCGCCTTCACGAACAGCGACGGCAAGCGGCACCTCGTCCAGACCGACTATGCGCACGAAGCGGCCGTGGGCTGCCTGCTCGCGGAGAACATGGTCGCCCTGCCGGTGGCGACGCGCGTCACCGTGGGGGGCGAATTCGTCGGCGGCTCGCGCATCGCCTACGGCGGCGACGGCTTCGGCGGCTGCGCGCCGCTCGCCTATTACGAGATCCTGCCGGACGGCTCCGAGGTCCTGCGCGCCGAGGTGCCCGAATACCACGCGAACGGCTTCCCGGCGCGGCTGCGCCGGCCCGGTTTTCCCGAGGAGCGCCTCGTCTGGCAGGACGGCCTGCTCGTGCGCTGGGAGCAGGGATCCGACGGCGCCGGCAGCCGCATGCACGTCAAGCGCTTCGACTACGACCCGGCCTCGCGCCGGCTCGCCCGGCGGGTGGACATCGACGGCCAGACCGCGGACTACGCCTACGACGGCTTCCAGCGGCTCGCGCAGATCACCACGCGCGGCGGCCGCGTCGTGGAGACCTTCACCTACGAGTACGGCGCGCCCAACCGCGTGACCACGACGGTGAGCTTCACCGACGCGCCGTCCCGCACGACCGAGCAGACCTACGACGGCCTGGGGCGGCCGCTGACGACCCGGGTGAACGGCGTGGTCAAAAAGGAGATCGAATACGACGCGCTCGGCCGCCTCAAGCGCCAGACCCACCTGCCCGGGAACTTCGAGCGGTTCGTCTACGACGGCTCGCCCCTCAACCGCCCCGTCGAGAAGGTCCTGCCGGACGAGAGCTCGATCCTCACCGAGTACGGGTCCGAGAACGGCTACTTCGCCCGCACCGTGGTGGACGAGAACAACTCGGCCACGGTCACCTTGACCGATCTTCTGGGGCGGGTGTGCGAGGTGCGCAACGCCTTGGGGGGGGTCACGCGCCACGAATACGACGGCCGGGGCAACCTCATCCGCATCCTGCCCCCCGGCGGCAGCCCCGAGCAGGCCTTCGAGTTCGTTTACGACGCCCGCAGCCGGCTGACCGCGAAGAAGGAACCCGGGGCCGAATGGCACACCTTGGTCTACAGCGACGCAAACGATCTTCCCGTCAAGGCGGTGGACGGCGAAGGGCGGGTGCTCGAGTTCGCCTACGACTCCTTCGGCCGCCAAAAGACGATCAAGCTGAACGGCGCGGTGATCCGCAAATTCTCCTACGACACCGGGACGGGCGCGAGCATCGGCCGCGTGGTCGCCGCCGAGAACCAGGTGCTGAACGGCACCGGGACCCTGGTGGCGAGCTTCGCCTACGACGACTTCGGCCGGGCCGTCTCGGTTTCGACCTCGAACCACCTCGGGGGGACGGATGTCGTCGCCTCGACTTACAACGACGCGGATCAATTGGTGGCCGCCACCCGCACCCACAGCCAGGCGGGCGGCAGCCCCCTCGTGGTCAAGGAGACGCGCCGCTACGACGCCTTCGGGCGGGTGGTCGAGACCGCGCATTTCATCAACGGAGCCGGCGGGGTCATCAGCGCCAACACCTACAACGACCGCGACCAGCTGACGGTGAAGCTCCTGGGAGGCGGCCTGCAGACGCTCAACTACACCTACAACGCGCGCGGCTGGCTGACGGCGATCAACCAGCCGCTCACCGCGGCGAGCGCGGCGTCGGAGCCCGGCCCGCCGCAGCCCGCGACCAAATCCCTTGCGGGATGGAGCAACCCGGGCGACCTGTTCTACCTGCGGCTCTTTTACGGCACCGGGCTCCCCCAGCTCGACGCGGTCGAGCAGCACAACGGCAACCTCGCGGCCATGATCTGGCAGACGCCGGGCCGCAACCGGCAGGCCTACGGCTTCCAGTACGACGAGCTGAACCGCCTGGTCAAAGCCGCCTATGCCGAGATCGACGACGCGGGCAACTATTCGACCGACGACCGCTACGGGGTCCCGGTGATCGCCTACGACGCGGTCGGCAACATACTCAGCCTCGAGCGCCGCGGCCCCTTCGGCGGCCCGGGGGAGTCGAACCCCGCGGCGGGGGTGATCGACCGGCTCGCCTACCTCTACAGCGGCACCCGCCTGAAGGTGGTCGACGACCAGGCGCCGGCCGCCGGGCGCGCCTACGGCTACCGGCCGCCCAAAAGCGGCCATTACAGCTACGACAAGAACGGGAACCTCACCTTCGACCCGTCCAAGAACCTCGCCATCGGCTACAACTACCTGAACCTGCCGGAAACCATGCTGGGCAGCGCGAGCATCCGCCTCACCTACGACGCCGCCGGACGCAAGCTCCGCCGGGACGCGGGCAGCCTGGGCAACGCGGACTACGTCGACGGGATCGAGTACCGCAACGGCGCCGTGCACGCCGTCCACCACGGGGAGGGGCGCGCGGTGAAAACCGCCGCCGGGGGCTGGCTGCAGGAGTACTGGATCCGCGACCACCTCGGCAATGTCCGCATCGCGTTCGCGGACCGCAACGGCGACGGGAAGATCCAGCTCGACAACCCGGCGACCCCCGGGGTGAACGAGTCGGAGATTCTGCAGGAAAACCACTTCTACCCCTTCGGGCTCCCCATGACCGGGCCCTGGCAGGCCGCCGCCTCCGGCAGCACGAACCGGCATCTTTTCAACGGCCAGGAGTACCACGCCGAGGGCGGGCTCAACTGGTACGACTTCGGCGGCCGCTGGTACGACCCGGCGATCGGCCGCTGGAACGCGCGCGACCCGCTCGCGCGGCAGTACGGCCCGCACTCGCCTTACGCCTACGCGCTCAACCGCCCGGTCAATGCGATCGACCCGGACGGGCGCCTGGTCATCTTCGTGAACGGGTTCATGATGGACCAGTGGCTCGGCCAGGACAACCGCCGGACGATCCCCATCCCGCAATACGGCGGGGGGGTCGAGCTGCTCAACCCGGGCTACCGCCCCTACCCGCCGGAGCGCACCTTCACCCGCGGGGGGCCCGAGTACCTCGGGCAGCGCTTCGCGTACTGGCAGGACCAGGGCGCGGACCTGCTCGACCTCTACCGCCAGGGGTTCGGCGACGGGAACTTCCTGTTCGTGAGCGCCACCGCCGACAACGGCTCCCAGGCGATGGACCGCTTCAACGAGGGCCAGGCGGCCGCCAAGAGCTTGATCGCGCAGATCGAAAACGGCGACATCACGCTCGCCCCGGGCGAGACGATCAAGATCGTCGGCCACAGCCAGGGGGCGGCCTTCGCCGCCGGGATGGCCTGGACGCTGGCAAACGACGAGAAGTATGCGGGGCTGCTCGAAGCGGTGCACTACCTCGCCCCGCACCAGCCGGGCGACTTCATGCACCCGGCGACCGTCCCGGCGGTGCAGTTCTCGACCCGCAGCGACAAGGTTTCATCCGCGCAAACGGTGGCGATGAAATTCCCCAACCCGCTCATGTGGTTCAACGGGGGCTCCGAGTACGCCCGGATTCACGGCGTGGGGGCCTTCATCGAGCGCGGCTCCTACGCGGGCGGCCGCGGGGGGCACTCGGCCTGGACCTACCTGGATCTCCTGGCCGATTACTTTTGCAGCCTGGGGGTTCCGGTGACCGTGCGGAACTGAGCCCCCGGACGGCGCGCCCGGCGCGGCCCGGCCGGACCCCCAGCGGGCCCCGCCGGGCCGCGGCTTTTTCTCCGTCAGGGTTTGACATCCGGCAGGCGAGCCGTTAGGAATAACCGGCTGCGGGCTTGATGTCTTTTTCCCGCGGCCGGATGGGCCGGCCGACGGGGCCGCGCGCCGGGAAGTCCGATCAGGTCGGCCTGCCGTTCCGCCCCGGGACGCCGCGCCGCTTGGAGAGGCGGTCCGCATGGAGCTTTCCGAAATCCGCGCCGTACTGGAGCAGAGCGAGTTTTTCAGCGGCCTCTCCCCCGAGGTCATCGCCCGGATCGCCCCGCTTTGCCGGGTCTGCCGCCATGCGGCCGGCGAAACCGTCTACCGCCAGGGCGGAACCGGGGAGGATCTTTTCATCATCGCCGCCGGCCGGATCGTCCTGGAACGCGCGGTCGACCTGGGCCCGCGCCGGGGGACGCTCGTCGTGGCGACCCTCGGCGAGGGGCGGGTCTTCGGCGGCTGGTCGACGCTTCTCGCCGAGCCCCACCGGCTGATCTATTCCGCGGTGGCGCGCAAGCCGACCCGGCTGCTCGCCATCAACGGGGCCGCCCTGCGGGAGCTCATGACGGCGGACGTGCGGCTGGGCTTCACGCTGTTGGAGAAGCTCGGCCGGCTCCTCCGGGAGCGGTTGGAACACACCCTGGGGGCCGTGGAGACGATCTGATGGACGCCGTGCTGGATGCCGCCGAGGCGGAGCGGCTGCGCGACCTCGCGCCGCGGATCGAAGCCCTGGGCGAAGGCCGCGCCGCGCTCATCCCCATGCTGCAGCTGGTCCAGGAAGCGCTCGCCTACCTTCCGGCCGAGGCCATCCGCCTGGTGGCCCGGCGGCTCGGCCTTTCGGCCTCCGAGGTCTTCGGGGTGGCGAGCTTCTACAACCAGTTCCGCTTCAGTCCGCCGGGCCGGCACCCCATCAAGGTCTGTCTGGGGACGGCCTGCCACGTGCGGGGCGGCGCGATCATCCTGGAGAACTTCGAGCGCCGGCTCGCGATCCGGGAGGGGGAGACCACCGCCGACCGGGAGTTCAGCATCGACCGGGTCGCCTGCGTCGGCTGCTGCGCGCTCGCGCCGGTGGCGCTCGTGGGCGATACCGTCCACGGAAAAATGCAGCCCTCCAAGGTGGAGGGCATCGTGCTGCGGGTGCAGGTCGAGAGGCAAAAACGGGAACGCGAAAGGCGCGGCCATGACCCCGGACCCGCCGGAGAGGATCCGGCAGCTGCAATCTGAGGCCGAGCGCCGGGGGCGCGAGTGCGCCGCGCCGCCGCTGCCCACCGTGCACATCGGCATGGCCACCTGCGGGATCGCGGCCGGCGCGCGGGAGACCCAGGCCGCCTTCGAGGAGTCGCTCGCCCAGCTCGGAATCGCCGCCCGGATCCACACGGTCGGCTGCTGCGGCCACTGCTATGCCGAGCCGGTGGTGATCATCGACCACCCGGAGTCCGGTTTCCCGCCGATCCTCTATCCCGAGGTGAACGCCGGCAAGGCCCGCATGCTCGCGAAGCTCTTCCTGCAGGAGGGCGACCCGCGCCTCGAGCACCTTCTCGGCGCCACGGTCGCCAACGACCTCATCCCCACGGTCATGGAGTTCCCGCGCTTCAGCCTCGAGCGGCGCGTCATCCTGGAGCTCTGCGGCCGGATCGATCCGCGGGACATCTACGAATACATCGCCGCGGGCGGCTACGCCGCGCTCGCCCAGGCGCTCGCGCTTCCGCCGGAGGAGATCGTGCGGGAGGTCGGACGGGCGGGCCTGCGCGGCCGCGGCGGGGCCGGCTACCCGACCGGCCGCAAGTGGGAGGCTGCCCGCGCCGCGGCGGGAACCGACAAGGTCTTGATCTGCAACGCCGACGAGGGCGACCCCGGCGCCTACATGGACCGCACGATCCTGGAGAGCAACCCGCACCAGGTGCTGGAGGGGATGGTCATCGGCGCCCGCGCCGTCGGCGCGCGCCGCGGCATCGTTTACGTGCGCGCCGAATACCCGCTGGCCGTCGAGACCGTGGGGGTCGCGATCCGCCAGGCCCGGGAGCTCGGGCTGCTCGGGGCGGACATCCTGGGCAGCGGCTTCGCCTTCGACATCGAGATCTTCGAGGGCTCCGGGGCCTTCGTCTGCGGCGAGGAGACGGCGCTCATCGCCTCGATCGAGGGCTTCCGCGGCATGCCGCGGGTGCGGCCGCCCTACCCGGCGGTCCGCGGCCTGGACGGCCGCCCGACGCTCATCAACAACGTCAAGACGCTCGCCTGCGTGCCGCCGATTCTGAAAAACGGCGCCGACTGGTTCCGATCCATCGGCACCCCCGAGAGCCCCGGGACAGCCCTCTTCTCGGTGGTCGGCAGCGTCCTCCACCCGGGGCTCGTCGAAGTGCCGATGGGCGCGACGCTGCGCACGCTGATCTACGAGGTCTGCGGCGGCATACCGAAACAGAAGCGGTTCCAGGCCGTGCAGATCGGGGGGCCCTCCGGGGGGTTTCTCTCCGCCGCGCACCTGGACACGCCGATCGATTTCGATTCGCTGCAGGCGGCCGGCGCGATGATGGGCTCCGGGGGCATGGTGGTGCTCGACGCGGACGCCTGCCTCGTGGACGTCACGCGCTTTTTCCTGGATTTCACCCAGAAGGAGTCCTGCGGCAAATGCACCTTCTGCCGCATCGGCACCCGGCACCTGCTCACGATCCTGGAGCGCCTGACGGAGGGGCAGGGGCGGGAAGCGGACCTCGACCTTCTGGAGGCGCTTTCCCGCGACGTGCGCGACGGGTCGCTCTGCGGCCTGGGGCGCACGGCCCCCAACCCCGTGCTGACATCGCTCAAGTACTTCCGGGCCGACTACGAGGCGCACGTGCGCGACAAGCGCTGCCCCGGGCTGACCTGCCGCCCGCTGATCGCCTATTACATCGACCTCGAGAAATGCGCCCGCGGATGCAACGCCTGCGAGGGGTGCTGCCCCACCGAGGCGGTCTTCATCACCCCGGGGCGCAAGCGCGGGATCGATCCGGTGAAATGCGTCAAGTGCGGGGAGTGCCAGGTGGCATGCCCGCCGGAGTACGACGCGGTGCGTCGGATCTCCCCGCCGCACCTCGCGCCGGTCGTCCCGCGGGCCGAGCCGCGGCGGGAAAAGGAGTCCGGAGGCGGCGCATGATCCCGATCACCGTGGACGGACGCGCCTTCGAGGTCGAGGACGGGGCGAACCTGCTGGCGGCCTGCCTCGCCCGCGGGATCGTCATCCCCCACCTCTGCCATCTCGGCCGGGAGCACCCCGCCGCCGGCTCCTGCCGGCTGTGCTTCGTCGAGATCGGCGGGCGCCCCGTGCCGGCCTGCACCGTCGCGGTCGAGGCCCCGCTCGAGGCGGCGACCGCGACCCCGGCCGTGCGCCGGCTGCAGCGGGCGGCGTTGAAGCTTTTGCTTTCCGCCCACCGCGTCGACTGCCGCCGCTGCCCGGCCAACCGGCGCTGCGAGCTGCAGCGGACGGCGCGGCTTCTCGGGGTCGGCCTGAACGCGGCCCCCTTCGAGCGGCGCCTGAAGACCCCCGAGGTGGACCGCTCCCACCCGTGGCTCGATCACTACCCCAACCGCTGCGTCCTCTGCGGCCGCTGCATCCACGCCTGCCGCGGGCGGCACGCGCAGACCGTCCTCACCTTCGCCCGGCGCGGGTTCGAGACGGTCGTGAGCCACTTCGGCCTCGCCGCGTCGGCGGCCGCCGCCTGCCGGGATTGCCGCGCCTGCGTCGCCGCCTGCCCGGTCGCCGCGCTTCTGCCCCGCGCGGAGCCCCCGCCCGGTCCCGCCTGATCCGGCCCCGGGATCAGAAGCTCAGCACGGCGCTTCCCTCGGTCAGGTCGATCAGCTCGTCGCCCTTGGCGTAGCGGGCGCCCTGGATCAGGTCGGCCTCCGCGATCCGGCGCGCGACGGCGCAGGGCGTGCAGACCAGGATCGGCACCTCGTACTCCTGCAGGTAGGTCATGTGGTCGTCGGCCGAGTCGCCGGTGGCGGCGCGCATGTGCTCCAAGATGCCGCGCCGGGCGAGGTAAACCCCTTCGTCCAGCAGGAAGACGGCGACATCGCGGCCTTTTTTCTTCGCGACCATGGCGAAGAAGAGCGCGCGCGTGGCGCGGTTGGGGTTGTCGGTGCCGCAGGAGAGCACGATCACAACGCGTTGGCCCATGGGATTGGCTCCTTGGTTCGGGTTTGATTCGGCGAACCGATCGTTCAGTTTTCCTTGTGCGGCGGCGCGCTCTTGCGGCCCCAATAAGGCAGGTCGCGCCGATCCATGTCCGCCTCGGCCCGGTGGAGCAGGGCCATGGCCGCCGCTTCCTGGATTTCGACCATCTCTTCGGCGCCGCAGCGGTCGACCACCTCGTCGAACGCCTTCAGGGAGTCGTCCAGGTATCTGAGCTTGCGCAGCGCGATGCCGCGGTTGACCCAGGCCGTCAGGACGACCTCCTTGACTTCGGGCGTCTTGGCGCCGCCGTAGCGCCGGATGACCTCGTCGAAAGCCGCGAGTGCCTCCGTGTGGTATTCGTCCGCCCCGCGGATGAGCCCCCGCAGAACCATCGCACGGGCGACGAGCGCATCGAAAGCGGGCCCCGGGTCCCGCGCGCCCTGCTCGATGAGCGCTTCGGTCTCGGCGAGCGCGGCCGGGTGGTCGCCAAGATGGAGATGGCCGAGCGCCTTGTTGAGGCGGGCGCGGTGGAGCTGGAGGCGCAGCTCGGGCTTGCGGGCCTTCGCGAGCGGCTCGATGACCGCCGCATACCCCTCGACCGCCCGGGAAAAGCGCTTGAGCTTGAAATGGGCCCCGGCGCGGCCGGAGGCGATGAGCGCGCCGATCCACTTGTCATGGTAGGCGCGCCCGCCCGCCGCGGCCGCAAGCCGCCGGTAGACCTTCAGCGCGGCGCCGGGGGCGCGGCGATCCAGGCAGAGGATCCGCGCCTTGAGGAGCTCGGCCAGGAGGTTCCGCGGGTGCCGCTCGAGGATCGCGTCGACCATGGCGAGCGCCCGGTCGGCGCGGCAGTCGAAGGCCGCCATGCGGGCCGCGAGCAGCTCCGCGAGCAGCGGCTCGCCGGCGAGCTCCGCCTCCCGGCAAAGCCGCGCGAAGGGCTCGCGCGTGGCCGAGTGGTTCCACGTCCTCGAAAAAAGGGACAAGTATTTTTCGCCGAGCGTCGAAACCATCTGGGTTCCGGGCCGGGCGGCTGCCCGGCCGGCTGAGGGAAAAGACCACGACTGGCGGTCCGGCCCTTGTTTTTCCCAAGCGTGATCATGCCGGATGAAGCGGGATTCTGGGAATGCATATCAGCTGTCGCCGGAGATCTCAAGCGCCGCGGCGGCGCCGGCAGAAAGAGCCGCCGAAAAAGATCCCGCCGGCCGGGCTGGTCCGCCGCGCAGCGGAGTCGACGCTCTCCCGGAACCTCGGCCGGATCTTCGGCCCCCGGGCGGCGTGCTCCGGTGGGAGCCGCCGGCTCCCCCCCCGGGGCACGGATGGGGCGGCGGCGGGGGGATTGAAATCCCGTGCGGCGTCGGGTTCAACCGCGTCCGCGGAGCCGGGCCGCAATCCGCAGGGCGTCCCGCATGGCCGCCTCGACGTCGAAGGTGAGGATGCGCCGGTCCTTCATGACGACCCGGCCGTTGATGACCGCGGCGGCGACGTCGCTCCCCCGGGCGGCGTAGACGAGCTGGGAGGCGGGGTTGAACAGGGGGACCATGTGCGGGGCCCCGGTGTCGACCACGATCAGGTCGGCCTTTTTCCCCGGCTCGAGCGAGCCGACCCGGTCCCCGAGCCCGAGGGCGCGCGCGCCGTCGATGGTGGCCATGCGCAGCACCGTCGCCGCGTCGAGCACCGTCGGGTCGAGCGTGTCCACCTTGTGGAGCTTGGCGGCGGTGTCCATCTCGAGCAGCAGGTCGAGGTTGTTGTTGCTCGCCGCTCCGTCGGTGCCGAGCCCGACGCAGACCCCGGCGGCCAGCAGCCGCGGGACCGGGGCGATGCCGGAGGCGAGCTTCATGTTGCTCTCCGGGTTGTGGGCGATCTTGACCTGCCCGGCCGCCAGGCGGCCGATGTCGTCCTCGGTCAGCACGACGCCGTGGCAGGCGAGCAGGTTGGGGGCGAGCAGCCCGAGGTCGTCCAGGTGCGCGACCGGGGTCTTCCCGTAGCGCCCGCGGATGGTCTCGACCTCGGCGCGCGTCTCCGAGAGATGGATCACGAGCGGGGTGCGGTGCCGGATGCTCAGGTCGAAGGCGCGCGCGAGAAGCGCCGGGCCGCACAGATAGGGGGAGTGGGGCTCCACCGCCACCGTGATCAGGGGGTCGCCCTGCCATTTGGCGATGAGCGCCTCGGTGGCCGCGAATCCCTGGTCGATCGTCCCGTAGCTGGGGGAGGGGAAGTCGAAGAGCACCTCGCCGACCACGGCCCGCATGCCGGCCTGCCGCGCCGCGCGGGCGACGGCGTCCTCGAAGAGGTACATGTCGCCGAAGGTGGTCGTCCCGGAGAGGATCATCTCGGCGCAGGCGAGCAGCGCGCCGCTGTAGACCGCGGCGTCGTCGAGGGCCGCCTCGGCCGGAAAGATGTGGCCGTTCAGCCACTCCATGAGCGGCAGGTCGTCGGCCATCCCGCGGAACAGGGTCATCGCGGCGTGGGTGTGGGTGTTCACCAGGCCGGGCATGACGATCCCGCCGCGGGCGTCGATCACCCGCCGCGGTCGCAGGTGGGAGAGCTCCGCCGCTGTTCCGACCGCCGCGATCCGGTCGCCCGCCACCGCGACCGCCCCGCCGGGAAGCGTGCGGCCCTCCGCGTCCATCGTGAGGACCAGTCCGTTGGCGATCAGCAGGTCGACCGGCTCCGGCGGCCGCGGGTCAGGCGTCATCGGGCTCCTCCAGAATGGCGCCGATCAGGCGGGCGAGGTCGGGGGTCGCGCCGCGCGCGGCCTCGATGATCGCCTCGATGCGGGCCGGCTGCGGCCGGTCGGGGTCGGCCAGGTTGCTGACGATCGAGACCCCCAGCACGGCCATCCCGGCATGGACGGCCGCGATCACCTCGGTCACGGTGGACAGGCCGACCGCGTCGGCCCCGATGGCCCGCAGGAAGCGGATTTCGGCCGGGGTTTCGAGCGAGGGGCCTTTCAGCCCGGCGTAGACGCCGCGGGACAAGGCGATGCCGAGCTTCGCCGCGGCGCGCGCCGCGCGCGCCGCGAGCCCCGGGTCGTAGGCGCGGCCCATGTCGGGGAACCGCGGCCCCCACGCCTCCGCGTTCGGCCCCACCAACGGGTTCTCGCCGGTCAGGTTGATGTGGTCGGCGATCAGCATCAGGTCGCCGACGGCCAGCCCCGGGCGGATCCCGCCGGCCGCGTTGGTGACCACCAGGCGGCGGACGCCCAGCTCCTGCAGCACGCGGACCGGAAAGGCGACCTCCGCGGGGCGGTGGCCCTCGTAGAGGTGGAAGCGTCCCTGGAGCACCGCCGCGGGGCGGCCGCGGATCGCGCCGAGGAGCAGCCGGCCGGCGTGGCCCGGGGCGGTCGGCCGCGGGAAGTGGGGGATCTCGGCGTAGTCGATCGCCTCCGCCGCCGCCATCTCCCGGGTCACCTCGCCGATGCCGGTTCCGGTGAGCAGGCCCCAGGCGGGGACCATCCCGGCGCGCCGCCGGATATGATCGGCGGCCTCGCGGGCCATTCGAATCTGAGGGTGCATAACGGCCGTCGTTCTCCTGGATGCCGCGCCCGGCGGCGGGGTCGCTTTCCCGGCCTTTTACCGCAGGGCCTTTCGGCGCGTCAAGCCGCGGGGCGCCGATTGACTTTTCGCGAGGGGTGTGAAATAGATTGCGCCTTGATTCGGCATAACCCATCGGATAAGCTCCACTATGAAAATCCGGCCCTTGACGGCCCATCCGTGAGGGCCGCGGAGAGACCCGACCGTATGGCAGCGAGCGCCCACCCCGAGCACCCCGACATCACCGAATCCATGTGGACTCAGATCGACGCCGTCATCCACCAAAACCGGGGTCAGCCGGGAGCGGTCATCGGCGTCCTCAGAGAGTGCCAGGAGGCGGTCGGCTACCTGCCGGTCGAGCTGATCGACCACATCAGCCGCGGGCTCAACCTGTCGCGCAGCGAGGTCTTCGGCGTCGCCTCCTTCTACGCCCTCTTCTCGATGAAGCCCAAGGGCCGCCACACGGTCAAGGTCTGCATGGGCACCGCCTGCTACGTGAAGGGCATCAAGGAGGTCATCACGCGCATCGAGAACCACTTCCGCGTGGCCCAGGGCGAGACCTCCCCGGACCGCCGGTTCTCCCTCGAACCCGTGCGCTGCCTGGGCGCCTGCGGGCTCGCGCCGGTCATGGTCGTCGGCGGCGATACCTTCGGCGACGTCAAGGCCGACAAGGTCATTCAAATCCTCGAGCGTTACCCATAAACGCTCTGCGCGGGGCTTCAGATCATGAAGATTTCCGAAATCCGTGACATCTTGAAGGCCGAAGTGCTCGTGGGGCACGACCGCATGGATGAGAGCGTGGTCGGCGGGGGCGGGGCGGACCTCATGGCCGATGTCCTCTCGGCCGTCGCCCGCGGCGCGGTGCTCTTGACCGGGCTCACCACCGAGCAGGTGCTGCGCACCGCCAAGGTCGCCGGGGTGGCGCTGGTCGTCTTCGTGCGCGGCAAGCGGCCCGACGAGCCGGTGATCGAGCTCGCCCGGTCTTACAACATGCCGGTCCTGTTGACGAAGTATTCGCTTTTCGTGGCGAGCGGCCGCCTTTACATGAACGGGCTGCGCGGGCTGGACGGATCCTGGTGAACCGCGGCCCGGCGGCGCGCGGTCGATCGGAAGCGGCGGGGAGCCGACATTTCAGGAGCAGCGGAAGCGTATGGTCAGAACCCAGTTGATGCTGTGCGGCGGCACCGGCTGCCACGCGAACCAGAGCCGGAACGTGCACGAGGCGCTGCTCCGGGAGATCGCGCGCCAGGGACTCGCCGGGGAGGTGGCGGTCGTCGAGACCGGCTGCAACGGCTTCTGCGCCGTCGGCCCGGTGATGCTCGTCCAGCCCGAGGGGATCTTCTACCAGAAGCTCACCCCGGAGATCGTGCCGAAGCTCGTCGAGGAGCACTTGCTGAAAGGGCGGCCGGTCGCGGAGCTGCTCTACCGGGAGCCCGGGACGAAGACCGTCATCCCCCAGATGGCCGCGATCCCCTTCTTCGCCCACCAGACCTTCTGGGTCATGCGCAACAAGGGGCTGATCGACCCGGAGGCGATCGACGAGTACATCGCCCGCGACGGGTATTTCGGCGCCTCCAAGGCCCTGCGGGAGATGACCCCCGAGGAGATCATCGCCGAGGTCAAGATTTCGGGGCTGCGCGGGCGCGGGGGGGCCGGCTTTCCGACCGGCGTCAAGTGGGAGTTCGCCCGCAACACCCCGGGCGAGGTGAAGTACGTGCTGTGCAACGCCGACGAAGGCGACCCCGGGGCCTTCATGGACCGCAGCCTCCTCGAGGCGGATCCCCACGCCGTGCTCGAGGGCATGCTGATCGCCGCCAAGGCCATCGACGCCCGCCAGGGCTACATCTACGCGCGCACCGAATACCCCCTGGCCATCCGGCGCCTGTCGATCGCCATCCGGCAGGCCCGCGACTACGGCCTGCTCGGCAAGGACATTCTCGGTTCGGGCTTCGATTTCGACGTCGAGATCTACCAGGGGGCGGGCGCCTTCGTGTGCGGCGAGGAGACCGCTCTCATGCGCTCGATCGAGGGCAAACGCGGCATGCCGCGGCCGCGGCCGCCGTTTCCCGCGGTCCAGGGGCTGTGGGAGAAGCCCACCGTTTTGAACAACGTCGAGACCCTCGGCAACATCCCCCAGATCATCCTGAACGGCGGGAAATGGTTCGCCTCGGTCGGGACCGAGGGGAGCAAGGGAACGAAGGTCTTCGCCCTCTCCGGGGACGTGAACAACATCGGGCTGGTCGAGGTGCCCATGGGGACCACCCTGCGCCAGCTCATCTTCGACATCGGCGGCGGCATCCCGAACAAGAAGCGCTTCAAGGCGGTGCAGCTCGGGGGGCCCTCGGGAGGGTGCGTCCCGGAGGAGCACCTCGACATCCCGGTCGACTACGAGGAGATCGCCAAGGTCGGCGCCATCATGGGCTCGGGCGGCGCCATCGTCATGGATCACGAGACCTGCATGGTCGACATGGCGCGCTTTTTCATGGACTTCGTGCAGGACGAGTCCTGCGGCAAGTGCACGCCCTGCCGCGAAGGCACGCGGCGGCTGCTGCAGACCCTGGAGAAGCTCTGCGCCGGCCAGGGGGAGCCGGAGGACCTCGCGACCCTCGAGGAGCTCTCGGCCATCATCAAGGAGGCCTCCCTCTGCGGCCTCGGCCAGACGGGCCCCAACCCCGTGCTCTCGACCCTGCGCTATTTCCGCGACGAATACGAGGCCCACATCTTCGAGAAGCGCTGCCCGGCGAAGCGCTGTGTGGCGCTGCTCAAGTTCGAGGTCGACCCGGAGCGCTGCACGCGCTGCGGGATGTGCTTCCGGGCCTGCCCGGCCGAGGCGATCGTCTGGCGGAAGAAGGAAGTCGCCCGGATCGAGAAGGCGAAATGCATCCAGTGCATGACCTGCTTCGAGAAGTGCAGGTTCGACGCGATCGATTAAAGACGTAACGGAGAACCGCGGATGACCGCAGCGCTGTTGATGATGGGCGGGCTCGGCCTGGCCATCGCCGCCGTCCTGGCGGTGGCCTCGAAGATATTCTACGTGTACGTCGATCCGCAGATCGAGGCCGTCACGGCGGCGCTGCCCGGGGCGAACTGCGGCGGCTGCGGCAAGCCCGGCTGCTCGGCCAACGCCGAGGCGATCGTGGCCGGCCAGGCCGCGCCGAACTCCTGCGTCGCCGCGGGTCCCGAGGTGGCCGAGGCCATCGCGGCCCTGCTCGGGGTCGCGGTCGAGGCGCGCGAGCCGGACATCGCCCGGCCCGGCTGCTATTTCGGGGTGGCGAAGGCCGACGTCAAGTTCGACTACCAGGGGATCGAGGACTGCCGCGCCGCGGCGCTCTTCGACGGCGGCATGAAGGTGTGCACGATCGGCTGCCTGGGCTTGGGGACCTGCGCCCGGGCCTGCCCCTTCAACGCCATCCACATGGGGCCCGAGGGGCTTCCGGTCGTCGACGCCGGCCGCTGCACCGGCTGCGGCACCTGCGAACGCGTCTGCCCCAAGCACATCATCAACCTCTCCTCGGTGACCCGGCGCATCCTGCGCGAGTACACGACCGAGGAGTGCACCACCCCGTGCCAGCGCGCCTGCCCCGCGGGGATCGACATCCGGGAGTACATCCGGCAGATCGCGCTCGGCGACTACGCCCGGGCGGTGCAGGTGATCAAGGAGCGCAACCCCTTCCCGGCCGTGATCGGCCGGATCTGCCCGCGGCCCTGCGAGCAGGAGTGCCGGCGGCAGCTCGTGGACGAGCCGGTGGCGATCAACCACCTCAAGCGCTTCGCCGCGGACTGCGAGATGGCCGGCTCCGAGCGCGTTCTGCCCTTCTGCGCGCCGCCGACCGGGCGCCGCGTCGCCGTGATCGGCGGCGGGGTCGAGGGGCTGTCGACCGCTTTTTTCATCGCCCGGCTGGGGCACGCCGCCACGGTCTTTGAAGCCGAAAGCCGCCTGGGGGGGCTGCTGCGCACGGCCATCGCCAAGGAGCGGCTGCCCGAGGCGGTGCTGGACGCCGACATCCAGGGGATCCTCGCGATGGGGGTCTCCGCCGAGACCGGCAAGCGCTTCGGCCGCGACGTCACGGCGGCCTCGCTTCTCGCCGCGGGCTTCGAGGCGGTTTTCCTCGCCGCCGGCGGCTGGGACAGCCGGCTCGCGCGGGGCGGGGCGGGCGAACCGGAGTCGGCGATCCCGGGCGGCCGCCTCCTCGTCGACCTGCTGCGGTTCGACATCGAGCCGGAGGCGCCCGTCGTCTTCTGCGGCGGCGGCAAGCTCGCGCTGGAGGGCGCGCGGCGCTGCCGCGAGCGCGGCGCCGGCGCGGTCACGATCGTCTTCCGCGAGACCGGGGAGCCGAGCCCCGTCACCGGCGCCGACCTGAAGGCGCTCGGGGAAGAGGGAATCGAAATCCTTTACGGCGCCGCCGTCCAGCGGGTCGCCGGCGAAGGCGAGGGGCTGCGCGAGGTCGAAACGGTCGATCTCGCGACCGGGCAGACGTCGCGGCGCCCGGCGCGAACGCTCGTCTTCGCCGCGGGGCGCCTGCCCGAAATGATCTTCGTCCGCCCGCGGACCGCGGAGAACGGGGCGGCGGCCGCCCGCTGGGAGGGGATCCTCCCCTACAAGGCGCCTTGCCTGAAGGACGAGCGCGGCGTCTTCGGGCAGGGGGAGGCGCTGGCGGACCACAGCGCCGCCATCAAGGCCATCGGGGCCGGCCGGCGGGCCGCGGCCTCGATCCACCTGTGGATGAACGGCATCGACCCGCAGCTCTCGGAGAAGGTGATCACGCCGCGATCGGCCCTGCAGAACGTCGACCGCGTCGAGAACGTCAAGCTCTTCCCGCGGCAGATCATGCCGCTCGCCGGCCCCCGCGAGGCGGGCGAGCTCGAACGCGGCTTCACCGAGGACGCGGCGCGCAAGGAGGCCGGGCGCTGCCTGCAGTGCGGGCTGATCTGCTACCGCCGCAAGCCGGCCGCCGCCGCCGTCCCATCCTGAGGGCCCGTGGCCACCGAAGAGGGCATCGTCGTCCGCCGCGACGCTTCCGGGACCTGGGTGCGGACCGTGCGCGGCGAATCCTGCGCCGCCTGCGCCTCGCGCGGCGCCTGCCACTCGCTCGGCGGCGGCCGGGAGGAGGCGGAGGTCGCCGTCCTCAACCCGGTCGGGGCGCAGCCGGGGGACGCCGTCGTGCTGAAGCTCGAAACCCCCGCCCTTCTCAAGGCGACCTTCGTGGTCTACCTCTTCCCCGTCCTGATGCTCCTTCTGGGCGCGCTGCTCGGAGAGTCGATCGCCACCGCCGCGGCGATCGACTCCCCGCTTCCGGCCGCCGCGGCCGGCTTCGGGGCGCTCGCCCTGGGCCTGCTCGTCATGAAGGCCGTCGCCGCCCGCCTGGCGGCGAAGCCCGCCTACCGCCCCCGGATCGTCCGCGTCCTTCTCAAGCCCGCCGCGCCGCCCGAAAACCGGGGATGACCGCCGCGGCGGCTAGCCGCGCGGAAAGATCTCATCGAAGCCGGCATCCCGGATCTTGGCGAGGCAGTCCTCGAGTGCGGCCGCCTCGGTATCGCCGAGCCCCTGGTATTCCTGCCGGGCGATGATGTTGATCAGGTTGGGGACGGCGACGAAGGCGGCGGCGAGACGGCCGTGGAGCGCGGCGTGCACGTCGATGTAGAGCATGCGCTGGTTGCGGATGAGATTGTAGCGGCTGACCCGGGTCAGGAGGTCGCCGTCGCGCAGGTTGCGGACCATTTTCCGCCTCTCGGTTTCACTCTTCGGGCTCGATCGTCAAGAGCAGCGGAAACCCTTGCTCCCGCGCGGCCTCGGTGGCGATCTGCACCTTCGTTTCGGCGACCTCGTACGTGAAGACGCCGCAGAGCCCGATCCCGTTGCGGTGCGTGTGCCACATGATGGCCGCGGCCTCCTCGGGGGACTTGTTGAAAACGGCGACGAGCATCTCCACGACGAACTCCTTCGTCGTGAAATCGTCGTTGTGGAGCAGCACGCGGTAGAGCGGGGGTTCGGTCACCTGATCCCGGACCTCCGCCTCCTCGCCCTCCACCGGGATGGGGTTCTGTGGGGCCATGACCGCCGCCTCCCGAGATCACGCCGGCGCGGGGCGCATCCCGCGAAACCCGCCGTGCGATTCCCCGGGCCGGACGCTATTCCGAATCCGGAGGGGATGTGGTAAAATTCAAGTGGATGGCCAGACCTCCAACTTTCGCGGGAGGGCTTCGATGGCGGTGACCTTCTACGTCGGGGAGGACAACACCACCCTGGTGCGCTGCGAGTCCTGCCAGCGCACCAAGCGGATCGACCTCTCCAACCGGCGCGGTGCCTCCGGCTCGGTGCGCGCGCAGATCAAGTGCCGCTGCGGGCATGTCACCAGCGCCGTGCTCGAGAAGCGCCGGGCCTTCCGCAAGCAGACCCATCTGCCCGGTACCTACGTCCATTTCGTGAACGGCCAGCCGAAGGGCAAAGGGGCCTGCACGGTCCGGGACATCTCCCAGTCGGGCCTCAAGATCAAGATCGCCGCCCCGGACGCCATGGCGGTCGGCGACATGCTCAAGGTGAGCTTCGTGTTGGACGACAAGCATCGCAGCCGGATCGAGAAGCGGGTGATCGTCAGCAATATTTCGGCCGACACCGTCGGCGCGGCCTTCGCCCCCACCGAGGCCTTGGACTCCTGCCTGGGGTTTTACCTGCGGTCCTGATGCCCGCGGGCGGGGATGCCCCGCCTCGCGGGTCAATCCCCCATCTTCGCCATGTAGTCGTCGTACATGGTCTCGAGCGCGAGCTTGTGCTTGGCCTCCTCCTGGCAGAGGATCTTGAAGACCTTCTGGCTCTCCGGGGTCTCGGCCTGCTTGAGAAAGTCGTTGTAGAGCTTGAGCGCCTTCTCCTCGCGCTTCATCGCGAGCATCAGGATTTCGTTGTAGGCCATGCCCTTCTTGTACTCGAGCTCCACGGTGTAGTCGCTGCGCTTGATGTCCTTGATCCACTTGAGCTTGTAGGCCTTCATGGCCTGGGTGAACCCCTTGGACCTGAAGTCCGCCAGCAGGTTCTCGTGCTTCTTCTCCTCGGCGGCGAACTCTTCGAACATCTGCTTGTTGCCCGAAAACGCCTCCTCCCGCGACAACCCCGTGTAGAACTCGACGGCTTCCCTCTCCTTTTCGATCGCGAAATCCACTATCGCTTCCAGGCTGTCGAACTTCATGGGAGCTCCTCCTTTTGCTGGATGCTTGCCGATCGCCCCGGACGGTGCCCTTCTCTTAGCAGCAATGCCGCGTCCGCGCAATCGCCTCCGCGGTTTCGGCCGGGGGTGCGGGATTTCGCGAACGCGGTGCCGGATTTTTCGACAGGGCCGCTGCCTGCCGGAAAGCGGCCGGGTTTCCAAGGAATTTGACGCTCGAGGCGCTGTCCGCATCCGCTGCGCCGTCGCGAAATGCGGCGCCCGGGCTGTCCCGTTCCGCAAGGCCTCACGGGCCATGATAATGCCATCATCAGGAATTGCAATCGGTTGCCGGCCGGGGCCGCTTTTGGCATGCGATGTGCTCAAGGGATCGGTCGAAAGCGGCGTCGAAACGCCGCCGCAAACAACGCCGAAGGAGGCCGCGATGGAAGACAACAAGCGCGAGAGCCGGCGCGATCGCCTGGGATACGGATCGACCTACCGCCGGGGCGGCGCCGGGAAAAGCGGCGACCGGGAGATCCCGGCGGTGCTGGGCGGCCGGACGTGGATGGTGAAGCCCGACCGCCGGGCGAGCGCCCCGCGGCCCTGCCTGTGGATGCAGGCCGGGGCGGTCAAGTTCAAGAACTGCAGCCACCACTATGACTGCGCGAGCTGCGGCTACGACCGCGCCATGTCGGCGCGCGCCGCCGAGGGGCGGCAGATCCGCTGGCAGGAGGCGATGCGGCGGCGGCCCGACATGGACCGCCTGTGCCGGCACGCGCTCACGGGCCGCAGCGTCCCGCGGGCGTGCGCCGCGAACTACGAATGCGGCCGCTGCGAATTCGACCAGCTCTTCGAGGAGGTGCTGAGCGTGCGCGCGGCCCGGCCGCCGGAGGCGCGGCAGCGGCTGCGCGGGTTCGAGGTCCCGATGGGCCACGGCTTCCACGAGGGCCACGCCTGGGCGCGCCTCGAGGATGGCGGCATGGTCCGGGTCGGCCTCGACGATTTCGCGCTCAAGCTCTTCGGAAAGCCCGATGCCTTCGAGCTGCCGCTCATGGGCCGGACTTTCGAGCCGGGCCAGATCGGCTGGGGGCTGCGCCGCGGGGAAAACCGGGCCGACGTGCGGGCGCCGGTCGGCGGGGTGATCGTGGAGGTCAACCCGGGGGCGCGCGCGGACGCCGCCGTGGCGAACCGCGATCCCTACGGGGACGGGTGGCTGTTCATGGTGCGCACGCCGGAGCCCAAGGCCGCCGTGGCCGCGCTGCGGGCGGACGAGGCCGGTCTGGATTGGATGGCAACGGAGATCGACCGGCTGGAGGCGCTGGTGGAGGAGGTCGCCGGGCCGCTTACGGCCGACGGCGGCGTCCTCGCCGAAGACATCATCGGAAACCTTCCCGGTCTCGACTGGCGGCGGCTCGCGCAGAGCTTCCTTCGGACCTGAGCGCGAAAGACGAGGATCCGATGACGCCTCACGGGCACATGCCGGCTCCCTGCATCTGGATGCAGGCGGGGGTGGTCCGGCACCGCTCCTGCCGCCTGGACTACGCGTGCGCCGCCTGCCGCTTCGATTGGGCGCTCGACCGTCAAGCCCGGCGGAACCTCCGGGAGCGAAGCTCGGGACGCTCTCCCGCCGGCCGCCGCGGCGCGATCGTCTCCTGGAAGGAGCGGCTGCGGAAGCTCCCGCCGCCGCGCCGCCCCTGCCTCCACCACCTCAAGCAGCGCATCGGCTTCAAGGCCTGCCTGCAGGACTACGCCTGCGCGACCTGCGAGTTCGACCAGTTTTTCTGCGACCACGAGCGGGTCTTCGCGCGGGTGCGGCCGGTCGAGCTCCTCGACATCCAGGGGGTGCGCTTCCCGCAGGGCTACTACCTCCACCCGGGGCACGGGTGGGCGAGCCTCGCGGCGGGGGGCGCCGTGCGGATCGGGCTGGACGATTTCGCCCACAAGGTCTTCGGGCCGCCGGAGCGGATCGAGGCGGCGCGGATCGGCCAACGGGTGCGGCCGGGCGGCGCGGCCTTCACCCTGTGCCGCGGCGGCCGCCGTGCGCCCGTGCGCGCGCCGGTCGGCGGCGTGGTGACCGCCGCGAACGCGGCGCTCGCGGAGGGGGCTCAGGCCGCCTCCCGCGACCCCTACGGCGCGGGCTGGGTGCTCCAGGTGGCGGCCGACGACCTGCGCCGGGACCTAACCGGCCTGAAGATCGGCGCCGCGGCGGCGCGGTTTCTCGCGGCCGAGGTCGGCCGGCTGGAGCGGCTGATCGAAGCGCGGTGCGGGCCGCTCTCCGCCGACGGCGGCTTTCTCGGCCCGGACCTCTTCGGCCACCTGCCGCAGCTCGGCTGGGCGCGGCTGGCGCGCCATTTCCTGCGGCGCTGAGCGCGTCCGCCCGCGCGGTTCAGGCGAGGCAGGACTCGACGAGCTGCGCTTCCGCCTCGCGGCGGCGCAGGAGCCCGTCCAGACCCTGGCCTTCCCAGAGGCGCTTCATGGCGCGCAGCTGGGCGGCGATCTCCGCAAGATCCTGCACGGCGACCGCGTCCCGCACGGCCCGCATCTCCGCCCGGCGCGGCCCCTCCATGGAGGTCCCGCGGTTGAAGACGAGCGAGACGAGCGCCCCCTGCGCATCGGCCGGCAGCTTCTCGATCCCCGGAAAGGCGAGCTCGGCCTTGAGCGCGTAGAGCGGGACGGTGCGCTCGACGAAGACCTTCTCGGCGTCCGCCCGCTTGATCTTGATGTCCGCGAACTGCGGGGCGCGGTTGGCGGCCGCGATCCCCCGCCGGCCGACCGCCGTCTTGAGCCGCTTGAGCTGCTCGGCCGCCAGGTAGGGGCCCCAGTCGGATTCGAACTGGTCGACGGTGACGTAGCCCAGGTCGTAGCCGATGCCGATCGTGATGCCGGAGGCCCCCTTCGGCCACTTGGCGGGCTGGTTGAGGCCTTCGAAGTCGAGGATCAGTTTTTTGGCCTTCTCGGTCAACGTGATCATGGCGGCGCACCTCCCAGCGCGTGGCGGTGGTCTCTCCCGGGTTCGCGATCCATTCTATGGACGAACCGGGGCGTTGGCAATCGGCCGGTGCCGGGCCCCGGGGTCAGGCGCGGACGATCTCCAGGAAGAGCCGGTGGAAGCGGTCGTCGTCCGAAAGCTCCGGGTGGAAGGCGGTCGCGAGGTGCCGGCCCTGCGCGGCGGCGACGGCCGTTCCGTCCGCCAGCCGCGCGATGATCCGGGCGGGCTCGCGGACCGCGGCGATGCGCGGGGCGCGGATGAAGATCCCCGGGAAGGGCCGCGAGAGCCCCTCCGGCAGGGCCGCGACGGCGAGCGGCGCCTCGAAGCTGTCGATCTGGCGGCCGAAGGCGTTGCGTTCGACGGCGATCGCCATGATCGACAGCCGCGGCTGGTCGCGCCCCACGTCGGCGGCCATCAGGATCATGCCGGCGCAGGTCCCCCAGACCGGCCGCCGGGCGGCGAAGCCGCGGATCGGTTCGATCAGGCCGTAGAAGGCCATGAGCTTGCCGATCGCCGTGCTCTCGCCGCCGGGAATGATCAGGCCGTCCAGCCCCGCGAGGTCCGCCGGCAGGCGGACCTCGGGCGCCGCGGCGCCGAGGCCCGCCAGCATGCGGATGTGTTCGATGAAGGCGCCTTGGAGCGCCAGGACGCCGATCTTCATGCGCAGCTCCTCGACCGGGGCCGGCCGCCGCTTTCAGCCGCAAGCCCCCCCCCCCGGGGCTACCAGCCGCGGCCGGCCAGCCGTTCGGCCTCCGGCAGGGCCGCGGCGGCGACCCCGCTCATGGGCTGCCCCAGGTTTTCGCTCAGCTCGGCGAGCACGGCGGGGTTGCGGAACTGGGCCGTGGCGAGCACGATGGCCCGCGCGCGACGCGCGGGGTCGCTGCTCTTGAAAATGCCCGAGCCGACGAAGACCCCGTCCACCCCGAGCTGCATCATCAGCGCGGCGTCCGCCGGGGTGGCGATGCCCCCGGCCGCGAAGTTGACGACCGGCAGCCGCCCCAGCGCCTTCACCTGCCGCACGAGGTCGACGGGGGCCCCGGAGCTCTTGGCATAGGCCATGAGCTCCTCGTCGGGCTTGGCCTGCAGGAGGCGGATCTCCCCCAGGACGGCGCGGGCGTGGCGCACGGCCTCGACCACGTCCCCGGTCCCGGCCTCTCCCTTGGTGCGGATCATGGCCGCGCCCTCGCCGATCCGCCGCAGCGCCTCGCCCAGGTTGCGGCAGCCGCAGACGAAGGGCACCCCGAAAGCGTGCTTGTCGATGTGGTGGGCCTCGTCGGCCGGGGTGAGGACCTCGCTCTCGTCGACGTAGTCGACCCCGATCGCCTCGAGGATCTGGGCCTCGGCGAAATGCCCGATGCGGCACTTGGCCATGACCGGGATGGTGACGGCGGCCATGATCTCGCGGATCAGCCCGGGGTCCGACATGCGCGCGACCCCCCCTTGGGCGCGGATGTCGGCCGGCACGCGCTCGAGGGCCATGACGGCGACGGCCCCGGCCTCCTCGGCGATGCGCGCGTGCTCCGGGGAGACGACGTCCATGATGACCCCGCCCTTGAGCATCTGGGCGAGGCCGCTCTTGACGGTGAAACTGCTCGATCGCTGCGGACTGGGACGCATGGGCCGACCCTCCTGCGGGGTATCTTAATCGTCTCGAAATAGTACAGGCAACTGGGCGCCTGTCGGCTCCAATGGGGCGCGCGCGGCGTCCCTGCGCCGTTATCCACCACGGATCGCGAAAAAAAAACAGTACCAGTTTTTCGAAAATTCGGGCATAACAGATCCGACGGCGGGGAGGCAGCGCGTGGCGCCCGACAAGAGCCCGAAGGAGTTTCGCTACCGGCGGCTGGCGGCCGAGATCGAGAAGCAGATCGAGGCCGGGGTCTTCCGCCCCGGCGAACGGCTGCCCTCCATCCGGCGGCTGCACCGCCGGACGAACTTGAGCCTGTCGACCGTCTACCAGGCCTACCTCGAGCTCGAGGCCACGGGACGGGTCGAGGCGCGCACGCGCTCCGGCTACTACGTGCTCCCCGTCTCCCTCGAGCGCCTGCGCGCGCCCGCCTGGCCGCGGCGCGCCTCCCCCCCGCAGCGCGTGAGCCTCGCGCCGGCGATCAACTCGGTCACGGCCGCCGTGAGCAGCCCGCGGTTCGTTCCCTTCGGCAACACCGGCATGGACCCGGCGCTCACGCCGGCCGCGGCGCTGGCGCGCATCCTGAAATCGCTCAACCGCCGCGAGATGCGCCGGATGCTCGCCACCTCGCCCTCGGAGGGGCTCTTCGAGCTCCGGCGCCAAATCGCCCGCCGCAACCTCGGGGTGCTTCCCGGCCTCTCCCCGGAGCAGATCGTCGTCACCAACGGCTGCACGGAGGCGATCGCCCTTTCGCTGCTCGCCGTCACCCGGCCGGGGGACGCGGTGGCGATCGAATCGCCCACGAACTTCAGCTTCCTGCAGCTCCTGCGGGAGCTCGGCCTGCTGGTGGTCGAGGTCGCAACCGACCCGGAGCGCGGGGTGGACCTCGAGGCGCTCGCGAAAAGCCTCGACCGCAGCCGGGTGCGCGCCTGCCTCTTCATGCCCAACTTTCACAACCCCCTCGGCGCGACGCTGCCCCCCGAGCGCAAGGCGGCGCTCGTCGAGCTGCTGGCCGGCCGCGGGATCCCGGTGATCGAGGACGACGTGAGCGGGGAGCTGCACTTCGGGGAGGAGCGCCCGCTGCCGCTCAAGGCCTACGACCGGCAGGGGTGGGTGATCTCCTGCGCCTCGTTCTCGAAGACGATCGCCCCCGGGCTGCGGCTCGGCTGGGTCGTCCCGGCGCCGCGCTTCCTCGACCGGGTGCAGCGGCTGAAGGCCGGCACGACGATCTCCACCTCGACGCTCGATCAGGCCGTGGTGGCGCGCTATCTCGGCAGCGGCGGCTACGACCGCCACCTGCGGGTGCTGCGGGCCGAGCTGCGCCGGCAGATGATGCGCACGGCGCTCGAGATCCAGCGGCGCTTCCCGGCCGGCACGCGCCTCACCCTGCCGCGGGGCGGCTCGCTGCTATGGATCCAGCTGCCGCCCGCCGTCGACGGCCTCGAGGTCTACCGCCAGGCCTTCGCGCGCGGGATCTCGATCGTTCCGGGCGTCGTCTGCTCGAACGCCCGCCGCTTCGCGAACTTCATCCAGATGAGCTGCGCCGCCCCCTTCACCGCCCGCATCCGCCGGGCGGTCGCCGTCCTGGGCGGAATCGTCACATCGCTTGCAGCCGCTCGGCCACGGCGTCGATGAACCCCTCGGTGGTCCGGTGGCCGGCGGGCCGCGGGTCCATGAGCGGGACGAGGTCCTTGGTGACGATCCCGGACTCGATCGTGGCGATGACCGCGCGCTCGAGCCGGTCCGCGAAGGCCGCGACCTCGGGGGTCCCGTCAAGCTCGCCGCGCCGGCGGATCGCGCCGCTCCAGGCGAAGATCGAGGCGACCGAGTTCGTGCTGGTCGGCCGCCCGGCGCGGTGCTCGTAATAGTGGCGGCGCACGGTGCCGTGCGCGGCCTCGTATTCGAATTGGCCGTTCGGCGAGACCAAAACCGAGGTCATCATCCCCAGGCTGCCGAACCCCGCGGCCACGACGTCGGAGAAGACGTCGCCGTCGTAGTTGCTGACGGCCCAGAGCATCCCGCCCGCGCTCTTCATGAGCTGGGCGGCCGCATCGTCGATCAGCATGTAGCGGTAGCCGATGCCCGCCGCCTCGAGATCCGCGGCCCGCGCGGCCGTCTCCTGGGCGAAGACCGACTTGAAGAAGGCATGGTAGGTCTTGCTGATCGTGTCCTTCATCGAGAACCACAGGTCGATCTTTTCGCTGAGCGCGTAGGCGATGCAGGCCCGGGCGAAGGAGCGGATGGACGCCTCCAGGTTGTGGATCCCCATCACGACGCCGGGGCCCTGGAAGTCGTGGACCAGCCGGCGCTCCGCGGGGCCCTCCGCCGGCGTGTAGACGAGCTCGACGCGCCCGGGGCGCGGCACCGCCATCTCGACCCCGCGGTAGATGTCGCCGTAGGCGTGGCGGCCGATGACGATGGGCCGCTTCCAGCTGCGCACCGCCGGGGCGATGTTGCGCACGAGGATCGGCTTGCGGAAGACCGTCCCGTCCAGGATCGCGCGGATCTGGGCGTTCGGCGAGGGCCACTCCTTTTTCAGGCCGTACTCCGCGACGCGCTCGGCGTCCGGGGTGATCGTGGCGCACTTGACCCCGACCCCCCGCCGGGCGATCGCGCGGCCGGCCTCGGCGGTGATGCGGTCCTCGGTCGCGTCGCGGCTGAGGATGCCGAGGTCGTAGCGCTCGAGGGTGACGTCGAGAAAGGGCAGGATCAGGCGCTCCCGGATCAGCGCCCAGATGATGCGGGTCATCTCGTCGCCGTCCATCTCCACGAGCGGGGTCTTCACGGTGATCTTGGGCATGGTCGCACGCTCCTTTTTCGAATCGTTCGTCCGGTGAGGCTCCGGGGGGATAGGCTAACCCGAAATCGGCCGGGACGCCACCCCCTCCCGGCGCAGCGCGTCGGCGATCAACACCCGGCAGTAGCGGCAGAACTCCCCGGACTTGGCGTCCACGTCGGCTTCGCTGCGGCAGTAGTGCATCGTGCAGCGCGGGTCGCGGCAGTGGCGCAGCGCGAAGGTGTGCCCGAGCTCGTGCAGCGCCTCCTTGACGAGCCGCTCGACGAGCCGCCCGCGGCGGTCGGACCCCCCGGCGGCCGGGCCGAGGCGGTGGGTGGAGACAAGGCACGCCCGGCCGCCGAGCTGGGCTTCGCCGAAGACATGGGTCAGGATGGGGATGAAGAGGTCGACCGCGGTCACGCCGAGCACCTTGAACGCGTCCGCGGGGGCCGACCGCGCGAGCGCCTCCAGGACGGGGGTGGCGTGGTGCTGCCCGCGGCCGGGGTCGTGGGCGAAGGCGATGTCGGATAACAGCGTGCGGACGGCCGTCTTGAGCCCGAAGCGCTCGCGGACGGCCGCGGCCACCGGCGCGAGCAGCTCCGGGGCGAGGCCGCCGATCGGCGCGATGACGATCGTGGTCGCACCCGGCGGCATCACGCGCCCTTTTTCAGGCCGTAGCGCTTGATCTTGTGGTAGAGGGTGGAGCGGTCGATGCCGAGCCGCGCGGCGCTGCGCGCGACGTTCCCGCCGGTCGCCTGGAGGATTTTGGCGATGTGGGCCGCCTCGACCTCCGCGAGCCGCTCGCCCCCGGCCGCGGCGGCCTTTCGGCACGGCGCGATGGGCAGGTCCTCGGCCTCGATGCGGCGCCCCTTGGCGACCACCACGGCGCGCTCGATCGCGTTCTGCAGCTCGCGCACGTTCCCCGGCCAGTCGTGGAGCATGAGCTCATCCAGCGCCTGCCGGCCGAAGCGCTCGATCGGCCGGTGGGTCTCCTGGGCGTAGCGCCGCAGGAAGCTCTCGGCGAGCAGCGGGATGTCCTCCTTGCGCTGCCGCAGCGGCGGGATCGTGAGGGCGACGACGTTCAGCCGGTAGAAAAGGTCCTCGCGGAAGCGCCCCTCGCGGATCGCCCGCGCGAGGTCGCGGTGGGTTGCGGCGATGACCCGGAAGTCGGCTTCGAGCGGCTGGGTGCCGCCCACGCGGTAGAAGACCCGGTCCTCGAGCACGCGCAGGAGGTCGATCTGCATGCGCGGGCCGATCTCCCCGATCTCGTCGAGAAAGAGGGTGCCGCCGTGGGCGAGCTCCAGGCGGCCGCGCTTGGTCTCCTTGGCGTCGGTGAACGCGCCGCGCTGGTGCCCGAAGAGCTCGCTTTCCATGAGGTGCTCGGGGATCGCCCCGCAGTTGACGATGACGAAGGGGCCGTGACGGCGCGGGCTCTGGCTGTGGATCGCCCGGGCGGCGAGTCCCTTGCCGGTGCCGGTCTCTCCGGTGATCAGGACCGTCGCCTCGGTCGGGGCGACGTCGGCGATCAGGTCGAAGACCCGCTGCATGCCGGCGGACTGGCCGATCATGTTCTCGAAGCGCGTGCGCTCCCGGGCCTGCTCCTTGAGGTAGCGGTTCTCGCGGGCCTGCCGCTGGTGGCCGAGGATCTTCTCGATCACGACCCCGAGCTCCTCGGGGTCGAAGGGCTTGAGCAGGTAGTCGTGGGCGCCGGCCTTCATCGCCGCGATGGCGGTGGCGATGGATCCGTAGGCGGTGATCATCACGACGGCGACGTCGGGATCGCTCTCCTTGACGCGGCGCAGCACCTCCAGGCCGTCGATCCCCTCCATCTTGATGTCGACGAGCAGGATGTCGTAGCGGGCCTCGGCGACGCGCTGGAGGGCGGCCTCGCCGCTCGGCGCGGTGTCGGTTGCGTGGCCGTCGCGCTCGAGCCACCCGGCGAGGGACTCGCGCATGATCGCCTCGTCGTCGACGATGAGGATGCGGGCGCCGTTCACGCGGGCCTCCTTTCGGCGGGCGGGCGGGGCAGCGGCAGCTCGATGCGGAAGACCGACCCCGCGCCGGGGGTGGAGGCGACGTCGATCGATCCGCCGTGCTCCTGGATGATCCCGTAGACCACCGCCAGGCCGAGCCCGACGCCCTTGCCCTTTTTCTTGGTCGTGAAGAAGGGCTCGAAGAGCCGCGGGAGGTTCTCCGCCGGGATGCCGACGCCGGTGTCCCGGACCGCGATCTCGACCGCGCGGCGGCGCCGCACGCGCCGCGTTTCGATGGTGAGCCGCCCGCCCTCCCGGGGCTCCATGGCCTGGACGGCGTTCGAAACCAGGTTCATGATGACCTGCTGCAGCTGGTCCTCGGCGCCGACGACCGCCGGCAGGTCCGGGTCGAGCCGGATCTCGGCGTGGACGCCGGCGACCTTGAGCAGGCTCGCGTTGAGCAGCAGCGTGCGTTCGATCAGGCGGTTGACGTCGACCGGCCGCGTGGCCGCGCGGGGCTGCCGGGAGAAGGCGAGGAGGTTCGAAACGATCCGGCCGATGCGCCGGGTTTCGGTCTCCATCAGGCCGAGCCAGGCGCCGAAGCGCTCCAGCCCTGCGGCGGTGAGCCCCTCTTCGGCGAGCATGCGCTTCATGAGCAGCACCAGGTTGAGGATGCCGGCGATGGGGTTGTTGATCTCGTGCACGACGGCGGCCGAGAGCTTGCCGAGCGAGGCCATCTTGTCCTGGTGCAGGAGCTTCGCGTGCGTCTCCTCGAGCTCGCGGGTGCGCTCGGCCACCATCTGCTCGAGACGCCGGGTGATCTCCTCCTCCGCGCGGCGCTGCTCGGTGATGTCGCGGCTGATATGGATGAACTTGGCGATCTTGCCGCTCTTCTCCCAGATGGGGTAGACGGTCGTCTCGTAGTGGCGCGTTTCGCCGTCGGGCAGGGTGCGGCTCTGCAGCATCCGGCACCGCTCCCGGCGGCGCACCACCTCGCCGAGCGGGCAGGGACGGCCGGGGCGCTCGCAGGGGCTCTCGGAGCGGTGGTAGACCGCGTGGCACTTGCGGCCGATGACCTCCTCGCGGCGGACGCCCATCTTCTCCAGGAAGGCCGCGTTCACCTCGACGACGGTCATGTCCGGCGTGATCACGAGAATGAAGTCCCGGATCCCGTTCACCAGGGTTTCCATCTCGCGCGTGCGCTCGCGCAGCTTGCGCTCCTCGCGGCCGATCGCCTCCCAGAAGATGCGGAAGACGTGGAAGGAGAGGATGCGGATGCGCGGGGGGCGGGTGGCGAGGATGTCCTGCAGCACCTGCGGCTCGGGGGTGAGGATGATGATCAGGTCGATCCCCTCCCGCGGATCATAGAGCCGGTGGTAGTCGGCGAAGGTCCGCAGGCCGAGCCGCTCCGCCAGCCGCACGCCGGGGCTCTGCGCGTCGGGGTCGGCGACGGCGACGATGGGCGCCTCGATCTCCCGCTCGCGGACGACGGAGGTGGTCTTCTCGAGGATCTCGGTGCACAGCGCCCCGCCGCCGATCAGGCCGATGCGCACGACCGACGGCGAGGCGGTCATCGGGGCCGTTCTCCCAGCTTGCATTTTGACCGTCTTTGTGACATGAGCACAGGAACCTTCGGCCGGGCATCCGCCCACCCCAAACCCGGGGAGGACATCCCATGCACGCCGATCCCGTCCCGGGCATCATGCGCAGCGAGGTCGAGGAAAACCTCGAGCGCACCAACGCCCTGCTGCGCAACCTGATCACCAGCGCCGTCGACGGCGTCATCGCCGCCGACATGCAGGGCAAGATCATCGTCTTCAACGACACGGCGGCCGAGATCTTCGGCTACAGCGTGGCCGAGGCGCTCGCCACCTTGAACATCCGCCGGATCTACCCCGACGGGCTCGAGCGCGTCGTGATGCGCGCGCTGCGCAGCGAGGAGCACGGCGGCCGCGGCAAGCTGCGCTCCTTCCAGGTCGATGTGCTGCACCGCGACGGCACGCGCATCCCGATCAACCTGAACGCCGCGGTCGTCTACGAAGAGGGGCGCGAGGTCGCCACCATCGGCTTCTTCCACGACATGCGGGAGAAGATCCGCATGCAGAAGGAGCTCGAACGGACCCAGCTGCAGCTGCTGCAGGCCGAGAAGATGGCCTCCCTCGGCAAGCTCGCCGCCGGGGTCGCCCACCAGCTGAACAACCCCCTCGGGGGGATCATCCTCTTCACGCGGCTCGTGCTGGAGGACTACGCGCTGCCCGAGGCCGCCCGGGACGACCTCAACCGCGTCCTGCAGGACGCCGAGCGCTGCCGCGAAACGGTGAAGGAGCTGCTCGAGTTCACCCGGCAGACCCGGCAGCTGATGCGGCCGAACGACGTCAACCAGGCGCTGTCGCGCACGCTCTTCCTGCTGCGCAGCCAGTCGCTCTTCCAGGACATCGCGATCGAAACCCGGCTGCACGACGGGCTGCCGCTCGTCCACAGCGACATCCAGCAGCTCAACCACATGTTCATGAACATCATCCTGAACGCCGCCCAGGCGATGGCGGGCCGCGGGCGGCTGGAGCTCGCCACCGCCCCGGCGGCGGACGGCGCGCACATCGAAATCGTGATCGCCGACAACGGCCCCGGCATCCCGCCCGAGGTGCTGCCCCACATCTTCGAGCCCTTCTTCACCACCAAGGAGGAGGGCCAGGGCACCGGGCTGGGGCTGAGCCTCGTTTACGGGATCGTCGAAAACCACGGCGGGCGCATCAAGGCGGAGAGCGTTCCGGGCGAGGGGACCCGGTTCACGATCACGCTGCCGATCGCGCCGCGACATGACGGAGAGCGCCACGGTGAATGAACACCTTGATGCGTTGACCCTGCTCATCGCCGACGACGAGGTCGACATCCGCGACGGCGCCGAGCGCATTCTCAAGCGGCTCGGGTTCCGCGTGTTCCAGGCGGCGCGGGGCGACCAGGCGGTCGAAATGGTGGACGGCCTCCGCCCCGACCTCATGCTGCTCGATCTCAAGATGCCGGGAAAGGACGGCATGGAGGTCCTCCAGCACGTGCGCGAGCGCTTTCCGGCCATCCTGGTGATCATTATCACCGGCTACGCCACCGTGGACGCCGCCATCGAGGCCATGAAGCGCGGGGCCTACGACTTCATCCCCAAGCCCTTCGAGCCCGACCAGCTGCGGCTCGTGGTCAAGCGCGCGGCCGAGCGCATCCGCCTGAGCCGCTCGGCCGAGGCGCTCGCCGCGGAGCGGCGCCGCACGCTCTCCGACCTCGATGCCGAGAAGAGCCGCATCCGCACGATCGTCGAGTCGCTGCCCGACGGGGTGCTCGTCACCAACACCGCCGGCCAGGTGGTGCTGATCAACCCCGCCTGCCGGAAGCTGCTCAACCTCTCCCCGGAGGAGAAGCCCGGCCGGTCGATCGGGGAGTACCTCGCCGACGAACCCCTCTGCCGGCTGATCCTGGAGGTCTCCCGCGGCGGCCACCTCGACTTCGGCGACATCCCCAGCGCCGAGTTCTCGCTTCCGGGGGAAAAATACCTGCGGGCGCGGGCCCAGCCGGTTCTCGGCGAGCGTAACGAGTGCCTCGGCGCGGTGGTCAACTTCGTGGACATCACCGCGCTCAAGATCGTCGACCGGCTGAAGTCGGAGTTCGTCTCCAAGGTCTCCCACGAGCTGCGCTCGCCGCTCTCCACCATCCACGAGCAGCTCGCCACCGTGATCGCCGATCTGATGGCCACCGCCCCGGAGCAGGACCGGCACATCCTCGCCCGGGCGAAGGAGAAGACCAAGGGGATGATCTCGCTGATCGGCGACCTGCTGGACATCTCCCGGATCGACGAGGGCCTGATCTGCCGGGAGCCGCGCCCGGTGGACCTCGCCGGGCAGCTGCGGAGCATCACCGACTTCCTGCGGGACCGGGCGGCGGCCCGCGGCCAGACCTTGGAGCTCGCGCTGCCCGCCGCGCCGCTGCCGCCGGTCCACGCCGACCCGATCGCCGTCGAGAGCATCTTCGGCAACCTCGTCGCCAACGCCATCAACTACACCCCCGACGGCGGCCGCATCCGGGTCGAGGCCGAGCCGGCCGGGGTGAACGTCCGGGTGCGGGTGATCGACAACGGCTTCGGCATCGCCGAAAAGCACCTGCCGCGCATCTTCGAGCGCTTCTACCGGGTGCGGGACGACAACACCCGCTTCATCACCGGCACGGGCCTGGGGCTGCCCATCGTCAAGGGGCTGCTCGACGCGATGGGCGGGATCATCGAGGTCGCAAGCACCCCGGGGGAGGGGAGCGTCTTCACGGTGCTCCTGCCGGCGGCCGAAGGAGCGCCTCCGAGTTCAGCACCTCCAGGAACTCCTGCGGCGGCACCTTGACCCCGGTCCACAGCTCCAGCGTGCGCCGGGCCTGGAAGGCGAGCGGCGTCAGCCCGTCCACGAAGCGGGTCCCCTCGCGCGCGGCCTTCTCCCGCCAGAAGTTGCGCCGGCGCCCGTAGTTCAAATCGAGGATCAGCTCGCAGCCGCGGAGGCTGAGCGCCGCAACCCGCCGGGCGAGCTCCTCGGACTCCTCGGGGCTCGACACGGAGGTGGCGTTGACGACCAGGGCGGCCGGCAGCGGAAGCTCCGCAAGCAGGTCGAGGTCCACGCCGCGGCCGCCGAACTTGGCGACGATCTCCCGGGCGCGGCCGACGTTGCGGCCGGCGACCCACACCTCGCGGGCGCGCAGCCAGGTCAGGATGAAGGCCACCGTCCGCGCCGCCCCGCCGGTGCCGAAGACGAGCGCCGTCTTGTCCTCGACCTCCAGGCCGACCTCCCGCAGCGTGTCCATGATGCCGATGGCGTTCGTGTTGTAGCCCTTCAGCCGGTCGCCGTCGCGCACGATGGTGTTCACCGCGCCGATGATCTGCGCCCCCTCGGAGAGCTCGTCCAGATGGGCGATGGCGCTCTCCTTGAACGGGGCGGTCACGTTCGCCCCGGCGATGTTGAGCACCCGCAGCGCCTCCATGGCCCGCCCGAGGCTCTCGGGGCGCACCGCGAAGGGGACATAGGCCGCGTTGATACCCTGGCGCCTGAGGACCGCCGAGAACAGGGCCGGCGAGCGCGAGTGGAAGGCGCGCTCATCGCTCAGGATGCAGTAGACTCGCATGGGGGCTCCGTGCGCGCGGCCGCCGCGCGCACCGGAAGAACCGCATCGGCCTCGGGCCGGCTCAGCTCATCGACAGCAGCCGCTTCAGGCTGCGGGTGATGTCGGTCGCCGAGGCGGGCTTGGCGATGTAGTCGTCGGCCTCGGTGGACATCCCGTCCGCGTGGCTGTACCGGGTGGAGGTCACGTGCGAGGCGACCGCCGTCAGGAGCACGATCGGGATGTTGCAGGTCTCCTGGTTCGCCTTGAGCTCCTTGCAGACCGTGTAGCCGTCCTTCTCGGGCATCATGACGTCGAGCACGATCGCATCCGGCGGGTTGGCCCGCACCTTGGCGAGCCCCTCCTCGCCGTTGTAGGCGAGCTCGACCTGGAAGCCCTCCTTTTCGAGATTTCCCTGCACCAGAGAGGCGAAGTCCGCCTCGTCATCGACGACCAGGATTCTCTTGGCTGGCGACATGGCACTCCTCCTGTGGCTCGCGGGGGGCGGCGGCGCCCCCCGGTCAGTTGACGGCGGGCCGCGGATACAGGCCGGCCCGCTCGACGATCTCCGGAACGCGCTCCTCCCATTCGATCGCCATGACGTGGAAGCCGGCGACCCCCGGCACCTCCTTGAGGCGCTGGATGGACTCGACGCAGATCGCGATGCCCTCGGCGGCCTGCTTGTCCTTGGGAACCCCGGCCATGCGCTTGACCACCTCGTCCGGAACGTCCATCCCCGGCACCTTGGACTTCATGTAGCGCGCCATCCCCGCCGATTTGAGCGGCGTCACCCCGGCCAGGATGAAGACCTTCTCGTGCAGGCCGCGGTCGCGCGCCTGCGCCATCCAGGCCTCGAACTTCTCCAGATTGTAGATGCACTGCGTTTGGATGAACTCCGCCCCGGCGGCGATCTTCTTGGCGAGCCGCGGCACACGGATCTCGAAGGGGTCGGCGAAGGGGTTGGCCGCCGCGCCGACGAACATCCGCGGCGGCCGGTCGATCGGGTCGCCGCCGAGGAAGCGCCCCTCGTCGCGCATGCGGCGCACCGTCTGGATGAGCTGCATCGAGTCGAGGTCGAAGACGTTCTGCCCCTGCGCGTGGTCGCCGAAGCGCTGGTGGTCCCCGGAGAGGCAGAGCACGTTGTGGATGTCGAAGGAGGCGGCCCCCAGGAGGTCGCTCTGCAGGGCGATGCGGTTGCGGTCGCGGACCACCATCTGCAGGACCGGCTCGAGCCCGAGGAGCTTCAAGCGGATGCAGGCCGCCAGGCTGCAGAGGCGGCAGACCGAGGTTTGGTTGTCGGTGATGTTGACCGCGTCGACGTGCCGCTTGATGAGCTCCGCCTTGTGGACGATGTGCGCCGGGTCGCTGCCGCGCGGCGGCCCGCACTCCGAGGTCACCGCCAGGTGGCCGGCGCGCAGGATCTTTTCGAGTCGGCTGGGTGTCTTCGTGCTCATGCGCGCAAGTCCTCCCGGATCACTTTCCGCGGGCCGCCGGCCCGGTCCTTGGACCAGTCCTTGACCGGGGCGAGCCGCTCGTACTCCGCCAGCCGGCCGAGCGCCTTCAGCCGGTCGACGATCAGCTGCCAGGCGCAGTCGACGTCCTGGCCGATCTCGCACTTGCCGGCCGTCGAGCCGCCGCAGGGGCCGTTCAGCAGGCGCTTGGCGCAGCGCGCGACGGGGCAGACCGCGCCGGTGGCGGCGAGCACGCAGCTGCCGCATCCCTGGCAGCGCTCGGCCCACACCCCGCGCTCGAGGGCCGCCCCCATGAAGCAGGTGTTCACCCCCGGGAAGACCGGCTTGTTCGGATAGCGCTCGGCGGTGAACTGGATCCCCACCCCGCAGGCGATGGAGAGCACCGCCTCGTAGTGGTCGATCGTGTCGCGCAGCTCCTCGAGGTACTCCGGATCGCACTGCCGCTCGAGGGTGCGCTCGCCCACGTTCACCTCGCGGCCCTGCTGCAGGTAGACCATGCGCAGCGCCGCGGCGAGGACGCCCACCTCCTTCTTGCCCCCGGCCTCGCACACCGTGACGCACTCGTTGCAGCCCAGGACGAGCAGGCTGCGGACGTCCTTGACCTGTTCGATGATCTCCTCGATCGGCTTCTTCTCGGCGACGATCATGCCGGGGCCTCCTTTCCGGTTGCGGGGCGCGCGGATCGGGCGCGGCGGACGGGGCTCGGCCCGGCGGCGGACACGGCCGCGTGGATCTCCGCGGCGAAGCGGGCGAAGAGCGGCGCATCGCTCGAGGAGAGGTTGCACATGGCCACCCGGCCGCCGCCGACCCCGATCCGCTCGAGCAGGTCGCGCGCCTGCGCGACGCGCTTCTTCGCCCGGAAGTTGCCGCTCTGGTAGTGGCAGTCCCCCTCGCGGCAGCCGACGACGGCCACCCCGTCCGCGCCCTGCTCGAAGCAGCGCAGGATGTGCAGCACGTCCACCTTGCCGGTGCAGGGGACGCGGATGATTCTCAGGCTGTGAGGGTAGGCGAGGCGCATCGAACCTGCCAGGTCCGCGGCGGTGTACCCTCAGAAATTGCAGCAGAAGGCGACGATCACAGGCTCAAACTCGGCATCCATGGTTCGCGCATCTCCCTCCGGGTTCATCCCGGCCGCCGGCGGAGGCGTCCGTCAGCGCACGTTCGCCATCAGGGCGTCGATCTTGCTCATCAGCTGCTCGTCCTCGTACCAGTTCAGCGCGATCGCCTTGGCCGGGCACTCCGCCGCGCAGATGCCGCAGCCGTGGCAGAGCGCCTCGTCGATCTCGCTGACGCCCTCGGCGTTGATCCGCGGCACGCGGTAGGGGCAGGCCCGGACGCAGATCAGGCAGGCCGCGCAGCGCTCCGGGTCGACGCGCGCCGTCACCGCCGACAGCGTCAGGCGCGTCTTGGACAGGAAGGTCACCGCGCGCGAGGCCGCCGCGAAGGCTTGGCCGATCGCCTCGTTCATGAGCTGGGGGCTGTGGGCGGTGCCGCAGATGAAGAGCCCGTCGGTCGCCATGTCGACCGGCCGCAGCTTCACGTGGGCTTCCATGAAGTGGCCCTCGGCCGTGCGCGCGAGCTTGACCATCGAGGCGAGCTCCTCGGTGTCGGCCGCGGTCATCCCCGCGCTCAGGACGAGAAGGTCGGCCTCCACCTCGACCTCGCGGTCGATGATGCGGTCGCGGAAGGCGACCCGGACCCCGTCGGCCGCGGGCGCGACCCGGGGCGGGGCCTCGCGGTCGAAGCGGAAGAAGAGCACCCCCTGCTTCCGGGCGAGCTGGTAGTAGTCCTCGAGCAGGCCGTAGGTGCGCAGGTCGCGGTAGAGGATGAAGATCTGGGCCTCGGGGTTGAGGGCCTTGACGGCGAGCGCGTTCTTGACCGCGTTCTGGCAGCAGATCCGCGAGCAGTTGGGGTTCCGCTCGTTGCGCGATCCCACGCACTGGATCATGACGACGCGCGACAGCCCCGCGGCGCCCCGCGCGTGCAGCCGCTCGCCGAGCTCCACCTGGGTCACGACGCGGTCGCTCTGCCCGTAGAGGTACTCGACCGGGCGGTATTCGGACGCTCCGGTCGCGATGACGGCGACCCCATGGTCGATCTGGCGCGCGTACATGCCCGGGCCGACCAGGACCTCGGTCGTGAAGTTGCCCTTGAAGCCGCTGAAGCCGACGACCAGCGCGCGGGTCAAGGTCTGGATCTTCGGGTGGCGGCGGACGCGCTCGACCAGCCCCTGCAGGTAGCTCGGGATGTCCCAGCCCTCGATCGTCCGGTGCAGGCGTGCCGCCATGCCGCCCAGCTGCGCCTCCTTTTCGAGCAGCACCACCTCGTAGCCCTGGTCGGCGATGGCGAGCGCGGCGTTCATCCCGGCGGGCCCGCCGCCGATGACGAGCGCGCGCGGGATGACCGGAATGATTTTTTCCTGGAGGGGCTGGAGGGTCGCGGCCCGCGCGACCCCCATGGCGACGAGCTGTTTGGCCTTCTCGGTGGCCTTCGCCGGCGCCTGGCTGTGGACCCAGGAGTCCTGGTTGCGGATGTTCGCCATTTCGAGCAGGTACTTGTTGAGCCCGGTCGCCTGCAGGGTCTCCATGAAGATCCCCTCGTGGGTCTTCGGCGAGCAGGCCGCGACCACCACCCGGTTGAGGCGGTGCTCGGCGATGGCCTTCTTCATGAGCTCCTGGGAGTCCTGGCTGCAGGTGAAGAGGTTCTGGCAGGCGGTGACGACGTGCGGCAGCCCCTCGGCATAGGCGCGCACCGCGGCGACGTCCACGACGCCGGCGATGTTCACCCCGCAGTGGCACACGAAGACCCCGATCCGCGGCGCCGCGGCGCGCACGTCGCGCTCCGCCGGCAGCTCGGTTTCGCGGGCGAGCGTGTGGCGGCCCGCGGCGAGCATCCCGCCGGCGAGGCCGGCGGCCGCGCTCGCCTCGGCGACCGATCCGGGAATGTCCTTCGGCCCCTGCAGGACCCCGCAGGCGAAGACCCCGGGGCGCGAGGTCGCAACCGGCGCAAAGGGCGGCGAGGCGGCGAAGCGATAGCGGTCGAGCTCGATCCCCAGGCGGCCGGCGAGCTCGCGGGTTTCGGGGGGCACCTGGAGCCCGACCGAAAGCACCACGATGTCGAAGAGCTCCTCGCGCAGCTTCCCGCCGTCGTCGACGTAGCGCAGCCTCAGCGAGCGCTCCGGCCCCACCTCGTCCACGCTGTGGACGCGGGCGTTGACGAAGCGCACCCCGGCCGCGTCCCGGGCGCGGTTGAAGTACTTCTCGTAGTCCTTGCCGAAGGTGCGGATGTCCATGTAGAAAATGGCGCAGTCGAGGTCGCCGTGCGCGTGCTCCTTGGCGATCATCGCGTCCTTGATCGCGGCCATGCAGCAGACCGAGGAGCAGTAGCCGTTTCCGGAGCGGTTGATGTCGCGCGAGCCGACGCACTGGAGCCAGGCGACCTTCCGGGGCTCCCGGCCGTCCGACGGGCGCACGAGATGCCCCATTGTGGGCCCCGAGGCGGAGAGCAGGCGCTCGAACTCGAGGCTGGTCAGGACGTTCGGCGCGTGGCGGTAGGGGTAGACGTTGGCGAGCGCGGAGGGGTCGAAGGGCTCGCTGCCGGTGGCGAGGATGACCGCGCCGACGGCCAAGTCGCGCTCGACCGGCGCCTGGCTGTGATCGACGGCGTGGGCGAGGCAGGCCGCGACGCACTGCCGGCACTCGCAGCAGTAGCCGCAGTTCACGCAGCGCGCGGCCTCCGCCCGCCCGGCCGCCTCCTCCAAACCGAGCTCGACCTCCGCGAAGCTTTCGCGCCGCGCCGCGGCGGGGAGCTCCGGCATGCGCGGCCGCGGCCGCTTGGGCACGCCCGCGGGGATCGGTCGATAGCGCGGGTTTTCGAGCGCAACCGGCTCGCGGCCGGCGGCGAGGTCGCGGCCCTCGAGGTGGCGCAGGATCGATTCGGCCGCCTCCTTGCCGGCGCCGACCGCGCCGATCGCCACCCACGGACCCGTCTGCAGGTCGCCGCCGGCGAACACCCCGGGGCGGCCGGTCGCGTAGGTGACGGGATCGACCTCGGCGGTGCCGTAGCGCGAAACGGCGATCCCGGCCTCCTCCTCGATGGGGGCGAGGTCGGGGCGCTGGCCGACCGCGGCGATCAGCTGGTCGCACTCCAGGTCGAACTCGCTGCCGGGGATCGGCACCGGGCGCCGGCGGCCGGAGGAGTCCGGCTCGGTCAACTCCATGCGGATCAGGCGCACCCCGGCGAGGCGGCCGTCGCGGCCGAGGATCTCCTGGGGAGCGGCGAGGTAGGCGATCTTCACGCCCTCCTCCTCCGCCGCGCGGATCTCCTCCTCCCAGGCCGGCATCTCGCGGCGCGTCCGCCGGTAGACGATGGTCACCTCCTCGGCGCCGAGGCGCACCGCGGAGCGCGCGACGTCGATCGCCACGTTGCCGCCGCCGATGATCGCCACCCGGCGGCCGACGGGGGCCGTGCCGTTCAGGTTGACCTCGCGCAGGAACTCGACCCCCTGCCGCACCCCAACGAGCTTCTCGCCGGGCACCCCGAGCTCGATCCCCTGGTGGGCCCCCAGGGCGAGGTAGACCGCGGCGTAGCCCTCGCGGAAGAGGCCGTCGATGGTGAAGTCGCGGCCGAGGGCGGTGCCGGTCCGAATCTCCACCCCGAGGTTGACGATCAGCTCGATCTCGCGGTCGAGGACCGCGCGCGGCAGGCGGTGGGCCGGGATCCCGACGCGCAGCATGCCGCCCGGCTCGGGCAGGGCCTCGAAGATCGTCGCGCGCACCCCGCGGCGCGCGAGCTGGTAGGCGCAGGAGAGCCCCGCGGGCCCGGAGCCGACGATCGCCACCCGCTCGGGCCGCGGCGGGGGGCAGGGGACGGCGATCGTGCGCGGATCGACCCGGTCGGCGGCGAGGCGTTTGAGATCGCGGATCGCGACGGGCTGGTCCACCTCGGCGCGGCGGCAGGCCTCCTCGCAGCCGTGCGGGCAGATGCGGCCGAGGACTCCGGGAAGCGGCAGATCCTCCATGATGATCTGAAGGGCCTCGGCGTACTTGCCCTCCTTGACCATCTGCACGTAGCCCTGGACGTTCAGCCCGGCGGGGCAGGCGAGGCGGCAGGGGGCCTTGTCGCTCTTCTGGATGCCGAAGGCGCCCGGGATCGCCTGGGCGTACTGCTTGAAGGCCGCGCGGCGCTCGGAGAGCCCCTCGTCGTACTCGTTGGGAAGCGCAACCGGGCAGACCTTGGCGCACTCGCCGCAGCTCGTGCACTTGGCGATGTCGATGAAGCGGGGCTCCTGCCGCACCCGCGCGGTGAAGCGTCCCGGCCCCCCATCGAGGGAGAGGACTTCGCTGCGCGTCAGGATCTCGATGTTGCGATGCCGGCCGACCTCGACCAGTTTGGGCGAGATGATTCACATCGCGCAGTCGTTCGTGGGAAAGGTCTTGTCGAGCTGGGACATCAGCCCGCCCACCGCCGAGGAGCGCTCCACGAGGTAGACGTAGTAGCCCGAATTGGCCAGATCCAACGCGGCCTGCATGCCGGCGATGCCGCCGCCGACGACCAGGACGGCGCCGGTCGGGACGGAGCCGGAGCCCTCCGGCCGGGTTTGTGCGCCCTCGAGGTTCATGTCGCGTTCCCCCTTTGCGTTGCCTCGGGTTATCGGTTCCCGCCCCGGGCGCTCAGGCCCAGAGCGCCTCGACGATCTCGGGCAGCTTGTGCTCCCAGCCGAGCGTGCTCAGCATGACCCCCGCAAAGCCGGCCTCCCGCATGGCGGCGGCCGTCTCGCCGGCGATCCGCACGCCTTCGCGCGCCTTGTCGGGCGCCGCCTGCAGGCGCTCGATGAGCGCGGGCGCAACGGCGATGTGCGCCAGGTTGCGTTCGATGTAGCGCGCCATGCCGACGGACTTGAGCAGCAGGACGGTGGGGATGATGTGGAGGCCTTCGGCGGCGGTCTTGCGCCGCAGCGGGCCGAGCGCCTCGCGGTCGAAGATCGGCGGGGTGATGAAAAAGCGCGCGCCGGCGCGGGCGCGCCGCCCCATCTCCTCGATCTCCAGCTCGAGCGAGCGCCCCCGGGCGCCGGCGAGCGTCGTCGAGCCGACCAGAAAATCGGGGCTTCCGGCGAGCTCGATCCCGGCCATGTCGCGGCCCCGGCAGAGCCCCGCAATCGCCTCGAGAAGCTCGTGGAGGCCGATATCATGCACGGAGCGCGCCTGGTGGTGGTCCCCGTAGCTCGGGTCCTCCCCGCCGACCACCAGGACGTTTTTGATCCCGCAGGCCGCCGCCGCCAGCAGGTCGCCCTGGAGCGCAATGCGGTTGCGGTCGCGGCAGCAGACCTGCATCACCGCCTCGAGCCCCTCGCGGGCCATGGCCACCGCCCCGCCGAGAGCGCTCATGCGCATGACCGCCTGGTTCATTTCGGGGACGACGAAGCCGGCGACGCGGTCCTTCACCCGTCGGGCGTTGGCGACCATCGGGGCCGTGTCGACCCCCTTCGGCGGCTCCATTTCGGCCAGGACGGCAAACTCGCCGCGGTCCAGTTTTCCCTTCAGCGTCATGGCATGCCCTCCTGGCGGTCGCGGAAAGCTGCAGGTGTCGGCCGAGATAGACGGATGCGTTCCTTATTTGATATTTGATCCACCCGCTGAGCAACTCCTGTGCCGCGGAGGACGCCCACGTGCGCCGGAGTCTTTATTACAAACTGATTCAGAAGGTTAAATATGGAAGCGATTGGCCGCGGATGGTTCCGGGGCGGGATTGAATTCCGGGGGCGACTGTGCCAATATGGGCATGTCTTCAGGGATAGCTCATAATTTTAAAAAGTTGTGGAGATATCCCAATCCGGGATAGGCCAAAAGGGGATGGATTCCCACATCCTGGTCGTGGACGACGATCGAGATTACCTGGAGCTCGCCGCCTTCCGGCTGGGGGGCGCCGGGTACCCGCGCGTCACGCTGGCCGAGGACGGGGCCGAGGCTCTCGCGCTCTTCGAATCCGGCGCAGCCGTCGACCTCGCCCTGATCGACGTCAACCTGCCGGAGATGGACGGCCGGGAGCTTCTCGGGCACGTCCGGCGCGCGAGCCCCGCCACCGAGTGCATCATGGTGACGGCGGTGAACGACGCCCGGGCGGCCGTGCAGTGCATCCGCCAGGGGGCCTACGACTATCTGGTCAAGCCGGTTTCGGAGGAGGACCTCGTCTTTGCGGTCCGCCGCGCGCTCGAGCGCAAAAGGCTGCTCGACCTTCTCCAGCTGGAAAGAAGCCCCGAACCGCCGCCCGTCGCGCACCCGGAGGCCTTCGCGGGGCTGGTGACCGGAAGCCCGGCGATGCGCCGGGTGTTGAAGGAAGCCGAGCTGCATGCCGCCAGCGACCTGCCGGTCCTGATCACCGGGGAGAGCGGCACGGGCAAGGAGCTTCTCGCGCGAGCGATCCACCGGGCGAGCCGCCGGTCGCGGGAGATTTTCCTGCCGGTCAACATGGCCGCCCAGAGCGGCGCGCTCTTCGAGGCCGAGTTCTTTGGCCACACCCGCGGGGCCTTCACGGGCGCCGAAAAGGAGCGGGCCGGCCACCTGAAGGCCGCCGACCGCGGCACCCTGTTCCTCGACGAGATCGGGAACCTGCCGCCGGCGCTGCAGGGCAAGCTCCTGCGGGTGCTCCAAGACGGGGAGTTCACCCCGGTGGGCAGCAGCCAGCCGATCAAAGTGGACGTGCGTTTCGTTGCCGCGACCAACGAGGACCTCGAGCGGCTGACCGCCGCCGGAAGGTTCCGCCGGGACCTTTTCTACCGCATCCGCGGAAGCTGGCTGCATCTGCCGCCGCTGCGCGAGCGGCCCGCCGACATCCCGCTCTTGGTGGGCCATTTCCTGGGCGAGCTCGCGGCGGGCGAAGCCCCCCGGGGGATCGGGGAGGCCGCGCTCGGCCTCCTCGCGCGCTACCGCTTCCCGGGCAACGTGCGCGAGCTCAAGTCCATCATCCATTCGGCCGTGAACCTCGCGCGCGGCCGCGAGATCGCGGTGGCGCATCTGCCGGAGTACGTGCGCCGCACGGTGCCGGAAGGCCCGATCGTCCCTGCGGACGACTGCGGGCAGCTCCTGCCGCTGGCGGAGGTCGAAAAGCGCCACATCCTGAGCGTCTACCGCCGCCTGAACCGCAACAAGGTCCGCACGGCCCGGTCGCTCGGCCTGGGGCTGAACACGCTGCGGCGGCGGCTGAAGAGCTTCGGGGAGCAGTGACCTGCCGCCCGGGGTGCGCGGCGGGGCGGGCGCTTGGCCCCGCGGCCCGCGGGCGGGTGGAACCGGCTGAAAATCCTTGACACTGCGATGGTCGAGGAGCATAATCGCCACCTTGCGCCGAAGCCTGCCGGGGCGGACGCCGTCCTCCGGGCGCCGGCACGCGCGCGGAATCGGCGCCGGCCGGCCGGCGCCAGGGCAAGGCATGACCGCAATCCCGACTCGTTTGCTTCTTTAGGACGCGAATGGTGACAAAGGCTGGTTCCGGATCGACGCGGTTCCTGAATCTTCCCCCCCCGCCCATCTTCGACCCCTTTATCCCAAGTCCTGAACGTGATGGGAATATCCCGATCGCCCGGGCGCAGCGGCGGGAATAGACCCCGGCCGATCGCCGGTCTGTCGGGGATCATCGGCGGGCCCCGGATGCCCGCCCTCTGGCGAGGAGAAACCATGGAAAAAGAGAAAAGCGCAAAGAGCGGCTCGGTGATGGTCGTGGGAGCCGGGATCGCCGGCATGCAGGCGTCGCTCGACCTGGCCAATTCCGATTTCAAGGTCTACCTGCTGGACAAGCTTCCGGCCGTGGGCGGCCTCATGGCCCAGCTGGACAAGACCTTCCCCACCAACGACTGCGCCATGTGAGTGATCTCGCCCAAACTGGTCGAGGTCGGCCGGCACATCAATATCGATCTGCTCACCAATTCGGAACTCATCGAGCTCAAGGGCGAGCCGGGCAACTTCACCGCCGTCGTCCGCAAGAACCCGCGCTACATCGATCTGGCCAAGTGCACGAGCTGCGGGGAGTGCGCCAAGGTCTGCCCCATCGAGACGCTCAACGACTACGACGAGGGGCTGTCGAAGCGCAAGGCGGCCTTCAAGCAGTACGCCCAGGCCATGCCCGGCGCCTTCGCCATCAACAAGCGCGGCACGGCGCCCTGCAAGGCGACCTGCCCGGCGCACGTGAGCATCCAGGGCTATATCGCGCTCATCAACGCCGGCAAGTACGCCGAGGCGATCGAGCTGTTCCGCGAGGACCATCCCTTCCCCGGAGTCTGCGGGCGGGTCTGCCATCACCCCTGCGAGAAGGCCTGCACCCGCAACGAGGTGGACCAGCCGCTCGCGATCCGCGAGCTGCACCGCTTCCTGTCGGATGCCGAGCGGAGCCGCGGGGCGCCGGCCGTTCCGAGCGCCGCCGAGAGCCGGCCGGAGAAGATCGCCGTGATCGGCGCGGGGCCGGCGGGGCTTTCGGCCGCCTACTTCCTCGCGCGCCGGGGCTACCCGGTCACCGTCTTCGAAAAGCTCCCGGTCGCCGGCGGGATGATGGCGGTCGGCATCCCGGCCTACCGCCTGCCGCGGGACATTCTGGAGCTCGAAATCGACGTGATCCGGCGCCTGGGGGTCGAGATCCGCACGGGGGTCGCCTTCGGGACGGACGTGACGCTCGAGAGCCTGAAGCGGGACGGCTTCAAGGCGGTCTTCCTGGCGATCGGGCTGCACGGCGGGCGCCGCCTGGGCATCGAGAACGAGGACGTCGACGGGGTGCTGCAGGGGGTCGATTTCCTGCGGCGCGCGGCCCTGGGGGAGAAGGTCCCGATCGGCGAGGAGGTGCTCGTCGTCGGCGGGGGCAACGTCGCCATCGACGTCGCGCTCACCGCCAAGCGCCTGGGGGCGAAGAACGTGACGCTCGTCTGCCTGGAGCGGCGCGAGGAGATGCCCGCCTGGTCGCACGAGATCGAGGAGGCGCTCGAGAGCGACGTCAAGATCGTGAACAGCTTCGGGCCGAAGCGCTTCTTCATCGACCGGTCGCAGCGGGTCTCGGGGATCGAGTTCAAGACCTGCACGGCGGTGTTCGACGAGAACCGGCGCTTCAACCCGCAGTACGACGAGAGCGCCTGCACGCCCATGTTCGCCGACACGGTGATCATCGCCATCGGCCAGAGCACCGACCGCAGCGGCCTCGACGGCGAGGGGCTCGCCTTCACGCGGCCGGGGGGGCTGCAGGCCGATCCCCTGACGCTGCAGACGCCGATCGAGTGGGTCTTTGCGGGCGGGGACGCCCACCACGGCCCCAAGTCGGTGGTCGAGGCGGTGGCGAGCGGCAAGGAGGCCGCCGAGAGCATCCACCGCTACGTGAACGGGCTCGACCTGCGCGCGGGCCGGGGGAAGGAATGGGACTTCGTCAAGCCGGAGACCGCCGATGAGCCCAAGCACGCGCGGGTCCCCGTGCGCTGCCTCGACCCGGCGGCGCGGGAGTGCAACTTCCTCGAAGTCTCCTTCGGCTACGACGAGGCCGAGGCGCGCACCGAGAGCCAGCGCTGCCTGCGCTGCGGGATCTGCTCGGAGTGCTATCAGTGCGTCAAGGCCTGCCTCGCCCAGGCGGTCGACCACAGCCAGGCCGCCGAGACGCTCGAGATCCCCGTGGGGGCCGTCATCCTGGCGCCGGGCTCGGACCCCTTCGACCCCTCGCGGCTTGAGAACGTCTACCACTACGCCTCCAGCCCGAACGTCCTGACCAGCCTCGAGTTCGAGCGCATCCTCTCCGCCACCGGCCCGACCATGGGGCACCTTAAGCGCCTCTCCGACGGCACGGAGCCGAAGCGGATCGCCTGGCTGCAGTGCATCGGCTCGCGCGACAACAACCAGTGCGGCAACACCTACTGCTCCTCGGTCTGCTGCATGTACGCGATCAAGGACGCGATGATCGCCAAGGAGCACGCCCACGGCGAGCTCGACTGCGCGATCTTCAACATGGACATCCGCACGTTCGGCAAGGACTACGAGAAGTACTACAACCGCGCCCGGGACGCCGGGATCCGCTTCGTGCGCTCGCGCGTCCACTCGCTCGACATCCTGCCCGAGACGGGCAACGTGTCGCTGCGCTACGTGAACGAGGCCGGGGCGCTGCAGGTCGAGGAGTTCGACCTGGTGGTGCTCTCCGTCGGGCTGCAGATCCCCCGGCAGACCGTCGAGCTCGCCGAGCGGCTGGGGGTCGACCTGAACGCGGCGCGCTTCGCCGCGAGCGACCCCTTCGCGCCGGTGGAAACCTCGCGGCCGGGGGTTTTCGCCTGCGGGGTCTTCCAGGGCCCCAAGGACATTCCGAGCGCGGTCACCGAGGCGAGCGCGGCGGCCGTCATGGCCGGGGGCATCCTCGCCGAGGCGCGCGGCCGCGACATCCCGCGGATCCAGCTCCCCGAGGAGCTCGACGTCACCGCCGAGGCGCCGCGGATCGGGGTCTTCGTCTGCAACTGCGGGATCAACATCGGCGGGGTGGTCGACGTCCCCGGCGTGCGGGCCTACGCCGAGAAGCTCCCGCACGTGGCCTATGCCGACGAGAACCTCTTCACCTGCAGCCAGGACACCCAGGAGAAGATCAAGGAGAAGATCAAGGAGCACCGGCTGAACCGGGTCGTGGTGGCGAGCTGCAGCCCCAAGACCCACGCCCCCATGTTCATGGAGACGCTCGAGGCCTGCGGGCTGAACCCCTACCTCTTCGAGATGGCGAACATCCGCAACCAGGACTCCTGGGTGCATTCGAGCGACCCGGAGTCCGCGACGCGCAAGGCGAAGGACCTCGTGCGCATGTCGGTCGCGCGCGCCGCCGCGCTGAAGACCCTCCGGACGAAGTCGGTGCCGGTGAACAAGCAGGCGCTCGTCATCGGCGGGGGGATCGCCGGCATGAACGCCGCGCTCAGCCTGGCGCGGCAGGGGTTCCCGGCGGTCATCGTCGAAAAGGAGCCGCAGCTCGGCGGCTTCGCCCGCCGGCTGCACCGCACGATCGAGGGGGCGGACATCCCCGCCTATCTCGAGCGGCTGCGCGCCGAGGTGGCCGCCGAGCCCAAGATCCGCGTGCTCGCGGGGGCGGCGATCACGGGCTTCGAGGGCTTCAAGGGCAACTTCGCGACCACCGTGCGCTGCGGGGAGAACGGCGAGCCGGAGCGCATCGAGCACGGGGCGATCATCGTGGCGACCGGCGCGAACGAATACCGCCCCAAGGAGTTCCTCTACGGCGAGGACTCCCGGGTCATGACCCAGGTCGAGTTCGGCGATTTCCTGGACCGGCCGGAGGCGGCGGCGCTGCAGAGCGTCGTCATGATCCAGTGCGTCGGCTCCCGCAACGCGGAGAACCCGAACTGTTCGCGGATCTGCTGCCAGAACGCCGTCAAGAACGCGCTCGCGCTGAAGCGGATCAACCGCGACGCCCAGGTCTACGTGCTCTACCGCGACATGCGCACCTACGGCCTGCTCGAGGACTACTACACCGAGGCGCGCCAGCAGGGCGTGATCTTCATCCGCTTCGAGCCGGAGGAGGCGCCGCAGGTCTCCGGCGGCGCGGGCGGGGTGCTCGTGCGGGTGAAGGACCACGTGCTGCAGCGCGAGCTTGAAATCGAGGCCGACCGGCTGGTGCTCTCCGCCGGGATGAGCGCGGCGGACACCGCGGCGCTGAGCGGGCTGCTCAAGCTCAACCGCAACCCGGAGGGGTTCTTCATCGAGGCCCACGTGAAGCTGCGGCCGGTCGACATGCCGAGCGAGGGGGTCTACCTCTGCGGCACGGCGCACGGCCCGAAGCTCATCGCCGAGACGGTCGCCCAGGCCCAGGCGGCCGCGGCCCGCGCCGCGACCCTGCTCGCCAAGGATGCGATCAAGCTCTCGGCGATCACCGCCAAGCTCGACACCGAGCACTGCGTCAAGTGCCTGACCTGCGTGCGCTCGTGCCCCTTCGGCGTTCCGCAGTTCAACGAGGCCGCGAAGGTGATCGAGATCAACGAGGCGCTCTGCCGCGGCTGCGGGGTGTGCACGGCGGTCTGCCCCCGGCAGACGATCCGCCTGAGCTTCTACGAAGACGACCAGATCGTGTGCAAGATCGACGCGCTCTTGGAAGAGGAGGTTGCCTGATGTCCGGTTTCGAGCCCACCATCATCGCCTTCTGCTGCGAATACTGAGGGTATTCGGCCGCGGACCTGGCAGGTTCCATGCGCCTGAACTACCCGGCGAACATCCGGATCATCCTGGTGCCCTGCACGGGCAAGGTCGACGTGATCCATCTCCTGCGGGCGATCCAGAAAGGGGCCGACGGCGTCTACTGCGTCGGCTGCCTGGAGGGGGCCTGCCACTACAACCAGGGCAACCTCCGCTGCCGCGAGCGCGTGAACCATGTCCGCACGCTGCTGGCGGAGATCGGCCTCGAGCCCGACCGGGTGCGGATGTACAACCTGTCCTCCGGCGAGGCCCCGACCTTCGTCGCCTACGCGAAGGAGATGACCGAAACCATCCTGAAGCTCGGCCCCAATCCGTTGAAGAAACAGAAGGCCGCCTAGCCCGGCCGGAGCCGATCGCGACCCTATTTTCTACAGCATGCCGGCCGCGGCTGCCGCGGCGGCATGGGGAGGACCGATGATAGTCGCCAAGCGCAAGCCTTTCGAAGAAATCCTGGAGCTGGTCAAGGACCACAAGAAAATCCTCGTGGCGGGCTGCGGCACCTGTGTCGCCGTCTGTCTCGCCGGCGGCGAGAAAGAGGTGGCGGTCCTCGCCGCCGAGCTCGAGATGGCGCGGCGCCTGAAGGAGAACCCCGCCGAGATCGGCACCGTCACCCTGGAGCGCCAGTGCGACCGGGAGTACCTCGCCCAGCTCGACCCCGTGGCGGACGACTACGATGCCGTCATCTCGATGGCCTGCGGGGTGGGGATCCAGTTCCTCGCGGAGCGTTTTCCGAACAAGCCGGTCTTCCCGGGGGTCGACACCTGCGGGCTCGCCGTCAACCAGGACGTCGGCTGGTACGAGGAGCGCTGCCGCTCCTGCGGCCGGTGCGTGCTGGGAATGACCGGCGGGATCTGCCCGGTCACCATGTGCGCCAAAGGGCTCTACAACGGCCCCTGCGGCGGGACCAACAAGGGCAGCTGCGAGATCAGCGCCGACCAGCCCTGCGCCTGGAACGCGATCTACGAACGGCTGAAGGCCCAGGGACGGCTCGACTGCATCCGGGAGCTCACCCCCCCGCAGGAGTGGCGCGACACGGTGCCGCGCACCCTGATCCAACCCGGTTACAAGAAACCGGAGAAGGCCAAGGCGTAGGCCGCGCGGCCGCCGCGACGTCCAACCGAACCCATACATTCTTTCATCAGAGGGTGCCCATATGAAATCAGGAAGCAATCTGGAAAAGGTCCTGCGGGCGGGTCACTTCGCGTTCACCGGCGAGCTCGGGCCGCCGCGCGGCGCGCACGCCGAGGAGGTGCGCAAGAAGGCGGCCCACCTCAAGGGCAAGGTGGACGCGGTGAACATCACCGACAACCAGACCGCGGTCGTGCGCATGGCGAGCTGGGCGGCCTCGCTGCTGCTGATCCAGGAGGGGCTCGAGCCCAACTACCAGATGGTCTGCCGCGACCGCAACCGGCTGGCCATGCAGGCGGACATCCTCGGGGCCTACGCGCTCGGCATCCGCAACATGCTCTGCCTCTCCGGCGACCACTGCCAGTTCGGCGACCACCCCACCGCCAAGGGGGTCTTCGACGTCGACTCCATGCAGCTGATCGGCATGGTCAAGCAGATGCGCGACGAGGGCAAGTTCCTGAGCGGGGCCGAGGTGGACGGCCGCCCCCAGATCTTCATCGGGGCCGCCGCCAACCCCTTCGCCGACCCCTTCGAGTGGCGCGTGCACCGCCTCGCCAAGAAAATCCAGGCCGGGGTGGACTTCATCCAGACCCAGTGCATCTACAACATGGCCAAGTTCCGCGAGTGGATCCGGCAGGCGAACGACATGGGGCTCACGGAGAAGGCCTACATCCTGGCGGGCATCACCCCCATGAAAAGCCTCGGCATGGCCAAGTACATGAAGGGCAAGGTGCCCGGGATGGATGTCCCCGACGAGATCATCACCCGGCTGCAGGGGGTTCCGCGCGACAAGCAGGCCGAGGAGGGGATCAAGATCGCCCTTGAGCAGATCGCCGAGCTCAAGGAGATGAAGGGGGTCGCCGGCGTCCACCTCATGGCGATCGAATGGGAGCACCGCGTCCCGGAGATCGCCGAGCGCGCGGGGATGCTTCCGCGGCCGCAGGTATAAAATCCCAAGTTAAAGCCCCCGCCCAGGCAGTGGCGGTATCCGGCCGCGCTCCGGCCGCGGCCGGATACCGATGCCTTCCCCGCCGCGCCCGACGCTCCATCCCCGCGGGATCGCTGAAACCCTTCGGCATCGCCCCGCTCTTCCTCCGCCAGTTGAAGCACCGTTCATTCATTGTCGGCCGCTAATTGCTCCCATCATGGAGTCTACTCTACATTAACAGTATGTTATCTTAAAGATAATGAAACTTTCGCTTGACATCGGGGAATCGCGCTGGTAAATGAATGAACATTCATTCATGAGGATCTTAAGGCCAATGGACCACCCGGAGTCCCGCGACCGGAACGACAAGTACGAGCGCATCCTCAAGGCCGCCGCCAAGCTCTTCGCGCGCCAGGGGTTCCGGCAGTCCACGGTGGCCCAGGTCGCACGGGAGGCCGGGGTCGCCGATGGCACGATCTACCTCTACTTCAAGAGCAAAGACGACATCCTGATCCACCACTTCGACACCCGCACCCGGCAGGTCTTCGAGCGCTTCCGCGCGGCCGTCGACCGCGGCCGCAGCGGGGTCGAAAAGCTCCGCAACCTGATCCGCGCGCACCTGGAGGAGTTCCAGCGCGACCCCGACATGGCGATCATCTACCAGGTCGAGACCCGCAAGATGAACCGCCGGGCCGAGGCGCAGATCCGCACCATGGCCAAGATGTACCAGGACGTCATCGCCGAGATCGTCGAGCAGGGGCAGCAGGAGGGTTCCGTGCGCACGGACCTCTATGTCGGCCTGGTCAAGCGCTTCATCATCGGGGCCGTGGACGAGGTGATCGGGGCGTGGCTGCACTCGGGCCGCACCTACGACCTCGCCGCGATGGCCGACCCCCTGGTGGACCTCTTCATCCGCGGCATCGGGACCGCCAAGTCCCCGGACGCAGACGGCCGGGAGCAGGCCCCGCCGGGGGCCGGGCTGCCGGCGGACGCATAACCTCATTCCACGAACAAGGAGACCCGCCATGGCCCAGGTAATCGCCGACCGACGCGACATCGATTTCGTGCTCCACGAGCAGTTGAAGGTGGAGGAGCTTTCCCGGACCGAGCGCTACGCCGAGTTCAACCGCAAGGCGATCGACCTGATCGTCTCCGAGGCGCGCAACCTCGCCGTGAAGGAGATCCTCCCGACCCAGACCGACGGGGACCGCCAGGGGGCGATCTTCGAAAACGGCGCGGTGCGCGTGCCCGCATCCTTCCACAAGGCCTGGAGCGCCTTCAAGGAGGGCGAGTGGCTGGCGATGAACGAGGACCCCGAGTGGGGCGGGCAGGGGATGCCGCGCACGGTCGCGCTCGCCGCCGCCGACTACCTGAACGGCGCGAACTACGCTTTCATGATGTATGCCGGGCTGACCCACGGGGCGGCCAAGCTCGTGGAGGTCTTCGGCACCGAGAAGCAGAAGCGGCTTTTCCTGAAGAAGATGTACAGCGGGGAGTGGACCGGGACGATGCTGCTGACCGAGCCCGAGGCGGGCTCGGACGTCGGCGCGCTGACGACCTCGGCGGTCAAGAACCCCGACGGCACCTACTCGATCACCGGCAACAAGATCTTCATCTCCTCCGGCGAGCACGACCTCGCCCAGAACATCATCCACCCGGTGCTCGCGCGCATCGAAGGCGCCCCGGCGGGGACCGACGGGATCTCGCTCTTCCTGGTGCCCAAGATCCGGGTGAACGACGACGGCAGCCTCGGGGAGCCGAACGACGTCGTCTGCACCGGGATCGAGGAGAAGATGGGGATCCACGGCAACGCCACCTGCTCGCTCGCCCTGGGCGGCAAGGGCAACTGCCGCGGGACCCTGCTCGGCGAGGAGAACAAGGGGATGCGGGCCATGTTCCTGATGATGAACGAGGCGCGGCTGCTGGTCGGGACCCAGGGGCTCGCCTGCGCGAGCCCCGCCTACCTCTACGCGGTGAACTACGCCCGCAGCCGCGTCCAGGGGCGCCACCTGCTCAAGATGCGCGACAAGAGCGCGCCCTCGGTGCCCATCATCCAGCACCCCGACGTGCGCCGCATGCTGATGACCATGAAGGTCTACGTCGAGGGGATGCGCAGCCTGCTCTACTACGTCGGGATGTGCTTCGACCGCATCCACGCCGGGGCGGACCCCGAAGCCCGGGCCCGCTGGCAGGGGATCATCGATTTCCTGATCCCCATCGCCAAGGGCTACGTCACCGAGCGCGCGCTCGAGGTGTGCAACCTCGGCATCCAGGTCTACGGCGGCTACGGCTACATCCGCGAGTACCCCATGGAGCAGCTGCTCCGGGACTGCCGCATCACGCTGATCTACGAGGGCACGAACGGCATCCAGGCGATGGACCTCCTCGGCCGCAAGCTCGGCATGAACCAGGGGCGGCCGATCATGGACCTTCTCGCCGAGATCCAGGCGGCCGTCGCCGCCGGCAAGGCCGACCCCCGCACGCGGCCCGCGGCCGAGAAGCTGGAGGCCGCCGCCGGCAAGCTCGGCGAGACGGCCATGACCCTGGGGGCGCAGGCCATGTCCGAGAAGGTGCTGACGGCCTTCGCCTTCGCCCACCCCTTCATGGAGGTCTGCGGCGACGTCGTCATGGCCTGGATGCTGCTGTGGCGCGCCCGGATCGCGGCCGAAAAACTCGCCGCCGGCGCCAAGGGGAAGGACGCGGCCTTCTACGAAGGGCAGCTCAAGAGCGCCGAGTTCTTCACGCACACGGTCCTGCCGATCACCTTCGGCCGGATGAGCGCGATCCTCGCCGGAAACGGCGCCGCCATGGAGATCAGCGAGGATGCCTTCGGGGGCAGATAGCGCCGGAAGGGCGCCGGACGGGTGGTTGTCCTGAACGGACATTCATGCTAAACAAGATTTTTCCGGAGGCCGCGGGCGCGACCGCGAGCGGTCGGGCGCTGCCGGAAGGCCCCCTCCCGCGGCCGCACATCGAAGTGAAAGGAACACCATGGACCACGCGCTGATTCCGCCGGCGGCAGCCCTCTTCCTGGGCATCCCGGCCAAGGTCCTCTATGTCCTGATCCCGCTCGCCGGCATCGCCGCTTTCGTCTTCATCATGGCCCGGCGCCTCGAGCCCCTGCGCCGCGCGGCGGCCGACGACCGCTTCCAGCGGATCCCCGAGCGCATCGCCGCGGTGCTCAAGATCTGGCTCGCCCAGTGGCGCCAGCCGCGCTACCGGCTCGCCGGGGTGCTGCACATCGTCATCTTCTTCGGGTTCCTGATCCTCGGCGCGCGCTCGACGGAGCTCGTCATCCTGGGGTTCGTGGAGGGCTTCACCCTTCCGGGGTTCGGCGGCGCCTTCGGCAGCGCCTACGCCCTGCTCAAGGACTACGCGGCCACCGCGGTCCTGATCGCCTGCATCGTGCTCGCCGTGCGCCGCGCCGTGTTCAAGCCGGCGCGCTACGCCGTCCCCCCCCGGTACGGGAAGGACCACACCCCGGAGGCGATCCTCGTTCTGGGGCTGATCTCGACGCTGATGATCTCCGAGAGCCTCTTCGAGGCGAGCCTGGTTGCGGCGGGCGGCGGCGCGCACGCCCCGGCCCCGCTCTCGCTCGCCTGGCTCTTCGCGCGCGGGCTCGCGGGCGCCTCCGCCGGCGCCCTGCAGGCGCTGCACCTGGCCGCCTACACCGTCCACGACCTCACCTTCTTCTTCTTCCTGTGCTTCCTGCCGATGGGCAAGCACTTCCACGTCATCACCTCGCTCTTCAACGTCTTTTTCATGCGGCTCGACCGCGGCAACGTGAAGCCGGTGCGCTACGGGATCGACGACCGCCAGCTCGACGCCCTGGAATCCTTCGGCGTCAAGAAGTTCGAGGACTTCACCTGGAAGCACATCCTGGACTTCTACACCTGCGCCGACTGCGGGCGCTGCTCGGACCGCTGCCCGGCGAACCGCGTCAAGCGGCCGCTGTCGCCGCGGTTCATTTCGATCAAGGGCCGCGACTACGCCTTCCGCCACTACCCCCTGCGCGGGGCCCCGCCCGCGGAGGCCCCGGCCCTGATCGGCGGCATCTACAGCGAGGACGAGATCTGGTCCTGCACCACCTGCGGGGCCTGCGAGCAGGAGTGCCCGATCGGCATCGAGTACATCGACAAGATGGTCGACCTGCGCCGCGGCATGGTGGACGATGGCCTGGTGCCGCAGTCGCTGCAAAAGCCGCTCAGCGCGCTCGAAAAGCGGGGCAACCCCTGGGGCAAGCTCGAAAAGAAGCGCACCGACTGGGTCGCCGGGGCCGGGGAGGGGTGCCGGGTGAAGCTCTTCGAGAAGGGCGAGCGCGCCGAGACGCTCTACTTCGTCGACAGCATCTCCTCCTACGACGACCGCATGCAGAAGATCGCCCAGGCGACCGCCCGCGTGCTCACCGCCTGCGGCGTCGACTTCGGGGTGCTCGGCAAGGACGAAAAGGACAGCGGCCACGAGGTGCGGCGCTTCGGCGAGGAGATGCTCTTCCAGGCGCTCAAGGAGCACAACACCGCGGCGATCCAAGCCGCCGGCGTCCGCCGCATCGTCACCGCCGACCCGCACGCCTACAACGCGCTGAAGAACGACTACGCCGGCCTGCCCCCCGTGCGGCACGTGAGCGAAATCATCGTCGAGGCGCTGTCATCCGGGCGCCTCAAGCTCAAGCCGTCCGCAAACGGCGCCAAGACCTGCACCTACCACGACCCCTGCTACCTCGGCCGCCACAACGACCTCTACGACGCCCCGCGGCAGGCCCTCGACGCGATCGGCGGCCTCCAGCGCGTGGAGATGGCCGGGGACTGCCGCGACCGGTCGTTTTGCTGCGGCGGCGGCGGGCTGATGCTCTTCTACGAGCCCGAGGAGGAGATGCGCATGGGGGTCGTGCGCGTGAAGATGGCCGCGCAGGCGGGCGCGCAGGTGATCGTGACCGCCTGCCCCTTCTGCCTGGTCAACATCGAGGACGCCATCAAGGTGGCCGGCCTCGAGGGCCAGATGGAGGCGGTCGACCTCTGCGAGCTGATCGACCGCCACGCGGTGCGCTGACCCCGTCCGGCGCACCGGACACCGAGCCGTATTACCTGATCGATAGATTCAGTCACCGCCCGGAGCAACCGGCGCCAGTCGAAGGAGGAGGAACATGGAGATCCTGGTCTGTGTGAAGCGGGTCCCGGACTCGGCCGAAAACGAGATCGAGGTCAAGGCCGACGGATCGGACATCAAGCGCGACGACCTCGTCTACTCGGTGAACGAGTGGGACAACTACGCCGTCGAGGAGGCGATCCAGATCGCCGACCGCACCGGCGGCTCGGTGACCGTGGTGTCGGTCGGCGGCGAGGAGTCCGAGGAGGTGGTGCGGCGCGAAATGGCCATGGGGGCCCACAAGGGGCTGATGCTCGTCGACCCGGCCTTCGAGGGCTCCGACGGGCGCGGCACCGCCGCGATTTTGAAGGCCGCGGTCGAGAAAGGCGCCTACGACCTCGTGCTCTGCGGCGCGCAGGCCGACGACGGGGCGGCGCAGGTGGGCGGGATGCTCGCCGCCATGCTGGACTGGCCCTACGCCTCGCTCGTGAACAAGATCGAGGTCAGGGACGGCCGGAAGCTTCTGATCGGCCGCGAAATCGAGGGCGGCAACCAGGAGCTGAGCGAGATCGAGCTGCCCTGCGTCCTCTCCATTCAGACCGGGATCAACGAGCCGCGCTACGTCGGCATCCGCGGCATCCGCAAGGTCGCCTCGGTGGAGATCCCGGTCCTCGACGCCGCCGCCCTCGGGGTGGCCCCGGAGAGCGTCGGGGCAGCCGGCGCCAAGGTCAAGCGGCTGGACTACTTCGTGCCGCCGGCCGGGGCCGGGGCCGAGATCCTGCAGGGCAGCGCCGATGAGATCGCCGCCAAGCTGATCGATCTTCTGAAAGCCAAAGGAGGGCTCAAGTAATGGCCGCTCAGGTGTTCGCATTCATTCTCCACAAGGACGGCAAGGCGGACGATTCGATGCCCGAGCTGCTCGCCGCCGCGAAGCAGATGTTCCCCGAAGCCGCGCCGACCGCCATCGTGATGGGGTCGGGGGCGGCGCTCGACAGCGTGTGCGCCGAGGCGGCCGCCGCCTATCCGCAGGTCTGGAAGTTCGCCAACGAGGCCTTCGCCTACCCGAACGCGGAGGTGATCCGGCCGGTGCTGGTCAAGGCGCTGCCGGCGGGCGCGGTCCTCTTCATGGCCCACAACACGTTCGGCATGGACCTGGGGCCGGGGCTGGCCGTCAAGATGAACGCGGTTTACGTCCCGGACCTCGTCGGCGTCGAGGGGATCCAGGGCGCGACGCTCACGTTCGTGCGCCAGGAGTATAACGGCCAGGTGAGCACCCACCTCGCCTGCGACCTCTCCGGCGGGGCCGTCATCAGCGTGCGCTCCGGGGTCTTCGCCGCCGACGAATCCAAGGCCGCCGGGACGATCGTCGACCGGTCCGCGGACGCGGGCGGCCTCGCCGCCCGCCGGCGCTTTCTGGAGGTCGTCCAGGCCGAGGTGGGCGACGTGGACATCACCAAGGAGGACGTCCTGGTCTCGGTCGGACGCGGCATCGGCGACAAGGAGAACATCCCGATCGTCGAGGAGCTCGCCCAGGCGATGGGGGCGGTGGTCTCCTGCTCGCGGCCGATCGTGGACGCGAAATGGCTGGAGAAGGCCCGCCAGGTCGGGACCTCGGGCAAAACGGTCAAGCCCAAGGTCTACCTCGCCCTCGGGATCAGCGGCTCCTTCCAGCACATGGGCGGCCTCAAGGGCAATCCCTTCATCGTCGCCGTCAACAAGAACCCCAAGGCCCCCATTTTCCAGGTCGCCAGCGTGGGGGTGGTCGCCGACGTGCTCGAATTCGTGCCGACGCTGACCGAAAAAATCAACGAGGGGAAGTGACGCGCCCTCCGGCGTGAGCCGGTGCGTTTCGAGGGCCGCGGGCGCCTCCGGCCGCGCCCGCGGCCCCTCTTCACGGATGGCAACAGGGGGACGGCCGCCCATGGGAGACAGACCGCTGCGACGCAAGGCGCGGATCGTCCTGGTGCTGGGGGTGTCGGCCTTGGCCGCGGTGCTGCTCGTCGCCCTCAAGCCCGAAGCCGAGCGATCGATCCCGCCCGAGACGGGGCGGCTGGTGGAGGCGATCGTCGTGCGCCCCGAGGCGGTGCCCCTCGTGATCGAGGCCTTTGGCACCGTCAGGCCGCGCGAAACCCTCAACCTCGCCGCCGAGGTCAAGGGTCAGATCGTCCGCCTGCACCCGCAGTTTACGGAAGGGGGGTTTATCCGGGCCGGGGAGCTGCTGGTCGAGATCGACCCCCGCAGCTTCCGGCTCGAGGCGGAGCGGCGCCGCATCCAGGTCGAGCAGTCCCGCGCCGAGCTCGGCCGGCTGGAGCAGGAGGTCGCCAACCTGAAGGCCTTGAAAGCGATCGCCCAAAGCGATCTGGCGCTCGCCCAGGAGGACTTCGCGCGCAGCCGCAGCCTCGCCGCCAAGCAGGTCCTCGCCCAATCCGCGGCCGAGAAAGCCGAGCAGAAATACCTCGCCGCCCTCGAGCGCCTCCAGGGGATCGAAAACCAGCTCGCCCTGACCGGCCCGATGCGCCGGCAGCTCGTCGCCCAGCAGGAGATGGCGAAGGTGATGCATCAGCAGGCCGAGCTCGACCTCGAGAAGACCCGCATCGTGTCGCCCTACGACGGCTACCTCCTGGAAAAGGCCGTCGAGACGGGCCAAAGCGTCTCCGTCGGGCAGCTCCTCGGGCGGATCTACCGCGCCGGCGAGCTCGAGGTCGACGTGCACGTCCCGGTCAAGGACCTCGCCTGGCTGCCCGAAGATCCGGAGGCCATCGCCGCCGAGGTGGTCTTCGACAACGCCGGCTCCGGGCTCGCGTTTCCCGGGCGGGTGTCGCGCACCAAGGCCCGCATGGAGGAGAACACGCGGACCCTGCCGCTCGTGGTCGCGATCGCCCCCGACCCCGAGCGGAGCCCCTCCGGGCTGGCGGGCCTGCGGCCGGGCATGTTCGTGAACGTGCGGCTCCAGGGACGGATAGCCCCTGCGGCCTTCCGCCTGCCCCGGCACGCGGTCTACGCCGGAGACCTGGTCTACACCGTCCGGGAGGAGCGCCTGCGGGCGACGCCCGTGCGGGTCCTGCGGGCCTATCGCGAGCACCTCGTCGTGGACCAGGGCCTCGAACCGGGCGAGCGCGTCGTCGTCACCCCGCTCGCTGGGGCGGCGGACGGCATGAAGGTGCGGGTCCGGGAGGCCGCCGGGGATCCCGCCGGCCGCCCGGCCAACTGAGGCGGGGGGGCCGCATGCAAGCGCTCGCCCGCTGGTCCATCCGCAACAACGTCACCGTGAACCTCTTCCTGCTCTTCCTGATCGTGGCCGGCTTCCTCACGCTGATCAAGATGCGCCGCGAGATGTTCCCCCAGTTCTCGCTCGACATGATCCATGTGAGCGTCGCCTACCCCGGCTCCGCCCCCGAGGAGGTCGAAGAGGGGATCTGCCTCAAGATCGAGGAGAAGATCGAAGGCGTCGAGGGGATCTCGCGCCTGATCTCGACCGCCCGCGAGGGCGCCGGCTCGGTCCTGGTGGAGCTCGAGCCGGGCGCCGATGCGCGCAAGGCCCTGGACGACATCAAGGCCCAGGTCGACCGCATCGACACCTTCCCGGAGGAGGCCGAGAAGCCGATCGTGACCGAGGTCCTCAAGGAGGACCCGGCCATATCGATCGCGGTCTACGGCGACGTTTCCGAGAAGACCCTGCGCCGGGCCGCGGAGGAGATCCGCGACGACCTGCTGGTGGCCAAACCCCTGCCGCCGGGCAGCGCCGGGGGGCTCCCGGGGCTCCTGGAGCGGGCGGTCGCCGCCCTGCGCATGAAGACCCCCGACCGGATCACCCAGGTCGATCTCGTGGGCGTGCGCAATTACGAAATGGCCGTCGAGATATCGGAGGAGAACCTGCGGCGCTACGGCCTCTCCTTCGACCGCGTCGTGCAGGCCGTGAAGAGCGGCAGCATCGATCTGCCGGCGGGAACGATCAAGACGGCCCAGGGCGAGGTCCTCGTGCGGGCCAAGGGGCAGCGCTACACCGGCGCCGAGTTCGCGGAGCTGCCCCTCATCACGCTTCCGGGCGGGACCAGCGTGCGGCTGGGGGACGTCGCGCGGGTGGTCGACGGGTTCGAGGACACCGACATCCGCACGCGCTTCAACGGCAAGCCCGCCGCAGTGGTGCGGGTGAACCGCACGAGCTCCCAGGACGTGATCGAGATCGCGCGCCTCGCCCGACACTACGTGGAGAGCCGCCGGGACCGGATGCCGGAGGGGGTCTCGATCGCCGTCTGGGGGGACCTGTCGGCCATGGTCCAGGACCGCATCGACCTGCTGCTGCGCAACGGGGTCCAGGGCATGGTCGTCGTCTTCCTCATGCTCGCGCTCTTCCTGAACATCCGCGTCGCCTCCTGGACGGCCGCCGGGATCCCGATCGCCTTCATGGGTGGGTTCCTGGTCCTGAACGCCCTCGGCCAGACCGTGAACATGATCTCGCTCTTCGCCTACATCATGACGCTCGGGATCGTGGTGGACGACGCGACGGTCTTCGGCGAGAACATCTTCACCCACTTCTCGTCCGGCAAGACCCCGGAGGCGGCCGTCGTGGACGGCTACGCCGAGGTCGCCGCCCCGGTGATCCACTCGGTGACGACGACCATCGCGGCCTTCCTGCCCCTCATGTTCGTCGCCGGGATCATGGGCAAATTCATCGCCGTCATGCCGGTCGCCGTCGTGACCATCCTCACCTTCTCGCTCATCGAGGCTCTCGTCATCTTCCCCTCCCACATGCACCATGCGCTCACGGCGGCGCGGGCCGGGAAGGGCGCCGTCATGGCGGGGCTCGAGCGGCTGCGCGAGCGCCTCGAGCGGGCGCTGCTGCGCTTCGTCGAGCGGCGCTACCGGCCGGTGCTCGCGGCCGCCGTGCGCCACCGCGGCCTCACGCTCTCCATCGCCGCCGGCGCGCTCCTGGTCAGCCTCGCGCTCGTCGCCGGCGGCTACGTGCCGTTCGTCTTCTTCCCCGAGGGCGAAAGCGACTGGGTCATCGCCGAGGTGAGCTTCCCGCTGGGGAGCCCCTTCTCGGCGACCGAGGAGGCCGTCTCCGGCCTCGAGCGGGCCGCCTTCGCCATCGAGCGGGACTACCCGGAGTTCACCGCGGCGAACGGCGCGCTCGTGCGCAACGCCTTCTCGCTGGTCGGCATGATCCCCCGGCGGGACTGGAAGCCCGAGGAGATCGGCGGCCACGTGGGCCAGGTCTGGATCGAGATCGCCCCCACCGAGCTGCGCCGCGGCCTTTCGACCGCGACCGTCATCAACCAGTGGCGCCGCCGGGCGGGGGAGATTCCCGGGGTCGAGCAGCTCTCCTTTTCCACGATCGAGGGCGGCCCGGCCGGAAACGACATCGAGATCCAGCTCTCGGGGAAAGACTTCGACCTGCTCCAGCGGGCGGCCGCGGAGCTCAAGGCGGAGCTCCGCACCTTCCCCGGCACCTTCGACGTCGCCGACAATTTCAAGCCCGGAAAGCCCGAGCAGAAGCTCGCCATCCGGGAGGGTGCGCGCGCCGTCGGGGTCACCATGCGCGATCTCGCCCGCCAGGTGCGCCAGGCCTTCTACGGCGAGGAGGCGCTCAGGATCCAGCGCGGCCGCGACGACGTCAAGGTGATGGTGCGCTACGGCGACCGCGACCGCCGCTCGCTTGCCGGGATCGAGGAGATGCGCATCCGCACGGCGGACGGCCGGGAGGTGCCGATCGAGGAGGTCGCCGTCGCCCGCGCCGGCCGCTCCTACTCGGTCATCAACCGCGTCGACCGCCAGCGCACCATCACCGTGGTGGCGGCCGTCGACGAGACCCGGGCGAACGCGGCGCGCATCGTGGGCGATCTGCGGTCGCGGTTCCTCCCGGCGCTCCAGCAGCGCTACCCCGGCGTGCGCTGCGACCTCGAGGGCCAGGAGAAGCGCACCCAGGAGTCCCTCGACAGCCTGAAGACCGGCTTCACCCTGGCGATGATGGCCATCTTCGTGATCCTCGCCTCCCAGTTCCGCTCCTACCTCCAGCCGCTCATCATCATGGCCGCCATCCCCTTCGGGCTGATCGGCGCCGTCATCGGCCATCTCGCCACGGGACTCGAGATCACCATGATCAGCATTTTCGGGATCGTCGCCCTCGCCGGGATCGTGGTGAACGACTCGCTCGTCTTGATCGATTTCATCAACGCCAGGGTCCGCGAGGGGGCCGCGGTCGAGGCTGCGGTGATCGCCGCAGGCTGCCAGCGCTTCCGCCCGGTCATGCTGACCACCATCACGACCATCGGCGGGCTGCTGCCGCTGCTGCTCGAGAGAAGCTTCCAGGCCCAGTTCCTGATCCCCATGGCGGTCAGCATCAGCTTCGGCCTGCTTTTCGCGACCGGCCTCACCCTGCTGGTCATTCCGGCCCTCTACCAGATGCTCGAGGACGCGCGGGCGCGCTTGGGGAAAAAGCCGGCCGCCGGCCGCGCCCTCCCCGTCCCGGATTGAAGGCGAACCCCAGCGGGGCGGCCCGGCCGCCCGGAACAGGAGGCATCGCATGAAAACCATCGTCGCCACCGCGGACGCGCCAGCGGCCATCGGCCCCTACTCCCAGGCGGTTCGCCTGGGGGGGCTCCTCTTCGTCTCCGGCCAGATCCCGCTCGACCCGGGAACCGGCCAGATGGTCGCGGGGGGGATCGAGGAGCAGACGCGGCGGGTGATGGAGAACGTGAAGGCCATCGTCGCCGCCGCCGGCCTGACGCTGGCCGACGCCCTCAAGGCAACCTGCTTTCTCAAGGACATGGGGGAGTTCGCGCGCTTCAACGCCGTCTATGCCGAATACTTCGGCGACCGGCCGCCGGCGCGCGAGACCGTCGAGGTCGCGCGGCTGCCCCGGGATGCGCGCGTGGAGGTCAGCCTCATCTGCGGGAAGTAAACCGCGCGGCGAAGGCCGCGCGCTTGTGCGGGGGGGCGATCCGCGGTAGGATAGGCGCTGAAGATGCGGGAAGCAAACGGCCGGCCGCCCCGCGGCCGGCCTCACAGCGGAGCGGATGGGCCCTGCATGCGGATCGTCACCCGGCCGGATTTCGATGGCGTCGTCTGCGCGGCCTTGATCACGGCCGCCCTGGATCCCGAGGCCCCCGTCCTGTGGCGCGAGCCGAACGATCTCAAGGGCGGCGCCGCCGAGATCCTCCCCGGGGACATCGTCGCGAACCTGCCCTTCGACCCGCGCGGCGAGCTGTGGTTCGACCACCACGCGACCAACATCATCTACGTCCCCTTCAACGGGCTCTTCCGCCTGACCCCCTCGGCCGCGCGCAACGTCTTTGACTACTTCAAGCCGCGTTTTTCGCGCGACTTCAGCGAGCTCGTCGACTGGGCCGACCGCATCGATGCGGCGCGCTTCACCCGGCAGGAGGTCCTCGAGCCGGAGAAGTACGACTACGTGCTCCTCTCGATGACCCTCTCCGGCGACCGCCCCGCGGACGAGCCGTTCTGGAACCGGCTCGTGCGGCTGCTGCGGGACCAGCCGATCCGGGAGGTGATGGCCGATCCCGAGGTGGCGGCGCGCTGCCGGGAGGTGGTCGCGCAGAACGCGCGCTACGGCCGGATCCTGCGGGCGCACACCCGCATGCAGGGGCGGGTCGCCGTGACCGATCTGCGCCCGTTCTATCCGCCCCCCGCCGGAAACCGCTTCCTGGTCTACTGCCTCTTTCCGGAGGCCGTCGTCAATGTCCGCATCCGCTACGAGGATCCGGAGCGCCGGACGCTCGCCGTGAGCGTCGGCCACAGCATCTTCAACCCGGAGTGCAACGTCCACGCGGGCCGGATGCTGACGGCCTTCAACGGCGGCGGCCACCGCGGCGCCGGCGCCGCCCGCTTTCCGGCCGAGAAGGCGGACGAATACCTGCCCCAGATCCTCGACATCCTCATCCGCAACGAGCCCGAGGACCGCTGACCGGCGGTCGGATCCGGCGTCGCGCCGCGCCGCTCAGATTCGGCCCCGACCCGGCCCGGCCTCAGTAGAGCAGCGGGCCACTGCCGGCAGCGCCCGCGCCGATCGGCGGCGGCGGAGGTCCGACATAGGCCCGCGGGGGCGGCGGCGGGGCATGGCGCGCGCGGTGCGGCTCGGGCCGGAACGCGGGCGCCGCGTGCCCCTTCGCGGCCATGCACTGCTGGTAGGCGTGGTCGTAGCGGCGCTGCACCTCGGAGCCGGCGGCGAGCGCCGGGTTCGCCGCCATGGCGGTCCCCGCAAGCAGGCCCCCGCCGGCGCCGAGAGCGAGCCCCGCCGCGGCGTCGCCCGCCGCGGCGCCGATCAGCGCGCCGGCGGCCGCGCCCAGAAGCGCCCCGGCCGCGGCCCCGCCGGCGAGGTTGCGGTTCACGGTCTGGTTCGCGTCCCAGCCGGACCGCTCCTCGGCCCATGACCGGCAGAGGCGGTCGTCCGCCTGGAAGGCCTCGAAGGAGGCGTGGCGCGCCGGCATCACCGGAACGCTCGGCCCCGGCGGGATGGTCGCGCACCCGCCGGAGAAGAACAGGGTGAAACCCACGACAAGCAGCGGCCGGCGCCTCATGGAAGCCCCCTTTCGCAAGCCGGTTCTGCCCCCCTTAGACGCCGCCGCCGCGAAACGGTTTACACGGCCGGCGCGCCGACGCGCTTGAAGGCCGAGGCCGGGAAGAAGCAGAGCGGGCACTCCTCCGGCGGCTCGGCGCCGTAATGGACGTGGCCGCAGATGCGGCAGCGCCAGGCCGGCCCGGCGGCGGCCGCGCCGGGATCGATTTCAAGCGGCAGCTCCTCGAGCGGCGGCATCGCCGGCCGGTAGGCGCCGAGCGCGTGCCCGGCGAGGATCAGGCGCTGGATCTCGCTCGTCCCCTCGTAGATCCGGAAGAGCCGCGTGTCGCGCAGGATCTTCTCGACGGGGAAAAGGCGCGTGTAGCCGAAGCCGCCCAGGATCTGCAGGGCCTCGTTCGCCACCTCGAGCGCCGCCTCGGTGGCGTAAAGCTTGGCGATCGAGGCCGCGACCGTCGGGTCGCCCCCCCGGTCGGCTTCCCAGGCCGCCTTCCACACGAGCAGCCGGGAGGTCTCGACCTTCTGGTACATGTCGGCGATCTTGTGCTGGATCGCCTGGAAGTCGGCGATCTTCTGGCCGAAGGCGCGCCGCGTCTTGGCGTAGTCGATGGCGAACTCCATGGCCGAGCGGGCCGTCCCCACGGCGAAGGCGCCGATCGCCGGCCGGGTGCGCGCGAAGGTCCGCATCGCCAGCGCGAACCCCTCGCCGGGCGGGGCGAGGAGGTTCTCGGCCGGGACGCGGACGTTCTTCAGGCGGATGCCGACGGTGTCCGAGCCGCGCTGGCCGAGCTTGGGGATCCGCCGCCCGACGCGGACCCCCTCCCAACTGCGCTCCACCACGAAGGCGCAAATGCCTTGGTGCTTCAGCGCCGGGTCGACGGTGGCGAAGATCGACAGGTAGTCGGCGATCCCCCCGTTCGTCACCCAGTACTTGGTCCCGTCGAGAACGTACCCGTCCCCGTCCGGCCGCGCGTGGCAGCGGATCGCGGCGACATCCGAGCCCAGGGTGGGCTCGGAGGTGGCGAAGGCGATGAGCTTGAACTCGGATGCGAGCTTCGGGAAATACTTCTCGCGGACGGCCGCGTTCGCCGAGAGCCTCAAGGGCTCCATGCCGAGCGAATTGTCGAAGATCGAGGTCGCGAGCCCCGCGCAGGCGGCGGCGAGCTCCTCGGTCAGGATCACGTTCTCGAGCAGCCCGCAGCCCCGGCCGCCGTATTCGCGGGGGATGTCGCCGTTCATGATCCCGGCTTCCCAGGCCCTGCGCAGGACCTCGAGCGGCGTGCGGTCGGCGGCATCGCACCGCCAGGCGGCCGGCAGGATCTCGCGCCGCGCGAAATCCCGCGCCGTTTTCTGGATCTCCGACTGCTCCGGGGTCAGATCGAAGCCGATCATGCCATGCTCCTTATCGAAAATGGGGTTGCGCCGCGGGCCGTCCGGCCGGGCGGCGCCCGGTGCTTAAAGCCATAACGGATCGGCGCCCGCGTGGCAAGCCCGCGCCGGCCGGCTCCCCTCCCGGGTGGACAGGGGCGCGCGCCCGTGGTACAGCTGGCGCCGCCATGATCTATGTCAAACTGCTGCTGATGGCCGCGGCCTGGGGCGGGACCTTCATCGCCGGAAAGAACCTCGCGCTCAGCGTCGGTCCCTACACGGGGGCGCTTTTGCGCTACCTCGCGGCGAGCCTCTTTTTGTCGGCCCTGATGCTCAAATCCGCCGGCCCGCTGCCGCGCGCCTCCGCGCGGCTCGTGCTGACGCTCGTCGCGATGGGGCTGACCGGGATTTTCGCCTACAACGTCTTTTTCCTGAAGGGCCTGCGCCTGATCGAGGCCGGACGGGCGTCGGTCATCGTCGCGACCAATCCCATCGTGATCGCGGCGGCGGCCGCCGTTTTCCTGGGGGAGCGGCTGAACCTGCTCAAGAGCGCCGGCATCCTATTGTCGGTCGGCGGGGCAGTGCTCGCGATCGCCCGCGGCGACTTCGGGGCCCTGCTCCGCGGCGGCCTCGGCGAGGGCGAGCTCGCCGTTTTCGGATGCGTGGCGAGCTGGGTCGCCTTCACGCTGCTCGCCCGGACGATTTCCGCCGCGCTCTCCCCGCTCGCCGTGGTGGGCTTGAGCTCATTCGCCGGCACGCTTCTGCTCGTCCCGCCGGCGCTCGCCGAGGGCTTCCTCGCGGGCTTTCCCTTCCGCCTCGCGGACTGGGCGAACGCCTTTTTCCTGGGCTTCTTCGGGACCGTGCTCGCCTTCATCTGGTACACCGAGGGCCTCCGCACGATCGGGGCGGTGCGCGCGGGGCTCTTCATCAACTTCGTTCCGATTTTCGCCATCCTGCTCGCGTTTTTCATGCTGGGGGAGCCCCTGCGGCTTTCGCTGCTCGCCGGCGCGCTGCTCGTCTCCGCGGGGGTGTTTCTCACGACGATCGGCTCCCGGCGCGGGTGACTTTTGCGGATTCGGGATTATCATTGCGTCGTCCGTTATCGGGCGACACCACCGCAAAGGAGCACGGCATGCAACTCAAAGAATACTTCGAAGCCAACAAGGGAACCGGGATCCTCGCGACCGCCGACGCCTCCGGCAAGGTCGACGCCGCGGTTTACTCGCGGCCGCACTTCATGGAGGACGGGACGCTCGCCTTCATCATGCGCGACCGGCTGACGCACGCGAACCTCCAGTCGAACCCCCACGCGACCTTCCTCTTCCTGGAGAACGTCCCCGGCTATCACGGCAAGCGGCTGTTTCTGAAAAAGGTCCGCGAGGAGCAGAACGCGGAGCTGATCCGCAAAATCAAGCGGCGCAAATACACCGACGACGACGAGGAGCCGAAGTTCCTGGTCTACTTCCGCCTGGAGAAGGAGCTGCCGCTGATCGGCGGCGGGGGCGCCCCCCGGGGGTGACGCGCGACGGCCGGAGGCGCGCCGGGGCCGGGCGGGCGGTCAGTCGAGCTCGGCGCGGTGGGCCTCGGTCAGCCCTTTCAGGAGCAGCAGGGAGGTGAGCCGCACGCAGACGAGCGCGCAGCGGGGGTCGTCCAGGAAGCTCTCCAGGTGCGGGTTGGCGGCGAGCAGCCGCTCGCGGGCGATCGCCCGGCGGCCGGGGTCCTCGATCGGCGCGCAGACCCCCTCGGCGGTCAGGGCCTGGGCCTCGGTGCGCGGAATCGTCTCGCGCGAGTCGATGAGCAGGCTGACCGCGGCGTTCGCCATGAGGTTGCGGAACTTGCGCGTGTCGCGCAGGGTCGCCAGGTAGATCTCGCGGCCCTCCTCGTCGGCGGCGTAGGCCATGAGTGAGCAGTAGGGCTTGCCCTCGGAGATGGTCGCGAGGACGCAGACGTTCTTTTCCCGGATGAGCTTCTGCATGTCGGCCAGCATGGGCGTCCTCCACGGAGCGGTCGTCGTCAGACCGATTAGCACGATCCCGGCCGGGAGAAAACCTCTTTTCAGCCGAGGCGCCGCCGGCCGCCGCCTGATTGGAAAGGAGGGTTCATGGAAGAGCGCATTCGCATCGGGGTGAGCGCCTGCCTGCTCGGGCAGAAGGTGCGCTACGACGGCGGCCACAAGCACGACCGCTACATCACCGACGTCCTGGGGCAGTACCTGGAGTTCGTCCCGGTGTGCCCCGAGGTGGAGGCGGGCTTTCCCGTGCCGCGCGAAACCTTCCGGCTGGTCGGCGACCCCGCAAACCCGCGCCTCGTCACGACCCGCAGCCGCGTCGACCACACCGAGCGCATGGCCGCGTGGGCCCGCAAGCGCGTGCGCGAGCTCGAGGGCGAGAACCTCTGCGGCTTCATCTTCAAAAGCGACTCCCCGAACAGCGGGCTGATGCGCGTCAAGGTCTACAACGACAAGGGGATGGCGGAGAAGACCGGGGTCGGGATCTTCGCCCGGGAGTTCACGCGGCACTTTCCGCTGCTGCCGGTCGAGGAGGAGGGCCGCCTGAACGACGCGAAGCTCCGGGAGACCTTTCTCGAGCAGCTCTTCACCCTGAAGCGCTGGCGCGAAACCCTCGCCCGCGGGCGGCGCCTGGCCAACCTCGTCGACTTCCACACGCGCCACAAGCTGCTCCTCCTCGCCCACAGCCCGGTGCATGCGAAGCGCATGGGCGCGCTCGTCGCCGCGGGACGCTCGGCGGCGGCCGCGGAGCTCTTGCGCGCCTACGAGGAGGCGCTCATCGAGGCGCTGCGCGTGAAGACCACGGTCAAGAAAAACCTGAACGTGCTCGAGCACATCCTGGGCTACTTCAAGCAGGCGCTCTCCGCCGACGAAAAGCAGGAGCTGCTCGAGATCTTCGACCGCTACCGGCGCGAGCTCGTCCCCCTCATCGTGCCGGTGACGATCCTCAACCACTACGTGCGCAAGTTCGACGAGCCCTACCTGCGCGGGCAGGTCTATCTCCAACCTCACCCGATCGATCTCAAGCTCCGCAACCATGTCTGACCGCCGGCCCGTTCTCGTCGCCGGAGCGACCGGCTACGTCGCCAACCGCCTGGTCCCGGCCCTGCTCGAACGGGGCCTGCGGGTGCGGGCCCTGGCGCGCTCGGTCGAGGCCCTGCGCCGCCGCCGCTGGTTTGGCCACCCGCGGCTCGAGATCGCCCGCGGCGACCTCCTCGACCCGCCGTCGCTCCATCGGGCCGCCGGGGGCTGCGGGAGCGTCTTTTACCTCGTCCACGCGATGATCGCCCAGAAGGAGAAGTTCGTCGAGGCCGATCGGACCGCGGCGCGCCACATGGCGGCGGCGGCCGAGGCCGCCGGGATCGCGCGCATCATCTACCTCGGCGGCCTGGCCGGCCAAGCCGGGGGGAGGGCGCTCAGCCGGCACCTCGCCTCGCGCATCGAGGTGGCGCGCATCCTCCAGTCCGGCCGGGTGCCGGCCACCGATCTGCGCGCCCCGATGATCCTCGGCTCGGGCAGCGCCTCCTTCGAGATCATGCGCTATCTCGTCGAGCATCTGCCGGTGATGACCACCCCGCGCTGGGTGCGCTCGAAGAACCAGCCGATCGCCATCCGGGATGTGATCGCCTATCTCGTCGGCTGCCTCGAGCGCCCCGAAACCGCCGGAGAGACCTACGACATCGGCGGCCCGGAGGTGCTGACCTACCAGGACCTCCTGGCGATCTATGCCGAGGAGGCCGGGCTCCGCCGCCGGGTGATCATCCCGGTCCCGGTCCTCACCCCGACGCTCTCCGCGCTGTGGATCGATCTCGTCAGTCCGGTGCCGGCGGCCATCGCGATGCCGCTCACCGAGGGGCTGACGAGCGACGCCGTCTGCGGCGAAAACCGCATCCGCGCCCTCATCCCCCGCAGGCTCCTCGGCTGCCGGGAGGCGATCCGCATCGCGCTCGAGCGCACGGCCCAGGCGCTCGCGGAGTTCGACGGGGGAGGGGATGAGGCTAGCCGGCCGCCGGAGTGGCCCCGCGAGGGGGACGCCGCCTATGCCGGCGGCACGCGCTTTGAGCGCGGCTTCGAGCTCGAGGTCCGGGGGGAGCCCGAGGCGCTCTGGCGCGCGCTTTCCCGCATCGGCGGCGCCGACGGCGCCTTCCACGTCGAGCGGCTCGAGCGGCTGCGCGGGTTCATCGACCGGGCCGCCGGCGGCTGCGGCCGCGGGCGGCGGTCCGGAGCGGGAGCCGGGCTCCCGGCCGGCCGCATGCTCGACTGCTGGCGGGTCGCGCGGGTGGAGCCTCCGCGCCGGCTTCTGCTCGTCTCCGCGGCGAAGGCCCCCGGCGAGGCGCTGCTCGAATTCGCCGTCGCCGGCGGCGAGGCGGGCCGGGCGCGGATCGCCATCCGCTCCCGCTTCTTCCCCCGGGGGCTCTCCGGCCTGCTTTACTGGCATGCCCTGCGGCCGGTCCACGACCGCCTCTTCCGGGGGATGCTGTCCGCGATCGCCCGGTCCGCCGGTGCCGCGCCGCTCGGTCTTCCGGCGCCGCGGCGCCGCGCCGTTGACAAACAGTAAATCGACGTTACTGTTCGCTCACGTGTGCATGGCGCAGCGTTTTCGATACTGCCGAAACTCCAGAAAGGAGGGCCCCATGAACGTCCAGGATTACTGCAAGGGCATGGAGATGGAGCTGACCGCTTGGAAGGCCAAGGTATACGATCTGACCCGCAAAGTCGAATCGCTCGGATCGAAGGAACGCGAGAAGGTTTTGCCGAACATCCAGGATCTGCACATCTTCATCGCCGATCTCTCCAGCCGCATCGAGCAGCTCAAGAACGAATGCCCCACCGAGTGGTCGCCCCAGAAGAAGGATATCGAGAAGGGCTCGATCGACATGCGCGGCAAGTACGACGAGACGCTCGAGTACATCGGCAAGTACGCCCCCGTATCGGTCCCCGGCTGATCCGATCGGCAACCGCCGTGAGTCGCAAAGGCAGCGGGTTCACCCGTTGCCTTTGCCTTTGGTCGATCGCCCCGCGACCCGCCGCTTGAACCCCTCCCCGGTCTTGTGCTACGCAGACCGCAGCCGCCGCGCAGCGGCTGCGCCCCGTCGACCGCCGCATAGGAGCGATGCATGAAAGCCTGCCTGCCGATCCTCGTGCTGGCCCTGCTCGTCCCCGCCGCCGCAGCGGGTGCCTCCGCCGAGCCGCAGGCGAGCGCGGCCTCCCGGGAGTGCATCGAATGCCACCGGGCCCTGCACCCGGGAATCGTCGCCGACTGGGAAGCGAGCCGCCACGCCGTCCGCACCCCGGCGGAGGCCCTTGCGGCCAACGGCCCGGCGCGCAGGCTCTCCGCCGCCTCCGTGACCGAGGAGCTCGCCGGGACGGTCGTCGGCTGCGCCGAGTGCCACACCCAGCGGCCGGAGGCCCACGCCGACACCTTCGCGCACAACGGCCACCGCGTGCACCTCGTCGTGAGCCCCGAGGACTGCCGCACCTGCCACGCGGAGGAGGCGGCGCAGTACGCCCGCAACCTCATGTCCCACGCCTACGGCAACCTCGCCGGCAACCGGGTCTACCAGGCGCTCGAGCAGAGCATCCTGGGCGCGCCGGTCCGCGGCGGCGGGCGCATGGCCTACCAGCCCGCCGGACCCGAGACCCGGGCCGAGGCCTGCTACCACTGCCATGGGACCCGGCTGCGGAAGGTCGGGACCGAGACCCGCGACACGGAGCTCGCCGGCGAGCTCGAGTTTCCGAAGATCGCGGGGTGGCCCAACCAGGGGGTGGGCCGGATCAACCTGGACGGGAGCCTCGGATCCTGCGCCGCGTGCCACACGCGCCACCGCTTCGCGATCGAGACGGCCCGCAAGCCCGCCACCTGCAAGCAGTGCCACGTGGGGCCGGATGTCCCGGCCGCCAAGGTCTACGAAGCGAGCAAGCACGGCGCCCTCTTCGCGACGCACCAGGCCGAATGGGATTTCCAGGCCGTCCCGTGGGCGGTGGGCCGGGATTTCGGCGCGCCGACCTGCGCGGCCTGCCACGTGAGCGGGATCGTCGACCCCGAGGGGGCGGCCGTCGCCCGGCGCACGCACCAGATGAACGATCGCCTCCCCTGGCGGATCTTTGGGCTGGTCTATGCGCACCCCCACCCGCGCGAGCCCGACACGACGGCGATCCGCAACCGGCGCGGCCAGCCGCTGCCGACCGACTTGGAGGGCGGCACGGCCGCGAAGTTCCTGATCGACGCCCCCGAGATGGCGCGGCGGCGCGCCGCGATGCAGGCGCTCTGCCTGAAGTGCCACGGCACGGCCTGGGTGGCGGGCCAGTGGGCGCGCCTGGAGAGCGCCATCGCCGAGACGAACGCCAAGACGCTCGCGGCGACGCGCATCATGCAGGCGGCGTGGCGGGCCGGCCTGGCCGCGGGGCTCGACCGCGGGGCGAACCCCTTCGACGAGGCGGTCGAGCGGCGTTGGGCCGATACCTGGCTGATCTACGCGAACACGATCCGCTTCGCCTCGGCCATGGGCTGCGGCGGCGACTACGGCGTCTTCGCCGACGGGCGCTACGAACTGAACCGCGCGATCGTCGAGCTTGACGACTGGGTCGCGCTGCGCCGGCGGCTCGGCATGGCGAGGCCGTGAGCGCCGCCCCCGTCTTCTCCTCGGGCCTGCCCGGGATCCAGACGACGCGCATCCGCCGGCTGAATGAACGCGAGGCGGCGGCCGGCCGCTACGTCCTCTACTGGATGCAGCAGGCCCAGCGCGCCGGGATGAACCACGCGCTCGAGTACGCCCTGTGGGAGGCCGACCGCCGGGGGCTGGGGGTCGTCGTCGGCTTCGGCCTGACCGACGACTACCCGGAGGCGAACCAGCGGCACTACGCCTTCATGCTGGAGGGGCTGCGGGAGACCCGCGCCGCGCTCGCCCGGCGCGGGGTGCTCCTGGCGGTCCGCAGAGGCTCCCCGCCGGAGGTGGCGCTCGGGCTGGGGCGCGAGGCCGCGGTCATCGTCTGCGACCGCGGCTACCTCCGGCACCAGGCGGCCTGGCGGCGCCGGGTGGCGGAGGCGGCGGCCTGCGCGGTGATCGAGATCGAAAGCGATGCGGTCGTGCCGGTCGAGGCGGCCTCGGTCAAGGCCGAGATCGGGGCGCGCACGCTCAGGCCCCGGATCATGCGCCAGATCGCGGCCTACCTGGTCGAGCTTCCGGCCGCGCCGGTCCGGGTGCCCACGGCCGGCTGGGACATCGCCTCCCTGAACCTCGAGGAGCCGGCCGCGCTGCTCGCGGGCCTGCGGATCGACCGCGGGGTGGGGCCGGTCCGGCCGCATTTCCAGGGCGGCGCCTCCGAGGCCTCGCGGCGCTTCGCCGAGTTCGTGCGCCGCGGCCTCGCCCGCTACGACCAAAACCACAACCAGCCGCAGACCGACGACATCTCGCACATGAGCCCCTACCTCCACTTCGGGCAGGTCTCGCCGCTCGCCCTCGCCCTCGAGGCCTCGGCGGCCCCCGTCCCGGAGAGCGCCCGGGCGGCGTTCATCGAGGAGCTCGTCGTCCGCCGCGAGCTCGCCATCAACTTCGTGCGCTACACGCCCGACTACGATGCCTACCGCGCGCTGCCCGCCTGGGCGCGGGAAAGCCTCGCCGCCCACGCCGGCGATCCCCGCCCCCGGCGCTACCGGCCGGAGGAGCTCGAGGCCGCCGCGACGCACGACCCCTACTGGAACGCGGCCATGCGCGAGATGATCTGCACGGGGTTCATGCACAACTACATGCGCATGTACTGGGGGAAGAAGATCCTCGAGTGGTCGGCGACGCCGGAGGAGGGGTTCGCGACGACGCTGTCCCTGAACAACAAGTACTTCCTCGACGGCCGCGACCCCAACTCCTACGCCGGGGTCGCCTGGATCTACGGGACCCACGACCGGGCCTGGCCCGAGCGCCCGATATACGGCAAGGTCCGCTGCATGCTCGCCTCCGGGCTCGAGCGCAAGTGCGACATCCGGGCCTACGTGCGGAAGGTGGAGGCGCTCTGCCGGCGGGGCGGGTGACGGGCGGCCGCTACGCCGGTCGGCGCGCGCCGGGCGGCCGGTGCGGTTCGTCCGGCTCCGGCCGCAGTCGCGCGGGCAAAAGCGCGGGCGCGGTGCGGCGCATGGCGATGACGAGCGCCGCGGCGAGGGCGATCCAGGCGTCCTCGAGCTCGTCCTTCAGGACCATGCCGGCGACCTCGCCCCAGGTGGTGTGGCCGGTCGCATAGTGGACCTCGATCGGCCAGAAGAACGAGACGGCCGAGGAGCTCAGCAGGGCGTCGGCCGCCACGTGGGATAGGACCAGGGAGAAGCACATCCAGAAGCCCATCCGCGGAAGCCATGGCGACAGGCGCAGGCATCGCGAGGCGGCGAACCCCGCGGCCAGCGCGAAGAGCAGGCTATGGGTCGGGCCGCGGTGAAAGGCGCTCCCGTTCCACCGGCAGACAAGCCCGATCACGACGTCGATGTCGGGCAGGTTCGCGAGGACGCAGATCGCCGCGAGCAGCCCCAGGCGGTTCCACGCGGAGCGTTCGGACCCCATTTCGTGGACCGCCAGGCCGACGGCGATATGACCCAAGGGGAGCGGCATGAATGATCACCTGTCGCGGAGAGGTTCAGCTGAGCCTATCAAGTTCCATGCCAGGGCGGCGGATCGACCGCTGTGAAAAACATTTAATTCAAATTCAAGCAATTGTAAACCTGCGGCTCCCGATGGGCGTAGGGGTTGGGGCGCGGATGGGAGGCCGTGCGGGTAGGTATTGTGGGGTTTGTTTCCCAACGGTTTTCTTTCGCAGCCGTTTTAGGCTATGGTCGGGGCATCGATGAGGAGCAGCCGATGAAGCGCAGGGACTTTTTGAAATTGACCGCCGCCGCGGGAGCCGCGGCGGCATCGGCCATGGCGGCGCGCCCGGCCGGGGCCGCCCGTAGCGCCGGGCCGGCGGCCGGGTCCGGCGCCGAAAAGATCGACTTCTACTGCCACTTCTCGGCGATGGAGGTGATCGACTACCTCGAGCAGGCCGGAGGGCCGAAGCCCCACCTCTTCCGGAGGCTGTTCGCCAACACGCCCACGCTGATCGACCCGGATAAGCGCCTGCGGCTCATGGACGAGTTCGGCATCTCGCGCGCGGTCCTCGTGCCGCTTCCGTGGCTCGAATCCGCGCCGCCGGTCTTCGCCGACCCGGCCAAGTGCCTCGAGGCCGCGCGGCGCATGAACGACCGGCTGGCCGCGACGGCGGCGAAGCGTCCCGACCGCTTCACGGCGGTCGCGCTTCTGCCGGCGACCAACGCGGAGATCCTCGAGGCCGAGTTCGGCCGCGCGCTGGGCGACCTCAAGATGGCGGGCGGGCTTTTCGTGGTCGGCCCGACGGTCAAGCCGCCGGACCACCCGGACTACGCCGGGCTCTATGCCGAGGCGGAGCGGCGCGATGTCCCGCTGTGGATCCACCCCTCGCGGCCGCCGGCCCACCCGGATTACGTCGGCGAGAAGGAATCGCGCTACCAGGTGTGGCAGACGCTCTCCTGGCTCGAGGACAGCTCGACGGCGATGGTGCGGATCGTTTTCGCCGGCGTTTTCGACCGCCACCCGAAGCTCAAGCTCGTGATCCACCACCACGGGGCCCTCGTGCCCCTCTTCGCGCAGCGCATGCAGTACGGGTGGGACTACTTCGAGCAGAACACGGGGGTGCGGCAGTCCGAGACGCTGGCGCGCCCCTACATCGACCACTTCCGCAAGTTCTACTGCGACACGGCGACCCAGGGCGTGGCCCCGAAGCTCCTGGAGGTCGCCGTCGAGTTCTTCGGCCCCGAGCGCGTGCTCTTCGGCTCCGACGCGCCGATGGACGCTTCCGCCGGCCGCAGCTTCACGGCCGATGCGCTCGCCAGCGTCGCGCGCATGGCCGTCCCGACGGCCGACAAGCGGAAGATCTGGAGCGCGAACGCCCGGCGGCTGCTCAAGCTCGGCTGACGGCCATGCCGGCGGAAAACGGCCGGCCGGCAACCGACCGCCGCCCGCGCCGGACGATCGCCGGGCGGCCGGGGCCCTCCAGGGAGGCGGTGGGGTGGGCAAAACCGAACGCGGCAACTGGTGGCTTTCCGTTCGGCGCTGGGTCGACGCCGAGGCCGGGGCGGCGCATGAGGCGGCGGCCCCGGCCGACGGGCGCCGGATCGCCTGGCTCAGGATCCTGCCCTTCATCGTCCTGCACGCCGGCTGCCTCGGGGTCTTCTGGGTCGGGACGAGCGGGGCCGCGGTGGCCGCGGCGGCGGCGCTCTACGTCGTGCGCATGTTCGCGATCACCGGCTTCTACCACCGCTACTTCTCGCACCACGCCTTCCGCACCGGCCGGATCCGGCAGTTCCTCTTCGCCGTCCTCGGAAACGCCGCGGTGCAGCGCGGCCCCCTGTGGTGGGCTTCCCACCACCGGCACCACCACCGCTTCGCCGACACCGAGGAGGATCCCCACTCCCCCTTGCGCCACGGGTTCTGGTGGAGCCATGTCGGGTGGCTCGCCTCCGAGCAAAACTTCGCGACCCGCTGGCCCTACGTCAAGGATTGGGCGCGCTTCCCGGAGCTCGTCTGGCTGAACCGCTTCGACACCGCGGTGCCGCTGCTGCTCGCGCTCGGCCTCTACGCTCTGGGCGCCGCGCTCGAGGCTTTCGCCCCCGGGCTCAGCACGAACGGCGCCCAGATGCTCGTCTGGGGCTTCTTCGTCTCGACGACCGTGCTCTTCCACGCGACCGTCACGATCAACTCGCTCGACCACATGATCGGCGGCCGGCGCTACGCAACGCCGGATACCAGCCGCAACAACCCCATCCTCGCCCTGATCACCCTCGGCGAGGGGTGGCACAACAACCACCACCACTACGCGATCTCGGCCCGTCAGGGGTTCTTCTGGTGGGAGATCGACGTGACCTACGCCCTGCTCAAGGTGATGTCCTGGCTCGGCATCGTGCGGGACCTGCGGCCGGTGCCGGAGAGCGTGCGGCTGGCCGGCGCCGTGCGGCGATGACGCCTGCGGGCGGGAGGCATGAGGAGGCGCGCGGCATGCGGATCGCGGTAATCGGCAGCGGCATTTCAGGCCTGACCAGCGCCTATCTGCTGAGCGCGGACAACGAGATCACGCTCTACGAGGCCGCCGACACCTTGGGCGGCCACACCCACACCGAGGAGGTCGTGCGGCAGGGCCGGACCTATCCGGTGAACACGGGGTTCATCGTCTTCAATGCCGCAACCTATCCCAACTTCATCCGGCTCATGCGGCGTCTGGGGGTCGCCTGGCAGCCTTCCGTAATGAGCTTCAGCGTGCAGTGCGAAAAGACCGGCCTGGAGTTCAGTCCGAGCACCCTCAACTCGCTCTTCATCCAGCGCCGCAACCTCTTCCGGCCCTCGTTTTACCGCATGCTGCTCGACGTCGCGCGTTTCAAGCGCGACTCGCAGGCGCTGCTCGCCGGCGACGACATCCGCCTGACGCTCGCCGAGTTTCTGAAGCGCCAGGGCTATTCGCGCCAGTTCGTCGACCATTTCATCATCCCCATGGGCGAGGCCATCTGGTCGGCCGATCCGGCCAAGTTCGAGGAGTTTCCGGCGCGGCACTTCGCCCAGTTCTTCAAGAACCACGGCTTCCTGAACGTGCGCAACCAGCCGCAGTGGCTGACGATCACCGGCGGCTCGCGGACCTACATCCCGCCGATCACCGCCCCCTTCCGCGACCGCATCCGCTTGAAGGCGCCGGTCGTCGCCGTCCGGCGGCGGGAGGCGGCGGTCGAGGTCCAGGCGGCGGGCGGCGAGTTCGAAGTGTACGACCAGGTCGTGATCGCCGCCCACAGCGATCAGGCGCTCGCCATGCTGGCCGACCCTTCGGAGGCCGAGCGCGCCGTCCTGGGGGCGATCCCCTACCAGGAGAACCGGGCGACGCTGCACACCGACCGGGCGGTCCTGCCCCGCAAGCCGGCGGCCTGGGCGAGCTGGAACTATCACATCCCCCGGCGCGACCTCGGCCGGGTCGCCGTGACCTACAACATGAACATCCTGCAGAGCCTGGACGCCCCGGAGCCGTTCTGCGTCACGCTCAACCGCGAGGCGGCGCTCGATCCCCGGAAGGTGATCCGCACCTTCGTCTACCACCATCCCGTCTACTGCCCGGAGAGCCTCGCCGCCCGCCGGCGCCTGGGCGAGATCAACGGCCGGCGTCGCACCTTCTACGCCGGGGCCTACTGGGGCTACGGCTTCCACGAGGACGGGGTGAACAGCGCGCTCGAAGTCTGCCGGCACTTCAACCGGTCCCTGTAGGGGGGGAATGAAAAGCGGGATCTACGAGGGCACCATCCGCCACCGGCGCTTCCGGCCGGTCCGAAACGAGTTCCGCTACCGGCTCTTCCTCGTGTACCTCGATCTCGCGGAAACCGAAGCGGTCTGCGCGCACCATCCGCTCTGGTCGTGCGATCGGCCGAACGTGGCCTGGTTCCGCCGCCGCGACCACTTCGGCGACCCGCGGGTTCCGCTTGACGAGGCGGTGCGCGAGCGGGTGCGGTCGGCGACCGGGAAGCGGCCCGCCGGACCCGTCCGGCTGCTCTGCCACCTGCGCTACTTCGGCCACTGCTTCAACCCGGCCAGCTTCTACTACTGCTGGGATGCCGCCGACAGCCGGGTGGAGACCATCATCGTCGAGATCCACAACACGCCCTGGGGCGAGGTCCACACCTACGTGCTCGATGGCGCCGCGAACCGCCACCCCGTCTCCGGCTGGCACCGCCATCTTCTGAAAAAGGAGTTCCATGTCTCGCCCTTCATCGACATGGCGGTCGACTACGACTGGCGCTTCCGCGACCCGGGGGAGCGCCTGCAGGTCCACATGATCGACCTCGCGGGGGGCGAACGGCTCTTCGATGCGACGCTTGAGCTCCGGCGGACGGAGATCGACCGCGCGAGCCTCACCCGGGTGCTCGTCAGCTATCCCCTGATGACCATGAAGGTGGTCGCCATGATCTACTGGCAGGCCGCGCGGCTGCGGCGCAAAGGGGCGCCCTTCTTCCCCCACCCGCGGACGCGCGCCCCCCGGCCCGAAAGGAAGGTGCCCTGATGGAGCCGATCGTCCCGGCGGAGGCCCCCCCGCTCGAGGCCCTCCGCGTCCGTTCCCTCGACCGCTTCGCGCGCGGCGCCGTGCGCCGGATCCTCGCCGGGATCGAACGCGGCCGCCTGCACCTCGTCGACGGCGACGAGCGCCTGACCTTCGGCCGGGCCGCAGGACCGGAGCCGCTCGAGGCGGTCGTCACGATCCACCACCCGCGCTTCTACGGCGACTGCCTCTTCGGGGGCACCATCGGCGCGGGCGAGGCTTACATGGCGGGGAGCTGGACGGCCGACGACCTGCCGGCCGTGATCCGCATCTTCGCCCGCCACCCGGAGATCTTCACGGGGATGGACACGGGGGTGGCGCGCCTCATGGCCCCGGCGCTCAAGGCGGCGCACGCCATGCGCCGGAACACGCGCGCGGGCAGCCGGCGCAACATCGCGGCGCACTACGACCTCGGCAACGACTTCTACGCGCTTTTCCTGGACGAGACCCTCACCTACTCCTGCGGGATCTTCGAGCGCCCGGACGCCAGTCTGCGCGAGGCCTCCCTCGCCAAGTACGAGCGCATCGGCCGCAAGCTCGCGCTCTGCCCGGCCGACCACGTGCTCGAGATCGGCACCGGCTGGGGCGGCTTCGCCCTCCATGCGGCCGGCCGCTTCGGCTGCCGGGTCACCACCACCACGATCTCCGCGCGGCAGCACGAGGAGGCGAGCCGGCGGGTCGCGGCGGCGGGCCTCGCCGACCGCGTGACGGTGATCCAGCAGGACTACCGCGATCTTTCCGGCACGTTCGACAAGCTCGTCTCGATCGAGATGATCGAGGCCGTGGGCCACCAGTTCCTGGAGGAGTTCTTCCGGGTGTGCAGCGCGCGCCTGTCGCCCCGAGGGGAGATGCTGCTCCAGGCCATCACCATCCGCGACCAGGTCTACGACTGGCACAAGCACAACGTGGACTTCATCAAGCGCTACATCTTCCCGGGGAGCTGCATCCCCTCGCTCGCCGCGATCGCGGCCGCGGTCGCGCGGGCGACCGACCTGCGCCTCTTCCACCTGGAGGACATCACCCCGCACTACGCGCGGACGCTCGCCGCCTGGCGGAGGAACTTCCTCGCCAACGCCGGGCGTGTGCGCGCCCTCGGCTTCCCAAAGAGCTTTCTCAGGATGTGGGAGTTCTATCTCGCCTACTGCGAAGGGGGGTTCGCCGAGCGCTATCTGGGGGATGTGCAGATCCTCTTCACCAAGCCCATGTCCCGGCGGGAGCCGATCCTACCCCCCCTGCCGGGCCATGCGGTAGTGTGAGACGATCCATTCGCGCCCGCCGTTGAAGCCCCAGAGCTCGGCGCAGGCCATGAAAAAGATGCGCCAGCGCTGGACCCAGCGCGCGGCCGCCGCCGGGCCGCAGTGCGCCGCGAAGATCTCCCGCGCCGCCTGCCGGCGGGCGTCCAGGTTGGCGAGCCACGCCTCGGCCGTGCGCGCGTAGTGGGTGCCCTCCAGGCGCCAGTGCGCCTCGAGCGCCAAGTGCTCCTGGAAGGCGGGCAGCAGGTCGTCGGCCGGCATCATCCCGCCCGAGAAGAAGTGTCGCCCCATCCAGTCGTCCTCGCCCGCCGCCTCGAAGAGGTAGGCGTGGCGCACATGGCTGAAGACGTGCACGAAAAGCCGGCCGCCGGGCGCCAGCCAGCCGTGGATCCGCTCGAGCAGGCGCGGCCAGTTGCGCATGTGCTCGAACATCTCCACCGACACGACGCGGTCGAAGCGCCGCGCCGTGTCGAAGCGGTTCATGTCGGCGGTGACCGCTTCCACGTTCGCAAGCCCCGCGGCCGCGGCCGCCGCCAGGATGAAGCGCCGCTGGGGCGCGGAGTTCGACACGGCGGTGATGCGGCTGCGCGGGTAATGCGCGGCCATCCACAGCGTGAGCGACCCCCAGCCGCAGCCGAGCTCGAGGATCTGCATCCCGTCGCCGAGCGCGGCGCGCTCGGCCGTGAGCGCGAGCATCGCCTCCTCGGCCGCGTCGAGGCTTTCGACCCCGGGCGCCCACAGGCAGGCGCTGTATTTCATGCGGCGTCCGAGGACCAGGCGGAAAAACTCGGGGGGCACCTCGTAGTGCTGCCGGTTGGCGAGCTCGGGGGCGACGGCGATGGGTGCGGCGCGCATCGCCGCGATGAAGGCCGCGCGGGCCGCGGCCGCGCGTTCCGGGTCCGGCCGGCGCTCCTGCGCGAGCCGCCGCCGGTCGAGCCGCCGGATGCCGAGGCGGATGAGGGCGTCGGGGATCAGGCCGCGCTCGGCGAGCTCGAGCAGCGCGCTCACGGCGCACCGCCTTTCGGCGGCCAGGGGATGAAGGCGCTCGTGCGGCGCTGGTAGTCGCGGTATCCCGGGCGGGTTTCGACGATGGTGCTCTCGGTCAGGGGGATGCCGGTCATCTTGAGCAGGACGAGCGTGATCACGATCGGGCTGAAAACCGCGGTCCAGCCCCAGGGCACGGCGAGCGCGATCAGAAAGAAACCCCACCAGACGAGGCACTCGCCGAAGTAGTTCGGGTGGCGCGACAGGCGCCACAGCCCGCGGTCCATCACCTTGCCCCGGTTTTTCGGGTCGGCCTTGAAGCGCGCCAGCTGCCGGTCGGCCGCGGCCTCGATCCCGAAGCCGACGGCGAAGACCAGGGCCCCGGCGAGATCGAAGAACGCGAGCGCCGTCGGCTCGGGGGCGGCCTGGCTGATCTGCAGCACGAAGGCGATCACCCACAGGAACAGCGCCTGGAGCCAGAACACCTTGAAGAGGCTCACGATCCAGAAGCGCCCGCCGCTCGCCGCCCGCCACTTGCCGTAGCGCGGGTCCTCGCCGCGGCCGAAGTTGCGCCAGGAGAGATAGGCTGCCAGGCGCAGGCCCCAGAGCGAGACGAGCACGGCGACGAGCAGCCGGCGGGCCGGGGCGCCGCCCGCGTGGAAAAAGGTGATCCAGGCGATCAGCACGAAGCCGAGGCCCCAGAGGCTGTCGACCACCGTGACGTTGCGGGTGGGCAGGCTCGCGAGCCAGCCCACCGTCATCAGCGCGACAGCCGCCGCAAGGTTCATGGCCAGCACCGCCGGCAGGTTATCCATTCAGGCCCCCCTTTCGGTTTCCCCCGCCCCGGACAAGCCCTGCGGCCGCGAGCGGGTCGCGGTAAGGCTCCCCGGTTTTCCGGCGCCGGACGGCCTCGAGGATCTCCCGGTGCACGTCGGCGGTGATCGGATAGAACAGCGCGATCCCGAGGGCGGCGAGGTTGCAGAGCGACGGCACCAGGGCGTAGAGCACCCGCAGGGCCGTGCGCACCGCTTCGGGCTGCTCGGCGTTCGGCGTGTAGCCGGCGAGCCCCAGGGTGAAGAGCCCGATCCCGATCCCGGCCGCGGCGGCGAGCTTCTTGGCGACGGACCACAGCCCGATGTACTGCCCCTCGCGGCGCTCGCCGGTCAAAAGCTCGCCGTAGTCGATGACATCGGCCTGGATGGAGGAGGGCAGGGCGAGGGTCGCGCCCAAACCGATCCCGGAGAGGAAGACGAGCACCCCGTAGAGGGCGGCGTCGCCCGGGCCGAGGAAGAAGACCCCCACGAAGGCGCCGGTGTTGATCAGGATCGAGCCGATCCAGGCGCGTTTTTTCCCGATGCGCCGCGCCGCCGCCACCCAGCCCGGCAGGAACAGGATCCCGGTGAGGAAGTAGAGCAGCAGGAAGAGATCGGCATGCGGGGACTCGATCACGATCTCGACATAGTAGAGGATCAGGGCCGCCGGCAGGTTGCCGCCGAAGGCGCCGAGCGTGTAGGCGGTCAGCAGGACGACGAAGGGCCGGTTGCTGAGCACCCGCCCGAGTCCGCGCCGCAGGCCGGGGGCGGGTGGGGCGGGGTGGGGCAGCTCGCGGATCGACAGGACGCAGAGCCAGGCGCTCGCGACGACCAGCGGCGCATAGATCGCGGCGATCCAGAAGAACTTGGCCCGCTCGCCCGCGGCGTCGGGCGGCAGCCCGAAGAGGTGCCGGACGGCGGCCGGCGAGGCGGCGGCGACCAGCGTTCCGGCGAGGAGCAGACCGTCGCGCAGGCCGAAGAGGGTGTTGCGCTCGTGGTGGTCGAACGTGACCTCGGGTCCGAGCGACTCGTAGGGCACCGTGACCACGGTCCAGAAGAGGAACAGGCCGTAGATGCAGGCGCCGAACCACAGCGTCTCGAAGCGCGGGGAGCCCTCCGGCGGGTTGAACAACAGCAGGATGAACAGCGCCACCAGCAAGGCCCCCAGGGCGATGTAGGGGCGGCGGCGTCCGAAGCGCGAGACCGTGCGGTCGGAGAGGTGCCCCATCAGGGGGTCGGTCACGGCATCGAAGATGCGCACGCTCGCGAGAATCGCGCCGAGGGCGGCGATCTCGATCCCGACCACGTCCGTGTAGAACTTCGGCAGGTGGATGTAAACCGGTATGCCGACCACCGCGAGGGCGAAGGCCGGGGCGGCGTAGGCGAGCTTCCGCGCCGCCGATACCGGATGGGCCGCGACGGGGGTCAACGCTGCTCCAGCTCCTTTTGTTGCGGGGGGGGGCATCCGATCATCATGCACCAACCTAAGGCGTTCTCCCGGGGTGTCAATCGAGCCATGCGCGCGGCGGCACGCGCGGCCGGAGTTGGCAAGGCGGCCGGAGATCCTTATTGTCGGGCGAGCCTTGCGCGGCGAACCCGCCATTTTCGGGGAGGAAACGATGACGACCGACTTCTTGAACGACTGCCTCGCCACCATGGATTTCGAAGTGAGCTGGGAGCACGGCGGGGTCCGGCACACCGACCGGCGCCACGCCCCGCGCGTCAACTTCTGGCGGGACATCCTGCCGCGCGGCCTGATCGAGCAGATTGCGGACCGGCCCGGTCCGCAGCGCGCGACCCTCGCGCTCCCCCCCGGCGCGGCCCTTCCCCCGCGCCGGGAGGCGCTTGTCCTGCGGGTCGCGCGCGGCGACCTCGAGCGGCGCGTGATCGACGGCGTCGAGCTTGAACCGCGCTTCGGCCGCTTCTACCCGCGCGGAATCCTGCACCGGGTCGCCGGGGTGTTCCGCGACAACGTCGAGCCGTTCCGCTGTACGGAGCTGGACGCGCAGGGGCTCACGGCCGATCTGAACCACCCGCTGGCGGGCCGGCCGCTGGCGCTATCGGTCGCGGTGCGCGGCCTTCGGCCCAAGTTCGAGGAGCACGGCGGCACGAGCGTCGATTGGCTTGAGGAGGCGCTCGCCGGGCCGGGGATGCAGGCGCGCGTGGACGGCCGGCCGACCGACTTCTTCTCCGGGCGCCCCTTCGAACGGCGCGACGAGCGCGACGACCGCGAATTCTACCGCGCCCCGCGGCTCGTGCAGCACCTCGACGCCGAGGCCCGCCGGGTCGTCTCCGAGCTCTACGGGCGCCTGGTCCAACCCGGCGCCGCCGTGCTGGATCTCATGGGAAGCTGGACCTCGCACCTGCCCGCCGCCTGCGCGCCGGGGTCGCTCACCGTTCTCGGCCTGAACGGCGAGGAGCTCGCCGCCAACCCCCGGGCGACCGCGCGGGTGGTGCACGATTTGAACCGCTGCCCGCGGATGCCCTTTCCCGAGGCGGTCTTCGACGCCGTTCTCTGCACGGTTTCGGTCGAGTACCTGACGCGCCCCTTCGAGGTCTTCGCGGAGGTCGCCCGCGTGCTGCGGCCCGGCGGGGTCTTCGCCGCGACCTTCTCCAACCGCTGGTTTCCGCCCAAGGCGATCCGGCTCTGGACCGAGCTGCACGAGTTCGAGCGCCTGGGTTTGGTGCTTGAATATTTCCGCGAGTCGGGTCAATATACGAAGCTTGAGTCCTTTTCGATGCGGGGGCTGCCCCGCCCGGAGGACGACCCATACACCGGCCGGATCCCGCACGCCGACCCGGTTTATGCGGTGTGGGGAATTCGAGGATAGGGGAGGCTATGCGCGACGGCGGCGACACGCGGCGGGAGGGCCCGCCGCCGGTGGAGATCGGGCGGGTTCCCGGCGGCAGCGAGCGCTTCCAGCGCCAGGTTGAGTTCCTGCTCGAGGCCGACCGGCTCAAACACGTCCTGCGGCAGACGGTGCTCTTGGACGGCGGCCGCCGGGAGAATTCGGTCGAGCACTCGTGGCACATCGCCCTCGCCGCCGCGGTCTTCACCGAATATGCCGACACCCCGGGGCTCGACCTCGGCCGCGCGGTGCGCATGCTGCTCGTCCACGACCTGGTGGAGATCGACGCCGGGGACACCTACTGCTACGACGAGCAGGGGAAGGCCGGCCAGCACGGCCGCGAAGAGGCCGCCGCCGGGCGCATCTTCGGGATGCTGCCCGCGGACCAGGCGCAGGATTTCCGCCGGCTGTGGGACGAGTTCGAGGAGCGGCGCACGCCCGAGGCCCGCTTCGCCCATGCCATGGACCGCTTCCAGGCCTTCCTGCACAACTACTACACCCGCGGCAAGACCTGGCGGCAGCACGGCATCCGCCGCGCCCAGGTCCTCGAGCGCATGCGCCCGCTCGCGGCGGCGACTCCCGCGATCTGGGAGGTCACGACCGCGCTGATCGACGACGCGGTATCCCGGGGCTATCTCCTGCCCTGATCCCGGCCCGGAGCCATGGACGATAAGACGCGCGAGCCCGTCATCCGCTGCCGTGGCCTGACCCGCATCTACCCCCTGGGGGAGAGCTCGGTCGTGGGGGTCTCCGGGGTCGACCTCGATGTCGCCGCGGGGGAGGTGGTGGTCCTCAAGGGAAACAGCGGCTCGGGAAAAAGCACGCTCCTCGCCCTGCTCGCCGGGCTGGACCCGCCGACCTCGGGCGAGCTTTTCGTCGCCGGCTGGGACCTCGGCCGCAACGGCCGCGGGGACCTGACGCGCTTCCGGCGCGAGGTGGTCGGGATGGTCTTCCAGGCCTTCAACCTCCTGCCGACGCTCACGGTTATCGAAAACGTCTGCCTGCCCGCCCTGCTCGCCGAAAAGCCCCGCGACGCGGCGCGCGGCAAGGCGCTCGCGCTCCTCGAGCGGGTGGGCCTCGGCCACCGCGCCGGGCACCTGCCCGCCCAGCTCTCGGGCGGCGAGATGCAGCGCACCGCCATCGCCCGGGCGCTCGTGAACGATCCCGCGTTGATCCTCGCCGACGAGCCCACCGGCAACCTCGACAGCCGCAACGGCCGCGCGGTGATCGACCTGATGGCCGAGCTGAACCGGGACCTCGGCCGCACCCTGGTGATCGCCACCCACAGCGACCTCGCCGACGCCATCGCCACCCAGCGGGTCCGGCTGCGGGACGGCACCGTGACCGAGAGCGCATGCGACGGCTGATCTTCTTCCTCACGGTCTTCTGGTGGTTCGGCGGGCGGAGCTTCCGCCGGCACTTCGGCCGCGCCCTCGGCGTGCTCGCCGGGATCGCGCTCGGGGCGGCGGTCTTCACCAGCGTGCGCCTCTCGGTGCACGCCTCGCTCGACGCCTTCACCCGCAGCATGGACTTCTTCGCCGGCAAGGCCGAGAAGGTCTTGATCCGCCCCGGCGGCCAGGTGCCCGAGGAGGTCCTTTCGATCCTGGGTCGCCACCCCCTGGTCGCCAACGCCTCGCCGCTGCTCACCACCTACGTGCGCGCCTTCGAGGGCATGGGCGAGCCCTTCCTTTTGGTCGGGCTCGACCCGATCCTCGACCGCCCGTTTCGCGGCTGGCAGCTCGAGGGGCCGCCGGCCGCCGAGGCCCCCGGTTGGATCGACCTCATCCGGGAGCCCTACACGCTGCTGCTCACCGCGGCGCTCGCCGCCGAGCTCAAGCCCGCCGAGAACCGCAGGCTCGCGCTCGAATCCGCGCGCAACACGGCCGAGTTCCGGATCGTCGGGACGCTCGCGCCGCAGGGAATCGCGCTGGTGGAGGGCGGCCGCGTCGCGCTCACCGACATCGCGACCTTCCAGGAGTTCACCGGTCTGCTGGGGGTCGTCGACCGCGTCGACCTCATCCTGCGGCCCAAGACCTCGGCGCCGGATCTCGACCAGCTGCTCGCGCTGCTGCCGGCCTCCCTCGAGCTGCGCGCGCCCTCGGCCGCCAAGGAGAGCGGCGCGGCCATGATCCGGGCCTACCAGCTGAACCTCTCCGTGCTGAGCTTCGCCTCGCTTTTCGTCGGCATGTTCCTGGTCTACAGCCTGGTCGCCCTGAACGCCGCCTCCCGGCGCCGGGAGCTCGCCATCCTGCGCGCCCTCGGCGCCTCCCGGCGCCTGGTGTTCCTGCTGATCCTCGCCGAAGGGGCCTTTCTCGGGGCGGCCGGCTGGCTGCTCGCCATCCCGGTGAGCGGGCTGCTCGTGCGCTACCTGCTCGCGGCGGTGAGCCAGACGATATCGACCCTTTTCGTGCGGGTGCACGTCGCGGGGCTTGCGCTCAGCCCGGTTGAAATCGCCGTGAGCCTCGGCGCCACGATCGCGGTCGCCGCCCTGGCGGCGCTCCAGCCGGCGCGCGAGGCCATGGGGGTCGCCCCCAAGGAGGCGATGGCGATCACCCGCCCCGAGGTCGGCGGGCGGCGCTCCCCGGTCCGGGCGGCGCTCGCCGCGGGCCTGCTGATCCTGCTCTGCGTTCCGCTGTCGCTTCTGCCGGGCCTGAAGGGCGTGCCCCTGCCGGGCTACATCGCGATCCTCTTCCTCTTCGTGGGCTTCGCGCTGCTCTCCCCCTGGCTGCTGTCGCTTCTGGGGCGCAGCGCCTCCCCGGCGCTCGGCCGCATCGCCGGTCTGCCCGCTTTGCTCGCCGGACGCTTCCTGCGCGCGAGCGACACGCGCGCCGCGATCTCGGTGGGGGCGCTCATCACCGCGGTCGCGCTCTTCACCGCCCTGGTCGTCATGATCCACAGCTTCCGCAGCACGGTCAAACTCTGGGTCGAGCAGACGGTGAGCGGGGACCTCTTCGTCACCAGCAAGATGGGGCAGATCAACCGCTTTCGCTTCCCGATTTCCGAGCCGCTCGTGCGGGAGCTCGCCGCCCTCGCCACGGAGGCGGACCTCGTCCCCAGCCGGCGCTACCAGCTCGCCCGCGGGCAGGTGCCCTACGAGTTCGAGGTCATGGGGATGGAGACCTTTCTCAAGCACGGCAGCTTCATCTGGCTTCACGGCGACCCGCGGGAGGGGCGCGCGCGCATCGAGCGCGGCGAGGGGGTCTTGATCTCCGAGGTCTTCGCCAACCGCTGCGGCCTTGCGGTCGGCGACCGCTTCCAGGCCCAGGTCGAGGGGTCGGCGGTCGAGCTGCCGGTCGTCGGGGTGATCCGCGACTACCGCACCGACGGCGGGGTCGTCTTCTACTCCTGGTCGCACTTCAAGGAGCGCTACCACGACCCCGGCTGGTCCGGGGTGCGCCTGTTTCTCAAGGAGCGGCCGGGCGACGGGGAGGAGGCCGTCCAGCGGCTGCGCAACCGGATCATCGCGGCCACCGGCGGAGGCCTCGACATGGTGAGCGGCCGCGAGCTCCGCGGCGCGGTGCTGCAGATCTTCGACGAGACCTTCGCCGTCACGACGGTGCTTCTCCTGATCGCGCTCGCGGTCGCGGCGCTCGGGATCGCGACCACCCTCATGGTGGTGGTGCTCGAGCGCACCCGCCAGCTGAACACGATGCTCGCGGTCGGGGCCGGCCGCGGCCAGGTCCGCGCGATGATCCTCTGGGAAGGGCTCTATCTCGTCGCCGCGGGCGAGGCGGCGGGGCTCCTGTGCGGCTTCATCCTGTCGTACCTCCTCGTCTTCGTGATCAATCGGCAGTCGTTCGGCTGGACCTTTCTCTACGCGGTGGACTGGGGCGTGCTGGCGCTCTCGCTTCCCCTGATCGTGCTCGCCGCGCTGGCGGCGGCGCTGCCCGCCGTGCGGCTTGCTTTCCGGCAGCCGCCGGCCGCGATCCTGCGCGAGAGGTGAGGCGATGCCCATGACCGCCCGAGGACTCCGCACGACCGCGGCGATCCTGGCCGCCCTGCTGGCGCTCGCGGCCCATCCGCCGGCGGCCGCCGCCGGCAACCAGGGATTCCTGCAGGTGGCCGGCCCCTGCCGGCTCGAGTTTCCCCGCGACCACGGCCCTCACCCGGGCTTCCGCACCGAGTGGTGGTACTACACGGGGAATCTCTTCACTGACACCGGCCGGCGCTTCGGCTTCCAGCTCACCTTTTTCCGCTACCAGCTGACGGCCTTCGGCGGGGCGGCGGCATGGCCCGAACCCCATTCGGCCTGGCGCACCCGGCAGATCTACATCGGGCACGCGGCGCTGTCGGACCCGGCCACCAAGCGCCATTTCCAGGCCGAGCGGGCGGCGCGGGGGGCGCTCGGCATGGCCGGCGCCGTCCAGGAGGGGGCCGAGGTGACCGTGTTCCTCAACGACTGGCGCGCCGTTCTTCTCCCGGACGGGCACTCGCTCGAGGCGGCCGGGGATGAGTTCGCCTTCCAGCTCGAGCTCAAGCCCGCGAAGGAGCCGGTGCGCCACGGGATCGAGGGCTACAGCCGCAAGGGCGCGGCGCCCGAGCGCGCGAGCTGCTACTACTCCTTCAGCCGCCTGGAGGCGGGCGGCACGGTGACGGTTTCGGGAAAGAGCCTGCCGGTCATGGGGCTCGCCTGGATGGACCACGAGTTCAGCACCGCCCCGCTCGAGCCGGAGATCGCCGGCTGGGACTGGTTCAGCCTGCAGCTCGCCGACGGCTCCGAGATCATGATCTTCATCCTGCGGCGGCGGGACGGCGGGATCGACCCGGCTTCGAGCGGAAGCTACATCGACCGCTCGGGCGCCCTGCGGCACCTCGAGCGCAGCTACTTCGCCATCGAGACGCTCGCCACCTGGAAGAGCGCCCGGAGCGGCGCGGTCTACCCCAGCCGGTGGCGCATCGCGGTGCCGCTCGCCGGGATCGACGCGGTCGTCTCCTCGATCCTGCCCGACCAGGAGATGCGCACCGGGCAGACGACCGGCATCGTCTACTGGGAGGGGGGCGTCGACCTCAAGGGAACCAAGAACGGCGAGGCGGTGGCCGGCCACGGCTACGTGGAGCTGACGGGCTACGCCGGGCCGGTCGCAGCCCTGAAATAGCGCGCGACGGCGGTTGCCTTTTCGGGCGGCGGATGCCATAGTGGCTGCCAACCCTGCCGCCCGGCAAAGAGACCATGCGCCCGATCATCGAAGTTCAAAATCTTTTCAAGCGTTTCCAGGAATTCAACGCCGTCGACGGTATCTCCTTCTCCGTCGGCGCGGGGGAGTTCTTCGGGCTGCTCGGGCCGAACGGGGCCGGCAAGACCACCACCATCCGGACGATCTACGGCTTCTCGCCCCCCACCCGCGGGCTGATCCGGGTGTTCGGTCTGGACATCACGCGCGACTGGCGGCGGATCCGGGCGCGGATCGGCGTCTGCCAGCAGGACAACACCCTCGATCCGGACTTGACGGTCGAGCAGAACCTCCACGTCTTCGCCGGCTACTTTTCCATCCCGCGGCGCGAGGCCCGCGAGCGCGCCCGCGAGCTCCTCGACTTCTTCGCGCTCGGCAACCGCCGGGAGGCCAAGGTGATGGAGCTCTCCGGGGGGATGGTGCGGCGCCTGATCCTCGCGCGCGCGCTGATCAACCGCCCCGATCTCCTCATCCTGGACGAGCCGACGACGGGGCTCGACCCCCAGTCGCGCCACCAGGTCTGGGACCGGCTGGAGAAGCTCAAGGCGAGCGGGCTGAGCGTCGTGCTCACGACCCATTACATGGAGGAGGCCGCGCGTCTGTGCGACCGGCTGGTGATCGTCGACCACGGCCGCATCCTGGTGGAGGGGAGCCCCGCGGAGCTCATCGCCCGGCACGCGGGCGAAAGCGTCGTCGAGATCGGCGGGCCGGACCAGGCGCTGCGGGACCACCTGAACGCCGCCGGCATCGCCTACGACGACCTCGGCCGGCGGCTGATCATCTACACCCCGGACGGCGCCGAGCTCGGCGCCGCGCTCCGCGAGCGCTTCTGCCACGAGAACTGCACCTATCGCCACGGGACGCTGGAGGACGTCTTCCTCCGGCTCACCGGCCGGGAGCTGCGCGAATGATCGATCCGGGCGCCCTGTCGTGGCGCTTCATCAAGGTCTGGCGCCGGAACCTCGTGACCTTCCAGCGGATCTGGAAGATCAACTTCATCACCCCGCTCGTCGAGCCCCTGCTCTTCATCCTGGCCTTCGGCCTGGGCTTCGTGGGGCTTGTCGGCGGCGTGCGCTACGGTGGCGCGGAGATGGGCTACACGGCCTTCATCGCCCCGGCGCTCGTCGCCGTCGCCGTCATGAACAACGCCTTCTTCGAGACGACCTACGCGAGCTTCGTGCGCATGTACTACCAGAAGACCTTCGACGGGATGCTCGCCACACCGCTTTCGATCGAGGAGATCATCGTCGCCGAGATCGTCTGGAGCGCGAGCAAGGCGGCCGCCGCGGCGACCATCATGCTCGCGGTGCTCTTCGCCTGCGGCTACGTCGAGATGCCCATGGGCCTCGTGATGATCCCGATCGCCTTCCTGGGCGGGATCGCCTTCGGGGCCGTCGGGCTTTTCTTCACCGGGATCATCCCGACGATCGAGATGTTCAACCTGCCGATCTTCCTCTTCGTGACGCCGATGTTCCTCTTCAGCGGCACCTTCTTCCCGGTTTCGAACCTGCCGCTCTGGGCCAAGCCCGCGGCGCTCGCCTTCCCGCTCTACCACCTGGTCGAGCTCGCGCGCATGGCCTGCATCGGCCGCTTCGAGACCGTCCCCCTGCTCAGCCTGATCTACCTCGCGGTCTTCGCCGGGCTCTTCACCCTGCTCGCGATGATCTGCATGCGCCGCCGGCTGATCAAGTAGGCGGCCGCGCCGCGGCCGCACCCATTCCTTTTTTCTATTTCAGGTATTCAATTAATTAAAAATAACAATTTGACTTGCATTTCCAGCCGGATATACTCGCACACTTGGCCTTAGGCATGATCGGCAAGCACCCGCAACCGCCCGGTACACGCGCCGCCCGATGGATAGACTTCTCGGTTCGATCTGGATCTACCGCTTCATACGCTGGCTGCTCGCTGCGGTCTTTATTTACGCGGGCGCGACCAAGCTCGCCGACCCCAAGGCCTTCGCGACGCTGATCGACGCCTACGGGATCGTGCCCGACCCGCTCCTGATGCCGGTTGCCGTCGGGCTGCCGCTCCTCGAGGTGATCGCCGCCGTCGGTCTCCTCGCGGACATCCGCGGATCGCTCGCGGTGATCGCCGTTCTGATGGGGGTCTTCATCGCCATCCTCATCTACGGGATCCGGATGGGCCTCGACGTCGACTGCGGCTGCTTCGGGCCCGAGGACGTCGAAGCGCGCGCCTACCACGGCCTGCGGGAGGCGCTCACCCGGGATTTCATCATGACCGCCGGGATCCTTTACCTTTACGCCTGTCGTTATTTCCGCTCCATCCGGCCGGTCGGACCGGCCCAACTCATACAACGCGTGGTGAAAGGAGACTGAAGCATGAGGCACTGGTTCAAGAGCGGGATCCTGTGCGCGGCCCTGGCGCTGGTCTTCGTCGCAACCGTGACGGCGGCCGACAAGTTCGAGGAGGAGTTCGCCTGGGAGAAGATCGCGATCGCCCTGAACAACCAGGTGAAGGCGGGCGGCTACAAGCTTGTCGGCACCGAGGAGTTGAAAAGCTGGATCGACGCCAAGAAGGACATGGTGATCATCGACACCATGCCCTACGAGGAGAGCTACAAGAAGGAGCACGTCCCGGGAGCGAAGCAGTTTCTCTTCCCCATCCCCGACATGCCGGTCTGGGACGCGAAGGAAACCGCCGGCAAGCGCGAGCAGGATTTCTTGCAGCTGCTCGGCCCGGACAAGAACAAGCTGATCGTGATCTACTGCGGCTTCGTCAAGTGCACCCGCAGCCACAACGGGGCCGCCTGGGCGGTCAAGAACGGCTACACGAACGTCCACCGCTACCCGGGCGGGATCTTCGCCTGGAAGGGAGCGAAGTACCCCATCGGCGAGGTGAAGTAGCCCGCGCCCCGGGTCGATCGCCTGAAGGGTGAGCGGCCCCCCCCGCCGCCGCGGCGGAGGGGGCCGCTTCGTTGCTTGCGGCCGCGGCCCGGGCGGGCCTCAGAGCCCCTTCTTTTCGAAGAAGACGAAGGCGAGCACGAAGAGCAGGGCGAGCGCCGGGATCACCGCCCAGGCGCTCATTCCCAGGACCCCGGGCAGCGTGATCTTGCCCAGCCCGCCCCAGGCCAACAGGTTCTTTTCGAGGTGCGGGTAGGCCTCGGCGTAGACCGCCGCACCCGCCATCATCCCGAGGATCGCGAAGAGCGCGTGCCAGCGCCCCTCGGCGAGCGCCCCGACCGAGGTCCCCGGGCAGAACCCCATCACGGCCCACCCCAGGCCGAAGAGCAGCCCGCCGACGATGTTCGCCCCGATCTGGGTCGCCTTGGGGCTCAGCTGGGCGTAGCCGAGCCCCACCAGGGCGTGGATGCCGATCATGCCGACCAGGATCGCCGCGAGCATGAACTTCATGATGGTCATGTCCTGGAGCAGCATGGCGCCGACCTGCTTCTCGAAGCGCAGCACCCGGCCCTGCTGGAGGAAGGCGCCGAAGAAGATCCCGGTGATCAATCCCAGCCAAAGCTCGTTCATCGCGCGCCTCCTTTCCCCCGGTAGACCAGCGCGGCCATCAGCACCCCGGCCCCGAAGAAGCAGGCGAGCGCGATGAAGCCGCTCACCGAGAGCTGCATCAGGCCGCTCAAGCCGTGGCCGCTCGGGCAGCCGTCGGCCATCCGCGCCCCGAACATGGCGACGATCCCCCCGAAGAAGGCGCCGAGGGCGCGCGTTCCCACCCCGCCGCCGAAGCGCTCGCGCCAGATGGGCGGCACCGACTCGAGCTTGAAGCTGCCGTCGATGAGCGCAGCGGCGAGCGCGCCGATGAAGATCCCCGCGATCAGCATGAACTGCCAGTCGACCTTGACCTTCTCCTTGAGGAAATAGGGGTTTTGCTTGACGTGCGCGGGGTCCACCGCCTGCTCGACGAAGCCGGCGGCGCGCACGAAGGTGGTGGAGGCCCCGAGGTACTGGGTCTTGCCCAGGACCTTCGTCGAAACCGCCGCCGACACGGTGGCGAGAAGCCCCACGAGCGCGCCGGCGATGTAGGGGCGCCAATCGATTTTTCGGGACATGGCTCGGCTCCTCCTCATTATCCTCGTTTGGTGGGTTGGCGAAACGGCCGGCCGGTCGGCCGAGCCGGACCAATCTAGTGCCGGCGGGCGGACGGCTCAAGCCCCGGACGCGGCGACGCGCAGCACCTTCGCCCCGCGGATGCGGCGGCGCTTGAGCTCCAGGAGCGCCGCGTTCGCCTCGGCGAGCGGGAACTCCTGCACCGCGGGGCGGATCCCCGCCTCGGCCGCGAGCGCGAGGAACTCGGCGACGTCGGCGCGGCTCACGTTGGCGACGCTCTTGAGCTCCTTTTCGAGCCAGAGGTGCGCCGCGTAGTCCAGGCCGAGAAGGGCCGCCCGGTCGCCCTCCTCCTTGCGGATCGCGTTCACGACGAGCCGCCCCCCCGGGGCGAGCTTGCCCAGGCCCGCCACGACCGGCCCCCAGGCGGGGGTGGTGTCGATCGCGGCGTCGAGCGGCGCCGGGGGCGCGTCGTCGATCGCACCCGCCCAGGAGGCCCCCAGCCCGAGGGCGAACTCGCGCTCCTCGGGGCTGCGGGCGAAGACCAGGACCTCGGCCCTGGGGAAGCGGTGCCGAGCGGTCTGGAGCACGAGGTGGCCCGAGGCCCCGAAGCCGATCAGCCCCAGCCGGCCGCCGTCCGCAAGCCCCGTGAGCTTGAGCGCGCGCCAGCCGACCGCGCCGGCGCACAACAGCGGCGCGGCCGCGGCGTCCTCGAACGGCTCCGGGATGCGGTGGGCGAAGGCCTCCGGGACGACCATGAGCTCGGCATAGCCGCCGTCGGCGTCGCGGCCCGTCGCCCGGAACCGGGGGCAGAGGTTTTCGCGCCCCTCGCGGCAGAAGCGGCACGACCCGCAGGCCGAGTAGACCCAGGCGACCCCGACCCGCTCGCCGGTCCGGAAGGCGCGGGCCCCCGGCCCGCGGCCGGCGACCCGGCCGACCACCTGGTGCCCCGGGATGACCGGCAGGCGCGGGGGCGGGGTGCGGCCCTCGATCTCGTCGAGCTCCGTGTGGCAGACCCCGCAGGCCGAGACCGCGATCAGGATCTCGCCGGTCTGCGGCGCGGGGTCGGGCGCTTCGCGCCGGGCGAGCGGGGCGGGGTTCTCCGTTAGGGGGGCGATCGCCTCGAGGATCATCGCTTTCACGGGGGGGAGTCTCCTTATCTATCCCGCCGCGCCGGCCCGCCGCGCCGGCCGCCCGGCTCAGCGGGCGGGCCGCTGCGCCATGACGTATTCGGAGAGGGCGGTGATGGTGAGGCTGGGGTTCACCCCGAGGTTCGCCGGGACGACCGAGCCGTCGGCGACCAAAAGGTTCGGGTAGCCGAACACCTCGCCGTCGAACCCGACCACCCCTTGCTGCGGCGTGGCTCCCATGCAGCAGCCGCCCAGAATGTGCGCGGTCGAGGCGGTGTCGAAGACCGCTTCGCCGATGAAGCTGAGCGGCACCCCGTTCATCTTGGCGGCGAGGCGCCGGGCGACCTCGTTGGCGATCGGGATGTAGGCGGGCGCGCGGGTCATACCCGGCGCGACGCTCGAGTTCAGGCTGCGCCCCCCCAGGCGCCACCAGCGGCGGCGGTAGTCGAGGTTCAGGTGGTTCTCGTCGGTCTGCATGACGAGCACGACCGTGGTCGCCGCCGCCTTGCCGAGCGGCCACAGGAGCCGCAGGAAAAGCAGCGGGTGCCGCGCGCAGTTGCCGGCATAGCGCACGACCCGCGGGACGCCGCCGCCCCCGTCGGTGAGGAGGGTGAGCAGGTTCAGCAGGCCGTCGGAGCCCTTGTTGTAGCGCACCATCTCGATGTGGGTCGTCTCGTCGGCGTAGATCCCGGAGGTGATCGCGATCTGGTCGTTCCAGTTGACGCCGCGGTCGCGCGACATGACCCCCAGCAGCGCCTCGGAGTTCGTGCGCACATAGTGCCCGAGCCGCGGCGAAAGACCGGGGAGCAGGCCGTTGGCGCGGCACTGCATCAGGAGCTTCACGGTCCCGAGCGCGCCGGCGCTCACGACCACCCCGCGGGCGCGAAAGCGCCGGGGCGGGTGGCGGAAGCCCGTCGCGCGGCGGCCGAGCACCTCGTAGCCCTCGTTCCAGGGCCGGATGCCGGTCGCCTCCGTCTCCGGGATGATGCGTGCGCCCAGCCCCTCGGCGAGGTAGAGGTAGTTCTGGTCGAGGGTGTTCTTCGCCCCCACGGGGCAGCCCACCATGCAGGCCCCGCAGAAGGTGCAGCCGGTGCGCTCCGGGCCGCGGCCGCCGAAGTAAGGGTCGGGGACGGTCTTGTCGGGGGTCCCGAAGAAGATGCCGACGTCGTTCCGGTGGAAGGTGTCCGTGCCGCGCAGCTCGAGGCCCACCTCGCGCAGGCACTGGTCGGCGCGGCCGACCTGGGGGCTCGGGTTCGCGCCCAGCATGCGCCGCGCCTCCGCGTAGTGCGGCCGGAGCCGTTCGCCGCATTCGGGGATCCCCCACTCGGGCCGGGCGAAGACCTCCTCGGGCGGGACGAGGAGCTGGTTCGCGTAGACCAGGCTCCCGCCGCCCACCCCGCCGCCGTGCAGCACGACCACGTGCCGCAGGAAGGTGAGCATCTGGAAGCCGTAGCAGCCGAGCCGCGGCATCCAGAGGTACTTGGGGAGGTTCCAGTTCGTCTTGGGGAAGTCCTCCTTCCGCCAGCGCTTGCCCTTCTCGAGGACGGCGACGCGGTGGCCCTTCTCCGCGAGCCGCAGGGCGGAGACGCTCCCCCCGAAACCCGAGCCGATGACGACGTAGTCATAGTCGAAGCCGCCCCGGACGCCCATGGCGACGTGCCCCTTTCGGATTCGGTTCAGCCGATGCCCAGGCGCGCGAGCGTCCGGGGCTCGGGGATCCCGCGGGCGTCCCAGCCGCGCTCGCGGTAGTAGTCGTCCAGCATCGCCTCGAGCGGCACGCGGCCCCCCTCCCGCAGGAAGCGGGCCGGGAGCGTGTCGTCGGCGGCCGAGACCCCCTCGAGCGTGTTCATGTGGCGCTCGAGCGTGTGCACCCGCTCGCCGACCTCGAGGAGCCCGCGGCCGCCAAGATCGAGGCCGGAGGCCCCGCGGAGCAGGCGCGCGAGCGTGGGGACGAGGATCAGCCGCCGGGCGGCCGCCGGCAGCCATTGCATCGTCGGCTTGAGGAGCGCCTTGGGCGTGTACTTCACGAGGGGCTCCTCGAGCAGGAAGGCGAAGGTCGTGAACTGGCAGAGGGTCAGGCAGTTCACCGCGGCGAAGAGATTTTCGAAGAAAGCGACGAAGGGGGCCTTCGCCCGCGGCGTGAAGGGGTCGAGAAACCCCAGGAAGACCTCGAGCGCGAAAACGGTCGCCGAGAGGTGGCAGGCCCCGCGGTTCGCGACCGCGTAGGAGAGCCCCTGGCCGAAGGCGCCGCGCGGGTCGTAGCCCGCCATCTCGAGCCCCTTCACCTGGATCGCGAAATCCGCGCCGCCGTGGCGCCCGGCGAGCCGCCGGGTCCCCGCGGCGAGCTCGTCCCCGAGCCCGCGGCGGTGGGCGATCGTGAGAATCGTTTCGGAGACCCCTTCCGCCGAGCCGAACCGCAGGCCGCTCGGGAAGATCCCCTTTTCCCCCGCTTCCATCGCCCAGGCGATCACCCCCCCCGTCGAGATCGTGTCGAGCCCCAATCGGCCGCAGAGATCGTTCCAGGCGCTGATGCGGTCGGGGTCGAAGATGCCGAGGTTCGTCCCCAACAGGGCGACCGTTTCGTACTCGGGCACCTGGTGCACCGTCCCGTCGGGGTGGGTCCCCCGGTGGCCGCAGAGGATGCGGCAGGGGCGGCAGGTGCTCGGGTGCGTGCGGTAGCGCGCCTGCATGGCCTCGCCCGAGACCGCCGCGGCCGCCGGGTGGTCGCCGCGGCGGAAATTGTCGACCGGCAGGATCGCGCCGCGGCGGCAGAGGTTCACGTTGGCGGCGGTGCCGAAGCGGCGGTAGAGGGTCCCGGTGAAATGGTTCGAGTCGATCTGGCGGTTCGCGCGGCGCACCGCCGCCTCGAAGCGCGCCGGCTCGCGCGGGACGAGCCGGGAGCTTCCACCCCGGGCCACGACCGCCTTGAGCCGCTTGGCGCCCATGACCGCCCCCATCCCGCCGCGGCCGAGGAAGCGGTGCCCCGAGGCGATGTTCGCGAAGCGCACCCGGTTCTCGCCGGCCGGGCCGATCGCGAGCACCCCCGTCTGCCGGCCGCCTCCGAGCCGCTCCTGGGTCGCGAGCGTGTCGAGCCCCCAGAGCGCGGCGGCCTCCTCGAAGTGGGCGCCCTCGGCGTCGATCCGCAGGACGACCGGCGCGGCGGCCGCGCCGCCGATGATGACCCCCTCGAACCCCGCGCCTCTCAGCGCCAGGCCGAACGGCCCGCCGCAGGAGCAGGCGAGCATGAGCCCGGTGAGCGGGGATTTGGTGACGCCGGCGAAGCGGCCGCTGCAGGGCGCGCCGCTCCCCGTGAGAGGGCCCAGCATGAAGACGAGAAGGTTTTCCGGGGCGAAGGGGTCGATGCGGGCGGGCACCCGGTCGCGAAAGAGCTTCAAGGCGAGCCCCTTGCCGCCCAAGAACATCCGGCGGTCGCGGCCGCTGATCTCGACCACGCGGCAGGAGCGCGCGGCGAGGTCGATCTCGAGAACCCGGTCGCATGTGCCGACGATCTCGCGCAACGGCTGCGCCTCCTTTCCCGTCTCCTCCACCTAACAGCCGGCCGGCACCTTGTCAAATCCAAGCATCGGATTACCTATTGAAAACATATTCTAATCGAGCTCAGTGGGCGGACTTCGGAACGCGGCCGGGCGGCGCGGCCAAGGCGGCGGCCGCCTTCACGGCCTTGACGCGCTCCCCTGGAAGGCCGCCTCGCCGCGGAAGGTGACGCTCAACCGCGGCGGCCGCTTTTCCAAATCGAGCAGCAGCAGGGTGTCGCCCCCGGCGTTCTGAATCGTCCGCTCCACCCGCTGAAGCTCGACCTCGACCGTCTCCAGGCGCGGGTGATCCGAGGCGATGCGGACCCGGCTCCGCCCGATTTTGGCGACCGTCACGGTGACGCCTGATCGCGACGCCCCCCGCGCATCCGAGACGACCTCCCCGAAGTAGACCCCCGCCGCCCGCGCGGCGAGGTCCGGCGCCTCGGCTGATGAAGGGGCTCCGTCCCGGCCGGTGTAGGCGAAATAGCCCCCGGCCCCGAGAAGCATCAAAACGGCCGCCGCGGCCGCCCATTTCAAAGCCGAGCCCCTCTGCGCCGGGCGCCGCGCCGGGGGATCCGCCGTCGCCGGCGGCCGCGCGCTCTGCGCCGCGGCCGCGCCGGGCGGCACCCGGGCGGCGATGTCCCGCCGCAGGGCCGCAAACCCCGCGTGCCGGAAGTCGCCCTCCCAGGCGGTCAAATCCGCGGTCTGTCTTCGCCGGAATTCGAGCGGGAGCTTCACGCGGTCGAGCATGGCCGGCAGCAGCGCGCCGCGCTCGGCCGCCGCGGCCGCCTCGTTTTTGACCCACTCCGAGCGCACGGACTCCTCCGACCAGAGAACGACCACGCATCGGGCGGCCTCGAGCTCGCGCTCGATGGTCTCGTCGAAGGCCTGTCCGGTCGGGATGTCGCGGTCCCACCACACGCTCCAGCCGCAGCGTTCAAGCGCCGACGCGAGCCTTCCGGCCCGCTCCCGGTCCTGATTGGCGTAGCTGATGAAGATGTCGGCCATGTCCGGATCGGCTCCTATGCCCGGAGAACCTCCCGCAGCGCCTCGACGAAGCGATAGAACAGCACCGTTTTCTTCCTGAGCGACCGATGGTGGAGGTTTTCGAACAGCTTCTCCCGCATCCCCCGGGAGATTTCAAGCTGCACGCCCGCCCCGCTCCGGCAGCGGTTGCAGATGTTCTGTGCCTGGATCCCCCGCAGCCCGGGGGTCTCGCAGATCGCCGCCTGGAACCCGGCGCGGTTGAGCGCCGCGACGATCCGCTCCTTGAGCACCCTGTTCTTCCCGCCGACGTGCACGACCGCCTCCATGTCCCGCGACCCGTGGATCGTCACGGCGACCCGCGCCGCCGCGGCCGCCTGGACCCCCACCGGCTCGTCGAAGCGGTTGCTGTTGATGTGCAGCACGGCGTTGCCCCGCGCCTTGAGCCCCTTGAAGGCGTAGAACGTGTGGTCGCCGGCCGCGACCGCATCGGCCACGTCCACGGTCCCCGGCTCGATGCCCCCGCCGTGCGGGGCCATGACGGCGAGATCCGAGGCGGCCTCGCGGTGGATGATGGTGTAGTCGACGTCGCGCTTCTCGCCCCGCGCAAGCTCCGCGTAGCTCGTATATCGGTCGTGCATGCGCGCCTCGGGTCGGCGATCGGGGAAAAACAGACGCCCCGCGGCGCCTCCGCTCCAGCGCCGTGCTGAACGACGGATGCGCCCGGTCGCCTGCCATCTTCGCCAATCTGCGCCTCCTTTTCAACCGAATTCGTCATGGTCCGGCTTCAGACGGCCGGCGGCTCCAGAACCTTGAGAAAGGGAGCCGACCGGCCTCCGCTGCCCGCCGGCGCCCGAATGCGCTCTGGCGGTTTGGGTTTCATCGGACGGCCTCGAAAACCTGGACGGATCACTCGTGCGGCGGCGCTGCGTGCATTGACCCGGCAAAGGGAGATGTGGTATAGGTGACGGCGCGGCAGGAAGGCTCGAGCGATCTAAAATAGAATGTAATGTCAAATGGTTGGGAGGTGTTGGGATGCGTGACGTCGTGGTGGTGAGCGGGGCGCGGACGGCGATCGGCGGGTTTGGCGGGGCGCTGAAGGACGTGCCGCTGGTGGAGCTGGGGGCGCTGGTGATCCGCGAGACGCTCAAGCGGGCGAACTTGAGGCCGGTGCCCGGAGAGGCGGCGGCCGCGGCCGCGCCGGACAAGCTGAAGGGGCAGGGGGTGATCGACCTCGAGGCGCAAGCCGGGGCGTGGGACCCGGGCGCCCAGCCGGTGGCGGTGGACGAGGTCATCATGGGCAACGTCCTGCAGGCCGGGCAGGGGCAGAATCCCGCGCGCCAGGCAACGATCGCCGCCGGGCTGTGCAAGGAGACCCCGGCGATGTCGGTCAACAAGGTCTGCGGCTCGGGGCTGAAGGCGATCGCCCTCGGCGCCGCGGCCATCATGACCGGCGGCGCCGAGGTCGTCGTCGCCGGCGGGATGGAGAACATGACGCTCGCCCCCATGGCGCTGCCCAAGGCGCGCTGGGGCCATCGCATGGAGCTCACGGGGAAGGGCGAGGTGCTCGACCTCATGGTCTTCGACGGCCTCTACGAGATCTTCTACGGCTACCACATGGGGGTGACGGCCGAGAACATCGCCTCGCTCTACGGCATCGGCCGCAACGAGCAGGACGAGCTCGGGGTCCTGAGCCACAGCCGCGCGATGGCCGCCATCCGGGGCGGGCTCTTCGCCGAGGAGATCGTCCCGGTGGTGATCAAGGACCGCAAGGGGGACGTCATCTTCAACACCGACGAGCGGCCGATGGAGACGAGCATGGAGAAGATGGCGAAGCTCCGGCCGGCCTTCAAGAAGGACGGGACGGTCACCGCGGGGAACGCCTCCGGGATCAACGACGGGGCGGCCGCGGTCCTTTTGATGAGCGCGGAGAAGGCGCGGCAGCTGGGCCTCGCCCCCTTCCTCAAGATCAAGGCCTTCGCCTCCGGCGGGCTCGACCCGGCCTACATGGGGCTCGGGCCGGTGCCGGCGGTGCGCAAGGTGCTCGCGGCGACCGGGATGCGCCTCGAGGCCATCGACATGATCGAGCTGAACGAGGCCTTCGCCGCCCAGGCGATCGGCTGCATGCGCGAGCTCGGCCTGAAGAACGACCGGCCGAACGAGCTCGGCAGCGGGATCTCGCTCGGGCACCCGATCGGGGCGACCGGCGCGCGCCAGATGGTCACCGCCATGCACCACATGCGCCGCCAGGGCTACCGCACGGGCCTGATCACCATGTGCATCGGCGGGGGCATGGGCATGGCCATGATCGTGGAGCGCTGACGCGCCCCCGGCAGGGAAAGTGCGCCCGGGGCGCATTTTCCCCTTTACTCCGGCCGCAATGGCTGGTAATTCTTAGCATAGCCGTCGGATAACAGAGGAGGGGAACGTTTTCGCCATGGATATTCCGCGGAAGCTGGGGATTCTCATTTTTTGCGCGGTTCCGGCCATCGTCGGCGGGGGCATCGTGACCCATTTCACCGAGTCGCTCGCCGCCGTCTGCATCTATCTGGTGATTTTGCTGGTGACCGCCGGGGCTTTCATCAGCCGGTAGCAACCCCCTAAATCCGTCCTCCCTGCCTGCTGCCGCGCCACGGCAGCCGCGGTCCGCGTCCGCGCGGGCGACGGCGCCGTGGCGCGCCTATTCCGCTTCGGGCGAACGCGTTGTCGAAAGGGTGCTTGCGCCGCCGGCCGGCGGCCGTTGCGCTTCGATAAAAAGAGACCATCCGGATTATGGAGAAGCCCCCCGAGATCAGCATCGAAAAGGAGATGAAGCAGTCCTATCTCGATTACGCCATGAGCGTGATCATCGGCCGGGCGCTGCCCGACGTGCGAGATGGACTCAAGCCCGTCCACCGGCGCGTGCTCTACGCCATGGGCGAGCTGAAGAACGACTACAACAAGCCCTACAAGAAGTCCGCGCGCGTCGTGGGCGACGTCATCGGCAAGTACCACCCCCACGGAGACGTCGCCGTCTACGACACGATCGTGCGCATGGCGCAGGACTTCTCGATGCGCTACCCCCTGGTCGACGGCCAGGGGAACTTCGGCTCGATCGACGGCGACCCCCCGGCGGCCATGCGCTACACCGAGGTGCGCATGGCGCGGCTCGCCCACGAGATGCTCGCCGACCTCGAGAAGGAGACGGTCGATTTCCTGCCGAACTACGACGAGTCGCTGACGGAGCCCGCGGTCCTGCCCGCGCGCGTGCCGAATCTGCTGATCAACGGCTCGGCCGGGATCGCCGTCGGCATGGCGACCAACATCCCCCCCCACAACCTGGGCGAGGTGATCGATGCGCTCGACGCGCTGATCGCCAACCCGCAGATCACCGGCCGCGAGCTCATGCGGTTCATTCCCGGCCCCGACTTTCCGACCGGCGGGATCATTTACGGCACCAAGGGGATCGAGGAGGCCTACCTCACCGGCCGCGGGATCCTGCGCGTGCGCGCGCGGGTCGTGGTCGAGAAGGACAAGCGCAAGGACGCCGAGACGATCCTGGTGACCGAGCTGCCCTACCAGGTCAACAAGGCGCGGCTGATCGAGCGCATCGCCGAGCTCATCCGCGACAAGGAGATCGAGGGCGTGCGCTACGTCCGCGACGAGTCCGACCGCGAGGGGATGCGCATCGCCGTCGGCCTCAAGAAGGACGCCGTCGCCTCGGTCGTCATCAACCAGCTCTACAAGTCGACGCGCATGGAGAGCACCTTCGGGGTGATCTTCCTCGCCATCGTCAACAACCGGCCGGAGTGGCTGACGCTCAAGGAGATGCTCGAGCACTTCGTGCTCCACCGCAAGGAGATCGTCGTGCGGCGGACGCGCTTCGACCTCGCCAAGGCCGAGGCCCGCGCCCACGTCCTCGAAGGGCTCAAGACGGCGCTCGACCACCTGGACGAAGTGGTCGCGCTGATCCGGCGGTCGCCGACCCCGGCCGCCGCCCGCGAGGGGCTGATGGCCGCCTTCGCGCTCTCCGAGATCCAGGCCCAGGCGATCCTCGACATGCGCCTGCAGCGGCTGACCGGGCTCGAGCGCGACAAGATCGCCGAGGAGTACGCCGCGGTCCTGAAGGACATCGCGCGCTTCCGGGAGATCCTCGCCAGCGAGCGGCTGGTCCTCGACATCATCCGGCAGGAGCTTGCCGAGATCCGCGGGGAGTACGCCGACCGGCGCCTGACCGAGATCGTCGAGGAGACCCGCGAGATCTCGATCGAGGACATGATCGCCGAGGAGGACATGGTCGTCACCATCTCCAACCGCGGCTACATCAAGCGCAACCCGATCACGCTCTACCGAAGCCAGCGCCGCGGCGGCAAGGGCATCACCGCCATGGGGACGCGCGAGGACGACTTCGTCGAGCACCTCTTCGTCGCCTCGACCCACCACACCTTCCTGTTTTTCACCAACCGCGGCAAGGTCTACTGGTGCAAGTGCTACGACATCCCGCAGGCCGGGCGCCTGAGCGCGGGCAAGGCCGTCGTGAACCTGCTCAACCTCGAGGAGCAGGAGAAGCTCACCGCCGTCCTCGCCGTGCCCGTGTTCGCCCCGGGGAACTACGTCCTCATGGCGACGCGCCGCGGGCTCGTCAAGAAGACCGACCTCATGGCCTACAGCCGGCCGCGGTCCGGCGGCATCATCGCCATCAACCTCCTCGAGGGCGACGAGCTCATCTCCGCGCGCATCACCGACGGGACGATGAACGTCTTCCTCGGCTCGGCCGACGGCAAGGCGATCCGCTTCCACGAATCCGACGTGCGCCCCGCCGGCCGGGCGGCGACCGGGGTGAAGGGGATGACGATCGCCGCGGGCGACCGCATCGTCGCCATGGAGGTTCTCTCCCACGGCCAGACGCTCTTCGCCGTCACCGAGAACGGCTACGGCAAGCGCACCTCGATCGACGAATACCCCGTGCACAAGCGCGGCGGCAAGGGGGTGATCGCCATCAAGACCTCCGAGCGCAACGGGAGCGTCGTCGCCATCCTCGTCGTGGGCGAGGAGGACGAGCTCATGCTCATGACGAGCGGCGGCAAGGCGATCCGCACCGCGATCCGCGAGATTTCGGTCATCAGCCGCAACACCCAGGGGGTCAAGCTGATCGGGGTCGACAGCGGCGAGCGCGTCGTCGGCGCCGCCCGGCTGGGCGAAAAGGAAGACGACAAGGAAGAGAAGCCCGCGGGGCCCGAGCCGGCGGAGAGCGGCGGAGAGGACGACGGCGGCCATGGCGAGTAGCGCGGGCATCCGCGGCCCGGCGGGCGTGTCGGTCGGTGTGGTCGGCGGCGGCAGCTGGGGGACGGCGCTCGCCGACCTCCTCGCGGCGAAGGGCTATCCCGTTGCGCTCTGGGTCTACGAGCGCGAGGTGGCCGAGCAGATCGCCCTGCTTCGCGAAAACCGCCTCTTCCTGCCGGGGGTCTCCCTGTCGCCGAACCTCGCGGCCACGAACGACCTCGGCGCGGTCGTCGCCGGAAAGGACCTTCTGGTCGTCGTGGTGCCTTCGCACGTCATGCGGGCGACCGCCGGGGCCATGGCCGCGCATCTCGCGCCGGGGACGGCCGTCGTCTCGGCGTCGAAGGGGATCGAGAACGACACCCAGCTCACGATGACCGGCGTCCTGCGGGAGGTCTTGGGGCTTGCGGAGGAGCGGCTCGCGGTCCTCTCCGGGCCGAGCTTCGCGGTCGAGGTGGCCCGGCGGCTTCCGACCGTGGTGACGGTCGCCTCGCGCCGCCCGGAGCTCGCGCGGCTCGTCCAGCAGACGTTCGCGACGCCCTACTTCCGGGTCTACACGAGCGACGACACGATCGGGGTCGAGCTCGGCGGGTCGGTCAAGAACGTCATCGCCATCGCCGCCGGGATGGTCGACGGGCTGGGCCTGGGCCTCAACACCCGTGCGGCGCTCATCACGCGCGGGATGACCGAGATCCGGCGGCTCGGCCGGCGCCTCGGCGCCAACCCGCGGACCTTCACGGGGCTGGCGGGCTACGGCGACCTCATCCTGACCTGCACCGGCGCGCTCAGCCGCAACCATGCCCTGGGCCAGAAAATCGCCGCGGGCCGCCCCCTCAAGGAGATCCTCGCGGAGATGCGCATGGTCGCCGAAGGGGTGAAGACCGCGCGGTCGGTGCACGAGCTCGCGCAGCGGCTCGCCGTGGAGATGCCGATCAGCGAGGGGGTCTACCGCATCCTCTACGAGGGGCTTCCGCCGCGGGAGGCGGTCGTGCAGCTCATGACCCGGGACCTGAAAGCCGAGCTGGACGAGGATTGAGGCCCCATGGCCGATGCGGCAGGCGCCACTTCCCGGCACAAGGGCGAAGGACACCGCGGGCGGCTGCGGGAGCGCTTCCTCGCCGGCGGACTCGCCGGCTTTCACGACTACGAGGTGATCGAGCTGTTGCTCACGCTCGCCACCCCGCGCCGGGACTGCAAGGACGCCGCCAAGGCGGCGCTCGCGCGCTTCCGCACCCTGCAGGGGGTCCTCGAGGCGCCGGCCGAGGAGCTCCAGCGCGTCCCGGGGATCGGGCCGGTCAACCTCTTCGGCATCAAGCTCGCGAAGGCTCTCGTCGAGCGCTACCTGGAGCGGAAGCTCTCCGGCGCGCCGGTGATCGGAAACTCGCGGGAGCTTCGCGACTACCTCGACGGGGCGATCCGGGACAAGTCGCGCGAGTGCTTCCTCGCGGTCTTTCTCGATTCCAAGAACCGGGTCATCGCCCAGGAGACGCTTTTCGAGGGGACCCTGAACGCGAGCGCCGTCTACCCGCGGGAGGTGATCCTGGCCGCGCTCCGGCAGGGGGCGGCCGCGCTGATCTTCGCCCACAACCACCCCTCGGGGGACCCCCGGCCCTCGGCCGAGGACCTGGAGATCACCCGGCGACTGGTCTTCGCCGCCGGCCTGATGGGGATCACGGTGCACGAGCACCTGATCATCGGCGCCGGGAGGGTCTTCAGCTTCGCCGACAGCGGGCACATCGCCCGGATCCGCGCCGAGCTCGCGCGTACCCCGGCATTCGCCCCGCCGCCGGATGAGGGCTCAAGGTGAGCCGCCGCATGGCCGATGACGCAGATGCGCCCCGTCCCGAGTGCTTCGGGCGCCTCGAGAAGGTCTTCCCGCGGGGGGCGGACGGGCTGCGGCATTCGCCGGCGGAGTGCCTGGCGTGCGCGGACAAGACGGCATGCCTGCGGGCGGCGGTCTCCGGCGAGCAGGGGGTCGCCGTCCACGAAGAGCGGATCGAACGGTCCTGGCGCTCCGGGAGCACCGGGTTTTTGGCGCGCTGGGCGCAGCAGAAGGCGCTGCAAAAGCGGCGGCGCCGGGAAGGAATCCTCGCGCGCCTCTCCCGGCTTTTAAAAGCCGATCGCGGAAGCCGCGGCGCGTGACTCGCAACGGGGAATGCCGGCGTTGAAAGCGGACATGAGCATGGGGCGGGCGCTGGTGATCATCGCGGCGGCGATCCTGCTGTTGAGCTCGCTCATCATCCTGGGCGTCTACGAATTCGGGATCTGGGACCGGCTGCTCACCTACTACGATCTCTGGAGCGACCGCGACTGGGTGCGCGTGACGGTCCGATCGGCGGGGTGGTTCGCCCCGCTCATCTTCGTCGGCCTGCAGATCGGACAGGTCCTCTTCGCGCCGATCCCCGGGGAGGTGACCGGCTTCGTCGGCGGGTACATCTTCGGGGCGCTGAACGGGTTTCTGCTCTCCACCGTCGGGCTCGTCCTGGGCTCGATGGTCAACTTCGGGATCGGCCATTTCCTGGGCGAGCGGGTGGTGCGGCGCCTCGTGCGGGGGGAGACCTTCGAGAAGTACAACCGCATGGTGAAGTACAAGGGGGTGCTCGTGATCTTCCTCCTGTTCCTCATCCCCGGATTCCCCAAGGACTACCTCTGCATGTTTCTCGGGCTCACCACGATGCCCGCGCGGGTCTTCTTCGTGATCTCGACCGTCGGCCGGATCCCCGGGACGCTCGCCCTGAGCCTCCAGGGGGCCTCGATCTACCAGAAGGACTACATGTTCTTCGTGATCGTGACCGGCCTGTCCCTCCTTTTCGCGCTGGGGGGCTTCCTGCTGAGGGACCCGCTCTACCGCTGGATGCACCGGTTGAACCACCGCGGGGGTCGGACCGCCGGCTGAAGGCGCGCGGACCGTTTGGGCGTTTCACCCGGCCCGGTCGTGTGCTATGCTGTCGCGGGAACGCCCCGCGGCGGCGGACCGGGGCGTGAAGGAAAGGAGGGCTGCGTCGTGGCATTCTGGAAATACCGTGAGGAGCTCAGCCTCGCCAACAAGCTGCGGCGCTCCTACTACGAGCTGTTGCGCGACGAGCTCGACCAGTTCCTGGTCCAGCAGGCCCTCATCGAGTCCTACCAGAGCTTCGTCGGCCGCGGCCTTGCGTACCCCTTCGTCGAAAAGCGCGAGCTCAAGCCCCGTGCGCGCATCCCCGACGAGGAATACGAGCTGCACCGCGCCTTCCTGGTGATCTTCATGGAGGACGCGATCCCGCTCGAGCTCAAGAAATACATCCGCTTCTTCGACGAGAACCGCACCACGAAGACCAACCTGCTGCGCACGCTCAACCTGCCGCTGCAGGAGCACCTGGAGCGCGGCTACCGCTACCTCGATTCGGTCGGGTTCCGCGGCTTCCTGAAGGGTCTGCTGCCGGTCGACTACGCGCTCCTGATCCAGCGCGACAGCTCCGGCCGCCAGCGCCACCGCTACATCCTGTCGCACTACCACGTGCGCATCGATTGGCCGATCAACGATGCGGCCGAGGACCTCGCCCGCAGCCTGCGCTACATCTCGAAGGACCTCTACGAAAAGGGGGAGAAGAACGCCGAGGACCTGCAGCGCAAGCTGTTCGAATACTACGGGCAGCCCGTCATGGCGGGCGGCCGGCGGACGGCCGCCATCGTCGCCGCCCAGTACCTCCGGCGCGTGCCCGGGATCAACACGGTCTACGCCGCGAGCAGCGCCTCGCGGGCGCTCTTGCGGATCAGCGAGCGCGGCATCACCAAGTTCGTCCTGGTGAAGCTGCCGAAAGCCGAACTGGAGCAGCTCGCCCTGGCGAACGGCCTCTCGGCGCACAAGGTGAAGAAGTACTACGTGGTCGCCCGCGAGAGAAGCGAGCGGGTCTTCATCCTGCAGGTCACCTACGCGCTGACCACCCCGGCCCGGGTCCCGGAGGACGGCAAGCTGCGCGACATCAAGCCGGACCTGAACTGGCTCACGGTGGGCGAGCAGCACATCCTGCCCAAGCCCTTCACCTGGAAGTACCCGCCGCTGCCGGTGAACGTGATCTACAGCTGAGGCGCCGGGCGGACGGGATTCAGGCCGTTTCGGCCGCGGCCTCCTCCGGAAACCACCCGGCCTCCGGAAGCGCCTCCCAGATGGTGGGCCCCGGGGGCGTCTCCGCGGCGGAGAACACCACCAGCACCGCCGGGCGGCCCCCGAACCGGCATCGCCGGGCGCGCAGCGTCCCCCTCAGGCGGCGGCCGTTTTTCTCCACGAGGCGCACCTCGAGCGGGGCGGCCGCGGCCGAAAGGCGCACGGCCCGCCCCCGGCAAAGGGACTCCACGGCGGCGGCGCTGTCGGGGTCGAAGAAGCTCGCGAAAAGCGTCTCCAGCACCTCCGCGCGCCGGTAGCCGGCGCGCGTCTCCAGGAAATCGTTGCACTCCCGGATCCTTCCCTGCTGCACCACGAAAACCCCCTCGGTGGCGAGCGCGAGCAGCGCGGCGAACATCCGACCGCGCTCGAGCAGGCGGCGGGGGGGCCGGCGCGTCCGGACCGCCGGGGCGGGCGGCGCTGGCGGGGCGATGCGGCGCGACGGCATGGCGCTTCCTTTCCGCTCTCAGGCGACGCCGATGAAGCCGCAGAACTGGTCGGCCTTCGGGCTCATGGAGAGTCCGTAGACGTCCTTTCCGCGGAAGCTGAACTCGATGTGGGACGGGTCGATCGTGCCGGTTATGGAGGCGTTTTGGCGGATGGTGAAGAAGACCGTGGCGGTCTGGTTCTTCTCGTCCCAGGTAACGGCGTCCGGGGTGGACTGGATGCGCACCTCCGTCTCGGGGATCCGCATCCCGAAATTGTACGACTGCCCGGGACCGGCCCCGGCGCTGCGGGCGATCGTCCAGTTCGCCGGGTTCTCGATCGACTCCCGGTCCATCCGCTTGTCGAACTGGATCTGGATGTTGAAGGTCTTGGCCGCGTCGGCGTTCACGAGGTAGGCGTCGAGGGCGGCGACCGGCGTCCCCCGGCCCATGGAGAACATGAAGCTGCTCGCGGAGTGCGCGAAGACCATCTTGGGCGGGTCGACCTTGTACATGTAGCGGCTGAGGGTGTCGGCGAGACCCGGCTGCCCTTCCTCTTCGAGGAAATCCACCATCTGCTGCGCGCCGGCCATGTCTCCCAGGTCCGCCCGGGAGTATCCGATCTCCGAATAGGCGGCATAGAGTCTGGGGTCCCGCGCGATCGCCTGCTCGAACTGGGCGATCGCTTCCGCATGCCGCCCCTGGCGGCTGAACGTCTGCCCCATGCCGAGAAAGCCGCCGGCCTCCCGCGGGGCGAGCCGCTGGATCTCGGCGTACTGCGACTCGGCGTCCGCGAAGCGGCCGAGCTCGATGTAGGCCTGGCCGAGGGCGTAGCGGTTCACCGCACTCGGGTTGAGGCGCACGGCCTCGGCATACTCGCGCATCGCCTCCGCATAGCGCTTCTGCGAGTGGTAGAGGTTCCCCAGCTTGACCCGCAGGTCGTCGCGCTGCCGGTCGATCTCGAGCGCGCTCTGGTAGGCCGCCTCCGCCTGCGGCAGGTCATCCATCTGGAGATAGGCGAGCGCGAGGTAGTGGCCCGCGTCCGCGGCGAAGGAGGCATTCCGTCCCAGTCCCATCGAGCGCTTGAACTCCGCCGCCGCGCCCGCGTAGTCCTTGCTCATGAAGCGGTCGATGCCGCGCTGCAGCGCCGCGCCGGCGAGCGACTCGAGGCCGCTTGCCCGCTGCGCCGAGGCGGAGAAGAGCAGGTCGGCGA
>CAZNKG010000013.1:0-115122 GCA_964573635.1 uncultured Desulfatibacillum sp. | reverse complement strand
TGACGACGACGAGGTAGTGGCTTTCGGCGCCGGCGGCGCCGGCGGCCATGTTCCCGCCCAGGGTGATCTGGGCGCCGGCGGCGACGGTCTTCTGGTAGACCTTGAGCGGCGAAGCGCCGCTGTCGGTCGTCCCGAGCGACTCGGCGGTCGCCGTCCAGCCGGCGGCAAGCCAGGCCGGCAGCTTGGTCGCGCGCCGGTCATAGGCGACATAGATCGTCGCCGCCCGGTTGGCCTTGAGCACGAGGTGGCTCGCCGCGGCGACCTTCTTGTCGTCGTTGGCGGTCTGCACGAGCACCCCGCCGGCAAGCCCCGCGGAGAGGGCGGTCACGGTGTAGTCGCGGTCGATGTAGGCCTTGGCGCCGGGCTTGGCGGCGGTGAGCGCGTAGGCCTTGCCGGTGGAGACCGAGAGGATGTCGACGAGCGTCGTCTCGAGCGGCCGCGCGACGAGGAAGTAGTTGCTCCGCGCGCCGTTGTCCCCGCCCTGGAGGTTGCCGCCCAGGGTGACCTCGGCGCCGGCGGCGAAGCTCTTCTTGAAGACCTTCATCGGCGAGGCGTCGGCGTCGGTGGTCTCCAGCGTTTCGATGGTCGGCTGCCAGGCGGCGAGCCAGGTGGGCGGCTTCGCCTGGCCGCGCTTGTCGTAGGCAGCGTAGAGGACGATGTCCTTGAGGGCCTTTAACTTGAGGTGGCTCGCCGCGGCGACCTTCTTGTCGTCGTTGGCGGTCTGCACGAGCGCCCCGCCGGCAAGCGCCGCGCCGATCTTTTTGATCGTGTAGGTGCGGTCGATGTACGGCTTGGAGCCGACCTGCGCCAAACCGAGCGCGTACTTCCTGCCGGTCGAGACGCTGACGATTTCGACCAGACCGGCGTCGGCGCCGGTCCCGGCGAGATGCGCCGCCGTGCCCAGGGCGGCTTTGACGAAGCCGGTGAAGTAGGGAAGGTTCAGCTTGTCGAGCCGGTCCTGGGCCGTGTGGTAGTAGGCGTTGAAGTCGTCTGCGTCGTCCTCGATCGCGAGAATCGCCGAAAACCCGCGCCCCCAGAAGGAGGCGTGGTCGCTCGCCGAGATCCCGTCGGCGTCGATGACCGGCTTGAGCGCAGCGCCCAGGCCGTAGAGGCCCACCACGTCGATGAAGAGCTCCGCGATCGCCCTGTCGCCCGGGTGTCCCGGGTTGCTCGCCGTGCGGGTGTGCAGCCGCAGCACGGGGCCGCCCTTCTGGTCCCAGGCGATCATGTCCATGTTGAGCACAGCGACGATGTGGTCGCCGTCGGCGGCGACCTTCTTCGCGTACGGGTAGCTTCCGAGCAGGCCCTGCTCCTCGCCGGTGAAGAGGACGAAGCGCAGCGTGCGCGCGAACGCATGGTCCTTCATGATCTTCGCCGCGAGCATGACGGCCGTCGCGCCGCTCGCGTTGTCGTCGGCTCCCGGGGCCCGGCCGGAGGCCGGCATGTCGTCCAGGTGGGCGGTCACCAGCACGATCTCATCGGGCCGCGTCGTTCCGGGCTTTTCGGCGACGACGTTGCGCTTCGGGCTCTGCCAGACATGGTAGGCGACCTCGAGCCCCAGGGCGGCGAAATACTCGTAGGCGTACTGGGTGGCGCGGGCCTGCCAGACGGTGTTGTTCGTGTTGCGCGTCTCGATGTGGTAATCGACTCCGCCGATCTTGACCGCGGTCTCCCCGCTCAGGGCCCCGCAGAGGGCGGCGACCTCCCCGCTGGTCACCTTGGCGATCTGTTCGGCGACCGCCGGGTCGTAGTCGGCGCTGAGCTCGAAAAGCGCGGCGGAGGGCTCGGCGAGCACCATCGCCTCCTCCGGGAGCCAGGCGATCTCGAATCCGAGCTCGGCCAGGCGCGCGGCCTCGGCGGGAGTCGCCCAGGCGACGATCTGCCGGCCGTCGTCCCAGAGAACGGGGAGGACTTGGGCGGCCAGCGCCCGCGCGCCGTCGAGGCGCTCGAGGGCGGTCAGGTAGCGGCGGGGGCCGGCCGGCTCCGGCACCCGGTGCAGGACGGTAATGGGCCAACCCGCGGCGGCGAGCGCCTCGGGTTGGGCGATGACGAGCGCGTAATCGCGGCCGTCGGCGCCCATCAGGTGGGCGTGGACCGGCAGCCCCAGCTCCTCGAGCAGTCCGACCACCTCGACGCGCGCGAGCACCTCCTCCGGCGCGCCGCCGGCGGAGAGCGGTGCGGCGCCGGAAAGTGCGGCCCACCAAACGATCAGGGCGGCGGCGATCGCCGCCGGGCGAAAGGACGGATGCCTCATGGTGCGTCTCCTTGGGCAAGAGCGGTTGAAGCGCGTGAGGCGCCCGGGATAAGGCCGGCCGCCGCCGGCGGACCGCTGGACCCCGGGCGCGGGGGACCGGCCGCCCGAAGGCGGCCGGTGGGTTTCAGGGACCCGCGCGCCGCCGCTATTTGACGACGACGAGGTAGTGGCTTTCGGCGCCGGCGGCGCCGGCGGCCATGTTCCCGCCCAGGGTGATCTGGGCGCCGGCGGCGACGGTCTTCTGGTAGACCTTGAGCGGCGAAGCGCCGCTGTCGGTCGTCCCGAGCGACTCGGCGGTCGCCGTCCAGCCGGCGGCAAGCCAGGCCGGCAGCTTGGTCGCGCGCCGGTCATAGGCGACATAGATCGTCGCCGCCCGGTTGGCCTTGAGCACGAGGTGGCTCGCCGCGGCGACCTTCTTGTCGTCGTTGGCGGTCTGCACGAGCACCCCGCCGGCAAGCCCCGCGGAGAGGGCGGTCACGGTGTAGTCGCGGTCGATGTAGGCCTTGGCGCCGGGCTTGGCGGCGGTGAGCGCGTAGGCCTTGCCGGTGGAGACCGAGAGGATGTCGACGAGCGTCGTCTCGAGCGGCCGCGCGACGAGGAAGTAGTTGCTCCGCGCGCCGTTGTCCCCGCCCTGGAGGTTGCCGCCCAGGGTGACCTCGGCGCCGGCGGCGAAGCTCTTCTTGAAGACCTTCATCGGCGAGGCGTCGGCGTCGGTGGTCTCCAGCGTTTCGATGGTCGGCTGCCAGGCGGCGAGCCAGGTGGGCGGCTTCGCCTGGCCGCGCTTGTCGTAGGCAGCGTAGAGGACGATGTCCTTGAGGGCCTTTAACTTGAGGTGGCTCGCCGCGGCGACCTTCTTGTCGTCGTTGGCGGTCTGCACGAGCGCCCCGCCGGCAAGCGCCGCGCCGATCTTTTTGATCGTGTAGGTGCGGTCGATGTACGGCTTGGAGCCGACCTGCGCCAAACCGAGCGCGTACTTCCTGCCGGTCGAGACGCTCAGGATCTCCACGAGCGGCGGGATGTCCGGCGGGGCGTCGATCGTGATGTCCACCTTGGCGAAGGCGTTTTTCACCGCCTGGGCGGAGAAGCCGAGCGCGATGGCCGCGTCGCGCGCCCCTTCGGCGCCCTGCTGGAAATTGGTGCTGGGCTGCCAGTAGTTCTGGTTCGCCTTGACGAAGACGGCGAAGGCCTTCTTGGTGTCCCAGCCCGGGGTGGTCGCGAGCGCCCAGAAGGCCTTGTTGAAGACCCCGCTCGAGTAGTGGACGTCCATGCCGGCCTTGTAATCCTTGGCGCTGCCGATCGATTTGCCGTCTTTCGGCGGGTTGTCCATGTAGCGCAGCGCGCCGGTGGCGCTGAGCTTCCAGATGTCATAGCCCACCATGAAGTCGTTTTGGCTCCGGTGGAAGAACTCCGCGGCCTCGCCCGCCATGTCGGAGAAGGCCTCGTTGATGCCGCCGGACTGGTTGGAGTAGATGAGCTTGGAGTTCTGCTCGGTGAAGCCGTGGCTCACCTCGTGGGCGACGACGTCGAGCGAGACCAGGGGATAAAAATAGGTCTTGCCGTCGCCGAAGGTCATCGACGAGCCGTTCCAGAAGGCGTTGTCGTAGCCCGTGCTGTAGTGGACGCGCATCATGAGCTGGAAGGTGAGGGGCGCGGTGTTGAACCACTGCGCGTACATGTCGAAGACGACGGCGCCGAAGGCGTGGGCGTCGTTGAGCGGCGAGTAGCCGCCGTTGATCTCCTTGAAGGTGTTCTCGTAGCAGGCGTACTGGTAGGCGGTCGAGCCGCTGGTCCCGTGGTTCAGGTTGACCGTCTTCACGTTGGCGTTGTTCATGACGCAGTTGCCGCCGGACTGGGTCACCTCGAAAGGCGGATAGTCGGTCCCGTAGCGGTATTTTCCGATCTTCACGTTTCCGCCCGGGCCGGTGCCCTCGGCGTGGGTCAGCCCCTCGAACTCGAGCACGATCTCCTCGGTCACGGCGTCGACCAGGATCACCGGCCGCGAGGGGCTTCCGCCCTCGGCCGCGTCGGCGAAGAAGGAGACATGGAAGCACAGGCGCGCCCGGCCGTCCTCGCCCACGTAGATCACCTTCTCGCTCACCTCGTTTTCGAAGATCAGCCGCCCGCCGGCGGCCAGGCTCTTGGCGGCATGGCGCCGCTTCATCGCGGCGAGCATTTCACGCTCCGTCTTGAGCGGCCGCGCGGCGAGGCGCTCCGGGTCGATGTCCGCCTCGATGTCGGCCACCCGCGTGCCGTGGAGGCTCACGAGGGAATCGTCCTCATCGGTGGCGGCGATGATGTGGTAGCCCCAGACGGGGATCCCGTCGAAGAGCTGCACGTAGCGGGTGTGGGTGACGTCGTTTTCGTCCGTGTTCTCGGCGAGCAGGCGCAGCCCCTCCCGACTGGAAAATCCCAGGACCGAGCCGAGCTCCGCCGCGGGGACCGCTTCGCGCGTCGCGAGCTGCTCCCGGACGAAACCGGCTTCGGGCAGATAGATCCGGGAGGCCGCGAGCGCCCCGAAGGCCGCCAGGACCTGGATCATCACTACGGCGATGCATGCCACGATACCCTTTCGCATGATGTTGCTCCTTTCAGTAGAGAAGGAAGGCTTCTCTGGTGGTTCACCCCCGACTGAAGACCGCCCGGGATCCGCGCGCGCGGCTTCCGGTCGCCTCCGACGCGCCGCAAGCCGCTTTCCCCCGCATCGCGGAAAGCCCGGGTGTCGTGCACCCCCCTGTTTCGAGCCGTCACCTCCATTCGGCATGTGGTTGCGATTTGGTTCAAATGGCGCATCCGGCCCGCCGCGATCCGCCATGGTGGAGCGCATCGTACCACAAACGGCTGTCGGTTGTCAATAAATTTTTAATGTTTTCAGGTTGTTACACGAATTGCCACCAATTGTCGCCAATTGCCGCCATTTGACAGTTCACGGGCCTGCGCGGCCGCCGGCCGGGACGCCGGGCCACCCCGCCCGCCCTCTTTTCCTGCCTTCCCGGCCGCGGTAGAATGATGCCGGAACCCGTCCGCCGCCGGCGGCGGCGGTCGATATCCTGCCCCGGGAAAGGAGGCCCCCTCACGATGCACCGCTGGATGGGATGGTTGGCGGCGCTGCTCTTGACCCTTCAGGCCGCCGACGCGGCGCCCCTCGGCCTGCCGCTCAAGCAGCGCGCCGATTTCTTCCGGAAGGGAAACCTGGCGCCGAATCCCTCCTTCGAAGAGCCGGGACCGCCGCCGGCCGGCCGCGGGACGCCAAGGGGCTGGACTTGCGTGGGCCGGAACGTGGAGCGCCTCGCGCGGCCGGAAGAAGCGGGCGGTGCCGCGGGGGGCGCGTCGGGGGGGCATGCCGTCCGCATCGCCCGCAGCCGCGCCGGCGAAACCGATGCGGCCGAGGGGGTGCTGAGCGATTACATCCCGGTCATCGCCGGGAACTACGAATTCACCTATGCCGTGAAGCTCGAGAACATCGTGGGCCCCCACCTGCGGGCGGGAGGGCGGCTCAAGGACGCGGTCTGCGTGCAGCTGCGCTGCTTCGACGCCGAGCGCCGGCCGCTCGACGCCCGCCTGCCGGACCCGGTCGGCGGCGGGCTGATCGACGCCTCCGACAAGAGCTACGCCTTCGCGAACCACTGGCGCATCGACGACTTCCCGTGGGGGCGGGTCGCCGCCCGCACCTACCACTACCCCTTCGCCGAGGGGGAGCTGCCCGCAAAGACGCGCTATGTGCGTCTCTTCCTCGGCTTGAAGGGCCGCGGGGTCATGTGGATCGACGAGATCGACTTCCGCTACTCCAAGTGGAACTTCACCCCCCTCGAGCGGATGGCGCCCCTTTTCGAGGCGCCGCTTTCGCCCGCCGAGCGCCTGATCCCCGCCCCGCGGAGCATCGCCGTGAACGGGGAGATCCCCCTGCTCGATCCGGCAGACCCGGCCGGTCCGGCCCCGGCGATCCTGCTGCCCGCGGAGCCGCACCCGGCCGAGCGCGCCGCGGCCCGGCTCCTCCAGGAGACGCTCGACGCGGTCCTGCGCCGCGCGGCCGGAGGCGGTGAACCCGCCGCCCGCACGCGGGTGATCCACGGCGCCGCGGCCCTCGACCCGGCGCCGCGGCTTCTCTTCGCGGTCGGCGCGGCCCGGCTCCCGCCGGGGCTGGAAGGCGTCCCGCCGCCGGCCGAGCCGCCGCCGCATCCCGAGGGCTATGTCATCGAAAGCCGCGCGCTCGCGGGCGGGGCGCGCGCGGTCTTTCTGCGCGGGGCCGCGCCCGCCGGAAGCTTCCACGCCGCCGCGACCGCCGCGCAGCTCGTGGAGCCGGGGCGCCCCGTCTACCACGACGCGGCCGTGCGCGACTGGCCCGATTTCGACGGCCGCGCCTTCGTCTTCCCGACCTGGAAAGACGCCGGGGAGCTTTCCGCCCATCTCGCGCATCTTCCCCGCCTCGCCGCCTGGAAGCTGAACAAGGTCTATGTCGGCTTCCAGGGGCGGACACCCGACTGGCAGCACCCGGGCGCGGAGTTCCGCCGCGGGGTGGCCGCGATCGGGGCGGCCTGCGCCGCGACCGGCGTCCTGGAGCCGGCCTTCATGGTCAACCCCTACGCCCACTTCACCTTCATGCCGGCAGCAAGCGGCCTGACCGAGGCGGCGCGCAACACCTGGACCCACAGCGACCCGCAGAGCTTCGCGGCGCTGACCGAGGTGATCGGCATCGGCCTCGATGCGGGCGCCTCCGCCGTCATGCTCCAGTCCGACGACTTCGTGCCGCACGCCGGCCGCAACCCCTTAAACTTCTCGCTCTACACGGAGGCGGACCGCCGGCGCTTCGTCAACCTGCAGAACGCCCAGGCCGACCTGATCGGCCGGCTCGCCCGCTTTCTCGCCGCGCGCCGGCCGGGGGTGCGCCTCGAGTTCTGCCCGCCGTACTACAACAACGAGTTCATCGACCGCAGCGAGGGGTGGGGCGAGGCTTATCTGCGCGACCTCGCCGCGCAGATCCCCGCGGAGGTCGCCGTGATCTGGACGGGGCCGACCGTGCGGTCGCTCGCGATCGACGCGGCCGACCTCCACCGCTTCGGCTCCCTGATCGGCCGCCCGCCGATGACCTGGGACAACACGCTCTACGCCCGCGGCCTCGAGTCCCGGGCCTACGGCGGCTTCCCGACCCACTACCCGGAGTTGGTGCGCCGGTGCAATCTCTTCGAGCCCTTCGACGGGCCGCGGCCCGCCGATTTCCACCGGCGGAACGACGGCGGCCACATGTATGTGAACGGGGCCGTGGGCAGCGAGACCATGCGGATCAAGATCGCGACCGTCGCCGACTACGAGTGGAACACGGCGGCCTACGACCCGGAGCGCTCGCTGTGGAAGGCGCTCGTGCAGCTGGGGGGCGCGGGGTGCGCGGCGGAGCTCTTGCGCTTCAACGACGCCTACTACCGGCTGCTCGAAGTATGCCTGCGGGGGGAGCGGGGCGCGCTCGGCAAGGGGGAACGCGCGGCCGGGGAGCGGTTTTCCGGGCGGATGCAGCGCGCCCTGGACGCGGCGGCGGCGCGGCTCGGCGCGGACCACGGCCTCGTCGCCGAGCTCGCGGCGCTCGCCGGCGGGCTTCGGCAGCGGCTCGAGAAGCTACCGGCCGGAGGGCGGCGTCGCTGAGGGCCCGGCCAGGCGCTTCTTGAGCGCGGCGAGGATGAGGGCGATCAGCCCGAGGAGGATCTCGTCGACGAAGGGGACCATGTCGGGGACGAGCAGGTCGAGGACGAAGAGCCCCGCCGCCAGGGCGAGGAGCCTCGGAAACCTGAGACCGGCGGCGTAGCGCATCAACCGCCCGCGGAGCCCGCCCGGTGCCGTGGCCATCGCTTGCGCTCCCATGGGGTTGGTTCTATCCTTTTCCGGAGCCGCGCGCCCCGGCGCGCGCCCGGGTGATTCATAAACCGCCGCCGAACCGCTGTCAACGCGCCGGCCGCCGTGGTTTGGCCGCCGCGGCGCCGGGCGCGGGTTTCCTCCGGCGGCATTCAAGCGCTTTAAGGGGCGATGCATGATCAAGGCGCTGGTTTTCCGCGACGGTCTCTGGCACCCGTGCGAGCCGCAAGCGGCCGCGGCGGGCGGCGGGGAGTTCTGGCTCGACCTTGCGCACCCGGACCCCGGGGAGATCGCCGCGGTCGAGGCGCTGCTCGGAATCGCGGTCCCGACCCGCGCCGACATGCAGGAGATCGAGCTCTCGAGCCGGCTCTACCAGGAAGGCGGGTCCCGCTTCATGACCGCCATGGTCCTGAGCGCGCCGGGCGACGACAACCTGCTCTCCTCGGCCGTGAGCTTCGTCCTCGGGCCGCGCTTCCTGCTCACGCTGCGCTACCACGATCCGCGGCCCTTCGAAGCCTTCGCCGCCCGGCTCGAGCGCCCCGGCAGCGGCTGCGGCACGGCGCTCGAGGTCCTGATCGGGCTCCTGGAGGCCATCATCGACCGCATGGCCGACATCCTGGAATACCACAGCGCGGAGATCGAGCGCACCTCGCGGCTGATCTTCAACGCCGGGAAAAAGCCCTCCGCCAAACTCGACCTCCACGCGACCATCCGGGAGATCGGCACCGAAGGCGACCACATCTCGATGATGCGCGAGAGCCTGGCGAGTGTCAGCCGCGTGGCGATCTTCCTCGGCCAGGCGGTCCCGGCCGCCCCGGAGGGCGGCGAGCCCCGCGGCCGCCTGCGCGTCCTCGTCCAGGACGTGAGCTCGCTCGCCGACTACGCCGCCTTCATGGCGAACAAGGTGACCTTTCTCCTCGACGCGACCCTCGGGATGATCAACATCCAGCAGAACAACATCATCAAGATCGTCTCGGTCGTGGCGGTCGTCTTCCTGCCGCCGACCCTGATCGCGAGCATTTACGGCATGAACTTCAAGTTCATCCCCGAGCTCGAGTGGGAGCTCGGGTACCTGCTCGCGGTCGCGCTGATGGTCGTCTCGGCGATCCTGCCGTACGCCTACTTCAAGCGCAAAAACTGGCTTTAGGAAAACGGCGCCCCGGGCGCCCGGCGGCGGACGGGGCGCCGCGGCCGGCGGCCCGGGGCGGGGCTAGGCGCGCGTGAGCTCGCGGCAGGCCTGGGCGATGTGGCGCGGGCCGAAGCCGTGCTTGTTGAAGAGATATTCCTGGTCGGCCACCTCCCCGAAGCGGTCCGGGACCCCGAGGCGCTTCACCCGCACGGGATGGCGCTCGCTCAAGACCTCGCAGACCGCGCTGCCGAGCCCCCCCAGGATGCTCTGGTTTTCGACCGTGACCACGGCGCCGGTGCGGCGCGCGGAGGCGAGGAGGGTGTCGGCGTCGAAGGGCTTGACCGCGGGGTAGTGCAGGAGGTCGACCCCCACCCCCTCGGCGTCGAGGTGCCGCGCCGCCTCCAGGGCGAAGGCGGTCATGTAACCGGTCGAAACGAGCGTGACGTCGCCGCCCGCGTGCAGGCGCCGGGCGCAACCGGGGTCGAAACCGCAGTCGGGCTCGACGAGCTTCGGCATTTTCACGCGGATGAGCTGCAGGTAGGTCGGCTGGCGGTTGGCGGCCATGTGGAACATGACCGCGCGCAGCTCGTTCGCGTCGGCCGGGCTGTAGACGTGCATGTTGGGCATGGACCGCATGATGGCCAGGTCCTGGAAGCACATGTGGGTGCCGCCGTTCGGCCCCTGGGTGATCCCGGGGGAGTGGCCGACGATCTTCACGTTGTTGTTCGCGTAGGCGACCGAGATGGTGATCTGGTCGTAGCAGCGCCGGGTCGCGAAGGCCCCGAAGCTCGCGCAGAAGGGGACCTTGCCCTCGCGGGCGAGCCCGGCGCCGATCCCGATCATGTTCGCCTCCTGCACCCCGCAGTTGACGAAGTTCCGCGGGTGCCGCTCGGCGACGATCGGAATGGTCGCGTCCGCCTTGGCCAGGTCCGCCTCGAGGCAGTAGACGTCGGGGTTCGCGTCGATCAGCTCGTTCAGCGTGTGCGCGTAGACGACGCGCATCTCCATTGCGCTATAGTCGGTCATCGCCTCAGCCCTCGAGGGAAATCGGCCATCGCATCCTTTTGCGGCCCGGTCTCAATACGGAAGGTCCAGCTTGCAGTCGAACCCGCACATGATCCGCTGGTAGGTGGTCTCGTCGGGGATCTTGACGTTGTGGCAGTCGACGGTGTTCTCGAACTGCGGGTGCCCCTTGCCCTTGACGGTGTGGGCGATGACCATCGCCGGCCGGCCCTGGACGGCGGCGGCCCGCAGCAGCGTGGCGTGGATGTCGTCCCAGTCGTGGCCGTCCATCTCGAACGTCTCCCAGCCGAAGGCGCGCCACTTGCCGGCGAGGGGCTCGAGGTTCATGACCTCCTCGGTGCGCCCGTCGATCTGCATCTTGTTGTAGTCGCAGATGGCGACGAGGTTGTCCAGGCGGTGGTGGGCGGCGAAGAGCGCGGCCTCCCAGATCTGCCCCTCGTCGCTCTCGCCGTCGCCGATGATGCAGAAGACGCGGTGGCTGCGGCCGTCGCGCTGGGCGGCGAGCGCCATCCCGCAGGCGCAGGAGAGCCCCTGGCCGAGCGAGCCCGCCGTCATCTCGACTCCCGGGGTGAGGATCTGGTCCATGTGGCTCGGCAGCCGGGTGCCGTTGCGGTTGATGGTCGCCAGCCACGCCTTGGGGAAGAACCCCTTGTAGGCGAGCGCCGTGTAGATGATCGGCCCCGCGTGGCCCTTGGAGAGCACCAGGCGGTCGCGCTCCGGCCACTCCGGCTCCTCCGGCCGGACCTTCAGGATGCGGTAGTAGAGCGTGATCACGATCTCGACCAGGCTCATCACGCCGCCGATGTGCCCCACTCCGGAGCGGCAGATCGCGTCGGTGACGACGTAGCGGAACTCGGCGGCCAGGCGCTCGAGCTCCGCGCGGGTCGGTTCGTTCTGAGGCTGCACGTCGATCCTCCTGGAGGCGTGGGCGGTCGGATAAGCCGTCCGGCCGCGCCGCCCGGGCCGTGGGTTGCGCCGGCGGCGCACGCCGGAGGGTGTCTTCCTAACAAAAAGCTTGCGGCCTTTCAACCTGTTTCTCGGCGCACGCCGCGGCGCGGCACGGCCCCGGATGCGCCGCCGCGGCGTCCACGACGCGGACGCGCCGGCGCCTGGGCTTTTCGCGGGTCATCCGGGGCGGGGCGTTGAACGGCCGCGGGATGAAGCGCCGCGCCGCGGCCGGGTCGGCGGAGAGGTCCTCAGCCGAGGAGGAGCTCCCCCTCGGCCACCGTTCCGGCCCGCAGCACGGCCGGGCGGGGGCCGGGGTTCACGAGGGCGGCCGCGCCGCGGACGACGACCCCCTTCTCGAAGCGCACATCCCCGCGGACGCTCAAGGCCTCGCAGTCGATGAGCGAGGGTTCACAGCCCGGCGGGATGCGTTCTTCGAGCAGGTCGAACCGGCCGTAATAGGCCGGGTCGAGCGCGATCCGGGGGGCCGCGCCGAGGGCCGGCCGGCGCGCCGGATGCGGCGCCAGGGCCTCGTCTTCGGCGCACACGAAGCAGTCGGAGCGCACGGCGAGCAGATCGTTGCAGGTTTTGACCGGCAGGAAGCGCTGCCGGGGGACGTTGACCGCCGCGGCGCGCTCGAAGAGGGTGACCGCCGAGCCCATGGCGGACTCGATCTGGTAGACCGCCGGGCTGCCGGGGTCTCGGGGGTCGAGCGTCTTGGGGTTGACGATCATGGCGAGCTCGATGATCTTCTCCCGGCGGACGAGCTCCCGCAGGGCGTCGAGGTCCACCCAGATGTTGTTGGTGTTGAAGAAGCGGTAGCGCGCGATGTCCTGGAAGGCCGCGATCTCCTCCGGGGGGCACTGGGCGGCCTCCCGCAGCACGAGCCGGCCGTCCCGGCGCCGGCGGGCGAGGTGCCCGCCCTTCACGTCGGCGGGGGTTTTTTCGGCCACCTCCATCATGAAGGGCAGGCCCGCTTCGATGAAGTAGCCGAGCAGCGCCGGATCGATCCCGGCCCCGAGGTTGTCCGAGTTGCAGATGAAGGCGGTGCGCACCCCCTCGGCGAGGAGGCGGTCGAGCATGCCGGAGGTGTAAAGCGCGGCGTACACGTCGCCGTGGCCGGGCGGGTTCCACTCGAGCTCGGGGTTTGCGGGCCAGCTGGCCGGGGCGAGGCCGTCGCGCAGCACCTTGGGGAACTTGTGCTGGAGGAAATAGAGCGGCGGCCGGGCGGGCTTGAGCGCCGCGACGGCGGCGAGCGTCGCGGCATGGGTGTTGAAGCTGTTCATGAGCGCCAGCCGCGTGCCGCGGCGCTCGGCCTGGCGCAGGATGATCTCGAGAAAGGAGCGCCCCTGTTTGACGACCAAGAGCGACTTGGGGCCGAGAAGGCCCATGGAGGTCCCCAGGCCGCCGTTCAGCACGATGCGCACCGTCCGCTCCACCGCCCGCCGCCCGGCCGCGGCGTAGCCGCCGAGGTCGGCCGCGCGGGGCAGGTCGCCGGGGGCGACCGGCTCGATCTCGGCATCGCGGATCATCCCATTCTCGCCGGCCGCGAGCCGGCGGTAGAAACGGGCGAAGGTGTCGATGACGAGCGGGCCCAGGCCCGCGGCGGCCATCTTGGCCGCAAACGCCTCGAGGTGCCGAACGCCCGCAGCGTCCCCCATCGGCTTGGCCCTTCCTCAGGCGACGGGAACCACCCACCCCATGGGGTCCTCGGCGCGTCCGTATTGGATGTCGGTGATGGTCTGGTAGAAGCGCTTGGCGAGCGGGCCGACCTTGCCCCCGCCGACCGTGATCTCCTGGTCGCCGCAGCGGATCAACCCGACGGGCGAGATCACGGCGGCCGTGCCCGAGCCGAAAACCTCCTCGAGCGTGCCCTGCTCGGCCGCCTGCAGCACCTCGTCGATCGCGATGCGCCGCTCGGAAACCTTGAGCCCCCACCGGCGGCCGAGGGCGAGCACCGAGTCGCGCGTGATCCCGGGCAGGATGCTTCCCTGAAGGGCCGGGGTGACCAGCTCGCCCGCGATCACGAAGAAGATGTTCATCGAGCCGACCTCTTCGACGTACCGGCGTTCGACCCCGTCGAGCCAGAGCACCTGGGTGAAGCCCGCCTCGTGGGCCTTCTGGCCGGCGAGCAGGCTCGCCGCGTAGTTGCCGATGGTCTTCGCCTCGCCGGTCCCGCCGGGGACGGCGCGCACGCGCGCCTTTTCGACCAGGATCTTCACCGGGTTGAACCCCTCGGGGTAGTAGGCGCCGACCGGCGAGAGGATGATGAAGAAGCGGTAGGTGTGCGAGGCGCGCACGCCGAGGTAGGGGTCGGCGGCGTAGATGGTCGGCCGGATGTAGAGCGAGGTTTCGGGCTCGCGCGGCACCCACTCCTTTTCGAGCCGCAGGAGCTCCTTGAGCGCCTCGAGGGCGAAGGCCTCATCGATCCGCGGGATGCACAGGATGTCGTTCGAACGGTTCAGGCGCTTGAAGTTGTCGAGCGGCCGGAAGAGCTGGATGCGGCCCGCCGCCGTGCGGTAGGCCTTCATCCCCTCGAAGACGCCCTGGCCGTAGTGCAGCACCATGGTGGCCGGGTCCATCGGGATCGGCGCGTAGGGCTCGATCCGCGGGCTGTGCCAGCCCTTGCCGGCGGCGTAGTCCATGCTGAACATGTGGTCCGTGAATAGCGTGCCGAAGCCGAGCTTGGTTTCGTCCGGCTTGGGTTTAAGCGTCTTGGCCTGCGTGATCGCCACCTGCATGTCGTCCTCCTCCCTGAAGAAAAAAGCGCCGACGAAAGCTCACGTTAGCGTAACATTTGCGACCAAATCAAGCAGAAATTCGGGTCGCCGCGTTGACTTAAGGCCGCCGATCTGGAATAACCCTCGCACAATCGCCGCCCGACTTACAAACGCCACCGAGGGTTTTTCATGGAAGAGCTTCCGCAAGGCCCGATCCAGCCGCTGCGTTTAGGCCCCGACAGCCGCTTCACCTTCCGCTGCCATCCGGGAGTCGCGTGCTTCACCCAGTGCTGCCGCGGGATCAACATCATCCTGACGCCGGTCGACATCATCCGCCTGAAAACCCGGCTGCAGCTCTCTTCGGGGGAGTTTCTCGCGCTCTACACCGAGCCGCAGCTGCTCGAGAAGACCGACATCCCGGTCGTGACGCTCAAGCTTTTGGACGAGGCGGGCGCCCCGGCCGACCGCCGGGCCTGCCCCTTCGTGCGCCCCGAGGGCTGCCTGGTCTACGCGGACCGCCCGGTCTCCTGCCGCTACTACCCCCTCGGGATGGCCTCGCTCGCCTACAAGGACGATCCCGAGGGCGAGGAGTTCTTCTTCATGGTGCGCGAGGCCCATTGCCGGGGGTTCGAGGAGGAGAAGCAGTGGACCGTCCTCGAGTGGCGCACGGACCAGGGGGTCGACGCCCTCGACCGCATCAACGGCCAATGGACCGATCTCGTCGTGCGCAAGCGCTCCTTCCCGGCGAACATGCACTGGACCGAGCAGGCGAAGAAGATGTTCTTCATGGCGAGCTACGACATCGACCGGTTCCGCCAGTTCGTCTTCGAGAGCTCGTTTCTCAAGCGCTACCCCGTGGACGCGGAGACGCTCGGACGCATCCGCGAAGACGACGTCGCGCTGCTCGAGTTCGGGATGAAGTGGTTGAAATCCCTGCTGTTCAAGGAAGGGGACTCCCCGGCGGCGCAGCCCCCGGCCCCGCCTCCGGGGGCCTAGCCGGCGGTGGATGAACGGCGGGCTTGAAAAGGCCGGCGCGCGAGTTGCCGCCGGCTGTTCCATGGACGGCTACCGCGCGCCGGTTCAGGTTTTCCCCGGGCCGCCGATCTGCCAAGACCCTTTCTAATACCCCTCGTAGCAGAGCCCTTCTCGGAATCGGGGGTTCTCGAGCCGCTCCGCGATATCGACCCCGAAGAAGTCCGCGATCGGCTGGAAGATCTCCGGGGAGCGGCTCTGGACCGTGCGGGCGGCCTCGAGGACCGTGGCGAGCCCGTTTCTGGTCATCTTGCCGAGCGGGGGCTTGCAGCCGCCGGAGGGCATCCCGAGGACCGTCATCAGGGTTTTCACGGCGAGCGGGTTGCGCGCGCGGCAGGCGACCTCGCCGTAGGGGGTCTTCTCCTGGGTCTTGACCGTGACGATGTTGAAGAGCGGGGACAGCTTGGCGGCGAGCGCCTGGGCCTCGGCGGTCTTGCCGGCATTGAGGTGCGCGACCATCTCGGTCACCGCCCGGGGGGCGAGGTTCGAGGCCACCGAAATGACTCCGGCCGCCTTGATCTGCGGGTCGGTCATCATGGCGACGGTGAGCGGGTCGTCGCCCGAGAGGATGGTGTAGTCCGGGCCGCAGCACGTCCGGGTGCGGCGCATGTTCTCGAGGCTCCCGGTCGCCTCCTTGACCGTGTCGACGTTGGGAAACTCCCGGTAGAGGAGCGCCAGGTCCTCGGGGAGGAGCTGGGTCCCGGTGCGTCCCGGGATGACGTAGGGGATGATGCCGAGCTTGGGGAAGGCCCTGGCGATGGGCGCGACGTATTCCCGGCGGATCTCGAGCGAGCTCGGGCCGTTGTAGTACGGGTCGACCAGCAGGACCGCCTGGGCGCCGTAGTCGGCCGCATGCCGGGTGCCCTCGAGGGTCTCCCGGGGGTTGTTGCTGCCGGTGCCCGCGATGCACCGGCAGCGGCCCTGGCAGCGCTTGGCGATGCGCGCGGTCACCTGGTTGTGCTCCTCCCAGGTGAGCACGGGGCTCTCGCCGGTCGTGCCGACGGCGAGCAGCCCGGTGATGCCGCATTCGATCTGGAACTCGACCAGCCGGTCGAGCCCCTGCCAGTCGACCCCTTCGCCGGCGAAGGGGGTGATGAGGGCCGTGTAGCATCCCGGGGTCATGGCTTCCTCCCGGCGGCGCTGGCCGCCCCGCCGCCTTCCGTAAATGACGCGTGATTTCGACGCCCTGTCCGACTGGTAAAGAAAAGCGCTATTGAAGTCAAGCGAAAACACACTTTGACAAAACGCATCCCGGCGATTAAAGTCCCGAAAAAAGGCGCAGCGCGCCGTTTCCGCGCCGCAAACCCGGTCACCGCCACGACGTGAAGCGTGCCATGGAAAAGCCCAAGGACGTTGACGAGTACATCGATATCCACCAGAAGGCCGTGCAGCAGAACCCGGAGTGCGGCAACTCGCACTACAACCTCGCCGTGGGGTACCTGGGGCAGCGGCGCATCGAGGAGGCCGAGCGCGAGCTCAAGGAGGCGCTCGAGTGCAGCCCGAACCTGGCCGAGGCCTACGTCCTGCTGGGCGGGATCTGTCTGAACCGCGGCGACCTGGAGGGCTGCCTGCAGAACAACCGCCAGGCGGTCAAGGTCCGCCCGGGCTTCTCCGAGGGCTACGGCAACATCGGCTTCGTCGAGCTGCAGCGCGGCAACATCGACGAGGCGATCAAAAACCTCGAGCGCGCGACCTTCTTCAATTTCCGCTATATCCAGGCCTTCGCGAACCTCGCGAACGCCTACCTCATGCAGGGCCGGGTGGATGAGGCGATCGAGGCCAACCACAAGGCGCTCGCGCTCGCCCCCGATTTCGCGCCGGCGCACAACAACCTCGCCATCGCCTACCTCGAAAAAGGGGAGATCGCCCGCGCCATCGAGCACTGCGACCAGGCGCTCGCGCTCGGCTACGAGGTGGCCGAGCCCATCCGCCGGGAGATCGAGGAGCATCGGGACCGGCTGAAATGAACGGCCGGCGGGGGAAGGGCATCCTCCCGGGAAACCGCCGCTTTCTCTATTTTCTTGAAACCGGCGGCCAGCCGCTCGCCCCCGGCGGCCGGCTCTGGTCGCAGCTCCTGCCGTCGAGCCGCCGCTTCGCCCCCGGGGACCCGCCTCCGGCGGGCGGCGCCGCGGTCACCATCGGCGACTATTTCGAGGCCGTGCGCGCCTTCCTGGAAGGCGAGGGGGCGGCCGCCATCGGGCGTCTGATCGCCGCCGGGGCCCGCGAGGTCCCGGGCCCCCTGGAATTCCGGCTCCATCTCGCCAAGCACGGCGCCTTCTATCATCCCTGCCGGGTGGCGGTGGCCGGCCGCGACTTCGTCCTGAACGTGGCGGTCTCCGCGGAGGGCCGCGCGCTGCTCGAACGGGAGGTCGAGGTCCTCGACCGTCTCGTCCGCATGGGCCCCCCCTGCTTCGTTCCCGAGGTCTATGCCCGCGGCGAAGCCCCGCTCAAATCGGGGGAGACGGCGCGGATGTTCCTCGCGCCCTGGTTTTCGGGCTATCACGAATTCCACCTGACCCGGCGGGGCGGGCGCCAGGGGCTGGTCGTCTGGGACCCGGAGCGGGGCGCGCGCCTCCTCGCCCCGGCCCGGCAGGCGGCCCTCTACCGGCAGGCCGCCTTCATTCTCACGCGCTACTACGACCCGGCGACCGCCGCGGGGATCGCCGCCTGGCATCACGCCGCGGGGGATTTCGTCGTGCGCCTTTCGGGCGGCCTCGACGTGCGCCTCGTCTCGGCCCGGGAGTACCGGCCGCTTTTCCGCCGGGAGGGCCCCCTCGGGTTGAAGGCGGCGCTGGAGGGCCTGCTCGTCTTCCTGGTGAACCTGACGCTGCGCATGCGCCTCGACCGGCTGGACGGCGTCGGGGAGCTCGCCTGGGCCGGGGAGGCGGCGGTCGCCGGGGCCCTCGAGGGGTTCCGCGACGCCCTGGCGGAAAAGCCGCCGCTGCCGGATTTGCCCGCGCCGCTCGAATGGCTGTTTCGGCGCTATCTGCGCGCCTGCGGCCGGGAGGCGCTGCGGGAGATCGGCCAGGCGGTGGCCGCGGCCGCTTTCCCGCCGGGCTCCGCGGAGCAGGGGCTCGCCGCCGCCCGCATGGACGAACACGCCGCCCGGCTCGCGGCGGCGGTCGCGCGGCTGGCGCGCGGTGAAGCCGGCCGGAAGGAATGACTCACTAAATACAGCGGTATCGCGCGCCGCGGTCGCAAGATAGGGTGGTGCGCTAACCTCCTAATTTTTCAAGCCCCGGCGCCGGCTCCCGGAGCTTTTTTATTGACAAGGCGCGCGTTTGATTTTATACAGGCCCCTTGACCCGTTTTCATTTGAAATCCGTTTCCATCCGGTGACCATACAAGCAGGAAGGCTTCAAACCAGGTTGAGAGGAGGTGGACCCGTTTAAATCGCCGTTCAAGGAATCAGAGTGGTCGACTCATCCGGCAATTAATCATCAACTCACACGGAGGTAGATAATGGCAAAACACAAAACCCCCATGCTGGACCAGCTGGAGAGCGGCCCCTGGCCGAGCTTCGTGTCCGACTTGAAGCAGCTGGCCGAACACCGCGCCAAGACGGCATCGCAGATCGACTACCAGATCCCGGTGGACGTGGCGGACGACATTTTGGGAGTGCTCGAGCTCACCTACAAGCACGGCCGCACCCACTGGAAGCACGGCGGCATCGTCGGGGTGTTCGGCTACGGCGGCGGCGTCATCGGCCGCTACTGCGACCAGCCGGAGGAGTTCCCCGGTGTGGCGCACTTCCACACCATGCGCGTCGCCCAGCCCGGCGGCAAGTTCTACACCACCGAGTACCTGCGCCAGCTCTGCGATCTGTGGGACCTGCGGGGCAGCGGCATCACCAACATGCACGGGTCGACCGGCGACATCATCTTCCTCGGCACGACCACCCCGCAGCTCGAGGAGATCTTCTTCGAGCTCACCCACAAGCTGAACCAGGACTTGGGCGGCTCGGGCTCCAACCTGCGCACCCCCTCGGACTGCATCGGCCAGGCGCGCTGCGAGTGGGCCTGCTACGACACCCAGGACCTCTGCTACCAGCTCACCATGGACTACCAGGACGAGCTGCACCGCCCGGCGTTCCCCTACAAATTCAAGTTCAAGTTCGACGGCTGCCCGAACTGCTGCGTCGCCTCCATCGCCCGCGCCGACATGTCCTTCATCGGCACCTGGCGCGACGCCATCAAGATCGACCAGGAGGCCGTCCAGGCCTACATCGGCGGCGAGCTCAAGCCCAACGCCGGCGAGCATGCCGGCCGCGACTGGGGCAAGTTCGACATCCAGAAGGAGGTCATCCGGCTCTGCCCGACCGAGTGCATGTGGATGGAAGGCAAGAAGCTGATGATCGACAGCAAGGAGTGCAACCGCTGCATGCACTGCATCAACGTCATGCCGCGCGCGCTGCGCATCGGCGACGACCGCGGCCTGTCGATCCTGGTCGGCGCGAAGGCCCCGATTCTGGACGGCGCCCAGATGGGCTCGCTGCTCGTCCCCTTCGTCAAGGCGGAGCAGCCCTACGACGAGATCAAGGAAGTGATCGAGAAGGTCTGGGATTGGTGGATGGAAGAGGGCAAGAACCGCGAGCGGCTGGGCGAGCTCATCAAGCGCCAGGGCTTCCAGAAGCTTCTGGAGGTCACCGGCATCGAGCCCGACCCGCGGCACGTCAAGGAGCCGCGGTCCAACCCCTACATCTTCTGGAAGGAAGAGGAGGTCGAGGGCGGCTGGTCGCGCGACATCAACGAATTCCGCAAATACCATCGCAGATAAGGGGGACGAACTATGGCATTCATCTCTTCCGGATACGATCCCAAAGAGCCGATGAAAGACCGCATCACCGACATCGGCCCGCGCAAATACGACGAGTTCTACCCGCCCGTCATCGCCAAGAACAAGGGCAAGTGGCTCTATCACGAGTACGTGAAGCCCGGGGTGTTCTACCACGTGGCCGAGTCCGGCGACAAGGTCTTCACCGTGCGCGTGGGCGGTGCACGGCTCATGACGACGCTGCACATCCGCGAGATCTGCGAGATCGCCGACAAGCACTGCGGCGGGTACCTGCGCTTCACCACCCGCAACAACATCGAGCTCATGGTCGACGACGAGAAGAAGGTCGATCCCCTGATCCGGGACCTCGAAAGCCGCAAGTTCGCGGGCGGCAGCTTCAAGTTCCCGGTCGGCGGGACGGGCGCGGGCATCACCAACATCGTCCATACCCAGGGGTGGATCCACTGCCACACGCCGGCGACCGACGCCTCCGGGCCGGTCAAGGCGACGATGGACGTCCTCTTCGACGACTTCAAGAACAGCCGGCTGCCGGCGAAGCTCCGCGTCTCGCTCGCCTGCTGCCTCAACATGTGCGGCGCGGTCCACTGCTCCGACATCGCCATCCTGGGCTACCACCGCAAGCCCCCGATGCTGGACCACGAGTACCTCGACAAGATGTGCGAGATCCCGCTCGCCATCGCGGCCTGCCCGACGGCGGCCATCAAGCCGGCCAAGGTCGAGGTCGGCGGCCAGAAGGTGAACAGCGTCGCGGTCAACAACGACCGCTGCATGTTCTGCGGCAACTGCTACACGATGTGCCCGGCCATGCCGCTCGCCGACAAGGAAGGCGACGGCATCGTCATCATGGCGGGCGGCAAGGTCTCCAACCGCATCAGCGCGCCGAAGTTCTCCAAGGTCGTCGTGGCCTTCATCGAGAACGACCCGCCGCGCTGGACGAAGACGACCGAGGTCATCAAGAAGATGGTCGACGTCTACGCCGCGAACGCCCGCAAGTACGAGCGCCTCGGCGAGTGGGCCGAGCGGATCGGATGGGAGCGCTTCTTCGAGAAATGCGAGATCCCGTTCACGCACCACCTGATCGACGACTTCCGCGATCCGGCCTACTACACCTGGCGCCAGACGACGCAGTTCAAGTTCTAAATCGGCGCGGATGGAACGGGGGCATCCGGCGAGGGATGCCCCCTTGCCTTTCTCCAGTCACCTGAAACGAGGTACACCATGGATTACGCGGAAGCGAAGGCCAAAGTGGTCGAAGAGCTCACCAAGAAGCTGAAGACCAAGTCCAAGTTCTACTTCAACGATTTGGCCGACATCCTCGGCATGAAGCCCCGCGAGGCGAAGAAGCTCGTGAACGACATGGTCGCCGACGGGACGCTCGAGTACTGGTCGAGCGGCAGCACCTCGATGTACGGCCTGAAGGGCACCGGCAAGCAGGCCCACGCCGAGCACGAGGACTAACCGCCGGCTTGGAGCAGCCGACCGCGCCGCGGGCGCGGCCCCGGTTACGGGAGCAGCGATGTCCATCCCTGACACGGGGATCCCTCGGCTGGTGATCGCGGCGCTGCGCGGGGGCGCGGGCAAGACCATCGTCTCCGCCGGCATCGCCGCCGCGCTTTCCGGCCGGGGGCGGGCCGTCGCCCCGTTCAAGAAAGGCCCGGACTACATCGACGCCGGCTGGCTCGCGCTCGCGGCCGGCCGGCCGTGCTACAACCTGGACACCTTTCTCCTCCCCCCGGAGCGGATCCGAAGCTCCTTCTGTTCCCACGCCGCGGCCGCCGATCTCGCCCTCATCGAAGGAAACCGCGGCCTCTACGACGCCAGCGACCTCTCCGGGGAAACCAGCACCGCCGAGCTCGCGAAGCTCCTCTCCGCCCCCGTCGTCCTCTGCGCCGACTGCACCAAGACCACCCGCACCATGGCCGCCGTGATCGCCGGCTGCGTGCGCTTCGACCCCGAAGTGCCGATCCGCGGCGTCATTTTGAACCACGTGGCCGGGGCGCGGCACGAGTCCATTCTGCGGCGCGCGATCGAGCACTTCAGCGGGGTGCCGGTCGTCGGCGCGGTCCCGCGGATGGAGCGGCAGATCTTTCCCGAGCGCCACATGGGGCTTGTCCCGACCGCCGAGCACGCCTGGGCGGCGGAGTCCATCGCCGCGATCGCCCGGATCGCCTCCGCGCACATCGACCTCGAGGCGGTCGCCGCGATCGCCGCCGCCGCCCCCGCCGCCGCGGGCCTCTGCCGCGCGCCCCAGCCCGGCGGCGCGGCGGGCGCCGGGCCGCCGGCCGGCGTGCGCATCGGGGTCCTGCGGGATGCCGCGTTCCAGTTCTACTACCCGGAGAACCTCGAGGCCCTCGCCGCGGCGGGGGCCGAGGTCGTCTTCGCCAGCCCGCTTGCCGGCGGCGCGTTTCCCGAGGAGATCGACGCGCTTTACATCGGCGGCGGCTTCCCGGAGACCCACGCCCCGGAGCTCGCGGCGAACACGGCCTTCAGCCGGGCCTTGCGCGAGCGGGTCGAAGCGGGGCTTCCGGTCTACGCCGAGTGCGGGGGGCTGATGTACCTCGGCCGGGAGCTCGTGATCGCGGGGCGCGCCTTCCCGATGGCCGGCGTCCTGCCGCTCTCCTTCGGGCTCTTCAAGCGCCCCCAGGGGCACGGCTACACGGTGGTCCGCGTCGAGGGGGAGAACCCCTACTACCCCGTCGGCGCCGAGGTCCGCGGCCACGAGTTCCACTACTCGCGCGTGCTCGCCTGGTCGGGCGGCGACCGGGACCTCGTCTTCCGCATGCAGCGCGGGGTCGGCATCCACGGCGACCGCGACGGCCTGGTCTACAAAAACGTGCTCGCCACCTACACCCACATCCACGCCCTCGGGAACCCCGGGTGGGCGACGTCACTCATCCGCAATGCCGCCGAACACCAGCGCCGGCGCCGGGCCGGTTGATCCGCCGCCGCCGGCTTCCCTGGCTGGCGAGGTGCTGCGCCGCCTCGGCGGGCGCCGCCGGACCCCCGAGGAGCTCCTGAGATCCATCGGGTGCGCCTCCGCCGCCGAGCGGCGGGCCGTGCGCGCGGCGATCCGGGCGCTCGTGGCCGCCGGCGAGCTCGTCTACACCTTCGAGCACGGCGCGAGCTTTCTCGAGCCCTCCTTCGACCGGCCGGTGCGCGTCTCCGCGCGGATCATCCTCGCGCCGCCGGGGCGGCCGGTCGAGGCCGCCGCCGCGACGGCCGTCGTCCGGATCGCCCCCGGGGCGAGCTTCGGCGCCGGCCGCCACCCGACGACGCGTCTTGCGCTGCGCGGAATCGATTTCGCGACGGGCAGCCGGGCCGCCGCCGCGGGGGGGGCGGTTCTCGACGTCGGCACCGGCACGGGGGTGCTCGCGATCGCGGCGGTGGCGCTCGGTCTGGCGGGCGGGGTCGGCATCGATCTCGACCCCGTCGCCGTCCGGGAGGCGCGGCAAAACGTCGCGCTGAACGGCTTCGCCGGCCGCATCGACATTTCCGACCGGCCCCTTGAGGCGATCGGCGGCGGGTTCGCGCTCGCGGCCGCGAACCTGCGGCCGCCGACGCTCGCCGCGCTCGCCGGGCCGCTTGCCGGCAGGCTCGCGCCGGGGGGCTGCCTCGTCCTGTCGGGGATCCGCCGGGGCGAGGTGCCCGGGCTCCGCGCACCGTTCGAGGCGGCCGGCTTGCGGCGGGTCTGGGAGGATGTCGAAGAAGGGTGGGCGGGGGTCGTCCTGGCGGGCGAGGCGGCCGAATGAAAAAGCGGGCCGCAAGCGAGGCCCGCTTTTTCAGTCAACCGGGAATTCGGGATTCGGCCGCGGCGTCAATCCTTTTTCGGATGGCAGTCGTTGCAGGTCACCGGCGCCTTCTTGGGCTTGTACTTCTTGTTGAACTCCTTGTGGCACCCCTCGCAGTTGTCGTGCATCGCCTCGGCGTGGTACTCGCGCTTCTGCTCCTTGGTGAGCTTGGGCGCGTCCTTGCCCTTGGGCGCCTCGCCCGGCTTCTTGTGGCACTCGATGCACTTCTGCACCTTGCTGTCGGCCTTCAGGTCCTTCAGCGGCTGATTCTTGGCGTCGTGGTGGCAGTCCCCGCAGCCGTTGGGGTAGATGTCCGGGTACTGCTTGGCGTAATCTTCGCTGTGCTTCTTGTGGTTGAACTGGATCTCGCCCTTGGTGATCTCCTTGTAGCCGGTCTTGTCGATCTTGAGGACATCGGCCACCTTGGCGTAGAGGCCCGCCGCGAAGAGCAGGCAGAAGAGGGCCGCCGCCACACCCCATACCAGTTGTCTTTTCCGCATACGCGCTCCTCGATCCTCCCTGAAGGTTGCTGTTGCCTTTTCCGCGGCCCGCGCGGCGCCGCACCACCTTGTTGGAGCATAAGTTTTCCGTCTATCATCGGTCCTGACGGATGTCAACGCCCTGACGGCCCCCCCGGATCGCGGTCCTCGCCGGCGGCGGGGCCGGCGGCCGCCTTTTCCGCGGCGGACTTTCGGCGCATCAGGAACACGGCGCCGAGGATCCCGATTTCGTAGAGGATCATGAGGGGCACGGCCATCAGGAGCATGGAGACGACGTCGGGGGTCAGAAAGGCCGCCGCGACGAAGGCGAGCACGACCATGTAACGGCGGTTGCGCTTCAGGTAGGCGATGGAGACCACCCCGAGCCGCGCGAGGAAGGCGATCAGCACCGGCAGCTCGAAGACGACCCCGAAGATGAACAGGAGCTTCACGCAGAAGTCGAGGTACTCGCGCATGGCCGGAAGTGTCCGGATGTAGTCCGTCCCGAACCCGAGCAGGAAGCGGAAGCCGGAGGGAAAGACGACGAAGTAGCCGAACAGGGCGCCGCCGACGAAAAAGAAGGAGGTCAGGCCGATGACCGGGCCGAGGAGCCGGCGCTCCCTGGCGTAGAGCCCGGGAGCCACGAACATCCAGAACTGGTAGAGCAGCACGGGGCTCGCCAGGATCGCGCCGGCGAGGAAGGCGGTCTTGAGGTAGGTGAAGAAGGCCTCGGGCACCCCGGTGAAGATGAGTTTGCCGCCCTCGGGCATCACCTGAAGCAGCGGGTAGAGCAGGATGTCGAAGAGCCGCTCCTTGAACCCGTAGCAGAGCAGGAAGCCGGCGCCGACGGCCAGGAAGCTCTTGATCAGCCGCGAGCGGAGCTCCTCCAGGTGGGCGGTGAAGGGGAGCTTGTCATCCTCGCGGAGCATGGTCGCACGCCGGTTCGCGGGGGGGGGTCCAGGGTCGGTGCATGGACGCGGCCGTCCTCATCCGCCGGGCTTGGCGGGGCCCTCGGCCGCGGGCGGGGCGTCGGGGGCGGTCGGCGGCTGCCCGTCGGGCTCGGCCGCGGCCTGTCGGGCCTTCCAGTCGTCGTAGGCGCGGTCGAGGGCGGCGACCTTCTCGTCGGCGGAGGGGCCTTCGACCGCGGCCGGCGCCTGGGCGGGCGCGGCCGCGCCGGCCGCGGGGCGTTCGCCCCCCGCCGCCTCCCCGGGCTGGGCGTCCGGCCGGATGGCCGCGTTCACGTCGGAATGGAACTCATCGAAGGCCTTCTTGACCTCGCCCACCCCGCTGTCGACCTGGAGGCTCTCCTTGAGCTCGGAGGTGGCCTTGCGGAACTCGCGCACGGCCCGGCCGAGGGACTGGGCCAGGTCGGGAAGCTTTTTGGGGCCGAGCACGATCAGCGCCACCACGGCGATCAGGATGAGCTCGGGCATGCCGATGCCGAACATTTCCGCTCCAGGGCTCCATAAACAGTGCACGCCGGGAAACCGGCCGCCGCCGGCCGGGCGGCTTAAAGAAGACCTCGGGTCGGTGCGGCCGGAGCCGCCGCCTCCGCGACGGCCGGCGCCCCGCGGCCGGAAGCGCCGATCGTTCCGCGGCCGGACATTAAGTACTGGTTTCGCCCAAGCCTGTCAAGGCAGCGCGGCATCCGGCCGCAGGACGAAAAAATAGAGCCGTCCGGGGTGCCGGAGGTTCCCTGCGGCGGCCTCGGCATAGGGGCCCGCGCCCCAGAAAATGTCGGCCCGCCCGGGGCCCTGGATGGCGGCGCCGGTGTCCTGGTTGAGCATGAATCGGCCGAACTCGACCCAGGCGGTGACCTTGCCGGCGCGGTCGGTCACCGGCTTGCGGGCTTCGACGAAAACGGGGGCGGCCGGCGGGAAGCTGCGGCGGTCGAGGGCGAGCGAGCGCCCGGGGGTGAGCCGCACGTTGAGCGACCCCACCGGCCCTTCGCTGGAGGGCTTGAAGAAGACGTAGCTCGGGTTGGCGTTCAAGACGCGCGGGATCTCCTCCGGGTTCTGGTCGAGGTAGCTTCGGATCCGCTGCATGGAGGCCTCCTCGCGCGGGATCCGGCCCTCGTCGATCAGCATCTGCCCGATGCTGCGGTAGGGCCGCCCGTTGCCGGTGTCGTAGTTCAGGTGCAGGACGGTGCCGTCATCGAAGAGGATCCGCCCCGATCCCTGCACGTGGAGGAAGAAGAGCTCGACCGGGTCGGCGACCCAGGCGAGCACCCGCGCCTTGCCGTAGACCGCCCCTTCGGCGTCGATTTCGCGGCGCTCGTAGTAGGGGACGACCGTGCGCTCCGCCAGGCGCCCGACGAGCTTCTCGCCGGCGTATTTTTCCCCGAAGGCGCCGAGGTCGATCGTGAGCAGGTCCTCCGGGCGGGCGTAGATCGGGCAGCGGAAGGCGGGGGTCGCCGCGCGGCTGCCCTTGATCTGCGGTTCGAAGTAGCCGGTGTAGAGGACCTCGCCCCGGCCGTCCCGGCCGACGGAGCGATAGACCCAGTAATGCGTCCGCAGGAATTTCTGCAGGTTCGCCGCCGGCGGCCGCAGCCGGACCTGGGTCTGGAAGTGCACGAGCGACCGCGCGAGATCGCGCGCGGTGAAGCGGTCCGCTCCGAACGCGAAGACGCGCTCCGGCGGCACGGCGCGCAGGTAGTCGAGGCTTGCGCCGATGGCGCGCTCGAGCCCCTCGTAGTCGAGGTCGTCGCGGAAGCTCGGGACCTCGGACGGGGAGAGCTTGACGAGCGCCGGCGCGGCGGGGGCGGCGGGCGCCGCGGGGGCCGGCGGCGGCGCCGGGGGGGTCTGGCACGCCGCGAGCAGCAGCCAGGCGGCCGCTGCCAGGCAGGCGGCGGCGCTCAGGCCCCGGCCCCGCAGCCCCGGCGGCCGGGCGGATGGTTTCCGGGCCACGGCGATCCTCGCTTTCGAAATGGTCATGCTTTTCTCTCCCGCCCCTTCGCGCGCGCGGTTCCGCGCCGGTAGACCCCGCTTTTCCCGCCGGTCTTCTCGAGCAGTTCGACCGCCGCGATCCGCATCCCGCGGTCGTGCGACTTGCACATGTCGTAGATCGTGAGCGCGGCCACGGCGGCCGCGGCGAGCGCCTCCATTTCCACCCCCGTCCGGTCGAGCGCGGCGACCTGCGCCCGGATGTCGATGGCCGGCCCGCTTTCGTCGGGGATGAAATCGACCTGGGCATGGGTGATCGTGAGCGGGTGGCACATGGGGATGAGCTCGTGCGTGCGCTTGGCGGCCATGATGCCGGCGATGCGCGCGGTTTCGAGCACGTTGCCCTTCGGGACCCGCCCGCCGCGGATCGCCGCGAAGGTCTCCGGGCGCATCTCCACGCGGGCCCCGGCGGTCGCCGTGCGGGCGGTTGCGGCCTTGGCGGTCACGTCCACCATGCGCACCCGTCCCGCCTCGTCGAGGTGGGTGAATTCGGCCATGGGGTGATCCTTCCCCTTCGAGCAGGCGTTCGGATGCCTTTACCATTAGCATGCGCGCGGTGGAATCTCAAAGAAAACCTTGCGGCGCAATCGATCGGCCCGGCGGCGGAAGCCGCAGGGGGGCGGGGTACGCCCGGGACCGGGGTCGGCCCCGGGCGTTGTCGGCGGGGCGGGCGGGGCGCGGCGTCTAGAGCTCGATGCCCAGACGCTTCCAGACCGACTCCCCGTCCGCGATGGTCGCGGCCTTCAGGCGCGGGTAGGTCGTGATCAGGAACCAGGCGAGCGGCAGGACCCCCAGGCAGATGATGATGAGGTCCGGGATGACCCGCAGCGTCCCCAGGACGACGATCTCGCCGCGCTCGAAGAAGTCCGCGCTGCGCGCCATCCACAGGCCGTCCCGGAAGGCGATCCAGGTCTGGACCAGCCCGACCGGCATCAGGGTGCCCATCGCCATGAGGAAGAGCCCGCCGTTCAGCCCCCAGAAGGAGAGCTTCAGGATCCCGTCCTTCCAGTAGGCCTTCTCGACCAGCCCCCGCCAGGAGAAGAGCAGCAGCGCGATGGAGAGCATCCCGTAGGTGCCGAACATCGCGGTGTGGCCGTGATGCATGGTGAGATAGGAGCCGTGCTCGTAGTAGTTCACGATCGGCAGGTTGATCACGAAGCCGAAGATCCCGGCCCCCAGGAAGTTCCAGAAGGAGGCGGCCACCAGGAAGTACATGGGCCACTTGTAGCTGAACTCGCGGCCCTGCTTGCGGATGTCGGAATACTCCTTCAGGCCCCGCACCACGAGGGTGATCAGCGGCACGGGCTCCATGGAGGAGAAGATCGCCCCCCAGCCGACCCAGAAGGAGGGGCCGCCGTACCAGTAGTAGTGGTGGGCGGTGCCGACGATGCCGCTGATGAAGGTGATCGCGGCCGAGAAGTAGGCGACCTTCAGCGCCGAGGCGGCGGTCGCGAGCCCCATCGCCACCATCAGGAGCGCGATGACCGCGATGCCGAAGAACTCGAAGATGCTCTCCACCCAGAGATGGACCACGAACCAGCGCCAGTAGTCGGCGAGCGTCAGGTGCGACCCGCGGCCGTAGAAGAGGCCGAAGCCGAAGAAGCCCACCACCAGGACGGCGCTGAAGACGTAGAACCAGATGAGCTGGCTGAACTCGTCCTTGTGCGCCGAGAGGTGGCTGCCGACGGCGCGGTAGACGACGAGCAGCCAGAAGATCAACCCGCCGAAGAGCAGGATCTGCCACAGGCGGCCGAGCTCGAGGAACTCCCAGCCCTGGTGCCCCAGCCAGAACCACCAGTCGCCGAGCTTCCCCTTGATGCCGAGCACCTCGCCGGCGAGGCTGCCGACGGCGACGAGCAGCACGGCGACGAAGAGCAGCTGGACGAGCAGCCCCTGGCGGGCGGGCTCCTTGCCGCCGATGATGGGGGCGAGATAGATCGCCGAGGCGAGCCAGGTCGTCGCGATCCAGAAGACCATCAGCTGCAGGTGCCAGGTCTTGGCCCAGTTGTAGGTGATGATCTGCGCGACATAGGGCAGGAAGAAGCTGCCCGGGTGGATCGTGTAGTGGGCGAGCAGGCCGCCGAAGCTCGTCTGCACGAGGAAGAGCATGATGACGACGACGAAGAACTTGGCGGCCTTGAACTGGCTCGGGGTAAGCGGCATGTCGACGAGCTTCTCGGCCAGGGCCACCCCCTTGGGCGCGCCGTACCAGATCCCGTGGCGGTGCACCCAGTAGACGAAGAGCCCGAGCACCACGAGCAGGGCGAGGATGCCGGCGATGGAATAGAAATAGGACTCCGTGGAGGCGACGTTGCCCACCCGGCGGTCGGCCGGCCAGTTGTTCGTGTAGGTGTAGTCCTTGCCCGGCCGAAGCGTCGAGGCGACCCAGGCCGTCCAGAAGAAGAAGCGCCCCACCTGGAGCCGGTGCTCCGGGTCGGCGATGGTGTCGGGCAGGAATCCGTAGCGCTGCTCGCCCTGCTTGAAGATCGTATCCCAATGCATCCGGACCCGCTCGAACCCCTCGACCTGGGCGGCGGTGAGCGTCAGGGTGTCGGTGGCGGCGTCATAGCGGTTGGGCTTGATCTCGTGCTTGATCTTGACGTCGATCATCCCCCGCTCGACGTCGCTCAGCCCGGCGTAGGGCTTGCCGAAGTCCTTGCGGGCGAAGTGGTCCCCCACCGCCTCGGCGAGCAGGTGCAGGGAGGCGGCGGAGAATTCCGGGCCCCGCTGGGTGCCGTGCCCCCAGACCGCCCCCTGGTCCATGAGGCCGTAGCGCTGGTAAATGTCCTGTCCGGCGAGGATGTCGGCTTTCTGGAAGAGGAGCTTGCCGCTGGAGTCGACCACCTTTCCCGGATAGGGCGGAAGGTCCCTCTGCATGCTGACCCCGCCGCCGAGCAGGATCGCCATGCCCACGACGAAGCAGAGAATGGCAGCCCATTTAAGAGAGTTCAGAGACATTTCAGGACTCCTTTCATTGGGGGTTCAGCGCGGTGAAGCCGCCCCCGGGGGCGGCCGGACGGCTGCCCCGGGGGCAAAGACCGCCCCGAAGCCGCGGCGGTGGATGGCGGTGGAGCGAAGCGGGCGCGTGCGCGGCCGCAGAGCGCGGCGCGGGGCGGTCGGAAGCGTGCGGCAGGAATCATGGTCACCTCCCCGGACTGCTGGCCGCCGTCCGGTTGCCGTCGCGGCTCGCGGGGCGAGCAGCCTTGCGGCGGACGGGCCGAGGCCTTCAGGGCGCAATCCGTTGGAAAGGAAAGTAACCGACTTCCTGGACGGTGCCATTGATTTAGGTCAAATGGGCTTCGGCGGTCAAGCGGGAAACCCCGGCGCGGCGTGCTGCCCGCCGGCGGCCGGCCGGGGTTTGCCGAAGAGGGGTCGCTGTGATAGGGGAGGATCCGGGGGGAGCGGCGGCCGCGGGCGGCCCGGGGGGGCGTGATGATCCAGCGCATCGAGGCATTGGGCTTCCGGTCGCTGCGCGATGTCGACGTCGCGCTCGGGCGGTTCGAAATCCTCGTCGGCCCGAACGGCAGCGGCAAATCGAGCCTGCTCGACGCGGTCGCCTTCCTGGGGGACCTTCTGCGGGCCGGCCCCGCCCGGGCGGTCCGGGGCGATCCGCGCCTCATGATCGCCCCGCGCTCTCCGGACCCGGCGCTGCTCAACTGGATGCGCCGGGGGGAGCGCTTCGAGCTCGCCGTCGAGGCGTCGATCCCCGCCGCCGTCCGGAAGCAGTTCCGCGGGGAGGGCTACGACGCCTGCCGCTACGAGGTGGCGGTCGGCGCCAAAAGCGACGGCGAGGTCTCCCTGCTCGCCGAGACTCTGTGGCTCCAATCGAAGCCGCCCGTCGAGCCGGCGGCGGTTCAAGGGGGGCTGTTCGCGGAGCCCGGCCCGCCCCGCGCGAGCCTGCTGCGGCCTCCCGGCGGCAAGACGCCCCCCGGCTGGCGCAAGGTGGTCAACAAGGTCCAGGAGTCCGGAAACGACTATTACTTCGCGGAAACCTCCGGCTGGAACGGCCTGTTCCGGCTCGGGCCGGGCCGCTCGGCCCTGGGAAACCTGCCGGAGGACGAGAGCCGCTTTCCCGCCGCGACCTGGTTCAAGCGGCTCTTGATGGAGGGGGTCCAGCGCATCGCGCTCCGCGTCGACCGGCTGCGGCGGCCGAGCCCGCCCGGTCTTCCGGCCGGGCTGCTTCCGGACGGTTCCAACCTGCCGTGGATCGTGGCCGGGCTGGAAAGGAGCCATCCGGAGCGCCTCGGGCGCTGGGTGGCCCACCTGCGCAGCTGCCTGCCGGAGCTTTGCGCGATCCAGACGGTCGAGCGGGAGGCGGACCGGCACCGCCACCTCGTCCTCGCCTACCGCGGCGGGCTCGAGGTTCCCTCCTGGCTGGTCTCCGACGGGACGCTGCGCCTGCTCGCGCTCACCCTGCCGGCGTTCCTCCCGGGCCTGAACGGCATCCACTTGATCGAGGAGCCCGAAAACGGGATCCACCCGCGCGCGGTCGAGACGCTGTTCGCGGCGCTCGCCTCCGTGCCCGCGGTCCAGATCCTTTGCGCCAGCCACTCGCCGCTGATCGTCGGCCGCGCCGATCCCGCCCAGGTTCTGTGTTTCACGCGCAGCGAAGCCTCGGGGACCGCCATCGTGCGCGGCAGCCGCCACCCGCGGCTGAACGCCTGGAGAGGCGCCGTCGACCTCGACGCCTTTATCGCCTGCGGGGTCCTGGAGTGAGGGCCCCGCTGCGCCGCGGCCGGTCTCATCGGCGGCGGCGGCGACCGCCGGTCTTTTATGTTGACAACACCGGCCGGGATCGGGTTTAAGTCATTACATAGTAAATAAGTTCCCGGCGCATCGCGCCGCGGCGACCCGCCGTTCGACCGCCCGCGGCGGGGGAACGCGCCGGGGCCAATCCCCCTGCCGCGAAAGGAGGCTGTCGATGGGCACCCGGAGAGTGCTGCTGCCGTACAATTTTTCGGAAGCCGACCGCAAGGCCCTGGAGTTCGCCCTGCAGACCTTCGGCCATCAGAAGGGCGTCGAGGTCACCCTGTTCCACGCCTACCAGACGCTGCCGGCGATCGAGGTCCAAAGCCAGGAAGTGACCGACCGGCTCCAGGGCGGGATGGCCTACCTGCGCTCCAAGATCACGGAGCTCGAGCAGGAGTTCCAGGGCGTCAAGCGCCGCCTGATCGACGGCGGGTTCGACAAGGGCGCGGTCAAGGAGATTTTCAAGCCGCGGCGCAAGGACATCGCCGGCGAGATCGTCGATCTGCACGGCGCCCGGAAATTCGATTGCATCGTGCTCAGCCGGCGCCCCGGCCGGATCGGGAAGCTGTTCACCGGCAGCGTCCACGCCAAGCTGATTTCGGCGCTGAAAAACGTGACGATCTGTCTGGTTTCCTGAACCCCGGCGGAGGCTGAAAGGAAAAGGGACCATGCGCATCGAAGAGAAAATCGACATCGACCTGTTCAAGACCGTCACCCGCGCCATCGCGCGCGCCGACTCGCTCGACGCCATGAGCGCCTATCTCGCGCAGCTCCTCGTGGCCGCCCTGGGGATCAAGGGGTGCAGCGTCTTCGCCCTCAACCCGGGCACCTCCGAGCTGGAGATCGTCGGCAGCTTCGGCCTGAGCGTCCGCTACCTCAACAAGGGCCCGCTTTTGTCGAAGAAGAGCGTCGCCGCCAACGCCAAGAACAAGCCCGTCGTCATCGCCGACATCGAAAAATCGAAGGCGCTGCAATACCCGCAGGCGGCCCGCGCCGAGGGGATCCGCGCCATCGTCTCCCTGCCGGTGAACCTGCAGGGCCAGGTGGTCGGCGCGCTCAGGCTCTACCATCACGCGCCGTGGAACATCTCCCGGCGCGATCTCGACTCGCTCGGCGTGCTGGCGGACATGGTGGGGCTCGCCATGGCCTACACGCGCCTCAACGTGGCCGTGCAGGCGGTGCGCGAGGCGGTGGCCGAGCAGCCGGCGGGCTGATCCCGTCAGAAGCGGCCGTAGGGGCGCACCGCGGCCGGGATCCGTTCGGTGCGGCTGAACTCGGCGGCCTTCGCCTGGGCCGCTTCGGCGGAGGGGAAGTCGCCGATGCGCACGAGGTGCCAGGTGCGGCCCTTGGCGTCCGCGACCGCGAGGATGCCGGCCGGGTAGCCGCGCGCGGAGAGCGCGGCCGCCTGTTCGCGGGCGTTCTGGGCGACCAGGAAGGCGCCGACCTGGACCGAGTGGGTCATGGGCCCGGCGGGCGGCGGGGCGGCGGCCGCCGCCGCCGGCGCTGACTCGGCCGCGGCCGGGGCCGGGGAGGCCGCCTCGCTCGTCGCCTTGGCGGCGGCCGGCGGCGCGCCGCTCTTCTTCATCTCCATCAGGGACTTCAGCTCATCCCAGGTCACCATGACGTCGTCGACCGCGACGTTCACGTTGGGGTCGTCCGAGTCGGTGCGGATGTTGATGTTCACCGTCCCGTCCTTGTCGAACTTCGGCTCGATCTGGTGGACGATGATGCAGCCGGAGAGCAGCAGGGCGCATGCGGGCATCCAGGCTTTGAGCGCCATCGTTCTTCTCCTTCCTCGCGCCGTCAGTGGGCGGCGATCCACTCGTCCATGAGCTTGCGCACCCGCTTGGGCCGGTCGGTCATGATCCCGTCCACCCCCCGGTCGAGGATGGCGAAGAGCTCCCGGCGCGAGGGGCGGCCCGGCTGGGCGTCGATCGCCGGCAGAAGCGGGCCGAACTCGGTCAGAAAGACGAAGGTCGCCCCGCCGCTGCGGCGCACGGCGTCGATGATGACGCGGCTTGCGGCGAGCTCGCTGTAGGAGGTCTCGAGCGCGCGGCGGCGCATGTCGAAGAGCGGGCCCACCGCCTGGAGCCAGAGCTGCTCCTTGAAGGAGAGCCCGGTGGGGAAGGCATCACCGTTCATCGCGCGGAACGCCGCGATGATCTCGCCGACCGCGCTGACCACCACGATGGTGCGGCCGCCGCCCGCATTCACCAGCAGGTCGGTCAAGACCCGCAGGTGGTGCGTCAGCCCCTTGCGGTCGGTGTCGTTCACTTTGCGCAGGAACGAGTCTTTGATCTCGATGTTGAGCGGGGTTCCCGGGAACGCGGCGAGGAAGTCGGCCAGCCGCATCAGGCGGCGCTCCTCCTCGGCCGGGACCGCGGAGAGATCCGGCGCGCCGCCGTCGACCGGGTCCGCCACCCAGGCCTTTCCGTCGAGCTCCGCCCAGGTGAAGTCGTAGATCCGGTTCCGCGGCCGCGCGGCCGGATGGTCGGGAATCCCGGCGATGCGCACGTTGTCGAGATCCGGCCCGTGCCAGACGACGATCTCGCCGTCGGCGGTGAGCTGGATGTCGAGCTCGAGCACCTCCGCGCGGGCGCGCTCGAGGGCGAAGCGGAACGCCCGCCGCGTGCTCTCGGGGACCTCGCGCGCGCCGCCGCGGTGGGCGAAGAGGATGGGGGTCTTGAGTTGGAAGATCGGCTCCGTCCGCCGCAGGCTCGGGTCGCTCGCGCCCATGGACGCCTCCTTGCGTGAAGCGTGGGGGTGGGGGGTGTGTGGTGATAAGGAGATCCTAATCCCGGAAGCGGTCGAAAGCAATAGCGGCCGCCCGGCGCGGTGCGCTTCGGGAGGGGTTGACAGCGCCCGGAATTGAATTGTAGACAATAAACAAAAGACACCATGGCGGCGGCCTTCGTCCGCCCGACGCCCCCGGGATCCGCCCATGAAAGTCCACTCCATCGTCGATGCCGCCGCCAAGCGCCTCGAAGACATGATCGTCAAGGGCAAGCTCAAGCCCGGCCAGAAGATCAAGGAGCTCGAGCTCGCCGAGCGGCTCGGCATCAGCCGGCCGCCGCTGCGCGAGGCCTTCAAAATCCTGGAGGCCGACGGCCTCGTGCGCCGCGAGCCGCGCCGGGGGGTCTTCGTCGCCGAGATCTGCGAGGCGGACGTCTGGGAGATCTACACGCTCAAGATCGCTCTCTACACGCTCGCCGTGCGGCTGGCGATCGAGGCGGACGGCGCGGGCGGGATCGAAAAGCTCGCGCGCATCGTGGGGCAGATGGAGGCGCTCGTCGCCGGGCGGCGCGAGCCGGACATCATCCGCTACGAAGAGCTGAACGGCCTCTTCCACGAGACCACCGCGGCCATCGCCGGCCACGGCCGGCTGCGCAAGCTGATGCAGTCGCTCAACCGGCAGGTCAAGCGCATGGCCTACCGCTCGCTCGGCGACCGCGGCCGGCTGGAAGAATCCTGCCGCTACCACCGCGAGATTTTAACCGCCATCGCCCGCCGGGACCTCGCCCGGGCGGAGCGCCTCACCCGCGAGCACGTCCTCAAGGGGCTGGCGGCGCAGATGCTGCGGCGCGCGGCGCCCCCGCGCGACGCCAACCCCCCGATCCGAACCCAGGAGGCAGCGCATGCAGCACCCCGAAGTTAAAACGCATTACGGCCGGCTGAAGCTGCTCATCGACGGCGAGTGGGTCGATTCCCGCTCGACCGTCGTCGAAACCGATACCAACCCCGCCACGGGGGAGCCGATCGCCGAGCTGCCCCAGGCGACCCGCGAAGAGGCCGAGGCCGCCGTGGCGGCGGCCGCGCGCGCGTTCCAGTCGTGGAAGAACGTCTCCATGCGCGACCGGGCCTACATGCTCTTCTCCATGCACGCCAAGTTCCGCGAACACTACGACATGCTCTGCCGGGTCCTCGTCCAGGACCACGGCCGCACGATCGAGGAGGCCAGGGGGACGCTCTCCCGCGTGCTCGAGAACATCGAGAGCGCCTGCTCGGCGGTCTACGGCCTGGTGAAGGAGAACGCCGGCATCTTGAACCTCGCCGGCGGGATCGACGAATATCTCTACTGGGAGCCGGTCGGGGCGTTTCTGATCGTCACCCCGGGCAACATCCCGATGCACGCCTGGTCGTCCTTCGTCCCCTACGCGCTCGCCGCCGGCTGCACGGTCGTGATCAGCCCGAGCCGCCAGGACCCGGTGGCCGCCGAGATGGTCAACCGCGTCGCGCTCGAGGCGGGCTTTCCGAAAGGGGTCATCAACATGATCCACGGCGGCCGGACGATCAACCGGATGGTCCTGGAGCACCCGGCCATCCAGGGGGTGGGGTTCATCGGCTCCAACCGCGCGGGCTGGGAGCTCTTCGAGCAGTGCGGCCGGCTCGGCAAGCGCTCCTCGATCAACGGCAACGGCAAGAACCTGCTCGTCATCATGCCCGACGCCGACCTCGACAGCGCGGTGCCCTGGATGCTGCGCGCCTGCTTCGGCATGACCGGCCAGCGCTGCCTGGGGGTCGACAACGTCGTCGTCCTGGGGGGGATCTACGACGAGGTGAAGACCCGCTTCCGGGAGGCCGCGGCCAGGATGACGCTCGGCTACGGGCTGGACCCCCAGGTCGAGATGGGCCCCTACACCACCCGCGACGGCATGGAGAAGGTGCGCGGCTGGATCGATCAGGCGCTCCAGGACGGCTGCCGGATGGTTCTGGACGGCCGGGAGAAACGGCCGGCGGAGCTCCCGAAGGGCTATTTCATGGGCCCCACGATCCTGGAGGGCGCCGACCCCGACATGCCGAGCGCGAAGGAGGAGGCTTTCGGCGCGGTCGCCGCCCTCCTGCGCGGGGAGAGCCTCGAGCAGGCGATCGAGTGGATCAACACCAAGACGAACCTCGGCCACTCGGCCTGCATCATGACCCAGAGCGGTCGCCACGCGCGCCAGTTCATCCGCGAGGTGAACGTCGGCAACGTCGGCGTGAACGTCGGCGTCGCCCAGCCTTACGCCTTCTTCCCGCTCGGCTCGCGCCGCGCCTCGTTCCTCGGCACCGCCAAGTCGCGGCTCGCATCGATGCGGATGTTCATGGACGAGAAGACCGTAACGGCGAGATGGGTGTAGGGCCGGAGGCGGCCGCCCGATCTCAAACCCCCAACCGCAATAGGTGACGGCATGGCGCGAAACCTCTTGTTGAAGAACATCGGGACCCTCGTCAGCGGCAACATCGAGCGGCCGATCCTGGATGCGGACGCCGTCTGGGTCGAGGACGGCCTCATCCGCCGGGTGGGGTTCCTCAAGGAAATGGACGAGGGCGCGGCGGAGGCGGTGATCGACTGCGCCGGCATGACGCTCACCCCGGGGCTGATCGACTCGCACGTGCACCCGGTCCTGGGGGACTTCACCCCGCGGCAGAAGCAGGTCGATTTCCTCGAGAGCGAGGTCCACGGCGGCGTGACCACCGCCATTTCCGCCGGCGAGGTGCACCTTCCCGGGCGGCCCAAGGACCCGGCCGGCACGAAAGCCCTCGCCGTGCTCGCGGCCAAATCCTTCGCGGCCTTCCGGCCGGGGGGCATGAAGGTGATCGGCGGCGCCCTGATTCTCGAAAAGGGGCTCGTCGAGAGCGACTTCGAGGAGCTCGCACGGCAGGGGGTGCGCGTCGTGGGCGAGATCGGCCTGGGGTCGATCAAGACCCCGGCGGAGGCCGCCCCGATGGTCCGCTGGGCGCGTCGCCACGGCATGGTCGTGATGATGCACACCGGCGGCACCTCGATTCCGGGGAGCTCCACGGTGACCGCCGCCGACGTGCTCGCGGCGGACCCCGACATCGTCTCCCACCTGAACGGCGGGCCGACCGCCGTTTCGATGGAAGAGGTCGAGAAGCTCATCACCCAGACCCAGTTGGCCCTCGAGTTCGTGCACTGCGGCAACCCCAAGGTCCTGGTCGAAGCCGCCGAGCGGATCGTGCGCCACAAGGCCGTGCACCGGGTCATCATCGGCAACGACGCCCCTTCCGGAACCGGGGTCGTGCCGCTCGGGGTCCTGCGGGTGCTGAACATGCTGGCGGGGCTCGCCCCCATCACCCCCGAGCAGGCGCTGTGCATGGCGACCGGCAACACGGCGCGGGTCTACCGCCTCAACCGCGGGGTGATCGCCGAGGGGCGGGAGGCGGACCTCGTGGTCATGGATGCCCCCCTCGGCTCGGTCGGCAAGGACGCGCTCGGCGCGATCGCCGCCGGCGACAACCCGGGGATCGCGCTCGTCCTGGTGGACGGCAGGATCGTCGTCCGCACGAGCCGCAACACGCCGCCGCCGGCGCGCCAGGCGGTCGTCCAAGCCGGCTGAGTCTCCGCCGGGGGAGGGGGCGCGCATGCCGATGATCGTCGACACCGAAAAGTGCAGCGGCTGCGGCACCTGCGTCATGGACTGCCCCGTCGCCGCCGTGAGGCTCAAGCGCCGAAAAGCCGCGATCGGGGAGGCCTGCGTCGAGTGCGGCGCCTGCCGGCGGGTCTGCCCCGAGGCGGCCATCCGCGCGGAGCCGGCGGCGCGCGCCGAAGGGCTGACCTGCGAGGCCTGCCCCATCCGCTGCCGCATCCCGAAGGGCCAGATCGGCGCCTGCCAGCGCTACCGCCATGCGGACGGCGGGCTCGAACGCCTGACGCCGCTGCACGCGTTCAGCGAGGTCGCCGCCGTGGTCGGCCCCGAGCCGGAGGAGGCGCTGCGCCGGCCGCTCGTCACGGCCATCGGCGCCGGCACCACCTACCCCGACTGCAAGCCCGCCCCGGTCATCGTGAGCGGCCGGCGGAACGGCGTCGACGTCGTCACCGTCGTGACCGAGGCTCCCTTGAGCTACAGCGGGATCATGGTCAAAATCGACACCGACATCGGCATCGGGGAGGAAGGCGCGCCGGTTTACGCCGGCAAGCGGCCGGTCGGCATGGTCGCCACCGAGCAGTACGGCGCGAAGATGCTCTCGATCGGCGGCGTGAACGCGCTCACCGGCCCGCACGGGATGATCGCCGCCCGGACGATCGTCGACATCGCCAACGCGAAGCCGGTCAAGCTCCGGGTCGCGGGCGGCAGCCGCCTCGAGCTCCAGGTGGGGCGCCCTCCGGTCATCGACGGCCGCACCCCGCGCAGCATGCGCGTCGGCTGCGGGAGCGCGACCCTGGGCCTCTTCGCCCCGCTTTTCCAGGAGGCGGCCGACGAGGTGATCGTTCTCGACAGCCACTTGACCGGCCTGATGAGCGAGCACGCCGCCGGGCGCTACGCGGGGGCGAAGCCCTCCGGGGTGAGCCTCGTCTTCCGGCAGAGCACGCCCGGCCGCTACTTCGGCGACCACGGCCCGGGGTGGGGCGGGACGTCGATCACCGCGCCGGAGGCGGTCATCCGCGGCGTCGACATGACGGTCGCCCGGCCCGGCCTGCGCATCCTCGTCACCGAGACCACGGGGGTGAACGCCGCCCTCTTCGAGGTCGCCGAAAACGGCGCGCTCGCCGCGGTGCCGCTCACCGCGGCCTGCCGCGCGGCGCTCGCGGCGATCCGGGAGAGCTGCGAGCCGTCGCTCGTCTCGGCGGTCTACATGGGGGGGGCGGGCGGGAGCGCCCGCGCCGGGGTGACCCGCCACCCCATCCGCCTCACCCGCGCCGTCCACGCCGGCCGGGCCGTCCTGACCGTCGGGGGCGCGCCGGCCTACATCCTTCCCGGCGGCGGGATCAACTTCCTGGTGGATGTCCAGCGGGTGGCCAAAGGCTTCTTCTACTGGACCCCGACCCCGGCCACCATCTGCCCCATCGAGTACACGCTGCGGGTGGAGGAGTATGCGGCCATGGGCGGGCACGTCGGGGCGATGCGGCCCTTCGCGGCCGTCGAACCGCGCCCCGCGCCGGGCCCCGGCTGAGATCGCGAGGCGCCGGATGGGCTATGAGAAAGCGGTCCATCGCCTTCCCGGCGGCGGGGTCCTCGTCGCCTGCGGCCCGATGCGCCTGACGATCTTTGCCCGCCTCGGCCGGGTGCCGCAGACCGGCGAGTGCCTGCGCGCCGCCGATGCGGCCGTGGGGTTCCTCGAGCGGATTGCGGCCGAGCGGCCGCTTCTCGACCGCGCACGGGGCCCGCAGTGGGCCGGGCTGCGGGACCCGCTCACGCTCAAGATGGCCGCCGCCGTCCGCGCGGTGGGCGATGCGGACCTCGGCCCCATGGCGGCGGTGGCCGGAACGATCGCCGATGCGGTCGCCGATCTGCTCGCCGGCCGCGGCATGCGCCGGGTGATCGTCGAAAACGGGGGCGACATCGCCGTGCGCAACCGCGAGGCGGAGCCCGTGACCGTGGGGATCCGCACGCGCGTCGACTCGGCGGCGATCGCGCGGGTCCTGACGCTTGAAGCCGGGCCGAGCGCCTGGGGGGTCGCGACGAGCGGCCTGGGCGGCCGGAGCCTCACCCGCGGCGTCGCCGATGCGGCCGTCGTCGCGGCGGCCGACGCCGCCGTCGCCGACGCCGCCGCCACCGCGGTGGCGAACGCGAGCTTCGTGGAGGACCCGGCGGTCGAGCGCGCCGAGGCCTCCCGGCTCGACCCCCACACGGACATCGCCGGGCTGCTCGTCACCCGCCGCGTCGGGCGTCTCCCCGAGGCGGCCGCCGCCCGGGCGCTCGACCAGGCCCTGCGCCGCGCCGGGGAGCTCGCCGCGGCCGGGGTGATTGTCGGGGCCTTCGTGTCGGTGCAGGGGCGCTCGGCGGCGACCCCCGCGATCGCGTCCCGGCTGAGCGGGTGAGCGCCGGGCGGGCTTTCGCCGCGCGGCGCCCGGCCGGTCCGCATCCCCGGGCGCGGCCGGTTCGCCTGCAACCCGTCAAACCATTCAGGAGGTGCACATGCTCGCAGTCCGCAGGTACGTGACCATCGTCGAGGAGATCCACGAGGAGGGCGGCCGGAAGGTGGATCCGCCGGGAAAGCGCGCGGCGGCCGTCGCCGTGATCCGGAATCCCTTCGCCGGGCGCTATGTCGAAGACCTCGCCCCGCTGATCGACATCGGCGAGGAGCTCGGCGGGATCCTCGGCCGCCGGGCCGTCGCGGCCCTCGGGATCAAGCCCGAGCAGGTCGAGAACTACGGCAAGGCGGCCATCGTGGGCGAGGCGGGCGAGCGCGAGCACGCCGCGGCGATCCTGCACCCCAAGCTGGGAACCCCGTTCCGCAACGCGGTCGGCGGGGGCAAGTCGCTCATCCCCTCGGCCAAGAAAGTGGGCGGCATGGGAACCGAGATCGACGTTCCGATCAACTACAAGGACGCCGCCTTCGTGCGCTCCCACTTCGACGCCATGGCCGTGCGGGTGCCGGACGCCCCGCGGGCCGACGAGATCGTCGTCGCGCTCGTCGTGACCGACTGCGGGCGCCCCCACCCGCGGGTCGGCGGCCTGAAGATCTCCGAGGCGCAGAAGCAGGACGGGCTGCGGTAGCGCCGCGCGCCGCGGCCTGCGGCCGGCGCCCTTTTTCCCCGCCGCCGGTCAGCGCCCCATGAGGCTGGGGAGGTAGAGCGCGATCTTGGGGAAAACCGTCATGAGCACGGCGGAGACCATGATCGCGATCAGGAAGGGGGTCGCGCCCTTGAAGATCTCGGCCATGGGGACGTCCTTCGCCACCCCGGCGAGCGTGTAGACGTTCAGCCCCACGGGGGGCGTGATCAGTCCGGCCTCCATCATGAGGACGGCCACCACGCCGAACCAGATGGGGTGGAAGTTGAGCGCCACCACGACCGGGAAGACGACCGGCAGCGTCAGCACCATCATCGAGACCGAGTCGAGGAAGCATCCCAGGACGAAGTAGATTCCGATGATGATCGCGAGCACGACGTAGCGCGACACCGCCAGGCCCGCGATCCACCCCGACACCTGGGTCGGGATGGTGGAGAGCGCCAGGAAGTAGCTGAAGACGGTCGCGCCGGCGACGAGAAAAAGCACCATCACCGTGATGCGCGTCGACTCGAGGAGACAGCCGCGGACCGCGCTCCAGGTGAGCCGCCCCTTGATCAGCACGATCATGAAGAGCGCGAAGGCCCCCACGGCGCCGGCCTCGGTCGGGTTGATGAAGCCCAGGTAGATCCCGCCCATGACGAGGAAGAAGACGAGCGCCGTCTCCCAGACCCCTTTCAGGGCGGCGAGCTTCTCCCGGAGCGGCACCCGCTCGGGGGAGGCGGGGGCGACCTGGGGGTCGATGAGCGCCCAGCCCACCACCACCGCGGCGTAGGCGCCCGCGAGCAGCAGCCCGGGGAGGATGCCGGAGATGAGGAGCTTGCCGATCGACTGCTCGGTCAGCATGCCGTAGACGACGAAGCCCAGGCTCGGCGGGATGAGGAAGGAGAGCGTCCCGCCGGCGGCCACGACCCCCGTGGCGAGCTTCGGCGCGTAGCCGAAGCGGCGCATCTCCGGGAGGGCGACGCTGCCCATGGCCGCCGAGGCGGCGACCGAGGAGCCGCTCACGGCGGCGAACCCCGCGCAGGCCGCGATGGTGGCGACCCCCAGGCCGCCCGGCAGGCGGCGGAACCACTTGTCGAAGGTCGCGTAGAGCTCGCGGGTGATGCCGGCCGCGCCGGCGAAGCTCCCCATGATGATGAAAAGCGGAATGATGGTGTAGGGGTAGTGCGCGGTGACGCCGTAGAGGGTCTTGGCGACGACCGGCAGCGCCGCCGCAAGCGACGAAAGCGCCCAGATGCCCGCCAGCCCCACCAGCATCATCATGAAGGCGATCGGCATGCCCATCAGCAGCAGGATGAGCAGCGCGGCACAGCCGAGAAGGCCGACAGCGACCGGGTCCATCATGCCCTCCCGCCGGCCGCGCGCACCGCGGCGATGAGGTCCACCATGAGCTCGAGCCAAAGCACGGCCCCGCCCACGGCGACCAGCATCTTGAAGGGCCACTGGGGGATCCGGAGCTGGTCGGAGACGGCCCGCTCCTGGCTCGCATCCAGGAACCCCTGCCAGATCATGACGGCGACGACGGCGAGCGCCGCCGCGGTGGTGAGCGCCTGCAGCGCGGCCTGCGCGCGCGCCCCGAGGCGGCGGGTGAGGAAGTCGACCCCCACGTGGCCCTTGACCTGCTGGGTGTAGGCCGCGCCGAGCAGCACGATCGTGGCCAGCATGTACTCCGAGAGCTCGAAGCTCCCCGGGATCGGCTTGTTGAAGAAGGAGCGGCCGACGACGTCGGCCACCGTGAGCAGCATCAGCGGGATGGCGAAAAGCATCCCGGCGAAGCACAGGCCGTAGCTCGCGCGGCGGACGGCCTTTTGGAACCGCTCGAAACCGCTCATGCGCCTCCGCTGCCCCCGCGCGCCGCCGGGGGCGGTTCAGAAATGCGCGGCCCCCCTCGCCGCCGGCCTCGCCGGGGAAAGGGGGGCCGCCGCCGAACGATCACACTTTCTTCATTTCCGGCGGGCAGGCCACCAGCTCGATGTTGCGCTTCTCGCACTCCTCGTTCATGATCGCGACCGCCTTCTTGGCGGGCAGCCCCTTCGCCTCGAGGTCGGCGACCCACTTGCGGGTCACCTCCTGGAACTGCGCGAACCAGCGGCCGGACTCCTCCTTGGAGAGCTCGACCATCTGGACCCCGCCCTTTCCGATCTCCTCGATCAGCTTCGGGTACTCGCTGCGGGTGAGACCGCCGGCGGTGCGGAAGGGGTTGGCGCAGAGCTTGTCGACGAGCTGCTTCTGCTCCTCGGGCAGCTTGTTCCAGGCGGCCATGTTCATGACCGTCCCCTCGGAGACGCAGCCGAAGGTGGTCCTGACCCCGTATTTCGCGACCTCGTGGAGTTTGAAGGCGAGGATGATCGGCGGGCAGGTGACGATCCCGTCGATCGTGCCGGTCTCGATCGCCATGTAGACGTCCCCCGGGGGCATGAAGACCGGCTCGGCGCCGAGCGCCTTGACGTAGTTCGTCTGGTGCCCGCCGGGGGTGCGGATCTTCATCCCCTTCAGGTCGTCCATCTTGGCGACCGGCTTCTTGGTCCAGATGAAGGACTGGATGCAGCCGTTCAGCTCGAGGACCTTCACGTCCTTGAACTCGTCCTTCAGGATCCGGCCGTAGACGGCGTTGCCGATGTCGGCGGCGAGGTCCTTGCCGTCCACCCAGACCGCGAGCGAGAGCACATCGGTCAGCGGGAAGCGGCCCGGGGTGAAGGTCGCCGTGAAGTAGCCGAGGTCCGCCAGGCCCTTGGCGACGATGTCGTAGTGCTCGGGGGCCTTGCCGAGCGCCCCGCCGGCGTACAGCGTGTAGTCGAGGTTCCCGCCGCTCGCCTTCTTGAGCTCGTCGAGCATGGGCGTCCAGACGGTCTTCACCTCGCGGCTGAGCGGCGGGTGCCAGGTGCTGAACTTGAGCTTGGTCGCCTCGGCCGCGGCGATCCGGCTGTCGGCGAGGCCGAGGCCGAGGCCGAGCGCCGTTCCGCCGATGGCGATCCCCTTGAGAAACGTCCGTCGCGAGATTTCAGCGCATTTTTCGCACATCGTCGATCTCCTTTCGCGGTCGATTGAAGGGGGGCGGCGGCCGTGCGGACGAAAGCCGCCCGCGGGAGCAATCATCCTCACATAATGGCCCCCCGCGTGTCAAGGCGGCGCGGGCGGCCGTCTTCATCCGTAGCCGAGCTCGATCAGGCGCTCCTCGCTCAGGCCGATGTAGTGGGCGACCTCGTGGGCGACGGTGATCTCGATCTCCTCCTCGAGCTCCGCGATGGTCTCGCAGATCTCCTCCAGCGGCTCCTTGAAGATGAAGATCGTGTCGGGGTAGAGGGGCGGCTCGGTCGCGGAGCGCTCGTTCAGGGGGACTCCCCAGAAAATCCCGAGCAGCGGCTCGTCCGGCGGCAGGTCCATCTCGGCGAGCATCTCCGGCGACGGGCGGCCCTTGACCGTGATCAGAAGGTTGGCGAGGTGCCGGCGGATCTCCTCCGGGATGCGCCGGATGGCGCGCTGGACGATCCGGTCGAATTCCCTGTTGGTGAGCCGCATGCCGCCTCCCCGCCGCGTGCCGCCGTCCGTGGCCGGCCGGGGCCTTTCGCCGGAAGATAGACGGGCCGGCGGAAAAATGCAATCGCCCGCCCTCGGCCGGGACCCTTCCATCGGCGCGGCGGAGTGTGTTAGAATTCGGTTAGCGCACCCTGCGCCCCGCCGCGGCGCGGACCGAGGCGGCCGGCGGGGGGGGCACGCGGGGCGAGGGCGGGGGCGAGGAGGCGATCGGGGCGAAGATGAAGACCGGGGGCCGGTGGAAGATCCCGCGCGTGCTGTTCGACCGCCGCGACTACGAGCTGATCGAGATCGTCAACGACGCCCTCGGCCGCGCCTCCTTCGAGCGCCGGCGCTACCACCCCTTCTTCCATCCGAACGGCATCAAGGAGATGGCGGAGACCAAGGGGCTGCGCTCGGCCTACGCCGTGGCGCAGCTGTTGAGCTCGCTTGAGATCGGGGGGGTGGACGAGCGCATCCACGCGCTGCGCTCGCTGCGCAGCGAGGTGATCGATGCGGCCGTCGGGCCGCTTCCCAAGAACACGGCGCGCGTGCTGCTGCAGATCATGAAGGAGCTCGTGCGCGCGCACGGCCGGCCGCAGCGGCAGCTTGAGCTCGCCCACGATTTCCGCATGGCGGCCTCCGGCCGGCCGCGCGTCGTCCGCCGGATGCTCAAGGCCCACCACCTGCTCGAGATGCCCGAGGCGTGGAACCAGATCGCCTTCGACGACCACGTGCACGACGTCAACACCAAGGGCCGCAAGTCCTCCACCCATCTCCTCATGGACGCCTGGATCAAGGGGATCCGGCGCCTGCGCATCATCCACTACAGCTTCATCGAGCCCCGGTTCGCCGCCGAGCTCTTCGCCGCCGCGCGGATCCTGGACATCGATGTGCGCATCGGCATCGAATACCCGGCGCGCTTCCGCGGCCGGGCCGTGCAGCTGATCTGGGTGCCGCGCGGCTTCGCCGACGCCCAGGCCTTCATGTGCTTTCTCGCCGAGCCGGCGGTGATGGCGCTGATGCAGGCGGGGCAGGCCGCCGCGCGCTATCAGCAGGCGCACGTCCTCGACCTGCTCGAACGGTTCAACGCCGTGCACCGCCTCGAGATCAACCGCCGCCTGGAGGTCGAGCTCCCCCCGATCGACCGGGACGCGTTCCGCGCGTTCGTCGGCATCGGCCAGATGTCGCGCCTGCACCTCTCCAAGTTCATTTCGAACGAGCTCCTGCGGGCGCTCGCCGCGCGCCTGGCGGCCCTCAGGCCCAGTCTCTCCGCCGCCCCCGCGGAGGAGCGCCGCCGGATCGGGGCCTGGGCGCAGGCCGTGAACGCCGCCGACCTCGACGCCCTGGTCGACGAATACCTCGACCCCGCGCGAAACCCGCAGATCCGCTACCCGGAGAGGCTCGGGGAGGACCCCGAGGCGCCGGCGCTGCTGCGCCTCACCCCGCCAGAGGTCCTGGGCCGCCTCGCCCAGCTCCACTCCGGGTACCGCGTCACCCTCAACCTGACCGATCTCGCCGTGGAGGACGTCCTCGAGCTGCTCTACGACTGCCAGGGGATGATCACCCGCCTGGAGCTCTTCAACCTCAAGGACTACGCCGCCGGCAAGACCGGCCGGATCGCCGAGATCTCGCACCTCATGCAGGTGATGAACGAGGGCAGCGCGATCCAGCTGAAGCAGCTGATCCGCGGCATCATCTCCCGGCTCGCGCGGGAGCCGGGCCCCGAGACCGCCTCGCGGATCGAGAAGCTCACCGCGATCCTCTACGACATCGAAACCCTGAAGGCCTTCTACGCCAGCCGGCCGATCAAGGCCCGCATCGGCAGCGACTCGACCGGGCGCTCGCCCCAGTTCCACGGCATGGGGCTCGCCATCCGCGAGACGCTCGCGCTCCGGGCGCGGCGGGAGATCCGGCGCGAGAAGCGCGAGATCTTTCCGGTCCGCATGACGGCCGTGAAGACGCTCACCTTTCTGCCCACCCGGCGCCTGTCGCGCTTCGGCCGCGCCGTGCACCGCCTGTTCGGCGCCGGTCCGCTCGCGCTGCTGAGCGCCGGCTCCTACCGGGAGCACTGGCTCGTGGAGCCGACCGGGACGCGCCTGGAGGCGCCGGGGAACCTGGTTCCGCTCGGCGGCGCGCGCCGCACGATCGACAACGGGCTGCGCCTCGAACCGGAAGCGGATCCCGAGCGGCCCGCGCGGCGCTGGTTCTACCTGGACTCGCGGCTGAAAAACCTGCTCAAGGTGCTCGCCGGCTTCATCCCCGCCTTCGCCGCCTTCGCCCTGACCAAGGAGCGGTGGGTCCTCGCCTACGGGGGCGCGATCATCTGGTTCGCGATCACCGGGCTGCGCAACATCCTGCAGTCGGTCCTCGGCGGGGGCGGGATCCGGCGCTCGCCGCTCATGAACTGGCACGATTACGTCAGCTGGAGCCGGATCTGCGACTCGCTGATGTTCACCGGCTTCTCGGTGCCGCTGCTCGACCTGCTGGTCAAGACCCTCATCCTCGACCGCGGACTGGGGGTCACCGTCGCCTCCCACCCGGCCGCGCTCTACGCCTGCATGGCGCTCGCCAACGGGATCTATCTCGCGAGCCACAATATTTTCCGGGGGCTCCCCAAGGCGGCGGTCTACGGAAACCTCTTCCGCAGCCTCCTCTCCATCCCGGTGGCGCTTGCGCTGAGCGCGGGCATCGGCGGGATGCTCGCCTGGACGGGGGCGGCCCCGGCCGCCGTCGAGCTCCAGGCCTGGGCCGCGGTCATCTCCAAGACGGCCTCGGACATCGTCGCGGGCTTCATCGAGGGCCTCGCCGACCGCAACCGCAACATCCTCGAGCGGCTGCGCGACTACAAGATCAAGTTCGATCAGCTCTTCGACATCTACGCGCAGCTCGAGCTCCTCTACCCGGACCTCGAAGCCTACGCGGTGCTCGAGCACACCCCCCACCTCAAGCGCCGCGCGAACGCCGAGGCCCGGGATCTCGAGAAAATCGTCATGATCCACGCCCTCGACCTGCTCTATTTCTGGATGATCCAGCCGCGGGCGCGGCACGCGCTGCGGCGCTTCGTGCAGATGCTCTCCGAGGACGAGCGCCAGATTCTCGCCAGCTCGCAGCACACGCTGCTGCGCCAGCGCGAGATCAGCCAGATGTTCATCGACGGGATCCTCGGCGCCAACTTCGCGCGCCCGCTCTCCTTCTACCTCTCGCGCCACGCGCAGTATCTCGAGGAGATCAAGGGGCTAATCTTCAGCGAGCGCTTCCCCGAGCCGCCGCCGGAGGGGCCGCCGTACCCGCCCCCCCCGGCCCCGCTCCCGGGGGTGGAATGCCCGGCCCGGATTCTCGGTCAAGCCGGGCGCAACTGAGCCGCTCCCCCCGGGGCCCGTTTCGTGTCCGGCACAACAATTTAATATCTTAGGATAAAATAATAATTTTACCGGTTGACAAGCACCCGCCGGATTATCTAAACTGCTCCGATCGGGCGTTTGCGGTCGAAGTCTCCCGGTGCCTCCCGGGGGCGGGGATCGGAAACGGCCCACCACGTTTGGAGGCGGAGGTAACCATGCAGCGCGAATCGGCGCGGCGCCTCGCCGCCGCCGGGTTGATCCTCGCCGCGCTCATCCTCGCTGCGCCGGCCGTGCGGGGGGCCGATCCGCGGCCGGAGGGGGGCGGGATCAGCTTCCGGCTCGCTTTCGGGAGCCGCCCGGCGGGGGAGAGCGGCGTCCGGGCGGCCCCCGTCGAGAGCGGCGCCGTGCTGAAGAGCGGGGACCGCCTGAAATTCCTCATCGAGCCGCGGTCGGCGATGTTCCTCTACCTGGTCCACGTCAACCCGGCGGGGGAGCTCGCGCTCATCCTGCCGGAAGACCCCCGGGCGGCGGCGGTCGGCCCCGGCCGGGCGGCGCTCGCGCCCCCGGGCGCCGGCTGGTTCGAGCTCGACGCCCAGACCGGCCAGGAGCGGTTCATGCTCCTCGCCTCGGCCGAGCCCCTGAGGCGCCTCGAGGAGCTTCTCGCGCAGCACGCCGCCATGACCGACCGCTCCCGGCGCCCGGCCGTCGCTGAAGCCATATTGAATGAAATCAAACAGCTGAAACTCAAGGAGCGGCCGCTCTCCCAGCCGGCGGAAAAGCCGGTCCGGATCGGCGGGAGCGTCCGCGACCCCTCGCCCCCGCCGCCGGAGGCGCTTTCCGACCTCTCCGCGCTCGCCGTGGAAATCACCGCCCCCGGTCTCTTCACCAGGACGTACACGGTTGAGCACCGCTAGCCGCCTGCGGCGCCGCGGCGCGGTCTTCGCCGCCGCCGGCGCGCTGATCCTCGTCCACGCCCTCGCCCTGGTCGCCCCGGAGACCGCCGCGCTCTGGAGCGAGCAGATCGCCGACCGCTTTCTCGTTCTCGGCGCCGCCTGGTCCCTCGGCCGCGCGCCCTACGACGGCACCCTCGTGCACGTCGATCTCAACAACACGAGCCTCAGGGCCCTCGAGAACTACCACCCGGACCGCGCCGACCACGCCCGGGTCGTCGAGAGCCTCGCCCGGGCCGGGGTGGGGCTGCTGATGGCCGACTTCGTCTACGCCGGCCCGACCGCCGCGGAGAAGGACCGCGCGCTCGCCGCGGCGCTCGGGCGAGGCGGCCGCGCGGTGCTGGGCATCGTCTTGCGGCTGGTGGAGGACGAGCGCGAGCGCGCCCCCGAGATCGAGGACCCGGCCGCGCGGGAATACCTGCGCCGGACGCAGTGGCGCTTGTTCATCCCGCCGGAGGGGCCGCAGCTCTTTTCCGGCACCGACCCGCTGGTCTCGCTCGCCGAAATCGCGGAGGCCTCCCGGGGGGCGGGCTTCCTCACCCTCGCCGCCGACCGCGACGGGGTGGTGCGGCGCCTGCCGCTGCTCGTCCGCTTCGGGGAGGGGGTCTACCCCTCCTTCGCGCTGAAGGCCGTCTGCGAGCTCCTGGGGGTCGGGCCGGAAACCATCCGCGTCGGCCGCGGGACGCTCACCCTGGCGGGGGTCCGGCGTCCCGGCGACCCGACCGGCGCGCGGCGGGATCTCGTCATCCCGGTGGATGGGCGCGGCCGGATGCGGCTCGCCTTCACCGGTCCCTGGGGGAGCATGCGCCACTACCACTTCGCGGACCTCTACCGCGCGGCCTCCGACCCGGCCGGGCTCGAGCTCTGGGCCGCGGAGCTCTCCGGGAAGATCGTCCTTATGTCGGACATCTCGACGGGCTCCGCCGACATCGGGCAGGTGCCGCTCGATCCGGTCTACCCCCTGAGCGGCGTGCATGCGAACGCGGTCAACACGATTCTTACCGAAAGCTTCGTCCGCGAGGTGCCCCCCGCCGCGCAGGCCGCCCTCGAGATCCTGGCGCTCGCCCTCCTCGCCCTCCTCTCCCTGCACCGCTCGGCCCTCGTCGTCAGCCTCGGGGCGGTGCTCCTCGGGGGGGCCTGGGCCGCGGCCTCGGGGCTCGCGCTGCTTGTTGCGGGCCGCATGCTCCCGGCGGCCGGGGGGCTTCTCGCCCTCGGGACCGCCTGGGCCGGAATGCTCACCCTGCACGCCCTCGACGCCGCCCGCGCCCGGGCCGCGACCGAGCGGGCGCGCGAGCTCGCCGAGCGCGAGCTCGAGATCGGCCGCCGGATCCAGCGGGGCTTTATTCCGGAGGCGATCCCGGTCCCCGACGGCTGGGAGATCGCCGCGCACTTTCAGCCGGCGCGCCAGGTCTCCGGGGACTTCTACGACGTCTTCGAGCTCGGCGGGGGCCGCTACACGGGGATCGCCGTCGCCGACGTCTGCGACCACGGGCTCGGATCGGCCCTTTTCATGGTGGTGACGCGCAGCCTCGTCCGCGCCTTCGCGCGCCGCAGCGCCCGCCACGTCTCCGATTCCCCCGCTGCGGGGCGCGCAGACGCCGGGCGGGCCGAGGCGATCGCGCTCGACACCGTGCGCCAGGCGAACGCGTATCTTGCCGAGAACCACGGCGAGTCTGCCATGTTCGCCACTCTTTTCTTCGGGCTGCTCGACCCGCGCAGCGGGGAGTTCAGCTTCGTCAACGCCGGTCATGAGCCGGCGGTCCTGATCCGCGGGGCCGGGGCCCCGGCGGCCTGGCTCTCCGCCGCCGGGCTCGCCGTCGGCGCCCTGCCCGACCCGGCATTCCAGGCGCAGACCATCCGCCTGGCCGCCGGCGACCGGATCGTGCTCTACACCGACGGGGTCACCGATGCCGAGGACTCGGCCGGGCGGCGCTTTTCGCGGGAGCGGCTCGCAGCGCTCGCCGCCGGTTGCCGCCTCTCCGCCGCCGGCCTGGTGGCGGCGGTCGTCGCCGGGCTCGAGCGGCACCGGGGCGGCGGGCCGCCCGCCGACGACGTGACCCTGCTCGCCGTCATGCGCAAAGGAGACAGCCGATGACCCCTGATCGTTCCAAGCGGTTTCGTTCCGGCGTTTGCCCGGCGCTCGCCGCCGGGATCGCGGCCGCCGCCCTGCTGCTTTCGGGCTGCACCTTCGGGCCGAAACCCTCGGCGGCCTACCGCGCCGCCAAGCTCGACCCCCCGGCGGGGCCGCTCGCCCCTGCCGAGATCTACCCGCCGGACGAGGTCCCGCCCTGGGTCGGGCAGATCCGCGCCGTGCGCGTCTTCGCCGACCGCGGGCGGACGGACACCGGGGTGGACCTCGAGGCCGGGATGCTCTACACGGTCATGGCGCGCGGCCGCATTTTCCTCGACCCGGCCGACGAGGGGCGGGGGCCGGCCGAGCGGCGGTTCGTGAAGAGCGTCGGCGCGGAGCCCGCCACCCCCGTCTTCCACTCGGAGCCCGGCGGCACCTTCGTCGCGGTCGCCTCCGGCAGGCTTTTTCTCGGGATCGATGAGCGGCCGCTCGACGACAACCTCGGCCACCTCGACGCGATCCTCGTCGCCTGGAAGACGGACGACTACGGCCGCATCGCCGAATTCCTCCAGAAGCTCGCCGAGCGCCACCCGGGGCACCCGGGGGTCGTCGCCGCCTTCCGCCAGGCCGACAAGGTGCGCGACGTCGATGCGGCGCGCCGCGCGGCCGCCGTCGAGATCGAGCAGGTGCGGGGGAGGCTCGCGGCGCTCGCCGCCCAGCCGGCCTCCGGCCGCGGCGACAAGCGCCAAACGGAGCAGCGCGAGCTCGAGCGCCGTCTCGCCGAGCTCACCGCGCGCATGGCGCAGCTCGACCGCGTGAGCCGCGAGATCGAGGCGGAGAAGGCGCGGTCGAACCGCCTGAGCCGCGAGCTCGAGCGCGAGCGGCAGGAGGCCGAGCGCATGCGCCGGATCGCCGCCGCGGGCAAGACGCCGCCGGTCCTTTTGGTCGCCGCCCCCGAGGACGGGAGCGAGGCCGAAAGCCCCGTGGTCCGCCTCTCCGGGGCCGTCGAGGACGACCTCGGGCTGGTGCGCCTCGAGGTGTTCGTGAACGGCCGGCCGCTCGAGGCGGGGGGCGAGCGCGGGATCCGGGAGGTGGGCGAGGGGGCCCCGCGGCGGATCACCTTCGAGCGGCGGGTGCCGCTGGCGGAAGGGGCAAACGAGATCCGCATCCTCGCGACCGACACCGACGGGCTTTCCGCCGAAAAGCGGCTCGCCGTGCGCCACGCCCCCCGGCGGCAGAACGTGTGGGCCGTCGTGATCGGCATCAACGACTACCCGCGGCTTCCGCCGCTCAAGTACGCGGTGAACGACGCCCGGGCGTTCCACCGCCTGCTGGTCGACGAGAACCGCGTCCCGCCCGAGAACGTGATCCTGCTCCTCAACGCGGAGGCGACCCTCACCAACCTGCGCAGCACGCTCGGCACGCGCGTCAAGAACCTCGCGCGCGAAAACGACATGGTGATCATCTTCTTCGCCGGCCACGGGGCGACCGAGCGCGACGCCGCGAGCCCCGACGGCGACGGGCTGGAGAAATACCTCTTGCCCTACGACGCCCAGCCCGCGGACCTCTACTCGACGGCGCTGCCGATGGCCGAGATCGCGCGCATCTTCAACCGCATCCGCGCCGAGCGGGTGGTCTTCATCGCCGACGCCTGCTACTCCGGCGGCAGCGGCGGGCGCACGGTCGGAGCGGGCGGGGTGCGCGCGAACCTGAGCGACGCCTTCCTCGACCGCATCGCCTCGGGCCGCGGCAAGGTGATCCTGACCGCGAGCGCCGCCCACGAGGTGAGCGTCGAGCGGGACGAGCTCGGCCACGGGGTCTTCAGCTACTACCTCCTCGAGGCGCTGCGGGGGGCGGCCGACGGCGACGGCGACGGGCTGATCACCGTGGACGAGGCCTACCGCTACGTCTCCGAGCAGGTGCCGACCGCCACCGGGCAGGAGCAGCACCCGGTCAAGCGCGGGACCCTCGAGGGCCGCCTGGTGCTGAGCGCCCCGCGCTGAGGCGCATCAGAAGCCGATCCGCACCCCGACGCCGCCGCGGCCGCCGGAGCCGATCCCGACCCCGACGCCCGAGCCCATCCACTGGTCGTCGTCGATCCAGGGCATGGCGGTGGTGATCATCACCTCGCGGGTCTGCGGGTTCGCGCGGATGCCGGCGTTCAGGCTGGAGTACCAGACCCCGATGGTCCGGCCCTCGGGGTCGAGAATGTAGGCCCCGTAGGTGAAGGCGCCCCGCACCGGGAAGCGCGCGACGAGCTCGACCACCTTCTCGAAGGTCTTGGACTCGGGGTCGACCGCGACGTAGAGCTTGTCTTCGAGCCTCCAGTCCCGGTGCAGCCCGACCACGGCGTAGGGGCTGTTTTCCTGGTTGAGGTAGTAGTAGCGGTGGTCCGGGTAGACGTGGAAGGTTTCGAAGGCCCGGGCCACCTCGCGGCTGTTGCGCAGGCCCCCGCGGTGGGCGCCCGCGCAGCCGAAAAGCCCCTGGAGGGCGAGCAGCGCGGCGAGCGAAAGAACCAGGCTGTGGATGGCGGACGGGCGGTCAGGCATCGTTCCCCCTTTGCGGGTCAACGGGTTTCAAGCGCCGGCGCCGGTCACGAAAAGCCGCGGGCGGAAGAAGAGCAGCCGCCCGAGGCCGATGGTGATCGTCCGGTCGGGGGCGGCCGGCGTGAGGGCGGCAGCCCGCCACACGGTCACGCCCGCCACCTCCTCGCGCGCGTACCGGCCGCCGCCCGCGGCGCTGGGCATTCCCGTGCGGACCGCCGGGATTTCGCGGCGGCGGCATCAGCCGGAGGAGAGGGTCCGCGTGAAGAGGGTCACATGCCCGCCCCGCGCCAGGATGTACTCCCGGGCCTTGTCCGTGATCGCGATCATGCCCAATTATAGGCCCTTTCGCGTCCCGGCGGAAGGGGCGCGCCCTGCGCGGGGCTGACAAACCGGCCGGCCCTGTGGTAGGCTCGGCCATGGAGCGGCTCACCGGCCGCCGATCTGAACGAACGGAAAAGAAAGGATTTCGGATGATGGAAGCGGACAAGTCGGCGTTCGGCAACCTGCTGCTCGGGCTCGTCGTGGTGGCCGCCTGCTATCTCGGCTTCATGCTCATGACCGGAAAGCTCTACGACCCGGTGACGGCCGGCGCGGCGAAGCCGAAGCCGCAGGAGGCGCTCGCGATCCTCAAGGCCGGAAACGAGACGTTCGCCTCCGGGCAGTCGAGCCGGCGCAACGCGGACGCCGCGCGCCTGGCGCTCGCGGGCCGGGAAAACCAGGCCCGGCACGCCTACGCGACGATCCTCTCCTGTTCGGACTCGCGGGTCCCGGTCGAGCTCATCTTCGACGCCGGGGTGATGGAGCTCTTCGTCGTGCGCGTCGCCGGGAACGTCTGCGACACGGACGAGATCGGCTCGATCGAATACGGGCTCGCCCACGTGCGCACCCCGCTCTTGGTGGTGCTGGGGCACACGCAGTGCGGGGCGGTCAGCGCCGTCGTCGAGGCGCACGAAGGGCACGGCCACCGTCTCGAGCGCCACATCCCGCCGCTCGTCGACAACATCGTCCCTGCGGTGAAGCGCGCGGCCCGCGCCCACCCCGAGCTGCGCGGCGCGGCGCTCGTCCCCGCGGCCGTCGAGGAGAACGTCTGGCAGGCGGTCGAGGACCTCTTCATGAAGAGCCCGGCCGCGCGCGGCCTGGTGAAGACGGGCGCCGTCCAGGTGGCCGGGGCCGTCTACGACGTCGCGACCGGCAAGGTCGCGTGGCTGGGGCCCGAAAAGGTCGCCGAGATCCTCGCCCGGGTGGAGTCCTCCCCGGAGAAGGAGACCGAGCCGCTCGCGGCGAAATAGGCCGCGCGCCCCCGAACCGCCGGCGGCGCATGCGCCCGGGGAGCGGCCGACGCGGAAAAAGTGCTGTCAGGGCTTCATCCGTCCATCCGGCGACCAGAGACCCCAGCAGGGCCCTTCCGGCCCTTCCGTGCGCTTCCAAGGCTCGTCGAAGGCCGCGAAATAAAAGTAGGGCGCCTTGGCCTGCGCGGCCCAGGCGATGAAGTCGCGCCGGTAGCGGGCGGCGTTCGCGGGGTCGGGCAGGGCCCCGCCGCGGGGTTCGCCGCAGCTCGGCCATCCGGTTTCGGCGATCACCACCGGTTTGCCGCCGACCGCGGTTCGGATTTCATCGAAGCGGGCCGCCACGTGACCCACGGCCTCCGCGGCCGCCACCCCCATGAAATACGGATGGATATGCACGAAGATCCGGTCGCAGGCGGCCGTTACCTCCGGGTGCTGCAACAGCGCGTCGAAGTTGTCGGCGGTCGTTACCGGAACGCCCGGGGCGGCCTCCCGGAAGCGGCGGATGAAGCCGAGAAGCGCCGCGGCGTTCAAGGCGCGGTCGGTGGCGAGCCTCCGGAAGAAAAGGGTTTCGTTGCCGATGACCGCGATGTCGACATCTCCCCGGCGGGCGGCCGCGATGAGGTTTGACATGCCCGCCTCGTTCGCGGCGGCATGGCGCCGGTCGAGCCAGACCCCGGCCGCCACCTTGAGACCGAACTCCATGCGGGCGATCCGCGGGATCCGCTCGAGGCCGTCCAGCATGCCGTAGATTCGGATCGCGGCCGCGTAAGGGGCGATGGCCGCCAGGCGCTCGCGGATCTGCGCCTCGCCGATGGGGCTGCGCCGGTCGGGGCTCTGCCCCTCCCGATAGGGGCTGAAGGCGATGCCCTCAAGGCGGGGGAGGGCCATGCCGGAGGATCCTTCCGCAGCCGGCGCAGGACTTCCCAGGGTCGCCCCGGCGGCGAGCACGAGCAGCGCGGCGAAGAGCCGCAGGGAGACGGGCATGCAAAGGTCCATGTCGAAGCCGATCCAGTCGTTAAAGAACGCCATGGCGCGACGAGGCTGCGGTTGTCTGCACCGGCGGGTGGTCAATGGAACCCGGCGCCGATATATGATAAGGTACCGGACGGCGGCGATGAGCAGCGCCGCCTCCGCTTACGCTGAACGGGTGATCGGGATGGTGAACACGCTTGGCATCGCCTGCCTGCTCGGGGTTCTCTCCGCGTTGTGGCCGCCGCCGGCGGCCGCCGCCGAAAGCCCCGCCGCCGCGCAGCGCGCCTACGAGGCGTGCATCGTGCGCTACGGGTCGAACCCGCCCTCGCCGCAGGCCGCGGTCATCCTCCAGCGCGCCTGCTTCTACAAGCACGCCTACGGGAAGAGCCTCCTGCCGCCCGAGGGGGCGGCCGGCGAGCACCGCCGGCTCTCCCGGATCTACACTCCGGAGGTGTGCGACTGCGTTTTCGAAAAGCTTCCCGCCGCCTCCGCGGCGACCCCCGCCCCCGCGGTGCTCGACCGCTGCGTCAAGAGCGCGGCGCAGAAGCCCCGGCCCGAAGGTAATTGAGGCGCGTTCAGGAGGCGTAGATGGAGCACTTGCGGACCGCCATGGCGGCCTCCATGAGGGCCTCGGCGAAGGTCGGGTGGCCGTGCACGCTGCGGGCGATGTCCTCGGAGCTCGCGCCGAGCTCGATGGCGAGCACCGCCTCGGCGATCATGTCGGCCGCGCGGGCGCCGATGATGTGCACCCCGAGCAGGCGGTCGCTCTTTTTATGGGCGATCACCTTGACGAATCCTTCGGTCTCCCCCATGCAGCGCGCGCGCCCCGAGCCGGTGAAGGGGTAGGTGCCGGTGCAGTAGTCGATCCCGCGCTCCCGGGCCTGCTCCTCGGTCAACCCGACGCTCGCCACCTCCGGGGCGGTGTAGATCACGGCGGGCACCGCGTCGTAGTTCACCTCGCCGGGTTTTCCGGCGATGATCTCGGCGGCGGCGATCCCCTCGGCCGAGGCCTTGTGGGCGAGCATCGGGCCGGGGACGAGGTCGCCGATGGCGAAGATGTCCGCCGCCGTCGTGCGCAGGGCGGCGTCCACGCGGATGAACCCGGTCGCCGGGTCGACCGCGACCCCGGCCGCCTCCAGCCCGAGCCCGGCGGTGAGCGGCCGGCGGCCGGCGCTGACCAGGAGCTTCTCGAAGGCGAGCGTCTCCTGGCCGCCGGCGGCCTCGATGGCGACCTGCACGGAGCCGTCCGCGACCCGCGCCGCCGTGACGCGCGTCTCCAGCCGGAAGGCGATCCCCTGCTTTTCGAGCACCCGTTGGAGGCGGCGGCCGACCTGGCGGTCGAGGCCCCCGGCGATTTCGGGCCGCATTTCGATCACGGTCACCTCCGCGCCCAGCCGCCGCCAGACCGAGCCGAGCTCGAGCCCGATGTAGCCGCCGCCGACGATCCCGAGCGTCCGCGGCACGGCGGCGAAGCGCAGGGCCTCGGTCGAGGAGACGATGCGCTCGCCGTCGAAGGCGACCCCCTCGGGGAAGACGGGCGCGCTGCCCGCGGCGAGGATGATGTGGCGCGCGGCGAGCGTCTGCGGCTCGGCCCCGGAGACGGCCACGCGGCCTGCGCCGGCGAGCGCCGCCGCGCCGCGGACGATCTGGATCTTGTGCGCCTCGAGGAGCCGGCGGACGTTGTCGGTGAGCTCCCGGACGACTTGCTCCTTGCGGGCCATCATCGTGGCGAGGTCGACGGAGAGCTCGCCGGTCGCGATCCCGTGCGCGGCGAAGCGCGTCCGGGCGAGGTGCAGGTATTCGCTCGAATCGAGCAGCGCTTTGCTCGGGATGCAGCCCATGTTCAGGCACACCCCGCCGAGGCGTTCGGCCTTTTCGACGAGCGCCGTCTTCAGGCCGAGCTGGGCCGCGCGCACCGCCGCCACGTACCCGCCGGGGCCGCCGCCGATCACCACCACGTCGAAGCCTGGGGAAGGGGCCATCGTCAGATCTCCATCATGATCCGTTCCGGGTTCTCGATGCACTCCTTGACGTGCCGCAGGAAGGTGACCGCCTCGCGGCCGTCGACGATGCGGTGGTCGTAGCTGAGCGCGACGTACATCATCGGCCGGATCGCGACCGCCCCGTTCACCGCGACCGGCCGCTCGTCGACGCGGTGCATCCCGAGGATCCCGCTCTGGGGCGTGTTGAGGATCGGCGTGCTCAGCAGCGAGCCGAAGACCCCGCCGTTCGTGATGGTGAAGGTGCCGCCCTCGAGGTCGGCGAGCGCGATGCGGTTCTCCTGGATGCGGGCGACGAAGTCGTGGATCGCCTGCTCGAGCTGCGCGAAGCCGAGGCGGTCCGCGTGGCGGATCACCGGCACCATGAGGCCGCGCGCGCTGCCGACGGCGACCCCGATGTGGTAGACGCGGTAGGTGACGATGTCGTCGCCGTCGATGAAGGCGTTGATCTGCGGGACGGCCTTGAGCGCCTCGACCGCGGCCTTGATGAAGAAGGACATGAAGCCGAGCGAGACCCCGTACTTTTTCTGGAACGACTCCTTGTAGCGCTTCCGCAGCGCGATCACGGCGCTCATGTCGATGTCGTTGAAGGTGGTCAGCATGGCCGTGTTCTGGCGCGCCTTGAGCAGGCGCTCGGCGATGCGGCGCCGGATCGGGCTCATGGGCTTGCGGACCGACTCCTCGGCCGGCGCCGCGGCGGGCGGGCAGGTCGGCTCGGGGGCGGGCGGCGGGGCGGCCGGGGCGGGCGCGGGCGCCTGCTCGAGGTAGAGGAGCACGTCGCCCTTCGTGATCCGCCCGCCCGGCCCGCTGCCGGCGATGCGGCCGAGGTCGACCCGGTGCTCGGCGACGAGCCGCCGCACCGAGGGGGAGAGCCCGCTTGCGTCCGGCGCGGGGGCCGGCGCTTCGGCGGCCGCGGCTTCCGCGGCGGGCGGCCGGCCCGCGGGCGCTTGGGCCTCCGGCGGCGGCGCGGCTTTTTCCGGCGGCGGGGCCGCCGCCGCCTCGTCCGCCGCCGCCGCGATCGTCCCCACGACGGCGCCGATCCGCACCGTGGTCCCGGCCGGGACGGCGATGTGCAGGATGCCGGCCGCCTCCGCCGCGACCTCGAGGGTCACCTTGTCGGTCTCGAGCAGGAAGAGCGGCTCGTCCCGGCGGACGCGCTCCCCGTCCTTTTTGTACCACTGGGCGAGCAGCGCCTCGCTGACGGACTCCCCGACCCCGGGGACCTTGATCTCGACTGTCGCCATGCCGTCTCCTTTTTCGGGCTGCGGGCGGGCGGCGGCCTCCGGGCGCCTTCAGCCCTGGGTCTTCGCGCCCACGGCCTGATCGACGATCGCCGCCTGCTCGCGCCGGTAGATGTGCGGGAAGCCGGTCGCCGGGGTGGCCGCCGGCCGGCGGCCGATGTAGGCGAGCGGCTTGCCGGCGACCGCTTCGACGAGCGGGCGGATGAAGCCCCAGGCGCCCATGTTCTCCGGCTCCTCCTGGACCCAGGCGCAGCGCTTGACCTGCTTGAAGCGCTTGAGGACGAAGCGCAGCGGGCTCTGCGGGAAGGGGTAGAGCTGCTCCAGGCGCACGACGGCGATGTCGGCGCGGCCGAGCTCGGCGCGGCGGCCGAGAAGCTCGTAGGCGATCTTGCCCGAGCAGAAGAGGAGCGTCTCGGCCGCGGCGTCGGCCTCCGGGTCGTCCAGCGCGCCGCGGAAGGAGCCGTCGGAGAGCTCCGCGAGCGTCGCCACCGCCTGCGGGTGGCGCAGCAGGCTTTTGGGCGTCAGCACGACGAGCGGCTTGCGGTAGCCCGCCTTGGCCTGGCGCCGCAGCAGGTGGAAGTACTGCGCCGGGGTGCTCGGGTTGCAGACGATCATGTTCTCGCCGGCGCACAGCTCCAGGAAGCGCTCGATGCGCGCGCTCGAGTGCTCCGGGCCGAGCCCCTCCATCCCGTGGGGCAGCAGGAGCGTGACGCCGCTCAGCCGCCGCCACTTGGCCTCCCCGCCGGCGATGAAGAGGTCGACCACGGCCTGGGCGTTGTTCACGAAGTCGCCGAACTGCGCCTCCCAGAGGACGAGCGCCTCGGGCCGGGCGAGGGAGTAGCCGTACTCGAAGCCGAGCACCCCGGCCTCGGAGAGGGGGCTGTCCCAGACCTCGAAGGGGGCGGCGCCGCCGCCCAGGGCGGCGAGCGGGACGTGGGCGCGGCCGGTCGCGGTGTCGATGAGGCGGCTGTGGCGCTGGCTGAAGGTGCCGCGGGCGCTGTCCTGGCCGCTCAGCCGGATGGGGGTCCCCTCGGCGAGCAGGCTCGCGAAGGCGAGCGCCTCGGCGCCCGCCCAGTCGATCCCGGCGCCCGCCTCGACCGCGGTTAGGCGTTTCTGCAGGAGCTTGGCGAGCTTGGGGTTCAGCCGGAAGCCCTCCGGCGCCCGGGCGAGCGCGGCGGCGAGCTCCCGGAGCTTCTCCGCCGGGACGCGGGTGTCGACCGAGACCGGGGAGTAGACCCCGCTATAGGCCTCCCAGTTCTCGTAGAAGGGGTGCTCGGGAAAGACGCAGACGCTGCCGTGGACGGCCTCGTAGCCGGCCTCCAGGCGGCGCTCCATCTCGCGCGCCTGGGCCTCGCTCTCCGCGGCCCGGGCCTCGCCCGCGGCGGCGAGCTCGCCGGCGTAGATCCGGTCGAGGGGGGGGCGCTCGCGGATGCGGTCGACCATCAGCGGCTGGGTGAAGTAGGGCTCGTCGCCCTCGTTGTGGCCGTAGCGGCGATAGCCGACCAGATCGACGACCACGTCCTTGCCGAAGGCGTAGCGGTAGTCGACCGCCAGGCGCACGACCCGCACGACGGCCTCCGGGTTCTCCCCGTGGACGTGGAAGATCGGCACCATCAGCATCTTGGCGATGTCGGTCGCGTAGCGCGAGGAGCGGGCATGCTCGGGAAGGGTCGTGTAGCCGATCTGGTTGTTGACGACCAGGTGGACCGTTCCGCCGGTCGCGTAGCCCTCCAGCTGGGAGAGGTTCAGGGTCTCGGCGACGATCCCTTGGCCGGCGAAGGCCGCGTCCCCGTGGATGAGCAGCGGCAGGACGCGCCGGCGGCCTTCGGCGCCCGCCATCGCCTGCCGCGCCCGGGCGAAGCCCTCGACGACGGGGTCCACGGCCTCGAGGTGGCTCGGGTTGTTCATCAGCACGATCCGCAGGTCGCGGCCGGAAAAGGTCCGGATGTCGCCGAGGTAGCCGTTGTGGTACTTGACGTCGCCCGCGCCGAAGAGCTGCTCGGGGTCGTAGCAGTTCTCGAACTCGCTGAATATGTCGGTGAGCGGCTTGCCCAGGATGTTCGCCTGGACGTTCAGCCGCCCGCGGTGCGCCATGCCGAGGATGACCTCCCGGCAGCCGTGGGAGGCGGCCCGGTCGGCGAGGAAGTCGAGGGCCGGGATCAGGGCGTCGCCCCCTTCGAGGGAGAAGCGGGTGACGGCGACGTACTTGCGGTTCAGGAACTGCTCGAAGACCGCCGCCTGCAGGAGCTTCTCGAGGATGCGCCGCTTCTCCTCCGCCGACAGCCCGGGGCGGTTGCGCTCCGGCTCCAGGCGCTCGATCAGCCAGCTCCGTTCGGCGGGGTCCTGCAGGTGCATGAACTCGACGCCGATCGACCGGCAGTAGGTCTCCCGCAGGGCGGCGAGGATCTCGCGGAGCGTCGCGCGCTCGCCGGCGGCCGGCGCCGTGGACGGGTCCGCCGCCGGCACGCGGAAGAGCGTGTCGAGATCTTCGGGGCGAAGGCCGAAGGCGGCGAGTTCGAGGAGCGGGTGGTCCGTCGGGCAGGCCTCCAGCGGGTCCAGGCAGGCGAGCAGGTGGCCGATTTCGCGGTGGCGCGCGGCGAGGAGCTCGACCCGCGCCTGGCCGAGCGGCGGCTCCGCGTCCGCGACCAGGATCCGCTCCGGCCGGCCGGCCGCCCCCAGCTCGAAGCCCTCGAAGAAGTGGCGCCAGTCGGCGGTGACGGAAGCCGGGTCGGACTTCCACCGGGCGTACTGGGATTCGACGTAGTCGGTGTTCTCGGCCGCAAAGGGCGCCATGGGTCGCGTCCGCTCCTTAAAGGTTTCAACTGGTTAGGCGATAATTAATGTAAAGGTGCGCCGCTGTCAATCGATTCCTCGCGCGCCGGCGGGCGCAAATCTTTTGCAACCCATTGAAAAAAATGGTAAGATTAATACTAATGGGAATCTAACCCCGCCGGGGCCGCCGCCAGGCCCCCGGCCCGCGCCCCTCCAGAACGAAGGGAGTGCCGGATGGAGCGAAGCCTCGGCAAGGCCGGCAGCGAAACCCGCGAAGTCCTGCTGGAGGGGGCGCTCGTCCTGCTCGCCCTCATGGAGGAGAAGGACCCCTATCTGCGGCAGCACGCCGAGCGGGTGGCCAACAACTGCGTCCGCTTCTGCGAAAAATTCGGCCTGCTGCCTCCGAAGGAGTTCGACAGCCTCTACTTCGCCAGCCTCCTGCACGATCTCGGCCTGGTCCTGGTTCCCGATGAGATCCTGCGCCGCGCTCCCGAGGAGCTGGCGGCGGAGGAGCGGCGGGTTTTCGAAAACCACCCCGTGAGCGGCGAGCGGATCCTGTCGCACCTCTCGATTCTCAAGAGCACGCTGCCGCTGGTGCGCTCGCACCACGAGAAGTTCGACGGCAGCGGCTACCCGGACCGCAAGAAAGGCGGGGAGATCCCGCTCGGCGCGCGGCTGCTGCACCTTTGCGACGGCTTCGACCGCCTCGTCTTTCCGCGCGGCGGAGGCGCGGGCCGCAGCGTGAGCGAGGCGCTCGAGGAGATCATCGCCCTGAGCGGGAGCGAGTTCGACGAGGCGCTCGTCGACCAGTTCGCCCAGTTCGCCGAGGCGAGCGGCGGGGTCTCCCCGGAGTATTTCCGGATCCCCAAAAGAAAAGAGGAGCCGGCCTCGGTTTTCAAGGAGATCTTCGCGCAGATCCTGCAGCGGTTCGCGAGCGGCCGGATCCTGCCGCCGGTCATGCCCCGGGTGGTCCAGGAGCTCGAGATCGCCGTGAAGCTGCCCAACGCCACGGCCGAGAGCCTGGCGGCGGTGATCGAAAAGGACGCGGTCGTCAGCCTGCGGGTGATCTCGATGGCGAACAGCCCGGTCTACCGCGGGCAGAAGGAGATCCGCACCGTGCGCGAGGCCATCCCGCGCATGGGGCTGCGGGAGACCGCGAACGTCGTCACGGCGATCGCGAACAAAGGGCTCTACGAGAGCCAGATCGTGACATACCGGCTGCTGCTTGACAAAATGTGGAGCCACTCGCTCGCGGCGGCCCACGCGGCGAGGCTGATCGGGCAGCGGCTGGGGCGCGACGATGCCGACACCCTTTTCCTCATGGGGCTCACCCACGACATCGGCAAGGTCTTCCTGCTGCGGGCGTTTGCCGACGAGAGCCAGGTGCGGGGAATGGACATGAAGCTGCTGCTCGCGGCCGTCCAGGATGCCCACATCGGGATCGGCACGCTCATGCTCCGGCGCTGGGGCTTCAACGAGGCCTTCCTGCGGGCCGTGGCCCTGCACGACAAGCCCGAGCTCGCAGCGGATGCGCCGGCGGAGGGGCGCATCGTCCATCTCGCCAATGCGCTCAGCCGCTCGCTCGGCTTCCGGGTGGGCGACCGGGCGCCGGACGGCGCCGCGGAGCCGCCCGCGGCCGAGGCCCTGGGCCTTCCGCCGGAGGCCCTCGGCGAGATGGGGGAGCAGGTGAAAACCCTCGTCAAGGAGCTTGCGCACCTCTACTGATCCCATGGACGAATCCCGAACCGATGCGACCGACCCGGCGCTGCGCGAGCACCGGCTGCAGACCGCCCAGATGCTGCTCCTGCTGCTCGGCGAACGAAGCGCGCCCTTGAAGCGGCGCAGCGAACGGGCGGCGAACCTCAGCGCCAACTTCGCCGCGTGGCTGGGCCTCGACCCGGATGCGGAGGTGCTGCCCATCTACCTGGGGGCGCTGCTGCAGAACATCGGCCTCGCGGGGGCCCCGGAGGAGCTGCTTTCCGGCCCGCACGCCTTCGCCGCCGAGCCGCCGCCGGAGCTCAAGCACCACCCCGTCGCCGCCGTCGGCGTGCTGGTCGCCGCCCCCGCCTTCAACGCCGTGCTGCCGATCGTGCGCCACCACCACGAGGCGTTCGACGGCCGCGGCTACCCGGACGGGCTCGGCGGGGCGGAGATCCCCTTGGGGGCCCGGATCCTGCACCTGTGCGACGCGTTCGACGAGCTCGCCGGCGGGAAGGCCGCCGAGGAACCCGGAGAGCGGGCCGCGGCGGCGCTCGAGGACCTCGCGGCCCGCGGCGGCGGCCGCTTCGACCCCGAGCTGCTCGCCCGGTTCGGCGAGTTCGTGCGGTCCGGGGCCGAGATCGGCGCCGACTTCCAGCTCAAGCACAAGGCGGCCTTCCTCCGGCAGTCGCTCACCGCGATCCTGGCGCAGATCCGCAGCGGCAAGATCATCCCGCCGGCGATGCCGCGGGTGGCGACGGAGCTGCACCAGCTGGTCAAGCGGTCCAACGTCACCCTGGAGCAGGTCTGCCGGGTCGTCGAGCGCGACCCGGTGATCGCCGCGCGCCTGGTCTCGGTCGCCAACAGCCCGGCCTTCCGCGGCTACGAGGAGATCAAAAACCTCCAGGCCGCCGTCCCGCGGCTCGGCTTGAAGGAGGTGCTCGCCATCGTCGTCGCCATCGCGCAGAAGAGCATCTACGACGTGAAGCACGCCGAGTTGCGCGTGTGGATGGACCGGCTCTGGGTCCACTCGCTGGCGTGCGGCTTCGGCGCGAAGCTGCTCGCCCGGCACCTTAAGCTGGCCGAACCCGAGACGGTCTTCCTGATGGGGCTCACGCACGACATCGGCAAGGCCGTTCTGCTGCGGGCCTTCTGCGAGCAGCGCGCGCAGAACGATTTCGACGCCGAGGCGCTCGGCCCGGCCGTCCAGGAGCTGCACGTCAAGGTGGGCGAGATGCTCCTGCGGCGCTGGGGCTTCGGCAGCGAGTTCGTCAAGGCCGCGGCCCTGCACGAGCGCACCGACGCCTCCGCGGAAACCGTGAAGGAGGTCCTGGTCGTGCAGCTGGCGAACCTGCTCACGCGCCGGATGGGGCTGAGTGTCATCCCCTGGGACGGGACCCCGCCCGCCGAGCTCAAGCCGGCGGCGCTCCTCAATATCGAGGCCCCGGTCCTCGAGGGGGTCGAGCGCCGGCTGAGCGAGATGGTCCGCGACGTCTCCCATCTCTTCTGACGGCGCCTTTCTTTTGCTTTTCAAGGACGAGGTATTATCATCTTCCAAGCGCCGCCGCGCTGAACGGCGAAAAGGAGGGCAGGCCATGATCGACAAGGACGCGCTGTGCCGGAAGATCCGCGAGCTCTACCCGGAGGTCGGCGAATGCGGAATCGATGTCGCCGCCGAGTACGACGAGCGGGAGAAGACCTGGGTGGTGCACCTCAAGAAATCCGGGCGGACGCTCAAGACCTTTCTCGAGGAGGGCGACGCGGAGAAGTGCCTGCTCGGGCAGAAGTGCGTCGGGCTCGGCATCGAGATCGCGCAGCTCAAGGCGAACATCGAGCGCATGGGCGGATAGGGCGCGCGTCGCGGGGAGGCGGCCGTGGAGGAGCGCGAAGAACAGGACGCCATGGGGGCGGTGCGGGTGCCGGCCGAGGCCTACTACGGGGCCCAGACGCGGCGCGCGCTCGACAGCGCGCTGGCCGGGGTGCAGATCCCCATGCCGCGGGAGCTCATCCACGCGCTCGCGCGGGTGAAGCTCGCGGCCGTCGAGGCCAACCGGACGCTCGGCCTCATCGACCCGGGGCGCGCGGAGGCGATCGCCGCCGCCGCCCGCGAGGTGCTCTCGGGGGCGCTCGACGGGCAGTTCGTCCTCGGCGTGTTCCAGACCGGCTCGGGGACCTCGACCAACATGAACATGAACGAGGTCCTCGCCGGGCGGGCGAACGAGATCCTCACCGGCCGGCGGGGGGGGAAGCACCCGGTCCACCCGAACGACCACGTGAACCTCGGCCAGTCGAGCAACGACGTCATTCCGACCGCGATCCACCTCGCGGCGGCGCTCGCCCTGCGGGAGCGGCTCGTCCCCGCGCTCGAGCGCCTGCGGGCCTCTCTCGCGCAAAAAGCGGTCGAGTTCGCCGCGGTGCGCAAGATCGGCCGCACCCACCTCCAGGATGCCGTCCCCATGCGGCTCGGCCAGGAGTTCGGCGGATACGCCCGCCAGGCGGCGCTCGGCCTCGAGCGCCTCGCGGCCGTGTCGCCGCGGCTCGCCGAGCTCGCCCTCGGCGGGACGGCCGTCGGCACGGGGGTGAACACCCACCCGGAGTTCGCCCGGCTGGCGATCGGGGCGCTCGCCCGCGAGACCGGGATCGGCTTCGTGCGGGCGGCCGACCCCTTCGAGGCCCAGGCCTGCCGCGATGCGGCGGTCGAGCTGAGCGGGGCGCTGCGGACCGTGGCCGTGAGCCTTTCGAAAATCGCCAACGACCTGCGCTGGCTCGCCTCCGGTCCGCGCGGCGGGCTGGGGGAGATCGTGCTGCCGGCGCTCCAGCCGGGCTCCTCGATCATGCCCGGCAAGGTGAATCCGGTCATCCCCGAGGCGGTCCTGCAGGCCGCGGCCCAGGTGATCGGCAACGACGCGGCGGTCGCCCAGGGGGGTCTCGGCGGGAACTTCGAGCTGAACACCATGATGCCGCTGATCGCCCACAACCTGATCCAGTCGATCAACCTGCTCGCCGCGGCCGCGGCGGCGCTCGACGCGCGGTGCGTCCGGGGGATCGTCGCCGACCGCAAGGCGTGCGAGGCCGCCATCGAGCGCAGCCTGGCACTCGCCACGGGGCTCGTCCCGGCGATCGGCTACGACCGCGCGGCGGCCGTCGCCCAGAAGGCCCACGCCTCCGGCCGCACCGTCCGCGAGACGGTCCGCGAGGAGGGGCTCTTGACGGAGGAGGAGATCGAGCGGCTGTTGACGCTGTGAACCGCGAAGGAGGATCCCATGCCCAAGAAAAAGCGCTACACCATCGCCTCCGCCTGTCCCCAGTGCGGGTGCACCTCGACCACGGTGATGTCGGCCGAGGAGCTCCGGGCGCGCTACGGCGACCTCCCCAATTTCGATCTGGAGTGCAGCGCCTGCCTGGCCAAGTTCTCGACCCCGGCCAAGGAGGCCTGCCCGGAGTGGGACGCCGAGTGCCGCCTGCGCAGCGGGGGCTGATGGGCGGAGCCGGTCAGAGGGCCCGCCAGACCTTGACCGCGAGCTGGGCGGCCATGAACAGCATGAGCAGGCCGGCGATGACATCGGAGGGCCGTCGGTAGCGCTGCACGACCACCGCGACGCCGGTGCCGAGGAGCAGCAGCCCCGGGACGGTCCCCGCGGCGAAAGCGAGCGCGGCGAGCCCGCCGGCGGCGAGCGAGCCGGTCCCCAGCGCCTGGGCGAACGCTCCGTACGAAAGCCCGCAGGGCAAAAACCCGAGCAGCACCCCGATCCAGAAATAGCCGGATCCGCCGCGGGCGCCGGCGGCGCTGTCGAATGCGGCCCGGAAGCCGGGAAGCCTCTCGGGGCGCACGTGCGCCATGAAGCGCGGCTCCGGCAGCCAGCCGAGGCGGTTCAGGCCGAAGAGCAAAAGAAAGCCCGCGGCGAAGAGCCGCAGGGCGATCTGCATGCCGGCCAAGTCCGCCCGGGTGCTTAAGCCGAGGGCCATCGAGAGGAGCTGGCCGGCGCCTCCCAGCAGGGCCCCGACCGCGACGTAGGTCGCAACCCGTCCGAGGTGATACCAGAGGTGGCTGGCGAATCTTCCGCTTCGGCCCGGAAAGGCGAAGATGAGCGGGCCGCACATCCCGATGCAATGGCCGGTGCCGAAAAGCCCCATCAGAAACAAGCCGGCAAGGTCCAACCGTTCCACGCCTCCTCCTCCTGAGCAGCAGACCGCGCCTGCCGGCGCGCCCCGCGGCGGGCCGCCGGACGCCCCCGCCGGGCTCGCCGCGGCTTGACGCCGTTTGCGCCGTCATGGTATCGACTTAGCCGAGGCATGCGTTTTTTTCAATCCGGGGTTTATCGAAGTCGTCCAGAGGCGGGCCGGCGGTGGCGGAAGCGGATTCGGGGAAGAGGTACGACGGCATCTCGCGGCTCAAGCTCTTCCTCGCGCTTTCGCGCACGCCCCACGGGCTGCTCGACATGTGCACGCCGGCCTTCGCCGCGCTGCTCGCGCTCGGCCGCTTTCCCCCCCCCGCCACGGTCGCGATCGGGCTCGTCACGACCTTCGCCGGCTACACGGCGGTCTACGCCTTGAACGACATCGTCGACTATCCCAGCGACCGCGAGCGGGTCCGGCCGGCCGGCTCCGCCGCGGCCCCGGGGGACCTCGACGGGGCGATCGTCCGCCAGCCGCTCGCCGCCGGGCTCCTGAGCCTGCGCGAGGCCCTGGCCTGGGCGGGCTTCTGGTGCGCGGTCGCCCTGGCGGGCGCGTGGCGGCTCAACCCGGTCTGCGTGGCCATCTTCGCGGGCGGCTGCCTGCTCGAGGCGGTCTACTGCCGGCTGTGGCGCGTGAGCCCCTACCGCGCGCTCGTCAGCGGGGCGGTGAAAAGCTCCGGGGCGGTCGCGGCGGTTTTCGCCGTGGATCCCCATCCGTCGGCGGCCTTCGTCGCGGCGCTCTTCGGCATGCTTTTCTTCTGGGAGATCGGCGGCCAGAACATCCCCAACGATTTGGCCGACATCGACGAAGACCGCCGCTTCCGGGCCCGCACGCTCCCGATCGCCTTCGGGCCCGCCCGGGCGGTCGTGATCGCCGCCGGGGCGCTGGCGGCCACGCTGGTCTTGACCGTGGCCGTCTTTCAACTCTCGGCCCTGCCGTCCGGCCGCCTCGCGGCGCTGCCGGCGCTGGCCGGCGCCGCCGGGCTCATGGCGCCGCCCGCCGCCGCCCTGTTCCGGCTGCGGGAGGGCCGCGCGGCGATGGTCCTGTTCAACCGCGCGAGCTTCTTTCCGGCGGCGCTCCTGGCGGCGGCGCTGTGCGGGGTCGCGATCTGAAGCGCGGGGCGGCCGGGCGAGGGGCCGCGGCGGCCATCAACGCAAGAAAGGAATCCGAATGCGAGAATTCACCCCCGAGGAGCTCGCCCGCTTCAACGGACAAGACGGCGCCCCGGTCTACGTCGCCCACGCCGGCAAGGTCTACGACGTCAGCGCGAGCCGGATGTGGAAGACGGGCACCCACATGAAGCGCCATCCCTCGGGCCGCGATCTGACCACCGAGATCCAGGCCGCCCCCCACACGCCGGAGGTGCTCGCGCGCTTTGCCCAGGTGGGCGTGCTGAAACCGGCGGCGGCCGACGAACCCCGGGTGCCGGGGGCGCTCGCCGAGCTGCTCAAGCACTTCCCCTTCCTGCGGCGCCACCCCCACCCGATGACCGTGCATTTCCCGATCGCCTTCATGCTGGCGACGACGGCCTTCAGCCTGATCTATCTCGTCACCGACGTGAAGGCCTTCGAAACGACGGCCTTCCACTGCCTGGGGGCCGGGGTGCTCGGCTGCGCGGTGGCCATCCTGACGGGGCTCTACACGTGGTGGCTGAACTACCTCGCCAAGCCGCTCGCCCCGGTCAAGGTCAAGATCCCGCTCACCGCAAGCCTGTTCGCGGTGTCGGCCGCGCTCTTCGTCTGGCGGCTGCGGCACCCGGAGATCCTCGACCAGCTGAGCGGCGCGGGGCTGCTCTACATCCTGCTCGTGCTCGCGCTCTCGGCGATGGTGACGGTGATCGGCTGGTTCGGGGCGAAGATGACCTTTCCCGTGGAAAAAGAGTAGGGGGCGCATCCGGCGCCGGGAGGTCTGCGGCGTGAAGGCGACCGTGCTGCAAATGGAGATGGCCGACCGGCCGAAGGCGGCGGCGCTCGCCCGCGCGCTCGCGCTCGTCGAGGCGGCGCCGCCGAGCGATCTCATCGTGTTGCCCGAGATGTGGCCGACCGGCTTTTTCGCCTTCGAGCGCTACCGCGCCGAGGCCGAGCCGCTCGACGGCCCGACCGTGGCCGCCCTCGCCGCCCGGGCGCGCGCGCGGGCGGCGCACATCCTGATGGGCAGCTTCGCCGAGCGGGCGGGGGAGGCGTATTACAACACGGCCGTGCTGCTCGACCCCGCCGGGCGGATCGCCGCGCGCTACCGCAAAGTCCACCTCTTCGGCTACCAATCGCGGGAGAAGGAGATCCTCTCGCCCGGGGAGGAGGCGGTCGTCGCGGAAACCCCCTGGGGGCCGTCAGGGATCGCCACCTGCTACGACCTGCGTTTCCCCGAGTTCTTCCGCGGCATGCTCGACCGCGGGGCGCAGTTCTTCCTCGTCCCGTCCGCCTGGCCGCTCGCGCGCCTGGAGGCCTGGCGCCTCTTCTGCCGCGCCCGGGCGCATGAGAACCTGGCCGGCCTGATCGCCTGCAACGGCGCCGGCGTGAACCAGGGGGTGCGCCTGGCCGGCCACAGCCTGGCGGTCGATGCGCTGGGCCGCGTGCTCGCCGAGGCCGGGGAGGGCGAGGAGGTCCTCACTGTCGACATCGACCCCGGCCACGTCGCGCGGGCGCGCGCGGAGTTTCCGGCGCTTGCCGACCGCCGCTGGCCGCTCAGCCCTTGACCGCGAGATGCACCACCGCGATGCCGTTCGTCAGGCGGCGGTAGTCCACCCGGTCGAAGCCCGCCGCGCGCAGCAGGTCGGCGAGCGCGTCGGGGGGCGGGAACATGCGGATCGACTCCGGCAGGTGGGTGTAGGCCTGGCGCGAGCCGGCGATGAGCTCCCCCAGAAACGGCATGGCGTAAAACGAGTAGGCGTCGTAGAGCCACCGGAACAGCGGCCACACCGGCTGGGAGAACTCGAGGCACGCGAGCCGGCCGCCGGGCTTGAGCACCCGGTGCATTTCCGCCAGCGCGGCCGGCATGCGGGTGACGTTGCGGATGCCGAAGCCGATCATGACGGCGTCGAAGGCCCCCCCCGCGCAGGCGAGCGCCTCGGCGTCCCCCTGGAGGTGGCGGATGCGGGCGGCGAGCGGCGTCCCGGCCACCTTCGGCAGGCCGGCGGCGATCATGGCGCGGTTGATGTCGACGATCACGACCCGCCCGGCCGCCCCGACCCGGCGGGCCGCGAGGATCGCGAGATCGCCGGTCCCCCCGCAGACGTCGAGCACCCGCTCGCCCGGAGAAAGGCCGAGCATGCGCACGGCCTCCCGCTTCCAGGCGTGGTGGATCCCGAAGCTCAGCAGGGAATTCATCCGGTCGTAGACGCGCGCCACCGAGTCGAAGTGCCGCCGCACGCGCGCGGTTTTTTCGCGGGCCGGGACCGGCTCGAAGCCGAAATAGGCCCGGTCGTCCGAACCGCTCTCCGGAAGCGGGGCGGCGCTCGGCCAGGCGCGCGGGGCCGCGGGGGGCCGGTTTCGGGGGGTCGGCGCCACCCTCTCAGGCCCCCGCCGCCGCCTGGCCGGCGACCGCCTGCGCGAGGCGCTTGAGGTCGTCGCCGTCCAGGGTTTCCTTCTCGAGCAGGAGCTTCACCGTGCGCTTGAGGACGTCGATTCGGGATTTCAGGATCTCGAGCGCCCGGGAGTACTGCTCGGCGATGATGCTGTTCACCTCCGCGTCGATCGCCTGGGCGGTCGCCTCGCTGTATTCGCGCGGCCCCTCCGGCAGGGCCTGGAGGAACTGGGCGCGGCGCGGGGGTGCGTAGTAGACCTGGCCGATCCGGCTCATGCCGTACTCCCGCACCATGCTGCGGGCGATGTCCGTGGCGCGCGACAGGTCGTTGTGCGCGCCGGTCGAGATGTCGCCCATCACGATCGCCTCCGCGGCCCGGCCGCCGAGAAGGGTGGCGATCTTGTTCTCGAGCTCGCTTTGGCTCATCAGGAAGCGGTCCTCGGTCGGCACCTGCATGGTGTAGCCGAGCGCCGCGATCCCGCGGGGGATGATGGTGATCTTCTGCACCGGGTCGGTGCCGGGCAGCGCCATGGCGATGATCGCGTGCCCGAGCTCGTGGTAGGCGACGATCTCCTTCTCCCGGGGGTTGATGACGCGGTTTTTCTTCTCGAGTCCGGCGATCACCCGTTCGACCGCCTCCTGGAACTCCGGCATCTCGGCCCGCGTCTTGCCCCGCCGCACGGCCAGCAGCGCCGCCTCGTTCACCAGGTTGGCGAGGTCGGCGCCGACCATCCCCGGGGTCATGTTGGCGAGCGCCTCGATGTCCAGGCTCTCGTCGTAGACGATCTTCTGCAGGTGCACCTTGAGGATCGCTTCGCGGCCCTTCTTGTCCGGCCGGTCGACCAGCACCTGGCGGTCGAAGCGCCCGGGCCTGAGCAGCGCCGGGTCGAGGATCTCGGGGCGGTTGGTGGCCGCGAGCAGGATGACGCCGACCTGCGGGTCGAAGCCGTCCATCTCGACCAGCAGCTGGTTGAGCGTCTGCTCGCGCTCGTCGTGCCCGCCGATCCCGCCGATGCCGCGCGCCTTGCCGAGGGCGTCGAGCTCGTCGATGAAGATGATGCAGGGGGCCTTGGACTTCGCCTGGGTGAAGAGGTCGCGCACGCGCGCGGCGCCGAGGCCCACGAACATCTCGACGAACTCCGAGCCGCTCATGCTGAAGAAGGGGACCCCGCTCTCGCCGGCGACCGCCTTGGCGAGCAGCGTCTTGCCGGTCCCCGGGGGGCCGACGAGAAGGATCCCCCGCGGCATCTTGCCGCCGACGGCCGTGAAGCGCCCCGGCTGGCGCAGGAAGTCGATCACCTCGGTGAGCTCCTGCTTCGCTTCGTCGACGCCGGCGACGTCCCCGAAGCGCACGCCGACCTCGTTTTCCATGTAGATCTTGGCCTTGTTCTTGCCGATGGTCATGAAGCCGGGCTGCTGGCCCTGCATGCGCTTGATCAGGAAAAACCAGACCCCGACGAAGAGCGCGACCGGGATGACCCACGAGAGGAGGTCGCGGATGAAGGTCGATTCGATCTCGCCCTTGAAGACGACCCCGTGGCCGGCGAGCAGCTCGGAGAGGTTCGGATCGACGCGCACGGTGCGGAAAAGCTGGCCCTGATCCGGGCTGTTCGCCGCACTCTTGATGCGGCCCTGGATCTGGTTGGAGGTGATGGCCACCTCGGTGACCCGCTTCTCCTCGAGCGCCGAGAGAAACTCGCTGTATGGAATGGTTCGGACCGACAGGGCGGAGAAGAGGAGGTTTTGAATGATCAACACCACCCACACCCCGAGAAGGACGTACCACACCGAAAATTTCTGATGTTTCTCCATCCGGCCCCCTTTGGTCGCGCGCCAGACTGCCCCCGCGGGGTCCCGTCGCCCCCGGGCGCCGCCCGCGTCGAGGCTCATAATAAGCAAGCCGGCCCGCTTTATCAATACATACCTGCCCGGGGGGCGCCCCGGGGCGGGCGCCGTTCGCGGCGGCCGGACGGCTCAAGACGCTCTTCCGGACCGTTAAACCCAATCGCGGCGGGGTCTCAAGAAAAATCGAAAACGGCGGATAATGATGGCAGCGGGGTTCGCAACCCGGCGGCGGATCGGAAGACAGGGTCTTCGGCGGGGACCGACCGGAGGCGAGAGGAGGCCAGGATGGCCGTCGGCATGGGCGTCAATTTCTGCCGCTCCGCGCAGATCTCGGTCTGCACGGCCGAAAGCGCGAAGGAGCAGAGCGGCTGCCGCTTCTACGAAAAGGCGAGCCGCTCGGAGCGCTGCATGTACTTCATTTTCGAGGAGTACTGCGACTGCCTCGGCGCGCAGCTCGGCGCCGGGGGCCGCGCGGCGGATGGAGCGGGGCGGCTGTCGTTCGGATAGCCGGCCGCACGGCATCCGGGGCGGGGCCGCCCGGGCGGGGTCAGGCGAACTTTTTCGCGAGGTCGCTGTCGATCACGTAGATGCAGACCTCCTTGGCCCCCTGGGCGGTGTAGCGGAACTTGCGGCCGAGGTTCTGGATGAGGTAGGCGACGTCCTCGCGGATCTTCTTGTCGTAGGTCTTGAACCCCTCTTCGCCGAACTCCTTGATCGCCCGCCGGAAGTTTTCGTTTTCGAGCAGCGGGTCGAGCACCTTCTCCTTGAGGTTGTGCTCGTAGCGGTCGCGCAGCTCCTGGAAGATCCGCGTCTGCGTGACGGCCAGCCCCTCCACCATGATCTCCTGGGTGAGGGCGCGGGCGGTGTACTCGCGCTGAGTCTCGCGGCGGAACTCGCGGTGCTGCAGGCGGGAGAGCCCCGGGCCGAGCAGCCGCTTCTCGATCCCCTCGAAGAACGCCTCGTCGATCTCGAGCCGCTCCCCGGTGTAGGTGCAGGTGACCGTGGTCCCCGGCTCGAAGTTGACGGCGAAGAGGTAGTTCTGGATGTCGCGGCCGATCTGCTCCTCGTTGAAGTAGTAGAGCGACTCCTTGACCTCCTGCAGCACGGTGTAGTCGTACATGCGCAGCAGCGAGTCGAGCAGCCCCTGCGGGATCAGGTCGCGCACCTCGCGGTGGACCTTGTTGAAGAACTTGCAGAGGTCCGACATGTTGATGAGCTTGTCTTCCTTCGCGTAGGTCGAGTAGAAGTCGTTGAAGACCTTGATGGAGTCCCGCCCGGAGATGCCCTGCTCGCCCTCGGACTCCGATTCGGCGATGATCCGCCGCCGCCGCTTGGCGGTCAGCCGCTTGCGGTCCTCCTCCTGGAGCCACTTGGGGATGTGGCCGGTGTAGATCTCCATCTTGAGCAGCTGCAGGTTCTCGTCGCAGTAGAGCCGATACTTGTCCGGGCTGCCGATCCACTCGAGCATCGCCTCGGAGCGCCGCTGCAGGCGCGAGGAGATGATCACCCGCGCGAAGTTGTGCAGCACGCGCGGCAGGAAGCTGTCGTCGATGTGCCGCCCGAAGACGTTGCGGTAGATCTCCACCTCGGTGGAGAGGTCCATGACGTAGGGGATGTTGATGGTCTCGACGCGGTCGAGAAAGCTCTGGACTCCGGCGATGTTCTTCTCGTCCTCCGGGTTCATGACCGCGAGCAGGAGCGAGTTGACGTTCTCCTCGATGTCCTCGACCTTGTGGATCCCCTCGCTGATGATGTTGTGCAGCTCGCTCAGGCGTTCGGTGTTGTGGGACTTCACGTCCATCAGCGCATAGATGCCGTTGTTCGTGCGGGCGTACTGCGAGAAGAGGTATTTCACTTCCTGGCTGCCGTTCAGCAGGCGGTTGATCTGCTTTTGGATGACCGGGTCGGTCAGCACCTGCTGCCGCAGCGGCTTGTCGCCCGGGCTGAAGACGCTGATCCCCTCGCCCAGGCGCCGGTTGAAGCGGTAGGGCCGGGCGTAGACGGCCTCGAAGACCCGCTCGGGGCGCTTCCAGCGGGTGAGCAGCGCGTCGTAGAGCGAGCTGCAGATGGTGCAGGGCTGGTCGTTGAAGGCCCACGCGTACTCTTTTTCGGTCATCAGCCGATGCTTGAAGCTGTCGTTGGGGAACAGGTCGTCGAAAAAGGCGCGGCGGTACTCCTTGGGAATCATGAGCAGGGGGTTGTCGTGGCTCGGGCAGGGGATCTCGATGAAGTGGCCGTCCACGAGGTACCCCTCCTCCCGTGCGGCGGCGGCGGGCGGCGCCTCCGCGGGGTCGTCCGTCCCGCCGCGGTGATCGAAGGCGTCGAGCGCCTCGGCAAGGCGGGCGATCAGCGGGTGGGCATCGGCGTCGAGCGCCGGGCCGAACTTGCGGCGGTCGAAGCGCCAGACGACCTCGTAGCGCATGCCCGCCTCGGTGTTCGCGTAGATCTCGAGCTTGCGCAGCAGGTTGTTCAGGAAGGTGCTTTTGCCGCATCCCGGCGGCCCGCGGAAGATGTAGACCTTGTTCTGCTGGGCGCCGCGCTTCATGGACTCCACGAGCGCGACCAGGCGGTTGGCGAAGAGGCGGTCGGCGAAGAAGGGGCGGTCGACGCCTTCGACAAACAGCGGGCTGCAGTCGTAGTAGACGAAATGGATCGACTCGGGGTCGTCGGGGTACTCGTCGACCCCCTCGCCGACATAGGCCTTCACCATGTCGTGGAACACCTGGAAGATGTTGCGCACGACCGTCTCGGGCCGGGCGGCGAGCTCCTTCAGGAAGTCGGCGAAGGGCACCGGCAGCCGGCGCTCGACGGCCCCGGCCGCCAGGTTCAGGCTCTGCACGGCGCGGCCGACGGGATCCTCGGGGGCGCCCCCGTCGGGGGGCGGGGCGGGGTTCTGGTCCGTCATGGGCTGTCGATCACCTCGCGCGTCAACCGGCGCTCCTGCATGGTGTAACGCACCCGCTGCCATTTGAGCTCCGGGGCGCGCCGCTCCTCGGCGAGCGTCATGCGCATGCCCGGCGGCCCGCCGGCGGGGACGGCGACCGGCTCGGCGGGAACGACCTCGCTCGTTTCGAGCGTCACCGGCCGCCCCCAGAGGTACTCGATCCCGAGCAGGGTGTTCGCGATGTACTCGCGGATGAGCGGCTTGCCCTCGAAGCGGTGCACGAGCGTGAGGGCCCCGTTCTCCGATTTCTCGCGGTCGATCGCGATCGCCGGCGGGTGGTAGAGGGCCGCGTTCAGCATGGCGCGGTAGGCCTCCGCCGCGCGGCTCTTCACGAAGATCTCCCAGACCCCCTTGTCCGCGTTCAAACGCCTTCCGGCGACGAAGAGCCGGTAGCGGTCGATGAAGTCCTGGTCGACGAAGGTGTTCACGAAGAGGAAGTCGTTCAGGTTCTCGCGGACGGCGAAGATGAAGTCCCGGCCGCGCCCGAAGGCTGCGTCGAAGCGTTCGCGCGCGCGGGCGTCGGTGAGCCGGCGGTAGGCGACCGAGTAGCGGCCCTTCTCCCCGAGCTCGAAGACGTGGGCGAAGATCCGCATCCCGAGGGCGTAGGGGTTCAGCCCCACGCGCGGCATGGCGGTGACCCCGGCGTGGACGCGCGCGAAGTCGACCTCGTGGCCGCGGATGCGGTCGTCCTCGAGGAAAAGCCGCTCGTGCCAGTAGCTCGCCCAGCCCTCGTTCATGATCTTGGTGCGGATCTGGGGCTGGAAGAAGATCGAGGTCTTGCGCACCACCTCGACGACCGGCCGCATCCAGCGGTTCTTCTCGCGCTTGAGGAACTCGGAGTGCTCGAGCAAAAACTGGAGCAGGTCCTGGCGCCCGGCGCCTTTCGCCTCCAGGCTCTTCTTGTAGAGCGCGTCGAACTCGGGGTACTTCCGGAATACCTCGGCGAAAAAGGCGCGTTCGCCGTGCGCGCGCGACTCGCGCAGGCAGGCGTTGTAGCGCTCGATCTCTTGGATGTACTTGGCGGTCTTGACCGGGCGGACGCTCTGCAGGAAGACGTCGAAATAGTAGTCGAGCATCCGGCTGCGGCCGGTGTCGGCCGGCGCGTGGTGCCGCGAAAGCTCCGCGTAGAGCCCGACCAGGTTGTCGGCGCCGCGGGCGAACTCGATCACGTAGTCCACCCAGCGCCCGTGCTCGCTGCGCAGCTGCGCGATCATGCGCTTGTCGGAGAGCGCCTGGCCGGTGAAGTCGAAGTCCCAGGTGTGGCGGAAGTAGAGGTTGTTCTGGAAGAAATCGATGTGCGCGAGAACGTGGTAAAAAATCATCACGTTCAGCCAGTCCGGGTTGTTGTCGTTGTAGTAGGAGATCGCCGGGCGGGTGTTGATCACCGTTTCGTAGGGGTTGCTCGGGTAGAGCTCGTAGCGCCCCTTTTCCTTGAGGACCTCGACGTCGTGGACCCAGTAGTCGTAGAGGGTGGGGATCATCAGCTTGGGGGTGAGCTCGAGGAGGTCCCGGTTGGTGACGATGTACTCGAGGGTCTCCTTCTCGAAGCGCAGACCGGCCGCGGCCGCGCGCTCCTTGCAGCCCTCCATGATGCGCTTGGTGTGCTGGTTGATCAGCTCCATGTCACTCGGCGATCAGCTTCTTGATGCCCTCGATCAGGCGCGGCTCCGCGGCGTCCTCGGCCATGATGTCCATCCGCAGCAGCTTCGGCTTCTCCTCGAGCAGCCCCGAGGCGCGGACGTACTTCTCGACCTCGGTGCGCACCCCGCCGGCCTCGCCGTGCTGGGCGATGGTGATCCCGACCCGGGCCGCGTAGGCGAGCATCGCCCTCAAGGCCGGGACGGTCTCCTTGCCCTCGGCGTCCCAGTCGTCGCCGTCGGTGCCGTGGAAGACGTAGATGTTGTAGTCGCGGGCGAGGCTGCCCTTCTCGACGATCGCGTTCACCATGCGGTAGGCCGAGGCCACCTGGGTGCCGCCGGCGACCTTGGAGTTGTAGTAGGTGTAGAAGTCCGGCACCTCGGTCGCCTGGGTGTCGTGCAGGATGAAGCGGGTCTCGACCTGCATGGCGTATTGGTAGAGGAGCCAGCTGTAGATCATGACGTGCTGCGCGACGACCAGCTGGGTCGCCTTGCCCTCCATGGAGCCGGAGTAGTCCCGGAGAAAGAAGACCATGGCCTGGGACTCGTAGTCCTTCTCGCGGGAGAGGATGCGGTAGACCTTGTCGGTGGGCGAGACGAGAAAGCGCGTCGGGTCGATGGCCGCCGGGTCGGGGAGGTTCCCCAGGTGGATGTTGGTCTCGACGATCTTGCGCAAGGTCGCCTTCTTGTCCAGGAGCTGCCCGAAGCCGCGGTGCCGGTCGGTCAGGTCGTAGGTGTAGCGCGTAAGCGAGCGCTTCTTGCCCTTGTCCTTCAGGTTGGGGAGCTGGAACTTCTCGGTCAGGATCCTGCCGAGCTCGTAGGCGTTCGACTCCATCTCGTGCGGGCCGCCCTCGCCCTGCCCGGGGCCGGCCCCGCCGCCCGGCTGCTCCTCGCGCACGGGCTGCTCGCCGATCACCTCGCCCTCCTCGCCGTCCCCGGAGCCGCCGGTCGCGCGCTCCTCCTCGCTCTGGAAGGCGGTGTCGTGGATGAGCTTCTCCTCGACCGTGCTCGGCACGATGACCATCTTCTGCCGGCCGCCCTTGCCCGGGCGGATCAGCCGGCCGACGCTGATCTTGCGCGGAAAGCCGTCCTCCTCGCGCTGCTTGTCGCGCGTGAGCAGCTCGTCGATGCTGTTGAGCTGCGCCCCCGCGGCGGCCGGCAGCGCCGCGACCAGCCCCTGGAGAAGCGCCGGGTCGTTCCAGGCATAGAGCCCGGGCGGCCCCGCCGGGTCGCCCGGCGGCGGCGCCGGGCCGCCCGCCGCCTGCTCCGCGGCGCGGCGGCGCGCCGCGCGCGTTTCGATCGTTTCCCTCATGGCCCCGTTTCCCGCTTCGATGGCCGCGCCGTCATCGGCGCCCGATCCCCCGACCCCCGAGCCCAGCGGCTCCCCGACGCCCCGCCGCGCTACTTCTCATCCTCCTGCGTGCAGAAGTACTCGATCGTCTTCTGGGCGCAGGTGCGGCAGTAGCCGAGCTTCTTCAGCATGGTCTCGATCATGCGGTCGTAGAGCTTCTGGTTCTCCTCGTTCGTCCGGTTGGCGAGCGCCCCGATGAGGCTCCCGGCGCCGGCGATGTCCGATTTCAGGCGCACGTCCGTCACGGCCTTGACGAGCTCCAAGTTGTCCATGAAGTCGTAGTTCGGCTCGACCGAGATTTTCTGGCCGTAGATCTTGCGGATCGAGGTGCGGAAGGAGTCGCGCTGCTCCTCGGTCTTGAGCCCCAGGCGCTCCTCGACGCTGTTGATGAAGCGCTCGTCGATCTTGAGCGCCTTCAGCTCCCCGGTCTGCGGGTCCTTGTACTTCCACATCTTGTCCGGGCCGAGGTTCTCGGCGTCGATGCCGATGATCATGTTGACGTAGTTCATGACGTCCTTGCGGATCGCGAGCGGCTCGTCCATGTAGGCGTTGAACATCTCGGTCATGATCCGCTCGCGGTAGAGCCCCTTGGCGGTCTTGATGTCCTCGAGGTATTTGCCGCGGTCGGCCGCCTCCGGGACGTAGTCGAGCACGATGCGCTCGAGGGCCTTGAAGACGTCGTAGGCGAACATGCACTGGCCCTCGTTCGTCTCGGAGCTCTCGATCAGCAGCTGCATCGCCCGGCCGAGGTTGCGCTGCCCGAGCCCCTTCTGCCCGAAGCGGTTGATGATCTCCGGGTCCTGGTTCAGCGTGTCGATCACCTCGGCGAGCGTCTTGATGCTCTTTTCGCCGGCGACCTCGCCGGCGGCGAGCTTCATGGTCTCGACCGGGGTGAGCTTGTCGGAGCGCGGCAGGCGCGTCAGCACGGCCGACACCGAGGCGGCGTAGTTCAGGTTCGGGTCCTGGTGGAGGCTCTCCTTGGTGAGGGTCGTGCGGGTTTCGCTGCCGACGGCGTAGGCGGTGAGCTCCCGCTGCAGCTTGTAGTTCGTGTTGTGCGAGACGTAGCACAGGCGGCAGCGGTCGACGATCGGCGCCTCCTCCTTCTCCGAGAGGAAGCGGTGGAATTCGGAGTTGTTGCTGGTGGCGACGATGAGCGTGTCGATCGGCCACTTGAAGCCGTCGATCTCGATGTTGCGGTTCTGGATGACCCCGAGGTAGACTTGGACCAGGTCCTTCTTGTTCTTGAAGATCTCGTCGCTGAAGTGGATGCCGCCGCCGGCGACGCGGGCGAGCGCGCCGCGGCGCAGGTCGAAGCGGTAGGGGTTGTTCGTGTCGGTGATGTGCAGCAGCCGCTGGATCGACTCCTCCCCGAGGAGATCGACCGCGGAGCTCGTGATCTTGTCCTTCGCCGGGTATTTGCCGGTGACCGTCCCGAGGCTTTCGGTCAAGGGCACGGGGATGATCTCGACGAAGTCGAGCATCGCCTCGAGGTTTCCGTCCGCGAAGCGGCGGATGTCGTTCCAGATGTACCCACTGCAGGCCCCGAGCGGCCGGTAGTTGTCGTAGAAGCGCTCGATCTCCCGGTCGCTGAACCCCGCCTGCCGCGCGAGGAACTCCCGGCTCTCCTCCGGGTCCTCCATCAGGTTCATCGCCAGGATCATCGGGTCCTCGTAGGTCTGGGACTCGACGGCGGTGATCCGGCCGTAGCTTCCCAGGCGGTCCAGGCCGTTGAACTTGAAGCTGAACTTGCGGTTCGGGTCCGCGGAGAGAAACCGGCGGTAGCGGGCGGCCAGGAACTCGACGAAAAAGGTCTTGCCGTTTCCGGGCTCGCCGACCAGCACGAAGGCCATCTCCTTCGACGACCCGCCCTCGGCGGCGTCCTTCACGTAGGAGACGAAGCTGTTGATCTCCTCGTACATCCCGATCACGTGCTTCGGACCGCTGCGGAAGGTCAGGAAATCGTAGGTCGTCTTCCCGTTCACGGTGATCTTCTCGATCCCGCCCTCGAGAATCATGCGCGAAACCCCTTGGAAGGCGTTTTCGAAGCGGCGGCGGCCCTCCTTGACGGCCCGGAGATGATCGATCAGCGTGCTGGCATGGGTTCCCATCGGACGTCGCTCCTCCCTGTGTCACGCAAGACAGATGACCGCAAACGTGGTATGGGTGCTGGCAGCCGTGTGGCCTTGCCTCCATCTAATGAGGTAACCATCGGCGCACGGAGCGGCAACGGCAGCGGGAAGAAGCGGCGCCGTTTTTTGACGGCGGCCGGCGGCGTCGGAGCGGCGCGGGCGGACCCGGGTGCGCCCCCGGGGACGCTCAACAACTATCGGAAAACGGTTTCGAAATCAAACCGGCCGGCGGCGATGCGCCGGGTGCGGCCGGCGGTCAACCATCCATCGGCTGAATGCTTTTTATGCAAGATCGATACCACATACGGGATCGATATCCCGAGCTTGTCGCCGGCCGCACCGGCAGCGGGGCGGCATGAGCCCCTGGAAGCGGGCCGGAAGCTATCTTTTCGGGTGGGCGGCGCGGATCGCGGTGACCCCGTGGCTGGCGAGCTGCCGGCCAATCGTCTTCGGGGAGGAGATCGAGGCGGCCTACTTCCGCGAGAACCCCGGAAAGGGGCTGCTCTACGCCACCTGGCACCGCGGGCTGATCGGCTGCCTCTACCACTACCGCGGCCGGGGGCTCGCGGTCATGGCGAGCGCGAGCGACGACGGCGAGCTCGCGGCCCAGGCCGCCCGGCGCTTCGGCTGGGTGCCGGTCCGCGGCTCCTCCACCCGGCGCGGCGGGATCGCGGTGCGCGAGATGCAGGCGCTCGTCGCGCGCGGTGCGAGCGCCGGGATCGTGGCCGACGCCCCCACCGGGCCGGCCCACGCCGCCAAGCCCGGGATCGTCTTCCTCGCCAAGCTGACCGGCTGCCCGATCCTGCCGGTGATGTGGGCGGCGCAGCGCTGCTGGCGCGTCGATTCCTGGGACCGCACCATCCTGCCCCGTCCCTTCTCCCGGCTGGTGGGGCTCTTCGGCGAGGCCCTCATCCGGGTTCCGGCCGACGCCGACCGCGAGGCGATCGAGCGCCACCGCCGCGAGCTCGACGATGCGCTCAACCGGCTCATGTACCGCGTGGACCGCTTCTTCACGACCCCGGGGATCCGCGATCCGCGCGAGATCCCCGTCCCGGACCCCGTCCCGGTGCCGCCGATCGAACGCCGCCGCCGGCGCCGATAGCGGCCGCATCCCCACCGCCCCCCGGCGGCCGGATGACTTTTTTCCGATTCATCTCTATAGATGGGTCGTGGCGCGCAGCGCATCGAAACGCACACCCCTTCCCGGGAGGAACGCCATGGAACGTGCGATGATTTTTCTGCTTCTCGGCGTCGGCGGCGCGCTGGTGCTGGGCTCGGTGCTGCTCCGGGTCTTGAGCGGCGGCCGCTACGAGGTCAAGACCACCGACCTCGTCTTTCTCGTCATCCCGCTGATCGTGGCCGCGATCGCCACCGGCAAGGTCAAGGGGCTCGACCTCTTCGGGGTGCGCGCGGACCTCTCGGCCCTCTGGGCGGAAGCGGCCAGGACCGGGATCGAAAAGCAGGTCGCGCCCTCCCAGCCGGCGACGGTCCAGGACGCCGTGCGCGTGGTCGAGATGGCGAGCAAGGGCGGCGTCGAGGAGCTGCGGCGCATGATCCAGCGCAAAGTCGAGGCGCTCGAGTTCCGCCTCGGCCACGGCGGCTACTACGCCCCGGCCATCCGGACCTACTTCGAGGCGCTCTCCGGCAGCTCCTACCTGCGGGCGGTCGTGATCGACCACGCCGACGGCCGGCTCTTCGGGATCTTCACCGCACCCGACCTGATCGGCTTCCTGCGGGTCGCGGGCGACCCGGGCTACCAGCAGCTGCAGCAGATGCTGAACAGCGGCAGCGCGGGGGCCCAGGCGGAGCTTGCGAAGCTTCCGGGCTTCGTCGCGGCCGAGCACGCCGTGACGGGAAAGACCTCCAAGCGCGAGGCGCTCGAGCGCATGGAGAAGATCAAGGCCGAAAGCCTTCCGGTCGTCGACGACCGGCAGCGCTTCGTGGGCACCGTCGAAAGAGGCCAGCTCACGGCGAGCCTGATCCTGGCGGTCTCGGCCAAGCTCGAGGCGCCGTAACGCCCGCCGCGGGGCCGCGGGCCTAGCTTCCCCGCCGCCCTCCGACGATCGCGGCAAGCTCGCGGCGCAGCTCCTCGGGGAGCCCGAGGGAATCGATCTCCGCGGCGAGCCCCGCGGCCGTGCCGTGGCGCCCGAGGTAGCCGTTCAGGCGCGCGGCGGCCGTCGAGTTCATCAGCGCCTCGTCGGCGGGGTAGGCGCGCCGCAGCGCCGCGAAAAACGCCCGGTGCTGCCGCAGGGTGTGCTTCTGGTGGTAGGCCTCCGCCACGGTGAAGGCCTCGAGCGGCCGGATCTCGGTTTGAACGGCGCGCCCCCGCTTCGCCGCCTGCCGCTCGCGGCTCTCCTCGGCCAGGCGCCGCTGGGTTTCGTCGGCGTAGAAGACCGCCGCCTGGTATTGCCGCGACCAGGATTTGGCGGTCGGGTCGTGCTCCTGCCAGAAGATCTCAAGCAGCTCCGCGTAGCCGATGCGCCGCGGGTCGAAGTCGACCTGCAGGGTCTCGCTGTGGTCGCCCAGGCGGTGGTAGCTCGGGTTTTCGAGCCGCCCGCCGGCGTAGCCGACGCGCGTGCGGACCACCCCGTCGAGGACTCCGAACCTGGAGTCCGGGCCCCAGAATCAGCCCAGGGCGAAGGTCGCGGTTTCGATTTTATCCGCAACGGCGCGGTCGATGGGCGGGATCTCCGCGGCCGGAAGGGCCGCCGCCGGCGCGGCCGGCGCCGGCCCCGCCGCGCCGAGGGCGCCCGCCGCGATGGTGGCGATCAACGGAAAAAGCCGTTTCATGGCGTTCAGGCTCCTGAATGGAAGGGCTCCGGGATTTCCGCCGGGGGGAACGCCGGTTCGGCGCGCGCCGGCACCCTCGACCATAATCATCACCGGCCGGCGTGCCAACTCCGGGGCGGCGGTCAGGCCGGCGGGCGCTTGGCGGCCGCGTCGCGCGGCAGGATGAGGCAGCAGGCGAGGCAGGCGAGCGCGGCGGCGATGCAGGCCCCGAAGACCGGGGCGACCCCTCGGCTGACCGCCTCGCGGACGAGGCGGAGCGCTTCGGGCGACAGGGCGGACTGGACCTCGGGGCGGAAGAGGCTCTCGACGCTGCGCGCCGCCCCCGCGCCGAGCTCCGGCGGCAGCCCGGCGGCGAGCGCCGGGAAGGCCGCCAAGGCGGCGGTGAAAAGCCCGCCGCCGACCCCCACGCCCACCGCGCCGCCCAGGTTGCGGGCGAACTGGTGCGCGGAGGTGGCGACCCCGAGGTCGGCGGCCGGGACGCTCTCCTGGACGATCAGGATGGTGGCGAGCGAGACCGCCCCCATCCCCGCCCCCACGACGAAGAAGACCGCAAAGCAGGCGGCGCTCGAGCTCGCGGTCGAGAAGGCGAGCGTCAAGGCGCTGCCGGCGGCGAGCAGCGCCGCCCCCCAGGCGGCGGCGCGCCGGTTTCCCCAGCGGTGGATGCGGCGGCCGAGGGCGAGTGAGCCGACCGACCACCCCAGGCTGAGCGCGAGCACCGTCCCGCCGACCTCGACCGGGGTTTTTCCGAGCGCCCCCTGGACGAAGAGCGGCGCGAAGGCGAAGTAGGAGAAGATGGCAAAGCTGCTCAAGAAAACCGCCGCGTTGCCGGCGCTGAACCCCCGCGACCGGAAGAAGGCGAGCGAGAGGATCGGCTCGGCGGCGCGGCGCTCGATGCGGATGAAGGCCGCCGTGAAGACGAGGGCCCCGGCCGCAAGCGACAGGATCAGGGGCGAGCCGAACGCACGGCCCTCGCCGGTGAGCAGAAAGACGAGGAGCAGGCAGAGGACCGCCGCCGTGAGCGCGGCCGCCCCGGCGGCGTCGATCGCCGGGCGCGCCTTTCGCGGTCGGGTCGCCACGGGGCTCGCGGCGACGCCGAGAAGCGAAAGCGCCCCCAGGGGGAGGTTGATGAAAAAGATCCACGGCCAGGCGAGGGTCGCGACGATGAAGCCGCCGGCCGCCGGGCCGAGGACGCTCGCCAGCCCCCAGACCGCGCTGCCGAGCGAAAGCGTCTTGCCGCGCTCGCCGGGGGGCGAGATCTCGGCGAGCACCACGTAGACGAGGGCGAAGGTCCCGCCCGCCCCGATCCCCTGGAGCGCGCGGCAGAATATGAGGAACTCCATGCCGCGCGAAAAGCCCGCGGCGAGCGAGGCGGCCATGAAGACGAGGATCGCGACGGCGTAGAGGGTGCGCACGCGGAAGAGGTCGGCGAGCTTCCCGAAGACGGGCAGCGCGACCGTGCGCGTCAAGAGATAGGCCGAATAGACCCAGCTGTAGAGGTCGAGGCCGCCCAGCTCGGCCACCACCGTCGGCATGGCGGCCGACATGACCAGCGCATCGAGCGCCCCCAGGAAGAGCGCGAGCAGCGCGGCGGCGATGACGAGCCGGCGGCGGCGGGCGGTGAGCGGCGGCGGCGCCGGATCGGTTTCCATCGCGCTCCGGTGTACACCACAACCGCCGGCCGGCTCAAGGGCGGGCGCCGTTGACAACCGCCTCGGGGGATAATAGAGGCGTAGCGGGAGAGCGCCCAGCGCATCGCGCATGGCGCGCGGGAGGAGACCGGAGATGTTCCACCGACTGAACGCCGACGACCTCGCGGAGCTTCGCGCCATCTTCGGCGCCGAGCGGGTTTCGACCGGTGCATCGGTCCTGAACCTGCACTCCGCCGACCAGGCCTACCACCGGGGGTTTCTGCCGGAAGCCGTGGTTTTTCCGACCGCGACCGAAGAGGTCGCCCGCCTGATGCGGCTCGCCGACGAGCGGCGGATTCCCGTCACCCCCTGGGGGGCGGGGACGAGCCTGGAGGGCAACTGCGTCCCGGCCGCGGGCGGCGTGGTGATCGACTTCCAGCGGATGGACCGGATCCTGGCCGTGCGGCCCGCGGACTTCCAGGTGGACGTCCAGGCCGGGGTCCCCCACCAGGACATGAACCGCGAGCTCGCCCGCCACGGGCTCTTCTTCCCGCCGGACCCCGGCGCCAACGCCACGATCGGCGGCATGGTGGCGACGAACGCGAGCGGCATCCGCACCATCAAGTACGGCGCGACCCGCGACAACGTCCTGCGGCTGACGGCGGTGCTCCCCGGCGGCCGGGTGCTCCACGCCGGCACGCGCGCCCCGAAGAGCTCCGCCGGCTACGATCTCGTGCGGCTGCTCGTGGGCTCGGAGGGGACGCTCGCCGTGGTGACCGAGGCGACGCTGCGCTTGAGCGGCATCCCGGAGGAGTATAGCGCGGCGGTCGCCACCTTCGGCACCGTGCGGCAGGCGGCCGCCGCGGTCGCCGACATCATGGCCTCGGGCCTCGAGCCGGCCGCCCTCGAGCTCCTGGACGAGAACGCCGCCGCCGTGATCGCCGCCGAGGGGCGGGTCCGGCTGGAGGTGCGGCCGACGCTCTTCGTCGAGTTCAGCGGCTCCCATGCCGCGGGGCTCGCCGCCGACGTCGCGCAGACGCGGGAGATCTGCGCGGCGCGCGGCGGCCTCGGCTTTTGCTCCGGGGTGGGGCGCGCGGAGCGCCACCGGCTCTGGGAGGCGCGCCACGGCTTCGGCGAGGCGCTGATCCGCGCCCACCCCGGCCAGAACGTCCTCATCGTCGACACGGCCGTCCCGCTTTCGGCCTTCGCCGAGATGGTCGAGTTCGCCGTCGCCGCCGCCGCCGCGCGCCGGCTCACGGCGAGCGTCTGCGCGCACGCCGGCGACGGCAACCTGCACCTGAACATCGTGGGCCGGATGCTGGACCCGGAGTTCATGGCGCTCGTCGCGCCGGTCTACGATGAGATCGTCGCCTTCGCGATCGCGCGCGGCGGCACGGCGACCGGCGAGCACGGGGTCGGGATCGGCAAGCGCAAGTTCATGCGCCGGCAGCACGGCTTCGGGGTGGAGCTCATGGCCGCGATCAAGCGCAGCTTCGACCCCCACGGGATTCTCAACCCTGGCAAGGTGCTCCCTTCCGAGGAGCCCGACGGAGGCGCCGCATGAGCTCGAAGGCGACGCGGATCTACCGGACGACCACCTGGTCGGCCGGCCCCGGCTGCCACGGCGGCTGCGGGGTGCTCGCGCACGTCAAGGACGGCAGGCTCGTCAAGCTCGAGGGCGACCCCGAGCACCCCTTCAACCACGGGCGGCTCTGCGCCCGGGCGCTCGCCATGACCCAGTACGTCCACCACCCCGAGCGCCTGCGCCGGCCGCTCAAGCGCGCGGGCGCGCGCGGGGAGGGCCGCTGGGAGGAGATCTCCTGGGAGGCGGCCTTCGACCTGATCGAAGCCCGCATGCGCGCCATCCGCGAGCGCTACGGGCCGCAGAGCTTCGTCTTCAACGCCGGCACGGGCCGGGACATCTACCCCTGGATCTGCATGCTCGCCTACGCCTACGGCAGCCCCAACGTCATGTTCGGGCTCTCCGGCCAGGCCTGCTACGGCCCGCGGCTGGCGGCGGTCGACACGGTGCAGGGCGACTACGCCGTCTTCGACGCCGGGCAGTGGTTCCCGGAGCGCACCCGCGACCCGCGCTACCGGCCGCCGGAGTGCCTGATCGTCTGGGGGTACAACATCCACGCCACCTGCCCGGACAACCTCTTCGGGCACTGGATCGTCGATCTGATGAAGCGCGGGACGCGGATCATCACGGTCGACCCGCGGCTCTCCTGGTTCGCTTCGCGCTCCAAGCATTGGCTGCGCTTGAGGCCGGGGAGCGACGCCGCCCTCGCCATGGGGCTGCTTCACGTCATCATCCACGAAAACCTTTACGACCGCGCCTTTCTCGAGAAGTGGACCAACGGCCCCCACCTCGTCCGCCGGGACGCAAACCGCCTGCTGCGCGAAAGCGACCTCACCGCCGGCGGCGCGCAGAAGAACTTCGTGGTCTGGGACGCGGCGCGGGGGCGCGCCGTCGTCTGGGACACCGACACCGTCGCCTGCCGCGAGAAGCGCGCGCGGCCGGCGATCTCGGGAAGCTTCCGGGTGGCGGCGGCCGACGGCCGGCAGATCAACTGCGAGACGGTGTGGGATGCCTTCCGGCGGGAGGTCGACCAGTACCCCCCCGAGCGGGTCGCGGCCGTGACCGGGGTGCCGGCCGCCGACATCCGCGCGGCGGCGCGCCTCTTCGCCGCCAGCCGCCCGGCGGCGGTCCACTGGGGGGTCGCCGTCGACATGACCCCGGCGCTCACCCCGCTCGTCCAGGCGATCGCCTGCCTGTGGGCGCTGACCGGCAACCTCGACGTCCCGGGCGGCATGGCGATCGCGCGGCTCGCCTTCGACACCGCCCCCTACGCGCTTCCGGGAAGCGCGGGGGCGATCCGCCTGAAGTCGAAGGAGCTGGACAAGCCGCGGATCGGCGCCGACCGCTACATGCCGCTCGACAAGTTCTACTGGCGCTGCCAGACCGACTTGACCTTGGAGCAGATCTTCACCGGCGAGCCCTACCCGATCAAGGGGCTGTGGTCCCAGACCGCGGGCATCCTGCACGGCCTGGGCATGGACCCCCGGCGCTGGCGCGAGGCGCTGAAGCAGCTCGACTTCGTCGTGGCGGTGGACCTCTTCCACACCCCGACGACCCAGTACGCCGACGTCGTCCTGCCGGCGGCGACCTTCCTCGAGAAGGAGGGGTTCCGCAGCTGGTGGGTGCCGCTGCAGAGCATGCGCCGGGTGCTCAGCGTCCCGGAGTGCCGGCCGGACGTCGAGATCAACTTCGAGCTCGCGCGGCGCTTCGACCCCGACTTCCGCTTCGAGACGATCCACGCGCTCTTCGACGACATCCTGAAGCCCTCCGGCCTGAGCTTCCGCGAGCTTCAGGAGCGGCTCTACGCCTACCCGCCGGAGGGGAGCCCGAGCTGCCCGTACCGCCGCCACGAAAAGGGGCTCCTGCGCCCCGACGGCCGGCCGGGGTTCCGCACCCCCTCGGGGCGCTTCGAGCTCTATGCGACGCTGCGCGAGGAGTGGAACCTCGAGCCCCTGCCCCACCACGAGGAGCCGCCCTTCACCCCCGTCAGCCGGCCGGACCTCTTCCGCGACTACCCCCTGATCCTGTCGACCGGACGGCGCTCGCCGGCCTTCTTCCACTCCGAGCACCGCAACATCCCCTGGCTGAGGCACATCGACCCGGACCCGGTGCTCGAGATCCACCCCGAGACCGCGCGGCGGCACGGGGTGGGCGGCGGCGAGTGGGTCTGGGTGGAGAACTGGATGGGGCGCGCCCGCTTCCGGGCCAAGCTCACGCCGGTCGTGCCGCCCTGGATGGTGATGGCCCCGCACGGCTGGTGGTTCCCGGAGCGGCCGGCCGCCGAGCCGGTCCTCTTCGGGGTCTGGGAATCGAACGTGAACCAGCTCATCCCGATGGGCCACCAGGGCAAGGACGGGATGGGGGCCCCGATCAAGCACAGCCTGTGCCGCATCGCGAAGTGCCGCCCCGAGGAGGTGACCCATGGCTAGGAGAGGGCCCCGCGACGGCCTGCTCATCGACTACGAGTACTGCACCGGGTGCTACGCCTGCCAGGTCGCCTGCAGCCAGGAGCACGGCCACGCGCCCGGAGAGTCCGGGATGCACCTCTTCGAGCACGTGCAGGTGCTTCCCAACGGCAAGCCCTACCTCACCTACCTGCCCTTTCCGACCGAGATGTGCGTGCTCTGCCGGCCGCGCACGCGCCGGGGGCTGAAGCCCGCCTGCGTCCAGCACTGCATGGCGGCGGTGATCACCTACGGCGGGCTCGCGGAGCTCTGCGAGAAGATGAAGGCGAAGCCGCGGATGGTGCTCTGGGCCCCGAAGCCCTGAGGACGGCGGGGGCCGCCGGCCGCCCGCGGGGCGGCCCGGCCGCCGATCCGTTCAAAAGCGAGAGGCTCGTCTTGAGGACCGTCTTGACCTGCGCGAGAAGCGCCTCTTTTTCGGCCGGGGTGAGCCGCTCGAGCATCCGCGCGAGCCGCGCGTCCTTCTCCTTCTCGATCCGCCTGAGCGTGCGCCTGCCCTTTACGGTGATCTCGAGCACGGTGACGCGCTCGTCGTTCGGGTCGGGCCGCTTGGCGACGAACCCCTCCTTCGCCAGCCGCTTGGCGATGCCGGTGATGTTCGCCCCCGGGACGAGCATGATGCGGCTCACGGCGCTCATCGAGTTGCGGCCGCGGTGCGAGGCCTCCAAGACCCGCAGGACGTTGTACTGCGGGAAGGAGAGCCCCTGGCCGCGGAAGACCTCGGAGTGGATCCGCTTGAAGGTTTCGGCCAGGCGCACGACGGCCATCAGGACCTTCTCGTCGAGGCTCAAGTCGCTCTGGTAGTGGCGCTCCATCGCGCGGAAACCCCCGCAAACGTTTCGGGTTGAGATGCGGTTAAGCCGCCGCCCCCCTGTATCAAATCCGGGCGGGATCGTAAATAGGTGTTGACAGGAAATAGAATTCCATTTATTGATTGTCAACACATTAAGTTTCTGGTGCCCCCCCACACCCCGGAAGCGGAGGCGGGCGATGACCGCGTCCTTGATTCACGCCATGGTGGAGATGCAGGAGGCCGAAGCGCTCCGGCAGGCGCGGGCGCTCCTCGACGCCGGCGCCGACCCGCGCGGCATTCTCGCCGCCTGCTCGCAGGCCCTGGAGCTCGTCGGCCGGCGCTTCGAGAAGGGGGAGTACTTCCTGCCGCACCTGCTCATGGCCGGCGAAATGATGAAGCAGGTCTCCGCGATGCTGGCCCCCCTCCTCACGGCGGGGCCGCCGCGCGCCGGCCGCGGGCGGGTCCTGATCGGCACCGTCCGCGGCGACATCCACGACATCGGCAAGAACATCGTCGCCTTCCTGCTCGAGGCGAACGGCTTTGCGGTGCGCGACATCGGCGTCGACCGCGCCCCCGAGCAGTTCGTCGAGGCGATCGCGGACTTCCGGCCGCAGGTCGTCGGGATGAGCGGGCTGCTCACCGTGGCCTTCGACGCCATGCAGGCGACCGTCCAGGCGATCGAGGCCGCCGGGCTGCGCCCCGGGCTCAAGATCATGATCGGCGGCGCGCAGGTGAGCGAGCAGGTCCGGGACTACACCGGCGCCGACGCCTGGGGGGCGGACGCCGTGGCGGGGGTCGCGCTCGCCCGCTCCTTTGTCGGTGAGGCGGCCGATGGCTGAGCGCTTCGCGGCGGTCAGCCCGGCGGCCGAAGGGCGACAGGCCGAGCACTTCGACAAGTGGCTCGCGGCCGAGGGGATCCCCTTCGTCGACGCGGCGGCGCAAGCCGCCTACCGCGAGCGGGCCGGCCTGATCCGGGACGCGATCCGCCTCGAGCGCGCCCCCGACCGGGTGCCCGTCTGCCCCGCGCCGGGCTTTTTCCCCGTCGCCGCCGGCGGCCTCAGCCTGGGAGCGGCGATGGCCGACTACGCGGCGCTCGAGCGCGCCTGGGAGCGCTACCACCTCGAGCTGGAGCCCGACGCCTACAACGGCCCGGCGAACATCGTGCCCGCCCGCGTCCTCGAGATCCTCGACCTGCGGCTCTACCGCTGGCCGGGGCACGGGGTGGCCCCCGAGGGCGAGTACCAGTTCGTCGAATCCGAGTACATGCGGGCCGAGGAGTACCGCGATCTCATCGACGACCCGACCGGCTTCTTCCTGAACGCCTACTTTCCGCGGATCTTCGGCGCGCTCGAGCCCCTCGCCGCCTTCCCGCTGCTTCCCCCGGTGCACGAGATCCCGGTCATCCCGCCGGCCTTCATGCGCTTCGGCGACCCCGCCATGCAGGCGGCGCTCGCGAGCATGTGCCGGGCCGGTGAGGAGGCGCTGCGCTGGCGCGCCGCCGCGGCGCGGGTCGGCGCCCGGGTCATGGGGCGCGGGTTTCCCGCCTTCTCGGGCGGGTTCACCAAGGCGCCCTTCGACGTCATCGGCGACAGCCTGCGCGGCACCGCCGGGGTGATGCTCGACATCTTCCGGCGCCCCGACGAGCTCAAGGAGGCCTGCGCGCGCCTCACCCCGATCATGGTGAAGAGCGGGGCGGCCTCCTGCCGCGCGGCCGGCCACTTCATGCCCTTCATCCCGCTGCACAAGGGCGCCGACAACTTCATGTCCGCGGAGATGTTCGCCGCCTTCTACTGGCCGAGCCTGAGGCGGCTGATCATCGGCCTGGTCGAGGAGGGGCTCGTGCCGCTTCTGTTCGCCGAGGGCGGCTACGAGCGGCGGCTGGAGATCATCGCCGACCTCCCCAAGGGCAAAACGGTGTGGTGGTTCGACCGCACCGACATGCGGCGCGCGAAAGAGACCGTGGGGCGGGTGGCCTGCATCGCGGGGAACATGCCCCTCGACCTGCTGTGCACCGGCACCCCCGAGCAGGTGCGGGAGCGCTGCCGCGCGCTGATCGACGCGGCCGCCCCCGGCGGGGGGTTCATCTTCTCGACCGGGGCGCCGATGCAGGGCGCCCGGCCCGAAAACGTTCGGGCGATGATGGCGTTCGCGAAGCAGTACGGCGCGAACCGGTAGCCGCGGGTTTCATCCCGCAGAGGCGGCTTGGCGATGACCGGGCTTTTGGTGCTGCGCGAGCTTTCCCGCTACCCCATCGGCACCTTCGCGGAGGTCGTCCACCGCAACGCGCTCCTGCGCCCGGAGGCCGAGGCCTTCGTCTGCGGCGCCGAGCGCGTGAGCTTCCGGGAGTTCAACGCCCGCGTGAACCGCACCGTCCATGCGCTTTCGGCCGCGGGCCTCGGCCGCGGCGAGGTGGCCGGGGTCCTCTCCTGGAACCGGCTCGAGGTCGCCGTCCTCTTCGGCGCGGCGATGAAGGGGGGCTTCGTGCTCGCCCATTTCAACCCCCGCCTGCTTCCCGCGGAGCTCCTCCACGTCATCCACGACTCGGGGGCGCGGGTCGTCTGCCTCGCCCCGGAGTTCGCCGGGGCGCTCGCCGCGATCCGCGAGCGGCTGCCGGCGGCGCGGGAGTTCTTCGTCTTCGGGGAGGCCGCCCCCCCGTTCCGCTCCCTGGACGAGCGCCTGCGGGGGCAGCCCGAGGCGGAGCCGGAGGTCCACCCCGAGCCGTCCGACCCGCTGGTGATCTTCTACACGAGCGGCACGACCGGAACGCCGCGCGGGGCGCTCTACACCCACCGGCAGAAGCTCGAGAACACCTGCATGAAGGCCCTCGACATCGGCCTCGCCCCCGGCGACCGGCACCTCGTGGTGCTCCCCATGTTCCATGTCGGCGGCGACAGCCACATCTGGCCCTTTTTCCTCATGGGCGGCTGCAACGTCATTCTGCCCGAGCCCGCCTTCAACCCCGCGGCGGTCCTCGCGGCGATCGCCGCCGAGCGGATCACCGACGTCCACATCGTCCCGACCCAGCTCATCGCGCTGCTGAACCACCCCGGGATCGAGACGGCCGACCTCGGGGGCCTCAAGCGCATCTGGTATGCGGCCTCGCCCATGCCGACGGAGGTCCTGAAACGCGGCCTCGCCCGCTTCGGACCGATCTTCCTCCAGGGCTACGGGCTCACCGAATCGGGGCCCCACACGACCGTGCTCGACCAGGCCGAGCACCGCCGGGCCGCCGCCGACCCGCAGGCGGCGGGCCGCCTCGCCTCCTGCGGCCAGCCCGCCCTCGGGGTCCAGGTGCGCATCGTCGACGCCGGCGGGTGCGACCTTCCCGCTGGGGAGATCGGGGAGATCATCGTCCGCAGCCCGCGGATCATGGCGGGCTATTACCGCCGTCCGGCGGAGACCGCCGAGGCGCTCCGCGACGGCTGGCTGCACACCGGCGACCTCGGCTATTACGACGAAAAGGGGTTCATCTACATCGCCGACCGCAAGAAAGACATGATCGTCTCCGGCGGCGAGAACGTCTACCCCAAGGAGGTCGAGGAGGTGCTCTACCGCCACCCGGCGGTCCTGGAGGCCGCCGTCGTCGGGATCCCGGACCCCTACTGGGTGGAGCGGGTCCACGCCCTGGTGGTCTTGAAGCCCGGGGCGGCGGCGGACGCCGGGGAGATCATCGCCTTCTGCAAGCAGCGGCTCGCCGGCTACAAAACCCCCAAGGGGGTCGAGTTCGTCGACGCGCTGCCGAAGAGCCCCCAGGGCAAGGTCCTGAAACGGGAGATCCGCCGCCGGCTCGCGGCCGGGCGGCCGGCGCCGCCGCAAGGCGCCTGATGGCAAGCGAGGGGAGGTCGCATGTCGGAAACACGTGAGGTCCGAACCGTCTGCCGCAGCTGCCACGGCGGCTGCGGGGTCATCGCCCATGTCCGCGACGGCAAGGTGGTCAAAATCGAGGGCGACCCGCAGTCGCCGATCAGCCACGGGAGCCTGTGCGCCAAGGGGCTGGCGATCACGCAGCTCGCCTACCACCCCGACCGGGTGCTCCACCCCCTGAAGAAGACCGCCGCCGGCTGGCAGCGGATCGGCTGGGACGAGGCGCTCGACACGGTCGCCGCCCGCTTCCGGCAGGTGATCGCGGCGCACGGCCCCGAGGCGATCATCGTCGGCCAGGGGACCGGCCGGGATTTCGAGAGCCACTTCTCGCGCTTCGGCAACATGCTGGGGACCCCCAACATGCTGACCGCCGGCCACATGTGCTACCTCTCGCGGATCGGCGCGACCTTGACCACCTGCGGCCGGCACCCGGCGATCGACTACGAGAACCACCCGCGGTGCATCGTCATGTGGGGCTGCAACCCGCTGTGGACCAACCCGGACGAGTACAAGGGGGTGAGCTTCTGGCGCGCCTACGAGACGGGCGCCAAGCTGATCGTCATCGACCCGCGCCGGGGCTTCCTCGCCCGGCGCGCCGACCTCTGGCTGCAGGTCCGGCCGGGGACCGACGCGGCCCTCGCCCTCGGGTTCTTCCGCGTGATCATCGACGAGGAGCTTTACGACCGGGAGTTCGTGTCGCGCTACATGCACGGCTGGGAGCCCTTCGTCGAGCGGGTGCGGCGGGACTACCCCCTCGAGCGCGTCGCGGAGATCACCTGGGTCAAGCCGGGCCTCATCCGCGAGGCGGCGCGCCTCTACGCCACGACGAAGCCGGCCGGGATCCACTGGGGGGTGCCGACCGAGCAGAACAACAACTGCACCGACTTCACGCGCACCGCGGTCGGCCTGATGGCGGCGACCGGAAACCTCGACGCCCCCGGCGGCAACGTCTTCCACGAGCCGCCGGGGACGCGGAAGATCTCCGAGTTCTCGGCCCACCAGGCCCTCTCCGCGGAGCAGCGGCGCAAGCGGCTCGGCGGGGATCAGTACCGGCTCGCCGCCCGGATGACGATCATCACCCCCAAGTGCGCCTGGGACGCGATCCTGACCGGAAAGCCCTACCCGGTCAAGGCGGGCTACCTCGTGGCCACCAATCCGGTGGTGTCGCGGGCGAACGCCCGGGAGGTCTACGCCGCGCTGAAGGGGCTCGAGTTCCTGGCGGTGTCGGACTTCTTCCTGACCCCCACCGCGGAGCTCGCCGACATCTTCCTGCCGGCCGGCACCTGGCTCGAGCAGGACCACGTGGCCGAGAACTGGAAGTTCCACGGCTACGTGCTCGCGCGCCAGAAGGTCGTCCAGATCGGCGAGTGCTGGCAGGACCACAAGATCTTCATGGAGCTCGGCAAGCGGCTGGGCCAGAAGTGGTGGGACACGATCGAGGAGTCGCTCGACTGGATGCTCGAGCCGACGGGGCTCACCTGGGAGGAGTTCAAGAAGGTGGGGTATCTGCGCGGGACGCCGAAGTACCACAAGTACCGCGAGAACGGCTTCTCCACGCCGACCCGCAAGGTCGAGATCTACTCGACCGTCTTCGAGGGCTGGGGGGTCGACCCGCTGCCCAAGTACACCGAGGTCGCGGAGAGCCCCGTCTCGCGCCCGGACCTGGCCGAGGAATACCCCTATATCCTGAACGCCGGCCTGCGGACCCCCACCTTCTTCCACACGGCCAACCGCCAGCTCCCCTGGCTGCGCGAGATCCGGCCGGACCCGATCGTCGAGATCCATCCGCAGACCGCCGCGCGCCACGGCATCGCCGAGGGGGACTGGGTCGTAATCGAGTCGCCGCGCGGCCGGGCGCGCCAGCGCGCCAAGCTCCATGACGGCATCGATCCGCGCGTGGTCGTGGCCGAGCACGGGTGGTGGTATCCGGAGATCCGGGACCCCGGGCACGGCTGGGAGGTTTCCAACATCAACCTGCTGACCGACAACTCGCATGCCTCGATGGACCCGGTCATGGGGGCGACGAACTTGAGGGTCCTGTTGTGCCGCATCGCGCGCTGCGAAGAGGTGAAGGAGGCATCCCCATGGAACGACTGAGGCTCACCATCCGCAAGCCGGACTGCATGGGCTGCCACGCCTGCGAGGTCGCCTGCAAGCAGGAGCACGCTCTGGGGGTCGGGCCGCGCCTGATCCGGGTCCGTGAGCAGGGCGACGTGTTCACGCCCGTTTTCTGCCGCCACTGCGCGAAGCCCCCCTGCCGGGAGGCCTGCCCGGCGGGGGCGATCTCCAGAAGCGCGCGCGGCATCGTGCGCATCGACCCGGAGCGCTGCATCGGCTGCCGGGATTGCGTGCCGGCGTGCCCCTTCGGCGCCATGCAGTTCGACGGCCGGCTCGAGGTCGCCGTCAAGTGCGACCTGTGCGCCGCGCGCCTCGAGGCGGGCCGGAAGCCCGCCTGCATGAGCGTCTGCCCGACGCGCTGCATCGGGCTGGCGGGCGGGGCGCAGCCTGTCGCCGCGCGCTTCGAGGCGGCGGTGTGACCGCCGGCCGATCCCCGGGACGCAAGCCAAGGAGAACGCCGTGAACCTATCGGAGATCATCGACCGCGGCGCCCGCGCGTTTGCGGATAAGCCGGCCCTGATCCATGACGGGGGCCGCATTGCCTACGGCCGCCTCCAGGCGGCGGTCGCACGGGTCGCCGTGCGCCTGCGGGAGCACGGCATCCGCCGCGGGGACCGGGTGGCCGTCTACATGCCGAACCGGCCGGAGTGGGTGGCGGCCTATTACGGGATCGTGCGCGCGGGCGCGGTCGCCGTCTGCGTCGGCGCGGCCTACCGGCGGCAGGAGGTGCAGCACCTGCTCGAGGTCGCCCAGGCGGACCTCGTGATCACCTGCGAGGAGCTCCTCGCCCGGGCGGAGCCGCCCGGCGCGGACCCCGCCCGGCCCCGGGCCGTGCTCGCCTGGGAGCGCGACGACGGCCTTGCGGCGGCCTTGGCGCCCGGCGCCCCGCCGCCCGAGGCCTTCCCGCCGGTCGACTGCGGCTTCGGCGACCCGTGCGCGATCCTCTTCACCGGCGGCACGACCGGAACGCCCAAGGGCGCGGTGCTGACCCACGGCAACATCCTCTACACCGCCCAAAACGTCTGCTACCACGAGCGCGCCGCCGCCGGCGATGTCGCGCTCTGCTTTCTGCCCTTGAACCACGTCTTCGGCGGCAACCACATCCTGAACGCGACCCTCTACGGCTGCGGAACGCTCGTGCTCCAGCCGGGCTTCGACATGGACCGGGCGCTCGCCGCCGTCCGGGCCGAGAAGGTCTCGCGCTTCTACTCGGTGCCCACCGTCTTCATCCGGCTGCTGAACGCCCCCGACAGCCCCCGGCACCTCGCCTCGGTCACCTACTGCTTTTCGGCGGCCGCCAGCATGGCCGCCGACATCGTGCGCCGGTGGCGGGAGCGCTTCGGCCGGGTGATCCACGAAGCCTACGGCATGACCGAGACCGCCTCGCTGGTGACCTTCAACCACATGTACCGCCACAAGGCGGGCTCGGTCGGCACCCCGGCGGGGGTGGTCGAGGTGCGGATCGTCGACCCCGAGGACCGCCCCCTGCCGGCGGGCGAGGCCGGCGAGATCCTGATCCGCGGGCCGAACGTCATGGCCGGCTACTTCAACCAGCCCGCGGAGACCGCCCGCGCGCTGCGCGGCGGCTGGCTGCACTCCGGGGACATCGGGCGCATCGATTCCGAGGGCTACCTCTTTATCGTCGACCGCATCAAGGACCTCGTCATCACGGGCGGGCTGAACGTCTACCCCTCCGAGGTGGAGGCGGTGCTCTACACCCACCCGGGGGTCGAGGAGTGCTGCGTGGTCGGCATGCCGCACCCCGAGTACGGCGAGGCGGTGACGGCCTTCGTCAAGCGGCGGGAGGCGGCCGCCTGCCGGGAGGGGGAGCTGATCGACTACTGCAAGCAGCACCTCGCGTCGTACAAGGCGCCGAAGAGCGTCCGGTTCGTCGCCGAGCTGCCGAAGTCCCCGGCCGGCAAGATCCTCAAGCGCGAGGTGCGCCACCTGCCGGCCGCGGGGCCGGAGACCGAGAGGGGCAAGCCGTGAGCGCGCATGAAACGGCCCGGGCCGAGGGGGCGCCGACTCCCCGGGAAACCCAGGCGCCGGGGGGCGCCCTGCTCGAGGTCCGGAACATCACCCTGCGCTTCGGGGGCGTCGTCGCGCTGAACGACGTGACGCTCGCGGTCCGCGAAAAGGAGATCCTCGCGGTGATCGGGCCGAACGGCGCGGGCAAGACGGCCCTGCTGAACTGCATCAACGGTTTCTACAAGCCCCAGGAGGGCGAGATCCTCTTCGAGGGGCGCCCGATCGCGCGCGCGCGGCCGGACAAGCTCGCCCGGCTCGGCCTCGCCCGGACCTTCCAGAACATCGAGCTCTACACCGGCCTGAGCACCCTGGACAACCTCATGGCCGCGCGCCATGTCCTGATGAAGCAGAATTCCCTGGACGGGGCGCTCTTCTTCGGCCGGGCGCGCCGCGAGGAGCTCGCGCACCGCCGGACCGTGGAGGAGATCATCGATTTCCTCGAGATCGCCCCGATGCGGAAAAAAATCGTCGGGGTGCTGCCCTACGGCCTGCAGAAGCGCATCGAGCTCGGGCGGGCGCTCGCCCTGGAGCCGAAGCTGCTGCTGCTCGACGAGCCCATGGCGGGGATGAACCTCGAGGAGAAGGAGGACATCGCGCGCTTCATCCTGGACATGTTCGAAGGCCAGGGGGAGACCTACCCCGACACCCCCGTCCTGCGGGACGGGATCCGCAGCATCGTCCTGGTGGAGCACGACATGGGGGTGGTGATGGACATCGCCGACCGGATCGTGGTCCTCGATTTCGGGCGCAAGATCGCCGAGGGGACGCCGGCCGAAATCCGCTCCGACCCGGCGGTCATCCAGGCCTATCTCGGGCGGGAGAAATAGATGCGCCGCGCCGGACGACGGCGGCGGTGAGACGCGGCCTCATGCTCAACGTCAACAACATCGAAGTGGCGTACAAGCGGGTCATCCAGGTGCTGCGCGGGGTCTCGCTCACCGTGGAGCGCGGCCGGATCGTGGCGCTCCTCGGGGCGAACGGCGGCGGCAAGACGACGACCCTGAAGGCCGTCACGGGCATGCTGCGCACGGAGGAGGGCGAGGTCACCGACGGCACGATCGAGTTCGACGGGCGCCGCATCGACCGCCTGGGGCCCGACCAGATCGCGGGGCTGGGCGTCAGCCAGGCGATGGAGGGCCGCCGGGTGCTCGAGCACTTGAGCGTCGAGGAGAACCTGCTCGTGGGCGCCTACTGCCGGCGCGACCGGCCGGGAGTCCGCCGGGACCTCGAGATGGTCTTCGACTACTTCCCGCACATCAAGCGGCTGCGGCGCCGGATGAGCGGGTACCTCTCCGGCGGCGAGCAGCAGATGCTCGTGATCGGCCGCGCCCTCATGGCGCGCCCCCGGCTGATGATCCTGGACGAACCGTCCCTCGGCCTCGCCCCCCTCATGGTCGAGGAGATCTACGCCATCATCCAGAAGATCAACGCCGAGCAGAAGATGGCGATCCTCCTCGTGGAGCAGAACGTCCGGGCGGCCCTCGGGATCGCCCACTTCGGCTACGTGCTCGAAAACGGCCGGGTCGCGCTGAGCGGGCCGGCGGCCGACCTGAGGCAAGACGACGGCGTGCGCGAATTCTACATGGGCATCTCCGCGGCCGGCGCGCGGAAGAGCTACCGCGACGTGAAGCACTACCGCCGGCGGAAACGCTGGATGGGATAGCGCCGCCGCGGCGGCGCCGGTCGGGCAACGGTGGAGACGATGGCGCAGGATGATCGGAAGAAGGGCGACACCTGGCCGAAGGTGCTGCGGCACAACGGCGAGGTCTACGGCGACCGCCGCCGCGCCATGCGCCACAAGCGCCTGGGGGTCTGGGAGCCGCTCACCTGGGCCGCCTACCATCGCCAGGTGCAGCACCTCTCCCTCGGGCTGCTGCGCCTCGGGATGGCGCCCGGCGACCGGGTGCTCATCATCGGCGACCACGCGCCGTCGTGGTACGTGGCGGCGCTCGCCGTCCAGGCGAACCGCGGGGCGGCCGTCGGGCTGTTTGCGGATGCGACACCGGCGGAGATCGAGTTCGTCGCCCGCGACTGCGGGGCGCGCCTGGCGGTCATCGACGGCGAGGAGCAGGCGGACAAGCTTGTCCACGTCCGGCCGGCGCTCCCGGCGCTCGGCACGGTGGTTTTCTGGAGCTACAAGGGACTCGCCCGCCGCGGGCGGGAGGGGTTCATCGGCTGGCGCGAGGCGCTCGCGCTCGGGGAGGCCCAGGCGGCCGCGCACCCCGGCCTCTTCGCGCGGAACCTGGAGGAGGGCCGGCCGGAGGATGTCTGCGCCGTCGTCTACACGGCGGGGACGACCGGTCAAGCGCCCAAGGGGGCGCGGCACTCCCACCGGACGCTGCGCGCGAGCGCCGAGTATCTGCTCCAGACCGATCCGTGGACCGAGGCGGACAACCTCCTGCCCTATCTCCCGCCGGTCTGGATCCAGGAGCAGTTAATCGGGATCGGCTGCCACCTGCTCTCGGGGGCGACCCTCAACATCGCCGAGGCGCCGGAAACCCAGCAGCGGGACAGCCGCGAAACCGGACCGAGCATCGTCTTCAACCGCGCGCGGATCTGGGAAAGCCAGGCGGCCGAGGTCCAGGCGCGGATCGCCCAGGCGGACCCCGTGAAGCGCTTCGCCCACCGGCGCCTGATGCCGATCGGCTTCCGCGAGGCCGAATCCCGCCGCCGGGGCGCGCCGGCGGGCCCGCTGCGGAGGGCTTCCCGCAAGCTCGCCGACGTCCTGCTCTTCCGCCGGATCCGGCGCAGCCTGGGTCTGGCGAACGCGCGGATCTGCTACTCCTCCGGGGCGATCCTCAGCCCGGAGGCGCTCACGTTCTACCATGCGCTGGGCGTTCCGCTGAAGAGCCTCTACGGCTCCGCCGAAGGCGGGGCGCTCGCCTGCCCGCCCGGCCTGGAGGGCCGGCCCGGGGCGGTCGGCCCGCCCCGGCCGGACGCGGCGCTCGCCTTCGGCCCGGGCGGCGAGATTCTCTTCCGCCATCCCGGGACCTTCCTCGGCTATTGCGGCGGCCCCGGACGGCCGGACGCGGCGTTCGCAGACGGCATGCTTCCCAGCGGCGACGCCGGCAGCCTCCTCGCCGACGGGACGCTCGTCCTCGCCGGCCGGCTGGGCGACCGGCTGAAAACCGCGGGCGGCGAGCCGCTCTCCCCGCAGCTCCTGGAGAGCCGGCTGCGCTTCAGCCCCTACATCCGGGACGCCTGGGTCTTCCAGGCGGCGGAGGCCGCCCGGCTCGCCGCGGTGATCGTCATCCATGCCGGCCATGTCGGCAAGTGGGCCGGGCGGCGCCGGGTCGCCTTCACGGGCCTCGCGGATCTCTCGCAGGCGCCCGAGGTGATCGGGCTCATCCGGGGGGAGATCGAGCGGATCAACGAGGGGCTTCCGGCCGGGTCGCGGATCGCGCGCTTCGTCAATCTCGACCGGGAGTTCGACCCGGACGAGGGGGAGATGACCCGGACGCGGAACCTGCGGCGCGCGGTCCTGCGCGAGCGCCTGCGCCCGCTCGTCGAGGCCCTCCAGGCGGAAGCGCCGCCGGAGGCGGTTGCCTGGCGCGCCGCGGGCGCGCCGGGGCGGGCGGAAGGCCCGGGGGGGAGCGGGCTGCGCATCGCCGCAACGAAAGGAGCGGGCGCATGACTTTTTTCCTGCAGCTGGTGGTGACCGGCCTCGCCCAGGGCATGGTCTATGCCCTGATCGCGATCGGCTTCGTGATCATCCTGAAGTGCTCAGAGGTGTTCAACATCGCCCAGGGCCACTTCGTCCTGATCGGCGGCTACCTGGGCTACACCCTCCTCGTGCCCCTCGGGCTGCCGATCTGGTGGGCCCTGCTCTTGGCCGTCGCCGCCGCGGCCCTCATGGGCCTGGCGATCGAGCGGCTCATGCTGCGGCCGCTCATCGGGCAGCCCGTGCTCGCCGTCGTCATGATGACGATCGCGCTCGCGACCGTCCTGGGGGGGCTCGCGACCCTCATCTGGGGGGCCGAGTACAAGACCTATCACGGGCTGCTGCCGACGCTCACCCTGACGGCGGGCGGGGTCTCCATCCCCTCGGAGTCGTTGATCGGGCTCATCGTCTCGGTCGTCTGCGTCGCGCTGCTCATGGCGCTCTTCCGCTTCACCAAGATCGGGCTCGCCATGCGGGCGACCGCCGAGGACCTGCACGTCGTGCAGAGCGTCGGCATCAAGGTCACGACCGTCTACGCCGTGTCGTGGGTCATCGCGAGTGTGGTCGGGGTGATCGGCGGGATCCTGCTCGGCGGCGTCTCCGGGGTGAACATGGATCTGTCCAACATCGGGCTGAAGGCCTTCGCCGTCGTGCTCCTGGGCGGGGTCGATTCCATCGGCGGGGCCATCTTCGCCGGGATCATCCTGGGGATGCTTGAAAACCTCGCCGCCGGGTACCTCGACCCGCTGCTTCCCGGCGGCGGGCTGGCGCAGGTCTTCCCCTTTTTCGTCATGATCCTCGTTTTGGTCTTCAAACCGCACGGCCTCTTCGGCCTGGCGCGGATCGAGAGGGTCTAACGCGATGGGACCGCCGACCGGCACCTTTCCCGAGAGCTACCGGCAGGACCTGGCGCTCTTCCGCTCGCGGCGGCAGTGGGGGGCGCTCGTTGCGCTGCTCGCCGTCCTCGCCGCCTGCCCGCTCTTCCTGAGCGACCAGGTGCTGACCATCCTGACGACGATGGGCATCGCCGTCGTGAGCGTCCACGGATTGAACATCCTGACCGGCACCTGCGGCCAGATCTCGATCGGCCACTCCGGCTTCATGGCCGTCGGGGGCTATGCCTCCGCGATCCTCTGCGCCAAGCTCGGCTGGCCCTTCTGGGCGGCCATGCCCTGCGGAGCGCTCGCCGCGGGGGCGGCCGGGCTGCTCTTCGGCCTGCCGTCGCTCAAGATCCGGGGCTTCTACCTGATCATGGCGACCATCGCCGCGCAGTTCATCATCATCTGGGTCATCATCCAGCTGCGCGACCTCACGGGCGGGACCGACGGCCTGAGCGTCCCCCGGCCGAAGATCGGCGGCGTGTCGTTCAGCTCCAAGGTCAACTACTACTACCTCGTGGCGGCTGTCGCCGTGCTCGCCACGATCAGCGCCCACAACATCGTGCGCACCCGCTCCGGGCGCGCCTTCATCGCCATCCGCGACAACGACCTCGCGGCCGAGGTCATGGGGGTGAGCCTCTGGAGCTACAAGCTGCAGGCCTTCTTCATCGGCTGCGTCTACGCCGGATTGGCCGGCGCCCTCGTGGTCCACTACTTCAGCTTCGCGAGCATCGACCAATTTCCCTTCATGGATTCGGTCTGGTACCTCGGCATGCTGATCGTGGGCGGGATGGGCAGCACGACCGGCGCGATCCTCGGCGTGATCGCGCTGCGGCTGCTCGACGAGCTCGTCACCATCGCCGGGCCGATTCTGTCGGCGGCCGTGGCCCCCCAGGCGGCGGCCTCGCTCGCGCTCATCTCGCACGGCCTGGTCATCATCGTCTTCCTGATCTTCGAGCCGCGGGGGCTTTACCACCGCTGGGAGATGATTCGATCCTATTTCAGGCTCTGGCCGTTTTCGCACGAGGCCGCGGAGTGAGCGGCCGACGGCCGGGGCGGCCGGCGCCGGAGCCGCGGCGGGCGCGGCGCGGCGCCGCCATCGGAGGCACCACCCAACAACGGGCGAGGGAGGGAAAAGACCATGGGTAGAATCAGATGGGTGTTGACGGCCGGCATGCTCGGTTTGATCGCGGCGGCCGGGTGCCTGCCCGTGCACGCGCAGGCCCAGAAGAAGCTCTACGTCGGCGGGACCCAGTCGCTCACCGGGCCGTTCGCCGAGGATTCCGCGGCGGTTCTCGCGGGCATGGAGGACTACGTCAAGTACGTGAACGACACCAAGAACCTCGCCCCGTGGCGGCCGGAGAAGTTCCCCGCCGACATCGCCCTCGAGGTGCTGTGGCGCGACGACGAGCTCAAGCCGGCCAAGGCGCTTTCGATCTACGAGGAGCTCAAGGCCAAGGGGATGCTGCTCGGCCGGATCTCGGGCTCGCCCATCGCGCTCGCGCTCAAGGACAAGCTCTGGGAGGACCGCATGGGGGCGACCAGCATGGCGAGCGGCTCCTACCTGTTGACGCCGCCGCAGAGCATCTTCACCTACTACCCGATCTACACCGACTCCTGCGCGGCGATCGCCGACTGGTTCAAGGAGAACTGGAAGCAGGCGCGCAAGCCGCGGGTCGCCTATCTCACGGCCGACAACGCCATGGGCCGCTCGATCGAGATCCCCAAGATGAAGGAATACCTCGAGCAGATCGGCTACGAGTTCGTGGGCATCCAATACGTGCCCCTGGTGGCGACCTCGCCGCCGACGACCCAGCTCACTTGGCTCAAGGAGAAGGGGGTCGACCTCGCGCTCGGCGTCATGATCAACCCCGGCTCGCAGCCGACGGTCAAGGAGATGGTGCGCCTCGGGATGGGCCCGCACCTCGAGTACAAAATGACCTTCGGCGTCGCGCTGCCCGGCCACGCGGCGGTGTTCGCCGCCGCCATGGGGGAGCTTGGCGACGGCTACGTCTGCGCCGGGAGCTTCCGCCCGCTCGACGATCTCGCCACCCCGGGGATCAAGTTCTGCAGCGACCTGCAGGAGAAGTACCGCAAGGACAAGAAGGTGACCCACATCATGTACGAGGCCGGGATCCTCGAGGCCATGATCCAGGTCGAGGCCCTGCGGCTGGCGATGCAGAAGGTGCCCTACGAGAAGCTCACCGCCCGCGACGTGCTGGAGCAGGGCTTCTTCCGGATCAAGAACCTCGACACCGGGGAGATCAGCAGCACGCCGCTCACCTACGCCGAGGGGAAGATCCAGGGCGTCGACCAGATCCGCATCGACCAGGTGCAGAAGGGGAAGTCGGTCAAGGTGGGCATCTACCCGCTGCGCAACATCTACTGACGACGATTGACGCCCGCCTGCCGCCGCGCGGCGGCGGCAGGCGGGCGAAAGGGGATGGGGATGCCACTCGACAGGGAAGATCTCGCGGTGCTCGAGCGCTTGGCCTTCGAGCGGCCGCCGGTCGGGGTGAAGTTCCTCCCCCGGCCGCCGGAAGGGCTCGCGCCGCTCGACCGGCGCATGGCGCTTTGCGAAATGCTCGCCGCCGCCCAGAAGGGCGAAGCGTTTTTCGCCGACGCGCAGAGCCATGCCTGCGGGGCCGGCGCCTACGTCCTGGGGCAGGCGGAGGCGGCCGGGCCCTTCATCAGCGGGGAGTTCGGCGCCGGGCTGGGGATATTCGAGGAGCCGCGCGCCGCCGCCCGGCTCTACCGCCGCCTGCCGCGGATCGCGCCGCGGGTCGCGAACCATGTCGCCTTCGCCCCGCTCGCGCAGCTCGCCTTCGACCCGGACCTTCTCGTCTTGCTCGCCGACACCCGGCAGGCGGAGATCTTGCTGCGCGCCCACAGCTACCGCACGGGCGCGCCCTGGGTGAGCCGCTTCTCGGCGGCGATCGGCTGCGCCTGGGCGTTCGTCCATCCCATCGTCACCGGCGAGCTGAACTACTTCACGACCGGGTTCGGCCACGGGATGAAGCGGCGCGGGCTCTTCCCGGAGGGCCGGCAGCTGATCTCGGTTCCCTTCGACCGTCTGCCCGCGCTGCTCTCGAGCTTGAAGGCCATGCCGTGGGTCCCGCCGGCGTTCGAACCGGACGGACCGGCGTTCGTCGGCCGGCTGCTCGAGCGGCTGGGCATTCCCCCCGATCGGTAAGCGCGGCGCCGCCGCCGCGAGGCGCTTCCCGGCGGCTCCGCCGCGTCTATCCGCGCCGCGCCGAGGGCCTCGACCGACACCCGCGGCCGGGGCCGCATGGTCAGGCTGCGGTCGATCCGCGGCACCCTCGATGCATCGCGGGGCCCCGCCCTGGTCCGCCACGCCCGGCAGCTGCAGCCGCCGCCAGAAGGGCGGCGCGGCCTCGGCGAGCGCGGTCTCAAGCCGGCGGCTCCGCTGCGCTGCGGGTGAACCGGCGAAGCATGGCGGGGAAAACATTTTCCTTGACAGGCGAGGCGGCGGGGTGTTGAATAATCAAAAATGTGACGTAGCACGTCACATTATTCTTCAGTTTCTCCATTGAAGAAGCCCACAAGCGGGCGACCCGCTGCACCCGACCACGGCGACGAGGAGGTGTACCCGGAATGCCGCGGGCAACTTTCAGGCTCCTCAAGATCGGCGAGCTCGCGCGCCTCACCCACGTATCGGCCCGCACCATCCGGTTTTACGTGGAAGAGGGCTTGCTGCCCAAACCAGTCAAAACCCACCGCAACATGGCCTACTACGACCCGGCCTGCGTGCCGCGGATCGCGGCCATCAAGAAGGCGCAGCAGGAGCGCTTCCTGCCCCTCGAAGTGATCGGAAGGATCCTGCGGGAGAACGGGCAAGATTTCGCGGCGCTGGACAGCGACCCCCGCCGGCCGGCTCCCGGCCGGGCGATCGGCCAGGCGGAGCCGCTCGACCCGGCGCTGCTCGATGCGCTCAGCCGACGCCGCTGGGTATCGAGTCGCCGGTCCGGTAACCTCACGGCGGGCGACAGGGACGTGGCCGAGCTTTTCGCCGCATGCCAGCGTCTCGAGTGCGGCCGGCCGGCGCTCTTCGCGGCATTCGAGGCGATCGAAAAACAGGTCCGGACCTTGGTGACCGGCCAGTGCCGCGGATGGCTGGCGCGCGCGGACGAGCTGCCGCATCAGCAGGCGGGGCCCTTCTTCGACAAGCTCAGCCGGGGCCTGCAGCAGTTCGTGCGGCAGGCGCATGAAAACGCTCTCCGGGAAGCCCTGAAGCGGCACAATCGCACGCTGGACAACGCCGTGCTCGCCGTGGGCGACGAGGGGTACGGGATCCCGCTGCGCGAGATCGAGGTCGACCTAAGGGCGCTCGAAGAACGCGCCCGCGGGCGCGATGCACCGATCAGTAGCCTGATCGATCTGGCGACCGGCTACAGCTGCGCGGGCGACCAGAAGCGCGCCATGGGGTTTCTGCGGCGCGCCGTCCGCCGCGACCCCGGCAACATTCCCGCCCGGGTCCGCTGGTGCTGGTACAACCGCTTCTCGAGCGGCGGCCGGTCGAGCCGGACCTGGCGGGACCGTCTCGGCGAGATCTGCGAACAGTCCCCCGGCGACATCCCCGCCCATGTCTTTCTCGGAACCTGGTACGCCTTCGACGCCACCCAGGCGCCCGACAACATGGCCGCGCTGCGGCTGATCGGACTTTGCCTGCGCGAGCTCAAGACGGCCGAGGCCATCCCCGCCCCGGACCTCCACGAGTGGACGCTCGTGCGCTATGCCCGGGGCCTCGTGGCCACTTTCATCCTCGCGAGCCTGGGAGATCATGCCGCGGGCATTCGGGCCTTCGAGGAGATCCTGGCGCGCCGCGGCGAGCTTGACGGTTACTACCGTCAGCGCATGCCGTTTTTCCCGAAATGGCTTTGGCCGAACCTCCTCTATTTCTTGGGCGCGGCTCGGATCCAGACCGGCGGGTTCGCGCAGGCCGCAGAGGCGTTTCGGCTGGCCGGTTCCTTCCGCGTCTCCGCGCTCTTCCGGCGGCGGCTCGATACCGGTCTGCGCCAGGCCGAGGAGGGCCTCAAGGCCGCCGCCCCATCACTAGCCGAAGGAGGAACCCCATGACGATTTCGCGCCCGCCGGCCACCGCGGTCGGCCCGGTCACCTGGGAGGGGCTGAAGGCCGAACTGATGCAGCTTCCCAAGGAGACGCTCGCTGAGATGATCAACCTCTGGGTGAAGACCTACTGGACGCTGCAGAATTACTGGATGGTCTACACCGAGCAGCTCTTCGGGTTCGAGAACGCCGCCAAGATGGATGAAATGGTCTGGGGCAAGCTCGCCCCGGCACAGGCCCACCGCGTAAAGAAAGTGCTCGGCCTGGGGGACGACATGCAGTCGCTTGCCGCGCTTTTGAAATTCACCGCGCCCCAGTGGGTCAGCGCGGGCTTCGACTGGGAGTTCACCGAGGTCGCGGACAAGCGCCTCGCCATGACGATCCACGGCTGCCCGATGGGAACCTACCGCAAGGGGCTGGGCCTCGAGCTGCTGCCCTGCAAGAAGCTCTCCCCGCCGCTCTACATCGGGCTTGCCAAGATCATCAACGAAAAAATCGAGACGCGCTGCCTGCACGCCCACCCGGACCCGCCGAAGGAGAACGTCATGTGCCAATGGGAGTTCGTCCTGAACGATTGAGCGCGCCGTCGGCGGGCGGACGGCGCTTTGCTCCGCCAATGGGGCGCCCGAACAAAGGGGGAGACGACCTATGAGCCTCAAACCGTTGGAAGGCGTCAAAATCCTGGATCTCACCTGGGTCTATGCCGGCCCTTTCACGACCCTGCTCTTGAGCGATCTCGGGGCCGAGGTGATCAAGGTCGAAGGGCCGCCTTTCGGCGACTACACCCGCATCCTGCCCCCCCTGCGAAACGGCTGGAGCGGCTATTTCTACATGCTCAACCGCGGCAAGAAGTCGGTCGCCTTGAACCTCAAGAAGCCCAAGGGCCGGGATCTTTTCCTGCGGCTGCTCGAGACGGTCGACGTCGTCGCCGAGAACTTCAGCGCCGGGCGGCTCGACGCCCTCGGCCTCGGCTACGAGGAGGCCCGGCGGCACAACCCCCGGATCATCTACGCGGCGATCAACGGCTTCGGGAGCACCGGCCCCTACGCGTCGATGCTCTGCGTCGACCCGGTGGCCCAGGCCATGGGCGGGCTGATGAGCTTGACCGGCCTCCCGGGCCAGCCGCCCCTCAAGACCGGGCCGGCCATCGCCGACTCCATCTCGGGCCTATACCTCGCCCTCGGGATCCTTGCGGCGCTGCGCCAGCGCGACGCGACGGGACAGGGCCAGCGTCTCGAGGTCGCCATGATGGACAGCGTCTTTTCCGTGCTGGAGGAGTCGGTGATCCGCGCGAGCATGACCGGCGACGCGCTCCCGGCGCGTGGCAACACCGACCCGCTCGGCGCCCCTTGGGATGCGTTCCGCACCCGCGACGGCCACTGGGTGATGATCTGCAACCTCGACCCCGCCCGGTTCCAGGAGCTCTACACGCGCATCGGCCGGCCGGAGCTCGCCGAGGCTTATGGCGGCGCGGACATGGAGGCCATGGAAAAGCGTTCGCGGGACCTGGGTCTTCTCAACGCGGCCTTTGCGCAGTGGGCGGAGACCCAGTCGGCCGACGACATCGTGCAGATGATGCAGGGGATGAACATCCCGGCGGGAAAGGTCCTGCAGGTTCCGGAGCTTTTGAGCGACCCCCAGCTCACCCACCGCCGCATGGTGATCGACGTCGACCACCCGCGGCTCGGGCCGGTGAAGACGTTCAATCTGCCGATCAGGTTTTTCGCCGCCCCGGTCGGCGTCCAGCCGGGGGAGAACCCGGCGGACCCGGGGCTCGGCCAGCACAGCGCCGAGGTGCTCGCGGCGCTTTTGAAGCTCGACGAAAAGCAGATCGAAGGACTGCGGCAGGAAGGGGTCATCTGGCAGTAGCCGTCCCCATCCGGCCCAGGACGCCTCGGGTTCTTCCCGAGGCGCCCGCGCCGACTCGTCCCATCACATTATCATCACGGGGAAAGGAGGATCGCAGCATGAAAAAGTTGGTGATCGGCATCGGTGTGGCGTGCGCCTGGATCGCTTTTCTCGCCGCCGGGGCCTCGGAGGCCCAAACCATCCGCTGGCGGGCTCAGAGCGCCTTCGCGCGCGGCGACTTCTCGGCGGACCTCCTGCCGAGCTTTGCGAAGGAGGTGGAGCAGAAGAGCAACGGCCGCCTGGTGATCTCCACCCACTATGCGGGCGACCTCGTCCCGCAGGACGACACCCTCAAGGCCACCTCCCAGGGGATGATCCAGATGAGCCAGGCCTGCGGCGTCTTCTGGTCGGGGGTCGAGCCGATCCTCGGGCTGGAATTCGGCCTGCCTTTCGGCTTCAAGGGCACGCTCGCGCAGGTCGAGGAGCTGGTCGCCAAAACCGGCCTCTACGCGATGTGGGAGCAGGCCTACGCCCGCCAGAACTGCCAGCTGCTCGGCATCCACACCTATGGACCCTACCCGGCGATCGCTTCCAACAAGCCCGTGCGAAAACTCGAGGATTTCAAGGGCCTCAAGATCCGCGCGCTGCTCGAGGTCGCCGACCTTCTCAAGGAGATCGGCGCCGCCCCCGGTTATGTCCCGGGCGGAGAGATCTACATGGCGCTCAAGCTGGGGACCTTCGACGCGGCGACCTACTCCGTCGACGCGATCCGCGGGTTCAAGTGGCACGAGGTCATGAAGTACTACATCCTGCCCTACTGGTGCGACTGGTACTTCGGCGATGTCGTGGTCAACAAAGACGCCTGGAACCAGCTTCCCGACGATCTCAAGCAGGTCATGAAGCAGGCCATGGCCAACTTCGGCAAGGCCAACAAGGAGGTCTATGAAAAGGAGGTCGCCTTCGTGGTCGACCAGGCGAAGGTGCTCGGCTACGAGGTGATCACCTTGCCGGAGGCCGACGTCGCCAAGATCCGCCAGACGGCGATCGAGAAGATCTGGCCGGCCTACGCCAAGAAGTGCCCGGACTGCGGCAAGGCGATCGAGGCCATCAAGGCGTTTCAAGGCGTGAAGTAGCGCGGCTGCGCCCGCAAGGGGTGCGGGGAACCGGACGGTCCGCTGCGGCCCGGCCGCCGCCGGGCCGCAGCGGCGACTTCGATCGGGAGGCTCTTCGGCATGCGTTGGCTGAAATCGATCGATTGTTTGAACGCGTGGATGGCGAAGCTTTTCAGCCCGGTGATCCTGCTCATCATGGCGTTCGCCGTCTACGAGGTCTTCCGGCGCTACGCCCTCTCCAGCCCGACCACCTGGGTCTGGGAGGTCAACGCGCAGCTGATGTGCTTCATGGGGGCGCTTGCCGGCGGCTACGCTCTCTTGCAGAAGGCGCATGTTTCGGTGGACGTGATTTCGAGCCGCTTCAGCCCCCGGACCAAGGCGCTGGTGGATGTGGTGACGAGCCCGCTTTTCTTCATCTTCGCCGGCGCGCTCATCTGGTACGGGGGCAAGGACGCCTGGCGCGCCTACGCGGTGCACCAGCGCATGATCTCTCAGTTCGCCTCCCCGATGTGGCCCATCAAGACGGTCATCGTCTGCGGCGCGGTCCTGATCTTTCTTCAGGGGGTCGCCAAGCTCGTGCGGGACATCCACACCATGCTCGGCAAACCGCAGGACGCGCCTCCCGAGGCATAGCCTATGGATATCACGACCGTCACCCTGCTGCTCTTCGGCTCCATGTTCGTGGCGCTCGCCACCGGCATTCCGGTCGCCTTCGCCCTGGGCGGGATCGGGCTGATCTACACCTATTTCCTGTGGGGCCCGAGCGCGCTCAACGTCATCGCCTACGCGGCTTTCGACAACTGGAGCGCTTCGATTCTGCTCGCCGCGCCGCTTTTCCTGCTCATGGGCACCGTGCTGCAGGAATCCGGCATCGCCGACGCGATCTACGAGATGTTCTATCGCTGGATGGGCGGGCTGCGCGGCGGGCTGGCGATCGGGACGGTGGTGATCTGCACGATTTTCGCCGCCATCATGGGGATCAGCGGGGCCTCCACCATCACCATGGGGCTGATCGCACTGCCCTCGATGCTCCGCCGCGGCTACAACCAGGAGATCGTCATCGGCAGCATCGCGGCCGGGGGCGTTCTCGGCATCCTGATCCCGCCGAGCGTCATCATGATCATCTACGCGATGATTTCGCGCGAATCGGTCGGCGACATGTTCGCCGGCGGCATCGTCCCGGGTCTGCTGCTCGCCCTGCTCTACATCCTCTACATCGGTATCCGCGCCTTCTTGCAGCCGCACCTCGGCCCGGCGCTGCCGAAGGAGGAGCGCGCCTCGCGCCGCGAGAAAATCGCATCGCTGAAGGGGGTCGTGCTCCCGATCCTGCTCATCCTGACCGTCCTGGGTTCGATCTATTCCGGCATCTGCACCCCCACCGAGGCGGCGGCGGTCGGGGCGCTCGGCGCGCTGGTGAGCGCGGCGATCCACCGCCGGCTCAGCTGGGAGGTCGTCCGCAAGGCGTCGACCTACACGTTCATGCTGACCGGCATGGTCATGTGGATCCTGCTGGGGGCTTCCGTCTTCAACAGCCTCTACCGCGCCGTCGGCGCCCAGGACCTCGTCATGGGGCTCGTGGCGCGGCTCGACCTGAGCCCCTGGGGCATCCTGATCCTCATGCAGCTGTCCCTTTTCATCCTCGGGATGCTCATGGACGATTTCGCCATCGTCATGCTCTGCGTGCCCATTTACGTCCCGATCGTCAAGGCGCTCGGCTTCAACTCGCTGTGGTTCGCGATGCTGTTCATGGTCAACATGCAGATGGCCTACCTGACGCCGCCTTACGGATTCAACCTTTTCTACATGAAATCGATCGTCCCCGACGGGGTCACCATGGGGGACATCTACCGCTCGGTTCTGCCCTTCATCGCTCTGCAAATGCTCGGCCTGCTCCTCCTGATGCGATTCCCGCAATTGGCCCTCTGGCTTCCGGCCGCCTTAAAATAGGGCGCTCTGCCGCCAGGGGCGCTCCGCATGGCGGCCGCAGCCACGGCCGCATCCATTGACGCGCCGCCCGATCGAGGATAAGCCTCCGCCCGGGAGGCCGGCCGCGCGTGGTCTTGGTATCCCCGTCCCGCGGCCGCACCACCCGAGGGCGGTCGGCCGCGCAGTCCGGGACGGGAGGCAAAGAGGCCGCGGTGGATCGAACCGCCGAGAGGCGCCGCCGCCCGCCCACGCGGCCCCGATCCGCCGCGGCGGGGGGCGGGGCGCCGCTGCGGCGGCGCCGTCCTGCGCCGCCGCGCCGCGATGTCCTCGAGGTCTGGTTGCGGCGCTGGCGGCCGGGGGTCCGGAACGCTCGGATGCGGGTCTTTGGAGAACGGAAGGGATCGGGGCGGCTGCCGGGGGCGGGCGGCGCGCCAACTTGAACCCGGGAAAAAGGAGGGAACGGAAATGAGAAGAAAATCGGTTCGGCTCGGCGCGGCGATGGCGCTGTTGTGGCTTGCGGCGCTTCCGGCCTGGGGGCAGTCGCGGTGCGAGCCCGACGGCAGGCAGGCGAGCGGATCGATCTACCGCATCTGCATGCCGCAGGAGGAGGAGGAGTACAACGGGCGGCTCGTGGTCTGGGCGCACGGCTTCCAGGACGCCGGCACCCCGGTCGAGATCCCGGAGGACCAGCTCGAGTTCGGCGACTTCCGGATCGACGAGATCGCAAACGAGCTCGGCTTCGGCTTCGCCACCTGCAGCTACAGCAAGACCGGGCTCGCCGTAGTGCCGGGGATGGCGGACATCGTCGACCTCGTGCGGATCTACGCCGAAAAGAAGGGGCCTCCGCAGGCCGTCTACCTTGTGGGCGCCTCCGAGGGGGGGATCATCACGGCGCTTTTGACCGAGCAGCGGCCGGATCTCTTCCGCGCCGGGTTCGCCCTCTGCGGCCCGGTCGGGGACTTTCCTTTCCAGATGAAGTACTTCGGGGATGCCCGGGCCACGTTCCAGTACTTCTTCCCCGGCCTGATCCCGGGAGACCCCTTCGACCCGCCGGACGACCTCGCGGCCGGATGGTCCGACTTCTACAAGCAGAAGGTCCGGCCGGTGGTCATGGACCCCAACAACCGCAAGCTCCTCGACCAGTGGGTGAAGGTGGCCGACCTGCCCTTCGACCCGGCGGACTACCTGCGCTCCGTCGAGCAGTCGATGCGCGATGTCCTGCGCTACGGGGTCGTCAACCTCAAGGACGCGGTCAAGATGCTCGGCGGGTTTCCCTTCGAGAACCGCTGGACCTGGTACCACGGGTCGAAGAACGACATCCGCTTGAACCGCAAAGTGATCCGGCGCGCCGCGGACGGAGCGGCCGTCGAGGAGATGCAGCGCCGCTACAACACGAGCGGCCGCCTGAAGCGCCCGCTGATCACCATGCACACCCTGCGCGACCAGCAGGTTCCCTACCGCCACGAGTTCCTCTACAACCTGAAGACCATTTGGAGCGGGGACTTTCTGGTGCGCCACCTGAACATCCCCGTCGGCCGCTACGGCCACTGCTACTTCCGGCCGGCGGAGGCGATCGCCGGCTTTGCGCTCATGCTGCTCTACGCGGGTGATCTCAAGCTGTTGAGCGGGGTCGGTTCGATGCTCTGCGACGAGGACCTCGCGCAGTTCCAGGAGCTCGCCCGGGAGCACGGGATCCCCTATGCCATCCAGGGAGAAAAAATGAGAAGCCTTCTGGAGTGAAAAGCACGTTGCGGCTCCGACCGGCGGCCGGCCCAGCCGGCCGCCGTGTTATTACCTTAACCTCCCAATTGGATGCAATCAGTTACACACTCTATCCATATTTTTCAATCTACATATCAGTATATCATCATCGTATATCTTCGACATCATCGAAAATCGATATAATATCAGCATGATGATTCCGGTTCGGCAGCTTCCGGCCTTCCGGCATGCCGGTTGCTTGAAGCGCGGCGGGGGTTTTTTCTCGGACGCCCCGCAGGCGGGCTTTCCGCAGGCGCGGGCACACTTCAGAAAAGGAGGATCTGTGATGAGAAAGCTTTCCGTTTGCGCCGCCGCCGTCTTATGCCTCTTGGTTTTTACGCCCTCGCTCTGGGCCACCCTGTGCCACAACTGCGTGAATACCGGCACCTGGACAGACCTCTACGACCCGGCCGACATCTTCCTCGACCGGTGCGG
>CAZNKG010000012.1:109789-123731 GCA_964573635.1 uncultured Desulfatibacillum sp. | reverse complement strand
CGGCCGAAGCGCAGGTTCTCCAGAACGGTGCCGCTCGCAAGCCGCGGCGCCTGGGGGACGTAGCCCAGGCGGCGGCGCAGGGAGCCGATCTCGTAGTCGCCGGCCGGGCGGCCGTCGAACCAAATCTCGCCGGAGGTCGGCCGGTAGAAGCGCAGCAAAAGGCTCAACAGCGTGGTCTTGCCGACACCGCTGCGGCCCATGATCGCCACCGCCTCGCCCGCCCGGATGCGCAGATCGACGTTCTGCAGCACGGGCGCCCCGCCGCCGTAGGCAAAGGAGACGCCGCGCAGCTCGATCGCCCCCGCCAGACGCTCGACCCGCAGGCCGCCGCCCGCATCCTCGGGAACGACTTCGAAGAGTGCGGCCACCCGTTCGAGCGCCGCCCGCGCGCGCTGGAGCTGCTGGTTGGCGGCCGATAAAAACTGGGCCGGGCCGAAAACATGCACGAGGTAGGCCTGGAACGCGAGCAGCGATCCCAGGGTCCACTCCCCGCGGATCACGAGCACGGCGCCGGCCGCGAGCGCCGCCAACCGGCCGATGCCCGGAAGGGACTGGATCAGCGCCCCGGAGACGGAGCCGACCAGGGCCTGCTCGAAGGCGATCCGCAACGAGGCCCGCAGCGCGGCGATGACCCGTTCGCGCACCCGCGCCTGGGCGGCAAAGGCCTTGATCGCCGCCACGTCCGCGAGCGACTCCTGGATCCGGCCCGCGGCCGCGGCCTGGGATTCGAGGCGCGCGTGGCTCAGGCGGTGGGATAGGCGGCCGAGGGCGGCCACCCCGGCCGCAAGCAGCGGCAGGAGCGTGACGACCGCCGCCGCGATGCGCCACTCCAGCCAGAACACCAGCCCGATGCCGCCGGCGAGCCGCAGGGCCTGGCCCGCGGCGTTGACGACGGCCCCCGACACCAGATAGCGCAGGCTCTCGACGTCCTCGGCGAGCCGGCGCGTGAGGTAGCCGGTCTGCCGTTCATCGAAAAAAGCCTTGGGAAGCCTCAGGACGCGGTCGATGAGGTCGTTCTGGACCTCCAGCAGCACCGCCTGCTCGACGCGAGCGAAGCAGAGCTCGTGCGCGATGCGCAGCAGTTTTTCCGCCGCAAGGCAGCCGGCCAGGATCAGGGCCCCAACCGTCACCAGGCCGAGCCGGCGCCCGAGGATCGCCTCATCGACGAGAAAGCGCATGGCGAGCGGGGCGGCCATCCCGGCGCCGGTCGCCAGCGCGACCAACCCCGCACCGGCGATCGCCGTCCGGAAGCGGCGCCGCAGATAGGGGGCAAACCTCCGCCAGGCGGCCCGGGCCGCCGCGGCATCCGGCGACCGTGAAGCCCCGGCCATCGCGGTCCGCGCGCCTTTCTTAAAGATGGCGAACCGGCGCTTGCGCATCCGCCTGCCCGCGGGCCCCGACCCGCGCCCCCCCGATCATGGTTTCCAACCGCCTCGCCGGCGCCGCCGCGCCCGCCTCGCCGATCAGTCCGCCGTAGAGATCATCCAGCTTCTCGAGCATTCGATCCAGACCGAACCGGCGGCAGTGCCGGCGGCCGGCGCGAGCCAAGCGCCCGGCCTCGGCCGGAGAGGCGAGCAGGCGCGACACGGCGGCCGAAAGGCCCGCCGTGTCGCCGGGTTCGACGAGGAGCCCGGTCTCCTCGTGGCGCACGAGGTCCGGGATTCCGCCCGTGCGGCTCGCGACGACCGGGACGCCGGCGGCCATGGCCTCCACCAGCACCCGGCCCATGCCCTCGTTCAGGGACGGCAGCACGAGGAGGTCGAACCCCTTCAGGAGCACGGCCACATCCTCGCGCCAGCCTAAGAACTGGACCCGGCCGCCCGCCCCGAGCGCCCGCGCGCGCGCTCGCAGCTCCGCCTCCTGGGCCCCCTTGCCGGCGAACACCAGCACGGCCCCGGGGTGCCGCTCCCAAACCGCCGCCATGGCGTTCAGCAGGTTGAGCGGCCCCTTGACCGGCAGCAGCCAGCCCACGAAGCCCACCACCTGGCTTCCGGGGTCGAGGCCCAAAGAGCTCTTCACGGCGGCGGCGCCCGCGGCGGCGGCCGCGAACGCTTCCAGGTCGACCCCGCTGGGGATGACGCAGGTGGTCTCCGCGCTCCCCACCCCGAGGGCGAGGTAGTCGCGCCGCTCCCCCTCGGTCAGGGCCACCAGCCGGTCGGTGAACCGCGCGAAGCACCGCTCGAGCGCGAGAAAGGTCCGCGCGGCCGAGGGGCCGAAGTGGCCATAGAAGACATGCCCGTGCGGGGTGTGCACGATAGGCCGCACCCCGGCCAAGCGCGCGGCGAGCCGCCCGAGGATCCCGGCCTTGGAGGTATGCGTGTGGACGATGTCCGGCCGCTCGGCCCGGATGATGCGGACCAGGGAAACGAGCGCCCGGGCATCCTGCAGCGGCCGGACGGCGCGCACGAGAGCGGCAAGCGGGATGAGCGCGACCCCGCGGCGGACCGCCTCCCGGCGGGCGGCGGCCACGGCCGCCTCCTCCGCCGCGCTCATGGCCGACTCGCGGGCGAGCCCGTGGACCAGCACCATGCGATACCTGCCGGCCAGCCCGCTGCAGGTCAAGAGCGTGTTGCGGGCCGAGCCGCCCATGTCGAGGCGCGTGAGGATATGCAGGACGGTGGTCCGCGGCGATGACAAACGCGTCCGCGCCGGAACGCTACACGGCTCTCCAAACCGCATGTCAGGCCCCCAGGACCCGCGCGTGCCACTCCTGGAAGACGATCAGGTTCCAGATCATCCAGGAGGTGTCCGCCCGGCGGCGGTCGTGGTCCGCGACCAGGCTGCGCACGGCGGGGTAATGGAAAATCCCCTGGGCGCGGATCCGATCCTCGCCGAGGCAGCGCGCGGCGAGCGGCCGGAGCTCGCGCCGCAGCCAGAGGCTCAGGGGAACTTCGAACCCCGATTTCGGAAGCCGGGTGTGGCCCGGCGGCAGCACATCCTTGAAAGCCTCCTTGAGGAAATGCTTGGTGACCCCGCGGCGGATTTTGAGCGGCCCGGGTATTTCGAGCGCGACTTCGACCACGCGCGGGTCGAGCAGGGGGACCCGCACCTCGAGCGCATGGCGCATGCTCGTGAGATCCACCTTGGCCAGCATGTCGCCCGAGAGCGAGTCGATGATGTCCGTGTAGAGCAGCCGGTTGATGGGATCCCCGGTGCTGCGCGCGAGGAGCCCCCGGACCCAGGCGAGCCCCGGGTCCTCTGCGGGGGCGTCCCCGCCGTCGACCAGCAGCGCCGCGCGCCGCGCGCCGGGGGCGATCTCCTTGAGCGCGAGCAGCCGCGCGGCGGGCTCCCCGCGGCTCGCCCTAAGGAACTTCTTGGCGCGCCGGACGGCCTCGCCCAGGCGGCTCTCGCGGGAATCGGGCAGCCGCGCGACCAGCGGCTCGATGACCTCTGTGCGCAGGAGCGCGGGGATTTTCCAGTAGCGGCCGCGCCAGTGCTCGGCGAGGTAGGCGCGGTAGCCGCCGAAAAGCTCGTCCCCCCCGTCGCCGGAGAGCGCCACCGTGACGTGCCGCCGCGTCTCGCGCGCGACCAGGTGGGCGGCCACGGCCGAGGAGTCGGCGAAGGGCTCGTCGAAGCAGGCGAGCACCTCGGGCACGGCGTCCAGAACGTCGGCCGGCCGCACGCGGAGCTCGTGGTGGTCGGTGCGGAACCAGGCCGCGATGCGGCGCGCGGCCGCGGTCTCGTCGTGCCGGCCGCTCTCCGGGAAGCCGATGGAGAAGGTCTTGATCGGCCGCGCGCTCTGCCGCGCCATGAGCGCGAGCACGATCCCCGAGTCGACCCCGCCGCTCAAGAAGGCCCCGATCGGCACATCGGCGATCATGCAGCCCGCAACCGCCTCTTCGAGCGCCTGGACGAGGCGCCGGCGGAGCCGGTCGGGCGGCTCCGGCTGCGCCTCCGGCGGCGGCAGGGGGCGGTAGTAGCGCCGCACCGCCGCCCGCCCCTCCTCCCAGATGAGCGAGCAGCCCGGCTCGAGCTTGCGGATCCCCCGGAGCATCGTCCGGGGCGCCGGCACGTAGTTGAAGGCGAGGTAGAGCCGCAGCGCCTCGGGATCGAGCTCGCGCGGCAGGCCGGGGTCGGCCAGGAGCGACTTGATCTCGGAGGCGAAGCGCAGCGACCCGCCGGCGTGGCAGTAGACGAGGGGCTTCACCCCCATGCGGTCGCGGCAGAGCCAGAGCCTGCGCCGGGGAGCATCCCACAGCGCGAAGGCGAACATCCCGTTCAGCCGCGCGACCGCCTCGACGCCGCACTCCTCGTAGAGATGCAGGATGACCTCGGTGTCCGAGGCGCTGCGGAAGCGATGGCCCTTGGCGGCAAGCTCGGCCCGAAGCTCGCGGTAGTTGTAGATTTCGCCGTTGTAGGTGAGAATGAGCGAGCCGTCCTCGTTGGTCATCGGCTGGCCGGCCTCCGGCGAGAGGTCGATGACCGCAAGGCGCACATGGCCGAGCCCCACGGCGGCAGGAGGCGAATTGCCGTCCCCCGGGGGCGGCAGCGTCAACACGCCGCAGCCGTCCGGCCCGCGGTGGCGCAGGACCGCCGTCATGGCGTCGAGCACCCGGGGGTCGACCGGCTCTCCGTCGCAGCGCACCCATCCGCAGATGCCGCACATCGGATCCCCCTCAGGTCGCCACCGGCAGGGCCGGCGGCGGGGCGCCCCGCAGCGGACGCCGGGTGAGAAGCGCCTCGAGCGCGTCGATGTGGCGCTCCCAGGAAAAGTGCGCCGCGGCAAAGCGCCGGCAGCGCTCGGACCACTGGCAGGCGCGGGAAGGAGACGGCCGGAGGTCGTTGCGGAAAGCGAGGATCCCGGCCGCGATCGACTCCGGCCGGCCGTCTTCCGTGAGCAGGCGCGGGTCGAGCCGTTTCAAGATCTCGACGGTGCCCCCGACCGGGGTGCCGAGAACCGGCAGGCCGCAGGCGAGCGCCTCGAGCGTCACCATGCCGAAGCCCTCGAGATCGGCGGTGGGCAGCACGAAGAGATCGGCCGCCTGGTAATGGGCGGGGAGCTCCGCCTCGGGGATGAACCCGGTGAAGCGCACCCGGCCGTCGAGGCCCAGAGCCGCGGCCTGCCTTTCGAGCGGGCGGCGCAGCGGCCCCTCTCCGCCGACCACCAGCATGAGCTCGGGGGCCTTCACCGCCGCGCGGCGGACGGCCTCGAGGAGGTTCGCGATCCCCATGCGCGGGACGAGGTTGCGGACCGTGAGCAGAACGAAGCGCCCCTCGGGGATCGAAAGCCGCCGCCGCAGGGCGGCCTGGTCCGCGGCAGTCCGGAAGCGCTCGAGGTCGACGCCGCCGGGGATGATCCGCACGCGGCCGGCCTCGACGCGGTGGAACCGCGCGAGCTTCGCCCGCGTGTAGGCGCTCAGGACGACGACCTCGCCGCAGGCCGCGATCGCCCGGCGCTCGATGTGCCGGCGGGCGGCCGCCTGGAGGCGATGCCACAACCGCCGGAGCCCCCCGCCGCCGGGATGCCGCGAGAGGTACTCTTCGAAGCCGAGCGAGTGGCAGGTGTAGACCCACGGGATCGCGGCCCGAGAGGCCTGCGGCAGCAGCCCGTAGGCGGTGACCGGCTGGTGGATGTTCACGGCATCGACCGGCGCGCGCCGGTTCAGCGCGGCCCATCGCCTTCGCACGCGCCGCCAGCTCCGCAGGAGCGCCGCCGGAGAGCTTGAGCGGTCGAATTCGCAGCGGATCTCGACGACCCCGCCGATCGTCTCGCGATCGCGGCGGTGCTCCGGGAGCCTGCGGGTGATCAGGTGCACGCAATGGCCCCGGCCGGCGAGCCGCGTCGTCTGCTCGTAGAGCACCCGCTCGGCCCCGCCGATCACGTTTTCAATGGAGACATCCGCCACGAAGAGCAGGTTCATGCCGTCGAGCGCACCTCGCGGGTCGTTGCGGCGGGAGCCGCGGGTCGGCGCAGGAGTGCCCGGATGCCCGCGAGCGCCGCTGCCGGGGAAATCCGCCGCAGGCAGGCGTGGTCGCCGCGCGGGCAGCGGCCGGCTTCGCAGCCGAGGCAGGCGAGCCCTTCCGCGCGCAGCACGCGGTGCCGCTCCCCCCGGGGCCACCAGCGCGCGGCGTGGGTCGGGCCCATGAAGGAGACGGTCGGGACTCCGAGGGCCGCCGCGGCGTGGAGCGGTCCGGAGTTGTTGCAGACGAGAAGGTCGCACTGGGCGATCAGCGCGAACGACCGGATAAGATCCTCCCCGACGTGAATCGGGACGGCGGCTTCCGCGCTCGCCGCGATCCGCCGGATCGTCTCGCGGTCGCCCGGCCCGCCGATCAGCACCGGCTGGCCGGGAAGCTCGCGGCGCACGGCATCGATCAGCCGGGCGCAATGGCTTGCCGGCCAGCGCTGCGAGGGGTAATGGGCGCCGGGATGGACCCCGATGACGGCAAGGCCCGGGCGCGTGTGCCCCGCAAGCCACGCGCGCGCCCAAGCGACGGCATCCTCCGGGAGCCGGAGCCGGGGGATGCGCTCCGTTGCCCGCACCCCGACGGTCTCCAGCAGATCGAGGGTGGCGTCGACGAAGTGGCGGCCGTTTTCCGGCGGCGGCGCCGGCCGGTTGAAGAAGATCTCCCGGCCCGCGCCGCCGAAGCCGACCCGCAGGCACGCGCCGCTCGCCAGGGCGACGGCGGCGCTCTTCAAATCGAGCCCGATCAGCGGGTCGACCGCCAGGTCGAAGCGGCGGCGCCGCAGGGCGTGCACCTGCCGCAGGAAACGCAGCGGATGGGAGAGAAAGCGCGCGTCGAAGACGATCACCTCGTCCACTGCGGGATGGCCGTCCAGCACGCGGTGGTTGGCCGGCGCGGCGAGGACGGTCAGCCGCGACCGGGGAAAACGCTTTTTGATGGCCTGCAGGGCGGGAGTCGAAAGCACCATGTCGCCGATGCGGTCGCAGCGCAGGAAAAGGACCCGCCCGCCGGGTGGGGCGGCAAGCGGCCGTGCGGCCGCGGGGAGAAGCAGGCGGCCGGCGGCGCGAAGCGACGCACGGCGCACCGCGAAATAGAGCCGCTTGACGGACCGCCTCGCCCTTTCCCCCGGCGTGTCGTTGCCGCCGGTCACGAACGCCTCTCGGCCGCGTAGATAAGGTAGTAGTCGTTTCCCCGGCCGGGGGACTCCAGCCGGTTCTCGCAGAGGTCGCGCCGGGAGTGGCACTCGAGCAGGCGGAAGCCGGCCACAGATAGGTCCCGGGCCATTTCCTGGCGGCTGTACATGTGCAGGTAGTGACGCCCCCGGCTGGCGGCGCTGTCGATCACGGTCGCGAAGCGGTCCCCGGCTTCGAGCAACGGGAGCCCGACGGCCCGGCCGGCCCGCCGCAGGGGATCCATCACCGCGAAGTAGAGCCGGTATTTCCAATGGCAGTTGCGGCAGTGGCTCGTGAGCACGAGCCGGCCCCCCGGACGGAGAACCCGGCGCGCCTCCCCGAGGGCCTGCAGCCGGTTTTCGCGATAGGGGATGCAGGCGAGGACCTGGGCGAGCATGAGCACCCCGTCGAAGCGCCCGTCGGCGAACCCCAGGGCGACCGCGTTCATCACGGCGTACGGCAGATCGACTCCTGACTTGCGCGCGCCGTCGGCCGCGGCGACGAACAGCCCGTGTACGAGATCCACGCCGACCACGGCGAAACCGCATCGCCTGAGCGCCAGGCTCTCCCGCCCGCCGCCGCAGCCGATGTCGAGCAGGCGCGCGCCTGGGCGGAAGTGGCGGTCGATGTAGATCTTCTCGTGGGGGGCGAGCCCCTCGGCGACGATCCCGAGCCAAGCCGCAAGCTCTTCGGGCTGGGAGTACTTCGCCACCATCTCCCGCGTCAGGCGCCCCGCGTTCATTTTCCCCTCCCCGTTTCGCTCGGTAGTAAGTCCGGAGCAGCGCGATCCCGGCAACGTTGAAGGCGCGCTCGGCGGCCTCCCATAGCCGATAGAGGCGCGGGTTCAGGATATGGTAATAGTCTCCGGCGTAGGGGCGCGGGATCCCGCCCCACGCCTCCTTGTACTTGAAAACGCCGCAGCCGCTGTGGCCGCTCCGGGGGAGCGAAGGAGGCGACCCCGCGCAGGTCGTAGCGCGTGAGCCCCCTGCGGCGCGCCCAGCGGATCACCTCCCACACCAGGCTGTAATTCGCCTGGAGGCGGCGGCCGAGCGGCGAGGAGGCCCGGTACATCCCGCAGCAGGTCTCGCCGAAAACGAAAGCGAGCTCCGCCGCCGCCACCTCCCCGCCGCAGAGGGCGAAAAAGAGCCGCGCCGAACCCCCGGGGGCCATCTCCTTCCAAATCGACCGGTAGAAGCCGAGGCTCCGGACGGGGAAGTTTTTCCGCCAGCCGTTTTAGACCAAAAGCGCATGGAAGCGCGCGAGGTCCGCCTCGCTGCGGCGCTCCTCGACCCGGACCCCCTGGCGGGCGGAAAAGCGGATCCCGTAGCGCGTCTTTTTCTTCATCGCCGCAAGGAGCTCCGCTTCGCTGCGGCCGATGTCCAGCGTGTAGATCCACAGCGGCTGGGTCAGCCGCAGGATCCCCTGCTTTTCGATGCGGCGGAACCCCCGGGCGGTGAGCGCCGCGAGCGCCGTCGCGTCCGCGGCGAGGGCGTCGGGAAAAAGCTGCAGGAAGATCGAGCACCGCCGCGCGCCGATCTCCCGGGCGCACGCGGTGAGACAGGCGAGGGCCTCGCCGTCGCTGGCGGCCGGCACCGGGCCGTAGGGGCTGTAGGCGAGGGTGAGGGGGACGGGCGGGATCCGCCGCAGGTAGAGGGCCATCGCCCCGCGGAAGGCATCGCCCCGCACCGCCGCAATCCGCACCGGCTCCCAGCCCCGGCGCCGCATGACCTCGCCCCACTCGTAGGACTGCATGACGTGTCCCCGCCCGGGACCGGCGGCAAACGCGTTCCAGCGGTCGCGGCCCTGCGGCCCGACGATCAACGCTTGCAGGCACCCCCCCTTCATTCGGCCCCGCGCGCCCCCGGCGGCCCCGCCGGGGGGATGGGAAGGAAGCGCGCGTTTCTCCCCAGCCGGCCGCGGAAGCCGTCGCGCAAGCCGCTCAGCACGGCGCGGGACCGCGACAGGGAGCGGCTGCGGGAGAAAAGCGCGGTGAACAGCGAAAGCTTGAGCCCGTAGATCACGGTGCGCACAAGCTCGGCGCGGCGGCGGTGCATCCGGAAGACGTGGATGAAGTTGCGCGTGGCGTAGTAGGAGCGGAAATCCTCGGCGTAAAAGAATATCTCCCGGCCGAAGATGCGGTCGTAGCGCTTGCCGCTCCGGCGGATCTCCGTGACCCGGCTGCGCGGGATGCAGTAGAACCGGTAGCCGCACCCGGCGAGCCGCAGGGAGAACTCGGCGTCTTCGGCGTACATGAAGTATTCGGGGCGGGGAAGCCCGGCCGCCCGTATGGCATCGGCTGAAATCAGCGTGCCGCACCAGGGGAACCATTGGATCCGGTAGGGCGCCGCGGCCGGGTCCGAGCGGCCGACCGCCCACACCGCCCCCAGGGGGATGCCGCGGCGGGAGAGATCGACGAAGCCGCGATGGAGCCACTCGACGGCATCGGCGCGCACCTCGACGTCATCGTCCAGGCATAGAATGAAGTCGCAATCCGGCAAGGCGCAGGCCATGGCGGCATGAAACCCGCCGGCGGTCCCGATGTTCCGGTTTTCCGTTAGCAGGCGGACGCCGGGGAATTCGCGGGTCACCATGGCGCGCGTCAGGCCGTCGGCCGAATTGTCGAACACGACGATCGTCCGGCAGGGAAGGGTCTGGCCGATGAGGCTTTGCAGGATCGCGCGCAGCATTCCCGGGTTGTGAAACGTGACGATGACCGCACCGATCCGGGGGGCCTGGCCCGCCCTTTCGCGAGGGATGAAAGCGATCCTTGGGCCGGTGGTCATCCTGAAGAAAGCGTGATCAATCCGACCCCGAAAATGGGTGGCACACGATCCGGCGCCTCGATGAATTCGGTTCCGCCGAATTCGGGCTTGATCTCCTGCCGGAAGCGATGGACGCCGCAAGGCATTTCAGGCGAATTGGTGACGATGTCGTGGAAAGCCACCGCCCCCCCAATTTCATCAGCGGGCGGTAGAGCTCGAAATCGGTTTTGACCCCTTCGTAGCGGTGATCGCCGTCGATGAAAAGAAAGTCGATCGCCCGGCCGCTCAGGATCTTTTTCAAGCGGGCGACCGTGGCCGGCAGGTGCGAATCGGCGCGGATCAGGTGCAGGCGCTGCCGCTTCCGGGCGAAGGATTTGTAGAGGGGTATCCGCCACGGCCGGTTGCCGCCGCCGAACTCCCCGCCGGGCAGATCGATGCTGACGATGAGGGCCTCGTCGGCCGCCGCGCGCGCCAAGAGCAGCAGGCTTCCGCCGCTCGCCGTGCCGATCTCCACGACGGTTGAGGGCCGGCGGCGCGCAAGCCAGCGCAGCAGCCCCTCCATCTCGCGGCGGCTTTGAACCGGCCGGATGAAGCCGTCGGCCGAGGTGAACGCGACATCGAGGGCCTGTTCGATCGGGCCGCCGTGGGGCATGCGCCAGCAGCGGTAGAACGATCGGGCGTGGGCCCCGGCGCGGCGGAGCACGCGGCGCAGATGCGGGACGCTGCCGGTCATGATGCGGCTATCCTGCGATGCGATGAAGCGGCCGCCGGATGCAGGTTCTCGTAAACCGCGCAGGTCCGGGCCACGTTGTCGCGGATGTCGAAGCATTCCAGCGCCCGCTGCCGTGCAGCGCGGCCCAGCCGCCCGCGGAGTTCCGCGCTTGCGGCCAGCAGGGCCAGCTTTCGGCCGAGCGCGGCCGGGTTGTCCGGCGGAACGACGAAGCCCGTTTCGCCCTCGATGATCGCCTCGCGGGCGCCGCCGGCATCGGCGGCCACGACCGGCAGCCCCGAGGCCATGGCCTCGATGATCGCCCGTGAAAACGCCTCCCGCAGGGAAGTCGAAGCGGAGATGTCGCTTGCGCGCAAAAGCCCGGCCACATCCTCCCGGTGCCCCAGGAAGCGGACCCGGTCGGCGACCCCGAGCGCTTCGGCCCGCCGCAGGCATCGGCGGTGGTAGGCTTCATCCACGACTTCCCCGGCGAAGAGCGCGCGCAAGACCGGAAAGCGCTCCCCCAGCGCGCCCACCGCCTCGATCAACAGGTGCTGCCCTTTCAACGGTTCCACCTTTCCCGTCACCGTGACGACGAGATCGGACGGCGCGAGGCCGAACGCCCCGCGCTCCGCGGGCGCAGCCGACGGCGCGAAGCACCGCGTATCGACCCCGTTGTGAATGGTGATGGCCTTCCCCCGGTCCCGGGCGGCCGGGAACCGCGGGGCGAGCGCATCGGCCACCAGGATGATCCGCGATGACAGCCGCGCGAGCAGCCGGTCGAAGGGGTCGTGCTCGGAGGAGCGTGCGTGCCAGACGACCGGCCGGCCCGTCCACCGGCCGAGAAGGCCGGCATAAACGGTGTTCCGCGGGCCGTCGCTGTGCAGGATGGCGATCCGCTCGCGCGCGACGATGCGCCGCAGGGTCTGCAGGCAGCCGCACATGCGCCCGATGGCTGCGGGGCGGATTCGCGGCAAAGGGAGAACCTCCACCGTGACCGCGAGCTCCCGCAGCCGCCGGGAGAGGCTGCCCTCCCGGGAGACGACCGCAACCGGGCGGTAAAGGACGGGGTCGAGGTGACGGATGAGCTGCAGGAGGCTCTCCTGGCCGCCGTGGCCGAGCTCGGCCAGGCTGGAGAAATACAGGATGCCCGCGGGCCGGGGGGCTTCACGCCGATGCATAGAGCGCCTCGATCTCCGCGATCATCTTCTCCCGGCTGAAAACGCGCGCGATGCGCGCCCGTCCCCGTCGTCCCATGCGGGCGCCTTCCTGCGGATCGTTCGCCAGCCGCCTCACCGCCGCGGCCAGGGAAGCGGAGTCGCCCGGTGGAACGAGAATGCCGGTCGTGCCGTCGACGACGACCTCCGGTATGCCGCCGATCCGCGAGGCGATCACCGGCAGCCCGAAGCTCATCGCCTCGAGCAGCGCGAGCGAGAGCCCCTCCCGGTAAACGGAGGGCAGGACAAAGATGTCCGCGCGGGCGAGAAGCGCTTCCACCCGCTCCACGACCCCGGCGAGCGTCACCCGGCCCGCGAGGCCGGCGCGCCCGATTTGGTCCTCAAGCGCGGCGCGCTCGGGCCCGCCGCCGGCGATGACCAGCCGCATCTCCGGCAGCTCGCTCGAAACCCGGCGCATCGCCTCGAGCAGGACGTGGTGGCCCTTGTTTCTCACGAGCGATCCCACCGCGACGACGAGCGGCCCCGCTTGCCGCTCGCCGGCGGACGGCCGACCGGCCGCCCGCCCATCCCCGGCGCAAGCCGGAAAGGGGGCGTTGTAGATGACGCAGGTCTTGCGGGGCGGAACGCCCTCCTCCTGCTCCACGAACCGTTGGACCGACCGCGAGACGCAGATGACCTTGCGGGTCACGCGGGCGAGGCACCGGTCGACCAGCCGTTCGCGCCGGCAGAAATCGATGTTCGCCGTGTGCACGTGGCAGAATACCCGCGTGATGCCGGCCGCAAAGGCCGCGAGCCGGCCGAAGGTGCCCGCGAAATAACCGTGGGTGTGGACGATGGCGACCCCGGCGGCGCGCAGCCGGACGGCGAGCTTGAGCACGTTCAGCGGGTTGTGGTAGGAGCGCAGCCCGAGGACCCGCACGGGGGTGCCCGCCCGGGCGATCCAATCGGCAACCGGCCCGCCGCGCACCAGGCACCACACCTCCGGGGCGAACCGGCGCCGATCCAGCCCGGCCGCGATCATGGCGATCACCTTTTCAAGCCCGCCGATCTGCAGGTCCTCGACGAGATGCGCCACGCGGCAGACCGGTGTCGTCTCGAGCGGCCCCCGCCGCATCAGCGCGCCTCCGGTGCCGGCCCCCCCGGAACGACTCCGCGGACGGGAAACGGCCGCGCGGCTCCTCCCGGGGAGGGCTCGACGGCTTCCAGCAGCGTCTGGATGCGCTGGGCGTACGTGTGGCGGCGCAAGGCCTCGCGCCTGCCGGCCGCGGCGATGCGTTTCCGCTGCTGGGGATGGGACAGGTAGTAGAGCGCCTTGCGGCGCAGATCCGCGGGATCGGAAAAGCCCACCAGGTGCTCGCCGTCCTTAAACAGCGCGAGCACGTCCCGCTGCCGGTCCGTCAGAAGGAAAGCGCCGCAGGCGAGCGCCTCGAAGACCCGCGGGCTCGCCTGGTGCACCGGAAAGCGCCCTTCCGGGTCGCGGTAGTGGATCGAGACGACGATGCGGCCGGCGCGGTATATTTTCAGCCAGGTCTCCGGCGGGGTGTGGGCCCCGCGGACCAGCGGCCGCAGCGGGGAGTCGGCCGGAAGCCGCTCCCAGCCGGGTCCCCAGATGGCGAGGTCGAGGCCGCCCAAGCTCGACAAGATCTCGGCGCGGTGGGGGTAGTGCGACCCCACCAGGACGAGGTCGGCGCCGAAGCGGGTGCGCTCCTCGGCCGAAAGACGGGCCGGGCGGTGGATGTCGGGGTCGCAGGCCATCGGCAGCCACTGCGCCCCGGCGATTCCACGCGCGGCGAGCAGCTCGACGTATTCCGTCCCCTGGCAAAAGACCCGGTCGTAGTCGCCGGCGGTCGCGAGCATCAAATCATCGGCGCGGGGGGCGTCGGTGGTCCACAGGACGACGCGCAAGCCCATCCCGGCGAGCAACCGCACGCCCCGGCGCGTGATCCGGTGCCCCCCGGTGACCAAGACGAGGTCGGGGGCCGTACGCCGGGCGAGGGCCACGAGCCTACGGTTCAACACCGCCCGGCTGATGGCGCGCAGCGGCGGGCAGCGATCCTCCAGGACGCCGGGAAAAAGCAACAGGCGGTCGTCGAAAACGACCGGCTCGTGCCCGAGCCTCGCCACGGCCCGCTCGATGTACTCGGTGACCGTGAGGTAGTGGGGGTTGTGATAGCCGCTGATCAGGATGCGCATGGGAGACGCGTCATCGACTCG
>CAZNKG010000012.1:0-109689 GCA_964573635.1 uncultured Desulfatibacillum sp. | reverse complement strand
GGGGGTTGTGATAGCCGCTGATCAGGATGCGCATGGGAGACGCGTCATCGACTCGTGGGGGGCCGCTCCCGGCAGCGGCCGGCCCGGCCTCGGGAGCGCCGGGGAAAGCTCAGCGGGTCCGGAATGGCAGTGCGCCGCGTGCAGCCGCTCGGGGGGATAGGGTTCGGCCACCCAGCGGGCCGCTTCGGCAAGCGTTGCGGGCCGTGCGCCCAGCTGCCGGGCCGTTTGGACCGCATCGAGGCTGCGCCCGATGCATTGCGCGACAGGCTTCGGACCCGGCCGGCAGCGGCGGGAGATGAGCTCGGAGCCGTGCACGATGAAGGCCCCGACCGGGCATCGCTGCCGCCGCAGCGCGAGCATGACGGCGCGCATGCCCGCCAGGGAGGTGTCGGTCGGCCGCAGCTGATGAACGCCGACCTTCAGCCCCTGGCGCCTCGACCGCCGGCAAAGCCGGTCGGGGGGATAGACGGCCGTCGTCTGAGAGCCGTAGGGGCCAATCGAGGACACTCCGCAGCCAGGGAAAGCGCGATAGATCTCTCTCGGGCTCATCGCCTTTCCGTTTGCGGGCATCCGTTCCGCCGCCCGCGCAGCGGGCGCGCGGGCCACAGGCCGGCCGCCGCCGCATGCGCCTTGATGTAGAGGTAAAGCATGTTCCACGACATCCCGCCGCGCCCGAGGGCGCGCCGGAACTCCCGAGCGGCCCGCCGCGGTTCGCCGATCTCCAGGAAATGCATTCCCCGCATGCCGTAGGCATGCATCGCGAAGTGCCGGAGCTCGCGCGCGAGCGCCGGATGGCCTGCGGCGAGATGCTCGACCCGCCGCAGCCAGCGCAGGCGCGCGGCCTGGAAGGCGCGGCTGTCGGAGAAGTTGCGATCGTGCTTGATCCAGCACTGCACGGCGCCGGGCGCATAGGCGAGGCGCGCGCCGGCGAGCAGCAACCGGACGAAGAAATCGGCATCGTCATGGCCCGCGAGCCGGTGATCCTCGCAGAAGCCCCCGGCCCGCTCGCAGGCCTTCCGTCGGACCATCAGCGTCTGCATCGAATAGGGGCTTCGCCCGACGGCCATCAGGTGAAACGCTTCGGCGGCCGTCGCTTCGCGGCTGTTGAAGCGGTCGATCGGCGTCCCGTCGGCGCGCCGCCGTTCGTAGTCCGAGTAGACGCCGTCGGCATGGGGGGCTTTGTCCAGGGCGGCGAGCTGCAGGCCGAGGCGCCCGGGCAGCATGAGGTCGTCCTGGTCGATGAAGGCGAGGATGCCCGCGCGCGCCTCCGCGATCCCACGGTTCAAGGCGCGGCCTTTGCCGCCGTGTGCGATCCGCACGAGCCGCAGCCGCGGATCGCGGATCCCCGCGATGACCCTCTCGGCGGGATCCGCCGATCCGTCGTCGACCACGATGAGCTCCCAGTCGCTGCGCGTCTGCGCCTGGACGCTCTCAACCGCCCGGGCGAGAAACGGACGGCCCTCGAAATAGGGCAGCACGATCGTGACGGCGGGCGATCGGCCTTGCGCGGGAGTCGTTCGGTTCGCCCTCATGCCGGCGGCCGCGGCCTTCCCTGAAACCTTTTTGCCGAGAGCGCGGCCTCGATTCCCCGGATGCGGTGGTATTCGAGCACCCGCAGGTAGTGCGCCGCCCGGCAGCGCACGCCGTGCGCGTCGAGCCGCGTCAATACCGCCCGCGCGAGAGGGTATCCGAGCGCCTTCAACCATTTCCGCGCCCGCGAGCCGTGGCGGAACGCTCGCGGGTCGCCGCGCTTCAGCTTTTCGCACAGGACCACGGAAGAGATGCCGACGGTCTCCATGCGGCGGCAGTAGGACGAGAAGGTGATCGGGTGGTGGTGGTAGCCGAGCGCCCCTTCGTGATAGACCCCGACCAGGCCCCGGGCCGCCAGGCGCAGCCCGAGCTCCGAGTCTTCGAAAGCGGCGTGGGGGAAGTCCTCGTCAAACAATCCGTTTTGCTCCAGAAAGGCGCGCTTGTAGGAGACGTTCGCCGTGTAGAGATCGCCCGGCGGCACCGGCCGGTCGTGGATAAACCGGTAGAAGCCGAACTGCGGCCCGCCGTGCTCGAGCCAGTGCATGAAGGGGCTCACCGTGAGCCGCGGCGACCAGGTCACCCGGCCGAGGACCGCGACGTGCTCCCCGGGGTACCGCTCGGTATGCCAGCGCAGGTGCTCGCCGACGAGATCGGCGGTGGCGAGAATGTCGTCGCCGATGAACAACACAATGTCGCCCCGTGCGCTGCGGATCCCCGTGTTCCGCGCTGCGGCGGGGCCCCGATTGGGCTGCTTCAGGTAGCGGACCCCTGCGGAGGCCATGCCCCGGGCGACCTCCCCGGTGCGGTCGCTCGAGCCGTCGTCGACGACGAGGGTCTCGAAGGCGCCCGCCGCGAGGCGCTGGTCCGCGAGCGCCTGCAGGCACATCGCCAGCGTCTCGCAGCGGTTGCAGGTGGGAATGATGACGCTCAGACGCGGGCGGCTCACGGCGCCGGCCTTCCTTCCTCCGCCCAATTCCGGAAACGGCGCTCCAGCAGGGGCGCTTTCAGGCGGTTTCGCCACGTCGGAAAGCGGCCGCAGTCGAAGGCCTGGCAGAGCAGGGCCCGCGCCTGCTTCAGCTCGTCGATCGACAGGCGGTCGGTGTGCATCACCGGCTGGTCGCTTCCGTAGCGGGACCACTCGTCGCTCACGATCCAGCCGCGCCGGCGCGCCTCGGCGAAGAGCGGGGTCCCCGGGTAAGGCGTGATGTAGGTGATGCCGATCGAATCGGGCGTCAATTCCCGCAGCAGGCGGTAGGTTTGGTATACGGACGCCCGGGTCTCGCCGGGCAGCCCGACCATCAGCAGGAAGTGCAGCCGGATGCCCAAACGACGGCAGTCGGCGTGGACGCGCTTGAGCTGGGTCAAGGTGACGCCCGCCTTGGCTTCGGCGGCGAGGAGCTCCGGATCGCCGGTCTCCACCCCGAGGTTGATCCCCCGGCACCCGGCCCGGCGCATGGCCGCGAGCAGCCCGGCGTCGAGGCAGTTCGCCCGCGTCTCGCACCACCATTCGACCTCGAGCCGCTCGGCGACGATCGCCTCGCAGATCTCCCGAGCACGCGCCATGTCGAGCGTGAAGGCGGCGTCGCGGAAGAGGATGCGGCGGATCCCGTGGCGCCGGACGACATCGCGGATCTCGGAAAGGACGTGCCGGGGCGAGCGCGCCCGAAAGCGCCGGCCCTGCACCAGGGGGTAGGGGCAGTAATAGGCGCAAGGGAAAACGCAGCCGCGGCTCGTCTGCATCGTCGTGGTGCCAGGTCCGAGCAGGCTGTAAGCGTACTTCGCGTTCGCCAGCAGATGGCGCGCCGGAAGCGGCAGACGGTCGAGGTCCTCGATCCGGCGCGGTTCACCGAAAGCGAGCGCCCCGCCCCGCAGGCCGGCCGTACCCCCGGTCTCCGCCCCTGACAGCACCGCGCCGACGGCGTCCTCGACCTCCCCCACGATGGCGAAGTCCGCCCCGCTTGAGTTCAGCAGGTCGCTCAGGATCGGCGCATAGGTGATTCCGGTCTTGGCGACGAGCCGGCCGCGGGTCCGCGCCCGCAGCCGCCGGATAAACTCGATGTCGGTCGCCAGCGAGGGGAGGCTCACGGAGGCGATGACGGCGTCGGCCTCTTCGGCCGCCGAAAGCGGCGCCCGCACGTCGCCCGGAGGATCGGCCGCATCGGCATCGTAAACGGCGGCCCGGTGTCCCCCGGCTTCCAGGGCGGCGGCGAGCGTCGCGAGATCCATCGGCGGCAGGAGGATCCCGCGGCCGCCGTTGAACCCGACGCCGCCCATCATGTCGCGCACCACCCGTTTTTCACCGGTCGGCGGATTGACCAGCAGCACCTTCATCGGCGGCCTCGCGGTTTTCGAGCGAACAATACCAGTCGAGCGTCCGGCGGACGCCCTCCTCCCAGGCGGTGGTGAAGGCGATGCCGGCCCGGCGGACCGCCTCGTCCGCGAGGAAGACGCGGTGGGCGCGCCGCCATCCGCCCGCCATGAGAAAGGAGAGAAGGTCCGCCCGCCCGCGAAGCCGATGGAGCCGGGTGCGCGCGGCGAGGGCCAGACGGCTCGGCCAGCGCGGCCGGCGCTCCTCCAGGCGGCGGCCGGCCCGCGGCGCGATTGCCGCGAAGAGCTCGCCGACCGTGGCCGCCCCCGGCGGGGTAAAGAGAAGCGGCCGCTCCGCCGGGGCGAGCGCTTCGGCGGCCATAAGCCCCGCCACGGCGTCATCGACGTAAAGCAGCGGCAGGGTGCGGTCCCGCACCTCGGCCAGGCAGCGGGTGAGCCCCTGGCGCTGCCGGAGCGCCTCGAAAATCTGCGGGATGAAGGCGAAGCTCCCCGGGCCATAGACGCATCCCAGGCGCAGGGTGAGGAGCCCCACCCCCGATTCCCGCGCCGCTTCGGCGGCGGCCCGCTCCGCACGCAGCTTGGAGGCCCCGTAGCTGCTGACCGGGCGGCAGGGGCCGTCGGGGGCGGCCGGGGCTTCGGCGCGCGTCACCGGTCCCTGGGCCTCGATGCTGCTCGCGCAGACGACCCGGCCGGCGCCGGCGGCACGCGCCCAGCGGATGATGTTCCGCGTACCGGCGACATTGGTTTGGTCAAGCCGGGAAGGCGGCCCGAAATAGTCGAGGTCGGCGGCGAGATGGTAGACCCGGTCGAGCGGCGCCGCCTGTCGCAGGCAGTCCTCCAGCGCGGCGGCGTCCCGGATGTCGCCCGAGCAGTATCGCACCCCGGCGTCCCGGGACGGCTGGAAAGCGGGGGGCCTGCGGGTCAGGACCCACACGTCGTGTCCCGCCGCCGCGAGCCGGCGCGATAGCCGCCGCCCGATAAACCCCGTCCCACCGGTGACCGCGATGCGCATCGGATTCCTTTTAGAAGCGGTACCGCAGGCCGTACCATTGGTTCCAGACCTGCCGGCGCAGGTAGCGGGCGGCGCGGCCGAGCGCATGCTTGACCCCCAGGGAACGGCGGAGCTCCCGGAACTTCTGAAGCGCCCGCGCCGGCCAGCCGATCGATCGCACCGTCGCGGATGCCGCCGCCGGCGCGCGGTTTTCGGCGGCGTTCCGCCGGGTCTGCTCGATCGCGTAGCGCACCAGGTCGTAATCGACGCTCCGGATCTTCCGCCCGGAATCGGGCGCGCGGCTGAAGAACGCCCCCGAAGATTCGAGCAGCAGACCCTTTTCCCGGCAGTAGGCGTAGAGCTCGGTCCCGAAGTAGGGGGTAAAGACCGTGGGGCTGCAGTAGTCCGGCTGCACGGCGCGGATGAGCTCGACGGTGCGCTTGACATCTTCAGCGGTTTCCGTGGGAATGCCGAACATGTAGTTCGCAAAGATCTTGACCCCGTGCCGCCGGCAGATCTCCGCGGCGCGGTAGTTCTGCGCGACGGTCGTGCCCTTGCCGATGAAATCGAGGATCCGCTGGCTTCCGCTTTCGAAACCGATCATCAGGCAGGAGAGCCCCGTCTCGGCCATTTCACGGATCAGATCCGCGTTGCCGGCGACGAAGTCCGCCCGCGCCTGGCAGGTGAAGGCCGCCGTGAAGCCGCCGCCCCGGTAGCGCCGGCAGAATTCCCGGACCCGCTTGCGGTTGAAGGTGAACAGGTCGTCGTGGATGAGCAGGCTCTTGAAATGGTAGCGCTCCCTCAGCCCGGCGAGCTCGGCCATGACGTCGTCGATCGGCCGCAGCCGGGCCGCATCCCCGAAGACCCGGCGCTCGGCGGGCTGGCAGAACTTGCAGTGAAAGGGACACCCCCGGCTGGTCACGATGGAGACGAAAGGGGCCGGCATATGGGGCAGCCAGGGATGCGCGAGCTCCCCGGAGCGGAAGTCGAACAGCTCCCGATCCGGATGCGGCAGCTGCGCGATGTCGGCCGGGGAGCCCGCGAGCACCCGGGGGCTGGAAAGGTTCCGCCCGATCCGGTCGAGCAGCGCTTCGAAGGCGATCTCGCCCTCGCCGGTGACGATGTGGTCGACCGCCTCGACGGCCGCCACCTCTTCGGGGCGGACCGTCGCGTGCACCCCGCCGATGACCGTGATCGACCGCGGGTCGATCCGCTTGACCCGGCGGGCCGCCTCGCGGGCGACCGGAAAATCGACGCTCGTCGCAGAGAGGCCGAACACGGCCGGGGCGCGCCGGCGGATCTCGGCGTCGAAGTCTTCCCAGCCCGCGAGCTTGCGCAGGTCGACGAGATCGATGTCGTGGCCCTTCTGCTTGGCGAAGGCGGCGATGTAGGCCAGCCCGTATTGCACGAAGTTCGCGTCCCCGCCCCCGTCCGGCCGCCCGAAACGCCCCCAGCCGCAGAGGGTGATGCCCGGAAAGATCAAGGTGGCTTTCATGGCTGCCTCCCGCGCACGGCGGCGGCCGGACGCGCCCCCGCGGCCGGCGTCCGGCGCCGCAGCAGGCCCCCGATGAGCTGTTTGTCGGCGGCGTCGAAATACCCCGCGGCCCAGGTACCGAGACCGTAGAGGACGAGGAATCCGGTGACGAGCGCCGTCAGGCCGAGCCACGTCGTGCCGACGCGCGGGATGAGCTGCCCCAGGAGGACCCCGGCGAATAGAGCGGCGGCGAGCGGCTTGGCGAGCAGCCGGCCCCAAAAACGGACCGGCGGCCGGCGGATCACGGTGTGGGTCATCGCGAGGAAGTAGACGGCGGCGCCCGCGAGTGCGAGGGCCGTCCCGGCGACCATCCCGAAATAGCCGAAGGCGAGCATGAGAAGCGTGCTCAGCGTCACGTTGAGCACCGCGGCGGCGACGGAGCTGCGCATGCCGAACTGCGGCTTGTTCATGCCGTTCAGGATGAAGTACCCGGCCGCCGTGAGGGCGTTGAAGAAAAAGCCGGCCATCAGGATCTGGGCGGTCGCGATGCTCGCCTCGAACTCACGGCCCAGCCACAACCGGATGAACGGCGGCGCGAACAGCAGGATCCCCGCCGCCGCGGCGGTCGCGGCGAAGACGATGTACTTCGACGCCCGTTCGTAGAGCGCCTCGAGGGACGCCGGGTCGTTGCGGGCATCGAGGGCCGAGGCGGCCGGCAGGATGGCGGAGCTCAGAATCAGCGGCAGCTCCCGGGCGTAGGCGACGATGCGCGAACCGATGTCATACTGGGCGACCGCCGCGAGCCCGGCGAAGTGGGATAGGAGCAGCTTGTCGTACTGGTGGTGCAGCAGGCCGGCAAGGCCGGCCGTCCAGATCTGGAAGCCGTAGGCGTAAAGCCGCCCGAGCGTCTTGAAATCGAAACGGAACGGGTAGAGCCCGAAGCCCGGCAGGATCCGCCGAATGCCGGCCACGCTCATCACCGCGCCGGCCACGAGCACCAGGGCATTGTTCCACAAAAGCCCCGTCAGCCCATAGCCCCGGCGCAGGAACCAGACCGTGCCGGCGACCGAGACCAGCGACTGGGCGATGGCCACCGCATTGGTGATCTCCATACGCTGCAGGCCGAAGAGGACCGCGTGGCCCATGTTGAGGAGGTGCGAGGCGCCGAAGATCAGGATCCCCAGCCGCAGCACCTCGCGGGTCTCCGCCGCAAGGTGCGCCGGGACCGTGAACCACGGCAGGATCAGGTCCACGCCAAGCGTCCCCAGGACCGCCATCGCCAGCCCGAAGCCGGCATAGAAGACGGCCCCGGAATGGATGGCGCGGGCGAGCGCGATGCGGTCCGCCTTCGCGTCGTACTCCGAAACGAATTTGACGAGCGCCGTCGTCATGCCGAAGTCGAGCAGGCCGAAATAGCCGGTGATGACCCCCACGACGGCCCACACGCCGTAGCGTTCGACCCCGATCGCCTGAACGACGTAGGGGGTCAGGAAAAAGGCGGCCGCCACCTGCCAGACCCGCCCGGCGGCGTTGAAGAGCGTGTTGCGGACGATCGTGGCCGAGGACGCCGCGTTCACCGCCGGGACGACCCTGTCCGTCATCGGGCCTCGGGCGGCCGGCCGGCGCCGGTTAAACCCATCGCCGCGTCATCAGCAGGATCAACGTGCCGAAGGCGAGGTTTTCGGCATGGATCCTGCCGGGAAACTGCGAGCAATGCAGGACGGAGGCCGGCGGCAGCAGCACGCGGCCCCATACCGGAAGCGCCGCCGCCCTTCCTCGGAGCAGTCGAGGAGCCGCCAGACGGCCAGGGCCAAAGCCCGGCGAACGTCACGCCCACCGCCGAATAGATCTGCGCCGAAACGCCGAACAACGCGAAAAGCAACGCCCCGATGCAGCTCGCCAGGCTCCCGGCGTAATGCGATCCCCACAGATAGATGGGCAGGTCCCGGCCGTCCAGGATCCACAGGGCCATGAGACCGAAGCCCGCGCCGTCGGCATCCAGGCCGCCCGGGGGGGGAGGATCCGGAGAACCCGCAACGACAGGGCTGCGGCGAGAACCAGAGCGAAAGCCGAAACGGCGGCGAATCGGCTTCGCACCGCCTCGAGCCCGCCGCTGAGCGGCAGGCTCACCGGTTCGGCGGCATGAGTTTGGGCTTTCATCCGAAGAAAAGAATGATCGGCCCTCGCTTCCGGATGCCGTCCGGGCGGACAGCTCCGCCCGGTCGGTTCCGTGGTCGATTGCAACGTAACCTATTGTAATATTGAAAATATTTAGATTAAACAGCAGCTTTGCGAATCGAATGCAGATGGATTGCTGCAAGTAATGTGCCTGCAGTCGGAACGCCCGGAAATGGGTGGGGCGGAGGGTGCAGGCTTCCCGGCGGGAGAAGGCTCAAAATGATAACATGCTGTTAATAATTATTTATATAGCCAACCGGCCTTCGCGGCGATCGGCCGCCGGCACGATGGTCCCCGGCATCCTCCCCAAGTGACGACATTATCTTGACGCCGGCAATGACCGCCCCGCCGGGCGCCCGGCGCCCGGCGGCTCTTGGGGGCCGGAAAATAAAGCAAATCCGGCCCCTTTTTTACTTGACTCGGGGGAAGATATTCATTAGGATGGGGCAAAGTGGGGCGAAGTGGGAAATGGGATCGGCGATGTTCCGGGGAAGCTCATACCACACCATCGATGACAAGGGCCGCGTCGTCATCCCGTCGCGGTTCCGGGCGCTTATCCGCGCCGAGGACGTCGACGGGCTCGTCATCTCCACCCTGGACAGCCATCTGCTCGCCTATACATTCAAGGAGTGGGCCGATCTCGAGACCAGGATAAAACAAATCCCCGAAAAAGACGAGGCCCTGCGGCGCTTCCGGCGGATGTTCATCGGCAACGCGCACGAGTGCCTCTGCGACAAGCACGACCGCATCCTCATCCCGCCGGTCCTGCGCGAGGAGGCGGGGCTCCAGCGCGACATCGTGCTGGTGGGGGTCACGGACCACTTCGAAATCTGGAGCCGGGAGCACTGGGACCGCGAGAAGAACGCCTGGAAGGAAGACCTGAAGGACCCGGCCTGCCGCCGCGCCATCGACCGGGTCGGCATCTAGCCCATGCACAACCGCCATGTCCCGGTCATGCTCGCCGAGGCGCTGGCCTTCCTGAACATCCGGCCGGCAGGCGTTTACGTGGACGGAACGCTCGGCGGCGGCGGGCACGCGGCGGCCATCTGCCGGGAGGCCGGCCCCGGCGGGCTGCTGATCGGGATCGACCGGGACCCGCAGGCCGTCGCGCTGGCCGGGGCCGCCCTCGCGCCGTTCGGGCCGCGCGCGCGGCTCTTCCAGGGCGACTTCACCCAGATCGGCGAGCTGCTCGCCGGCCTCGGCCTGCCGGGCGCCGACGGGATCCTGCTCGATCTGGGGATCTCCACGAACCAGCTCGAGCAGAGCGGACGCGGCTTCAGCTTCCAGGGCGAAGAGCCGCTCGACATGCGCATGGACCCGGCAGCGGGAGAGACGGCGGCCGACATGGTGAACCGGTACCCGGAGGCGGAGCTCAAACGGATCTTCGCCGAATACGGCGAGGAGCGCCACGCCGGGAAGGTCGCCCGGCGCATCGGGACGGCCCGCCGCCGGCGCCCGATCGAAACGAGCGCGGAGCTCGCGCGCATCGTGGCCGGAGCCGTCGCGGGGGGCCGCAGCGGCCGGCAGCGCATCCACCCGGCGACGCGCGTCTTCATGGCGCTGCGCATCGCGGTCAACCGGGAGCTCGAGCGGCTGGAGTCCTTCTTCGACCGGCTCCCCGAATGGCTCAACCCGGGCGGCCGGGTGTGCGTGATCGCCTTCCACTCGCTCGAGGACCGCATCGTCAAGCACCGCCTGCGGGCGCTCGCGGGCGGAACGGAACGCGACGCGCGCGGCCGGGCGGCGCCGGCCGGCCCGCTGCGCCTCCTCACCCGCCGGGTCGTGCGCCCCGGCCCCGAGGAGATCGCCGCCAACCCGCTCGCGCGCAGCGCCCGGCTCCGGGCGGCCGAGCGCCGCTGAAGGAGCGACATGGCCGAGGCCCCTGCCCGAGCCCGCAGACGGATCAACCGCCGGATGGTGGTCGTCGGGGCGGTATTCTTCGTCGTGCTGATCGGAGAGCTGTTTCTCTACGCCTGGGTGCGGATGCAGTGCGTGCGCGCGGGCTATGACATCGGGGTCCTCATGAAGGAGCAGCGGCAGCTCGCCGAGCTTCAGGACAGCCTCAAGGTGGAGCTCGCCCGCTTGAAGTCCCCCCAGCGCATCACCCGGATCGCCCGGGACAACCTGGGGATGACCCTGCCCGCCCCCAAACAAGTGCTGGTGATGCCGTGAGAATGCTGATCCCCCGATTCGTGCGCTGGCGCCTCCTCGTGATCGGCCTCTTCTTCGCCGCCGGGCTCGCGGCCATCGGCGGCCGGACCTTCTGGCTGATCCTCTCGCAGGGCCCTTGGCTGCAGCAGCAGGTGACCGGCGAGGTGGAGGACTCCCTCAAGACGGTGGGCAAGCGGGGGACCATTTTCGACCGCCGCGGGCGGGAGTTCGCCGTGAGCCTCGAGGCGAGCTCGATCGCCGTGCGGCCGAAAATGATCACCGATGCCGACGCCGCCGCCCGCGAGCTCGCCGGGGCGCTGAAGAAGCCCGTCGCGGAGATCCGGCGCCTGCTCGCCGTCAACAAGCCCTTCGTCTGGGTGAAGCGCCCGGCGACCCCCAAGGAGGTCGAGGCGGTCCGCGCGAAGCGCCTCAAGTACGTCCAATTCGTCGTGGAGACCCGCCGCTACTACCCCAACCGGTCGCTCGCCGCGCCGGTGATCGGCTTCACCGGCATGGACGGCCGGGGCATGGAAGGCATCGAATATTACTACGACGATCAGCTGCGCGGGGCGGATGCGAGCGTGCGCGTCCTGAAGGACGCCCTCGGAAACGACTTCCAGGCCGAGCCGGCCGGGGAGATGGAGACGAGCGGCAAGAACCTCGTCCTCACGCTCGACCAGACCGTCCAGCATATCGCCGAGACGGCGCTCCAGGAGAGCGTCGAAAAAACCAAGGCCCGCGCGGGGCTGGCCATCGTGATGGCGCCGAAGACCGGCGCGATCCTGGCGATCGCCCAGGCCCCGAACTTCAACCCGAACTCCCCCGAGGAGGTCAAGAAAGCCGGCTGGCGCAACCGCAGCATCACCGATCCCTTCGAGCCCGGCTCGACGCTCAAGGTCTTCAGCGCCGCCGCGGCGCTCGAGCACACCGCCCTCACCCCCAAATCGAGCTTCAACTGCGAAAACGGGGCCTACCGGGTCGGCAAGAACGTGGTGCACGACGTTCACCGGTACGGGGTCCTGACGCTGGCGGACATCATCAAGTTCTCGAGCAACATCGGCGCGATCAAAATCACCGAGAAGGTCGGCCCCGAGAAGCTCCACCAGACGCTCACCCAGTTCGGCTTCGGCCGCAAGACGGGGATCGACAGCCCCGGCGAGACCCCGGGCCTGTTGACCGCCCCGCGCAAGTGGTCGGACATCGACACGGCCGCCATCTCCTTCGGCCACGGCATATCGGTTTCGGCGATCCAGCTGGTGAGCGCGTTCGCCGCCATCGCCAACGACGGCGTCCTCATGAAGCCCCACCTCGTCGCCTCGGTGGCCGACCGCCAGGGCCAGGTGCTGCAGCAGACGACGCCCCAGGCGGTCCGACAGGTGGTCTCGCCCCGCACGGCCGCCACCCTGCGCGAGATCCTGGCGACCGTGGTCGGCCCGGGCGGCACCGGCACCCAGGCCGCCCTGGAAGGCTACAGCGCCGCCGGCAAGACCGGCACCGCCCGCAAGGTCGAGGGCGGCCGCTACTCCGACGACAAGCACGTCGCCTCCTTCATCGGCTTCGCCCCGGTCGAAAACGCGCAGATCGCCGTGCTCGTGGTGATCGACGAGCCGAAGACCCAGATCTACGGCGGCGCGGTGGCCGCCCCGGTGTTCAAGACCATCGCCCAGGCCGTCCTGAACTACCTGAACGTCCCGCCGCGCACCGGGACCGAGAAGCTGCGCGTCGCGCGGCAGGAGGGAGAACGCGGGTGAGGCTCTCGCAGCTCATCGCGGCGCTCGCCCCGACCGCGGTCGCGGCGCCGGCGGACCCGGAGATCGCGGGCCTGCACGTCGACTCCCGCACGGTTCGCCCCGGCGGGCTTTTCGTGGCCGTGCGGGGCCTGGCGGCCGACGGCCACGATTTCGTCGCCGACGCCCTCGCCCGGGGGGCCGCGGCCGTCGTCTGCGAGCGGCCGGTCGCAACGGGGCCGGCGGCGCGCATCCTCGTCGCCGACGGCCGCCGGGCGCTCGCCGCGCTCGCCGCGCGCTTCTACGGCGACCCCTCGGCGGCGATGACCGTCGTCGCCGTGACCGGGACGAACGGCAAGACCACGACCACCTACCTGGTCGAGGGCATCCTCGCGGCCGCCGGCCTCCCGGCGGGGGTGATCGGCACGATCAACACCCGCTTCGCCGGGCGGACGGCGCCGAGCCCCGTCACCACCCCCGAGTCGCTCGACCTGCAGCGCACGCTCGCCGAGATGCGCGCCGCCGGCATCGGCCACGCCGTCATCGAGGCCTCCTCGCACGCGATCGCCCTCGAGCGGATCCGCGGCTGCTGGATGGACGTCGCGGTCTTCACCAACCTCACCCAGGACCACCTCGACTTCCACGGCGACATGGAGGCCTACGGGGCCGTCAAGCGGCGCCTGTTCACCGAGCACCTCGCCGCCGGCCCGAAGGCCGGCCGCGCCGCGGCCGTGATCAACACCGACCACCCGGCGGGGCGCGCGCTCGCCGACAGCCTCGCCGGCCGCGTTCTGCGGGTGGGGCGCGGGGCCGACACGCAGGTGACCGGCCTCGACTTCCGCTGCGACCCCCTGGGCATCCACGGCACGATCGCCCACGGCGCGGCGCGCATCCCGGTCGCCTCCGGGCTGATCGGCCGCCACAACGTCGAAAACATCCTGTGCGCGGCCGGCGCGGCCCTCGCGCTCGGGATCCCGGCCGCGGCGGTGGCCGCCGGGATCGAGGCGGTCGGCCGCGTCCCCGGCCGGCTCGACCGCGTGCCGGACCCGGCGGGCCGCTTCGTCTACGTCGACTACGCCCACACCCCCGATGCACTCGAAAACGCGCTCACGGCCCTGCGGGCGATCGGTTCCGGCCGGCTGCTGCTCGTCTTCGGCTGCGGCGGGGACCGCGACCGCACCAAGCGGCCGCTGATGGGCGCCATCGCCGGCAGGCTGAGCGACGTGGCGGTGGTCACCTCCGACAACCCGCGCTCCGAGGACCCGCACGCCGTGATCGCCGAGATCCTCCCGGGGCTTCGGGCCAGCGGACGCCGCGAGCTGGCCGCCGGTCGGGGGTCCGGCGGCTACCTCGTCGTAGCCGACCGCCGCCGCGCCATCGCGCTCGCCGTCGGCGCGGCGCGCCGCGGCGACATGGTCCTGATCGCCGGCAAGGGCCACGAAACCTACCAGATCATCGGCGGGAAGACCCTGCCCTTCGACGACGCCGAGGCGGCCGCTGCCGCGCTCGCCGCCGCGCCGCCGGCCGAAACGGCGGAAGGAGCCGCGCGTGACGTGGGGGCTTGACGACATCCTCGCCGCCTGCGGCGGCGAGCTCCTCTGCGGGGAGGCCGGCCGGCGGATCGCGGGCATCGGGATCGATTCGCGCACGATCGCGCCCGGCGAGGCCTTTGTCGCCATCCGCGGCGAGGTGCACGACGGCCACGACTTCGCCGCGCAGGCGGTCGAAAAGGGCGCGGCCGCGGCGGTCGTCGAGCGCACGCAGAGCGGCGCGATCCTCGCATCCCTCCGCGCGCACGCCGGGGCGGCCGTGGTCGCCGTCGCCGACACGACCCGCGCCCTGGGGGACCTCGCGGCCTTTCACCGCCGCCGCCTCCCGGTCCCGGCCGTCGCCGTCACGGGGTCGAACGGCAAGACCAGCACCCGCCGCATGACGGCCGCCGTCCTCGCCCGGGCCGGGGAGCTGCTCGAGCCCGCGCGCAACCTGAACAACCAGATCGGGCTGCCGCTCACCCTGCTCAAGCTCGACCGGCGGCACCGCTTCGCGGTCCTCGAGCTCGGCACGAACCGCCCCGGCGAGATCGCCCGCCTGGCCGAGATCTGCCGGCCGGAGGTGGGGGTGATCACCAACATCGGCCCGGCGCACCTGGAGGGGCTGGGGTCGCTCGAGGGGGTGCGGCGTGAAAAGACGGCGCTGCTCGCCGGCCTCGCGCCCGGGGGGCGGGCGGTGTTGAACGCCGACGACCCGCTGCTCCGGGGGCTTCCCGCCGCGGCCGCGGCGCGGGCGCTCTGGTTCGGCCTGGAGAGCCGGGCCGAGGTCCGCGCCGCGGAGCTCCGCGAGGCCCCGGAGGGGATCGCCTTCCGGCTCGAGCTTCCCGGCCGCGAGCCGGTCGCGGTGCGCCTGCGGGCCCACGGCCGCGTCATGGTGCAGAACGCCCTCGCCGCCGCCGCCGCGGGCCACCTCCTGGGGCTTTCGCCCGCCATGATCCGCGAGGGCCTCGAGGCGTTCGCGCCGGTGGCGGGGCGGCTGGCGGTGGAGCGGCTGCCCGGCGGGGTGACGCTCGTCGACGACAGCTACAACGCCAACCCCGGGTCGGTGGGGGCGGCGCTCGCGATGCTCTCCGAGCTGCGCGGCGCGGGGCGCGGGATCCTCGTCATGGGCGACATGCGCGAGCTCGGCCCCGCGGCGGGCGAGCTGCACCGGGGGATCGGCGAGCTCGCCGCGAAGAGCGGCGTCGGGCGGATCTACGCCTGCGGCGACTTCGCCGCCGAGGTGGCCGCGGGGGCCAGGCGGGCGGGCATGCCGGCCGCGGGCATCGTCTGCGGCCCGCGCGACGCGGTGCAGGCGGCGCTGCTCGCGGAGCTGTCTTCCGGCGACTGGGTGCTCGTCAAGGGCTCGCGCGCCGCGGGCATGGAGGCCGTCGCCGCGGCCGTCCGGTCCCGGGCCGCGGCGGGGGGGCGCTGACCGATGATCTACCACCTCGTCTATCCGCTGCACACGCTCTTCTCGGCCCTGAACGTGTTCCGGTACATCACGTTCCGCACGATCTACGCCGCGCTCACGGCCTTTTTCCTGTGCTACTTCCTCGGCCCCTGGGTGATCGAGAGGCTGACCCGGCTGCAGATCGGGCAGTACATCCGCGACGACGGGCCGAAGTCCCATCTCGGCAAGGCCGGGACGCCGACGATGGGCGGGGTGCTCATCGTCGGGGCGATCGCCGCAGCGACGCTCCTGTGGAGCGATCTCACCAACGCCTACGTCTGGATCACGCTCCTCGTCCTGCTCGGCTTTGCGGCCGTCGGGTTCGCCGACGACTACCTCATGCAGGTCAAGCGCCGCAGCCAGGGGCTGAGCGTCCGCGGCAAGCTCGCCCTGCAGACCGCCTGCGCGCTCGCCGCCGGCCTGCTGATCGTCCAGGTGCCGACTTTCTCGACCGAGGTGACGGTGCCGTTCTTCAAGAACGTGACCCCGGACTTCGGCTGGGGCTACGTCCTCTTCGCGCTGCTCGTCATCGTCGGGGCCTCGAACGCCGTCAACCTGACCGACGGCCTGGACGGCCTGGCCATCGGCCCGGTGTCGATCGCCGCGGCGACCTACATGGTCTTCGCCTACATCGCCGGCCACATCAAGATCGCGACCTACCTGCAGATCCCCTACGTCGCGGGCAGCGGGGAGCTCGCCGTCTTCTGCGGGGCCATGGCCGGGGCGGGGCTCGGGTTTCTCTGGTTCAACGCCTACCCGGCCCAGGTGTTCATGGGGGACACGGGGTCGCTGCCGCTCGGCGCGGCGATCGGCGCGGTCGCCGTCATCACCAAGCAGGAGATCCTGCTGCTGCTCGTCGGCGGCCTCTTCGTCATCGAGGCGCTGTCGGTGATCTTCCAGGTCGGCTTCTTCAAGATCACCCACGGCCGGCGGATCTTCCGCATGGCGCCCCTGCACCACCACTTCGAGCTGAAGGGCTGGCCGGAGCCCAAGGTGATCGTGCGCTTCTGGATCATCGCGATCGCCCTGGCGCTCCTTGCCCTGAGCACGTTGAAGCTGAGATGAACGTCGACGCCGACAACTTCTTCCCGGTCGCCGGGGCGCGCGTCCTGGTGGTCGGGCTCGCCCGCAGCGGGCTCGCCGCCGCGCGGTTCCTCGTGCGCCGCGGGGCCGTGGTCGCCGCGACCGACCGGGCGCCGGCGGAGGCGCTCGCCGCGGCGGCCGCCGAGCTCGCGGCGCTCGGGGTCGAGCTCCACCTGGGCGGCCATCCCGCGGCGGCCTTCGAGGCCGCCGAGGCGATCGTGCTCAGCCCCGGGGTGCCGCACGAGCTGCCGGTGCTCGCCCGCGCCCGCGCCCGCGGGGTGCCGGTCGTCGGCGAGCTCGAGCTCGCCGGACGCTTCATCCGCGAGCCGATCGTCGCCGTGAGCGGGACCAACGGCAAGACGACCGTGACCGAGATGATCGGCCGCATGCTCGCCGCCTCCGGCCGCCGGGTCTTCGTCGGCGGCAACATCGGCACGCCGCTCATCGGCTACGCCGACCGGCCGGAGCCCGCCGAGGTGGTCGTGGCCGAGGTGAGCAGCTTCCAGCTCGACACGATCGTGCGCTTCCGGCCGGATGTGGCCGTGCTGCTGAACATCACCGACGACCACCTCGACCGCTACGCCGATTTCGAGGCCTACGTGCGCTCCAAGATGCGCCTGTTCGAGAACCAGACGGCCGCGGACGCAGCCGTCCTGAACGGCGCCGACCCGGCCATCCGGCCCCGCGCCGCCGCGATCCGCGCCCGCCGGCTCTTCTACAACGCCGCCGGCGACCCGGAGGCGGCCGCCGAGCTCGCGGGCGGGGCGCTGCGCGTGCGGCTGCCGAGCGGAGCGGCGCACGCCTTCACCCTCGAAGGCTTCCGGCTCAAGGGCCCGCACAACCTCGAAAACGCCGCCGCGGCCGCGCTCGCCGCGCTGGCGGCCGGCGCCTCGCCGGCCGGGGTCCAGGAGACGCTTACGACCTTTGCCGGCCTCCCCCACCGCCTGGAGACCGTGGCAACGGTCGGCGGGGTCGCCTACGTGAACGACTCCAAGGCCACCAATGTCGACGCGGTCCAGCGCGCCCTGGAGTGCTTCGAGCGCCCGGTGGTGCTCATCATGGGCGGCCTCGACAAGGGCGGGGATTTCACGCAGCTCGCCGCCGCCGTGCGCGCGCGCGTGAAGCGCCTCATCCTGATCGGCGCGGCGGCCGGCAAGATCGGCGCGGCGCTTGCGGGGTCGGCGCCCGCCGCCGCGGCGGCCTCCATGGCCGAGGCCGTGCGCCGGGCCGCCGAGAGCGCGCGGCCCGGCGAGGCGGTGCTGCTTTCGCCGGGCTGCGCGAGCTTCGACATGTACGCGAACTACGCCGCCCGCGGCGAGGACTTCCGCCGGGCCGTCGCCGCGCTCGAGGCCGGGGAGCCGGCCGGCGCGCGGCCCGAAAGCGGGGCGCGATGACCGCCGCGGCCCGCGCCATCCCCCGGCCGCGCGATGCGGCGCCGCGCCGCGCCGCCAGCCCCGTCTACGACGTGCAGCTGCTCTTCCCCGTGCTGCTCCTCGTGGGGATCGGCCTCGTCATGGTCTACAGCGCGAGCTCGGCGGTGGCCTTCAAGCGCTTCGGCTCCGACTATTACTTCCTCAAGAAGCAGGCGCTCTTCGCGCTCGTCGGCTTCCTCGCCCTGGTCGTCTGCCGCAACATCCCCTACCGCTGGTACCGGCGGCTCGCCTACCCGCTGCTCTTCACGGCCTTGGGCCTTCTCGCCGCGGTGCTCTGGACCCCGCTCGGGGTGGGGGTGGGAACCGCCACCCGCTGGCTGGACTTCGGCCCGGTGCGGTTCCAGCCCGCGGAGTTCGCGCGCCTGGCGCTCGTCGTCTACCTCGCCTACTCCCTCGACCGCAAGGCCGAGCGGGTCCGGGAGGCGGCGATCGGCTTCTTCCCCCACGTGGTCGTCATGGGGGCCCTCGCCGCCCTGATCGTGAAGCAGCCCGACTTCGGCTCGGCGGCGATCCTGGCCGGCCTCACCTATCTCATGATGTTCGTCGGCGGGGTGCCCCTGAGATGGCTCTTGTCGACGAGCCTCGTCATGGGCGCGGCCGGCTATTTCTTCATCACCAGCTCCCCCTACCGGATGCGCCGGATCTTCGCCTTTCTCGACCCCTGGAAATACAAGACCGACGAAGCCTGGCAGATCATCCACTCGTTCATGGCCTTCGGCACCGGCGGGTGGTGGGGGGCCGGGATCGGCAAGAGCTACCAGAAGCTCTTCTACCTCCCGGAGTCGCACACCGACTTCATCTTCTCGGTGATCGGCGAGGAGTTCGGGCTGGCCGGCGTGCTGGTGATCCTCTGCCTCTTCGCGGTGGTCATCTGGAAGGGGGTGCGCATCGCGCGCCAGGCGCCGGACCTCTTCGGGTGCTACCTCGCCGCCGGGCTTACCGCCGCCCTCGGGCTGCAGGTGTGCATCAACATGGGGGTGGCCCTCGGCATGCTTCCGACCAAGGGGCTGACCCTGCCCTTCCTGAGCTACGGGGGGACCTCGCTCGTCCTGAACATGGCGAGCGTCGGCATCCTGATGAACATCGCCGGAGCGGGGCGTTCGCCCGAAGGAGGCACCGCATGAGCGCCGGACGCTGCCCCACGTTCGCCTGGAACCTCTGCGCCGCGGCCGAGCCCCCGGCGGGGGCGGCGGCGGCCGCCGCGGCGGCGCTCGCGGCCGCGCCGCCCGCGGCGGTGGTCATCGCCGGCGGCGGCACCGGCGGGCACCTCTTCCCCGGGATCGCCATCGCCGAGGAGATCCGCGCCCGGCGGCCCGAGGCCCGCGTGCTCTTCGTCTCGAGCGGCAACCCCTTCGAGCGCCGGGCGCTCGACCGGGCCGGCTTCCCGCTTGAGGCGATCGCCGTCGAGGGCCTGAAGGGCCGCGGCGTGTGGCGGCAGGCGCGCGCGCTCGCCCGGCTGCCCGGCGCCGTAATGCGCGCCGGCGGCCTGCTCGGGGCCTTCCGGCCGGAGCTCGTCGTCGGCCTGGGCAGCTACGCCGCCGCGCCGGTCGTCGCCGCCGCCTGGCTCCGGCGCATCCCCGTGGTGCTGTGCGAGCAGAACGCGCGGCCGGGGCTCGCCAACCGCCTGCTCGCCCGGCTGGCGGAGCGGATCTACACCGGGTTCGAGCACACCGAGAGCCTCGACCGGCGCAAGGTCCTGTGGACCGGAAACCCGCTGCGCGCGGAGATCGCCCGCGCCGCCGCGGACCGCGCCGCCTGGCCGCCCCCGGCCGGCTGCCCCGAGCGCTTCACGGTCTTCGTCATCGGCGGCAGCCAGGGCGCCCGCGCCATCAACCGCGCCGTGGTCGACGCGCTGCCGCAGCTTTCCGGCGCCGAGCGCCTCTTTTTCGTGCACCAGACCGGGTCGGCCGATGAGCCCTGGGTCCGGGAGGCCTACCGCGAGGCCGGGGTCGCCGGCCGCGTCCAGGCCTTCTTCGACGACATGGCCGAGCTCTACCGCCAGGCCGATCTCATCGTCTGCCGCGCCGGCGCCTCGACCGTCGCGGAGGTGACCGCCCTCGGCAAGGCCGCGCTCTTCATCCCCTTTCCGCACGCCGCCGACGACCACCAGCGCCTGAACGCCCGCCGGCTTGCCGAGCGGGAGGCGGCCGAGTGGCTCGACGAGGCCGAGCTCGACGGCGCGCGGCTGGCCGCGAGCATCCGGCGGCACGTCGACGACCCGCGGGCGCTGCGCGCGATGGCCGAGCGGGCCTGGGCGCTCGGCCGGCCCGACGCCGCGCGCCGGATCGTCGACGATCTCGGCCGCATCGCCGCCCGCCGGCGGCCGCCGCAGCCGGCCGGCGCCGGCGCAGCCGCGCCGGGCGAACCCCACGGAGGCGGGCGCGATGTTCCTTAAAAAATACCGCATCCACTTCGTCGGCATCGGCGGGATCGGCATGAGCGGAATCGCCGAGCTTCTGATCAACCTGGGCTACCGGGTCTCGGGCTCGGACCTCAAGACCTCGGAGACGACCGCGCGCTTGAAGCGCCTCGGCGGGACGATCCACGCGGGGCACAACGGCGCCCACGTGCGCGGCGCCGACGTGGTGGTGGTCTCCTCGGCCGTGCGGCCCGACAACCCGGAGGTGGCGGCCGCCCAGCAGGCCGGCATCCCGGTGATCCCGCGCGCCGAGATGCTCGCCGAGCTGATGCGCCTGAAGTACAGCATCGCCATCGCCGGCGCCCACGGCAAGACCACCACCACCTCGCTCGTCGCCGCGGTGCTCGCGCAGGGCGGCCTCGACCCGACGGTCGTCATCGGCGGCAAGCTCATGGGCATCGGCGTCAACGCCGTCCTCGGCCGCGGGGAGTTCATCGTGGCCGAGGCCGACGAAAGCGACGGCTCGTTTTTGCGCTACGCGCCGGCCATCGCCGTGGTCACCAACATCGACCGCGAGCACCTGGACTTCTACCCGGACCTCGAGACCATCCAGCGGGTCTTCCGCGAGTTCATCGACCGCATCCCCTTCTACGGCCTGGCGGTGCTCTGCCTGGACAACGAGCCGGTCCAGGCGCTGATCCCGCAGGTCAAGAAGCGCTTCGTCACCTACGGCATGAACCCGCAGGCGGACTTCCAGATCCGCGAGGCCGCCTTCGAGGGCCGCCGCAGCCGCTTCCGCGTGCTGCACCGCGGCCGGCCGCTCGGCGCCTTCACCGTGAACCTCCCCGGGATCCACAACGTCTACAACGCCGCGGCGAGCATCGCCGTGGGCTGCGCGCTCGACATCCCCGTCGAGCGCATCCAGGCCGCCCTCGAAGGGGTGGCCGGCGTGCAGCGCCGCCTGGAGGTCAAGGGCGAGCGGCGCGGGGTCACCGTCGTCGACGACTACGGCCACCACCCGACCGAGATCAAAATGACGCTCGAGGCCGCCAAGGCCTGCTGGCCCGAGCGGCGCCTCGTGGTGGTGTTCCAGCCGCACCGCTACACGCGCACGCGCGCCCTCTTCGACGAGTTCACCCGCGCCTTCTACCAGTCCGACCTCCTCGTCGTGCTGCCGATCTACTCGGCCGGCGAGGATGAAATCGAGGGGGTGAGCGCCCGGGCGCTCTGCGAGGGCATCCAGGCCCACGGCCACCGGCAGGCGCTCTACGCGGACTCGGCGGCGGAGGCGCTCGCCGGGCTGCGGCGCGCGCTCAAGCCGGGCGACGTGCTGCTCACCCTCGGGGCGGGCGATGTCTGGAAGGTCGGGGCCGAGATCCTGCGCGCCGAAACGCGCCCCCCGGCGGCGGGGCGCCGCCGCGGCGGGAGGCCGCGATGACGCGCGCCGGCACCCCGCGCCGCCCGCGCCGGCCCGCCCGGCGCAACGTGAGCCGCCGCGAGCGCGAGGCCCGGCGGCAGGCGCGGCGGCGCGCGGCCGCCAGCCTCCTGCAGGGGCTCGCCCTCGCGGCGGTCGCCCTCTTCGCCGGGTGCCTCTTCGTCTTCGCCCACGACATGCTCGTCCAGAGCGGGGCCTTCCGGGCGCGGACGATCGCCGTCGAGGGGCTCGAGCGCCTGTCGCGTCCGGAGATTCTCGCCCAGGCCGGGATCCGCGCCGGGGCGAACGTGCTCGCCGTCAACCTGGCGGCCGCCCGCAAGCGGCTGCTCGCGCACCCCTGGGTCGCGGAGGCCGAAGTCCGCCGCGAGCTTCCCGATGCGCTCCATATCCGCATTCGCGAGCACCGGCCGGCGGCGGTGGTCGCCCTCGCGGGCGAGAAGTTCCTGCTGAGCGACCGGGGCGAGCTCTTCAAGGAGTGGGAGGCCGCCGACCCGGCGGGCCTGCCCGCGGTGGTCGGTCTGAAGGCCGCCGATCTGCCGGTCGCCGACCGGGCGGCGGCGGCGGCCGGCAGGCCCGCGCCCGCCCCCCTGCGCAGCCGGGCCTTGGACGCCGTCTGGCAGGTGCTATCCCTCGGCCGCGAGCCGCGCAGCCCCGTGCCGAACCGCCAGCTTCGGGCGATCCAGGTGGACCCCGAGCTCGGGCTGACGCTCATCGCCTTCGAGGAGGAAAAGGCGATCCGCATCGGCTTCGACGACTACCCGGAGAAGTACCGCCTGCTCGCCGAGCTCACCGCGTTCCTCCAAGGGCAGGCGGATTTCAACGACTTCGCGCGGGCCGATCTGAACGATCCGGCGCGCGTCATCGTCCAACCGACCCACACCGCCCCGCGCCTCGCGGGGCGGTGACCACCCGCGGCCGCAGCGTGCGGCCGCGGCCGCCGGAAAGGAGCGTCATGCAGCGCAGGGAGGATATCGTCGTCGGGCTCGACATCGGCACCACCAAGATCTGCGCGGTGGTCGGCCAGGTTTCCGGCGACGAGATCGGCATCATCGGCATCGGCACCCACCCCTCCGTGGGGCTGCGCAAGGGGGTGGTCGTCAACATCGAGTCCACGGTGGAATCGATCAAGAAGGCCGTCGAGGAGGCCGAGATGATGGCGGGCTGCGAGATCTCCTCGGTCTATACCGGGATCGCCGGCGGACACATCACCGGGTTCAACAGCCGGGGGATCGTGGCGATCAAGGGCCCGGAGATCACCGCGCAGGACGTCGAGCGCGTGATCGACGCCGCGCGCGCCGTCGCCATCCCGATGGACCGCGAGGTGATCCACGCGCTGCCGCAGGAGTACATCGTCGACGACCAGCCCGGGATCCAGAACCCGGTCGGCATGTCCGGCGTGCGCCTGGAGGCCAAGGTCCACATCGTGACCGGTGCGGTGGCCTCGGCGCAGAACATCGTGAAATGCACGAACCGCTCGGGCCTCGACGTCTGCGACATCGTGCTCGAAAGCCTCGCCTCGGGCGAGGCGGTGCTCGCCGAGGAGGAAAAGCAGCTCGGGGCCGCCCTGATCGATCTCGGCGGCGGGACCTCGGATTTGGCCGCCTTCTCGGGGCGCAACATCAAGCACACCTTCGTGCTCGCCTTGGGCGGCGACAACCTGACCAACGACATCGCCATCGGCCTGCGCTGCCCGCACCCCGAGGCGGAGAAGATCAAAAAGCGGTTCGGCAACTGCGTCGCCCGCCGCATCCAGGCCGAGGAGACGATCGAGGTGCCGGGGGTGAGCGGCCGCGGCCCCCGGAAGCTCCCGCGCCAGATCCTGGGCGAGATCCTGGAGCCGCGCATGGAGGAGATCTTCGCGCTCATCAACCGCGAAATTTTCCGCGCCGGCATGGAGAACACGATCCCCTCCGGGATCGTGCTGACCGGCGGCGGGGCCCTGCTCGAGGGGGTGACCGAGATCGCCGAGTCGGTCTTCAACCTGCCGGCGCGGGTCGGCACCCCGCAGGGGATCAAGGGGCTCGCGGAGATCGTGCACAACCCGATGTACGCCACCGGCGTGGGGCTCGTCCTCTACGGCGCGCGCCACCAGCAGCGCGAGAAGAAGAAATTCCGCATCCGCGACCGCAACATCTTCAACCGCGTCATGATGCGCATGAAGCGCTGGTTCAAGGACGTTGTCTGACGCCGCCGGCGTCGGCGTCAGAAGGCGTCCGTTCAAGGTTTTCGGTTTCAAGCTTCAAGTCAACGCCAAAAAGGACCAAGGGGTTCGGGAGCGGATCGTCGCACGGGCGGGCGGGCCACGAAAAACGCAACACTCAACGCGTCGTTTTAATGGGAGGGCAACGATGTTCACTTACGTAGACAACGAGAAGTCGGCCAAGATCAAGGTGATCGGCGTCGGCGGCGCCGGCGGCAACGCCATCAACAACATGATCCGCTCGGGGCTGCAGGGGGTCAAGTTCATCGCCGCCAACACGGACGCGCAGTCGCTCGAAATCTCCCGGGCGGAGACGCGCATCCAGCTGGGCGACGGGATCACCGGCGGCCTCGGCGCGGGGGCCAACCCCCAGGTCGGCCGCGACGCGGCGCTCGAGGCCGTCGAGGAGATCCGCAACGCGCTCAAGGACAGCCACATGGTCTTCATCACCGCCGGGCTCGGCGGCGGCACCGGGACGGGCGCAACCCCGGTGATCGCCGAGGTCTGCAAGGAGCTCGGCGCGCTCACGGTGGCGGTCGTCACCCGGCCGTTCAGCTTCGAGGGCAAGAAGCGCGCCCAGATCGCCGAGATGGGGCTCGCGGAGCTCAAGAAAGTCGTCGACACGGCCATCACCATCCCGAACGACCGCCTGCGGGCGCTCGCCTCCAAGAAGGCGACCCTCATGGAGATGTTCATGAAGGCCGACGAGATCCTGCTGCACGCCGTCAAGGGGATCACCGACCTCATCATGATGCCGGGCCTGGTGAACCTCGACTTCGCCGACGTGCGCACCACCATGTCCAAGGCCGGCATGGCGCTCATGGGCATCGGGATCGCGACCGGGGAGAACCGCGCCGTCGAGGCGGCCGAGAAGGCCATCTCGCACCCGCTGCTCGAGGACATCTCGATCGCCGGCGCCAAGGGGGTCCTCATGAACATCACCGCCTCGAACGGCATGGAGTTCGAGGAGGTCGCCGAGGCCTCCGAGCGCATCCACAAGGAGGTCGGCGAAGAGGCCGAGATCTTCTGGGGGACCTCGATCGACGACACGCTCGGCGACGAGATGCGCGTCACCGTGATCGCCACCGGCATCGGCGCCGAGTGCGCCGTCGAGAAGGAGCGGGAGCGTCCGGCGGAGCGCGAGCGCGAGCGCCGCAAGGAGGTCGTCCACCCGCTGCGCGGCAAGGTCCGCGACGTGACCCCGGCCGACAGCGAGCGCGGCGACATCATCGACCTGGACGAGCCGACCTTCATCCGCAACCGGCGCGCGCTCGGCGAGAATTCGGGGGCGCTCTACCGCGGGGTGGGCCGCATGACGCTCGACGACAACGATCTCGACGTGCCGACCTTTTTGAGGCGCAAGGCGGATTAGCGCCGGCGGCGCCCCCCGCGGGCGGTTGCGGCCGGGCCGCACCCGGTGTATAACGTCCGCCGGCGGCACGGGGGAAAGGGACTTGCCCCCGGCGCCGGGCGGCGGAGATTGACTACGGACCCAGGCACCCGGACCGCGCGTCTCGCGGAGGAGATCGGCACGATTCGCAAGAATCGGCGGGGAAAGATCTTCGTTGCCCTCGTCTTTCCCAGCCCCTATGCCGTCGGCATGGCCAACCTCGGCCTGCAGACGATCTACGGCCTCCTGAACCGCCGGGCGGAGGTCGTCTGCGAACGTGTCTTTCTGCCGGAATCAGCGCCGCCGGCCGCAGGCCGCCTCGCGACCCTCGAGTCGGGGCGGCCGGTGGCCGAAGCGGACATCGTCGCCTTTTCGATCGCCTTCGAAAACGACTACCCGAACCTTCTCGCGCTCCTGGCGGCCGCGGGGCTTCCGCTCTTCTCCTGCGAGCGCACCGCGCGCCACCCCCTGGTGATCGCCGGCGGCGTCGCCTGCACCCTCAACCCCGAGCCCATCGCCCCGTTCTGCGACGCCTTCCTGATCGGCGAAGCCGAGGAGAGCCTGCCCGCCTTCATGGACGGCTTCGACCCCGCAGCCGACCGGGAGGGCCTCCTGCCCGCTGCCGCGCGCCGCGTCCCGGGCCTGTACGTCCCGCGGTGCTACCGGCCCGAATACCGCCCCGACGGGACGCTCGCCCGCTTCGCGCCGCAAGCCGACGTGCCCCCGCGGATCCACCGCCCCCGGCTCGCGGAGCTCGACCGGGAAGCCACCGTGAGCACGGTCACCTCCCCGCACACGGCCTTCGGGGACGCCTTCCTGGTCGAGATCGGCCGGGGCTGCGCCCACGGATGCCGCTTCTGCAGCACGGGCTTCGCCGCCCGCCCGCCGCGCTTCCGCGCGACCGCCGCCCTCGAGGCCGCCGTCCGCCGGGGGCTCGCCCACGGCCGCCGCATCGGCCTGGTGGGCGCGGCGGTCTCCGACCTGCCGGGCCTCGGGGAGCTCTGCGCGGGCTTCGACGGCGAAGGGGCCTCGTTCACCTTCAGCTCGCTGCGGGCCGACGCCCTCACCCCCGGGCTGGCGCGGGTCCTCGCCCGATCGGGGGTCAAGACCGCCACCATCGCCCCGGAGGCCGGCTCCGAGCGGCTGCGCCGGGTGATCAACAAGGGCGTCACCGAGGAGCAGGTGCTGGCGGCGGCCGAAACGCTCCTCGCCCACGGCATCCCCAACCTGAAGCTCTATTTCATGGTGGGGCTGCCGACCGAAACCGCCGAGGACATCGAGGCGATCATCGCCCTGGTCAAGGCCGTGAAGCACCGCTTCCTCAAGCTGAGCCGGGGCCGGGGCGCGATCGGGACGGTGAGCGTCAGCGTGAACTCCTTCGTCCCCAAGGCCTTCACCCCGTTCCAGTGGGCGGCGATGGCCGACGTCCCGGCGCTGAAGGGAAAGCTCAAGCGGCTCGCCGCGGCGCTCAGGCGCATCCCCAACGTGCGCTTCAGCGGCGACATCCCCCGCTGGGCGTATGTCCAGGGGCTGCTCGCCCGCGGCGACCGCCGGGTCGCGGGGATCCTCGCCGCGGTTCACGCCCACGGCGGCAACTGGGCCCGCGCGCTCAAGGAAACGGCCGTGAACGCCGACTTCTTCGCCCTGCGGGAGCGCCCCCGCGAGGAGCTTTTCCCCTGGGACTTCATCGCGGCGGGGGTCGACAAGCAATTCCTGTGGGACGATTACCAGCGGGCGCTCGCCGGGCGGCCGGGCGCCGCCTGCCGCCCCGGGAGCTGCCGGCTGTGCGGGGCCTGCGGCGCGGCGGAGGAGGGCGCGGGGAGCCGGTGACCGCCCGCTGGGGCCATCCGTTCTTGAAATGCGCGCGATCTCTTGCTAAACGGTCTAATCTCGATGATCGGCGAGGGAACCACCCAGAACGCCCCGGCTGCGGTGCCGCCGGGGGCGGCGACGAGGCGACGATGACCGAAGGCGTGATTTTCATGGCGGCGCTGGGGGCGGCTTGCAGCATCGTTTTAAGCGTGGCCGCGCGTATTTTCTACGTCTACGAGGACCCGCGCATCGCGCAGGTCGAGTCCTGCTTCGCGGGCGCGAACTGCGGCGGGTGCGGGTTCGCGGGCTGCTCGGCGGCGGCGGCGGCGGTCGTCGCCGGAAAAGCGGCGCCCAACGTCTGCGTCGTCGGCGGCATGGAGTCGGCCCAGAAGGCCGCCGCGGTGATGGGCCAGGAGGTCGGCCTGGCCGAGCCGCCGCGGTCGATGAACCCCTGCTCCGGGGGGCTGCGCGCCGCCGACAGGTTCGACTACCTCGGGGTCGCCACCTGCCGGGCGGAGGCCGCCGTCCTGGGCGGCCGGCGCGTGTGCGAGGTCGGCTGCATCGGCCACGGGGACTGCGTCGCGGCCTGCATGTTCGGGGCGATCCGCATGGGGCCGCAGGGCTACCCGGTCGTGATCGAGGAGAAATGCGTCGGCTGCGGCGCCTGCGAGCGGGTCTGCCCCAAGCACCTGCTCACCGTGCGCACGGCCTCGGAGCGGCTGCTGCACTTCAACCGGCTGGGGGACTGCCTCGCCCCCTGCCGGCAGACCTGCCCGGCGGAGATCGACATCCCGCTCTACATCCGCCAGATCCACGAGGGGGACTACGCCGGCGCGGTCAAGACCATCCGGGACCGCAACCCCTTGCTGCTCGCCTGCGGCCGGGTCTGCCCCCACCCCTGCGAGGTGAACTGCCGGCGCGGGGTCGCCGACGAACCGGTCTCGATCAACCAGCTCAAGCGCTTCGCCGCCGACTTCGAGATGGCCTCGGGCAAGCGGCTGCCGGTCTCCGTCGCCCCCGACACGGGCAAGCGCATCGCGGTCGTGGGCGGCGGGCCCGCGGGGCTGACCTGCGCCTTCTTCCTGCGCCGCCTGGGGCACCGCGTCACGATCTTCGAGGCCATGCCCAAGCTCGGCGGCATGCTGCGCTACGGGATCCCCCAATACCGGCTGCCCAAGGAGATCCTCGACTGGGAGATCGAGGGGATCCTCGGCCTGGGCATCGAGGCGCGCACCGGCGTGCGCTTCGGCCGCGACATCGACCTCGCGCGCCTCGAGGCGGAGGGGTTCGACGCGGTGTTTTTGGGCATCGGCGCCTGGAAGGACACCCGGCTGCAGGTCCCCGGGGAGGAGATCCCGGGCTGCTACACCGGCATCGACTTCCTCGCGCGGCTCGCCTCCGGGGAGAAGCTGCCGATCGAGGAGACCGCGGCGGTGATCGGCGGCGGCAACACGGCGATCGACTGCGTCCGCAACCTCATCCGGCTCGGGGCGAAGACGGTCTATCTCGTCTACCGCCGCACCCGCAAGGAGATGCCCGCGAACCACGTCGAAATCGAGGCGGCCGAGGCCGAGGGGGCGCGGTTCATGTTCCTGTGCGCCCCGGTGCGCGTCGTCGCCGACGAATCGGGGCACGCCGCCCATCTCGAATACCTGCGCATGGAGCTCGGCGAGCCGGATGCGAGCGGCCGGCGGCGGCCCGTCCCGGTCGCCGGCTCCGAGACGCTGCTCGCCACGCGCATGGTGATCTCCGCCATCGGGCAGGCCCCGGACGTCGGCTTCGTCGCCGGGCAGCCGAGCGCCGCGGCCGGCCTGAAGACCTCGCGCTGGAGCACGATCGAGGTCGACCCCGCGACGCTGCAGACGACCATCCCCCACGTGTTCGCCGCCGGCGACGCGGCCACCGGCCCGGCGCTCGTCGTGGATGCGATCGGCGGCGGGCGGCGGGCGGCGCGCTCGATCCACCAGTTCGTCATGGGCCGGCCGGTCGCGGCCGAAGCGGACGAGCTGCGCCAAGCGCTCATCGGGCACACCCTGTTCGCGCATGTCGAGGGCCTCGTCCGGCGGCCGCGGGCCGAGATGGTCGAGCTTCCCGTCGCCGAGCGGATCCGCTCCTTCGTCGAGGTGGACCAGGTGCTGACCGAGGCGGCCGCCCGCAGCGAGAGCGACCGCTGCCTCAACTGCTGCCTCGTCTGCTACAACCCGGATCCGGCGGCCCTGCGGGCGGAGGTCCGAACGGCGGACAAAGCCGCCTGATATCTCGCAAAAAGGCCTTGAAAGCATAAGGTCGCTGTGGTAGTCGGAGCTGTCGTTTCGCGCCTCATACCCCGGCGAGGGAGCCCGATTCATGATGTTCTCCAAGCAAGAGCTCAAGTGGGTGACGGTCATGGCGGTCGCGCTGCTGGTGGTCGGTCTGGCCGGCTATGCCGCCTTCCCGGCCCGGCCGCCGAAAAAGCCGGTGCGCATCGTCTTCCAGTCGGTCGCCGGCAAGGCCCTTTTCGATCATGCGCGCCACGCGGATCCCGCCGGGGGCTACGGCCTCGACTGCGGCGAATGCCACCACACGCTCGCCCCGGAGGAGTACGAGGAGGCCACCTCCTGCTCGGAGTGCCATGACCCGGCGAAGGGCGACCCCGAGATGCCCAAGCGCTCCGATGCCCTGCACGCGCAGTGCATCGGCTGCCACCAGGACTACGGCGCCGGCCCCGTGGAGTGCACCCAGTGCCACATCATGATGTAGCGCGGCGGCCCGCCGGCGCTCACCGAATCGGACGGGAAGGGTTGGAGAGGAAATGATCGCAAAACCGTTTTTCGGCCTCGGCACACCGCGCCTCGAATACAGCCTGCTCCCCCCCAAGCCCGTGGCCGCGGAGACCATCCGGCCGGCCGCGACGCTGACGCTCCTGCACCCGGCCCCGGCGAAGGCGCGGCCGGCGAGCGGGCTCAAGATCGGGGATAAGGTCGCCGCCGGCCGAAAAATCGCGCTGTACGGCGAGGAGTCCGGATACGTGATCGCCCCGGCGGCGGGCACGGTCAGCGCGCTGCGCGCCGTCGCCGGCAACTTCGGCCGGGATTACACGGCCGTCACCATCGCCGTCGACGGCGCGGAGGCCTGCGACGACGGATTCGCCGCCGCCGCCGCCCAGCCCGCGATGGACAGCGCGCGCCGATTCCTCGCGGCCCTGCCCGGGTGCCCGCCGCTCGAACGGCTGGGCGCCGCCGAGCGCCCGGTGAAGACCCTCGTCGTCTGCGGCGTCGACCAGGACCTTCTGGTCCTCACCCAGCAGTACGCGCTGCGGTCGCGCTGGAGCCGCGTCATCCAGGGCATCGAGCTGCTCAAGCGGATCGCCGGCCTCGAGGAGGCCGTGATCCTCACCTACCGGGAAACCATCCAGGGCGTGGGGCACATCGGGGCCCGCGTGGCGGGCGTCGACCGGCGCTACCCCGCCGCCCGCCCCGCGCTCGTCCTGCCGGCGCTCTTCGGCCAGGAGCTTCCGGCCGGGCGGAGCCCGGAGGACCTGGGCTTCTGCTTCGCGAGCGCCGAGGCGGTCGCGGCCGTCGGCGCCGCCTATGCCGAGGGGAGGATCCCGGCCGTCAAGATCCTGACCGTCATCCCGAAGGACGGCATCCCGCGGCTCGCCGAAGCGCCGATCGGAACGCCGATCGCCGACATTCTCCGGAAGTTCAACGTGACGCTCGAGGCCGGCGACCGGCTCGTGGCCGGCGGGCCGATGCAGGGGGAGGCCCTGCCCTCGGCCGACCACCCCGTCCGGCCCGACACCGACGCCGTGATGGTCATGAGCGACCGCCTGGCCCACCGCACCTCCGCCTACCCCTGCATCAACTGCGGCGAGTGCGTGCGCATCTGCCCCGCGCGCATCCAGGTGAACCTCCTCATCCGCTACCTCGAGGCCGCCAAGTACGAAGAGGCCGCCGACGCCTACGACCTCTTCTCCTGCATCGACTGCGGCCTGTGCAGCTTCGTGTGCGTCTCGAAGATCCCGATCGCGCAGTACATCACGCTGGCCAAGTACGAACTGGCGCGCGCCCGCGCCGCGGAGGCCGCAAATGGCTGAAGGACAGAAACTGATCGTCGCCCACGCCCCCTTCTGGCACTCCGGAAACCGGGTGACCGACCGCAGCCGGCAGATCTTCATCGCCGCGCTGCCGGCGGCGCTCTTCGGCGTCATCCAGTACGGGGCGCCCGGCCTGTGGGTGCTCGCCCTGTCGACGGCCTCGGCCGTCCTCTGGGAGCTCGGCTTCACCCGCCTCGCCAAGCAGCCCGATACGATCGGCGACGGACAGGCGGCGGTGATCGGGCTGCTGCTCGGCATGATGCTGCCCGCGACCTTCCCCTGGTGGGCCGTGCTGACCGGCACCTTCCTCGCCGTCGTCGTGGCGCGGCAGATCTACGGCGGAATCGGCGCGAACCCCTTCAACCCCGTGGCGGTGGCCGTCGGGATCCTGACGCTCTCCTGGAAGCGCCTGATGGACTTCGACGCCGCGCTCGCGGGCTTCCCGTTCGACTTTCCCGCCTTCGACCTGCTGACCGCCGCGAAGGCCTTCGGCGCCGCCGCCGTCGCCGATACCGACCTGCTCGATCTGCTGATCGGCCGGCAGATCGGCGGGGTCGGATGCACCTTCGGGCTGGGGCTCATAGCGGGCGGAGCCTACCTCATCCTGCGGGGGGTCATCCGCTGGGAGATCGCCTTGAGCTTCATCGCCGGCCTGGTCCTGACGGCCGCCCTCTTCCAGCTCGTCAACCCCGGCAAGTATGCCCCCGCCGGGTTCCACCTGCTCACCGGCTACAGCCTGATCGGGGCCTTCTTCCTCGCCACCGAGGACTCCTCCTCGCCGGTCAACTTCGTCCCGATGCTGATCTACGGCGCGTTGGGCGGGGTCATCACCGTCACCATCCGCAGCATCGGCGCCTTCCCCGACGGGGTGGTGTTCGCGATCCTGGTCATCAACCTGATTCAGCCCCTGCTGGACAAGATCCGCCCCAGGGCCCTCGGAAAGGTCGCGTGAGCCATGCGTGAGATGATCAAGATGGTCGTGGTGCTGACGGTGATCAGCCTGCTCTCCGGCGGCCTGCTCGCGGCCCTGCGCGAGGCCACCCAGGAGCAGATCGAAAACCAGGTGCTCGAGTACGTCAAGGGGCCGGCCATCCGCGGGATTTTCACCGAGGTGTCGAACGACCCGGTGGCGAGCCGATTCCAGCTCAAGGACGGCGAGCTGCAGCGGACCTTCTTCGTCGGCGTGATCGGCGGCGAGGCGCGCGGGCTGGCGATGGAGTCGTCGGGCAAGGGCTACGGCGGCGACGTGGGGCTCATGGTCGGCATCGACGTCAAGGAGAAGAAGCTCCTCGGCGTCGGCGTCACCACCCACTCCGAGACCCCGGGGCTCGGCGCCCGCGCCAAGACCGACCCGGCCTTCACCGCCCAGTTCAAGGGGGTATCGGCCTCGGGGGCGGTCAAGGTGACCCAGGACGGGGGCACGATCAACGCGTTGAGCGGGGCCACGATCTCCTCGCGCGCCGTGGCGAACGGGGTCACCGAGGCCCTCGGGGTCTACGAGAAGCTCAAGCCGCAGATCGAAGAGAAGATGAAGGCGTTCAAGTAGCCGCGCGCGGAATCCCACGGACCCGTCAGACAGGAAGGCGTTATGGCGAAATCGTTGACCCAGGAGTTCACCAAGGGCTTGTGGGCGGAAATCCCCCCCTTCCGCCTGGTGCTCGGCCTCTGCCCGACCCTCGCCGTGACGAACACCGTCGAGAACGGGATCGGCATGGGGGTGGCCGTCACCTTCGTGCTGGTCTTCTCGAACATCCTGATCTCGGCCCTGCGGAAGGTCATCCCCTCGAAGGTCCGCATCGCCGCCTTCATCGTCGTGATCGCGACCTTCGTGACCGTGGTCGAGCTCGTGATGCAGGCCTACACCTACGGGCTTTTCATGAAGCTCGGCATCTTCATCCCGCTCATCGTGGTGAACTGCATCCTGCTCGGCCGGGCGGAGGCCTTCGCCGCCCGCAACGGGATCGTGCGCTCGCTTCTCGACGGCCTGGGGATCGGGATCGGCTACACGCTCGCGCTGACGGCGCTCGCCGCCTTCCGGGAGCTGTTCGCCACCGGTGCGGTCACCCTCTACGAAACGCCCATCCGGGTCTTCGGCCCGGCCTTCGAGCCCTTCAGCTTCCTCGTGATGGCGCCCGGGGCCTTCGTCTGCCTCGGGCTGATGCTCGCCGTCATGAACCTCATCGGGAAAAAATAGGAGCGCACCATGGGCGACCTCATTGTCCTGGCGATCAGCGCCGTCCTGATCAAGAACATCCTGCTCGCCCAGTACCTGGGCAACTGCCCGTTCCTCGGGACCTCCAAGAAGATGGAAACCGCGACCGGCATGGCCATGGCGGTCATCTTCGTCCTCGTGATGGCCGGGATCATCACCTGGCTGGTGGAGTACTACGTCCTGGTGAAGTTCGACCTCACCTACCTGCGCACGATCGCCTTCATCCTGGTGATCGCCGCCCTGGTCCAGTTCGTGGAGATGTTCCTGAAGAAAAGCATCCCGGCGCTCTACGCCGGGCTGGGGATCTTCCTGCCGCTGATCACGACGAACTGCGCCGTTCTGGGCGTCTGCCTGATCAACATCAAGGAGGAGTACGGCTTTCTCGAGATGGTCGTCTCCTCCTTCGCCTACGCCGCCGGCTTCGGGCTGGCGCTCATCCTCTTCGCGGGAGTGCGCGAGCGCATCCTGCTCGCGCGCACCCCCCGGCCGCTCCAGGACACCGCCATCGGGCTCGTCACGGCCGGCATGCTCTCGCTCACCTTCATGGCCTTCAAAGGCTGGGTCTGACAGGCTGCGGCCAAACGGCGAGTTGAGTCCGTGGCCCGGCGGCCCGATGCCGGTTCCGCCGCCGCCTGTCAGGCGGCGGGCGCCCCGGCCCCCAGCCCCTCCAGGAGCTGCGCCATGTCCGCCGGCACGGGCGCCTCGAAGGAAAGCCGCTCCCCGGTGCGGGGGTGGTCGAACTCGAGCCGCCAGGCGTGGAGCATCTGGCGGGCGGCGGCCACCCCGGCGCCTTTCCCGCGTCCGTAGACCGGGTCGCCGACGATCGGGCGGCCGACGGCGGCCAGGTGGACCCGGATCTGGTGCGTCCGGCCGGTGCGGAGCTCGAGCTCGAGCAGGCTTGCCTGCGGAAAGCGCCGCCGCACGCGCCAGCCGGTCTCCGCCTCGCGCGGCCGGCGGCTCGCGGTCGACATGCGCTTGCGGTCCACGGGGTGGCGCCCGATGGGCAGGCGGATGACTCCGGACGCCGCGGACATCGCGCCGTGCACCAGGGCGAGGTACCCCTTGCGCACCGTGCGCGCCTTGAACTGGCGGGCGAGCCCCTCGAGGGCGGCCGCGTTCTTGGCCGCGACGAGAACCCCCGAGGTGTCCTTGTCCAGGCGGTGGACGATCCCGGGCCGCAGCTCGCCCCCGATCGCGCCGAGGTCCGGGCAGTGGTGCAGGAGGGCGTTCACCAGCGTCCCGCGGCAGTGCCCCGGCGCCGGGTGCACCACCAGCCCCGGCGGCTTGTTCAGCACCACGACGTGGCCGTCTTCGAAAAGGATGTCGAGCGGGATGGGCTCGGGGAGGCAGCGGGCGGGCTCGGGCGCCGGCAGCACGACCGCGACGCGGTCGCCCGGCTTCAGGCGCTGACCGGGCTTGCGCGGCCAATCGTTCACCGTGACGCGGCCGCCCGCGATCAACTGGGCGGCGAAGGCGCGCGAGCGCCCCGGCAGGCGCCGGGCAAGGAAGAGATCCAGCCGGAGCCCCGCCTCGCCCGCCTCGACGTCGAAAGCGAGGGCTGCTTCAGCCATGCGGCCGGTCGCGGGGAGGGGTTCAGGCGGCTTCGGTTGCGAAAATCGACTCGATCTCGGTGATGATCGTCTTCTCGTCGGTCTTCTTCGCCTTGGAGAGCTCCTTGACGAGCAGGATCTGCGCCGTGTCGTAGAGCTTGCGCTCGCCGAAGGAGAGGTCCTTGGTGAGCTTCAGGCGGAAAAGGTCCCGGAACACTTCGGCGACGTCGTAGAGCGAGCCGGTCTTGATCTTCTCCATGTACTCGCGGTAGCGGCGGTTCCAGGTCTGGTTGTCGCCCTGCAGCTCCCGCTTGAGGCGCATCACCTCGTAAACCTTCGGGATCTCCTTGATGTCGATGATCCCCCGCAGCCCGACCGACTCGACGTTGGTGATCGGGATCATGATGACCATACCGTTGTCGAGCACCCGCAGGATATAGAAGTCGTGGGTCTCCCCGTTGACGACGCGGCTTTCGATGGCCTGGATCTGCCCCACCCCGTGGGCGGGGTAGACCGCCAGGTCGCCGATCTTGAACTTGCGCGTTTTCGCCTTTGCCGTCGCTGACGCCGGGGTCGATTTCTTCGCGGGTTTTCCTGCCATGGGGTCGCTCGCCGGTTGGGATTCAGGATCAAGGGGATACGCTGCTCCAGCCGGATCGGTGTATACCACAATCGGCGTGCGGCGTCAACCGCCGCCGCCTTCCCGAAATGAATCGGGCCGGCGCCCGGAGGGGCGCCGGCCCGATTGGGTCAACGGGATGCCGGTCGTTTAGAGCATGAAGGGGACCAGCAGCAGCGCGACGACGTTCAGGATCTTGATCATCGGGTTGACGGCCGGCCCGGCGGTGTCCTTGTAGGGGTCGCCGACGGTGTCGCCGGTGACGGCGGCCTTGTGGGCGTCGCTGCCCTTGCCGCCGAGGTGCCCGTCCTCGATGTACTTCTTGGCGTTGTCCCAGGCCGCGCCGCCGGTGGTCATCGAAATGGCGACGAAGAGGCCGGTGATGATGCTGCCGATCAGGACCCCGCCGAGCGCGATCTTGCCGAGCAGGAGCCCGACCAGGATCGGGGCGACGACCGGCAGGAGCGCCGGGATCATCATCTCCTTCAGCGCGAACTTGGTCACGATGTCGACGCAGGCGGCGTAGTCGGGCTTGCCGGTGCCCTCCATGATCCCGGGGATCTCCCGGAACTGGCGCCGGACCTCCTCGACCACGGCCCCGCCCGCCTTGCCGACCGCCATCATGGCGATGGAGGCGAAGAGGTAGGGCAGCAGCCCGCCGATGAACAGCCCGATGATGACGTTGACGTCGCTCAGGTCGAACTTCAGCTCGCCTTGTCCGCCGTGCAGGGCGAACTCCTGGGTGTAGGCGGCGAAGAGCACGAGCGCCGCCAGGCCCGCGGAGCCGATGGCGTATCCCTTGGTGACGGCCTTGGTCGTGTTGCCGACGGCGTCGAGCGGGTCGGTGACCGCGCGCACGCTGTCTTCCATCTCGGCCATCTCGGCGATCCCGCCGGCGTTGTCGGTGATCGGGCCGTAGGCGTCGATCGCGATGACCATGCCGGTCATGGAGAGCATGCTCATGGCCGCCATGGCGATGCCGTAGAGCCCGGCGAAATGGTAGGCGAGCCCGATGGCCAGGCAGATCACGAGCACCGGCGCGGCGGTCGACTGCATGCTGACCGCGAGCCCGGCGATGATGTTCGTGCCGTGGCCGGTGGTGGAGGCGTTCGCGACGCGCTTCACCGGGCCGTACTTGCCGGTGTAGTACTCGGTGATGATGACGATGACGACGGTCAGGACCAGCCCGACGAGGGTCGCGAGGTAGATGTTCATCGAGGTCATCGGCAGCCCGACCATGAAGTTCTGGGCCGCGAAGAAGAAGGCGATCGCCGCCAGGATGGCGCTGCCGAACATGCCTTTATAAAGGGCGCCCATGATGTACTCGTTCTTGCCCAGGCGCACGAAGAAGACCGAAATGATCGAGGCGATGATGGAGATCGCCCCCAGCACCAGCGGAAACTCGGTGGCGATGGGGATTTTGGGGAAGAGGAGGTTGCCGAGCAGCATGGCGGCCACCGCGGTGACGCCGTAGGTCTCGAAGAGGTCCGCGGCCATCCCGGCGCAGTCGCCGACGTTGTCGCCCACGTTGTCGGCGATGACCGCCGGGTTGCGGGGGTCGTCCTCGGGGATCCCGGCCTCGACCTTGCCCACGAGGTCGGCGCCGACGTCGGCCCCCTTGGTGAAGATGCCGCCGCCCAGCCGCGCGAAGATGGAGATCAGGCTGCCGCCGAAGCCGAGGGCGACCAGCGCGACGACCGCATCGCGGCTGGAGACGCCCATGCTGGTCAGAACCGTGTAGTAGCCCGCGACGACCGTCAGCGCCAGGCCGGCGACGATCATGCCGGTCACCGATCCGCCGCGGAAGGCGAGCTGCAGCGCCGCGTTCAGGCCCTTGCGGGCCGCCTCGGAGACGCGCACGTTGGCGATGACGGAGACCCGCATCCCGATGTAGCCCGCGAGGTAGGAGGCGGCGGCGCCGACCAGGAAGCCGATGGCGGTGGTCAGGTTCATGCTCACCGCGATGATGATGAAGATGATGATGCCGGCGATGCCGACGCTTTTCAGCTGGCGGTTCAGATAGGCGATCGCGCCCTCCGCAATGGCGCCCGAGATCTGGCGCATGCGGTCGTTTCCGGACGGGGCCGCCTTGACCATCCCGGCGACGACGATGGCGTAGATGACGCCCACCACCCCCACGAGTGTGCACACCAATGGCAGTTGATTCATCCTCTCCTCCCTGATTCGAAGAAATTGATCGATGCGAACTCAGCTTTTGACGTTGAACCGATTCATCCCGATCGTGGTTCCCCGGCAGAGGATCGTCACGGCGGCGTCGCGGGCCCGCGCGACGATCTCCTCCAGCCGCGCGGCCTCTTCCGGCAGAAAGCGGTCGAGCACGTAGTCCGCGACCCGCTCCCCGGCGCCGGAGCGCCCGATGCCCACCCGCAGCCGCACGAAGTCGCCGCCGCCGAAGGCCTCCATGACCGATCGAATGCCGTTGTGTCCGCCATGCCCTCCTTTCTCTTTTATTTTTATCCGACCGAATTCCAAGTCGATGTCGTCGTGGATCACCACCAGGTCGTCCTGCCGGACCTGGAAAAAATCGCACAGCCGCCTAAGCGGCGGGCCGCTGCGGTTCATGTAGGCGAGCGGCTTGGCCAGGATGACCTCAAGCCCCTCGATCCGTCCCCGGCCGAAAAGGATCTCTCCCTTCTCGCGTGACACCCCGATGCCGAAGTCGGCCGCAAGCCGATCCACCACCCGGAAGCCCATGTTGTGCCGGGTTGCGGCGTAGCGGTCGCCCGGGTTCCCCAGCCCCGCCACCAGCCGCAGCGGGGATCTCCCCTTGTCGGTGGCCCCGTCCATGGGTCCTGGCGCCGGGGGGGCCTACTCCTCGCCCGCTTGGTCTTCCGCCTTCTTCTCGGCGCCTTCCTCCGCGCCCTCCTCGGCGCCGGGGGCGGCCGGGGCGGCTTCCGCCTTCTGGCTGAGCACGGTCAGCACCGTGTAGTTGTCGCCCGGCGGCAGCTCGACCCCTTCGGGAAGCTGGATGTCGCGGACATGCAGGGTGCTGCCGATGCCGAGCTCGGTCACGTCGATCTCGATCGCATCCGGAATGGCCCCCGGGAGGCAGGAGACCTCGATTTCGCGCTCGATCGCCTGGAGCATGCCGCCGAAGTCCTCGCCCTTGGCCTTGCCCTTCGTCACCACCGGCACCTTCACGCGCAGCTTGCGCTGCATGTCGATCTCATAGAAGTCCACGTGGAGGTACGCCCCGGTCACCGGGTGGGTCTGGACCTCCTTGATGACCGCCGGGCGCGTGCCCTCGGGGCTGTTCTGCAGGTCGAGCGCAAAGATCGTCCGGCGCAGGTTGCCCTTCTGCACGGCGTGTTCGAGATCCTGGAATTCGAGCGACAGCATGACCGGCTCCCGCTGGGGGCCGTAGAGCACCGCCGGGACCATTCCCCGGCGACGCAGAGCGCGCGCCGGGCCGTTGCCGGACGTGGTGCGGATCTTGGCGTTCAGTTGAAGCTGTTTCAATGGAAGTTCCTCCTTGCCTGCCTAAAATGATCCATCCAACTAGACGAACAGCGAGGTGACCGAATCCCCGTGATAGCTGCGGATGATCGCCTCGCCGACGAGCTCGGAAATCGTCAGCACCTTGACCTTGGGACAGTTCTCGGCCTCCCGCGAGAGGGGGATGGTGTCGGTCACCACCAGGCTCTTCAGCACCGACTCCTGGATCCGCCGGACCGCCGGGCCGGAGAGGACCGCATGGGCGCAGCAGGCGTGGATCTCCTGGGCGCCTCCCCCGGCGAGGGCCTCGGCCGCCTCCACGAGCGTCCCGGCGGTGTCCACCATGTCGTCCAGAATGACCGCCACCTTGCCGCTGACGTTGCCGATGACCGCCATGGCTTTGGCCTGATTCGGCGCCGAGCGGCGCTTGTCGATGATGGCGAGATCCGCGTCCAGCCGCTTGGCGAAGGCCCGCGCCCGCTCGACGCCGCCGGCGTCCGGCGAGACGATCACGAGATTGCCGTTGAAATGGGAGCGGATATAGCGGATCAGCACCGGCGCCGCGAAGAGATTGTCCACCGGGATGTTGAAGAAGCCCTGGATCTGGCCCGCGTGCAGGTCCATGGTGATCAGCCGGTTCGCACCCGAGACCGTGAGCATGTCCGCGACGAGCTTGGCGCTGATCGGCACCCGGGGGGCCACCTTCTTGTCCTGGCGCGAATAGCCGTAGTAGGGCATGACCGCCGTGATGCGGCGGGCCGAGGAGCGCTTGAAGGCGTCGATCATCAGCAGGAGCTCCACCAGGTTGTCGTTCACCGGCGCGCAGGTGGACTGGATCACGAAGATGTCCTTCAGGCGGACGTTCTCCTGGATCTCGATCTGGATCTCCCCGTCGCTGAACGTGGTGACCTTCGCGCCCCCGAGCGGAAAGTTCAGGTAGGCGCAGATTTTCTTGGCCAGCCCGGGATTCGAGTTTCCGGCAAAGATGGCGACTCCGCGGTCTTCCATATCGGCTTGTCCCCGCCTCCTTCTTTCAGCGATGAATCGGTGCGCGGCCGCGCCGCCCCGCGCCGTGCGGTTTTGCCCCGGGGCGACTGGCTGGGGCGGGAGGATTCGAACCTCCGAGTGCAGGAACCAAAATCCTGTGTCTTACCACTTGACGACGCCCCAGAAAGCCTACCCTTGGCAGCGGCACGGGGGGCGCCCCCTTGCCGGTCCTTCGGCCGGCCCGCTCAGCGGGCCTCTCGACCGGTATTTCGGGTTATCAGGCTGTGGATAAACGGCGCCGCCCGCCGTGATCCTGCCTTGCGCGGCGCGGGCAAATGCTCACCTATCGCTAGCTTGGGCTGCGCCTGCCGATCGCCGCGCGCCTTGGCCGGCGGCCTCTTTTTCCACAGCCGGTTACCTCTGGGCGCGTTCCGCCAGGATCAGCTCGCAGGGCTCCCGCAGGAGCTCGGTGACGATCACGCGCCAGCCGCGGTCCCGCGGCAGGCGGGCGGCGGCCTTCTCGGCGGCCCCGGCCTCGGGAAAGAGCCCGAAAATGGAGGGCCCGCTTCCGGACATGAGTGCCCCTTCCGCACCGAGGCGCGTCAGCCTCTCCTTGATGGCGGCCAGTTCCGGATGCAGCCCCAAGGTGACCGCTTCAAGATCGTTGCACGCATGCCGCGCGGGCGAATAAGCGGCGTTTTTTAAGCGGTCCCTTGTAATTTTTTTTCCGCAATTTGTCAATCGTAAATTGAGGTTGCGGTAGACTTGCGCGGTGGAGACGGCGACGGGCGGGCACACGAGGAGCACGCGGTAGTCCGGAAGTCCTTCGAAGCGCCGCAGCCGGTCGCCGATTCCGGAGGCGAGGGCGGGCGACTGGAAGATGAAGAAGGGCACGTCGGCCCCCAGGCCGCGGCCGAGCGCCATGAGGCGGGCGCGGGTGAAGGGGCGGCCGCAGAGGTGGTTCAGCCCGAGCAGCACCCCGGCCGCGTCGCTGCTGCCGCCACCCAGGCCGGCCGCGACCGGGATGTTCTTGGCGAGCGCGACCGCGACCCCCGCCGGCCGGCCCAGCTCCCGAAAGAAAGCCGCCGCCGCGCGGTAGGCGAGATTGGTCTCGTCGGCGGGAACCGCCGCTCCGGAGCAGGCGAGCCGGATGCCGCCATCGACCAGCCGCAGGCGGATCTCGTCCCAAAGCCCGATGCGGCACATCAGCGACAGGATGTTGTGGTAGCCGTCCGGCCGTTTCCCGGTCACCCGCAGGAAGAGGTTGATCTTGGCCGGGGAGCGGACCCGAACGGCGCTTTCCGGTTGCGGATCCAGATGCCGCTCAGCTCCTTTCCTTGACGTAGAGGATGCGCAGGTCGTAGAGGATGTTCTTCAGCATGAGATCCTCGTCGGCCGTGAGGTTCCCGGCGGTCTTCTGCTGCAGGATGCTCAGGATGTCGATGGTCTGCTTGGCCATCGGCAGGTCCTTCTCGCGCTTGCCGGTGACCGGGTCTTCCATCACCCCGAGGTGGAAGAGGGCCGAGGCGTTCAGCGAAGCGATGAAGGTGGCGAAGTTGATCTCGGGAAGCGGGGGCCGCGCCTGCGGCGGGGGCTCCCCCGCGGCGGCTTCCGGCCGCGGCGCCTCGGGTTCGGCCGCCGGCGGCGGCCCTTCCGGTTCCCGGCCGGGCCGATCGCCCGCCTCGCCGCCGGCGGAGAAGATCCGCCGGTCCTTCACGACGAACCCTTTTTCATCTTCAGACATGATTCCTCCTTCGCGCGCGCGCGGCCGCCCGGTCGAGCCGCCGCCGATTCCGGTGTCGAAGAGCGCCCGGCCGGTCAATCGACCTTGCCGAACGCGTACTTGCTGACGAGCGCCTCGATGTCGAGCGGAGGCTCGGTCTCCAGGATGAGATCCCCGGGCTTGAGCACCCGCTCGGAGCCCCCGGGCGAGAGCTGGATGTACTTGTCCCCCAGGAGCCCGGCGGTCTTCACCGAGGCGATGACGTCCTCGCTCAGCTTGAGATCCTCGCGGATCTTCAGGCGCACCAGGGCGACCTGCTCGCGGGGCTCGAGCGCGATGGCCTCGACCTGCCCCACCTTGACGCCGGCGATCTCCACCTGCGCGCCGGTCTTCAACCCCGTCACCGATTTGAAGCGGGCGTCCAGATGATAAGTCCGACCGCCCAGGATTTCGACCTCGCCGAGCCGAAACGTCAGATACCCCAGGCAGGCGAGCCCGATCGCGACAAAGATCCCGACACCGATTTCCAGCGACGACGACTTCATGGACCCTCTCTCCCGTGCCGCCGAGCGGCCGGGCGGCGCCTCCGGCCGCCCGCCTCCGACGTTCAACCCTCCGGCGGCCGGCGGCTGTCGTAGATGACCGCCAGCCGCGACTGCGCCGCGGCGACCAGCGCCTCGGCTTCCCCCGCCCCCCCGTCCTCGACCACCCCGGCGCTCACCCGGATGGCCGCCGCGCCGCTACCGTCCTCGGCGGCCGGCAGCCCCTCGTGCTCCAGGGAGCGCGCGATCTTGCGGCAGAACAGGCCGGCGTGCCGGGCGTCGGTGTCCGGCAGGATCACGATCAGCCGGTCCACCCCGACGCGGCAGCAGATGTCGCTGAGGTAGGTGTGGCGCGCGACGTGCCGCGTGAAGGCCTGGACGAGCCCCCCTCCGGCGGCGGGAGGATCGGCGCGTTCGAGGGGGTCGTCGATTTCGGCCGCCAGGAGAACGAGGGAAAAGCGCGCCCGCCGGCGCCGCAGCCGCTCGACCTCCCGCCTGAGGCGGCTGGGATCGACCGGCACCGCCACGATCCCGGAGAGGGCCTCCGGCGGCCCGTCCAGGCCCTGGATGAACCGCCGGACCTCCGGGTCGGGGCTCTGCTGGATCTCCTCCGGGCTGCCGGCGAAGCGGATCCGCCCCCGATCGATGAGCGCCACCTTCTGGGCGATCAGGAAGATGTCCGGGATTTCATGGCTGACCACGACGCCGGTGAAGCCGAACCGCCGCTGGTAGTCGAGAATCATCCCGTGGACGGCGTTCTTGCGGATGGGGTCGAGGCCGGTCGTCGGCTCGTCGAAGAGGACGATCTGCGGATCGGTCACCAGCGCCCGGGCGAGCGCCACCCGTTTCTTCATGCCGCCGGAGAGCTGCGAGGGGTATTTCTCCTCGACGCCGACGAGGTCGAGCGCATCGAGCTTCGCGCGCACCCGGCGGGCGATGTCGGCGCGCGCCAGCCCGCCGCGCTCCCGAAGCGGCAGCGCCACGTTCTCGAAGACGGTCAGGAAGTCGAACAGGGCGGCCTCCTGGAAGACGTAGCTGAACCGCCGCCGGAGCGCCTGGCGCTCGGCCGGCTTCAGGGCCGCGCGCGGCCGGCCCTCGAAGAGGATCTCCCCCGCGTCGGGCTCGAAGAGGCCGATGATGTGCTTGAGCAGGACGCTTTTCCCCGAGCCGCTCTTGCCGATGATGGCGGTGATCTCGCCGCGGTCGATGGCGAGCGAGGCCCCGTCCAGGACCCGGTTCTCCCCCAGGACCTTGACGACCTCGCGCACCTCGATCAACGGCTCGGCATTCATGGGGGACCGCCTCCAACCCCTCGCCCGCCCCGCGGGCGAGGGGTCCGGGTTACAGCAGCAGCGACGTCAGCACGTAATCGGCGATCAGCACCATCACGCAGGAGAGCACCACCGCCGAGGTCGTCGAGACGCTCACCCCCTTGGCGCCGAACTCCCGGCGGGTGTGGGTGGTGTATCCCTGGTAGCAGCAGATCGTGACCACGACGACCGCGAAGGCGAGCGCCTTGGCGAACCCCCCGACGATGTCGGCGGTCTCGACGCTCGACTCGGCCCGGCTGAAGTAGAAGGCCGGGTTGAGTCCCAACAGCGCGGAGCCGGAGAGATACCCGCCGAAGAGGCCGACGACGTCGAAGAGCGCCGTCAACAGCGGAAACGCGATCAGGGCCGCGGCGATCCGCGGGCTGATCAGGAAACGGACGGGGTCGATGTCCATGGTCTGGAGCGCGTCGATCTGCTCCGAGATGCGCATGATGCCGATCTCGGCCGCCATGGCCGATCCGGCCCGCGCGATCACCATGATGGCGGTGAGCACCGGGCCCATCTCGCGCACGAGCGACAGCGCCACGGCCGAACCGAGGGCCGCCGTCGACCCGTACTTCACCAGCGCGTAGTAGCCCTGCAGCCCGAGCACCATGCCCGTGAAAGCCGCCGTGAGGCAGATCACGAAGATGGACTTGGTCCCGATGAAGAAGAGCTGCTGCAGGACCTTGTCCAGCTGCAGGGGGGGCTTGAACATCAGGGCGAACCCCCGGGCGAAGAAGATGGAGATCCGCCCGAGGCCGCCCAGCCGCGCGAGGGTCCCGCCGCCCAGGAAGGCGAATGGCTTTTTCAGGGTGACAAGGCCGTTCATTCGTGTTAGACAAATCGATTTGAGTCGATGCGCTGCCGGCATGTCCGGCTCGGAAGAAAAGTAAATTAGGCGACCCCGGTTCGAAAGTCAAGCCGCCGGCGGCGGCCCAAGCGGTGGGCGGTCATGATACGCGCGGAAAACATCGGCAAGAGCTACGGCGGCCGGACGCTCTTCGACGGCCTGAACTTCACCCTCAACCCCCGCGAGCGCCTCGGGCTGGTCGGCCGGAACGGCCACGGGAAGACCACCCTCTTCCGCCTGATCGCCGGCGAGGAGGCGCCCGACACGGGGACGCTCGTCATCCCCAGGAACTACCGCATCGGCTACCTCCGCCAGGAGCTCGCCTTCGCGCAGCCGACGGTCCTCGCGGAGGCCATGGCGGCGCTGCCGCCCGCCGAAAGCGACCACCACTGGAAGGCCGAGAAGATCCTGGCCGGCCTCGGGTTCGCCAAGGCTGACCTGGAGCGGCCGCCGGCCGAATTCTCCGGCGGCTACCAGGTGCGGCTGAACCTCGCCAAAGCGCTCGCCGCCGACCCCGACCTGCTGCTGCTCGACGAGCCGACGAACTTCCTCGACATCACCTCGATCCGCTGGCTCGAGCGCTTTCTCGTCGCCTGGCCCCGCGAGCTGATGGTCATCACCCACGACCGCAGCTTCATGGACAAGGTCGTCACCCACGTGATGGGCATCCACCGCCAGAAGGTGCGCAAGATCGCCGGAACGACCGGCGACTACTACGGCCAGATCGCCCAGGACGAGGAGATCTACGAGAAGACCCGCCTGAACGACGAGCGCCGGCGCAAGGAGATCGAGCTCTTCATCACGCGCTTCCGCGCCAAGGCCCGCCTGGCGGGCCTCGTGCAGTCGCGCATCAAGACGCTGCAGAAAATGGAGAAGCGCGAAAAGCTCGAAAAGCAGCGAAGCCTCGAGTTCGGCTTCCGCGAGACCCCGCTGCCCGGAAAATCCGCCCTGCAGGCGCGCGGGATCTCCTTCGCCTACGGCCCCGGCGCGCCCCTGATCCGCGACTTCTCGATCACCATCACGGCCGGCGAGCGCGTCGCCGTCGTCGGCCCGAACGGCAAGGGCAAGACCACCCTGATCAAGCTCCTCGCCGGGGCGCTCGCGCCGCAGGCGGGCGAAGTGGTCTGCCACCCGGCGGTCCGCAAGGGCTTCTTCGAGCAGACGAGCGTCTCCCACCTCGTCCCCAACCGCACCGTCGAGGAGGAGATCCTGCTTTCCGACGCCGGCGTCGACCGGCAGACGGCCCGCGACATCTGCGGGGCCATGCTCTTCCCGGGCGACGACGCCCTGAAGAAGATCGCCGTCCTCTCCGGCGGCGAGAAGAGCCGCGTGCTGCTCGGCAAGATCCTGGCCACCCCGGCGAACCTTTTGCTCCTCGACGAGCCCACGAACCACTTCGACCTCGAGTCCTGCGACGCCCTGCTCGCCGCCCTCGACGCCTTCGGGGGGGCGCTCGTCCTGGTCACGCACAACGAGATGTTCCTGCACGCGCTCGCCGAGCGGCTGATCGTCTTCCGGGAGGGCGGGATCGAGATCTTCGAGGGCACCTACCAGGAGTTTCTCGAAAAGGGCGGCTGGCAGGACGAAAAGCCGGCGGCGCGCGGGGAGGCGCCCGCGGCCGCGGAGGCCCCGCCCGCCGGAAACGCGAAGAGCGCGCGCCGGGAGCAGCGCCGCCGCCGCCAGGAGGTCGCCGGACGGCGGGCGCGCGCGCTCAAGCCGCTCGAGGACGAGATGCGGCGCCTCGAGCGCGAGATCGAGCGCCGCGACGCCGAGATGCCCCGCTTGACGGCGGCGATGCAGCGGGCGAGCGAATCCCGCGACGGGGCGCAAATCGCCGAGATCGCCCAGGCGCTGCACGCCTGCCGCGCGGAGACCGACCGGCTCTTCGACGCCCTCGACCGCGCCACCCGCGAGCACGAGACGCTCGCCGCCGGTTTCGACCGGGAGCTGGCGCAGATCGACGCCGCCGCCGGAGCGGAAGCCGAGCCCGAGCGGCCTTGACCCGCACCCGCCAAAGGCGGCGCGCGGCATCCCGGCGGGCTGGCGCGGCGTGTTACCGGATCGGCTTGAACGACAGGCCCCAATAGAGCAGCCCGGCCGTCGCCATCGCCGGCAGCGACCCGCCGACCGGAAGCCCGGTCAGCGCGATCGCCTCGTACACGGCGAACCCCGCCGCCCAGGCGGCCAGGGCGGCCGGGTTCACGCCGCCGCGGTACCAGTAACGCCCCCCCACCCGGTAGATTTCCTCCACCGCCAGGCGCCGCCGGCGGATCAGGAAGTAATCGGTGAGCACGACGCCGAAGAGCGGGATGAACATCGCCCCGATGAAGAAGAGGAAGTTCTCGTACTGCTCCATGGGAAAGACCAGCGCGACCAGGATGGCGAGCAGGCCCGCGATCCACATGACCGCGGTCGCCCCGAGCCGCCGGGAGATGTTCAGCATCGAGCAGGTGGCGGAGTAGACGTCGGGAAAGTCCGAGGTGATCGTCGAGAAGACGACCATGACGAGCGCCGGCACGGCAAGCCCCAGGCTCCCCATGGTGTTGAGGATGAGCAGCCCCGGATCCGCCGACCCCGTCATGAGCGCCACCTGGAGCCCCAGCAGGTACATCCAGGAGGAGACGATGAAGTAGCCGACCCAGGTGTTCCAGAAGGCCGCGCGGGTGCTGCGCGCCGCGCGCGCGTAGTCCGCCACGAGCGGCATCCAGGAGATCGGCATGGCGATCACCAGGTCGAGCCCGGCCATGAAGCCCATCGGCTTGACGGGCGGCGGGGCCGGCAGCGCCTCCAGCCGGCCGAAGGCGACCCAGGTCATCAGCGCGGCCACGGCGAGCAGCGCGATGACCGAGATCCGCTGGACGAGCCTCCAGACCGGCTTGCCGGTCCACAGGGCCCACAGGAGCGTCCCCATGCCGATCACGACCACCCAGAAGCCGTCGACGGCGAGCGGGCCGCCGAGCGGCCGGCCGAGGGTCGCCCCGGCCCGCCCGCCGATGATCAGCATGATGGCCGCCCAGCCGATGAGCTGCACGATGTTGAGGACCGCCGCGAAGTTGGAGCCGCGGATGCCGAAAGCGGGCCGCACCGAGACCATGGACATGATCCCGTGCTCGGAGCCGATCACCCCGGCGAGCGCCATGAGGGTGTTGCCGATCAGGTGCCCGAGCAGGATCGCCCACAATCCGGCGGCGAACCCCATGGGCGCGAGAAACCCCCCGGCCCAGATCTCCGCGAGCGAGATCGCCACCCCGGCCCACAACAGGAAAAAGTCCTTCCCCCCGAGGGACCGCTCGGCGGCCGCCGTCGGTTGAATGTCCATCGCTCCTCCTTACCGAAAAAAAAAGAATCGTCCCCCGCCGCAGGGAGACGATTCTTGCGCCATCGCCCGACCGCACCCTTCTCGCATCTCCCTACGCTGGCATGACCCAGATCAGGTTCGACGGGTATGATCTCAGGCCCCGGGCGGGGCCACCCCGTGTGCGGTCGCACCGGATGTATAGAAAAGCCGGCGCGCGCCTGTCAAGCCTAAATCAGCCCCTGGTCCATCATGGCGTCCACGACCTTCACGAACCCGGCGATGTTCGCGCCGACGACGTAGTTGCCGGGGGCGCCGTACTGGGCCGCGGCCTCGGAGGCGGCCTGGTGAATGCTTTTCATGATCATTTTGAGGCGGTTGTCGACCTCTTCGCGGGTCCAGGAAAGGCGCATGCTGTTCTGGGTCATCTCCAGGCCCGAGACCGATACCCCGCCGGCGTTGGCGGCCTTGCCGGGGCCGAAGAGCACGTTGTTCGCCAGGAAGATGTCCACCCCCTCGGGGGTCGTCGGCATGTTGGCCCCCTCGCAGACCAGGGTCACCCCGTTGTCGACGAGCCGCTGGGCGTCCCGGCCGCTGATCTCGTTCTGGGTCGCGCTCGGGAAGGCGCAGTCCGCCTTGAAGCTCCAAACCGGGTTCGCGTCGCTGCCGGCCTCGGCCGGCAGGAAGACCGCTTCGGGGTATTTGTCGGTGTACTCCTTGATCCGTCCGCGGCGCACGTTCTTCAGGCGCATGACGAAATCGAGCTTTTCGCGGGTGATGCCCGCCTCGTCGTAGATGCAGCCGTTCGAGTCGGAGAGGGTGACGGGCTTCGCCCCGAGCTCGATCAGCTTCTCCACGGTGTACTGGGCGACGTTCCCCGAGCCGGAGACGAGGCAGACCTTGCCCGCGAGGCTCTGGTTGCGGGTCGCGAGCATCTCGGCGGCGAAATAGACCGAGCCGTAGCCGGTCGCCTCGGGCCGGATGAGGCTTCCGCCCCATTTAAGGCCCTTGCCGGTGAAGACCCCGGTGAACTCGTTTCTCAGCTTCTTGTACATGCCGAACAGGAAGCCGATTTCCCGCGCGCCGACGCCGATGTCGCCCGCCGGCACGTCGGTGTCGGGGCCGATGTGGCGGAAGAGCTCCAGCATGAAGCTGTGGCAGAAGCGCATCACCTCGGCGTCGGACTTCCCCTTGGGGTTGAAGTCGGAGCCGCCCTTGCCGCCGCCCATGGGCAGCGTCGTCAGCGCGTTTTTGAAGACCTGCTCGAAGGCGAGGAATTTCAGGATCCCGAGGTTCACGGAGGGATGGAACCGCAGCCCGCCCTTGTAGGGGCCGATGGCGCTGTTCATCTGGACGCGGAACCCGCGGTTCACCTGGACTTCGCCGCGGTCGTCCATCCAGGGCACCCGGAACAGGATGACCCGCTCGGGTTCGACCAGCCGCTCGGGAATCCGCGCCTTGCGGTAGACCGGGTTCTGGTCGAGCACCGGCTTGACCGACTCCATCACCTCGTTGACCGCCTGGTGGAACTCCTTTTCGTGCGGGTCCCGCGCCTTGACGTATTCCATGATGTCCAGCATGGCGTCGCTCCTTATTGAAGGGGAAAGGGTCAGCGGATCTCGGCCCCTCTCATAGCCCCATTTGCCGCGTTCGGCAAGCCCGCCCCCGGCGGAGCCGGGCGGCGCCTGGGCTTCCCGGGCCGGCCGGGGGCGGCGGCGCGCCGCGGCGCGGGGGAGGGGCGGCAGCGGGCGGGAGCGCGGCGGCGCGCTCAGGCGGGAGGGGCCGGGGGCGAGTAGCAGACGGTAAGATTGCGGCCGGACTGCTTGGCCGCGTACAGCGCGGAGTCGGCGAGCGCGATCAGCTCCTCGGCCCGGACGGCATCGGCCGGATAGCTGGCGATCCCCATGCTCGCGGCGACGCTCGGCAGGTCCCCGAAGGGCAGCTGCGACAGCCCCTGGCGCAGCCGCTCCGCGAGCTTGAAGGCCGCCTCCCGATCGGCATCCGGCAGCAGGAAGACGAACTCCTCCCCGCCGTAGCGCGCGATGATGTCGACCTCGCGGATGTTCTTGCGCAGGTAGGCCCCGATCGTCTTGAGCACCCAGTCGCCCGCCGCGTGGCCGTAGGTGTCGTTGATCGACTTGAAGTGGTCGAGATCGGCCATGACGACCGACAGCACCTTGCCGTAGCGCTCGGCGCGGTGCACCTCCTCCTGCAGCTTGACCATGAAATAGCGCCGCACGTAGAGGCCCGTCAGCGAGTCGGTCACCGCCAGGTCCCAGAGCTGGGCCTTGTTGACCGCCACGGCCGCCTGGTCGGCCACCGCCCGGAGCATGGCCACGTCCTCGGGGGTGAAGCCCCCGTCGCTGCGCTTGTTGGTGACGTTGATCACCCCGATGGTCTCGTTGTAGACCACCATCGGGATGCAGGCGATGGAGCGCACGAAGGTGGCCTCCGATCCGACGAAGGCGGCGTTTTCGTGGATGTCGTTGACCACGAGGGGCTTGGCGGTCAGAAAGACGCGCCCGGCGATTCCCTCCCCGGGGCGGAAGCTGCGGCCGCTCACCTCGCGGTTGTTCACCTGGGCCGGGTTCTCGGCATCGCCGTCGAAGTGCGCGAGCACCCGGATGTGCAGCCGGTCGGACTCCATGTCGTAGAGCATGATGGAGCCGCGCTCCGCGGAGGTGATCCCGATCGCCTGGCCGAGGATGTACTGCAGGAGCTTCTTCAGGTCGCTGATGTAGTTGATCGCCTTGCCGATGTCGTAGAGCAGCGAGAGGTTCTGCAGCGTCTTGTCCAGGTCCTCCTTCTCGGCCTGGCGCTCGGCGTAGAGGCGGCAGGTGTGGAGGCAGCTCGCCGCGTGGGCGCTCAACTGCTCGAGGAAGCCGCGGTCGTGGTCGTCGAAGGGCCGGCCGTCGCGGCGCTCCCCCAGCGCGAGAAACCCGAGAACCTCCTGGCGGACGGCGAGCGGCAGCCAGAGCGCCGCCCGGAAGCCGCCGGCGGCCGGGGGATCCGCCGCGGGGACGGAGATCTGGGCGGCCGCATTGAGCACGCGCGTGAGCTGATCGAGGTCGCCGATCAGGCCGGGGGCGAGCGCCAGGCCGGCTTTGCGGATGCGCCGGGGGGGATCGTGGAAGCCCTGCGCGTGGGCGAGCTCGTAGGACTGGGTCTCGTCGCAGACGAAGATGGCCAGCTCCTCGAGCGCGAACCGCCGGCTGAGAATCCGCGCCGTCAGGGCGTAAAGCTCATCGAGCGCGAGAATGTCGCTCAGCGCCCGGAAGGAGCGCAGGAGCTCCGCCATGTCCTCGGGGCGGAGCGGCAGCTCGCCCGGCCGGCGCGCGTGGAGATCCCCTCCGCCTTCCGGCGGCAGGTATGCGGGCAGGGGGGCCATTAACTAGATAGTGTATCGGTTTTCGACGCTAGATGCAAATGCGCGCGGCAAGGCCTCAGCCCTCGGCGAAGGCGCGGAATTTCTCGAGCCCTTCGCGGATGTCGGACAGGCCGATGCCCGAATAGGCGAGCCGGATGTGGAAGTCCGCCTCCCCCGCGAGCGGCCGGCCGAAGTGGGTCCGGGCGCACACCGAGACGCCGGTCTCCCGCAGCAGCCGGCGGCGGAAGCGGTCGTAGTCGCCGAGCCCCAGGCGCTGCATGAGGCCGGTGATGTTGGGGTAGAGGTAAAAGGTGGCCTCCGGCTTGAGGCAGCGCACGCCGGGGATGCGGTTGAGCAGCTCGACGGCGAGGTCCCGGCGTTCTTTAAGGATCTCGAGGATCCGCCGCGGCCCGCCCGGGTCGCCGGTGAGGCCGGCGATGGCGCCGTACTGGATGAAGTGGTTGGGGCAGGACTCGTCGTTCACGTTGAGGCGGGTGATGACGTCGATCACCGCCCGGGGGCCGATCGCGGCCCCCAGGCGCCACCCGGTCATGGCGAACTTCTTGGAAAAGGTGTAGAGCAGCACGCAGCGCTCGGCCATTCCCGGAAGCGCGGCGAAGGAGGTGCTCTTCCCCGCGTAGCGGATATCGAAATAGGCCTCGTCGGCGAGAACGAAGAGGTCGTGCGCCCGCACGAGCTCGGCGAGCGCCTCGCGCTCCGCGGGCGCGCACTCCGCCCCGGTGGGGTTCTGGAGATCGTTCAGCACGAGCAGGCGCGTGCGCGGGGTGATCTGCCGTCTGAGCCGCTCGAGGTCGATCGAAAAGCGGTGCTCGCCCTCCACGATGCGGTAGGGCACCGGGACGCCCCCGTGGAACTCGATCTGGGATTCGTAGATCGGGTAGCCCGGATTCGGGTAGAGCACCTCGTCGCCCGGGTTCATCAGCGCGAGGAGGAATTTGCCGATGACGGGCTTGCCCCCGGGCTGGATGGAGACGTTCTCGGCCGTGTAGGGAACCCCCCGCGAGGCGCTCACCTCGGCGGCGAGCGCCTCGCGCAGCTGCGGGATCCCGGCGTTCGGGCAATACCCGGTGCGGCCGTCGCGCATGGCGCGCTCGGTCGCCTCCACGATATTCGCCGGGGTCGGGATGTTCATGTCGCCCAGGTGGAAGGGGTAGACCTTGTTCCCCTCGGCGGCGAAGGCCGCCGCCTCGGCCGACACCGCAAAGGCCGTCTCGGTTCCCAGCCGGGAGATCCGCTCCGCGATCCGGATGCCCATCACCAAGCTCCTTTCCCCGTAGGCCGCCCGCTTCCACCCGTCCGCAGACCGGCCGAACGACTGCGCCTATCGCCAGCAGAGATACCGATTAATGATGAAGATGTCAATTAATTTTTAATGAATTAATGATTTCATCAATCATCGCGCATCGCGGGAGGGATCGGGAGGAACCGCGGCGGGCGCCCCCCGGGCGGCGGCGCCCGAGGGGTTGGTGAACTGGTCGTTCAGGCGCTGGAAGCGGCCCTGGGCGGCGTCGAGGACGGCCGCAAGCCGCCGCGCGGCGCGCCGGTTCCAGCCGGCGGGGCGGCGCCGGAAGAGGCTGCGGAACCAGCGGCTGTTTTTCCGGAAAGCCCTCAGGTAGGCGCTTTGCAGCTCGAGGGCCCCGGCCTCGGCGGCCAGGCGTCGGCCCACCCGCCGGGCGGCCCACCCGCGAACGCGGAAATGGACATAGAGGGCGGCGGCGAAGAGCGCCGCGGCGAGGGCGGCCTGGATGACCGGGTAATCCGCCAGCGCCTCCCAGGGCGGAAGCCGCAGGCGGAGGCCGTCCCAAAAACCGAAGCCGATGGTGCCGGTCAGAAACAGCAGCAGCAGCCCCCCGAAGAGGGCGGCATCGGCCCACAGCGTCAGCCGGCGCCAGGCGTCGAGGAAGCGCTCGACGCGGGGCACCACCTCGCCGGCGAGCATCCGGCCGGTCTCCTCGAGGAGCCCCACGATGCGGTAGGAGCGCTCGATGCCGACCTGCTCGATGCGCCGGGCCAGGGCCTGGAGGTTGGCGTCGCGCCGGCCGGCGAGCCGCTGCCGCAGCCCGGAGTCGGCGATCGGCAGGGCGAGCTCGGGGATGTAGAGCGTGAGAAAGGTCCCGGCCGTCAGGCCGGATTGCGCCAGCGCGCGCTGCCAGGCGGCGAAGACCTCCTCGGTGTTGTCCTCGGCGGCCGTGGCGTCGATCTGGTTGAGGATGTAGACGAATTTTCCGGAATCGCGCCGCCCGGCGGCGCGGCGCACAAGGTGCTCGAGCGTGTCCTGCATCGAGCCGGTCTCCGGGTGGCGCGCGTCGAAGAAGACGAGCACGAGGTCCGAGAGCTCGACGATGTGGTCGGTGATGCGCAGGGTGGCCGTGCGCTGGGCGTCGGCGTCGAAGCCGGGCGAGTCGATCAGGATCCGTCCGCGCAGCCGGTCGCTCGCGCAGGTCTTGAGCTGCAGGTAGGCGTCGATGCGCCGGCCCTCGCCCCGCGCGACCTCGTCGAGCGCCCGGCTGATGCGGTAGAAGGGAAAGCGCGGGTCGGCGTCGAGCGCGATCCCCGGGAGCACCGGGCCGTCCGGGTCGTCGCCGTAGCAGATCACGGTGAACTTGTCGTCCACCGCCTGGTTGCCGGTCGCCTGCAGACGGCGGCCGAGAAAATGGTTGATGAAGCTCGATTTGCCCGAGGAGTAGACCCCCAGGACCGAGACGAGCGGCCACCAGGAGGCGCGGTCGGCGTGGGATTCGTCGCGGCCGAGGAACCCCAGGCGGCGGCTGATCCGGTCGAGCTCCTGGAACTGGTCGACGACCTCCTCGAGCACCGGGTTCTCCTGCTTGAGGCGCCGCTTCAGGTCCCGCAGGCGCTGGCCCGTCCGGGGCTCGGGGGGCATGGACCGCCTCCTTCCTGGCTTGCTTTCCGATCGCCGCACGCCGGCGGACCCACGCGCAGCTCCGCTTGAACGCCGCGCCGCCGTCCCGCCGACATCCGGGTCCCTAAGCGTAGTCGCCCCGCGGCATGGAAGTCAAGCCGGCGCGCCGGAGGCGGTGCGGCGGGAAAAAAGGGTTGACACCATTAGGTGCAAAAGTTATAACAACCATACAACATCAGGAGCCGCCATGACCGCCTATCCGACGCGAGTCGTCATCGAGGAGCAAGGGCCGCGCGACGGCCTGCAGAGCGAGCCGGCCTTTCTGCCGACCGAAAAGAAGCTCGCGCTGATCGAGGAGGTCGTCGCCGCCGGGGTGACGCGCGTGCAGGTCACCTCCTTCGTCAACCCGAAGCTCATCCCCCAGCTCGCCGACGCGGAGGCCCTCTGCGCGGGCCTGCGGAAAAAAGACGGGGTGGTCTACAGCGGGCTCGTGCTCAACGTGAAGGGCATCGAGCGCGCCGCCGACGCCGGCCTCGCCCACGTCTCCGCCTCGATCTCCGCCTCCGACACCCACAGCCGCAAGAACGCCAACGCCTCGCTTCCCGAGGCGCGGCAGCGCTTCGCCGAGATGGTGCGCGCCGGCAAGGCGCGCGGCCTGACCATCCGCGGGGGGCTGCAGTGCGTCTTCGGCTGCCGCTTCGAGGGGGCGATCGACCCGCAGGTGGTGATCGACATCGTCCGCGAGCAGCTCGACCTGGGGGTCGACGAAATCGCGCTCGCGGATTCGACCGGCATGGCCAACCCGCGGGCGATCGGCGAGATCTGCGCCCGGGTGCGGGAGCTCGCCCGCGGCCGGACCATCGTGCTCCACCTGCACGACACCGAGGGCAAGGGGCTCGCCAACGCGCTGGCGGCGCTGCAGGCCGGCATCACCCATTTCGACACCGCCTTCGGGGGCATGGGCGGATGCCCGTTCATCCGCGGGGCGACCGGAAACATCGCCACCGAGGACTTCGCCGTCATGCTCGCCCAGATGGGGATCGCCACCGGCATCGACGTCGACCGCATCGCCGCGGTGAGCCGGGAGCTCGAGGCGTTCTTCGGCAAATCCTTCTCCGGCAAGATGCACCGCCTGCTCGCCCGCGAAGACATCCGCCTGCTGCGCGCCTGAGGACCATGGGCTCGACCGTCGCCGAAAAAATCATCGCGGCGCATGCCGGCCGGCCGGTTTGGGCCGGGCAGTTCGTCGTCGCGCGGGTGGACGCGGCCCTGGCCTCCGACACGACCGCCCCGCTCGCCATCCGGGCCTTCGAGGCCATGGGCGGAAAGCGGCCGTTCGACCCTGCGCGCACGCTGCTCGTGATCGACCACGCCGCCCCGGCGCCGAACGAGCGCATCGCCAACCTCCACGCGCTGATGCGCGCCTTCGCCGCGCGGCACGGCGCGCGCCTCTTCGAATCCGGCGAAGGCATCTGCCACCAGCTGGTGGCCGAGCACGGCCTCGCCGGGCCGGGGGACCTCATCGCCGGCGCCGACTCGCACACCTGCACCGCCGGGGCGCTCGGCGCCCTGGGCGTCGGGGTCGGCTCGACCGACCTCGCCGCGGTCCTGCTCACCGGGAAGATCTGGCTGCGCGTGCCGGCCTCGATCCGCATCGAGATCGGCGGCCGCCTCGGCCCGGGGTGCCAGGGCAAGGACCTCGCCCTGGCGGTCCTCGCGCGGCTCGGCACCGACGGCGCAACCTACCGCGCCCTGGAGTTCAGCGGCCCGGCCGTGCGCGCCCTGCCGCTCGCCGACCGCCTGACGATCGCCAACATGGCGATCGAGGCCGGCGCCAAGACCGGTGTCGTCGAGACCGCGGGGCTCGAGCTGCCGGCGGGCCGGACGCCGGTCGCACCGGACGCCGACGCCGTCTACGAGCGCACGCTCGCCCTCGACGCCGCCGCCATCCCCCCGCTCGTCAGCCGCCCCCATGCGCCGGATGCGGCCGTGCCGGTCGCCGAGCTCGCCGGAACGCCGATCGACGGCGCCTTCATCGGCACCTGCGTGAACGGGCGCATCGAGGATCTGCGGGCGGCCGCCCGCGTTCTCGCCGGCGGCCGGGTGCACCCGCGCACGCGCCTTCTTGTCGGCCCGGCCTCGCGGCAGGTCCTGCTCGCGGCCCTCGCCGACGGGACCGCGCAGGCGCTCGTCGCCGCCGGGGCCGTCCTCATCCCGCCCGGCTGCGGCCCCTGCGTCGGGACGCACCTCGGGGTGCCCGGCGACGGGGAGGCCGTCATCTCCTCCGGCAACCGCAACTTCAAGGGCCGGATGGGCAACCCGAACGCGGCGATCTACCTCGCCTCCCCCGCCACGGTCGCCGCCTCGGCGCGCGAGGGGGCCATCGCCGACCCGCGGCGCTACCTGGCGGGCGAAGAGGGGGCGGCGTGAGCGCCAACCTCATCCGCGGCCGGGCCCACGTCTACGGCGACCACATCGACACCGACGCGATCATCGCGGGGAAATACACGAAGACGCTGGAGGCCGCGCGCCTCGCCGCCCACGTGCTCGAGGACCTCGACCCGGGCTTCGCCCGCCGGGTCCGTCCGGGGGACATCCTGGCGGCCGGGCGCAACTTCGGCTGCGGCTCGTCGCGCGAACAGGCGCCGCTCGCCCTGAAGACCGCGGGGGTCGCCGCGGTCCTCGCCCGGAGCTTCGCGCGCATCTTTTTCCGCAACGCGATCAACATCGGGCTGCCGGCGATCGAGCTGCCGGAGGCCGTGATCGACCCCGGCGATGAGCTTGAAATCGACCTCGCCGCCGGCCGCGTCGCCAACCTGACCCGCGGGCGGGTTTACCGCGCGCCGGCGCTGCCGCCGATCATGGCGGCGATCTTGGCGGCCGGCGGGCTCGCCGCCTACCTGCGCGCCCACGGCGACTACCGGCTTGGACCCGATTAATGCCGCGGCGGCGGCGCCCCCGCGAGACGAGACGAGAGGAGAATGACGACGATGACCACCCCCGAGAAGACGCTGCCCCTCGAAGGCGTTCGCGTCCTCGCCTTCACCCACGCCGTCATGGGGCCGGCCGCCGGGTTGATTCTGGCCGACCTGGGCGCCGAGGTGATCCACATCGAACCCCCCACAGGCGACACCACCCGGGAGCTCCGCGGCTTCGGCGTCGGCTATTTTTCCTACTTCAACCGCAACAAGAAATCGCTCGCGGTGGACCTCAAGGCCCCGGAGGGCCGCGAGGTGATCCTGAAGCTCGTCGCCACCGCCGACGTCCTGCTTGAGAATTTCGGCCCCGGAACGATCGAGCGCCTCGGCTACGACTACGACACACTCGCCCGCATCAACCCGCGGCTCATCTACTGCTCGCTCAAGGGGTTTATGCCCGGGCCCTACGAAAAACGCGTCGCCATGGACGAGGTGGTGCAGATGATGGGCGGGCTCGCCTTCATGACCGGCCCGACGGGGAACCCCCTGCGCGCCGGCACCTCGATCGTCGACATCACCGGCGGCATGTTCGGGGCGATGGGGGTGATCCTCGCCCTCTACGACCGCCAGCGCACCGGCCGGGGGACCTTCGTGAAGAGCGCGCTCTTCGAGACGGTCGCCTTCGTCATGGGCCAGCACATGGCCTATTCGGCCATCATGCGCGAGCCGGTCCCGCCGATGCCCGAGCGCGTGAGCGCCTGGTCGGTCTACAAGCTCTTCCGGACGAAGGACGACGACCAGGTCTTCATCGGCATCATCAGCGAGAAGCACTGGCAGCAGTTCTGCGAGGCCTTCGGCCGCCCGGACTGGCTCGCCGACGAGCGGCTGAAGACCAACAACCGGCGCATCCAGGAACGCGGCTGGTTCCTGCCGGAGGTCGAAAAGATGATCCGCAACTACACCAAGGCGGAGGTCATCGCGATCTGCGACCGGGCCGGGATCTGCTTCGCCCCGATCGCCCGGCCGGAGGACCTCTTCGAGGACCCGCAGCTCAACCAGGGGATCGCCCCGCTTCTCGAAACGACCTTCCCCTCCGGGGTGAAGACCAAGATGCCGCGGCTGCCGCTGCAGATCGGGACCTACGACCTGCGGAAGCGCACGGACCCCCCGGCCAAGATCGGGGCCGACACCCGCCCGATCCTCGAAGCGCTCGGCTACGACCCGCAGGCCATCCAGCGGCTGGCCGCGAAGAAGGTGATCGCCGTCTGAGGCCGCACCCGGACGCACGGGAAAGGAGCACCGGCCGATGGGCTGGGACCGCGAACTGATCCTGACACTTGCGGATGCCGACGCGGCGGCCTGGGATGTCGAAACCGACGTGCTCGTGATCGGGGCCGGCGGCTGCGGGCTGGTGGCCGCGCTCGCCGCCGCCGAGACGGGGGCCGACGTCCTCGTGGTCGAGAAGGAGAAGGCCGGCGGCGGGAACACCGCGCTCAGCCAGGCGATGGTGCCGGCGGCCGGGACCCGCGCGCAGGCGGCCGCCGGGGTGGCGGACAGCCCGGAGCGGATGGCCGCCGACATCCTGAAAAAAAACGCCGGCGGCAGCGACCCGGAGCTCACGCGGCACATCGCCCGGGAGTCCGCGCGGCTGATCGCCTGGCTCGAGGCGCACGCCGGCATCACGCTCGGCCTGGTGACCGACTTCCTCTATCCCGGGCACTCCGTGCACCGCATCCACGCCAACGCGAGCCGCAAGGGCCGCCAGCTCGTCGCCGAGCTCATGCGCGCGGCCGAGAAACGGCCGAACATCACCTTCGCCATGAACGCCCCGGCCGTCCGGCTCGCGGCGACCCCCGCCGGGGAGGTGCTCGGCGCGGAGGTGCGGATCGCCGGCATCGGGGCGAACCTCGCGCGCGCCCGGCGCACGATCCTCGCCCTGAACGGCTTCGGCGCCAACCGCGAGATGCTCGCCCGCCACATCCCCGAGATGGCGGCGGCCTATTACTTCGGCCACGAGGGCAACACGGGCGAGGGGATCCTCTGGGGCGCGGCGCTCGGGGCGGAGCTCCGGCACATGGGCGCCTACCAGGCCCACGGATCGGTCGCCCACCCGCACGGAACGCTTGTCACCTGGGCCGTCATCAGCCTGGGCGGCATCCAGGTGAACCTCTCCGGCCGGCGCTTCGTCAACGAATACCACGGCTACTCCGAGCATGCCCTCGACGTCCTCGCCCAGGCGGGCGGGGTCGCCGTCGAGATCTTCGACCAGCGCATCTTCGAGGCCGTCCAGGACTACGAGGACTTCCGGCAGTGCCTCGCGATGGGCGCCGTCAAGCGGTTCGAGACCGTCGCCGACCTCGCCCGGGGGTTCGGGCTGCCGCCGCGGGCGCTCGCCGACACCGTGGCGGCGTGCGCGCGCGCGGCCCGCGGCGAGGCGCGCGACCCCCTGGGTCGCACCGAATTCGGCCGGCCGTTGACACCGCCATTCTACGGTGTCAAAGTAACCGGCGCGCTTTTCCACACCCAGGGGGGCCTGCGCGTCGACGCGCGCGCGCGGGTGCTGCGCCCGGACGCGACCCCGATCCCCAACCTCTATGCCGGCGGCGGAACGGCCGCCGGGTTCTCCGGCACGGCCGGACCGTCGGGGTACCTGTCGGCGAACGGCCTCATGGCGGCGCTCATCCTCGGCCTGATCGCCGGCGAGCAGGCCGGACGATCGCTGGCGGACCGAACCGGCAACCCTGCGCCTCAACCCTGAAAGGAGAAGACCCCATGGCGACATCGAAGCGACCCGAGCTTTTCGAACGCAACCTGTCACGGCGGGATTTCATGAAAACCACGGCGCTGGCGGCCGCGGCGGCCTCCGCCGGCTCGCTCGGCGTCCCGACGCTGCTGCGCGCCCAGCCGAAGGAGATCGTCATCGGCCACATCCACCCGCTGTCGGGGCCCCTCGCCTTCGACGGCCAGGAGCTTCAGAACGGCCTGATGCTCGCGGTGAAGGAGATCAACGCCGCCGGCGGGATCAAGTCTAAGGGCGGGGCGCTGCTCAAGGCGGTCGCCGGCGACTCGGAGGGCAAACCCGAGCTCGCCATCAAGGAGATGGAGCGGCTCGCCGGCCAGGGGGCCGTCGCGGTCCTCGGCTGCTACCAGTCGGCCGTCACCGTCGTGGCGACCCAGACGGCCGAGAAGCTGAAGGTGCCCTTCGTCGTCTCGGTCGCCGTCGCCGACGAAATCACCGAGCGCGGCTTCCAGTACACCTTCCGGGTGCAGCCGAACGCCCTGCAGATGGCGCAGCAGACCCTCAGCCACCTCGGCGAGATCGTGAAGGCCTCCGGCGCCAAGGTCAAGACCATCGCCTACCTGCACGACGACACGGCCTTCGGGCAGTCGCTCGTCGGCCACGTGGACAAGTTCGCCCCCGCGCAGGGCTTCGAGGTCGTCCTCAAGGTTCCCTACTCCCCCCGCTCCCCGGACCTCACGACCGAGGTCGGGAAGATCAAGGCCGCCGGCGCCGACCTCGTCATGGCGACCGGGTACTTCGGCGACGGGGTGCGCGCCTACAAGACGATGAAGGACCTGCGCGTCGCCGCCAAGGCCATCGTCGGCTGCGGCAACGGGGCCTACAGCCACCCCAAGTTCGTGAAGGAGCTCGGCGAGCTGACCGAAAACGTGCTGGACGGCAACTACCAGGCGAATCTCCTCAGCCCGCGCACCCAGGCGGCCTTCGCGAACTACCAGAAGGAGTACAACGCCCCCATGGGCACCTCGACCGTGTTCGCCTACCAGGCGGTCTACGTCGTGGCCGACGCCCTCGAGCGGGCGAAGTCCGCCGAGCGCGAGGCGGTGCGCGCCGCCCTCGCCCAGACGAACCTCGCCGCGCACATCCTGCCGCAGGGCCCGATCGTCTTCGGGCCGAACGGGCAGAACACCAACGCGGCGGCCACCATGATGCAGATCCAGAAGGGCGAGATCAAGGTCGTCTGGCCCAAGGCCTATGCCCAGGCCGCGCCGGTGTTCCCGGTTCCGGCGTGAACCGGCCGTCCCCCGGCGGGGAGGCCGCTGCAGCGATGATTGGCGACCGGGCGGGGCGGGCGGAGACGCCCGGCCCCGCCCGCGGGGTGCCCGCGGTCCGATGCTGAACGCGAACTTCTTTTTCCAGGCCGTGATCAACGGGGTGCTGATCGGCGGGGTCTACTCGCTCGTGGCCGTGGGGTTGAACCTCATCTTCGGGGTGATGAAGATCGTCAACTTCGCCCACGGCGCCCTCATGATGCTCGGCATGTACATCGCCTACTGGGCGGCGACGCTCTTGGCGGTCAACCCCTATGCGGCGCCCCTGATCGTGATCCCGATCATGTTCGCGATCGGGGCGGCGATCCAGAACTTCCTGATCAACCCGATCCTCGCCGCCCCCGAGCACAACCAGCTGCTGCTCACGCTCGGGGTCGCCCTTTTCCTCGAAAACCTCGCGCTCTTCCTGTGGTCGCCGGACTACCGGGTCCTCGCCACCCCGCTGGCCCGGATCAATTTCTACTTCGGCGACATTTCGATTTCGCTCGTGCGGCTGCTCGCCTTCGGCGTCGCCATGGCCTGCAGCGCGGCGCTCTACCTCCTGCTCACCCGCACCGACCTCGGCAAGGCCATCCGGGCGGCGAGCGAGGAGCGCGAGGGGGCCGTCCTGATGGGCATCAACGTGCGGCGCATCTTTTTCTTCTCCTTCGGGATCGGCGCCGCCTGCGCCGGGGTGGCGGGGGCCACGATCGCCCCCTTCTTCCCGGTCTACCCCCACGTCGGCGGCCTGTTCGTCATCACGGCCTTCGTGGTGGTGGTCCTCGGCGGGATGGGAAGCTTCACCGGCGCCTTCGCCGGCGGGCTGATCATCGGGGTGGCCGAGAGCATCGGCGCCATGTTCCTGCCCGGGTCGATGAAGGCGATCGTCTCCTTCTCGATCTTCATCGTCATCCTGCTTTTCAAGCCGAGCGGCTTGTTCGGAGGGCGCCGTGGCTGAGCCGCACCCCCATCGCGCCGCCGGCCGCATCGGCCGGCATTTAAGCCGGCGCGGGTGGCTGCTCGCCGCCGCCGTCCTGGCCGGACTGCACGCCGTGCCGGCCGTCGCCCCCCAGGCGCTGCACAGCCTGATCATGATCATGCTCTTCGCCGTCATGGGCCAAGGATGGAACGTGCTCAGCGGCTACGCCGGCCAGTTCTCCTTCGGCCACGCCCTGTTCTTCGGCATCGGCGCCTACACGACGAGCCTGCTCTTCGTGAAGCTGGGGGTGAGCCCGTGGATCGGGCTGCCGGCGGCGATCGCGGCGGCGACCGCCGTGGGGCTGGTGATCGCCTACCTGAGCTTCCGCTACGGGCTGAGCGGGCCCTTCTTCGCGCTCATCATGCTCGCCTTCGCCGAGATCTTCCACATGGTCGCGATGAGCTGGAAGTTCGCCGGCGGCGCCGGCGGGCTGCTCATCCCCCTCAAGGGCAACGCACCGCTGCTGCTGCAGTTCACCGACAAGGCGCCCTTCTATTACCTGCTGCTCTGGGTGCTCGCCGGAAGCCTCCTGCTCGTCTGGAAGATGGAGGGCCGGCGCATGGGGCTCTACCTCCAGGCCATCCGCGAAAACGAGGACGCCGCCGAGGCGCTCGGCATCGATTCCCTCCGGCTCAAGATGCAGGCCATGGCGATCAGCGCCGCGATGACCGCCCTGGGGGGGGTGATCTACGCCCAGTACCTGCTCTTCATCGACCCCGACAGCACTTTCGGGACGGTGAATTCCGTCGAGATCATGCTGCGGCCGATCATCGGCGGCCCGGGCACGGTCCTCGGCCCGCTGCTCGGCTCGCTCGTCCTCACCCCGCTTGCGGAGGTGACGCGCAACGCGTTCCAGGCCTACTCCGGCGCCTACCTCATGTTCTACGGCGGGATCCTGGTGGCGGTGGTCCTCTTCCTGCCCGACGGGCTGGTCGGGCTGCTGCGGCGGCGGACGACCGGCCGCGGCCGGAAGGGGGCGTAGATGGCCGCGCCCGCCGCCCTGCTGCGCCTCGCGAACGTGAGCAAATCCTTCCGCGGGTTGAAGGCGGTGAACGGCGTCTCCCTCGAGGTGCGCGAAAACGAGATCCTCGGCCTGATCGGCCCGAACGGCGCCGGCAAGACGACGCTCTTCAACCTGATCACCGGGTTCCTGCGGCCCGACACGGGCACGATCACCTTCGCGGGCCGGAGCCTCGCGGGCCTCAAGCCCAACCGCATCTCGCGGCTGGGGCTGGTGCGCACCTTCCAGATCGTCAAACCCTTCGGCCGGCTCTCCGTTCTCGAAAACGTCGCCGTGGGAGCCTTCCAGGGGGCCGCCGGCGCGGCCGCGGCCGAGGCCAAGGCCTGGTCGGTCCTCGAATTCATCGGCCTGGACCACAAGGCCCTGGACCCGGCCTTCAGCCTGACCACCCCCGACCGCAAGCGCCTGGAGCTCGGCCGGGCGCTCGCCTGCTCGCCCCGGCTGCTCCTGCTCGACGAGGTCATGGCGGGGTTGAACCCGAGCGAGAAGGAAGTTTTCATCGGGCTCGTCCGCAACATCCGCGCCGCGGGCGTTTCCGTGCTGATCATCGAGCACGCCATGCGGGTGATCATGGGGCTCTCCGACCGGATCTGCGTGCTCAACTACGGCGAATGCATCGCCACCGGCGATACGGCGGCGGTCTGCGCCGACCCGAAGGTGATCGCCGCCTACATCGGCACGTGAGGGAAAGGCCCATGCTGACCGTCGAACGACTCGCCGCCGGCTATGGAGCGGTCCAGATCCTGCAGGGGGTGAGCTTCGACATCCGCGGGCACGAGATCGTCTCGCTGCTCGGGGGAAACGGGGCCGGGAAGACCACCACCGTGCGCGCGCTCTCCGGGCTCATCCCGGCCCTCTCCGGGCGCGTGCGGCTGGAAGGCCGCGACGTGACCGCGCTGCCCGCCCACGAGCGCGTCGGGGCCGGGCTCGTGCAGGTGCCCGAAGGCCGGAAGGTCTTCCCCTCGCTCACGGTCCTGGAAAACCTCGAGCTCGGCGCCTACCTGCCCAAGCCCAAGCGCCGGCGGCGCGAGAGCCTCGCGCAGGTCATGGCGCTCTTTCCGATCCTCCGGGAGCGTTCGCGCCAGGCCGCCGGGACGCTCTCCGGGGGCGAGCAGCAGATGCTCGCGCTCGCCCGCGGCCTGATGGCCCTGCCGCGGCTGCTCGTCCTGGACGAGCCCTCGCTCGGCCTGGCGCCCCGGGTCGTCAAGGAGATTTTCGCCGCCGTCCAGCGGATCCGGGAGGAGGGCGTCACCGTGCTCTTGGTCGAGCAGAACGTCCCGCAGGCGCTCGCCATCTCCGACCGCGCCTTCGTGCTCGAGGAGGGCCGTGTTGCGGTCAGCGGCACGGGGTCCGACCTGCTTCAGGACGACCGCATCCAACGCGTCTACCTCGGGGTGGAGGCATGCCGCCGTGACTGATTACCTGACCCCGCTGTGCGATTTCGCCGCGCGCACCCGCTTCGCGGACCTGCCCCCCGCGGTGGTGGAGCGCGCGCGGCTGGTCGTCGCCGACACGCTCGCCGTCATCGCCGCCGGCTCCCGGGAGCCGGAGATCCGGGCGCTCGCCGCCCGGCTGGCGGGCGAGGGCGGCGGCCCGGCGACGCTTCTCGGCGACGGACGGCGCACCGCCGCCCTGACCGCCGCCCTGCTGAACGGCGCGGCCGGCACGTTTCTCGAGCTCGACGAAGGCAACCAGTTCGGCCGCGGCCACCCGGCGGTCCACGTGCTGCCGGCCGCGCTCGCCGCGGCCGAGGAGCGGGGCCTCTCCGGCCGCGACCTGATCCTCGCGCTCGCGCTCGGCTACGAGGTCGGCACGCGCATCGGCATCGCGGCGAAGCTGCGCATGTCGATGCACCCCCACGGCACCTGGGGCACGACCGGGGCGGCGGTGGCGGTCGGCAAGCTCTGCGGGGTTACCGCGGCCGGGTTCCGCGAAGCCATCAACCTCTCGGCGAGCCTCGCGCTCGCGACCAGCCGCCGGACGATGCTCGAGGGGGCGACCGTGCGCAACATCTACTCCGGGGTGAGCAACCACCTGGGGCTGCTCGCGCACCACCTCGTCGCCTCGGGCTTCACCGGGGAGGCCGACGGCCTGCGAACGGTCTACGGGGCCGTGATCTCCGAGGCCTTCGACCCGCACGCCATGACCGAGGCTCTCGGCGAGCGCTGGGAAATCACCCGCAACTATTTCAAGCGGCACGCCTGCTGCCGCTACAACCACGCTGCGCTCGACGCGCTGCAAGCGATCATGGCCCGCGCCCCGTCCGGGGCCCTCGCCCCCGAGGCGGTCGCCGCCGTCGAGGTCGAGACCTACTCGCTCGCCGCCCAGCTCTGCGACCGCGCGCCCCGCAACATGCTCGCGGCCAAGTTCTCGATCCCCTTCGCGGTCGCCACCACCCTGGTCCACGGCGCAGCCGGGGTCGCGAGCTTCGCCCCCGAGGCGGTCGCCGCCCCGGCCGTGCAGGCGCTCGCCAAGCGCGTCGCCGTGGTCGAGGACCCGGCGCTCACCGCCATGATGCCGGCGCGGCGCCCCGCGCGCGTCCGCGTCAAGCTCACCGACGGGACACTGCTCGCGGCCGAGGCGTTCGTCAATCAGGGCGACGCCGAGGCCCCCTACCCCGCCGCGGAGCTCGCGCGCAAGTACTTCGAGCTCGCCGCCCCGGCCTGGGGGGAGGACGCCGCCAAAGCCGTCCACCACGCCGTCGGCGAACTCGAGACGATAGACGACATCCGGCGCCTGACCGCGTTGATCCGCGGCCGCCGCCCGGGAGGATGACACGGACGTCCACGCCATCTGGAACGACCTGTTGACGGAAACCGACCGTGAGGTGATCCGCCGCGCGGGCTACGGCCGGCCGCGCGGGCTCGGGGAACGCCCGGCGCTCGTCGTGATCGACCCGCAGCGGAACTACCTCGGCGCGGACCGGCCGATCCTCGAGCAGCTTCAGGAGTGGCCCTCGGGGGTGGGCGCGGCCGCCTGGCGGGCCGTCCCCCGCATCCAGGGGCTTCTCGCCGCGGCGCGCGGGGCCGGGGTCCCGGTGATCTTCACCCGCCAGGTCGCGCGCGACCTCGCCTTCGACGGGTTTGCGGCCAAGGCCGCCCGCGACGGGGCGAACTATCTCGACGGGGCCCCGGGGACGGCCATCGTGGCGGAGCTTTCCCCGCGGCCCGGCGAGCCCGTGGTGGACAAGGGCTATGCCAGCGCCTTCTACGGCACCCCGCTTCTGAGCACCCTCATCCAGCTCAAGATCGACACGCTCATCGTCGCCGGCGGCACGACGAGCGGCTGCGTGCGGGCCTTCTGCGTGGACGCGGTGTCGCGCGGCTTCAACGTGGGGGTGGCGGCCGATGCCGTCTTCGACCGGATCGACGCCTCGCACCGCATCGCGCTCCTCGACCTCTGGATGAAAATCTGCGATCTCCTCACGGCCGAGGCGGCGGCGCGCTATCTCGAGAATGCGCGGGGCGCCCGGGCCGCGGCGGATGGCGCGGCGGCGGGCCCGTGAACCGGCCGGCGGAACCGGCGCCGCAGGGGCTGCTCGCCGACCCGAACCTCCAGATCGTCTTCGGCATCACCGCGATCGCCGTCCTCGGCACGTTCACGGTGGCGCCGGCCCTGCCGCGCATCGTTCAGGAGCTTCCGGTTTCCAAGGCCGACATCGGCTGGGTCATCACGGTCTTCACCCTGCCCGGGATCTTCCTCATGCCGGCGATCGGCGTCCTCGCCGACCGCTTCGGCCGCCGCCCCGTGGTGGGCGCCTGCCTGGCGCTCTACGCCGCGAGCGGCCTCGCCTGCTATTGGGCGGCGGATTTTGAAACGCTCCTCGCGCTGAGGTTCCTCCAGGGAGTCGGCGCCGCCCCGCTGACCTCGCTCAACATCGCCTTCATCAGCGACCTCTATACCGGCCGGCGCCGCACGACGGCCATGGGCTACAACCAGTCCGTGCTGAGCCTGGGGGCGGCCGGATTCACGGCGCTCGGCGGGCTCATCGCGGGCGCAAGCTGGCGCTATCCCTTCATGCTGCCGCTCGTGGGGCTGCCGGTCGCCTGGCTCGTCGTGCGCCGTCTCGAGGTGCCGGCGGAAGCCGCCGCCGCCCCGCGCCGGGCCGCGACCGGCGACGGCGCCCTTCGCGGCCTCTTCCGGCGGCCGATCCTGTTGAACTACGCCCTGACGGTGCTCGGGCTGATGGTGGTGTGGGGGGCCTACTTCACCTATTTTCCGATCCTGATGGGCATCAAGCTCGGGCAGCCGCCGGCCCGCATCGGGCTCGTCATGACGGCCATGACGCTCTTTTCAGCGCTCTCCTCGGCCGCCGCCGGCCGGCTGAGCGGCGTTCTCTCCGGCCGCCGCCGGCTGCAGATCGCCTTCGGGCTCTACGCCGCCGCCCTCGCCGCGGTCCCCTGGATCGCGGATTACCGGATGCTCGCTTGTCCGGCGGCCGCGATCGGGCTGGCGCAGGGGCTCTTCATCCCGGCGGTCCAGACCTTCCTCGGCCGGCACTCGACGGCCGCAAACCGCGGCCGCGTGATGGCCTTCTACGGCTCGGCGATCCGCGCCGGCCAGACGCTCGGCCCGCTCGCGGCGGGCCTCGTGTTTCCCCGGGTGGGCGTCGAAGGCGTTTTCCACGCCGGCGCGGCCGCGGCGCTTGCGCTCATGGCTCTGGTGACGCTCACCTTCGATCGCGAGTAAGCCCGTCGACGGCCGAGTTCACCATGAAGAAAGGCTCGGCGGCAATTTTCTTCGGCCAACCGGCGTAATGCGCCTTCACCCGCGCCTTGAGCGCGTCCATCGTCCGGATGAGCGCCAGCTCGGCCTCGGTCCGCGGCCGCGAGGCGGCCTCCCGCAGGCGATCGGCGATGGCCGCCTCATCCACCGTCAGCACCCGCCCTCCCCGCACCACGACCTTGCCGTCCACGAGCACGGTGTGCACGTGGCGGCCGGCGCCCCGGTACAGCAGGACGTCGATCGGGTCCTGCGCGGGATCCACGAAGGGGTGGGTCATGGCGCGGTAGTCGAGCAGCGCCATGTCCGCGAGCGCGCCGGGCCGAAGGCGCCCGAGTCGATCGCCGTAGCCGAGAAGCGCGGCGTTGGTCTCGGTCGCCATGCGGAAGACCTGCCGCGCGGTCAGGCAGGGCGAGTCGAGCTCGAGCGAGGGCAGGCGGTGGAGGAGATAGCAGACCTTCATCTCCTGGATGAGATCGTCGTCGTCGTTGATCGACTTCCCGTCCAGCCCCAGGCCGACCCGCACCCCGGCCGCGAGCATGTGGAAGGCCGGGGCGATCCCGTTGCGCACCCGGAGATTGCAGGAGGGGTGGTGGGTGACGCCGGCCCCGGTTTCGGCGAGCAGGCGGATGTCCTCCCGGGTCGGCCAGACGCAGTGGCCGATCACGACCCGCGGCCCGAGGAAGCCCGTGTCGGCCATGTGGCGGATCAAGGTCTTGCCGAGCACGGTCAGGCCGTAGATCTTTTGGTAGACGGATTGGACGGCGTGGACATGGATCGGCGCGTTCAGACGCTCGGCCGCCTCGCGGACTTCCCGCAACAGCTCATCCGAGCACCATTGGGGCGCAAGCGGGCCGAAGCCGATCCGCGTCATGTCGCAATCGTGGCCGCGGTGCAGGGCCGCGACCGCCGGGACGAAATTCGCCGCCCCCAGCGCGCCCGGCGGCGGCGGAGCGGTCAGGACGCTCCGCAGGTCCGCGGGCAGGCTGGCGAGAAAGGCCGCGTTGTCGCCGTAGATGAAGGGATTGCGGTCGCGCACGGCCGGGTTGAACTGCACGCGCTCGCCCGCGTCGCGGTAGGCCTTCAGCCCCTCCTCGAACTCCCGCTCGAACCCGGCCGGGTTCTGCAGCAGGTGGTTGTGCATGCTGGTGGTGACCCCGGATTTGAGCAGCCGCACGGCCGAGTAGGCGAGGTCGTCGTAGGGGGCGACCGGGACGTACTTGCGCGTGTCGAAGAGCCAGGACTCGAGCGTGTTGTCGAGGCCCCCGCGCTGGAAATCCGTCAGGCCCCGCCCGTGGCCGTGGCCGTTGATCAGCCCGGGGATCAGCAGATCGCCCTCGCCGCCGATCGTCTCGGCCTGCGGGTATCTCCGCGAGAGCTCCGCGTGCGTCCCGACCGCGGCGATGGTGTTGCCGGAAACGGCGACCGCCCCGTCGGCGATCGGCGCGGCGTCATGCGCGGGAACCACCACCCCGGCGCGGACGATCTGCGTGACCTCGGCCATGATGCACTTCCTCCTCGTGTGGATCCGCGGCATCGGATCCGGTTCCCGTCACCGCCGGGCGGTCCGGGCGGCGGCCGGACGGCTTCCGGCGCGCGCCCCCGCCTGGGTCCGCCGCTCGCCGCGAGGGGCGGCCGTCGCCCGCGGCCCCTACTCGCCCAGGAAGGCGCGGCGCACCTCGTCCCGCCGGGCGAGATCGGCGGAGCGGCCGGCGAGCACGAACTCGCCGAGCTCCATCACGTAGCAGCGCTCCGAGATCTCGAGGGCGAGCATCGCGTTCTGCTCGACCAGCAGGACCGTGGTGCCGTCGCGGTGGATGTGCCGGATCAGCCGGCCGAGCTCCTCGATTGCGACGGGGGCCAGGCCGAGCGAGGGCTCGTCCAGCAGCAGCATGCTCGGGCGGCCCATGACCGCCCGGCCCATGGCGAGCATCTGCTGCTCGCCGCCGGAGAGCGTTCCGGCCTTCTGGCCGCGCCGTTCGGCGAGCCGCGGGAAATAGGTGAACACCCGCTCGAGATCGCGCGCGACGGCGGCTTTCTCGCGGCGGCTGAAGGCCCCGAGCATCAGGTTCTCCAGAACGGTCATGCGGCCGAAAAGATGCCGCTCCGCCGGGCAGAGCGCGACCCCGGCCGCGAGCACCCGCTCGGGGCCGAGGCCCGTGAGCGGTTTTCCCGCGAAGGCGACCGCGCCGGATTCGGGCTTGAGCAGGCCGACGATCGTCAGCAGCAGGGTCGTCTTGCCGGCGCCGTTTCCGCCGATGATCGAAACGATCTCCCCCGGCGCCACCTCCAGGCTCAATCCGTGCAGCACCCGGATCGGACCGCGTCGAACCACAAGCTCCCGCACGGTGAGGCTCATGCGAACCCCCGTCCCAGATACGCGTCGATGACGCACTCCTCGCGGCGCACCGCATCCGGCGCCCCCTCGCAGATGACCTCCCCGTGGTTGAGCACGACGATGCGCTCGGAGAGCCCCATGATGAAGCGCATGTTGTGCTCGACCAGGAAGACGGTGGTCCCCGCGGCGTTGATGCGCCGCAGGATGTCGGCGAGCGTGCGGGCCTCCTGCTGGTTCATGCCGGCGGTCGGCTCGTCGAGCAGCAGGATCTCCGGCCGCGAGCTGAGCGCGATGGCGAGCGTCAGCAGCCGCTGGGAGCCGTAGGGGAGGTCGCGCGCGGCCTTCGCCCGCTCGCCGGCGAGCCCCACCAGCTCGAGAATATCGAGCGCCTCCGCCGCCGCGGCCTTCTCCTCCGCGCGGTAGCGCCGGCTTCCGCAAAGCGCGCCGAGAAACCCCGCGGAGCGCGTCAAGTGGCGCGCGAGCATCACGTTTTCGATCACCGGCAGATTGGCGAAGAGCTTGGCGAGCTGAAACGTGCGGCTCAGCCCCCGGCGGGCGATCCGGTGCGGGGCGAGCCCCGTGCACTCCTCGCCGGCGAGCCAGACCCGGCCGGCATCGGGGCGGTGGAAGCCGCAGATGCAGTTGAAGAGCGTCGATTTCCCCGAACCGTTCGGCCCGATCAGCCCGACGATCTCCCCGCGGCGGACGGCCACCGCGACGCCCTTGAGCGCGGTCAGCCCCCCGAAGCGCTTGGAGAGCCCCTCGGTCCTAAGCAGAATCTCGCCGCCCGGCATGGCGCCCCCTGCGAACGAGCTCCGGCAGACCCACCAGCCCCCGGGGCAGAAACATGATGACGAGCACGAGGATCACGGCGAGGATCGCGATCGACAGCGCGCTGATCATGGTGGCGGAGGCCGGAAAGCTCAGAAACTCCGGCAGCAGGCTGATGAAGACCGCCCCCAGGATCAGCCCCGCCACCGAGTCCTTGCCGCCCATGATGACGGCCATCAGGATGTAGAAGGACTCGAGAAAGCTGAAGGAGCTCGCGCTCAGGAAGCCCACGTAGTGCGCATAGAGGCTTCCGGCCGTGCCGGCGAAGAGCGCGCTCAGGCCGAAGGCGAAGAGCTTGGCGCGCACCGGGTCGATCCCGATCGCCTTGGCGAGGTCCTCGTCCTCGCGCATCGCGAGCAGCGCCCGCCCGGCCGTCGAGGCGAGCAGCCGCTTGACGGCGTAGACCGCGAGCGCCAGGAAAAAAAGCACCAGGTAGTAGGCGGCGGTCTTCGTGCCGAACTCGAACTCGCCCGCACCGGGCAGCCCGATCTTCGCGAAGGGGATCCCCGAGACCTGCCCCGGCCCCATGGTGACCCCCGCCGGCCCGTAGGTGAGAAACCGCCAGTTGGCGAAGATGTACTCCATGAGAATGCAGAAGGCGAGGGTCGAAATGGCGAAGTAGTGCCCCTTGAGCCGCAGGAACGGGTAGCCGACGGCGATGCCGACCGCCGCCGACGTGAGCGCCGCGAGCGGCAGGCAGGCCCAGAAAGGCAGCCCGGCCTTGAGGGCGAAGAGCGCCGAGGCGTAGGCGCCGATCCCGAGAAAGCTCGCGTGCGCGACCGACACCTGGCCGGTGAAGCCGACCAGGATGCCGAGGCCGAGCACGGCGATGCACCCGATCCCGGTCTTGACGGCCACGTGGATGTAGTAGTTGTTGCCGAGGATCCAGGGCAAACACAGGGCGGCCAGGATGGCGGCGAAAAAATAAATGTGATGCCGGCGGGCGTTCATATCGGGCGGCCCCGGATCCGTTTCAGGTTTTGGGTGCAGGTGCCCATGCCCGCCGCCTCACGCCTTCTCGCCGAACAGGCCTTCGGGCTTGATCACCACCAGCACGAGCAGCAGGAGGAAGGCGTAGGCGTCGGCGTATCCCTTGCCGAAAAAGGGCAGGTAGCCCTGCAGCATGCCGGCCCCCAGGCTCTCGGCAAGCCCAATGATGTAGCCGGCGATGATCGCCCCGCCCATGCTCCCGAGGCCGCCGAAAATGACGATGATGAACGCCTTGGCGGTCAGCATCGAGGCCATGGTCGGCGAGAGCGCCTGCCCCGGGATCCCGCCGACCAGCGCCCCGGCGACCCCGGCGAGCGCGGAGGCGAGCGCGAAGGTCACCGTCATGACGCGGTCCTCGCGGATGCCCACCAGGGACGCGGCGAAGCGGTCCTGGGCGACGGCGCGCACGCTCGCCCCGATGCGGGTCCTGTAGACGAAGGCGTAGGTCCCCAGGATGAGCAGCGGGGTCGCCGCGAGCAGGAGCACCTCCTGCCGGCCGACCGACACCGGCCCCAGGTGCCAGGCGCCTTCCCAGGGCACGGGGATGGAGCCCCAGAGCGTCTGCCCCTGGGTGATGAACACGGCCAGCGCTTCGAGCAGAAAGTAGAGCCCGATCGCGATGATGAGCAGGTTGAGCGGCGGGTGGGCCTTGACCGGCCGGAAGAGCAGCCAGTAGGAGGCCACCCCGAGCAGCGTGATCAGCCCGACGGCCGCGGCGAGCGAGGCCAGGTAGCCGCTTCCGGCGAGCCGGCCGCAGAAGAGCGTCGCGAAAGCGCCCAGCATCAGCAGGTTGCCGTGGCCGAAGTTCGGGATGTGCAGCACCCCGAAGATCATGGTCAGGCCGACGGCGACCAGCGTGTAGGCGCTTCCGACGACGAACCCGTTCACGATGCATTGCAGAAAGGTGTCCACGTTGACTTCCCGGGGCGCGCCGCCCCTACTTCGTCCACTTCGCCGGGTCGACCTCCAGCTTGAGGTTCACCACCTGGGCGAGGCGGCCGGCGGCGCCCTGGAGCTGGCCGGCGGCGTCGAAATAGGCGTTGCTGCCGAGCGGGCTGTCGTACTTGATCCGGCGCAGCGCGTCGGCCAGGGCCGTTGTGTCCGTGTTGGTCTTGGCCTCCTTCAGCCCGGTGTAGAGCGCGTAGATGTTCGCGTAGCCGAGCGCGTGGAGAATGCTCCCCGGCTCCTTGCCGTACTTGGCGGTGAAGGCGGTATGGAACGCCTCGGCGGTCCGGTTGAAGCTCCGGTGATAGACCAGCTGCCCGAAGACGCCGTTCGCCTTCTCCCCCACGGCATCGAGCACCGCCTTCTCGACGACGTGGTCGTCGCCGGCAAGCCGGATCCCCTTTTTGTCGAGCTCGAGCTCCTTGAACTTCGTCACGACCCCGATCGCGTGGCGCTCGACGCAGATGAGCACGATCGTGTCCGCCCCCGAGCCGCGGATCGCGGTGAGATAGGGCGTGAAGTCGGCCGCCTCCATCGGAAAGTTGTTCTCGTAGACGATTTCGATTCCGGGCGGCTTCGCCTTTTTCAAGCCGTCGAGCGCCGAGAGCCCGTAGGGGTAGTTCGCCACCAGGATGGCGACCTTCTTCGCCTTGAGCTGGACCTCCAAGTCCTTCATGTACTGGTCCATCAGCATCTGGTTCGTCGGCTGATTGCGGAAGCAGTACCGGTACCCCTTGGCCGTGAAGCCGTCGGCCCGCGCCACCGTCATGTGCAGGACCTTGGCGCGCTCGGTGATGTCCATCGTCCCCATGGCCGAGTTGCTGTCGGTCGTGAGGATGAAGGGGATGTTGTCCTTGTTGATGAACTTCTCGACGACCGAAATGGCGGCGTTGACCTCGCCCTTGGTGTCGACGTAGACGGCCTCGAGCTTCTGCCCGTTCACGCCCCCCTTGGCGTTGATCTCCTCCATGGCCATGTTCATCGACTCGCGCTCGGCCTCGCCCAAAAATTGGGCGGGCCCGGTCAGCGGGAACGCCGCGCCGATTTTATAGGGTTCCGCCGCCTGCCCGGTGAATGCCCATGCGACCAGAACTGCCACCAACGCGATGCGCTTCATGGCGACCTCCCTCACGTTTTGGGTTGCGATCGCGGCCCCCCCGCCGGGCGGAGGTCAGCCGATGTAGTAGACGCAGGGCTGCGTGCCCTTCTCGGGCATCATCTGCCAGGCCGGGTACGCGCGCAGGAGCCGGCCGGCCGGTGAGCCCGGATCGTTCAGGTCGCCGAAGACCCGCGCGGCGGTCGGGCAGACCTCGCAGCAGGCCGGCACCTCCCCCCGATCGAGGCGATGGTAGCAGAAGTCGCACTTGGTCGCCACGCGGTCCAGGATGCGCCGGTGGACCGGCTTTTCGAAGGTGCTCCGCCCGTCGGGGTAGACCGTGCGGCTGTCGCGCACGAGCTCGCGCACCCGGTAGGGGCAGTGCTCGATGCAGGCGCAGCAGCCGATGCACTTCTCGTAGTCGATCATCACGACCCCGTCGGGCCGCTGGGTCGTCGCCCGGGTCGGGCAGACCTCGACGCAGACCGGCTTTTCGCAGTGGTTGCAGAGCACCGGCACGAAGACGCGGTTCGCCTCCGGAAAGACGCCGATCTCCTTTTCGAGCACGGTCGTCTGGAAAACCCCCGAGGGGGTGTTGTGCTCGGACTTGCAGGCGACGACGCAGGCATTGCAGCCGATGCAGCGCTTCAGGTCGACGACCATTCCGTAACGTGCCATGGGCTCATTCCTTTACCTTGGCGATCTTGACGCGCACGCACATGTCGATCTGGCCGCTCAGCGTGTCGATGCGGTCGAGCGTCGGCTTGGGCAGCAGCGCGTTGTGCATGACCCCCTTGTGGCGCGAGACCGGCATCCCCTTGGCCCAGTGGCCGAAGGAGCCGCAGCAGTTGACGCAGTCGGGGTGGACGAGCTCGGTCACCTTGAGCCGGCCGGTGTATTGCCCGTAGCGCGAGGCGACCCGCACCAGGTCTCCGGTTTGGAGCCCCTTGCGCCGCGCCGTCGCGGTGTGGATCATGACGTGGTAGGTGTAAGGGTTCTTCGCGGCCACCTCGTCGATCCAGAGGTTTTCGGTCGTGACCGAGAACTGGTGGGTGGGGACCTTGTTGTTCGTGGCGATCAGGTCGTACTCCGGATCGTCGGCGCCCGCCTCGCAGGGAATCCAGATCGGCACGGGGCTGTAGGTCGAAAGGTCCCAGGGAAGGCCGAGCTTGCCGACCACCTCGGCGACGTCCCGGCGGTGGTCGAGGAGGTACTCGAGGTAGATCGGCACGCGCGAGGGGAGGAACATCCGCGGGAAGGCCTCGGCGACCGTCTTCGGCCGCAGGACGGAGCTGGCGGTCTCCGTCAAGGCCTCCAGCCGGAACCCGTCGCCGAAGATGGTCTTCGCCTGGCGCTCGGCGATGTCGCGCACCGTGTACTTCTTTTTCGGGTCGAGCCGGTAGTCGGGGCCGAGGTGCCACATCTCGTTCCCCAGGCGGTAGAACTCCTCGAGGATCCCCAGCCGCTCGGCGAGCTCGATGTAGATCTGGGTCCAGGGCGTCGCCTCCCCCGGGGGCGCGGCGACCGGCTGGCGCATGAGGAAGTACCAGGTCCCCTGGCCCGGGGCGATGAAGGCATAGGGGTCGTTCGCCGGGAACATGTCCCAGCGTTCGAAGTCGTGGGCGTCGGGGAGCACGATGTCGGCGAACTCGGTCGTCTCGTCGATGAACATGCTGATCGACAGCTGGAACTTGAGCTTTTTCAGCGTCGCGGCCATGGCCTCGGGGTCGTGGCTGTTCAGCATGTGGTTCGTCCGGCCGTGGATCATGACCTCCGGCCGGTAGGGGATCCCGTATTTTTCAGGCTCATCGATTCCGAGCGGATAGAGCCCGCGGGTGAAGAGCGCCGTCGGGAAGAGCTCCTGCAGGTCGAGGGTCTGCGGCACGGCGGCCTTACGGCCCGGGTAGGGCTTGTTGTACTTGGCGATGAAGTCCGAGGGGATGATGAGCCCGTCGGCCGAGACGCCGGCCGACCAGTAGGGGCCGACGGGGTTCACCCCGCGCTGCCCGCCGGGAACGTCCACCGCCCCGACGAGCAGGTTGAGGAGGTGGATGGCGAAGCAGCTGTTCATGCCGCCCTTGTGCGCCGCCATGCCGCGCTTGTAGTCGATCCCGGCCGGGCGGAACGGAAGCGTGTGGCCGTCGATCTCGATCGTGCTGCCGATCGCCGCGGCCTCGCAGAACTCGCGGGTGATCTGGCGGATGCGCGCGGCGGGGATCGTGCAGGTGCGGGCCATCGCCTCGACGTCGATCGTCGCCAGATGGTTTTTCAGCACCTGGAAGGCGGGGACCACCGGGGTGCCGGCCGCCGTGAAGCTTCCCTCGATCGCCGGATCCTTCAGGCCCGGGTCGTCGAAGGGCTTCGCCCGCCCGTCGCCCAAATCCCAGATGAGCGGCTTGCCCGAGGCGGGGTCCCGCCGGTAGCGGCCGTCGGCCTGGACCAGGTAGGGGCCGTTCGTCTGGTGCTTGAGAAACGGGACGTCGATCATGCCGAGCTCGCAGACCATGACGTGCAGCATGGCGAGCGCGAGCGCCCCGTCGGTGCCCGGCTTGACCGGCAGCCAGACATCGGCCTTGGCGGCGGCGTTCGAGCAGAAGGGGTCGACCACGACGAGCTTGTGCCCGCGGCGCCGGCCTTCGGCGAGCTCCGCGCCGGCCGTGAGGGCGATCGTGTTGACCATGTGGCCGAGCTGGGTCCCCCAGAGGATCACGTAGCGGCAGCGGGCGAAATCCACCTCGGAGTTGAGCGTCCCGTTGGTGATCAGCCAGGCCGGGTGCGAGGCCGAGCCGCAGTAGTCGGCCCGGTTCCAGTGCATGTTGACGGTCCCGAAGGCGCGGCCGAAGGCTCCGCTCAGCCGGTAGCCCGAGATGTCGAAGTGCGAGAGGATGAGCTTGCGCGGGTCCTCGGCGCGGATGCGCTTGAGCTCCGCCACCGCGGTCTCCATCGCCTCCTCCCAGGAGATCTCCTTCCAGCCGGGGTCCACCCCGATCCCCTTCTCGGGGTTCGTGCGCTTGAGGGGCTTCGTCACCCGCGCCGGATGGTGCACGTCGAGCGCCCGCACGATCCCCTTGGCGCAGATGTAGCCCTTGGAGTTTGCGGCCTGCGGGTCCCCCTTCACCTCGACCACCTTCCCGGCGACCCGGTGCACGCGGATCCCGCAGCAGTTGTAGCACCCCGCGCAGACGGTGGGCACCCACACGTCCTCGCCGGCGATCATCTTCTCCGTGTTGGCGAGCATCGATTTCCTCCGAGTGGTTACCGGTTCCGCGCCCCCCCCCCGGCCGGCGGCCGGGAAGGCGGCTAGCCGCCGAGCTTCCGGCTGCCGAGCTCGTCGGCGGCCTTGCCGGCAAGGTGGTCGAGCATCGGCGCGTAGGCCTCCGCGGCCGCGATGCGCGCCAGGCGCCGGCGGCGCACGGGGCACGCTTCGTGGCAGGCCCCGCCGTGGCTGCAGCCGTCGAGCTCGATCACCTGCCGGGCCGCGGCCGCGGCGGCGCCTTCGTCCGGGCGCCCCACCCCGGCGACGATCAGGCTGAGCGGCGTGCTCACGATGTGGAACAGCTTGCGGCTGAAGGCGAGCCCCGCGAGCCCCGCGAAGCAGGCGAGATAGTGCAGGTGATAGAGCAGCGCCCCGAACCCGGAGCGGTCGAGGCCGCCGGCCGCCGGCCGGATCAGCCGCGAGAGGGGGTAGGAGAGGAAGGCCGCCTGCGGCCGGGCGTGGCAGGCGGCGCAGCTGCCCGCGTGGACCTCCTCGCCCAAAGCGAGCGCCCCGGACTCCGCCGCCGGGGACGCGTCCGGCGCGACCAGGCCGAAGTGGGCCTCCCAATAGGCCGCGAGCGCCTGCGTCTCCTCGGCGGTGATCCCCCGGCCGTAGTCCTCCACCATCCGGTCGAATTCGGTCTTCGAGGTGATCTGGACCGCCTGGAGGAAAAACCCCGAGAGCACGATGACCGCGAGCAGGACCAGCGCGAACCGGTCCATCCCCGCGGTGCGGATCTCACCCCGGCGCCGGATCCGCCGCCACACCGCCAGGACAAGGCCGGCGAGCAGCAGCCCGCCCCCCAGGTCCCGCAGCCACAGGTAGGGGTTCCGGGTCGACAGGAAGTCGGGGTCGACGGCGCGCACGAGCGTGCTCCCCAGGGCGTGCATCACGAGCAGGAGCAGAAAGCCCCAGAAGATCCCGAGGTGCATCGCCCAGGCGAGCGGGTCCCGGCGGTCCTTGAGGATCCGCGCCTGGAAGAGCACGTCCACGACGAGCACCCGGAGCAGGGAGACGACCCGCCCGCTGAAGAGCGCCCCGAGCGCCCCCTTCAGCCCGGCCGCCAGGCGGGCCGCGGCCGTCGTTCGGCCCCGCCCGGTGCCGACGCCGACGTCGAGCAGCAGCCAGCGGTCGATGTTGTGGACGAGCCCCACGGCGAAAACCGCAAGCGCGATCGCGAGGGTCAACTGGAACAGCATGGCGGAACTCCTTCGGTTGAGAGCTTCACGCGCGCCCGGCAGCCCGCATCAGGCCGCGCCCCAGCGCGCCGAGCGGGCGGACCGCCGGCGCTTGAGCTTCATGGTGAAGGCGTACTGGTCCGCGCGGTAGAGCGAGGAGACGTATTCGACCGGCCGCTTGCGCACGTCGTAGACGATGCGCTCGGAGTTGAGCAGCGGGTCGCCGACCCGGATATCGAGCAGCGGCGCGATCGCCGCGTCGGCGATCGTCGCCTGCACCGCCTGGTCCGCCTCCGAGAGGCGGATCCCGAGCTCCTCCTCGAGGATCATCAGCATGGGCTTGGTCTTGACGAGCTCGAGCGGGAGTTTTTCGCCCACCGCCGGCGGCAGGTAGTTGAGGACATAGGAAAAGGGGCGGCCCTCCAGGCGGCGGACCTTCTCGATGCGCAGCACTTTGTCGCCCGCGCTGCGCAGCCGCTCGCGGATATGCTCCGGCGGGTCGATCCAGGCGGCGTCCAGGACCTCGGTCGCCGTGCGCAGCCCCATGAGCATCAGGTCCTCGATCGACCCGGTGTAGCGCGGAAGCCCCACCGCGCGGGCCTCGGCCGAGACGAACGTGCCCTTGCCCCGCCGCCGCAGGACCAGCCCGTCCTGCTCGAGCGCCGCGAGCGCCTGGCGCACGGTGATGCGGCTGACGCGGTACTCGTCGGCGAGGGTGTCCTCGCTCGGCAGGGGCGCCTCCGGCGCGTACTCGCCGGAGGTGATCTTGTTGCGCAGGATGGTCTCCAGCTGGTAGTAGAGCGGAATCGCCTTGTCGCGCAGCATCGCCTCTCCGTTTCCTTTGCGGCCCGCCGGCACGCGCCGCGCGGCCTTCATTCGCCGTAGTGGAGCTTGACCGGCCGCTTGATGTACCGGCCCGTCCCGGGGGCGCCCGTCACCTTCCCCTTTTCGAAGATCACCTGCCCGCGCAGGACCGTGGTCTCGTTCCAGCCCCTGAAGCGCATCCCGAGCTCCGGGCTGAACGCCTGGGCGGTGTGCAGGCTCTCGAGGGTCACGGTCTTCTCCGTCGCGATGTCCACGACGGCGAGGTCGGCGTCGCTGCCGACCATGAGGGCGCCCTTCTTGGGGTAGAGGTTGTGGGCGATCGCCGGGTTCGCCGCGGAGAGCTCGGCGATCCGGGCGAGCGGCAGCCCGCGCTTGTGATGGCCCTCGGTCACGAGCACCGGGAACATGAGCGAGGTGCCGCCGAAGCCCGGCAGGGAGGTCCACAGGTCGCCCTGCTTTTTTTCGAGCGTCGCGCAGGCGTGATCGCTCACCACCGTGCGGATCGTTCCGGCGAGCACCGCCTGCCAGAGAAACTCGACATCGGCGGCGCTGCGCAGCGGGGGGTTGACCTTCGCCCGCTGGTCGAGGGCCATGTCGTTCGAAAGCCCCAGGTGGTGGAGCGTCCCCTCGAGCAGGAAGGGGATTTCCGGGTAGCGCCGCGAAACGTCGATCCCGGCCTCGACCGCCTTGCGGCTGGAGAGGTGCAGGAGGTTCACCGGGCACTCGGCGTAGCGCGCCATGATCGCCACCTCGTTGATGGCGAGCTCCTCCTGCCAGGGCGGCCGGGCGTTGCTGTAGTCCTTGAGCGGGTTGCCGCTCGGGTTGGCCCGCACCGCGGCCTGGGTCGCCCGGATGATCTCGGGGTTTTCGCAGTGGACGCTCAGGCTGATCGGCCCGTAGTCCTGGTAGCGGCGGTGGACGCGGCCGACCTCCTGCATGAAGCGGTACAGGAAGCCGAAGTCGACGGGGTTGTCGATCATGAGGTAGTTCGTCGCCTCGGGGGTCGCGCCGGCGAGCGTCAAGAGCTTGTAGAACATGTAGTACTTGAAGGTCGACACCCCGCCCTCCCTCACCAGCCACTCGATCTCGCCGATATGGCCCTCGGTGAAGAGCGCGAGGTGGAAGCCGTAGTCGGTGCGGAAGGAGGTCTCCGACAGGGCGAGGAGCTCCGGCAGGATCTCGCGGTAGGGCCCCATCTTGTTGAGGTAATCCCGCCCGGTGCGGAAGTAGGTGAGAATCGTCGTCACCCCGCCGGAGGCCGAGGAGGCGGATTCGCTCGCCGCGTCCTCGGCGAAGGGCCGGTAGATCCCGACGTGGTAGTGCGAGTCGACCGCGCCGGGGAACACGTGCCGGCCGGTCGCGTCGATGAGGCGCTTCGCCCCGGCCGCGTCGATGTCGCTCTCGATCGCCGCGATCTTCTCCCCGCGCACGCCGATGTCGGCCCGGCGCACCCCCACGAACGGCACCACCACGTGGCCGCCCTTGACCACCAGATCGTATGTCGCCATGCGTCCTCCTTCTCAAGCATCTCCGGCGCAGCGCGCCGGGCCTTGCGCCACGTAAGGCGGGATGGCCCCCGGGCCCTTGATCTTGCCGAGCGCCGCAAGGATCTTTTCGGGCGTGAGCGGCACCGCCGTGAAGCGGATGCCGATCGCATCGTAGACGGCGTTCAGAATGGCCGGGATCACCGGGCCGACCGGCCCCTCGCCGACCTCCTTGTTGCCGAAGGCCGAATGGGGGTCGTAGCTCTCGACGATCGCCCCGTGGATGGGCGGCATGTCGAGGGCGGTCGGCATCCGGTAGTCGTGGAAGTTCGGGTTGAGCATGGCCCCGTTCGCGTCCATGACCATCTCCTCGTAGAGCGCGGCGCCGATCCCCATGGAGATCGCCCCCTCCACCTGCCCCTCGACCGCCATGGGGTTGAGCGCTTTGCCGCAGTCCCCGGCCTCCCAGTAGCCGACGATGCGGATCTTGCCGGTCTCCAGGTCGATGTCGACCTCGGCCACCTGGGCCGTGAAGCCGAAGGCGGGCGAGGGGCCGATGAGCTTGCCCGCGTAGTCGCCGCGCGGCTGGGGCGGGGTGTACTCGCCGGTGCCGAAGAGCGCGCCGACCGCGCTCAGGTGCTGGGCGACGGCCTTCTGGAAGGCGACGCGGCGCTTGGGCTCGAAGACCGAAAAAATCTCGCCGTCGGCGCATTCCAGGTGCTCCTTGCGCACGCCGAGCATGACGGCCGCGGTTTCGAAGAGCTTGCCGCGCACCGCGAGTGCGGCGGCCTTGACGGCGTGGGCGGCGCCGTAGGTGAGCCGGCTGTCGTAGGTGCCGTTGTCCATGGGGGCGAGCAGCGTGTCCTGGCAGACCAGGTGCACGTCGCGGTAGTCGACGCCCAGCATCTCGGCGGCCATCTGGCAGATGACGGTGTTCGACCCCTGCCCGATGTTCGTCGCCCCGATGAAGACCGTGACCCCGGCCTCGGTGTCGACGCGGATATTCGCCGTGGAGTGCGGCCGGTTGCTCGGGTAGAGCAGAAAGGCCCCGCCGGTGCTGTAGTGCCCGCCGGCGAGCCCCACGCCGCGGCCGAAGGGGAGCTTCCCGTGCTTCTCGAGGTAGCCCGAGTTGCGCACGACCGTCTCGAGGCACTTCTTGAACTCGGCGTGCCGGACCTCGATCACCGTCGGGGTCCGGTAGCCGGTCTCCACGGCGTTCAGCATGCGGACCGCGTAGGGGCTCAGCCCGAGCTTCTCGGCCCCCTGGTCGAGGAGGCTTTCGACGCAGATGCGCACCTGCACCCCGCCCAGGCAGCGCTGCGCGCCGGTGGTCGGCTTGTTCGTGAAGATGCGGCGCCCCTGGTAGCGGACGTTGGGGATCTTGTAGGGCAGGTGGGTGAGGGCCGCGACGAACCACAGCACGACGAACCCCCAGCTCGAGTGGGCGCCGCCGTCGAGAAGGTTGTCGAAGTCGACCGCCGTGATCCGCCCCTCGCGGTCGAAGCCCATCCGCATCCGCATGTGGGCCGGGTGGCGGCCTTTGTTCTGGAGGAAGACCTCGCGGCGCGTGTAGGTGATCTTGACCGGCCGGCCGATCCGCCGGCTGAGCAGGCAGGCGACCATGCAGGCCGGCGTCGCCTCGGTCTTGCCCCCGAAGGCCCCGCCCACGGTGGGGACGACGACGCGGATCTTCTCCATGGGCAGGTCGAGCGTGCGCGCGATCGTCTGCTGCAGGTAGTGGGGCAGCTGGTTGCCGGTATAGACGGTCAGCCGGCCGGTCCCCGGGTTGAAGTCGGCGACGGTCGCCTGCGGCTCGATGAACCCGCAGTGGGTGTAGGAGGAGTAGAAGCGGTTTTCGACGACGACATGGGATTTTTCAAGGCTGTCGTCCACGTCGCCGAAGTGCTGGAAGCCCTCGTAGTTCAGGTTCGCCTCGGCGAAGTCGTGCAGGCGCGCGGCCTCCGGCCGGAAGGCCTCGCGCGGGTCGAGGTGGACGGGCAGCGGCTCGTAGTCGACCTCGATCAGCTCGAGCGCGCGCGCGGCGGTCTTCTCGTCCAGCGCCGCCACGGCCGCGACCCCTTCGCCGTGGTAGACCACCTTGTCGCGCGCGAGCGGCAGCTCCGTCGGCTTGTAGTTGTTCACGCTGAAGGGCTTGGCGCACTCCGCGCCGGTGATCGCCGCGAGCACCCCGGGGACGGCGAGCGCCCGGGAGACGTCGATGCGCTTGATCCGGCCGTGGGCGACGGCGCTCGGCTTGATCTTCGCGTAGACCATCCCCGGCAGCTCGAGGTCGTCGGTGAAGAGCGCCCGGCCGCGGACCTTGTCGGCGGCGTTCACGCGCGGGACGCTCCGGCCGAGAACCCGAAAATCGCGTCGCGTCTCGGACATCAGGCACCTCCCTGGGAGCCGCCGGCGGCCGCCGCGCGCCGGTGCGCGGCCGCCGCGACGGCCTCGATGATCTTGACGTACCCGGTGCAGCGGCAGAGGTTTCCGGACATGCCGCGCGCGATCTCCTCGCGGCTGGGGTGCGGGTTTTCATCGAGCAGCGCCTTGGCGGAAAGCACCATGCCCGGCGTGCAGTAGCCGCACTGGATCGCCCCCTTTTCGACGAAGGCCTCCTGGATCGGGTCGAGGCGGCCGTGGTCCTCGACCCCCTCGATGGTCAGAATCGACTTGCCCCGGCAGGCGATGGCGAGCGTCAGGCAGGCGAGCGCGCGGCGCCCGTCGATCAGCACCGTGCAGGAGCCGCAGTCCCCCTCGCCGCACCCCTTCTTGGTTCCGGTCAGCCCGAGGTCGCGGCGCAGGACGTCGATCAGCAGATCTTCCGGGCTGATGACGACGTCGTGCGTCAGACCGTTCACCGAGAGCTGGATAAGCTGTTTCATCGTCTGCTGTCCTCTCCGTTATGGAAGTGATGCGCCCCGCCCCGCCGGCAGGCCTCAGCCGGGGATCGCCGCGGCGGCCTCCCGCAGCGTGCGGGCGGCGAGCGTCCGGATCGCCTGGCGCCGGTACTCGGCCGAGGCGCGCAGGTCGTCGATCGGCCGGCACTCGGCGGCGCAGCTTGCGGCCGCCCGATCGATCCGCTCGCCGCTCAGCGCCTGCCCGGCGAGGATCCCCTCGGCCGCGGCGGCCCGCAGCGGCAGGGGGGCGACCGCGCCCATGGCGATGCGCACCGCGGCGACCCGGCGGCTTCCGGGTTCGAGCGCGAGGTTCACCGCGACGCTGGCGATGTCGATCTCCTGGGCGGCGCGCAGCCCGATCGCGGCGAAGCGGCTCGCCGAGTTGGGCAGGGGCGCCGGCAGGACGATCCGTTCGAGGTATTCGTCGGCGGCGATCGCCGTCTGGCGGTTTCCGCGGATGAACGCTTCAAGCGGCATCTCCCGGCGCCCGGCCGGCCCGACGAGGCGCACCCGCGCGCCGAAGACGACGAGCGGCGGGGGCGTGTCGGCGCAGGGCGAAGCGTTGCAGCAGTTGCCGCCGATCGTCGCCATGGCGCGGATCTGCGGCGAGCCGATCTCCCGCGCCGCCTGGTAGAGCGCATGGTACCGGCCGCGCACTTCGGCCGAGCGCTCGAGCTCTTCGATCCGCACGCAGGCGCCGATCGACAGCCCGCCGTCCGGCTCGGGCGCGATCCCGGCGAGCGCGGGCAGGCGCGTGACATCGATGACGACCTGCGGCCGGACGAGGCCCTGCGCCATCCAGTTGATGAGATCGGTCCCGCCGGCGATGATCCGGGCCTTCGCTCCGTGGGCGGCGAGCAGCGCGCAAAGCTCCCCGTCGCTCTCGGGGGCCTGGTAGTCGAAGGGGGGCAGGCTCATGACGGCCTCCAGTTTTTCCGGTTGCTTATTGGAAGTCCCGGCCGTAGAGGCGCTTGAACTCCTCGCGCAGCCAGTCGCGGAATTGGGGCGCGGCGATCGCGGTCAGCATCCGCGCGCGCTCCTTGGTCGTTTTCCCACGCAGGCGGGCGGCCCCGTACTCGGTCACGACGTAGTCGATGTCCATGCGCGAGGTCGTGACCGCCTGGCCGGGGGCGAGCGTGGGGACGATGCGCGAGCGCTTCCCGTCGGCCGAGGCGGCCGCGAGCGCGATGATGCTGCGGCCGTTCTTGGAGAGCCGGCAGCCGCGGACGAAGTCCACCTGCCCGCCCACGCCGGCGTACTGCCGCGGGCCCATCATGTCGGCCGCCGCCTGGCCGAGGAGATCGACGACGAGCGCCGAGTTGATCGAGACCATGTTGTCGTTGCGGCCGATGATGTTGGGGTCGTTGATGTACTCGACGGGGTGCATCTCGATCATCGAGTTCAAGTGCATCCAGTCGTAGAACGCCTTGGTGCCGATCGCGAAGGTGATGACGATCTTGCGGTTCTTGAAGTTCTTGCGCGCGCAGGTGATGACCCCTTTTTCGACCAGGTGCATCACCCCGTCGGAGATCATCTCGGAATGGATGCCGAGGTCGTTCTTCTCGCCCATGAAGCCCAGGACCGCCTCGGGAAGGGCGCCGTAGCCGAGCTGCAGGCAGTCGCCGTCCTGGATCAGCGCCGCGCAGTGGGCGCCGATCTGCGCCTCGGTCTCCTCGATCTTGGGGCGCGGGGCGGTCACGATCGGCCGCTCGGTCCACACGAAGCGGTCGATCTCGGTGACGTGCAGGCAGGAGTCCCCGAGGGTGAAGGGCATGTTGGGGTTCACCTCGGCGATCACCTTCCGGGCGGCCTTGGCGGCCGTGTAGTCGTAGCAGACCGAGATCCCCAGGCTGCAGTTGCCGACCTTGTCCGGCGGGGAAACCGTGATCATGGCGACGTCGCAGGGCAGCGTCCCGTCCTGCATGATCAAGGGGAACTCCTTGAAGAAGCAGGGCGTGTAGTCGCAGCGGTCCTCGTCCATGGCCTGGCGGGTGCTCGGGGCGACGAAAAAGGAGTTGTGCCGGAAGGCCTGGGCGTACTGCGGCTGCGCGTAGGCGCTCTTGCCGGTCGAGACCATGGCGACGAGCTCGACGTTGCGCAGCTCGCCGGCGCGCTGGAGCATGCAGTCGATCAGGTCCTCGGGGGTCCCGCAGGCCGAGCCGAGCGCGATCCGGTCGCCGGAGCGGATCAGCTTGACGGCTTCCTCCCCCGAAACCAGCCTCTGCTCGTAGACGGCCTTCCAGTTCATCGGGCGCCTCCTTTCCTGCCGCGCCGCCGCCGCGGCGCCGTTACGCGCGGCGCTTGGCGCCGCTGTCGGGATAGGTGTTGTAGTCCGTGAATTTCGCCTCCGCCGGCACCGGGTAGAGGTATTCCAGCATGGCGAGCTCGAGCTCGTGGCCGGTCGTGCCGACGTAGGCCTCGGGGTCCTTCAGGAACTCGAGGCAGGCCTCGGCGTATTCGCGCGGGTAGTCGAGCCAGCCCATGATCCCCGCGCCGTAGATCACCTTGAAGCGCTTGATCTTCGACTTCATCAGCGAGGCCGCGTGGGCGATGGTCTCGAAGACCGGGGGCTTCACGCAGTCGCGGCTGCCGATGAGCTGCAGGCTCGGACGCGTGCAGAACTTGAGGGCGCGCGGCAGGTCGAAGCCCAGCAGCACGGTCAGCGCGTCGGCGCCGCCCTTGTCGTAGTGCAGCATGTTCGCCATGGCCGCGCGCTGGATGTATTCGAGCTTGGAGTCCGGGTTCTCGCGCACCTGCTCCTTCCAGTACTCGAGCAGGTGGCTGCCGTCCTCCTTGCGCTGCAGGATGCCGCACTCGTAGCCGATCACGTCCCCGGGCTGGATCGCCTTGATGTAGGGCCCCTGGTTCATGCCGATCATGCGCCGCAGGGCGTACTTCTTCTTGCGCAGCTCCTCGTTGTAGATGGCCAGCCCGCCGTAGCACATGGAGCCGCAGCGCTCCTTGTGGCGCGCGTCGAGGTCCGCCATGAGCAGCGCCCCGGTGTGCTGGCCGGCGAAATGGGCCTGGTCGATCTTCAGCGCGTCCATGAAGCGCACGACCGCGTCGGTGAAGTCGGTGAACTCCCAGTGCTCCGGAGCGGGCGGCGAGAAGCCGAAGCCGAGGGTGTCGAGCGCGTAGACCTTGTACGTCTTGGCGAGCAGCGGGATCACCCCCTCGAACTCGAAGCTGTTCCACCAGGACTGGTGGAGGAGGATCAGCGGGAAGCCCCGCCCCATGGTTTCGTAGTAGATCTGCAGGCCGTCGCCGATGTCGGCGTAGCCCCGGCGGACGCATCGCAGGTTGGTCGCCATTGCTCCCCCTTGGGTGTGGATTGCCGCCTGGCCGGAGCCGGCCGCACGGCCGGCGCTCCAACCGGCTTGGATCAACTTGTATTAATGTTATTACAATATTTCCTAAAAGGCGTCCGCTTTGTCAAGGGATTTTTTCCGGGGACGTCCACCCAGGGGTTGACAGGTCAATAGGTCCTAATGATATAACAAGAGTACGTAGTCGATTATCGGCTTGGCGACGCCGTCCTCGGCGCGCGCGAAAGGAGGTGGTGGCGACCCCCGCATCCCCAAGGCTCGGCCGGACATCGTCTGCGCTCCCCGAAGCGTCAACCCACCCCCTCTCAGGAAAGGAGGAATCCCATGACGGCACGGACGGTTCATTTCAGCCGATGGTGTTGGGCGGCCGTTCTCGCCCTGGTCCTGTGCGCTTTCGCCGCCCCGGCGTCGGCCGGCGACCCGCTCGCGCTCTACCAGAAAATCGCGGACCCCGCGCAGCGGCTCTACTTCCGGTCGATCATCGCCCCACCGGAGGGCGGGGACATGGTCTTTTACTGGAAGGGCTTCGTCTACGTCGACATCCCGGGCGACATCTACCGGGCCCCCTTCCCCGGCGCGCCCGGGAACCACTACGCCCACGGCGGCGGCCAGGGCGGGACCCCGCTCTTCGGTTTCGAGGGCTACAACATCCGGCGCGTCGTCCCCTTCGCCGGCCCGGACGGCCGGGAGGCGCCGGGGGACTTCGTCCAGGCCTCGCGCGAGATCGTCTTCTTCACCGACCCGAAGAGCGGCGCGGTCATCGACACCTGGAAAAACCCCTTCACCGCCAAGACGGTCCCGGTCTACCCCATCACCAACGAATTCCTCTGGGACCGCTACCGGGTCGGGACGTATGAAAAGGGCGCCCAGGGCGGCTTCCTCTACGACCGCTACATCGCCGACGGCAAACTGCGCTCGGTCATCGAGGCGAACCTGCGGCTGCCGAGCGGCTGCGCCGTCCTCGAGGCCGACGCCGAGGTCGCCCCGCCGGTATCCTGGGCCGACCGCCTCAACTGGTCCTTCGCCATCTACCCGAGCTACCGGCTGGATGACTGCGGCCGCTACGGGATCAGCGACCCGATGAACCTGAAAAACGCCCGCTACACGACCGACGAGCTCTTCTCCTTCTGGGTGCCGGAGTGGGCGCTCGCCGCGATGCGCTGGGAGCTGCGCGGCGGCAAGAAGACGCGCCTGATGCGTGGCTGGCTTCCGCCGGTCACGCTCAACTGGACGCGCGTCGGCCCCTGGTCGCCCTGGATGTGCCTGGACGAGGCCGCCTTCGCCGGCCGGGTGGTCTACACGGTGCAGAGCGCGCTTATGCCCGGCTACGAGGCGCTGCCGGCCGAATTCCGCGCCAAGATGAAAGCCTACTTCGACGCCGGCGCGCAGGGGCTCCAGACGATCGGTTTGATGGACGGCGACGGCGACGGCTGGGAGCAGGCCCCTTCCGCCTACAACCCCGCGATCCGGCGCGACACCTCCTTCAGCGTCTTCCACGACAAGGTGCTCGCCCCGCTTAATCTCACTCTCGCCGATTGGTGCGCCCGCAACGCCCAATGACGGCGCCCGCCGCCGAATAACCGCCGGGCCGCCGCGCCCGGCGGTTTTTCTATTGACAAACCCGGCGGAATATGGACTTATTGATATAACATTAATACATTTCGCCGCACACCGGAGGCCGCCATGGTGACGCACGGCATCGACCGCATCCAGATCAGCGTCCGGGACCTGAATGAGTCGGCCGCCTTCTTCGGCGAGATGCTCGAGCTCGCGCCGGCCGGCGGGGGCGACCTCGACCCCGCCGCGACGGCCGCGCTCCGGGGAATGCCGGGGCTTTCGGGTGCGCGCGCGGCCTACTTCCGCCACCCCGAGCAGACGACGCTCCTCGAGCTCATCGAGTTCGCCCCCCATACCGGAAGGTTCATCCGCGCGGCCGCCCGGCACCACGACCTCGGGCTCTTCGATGTCGCCCTGCGCGCCCGGAACATCGACGCGATCCACGCCGACTGGAAGGCGCGCGGCATCGAGTTCATCTCGGCGCCGGTGGTCTACACCGCCGACTGGGCCAAGGTCACCGTGAAGGAGGTGATCCTGATCGGGCCGAACCGCATGCCGATCGCCTTGATCGAGCGCCTCTCGGAGCCGAAGCCGGTGATCACCGGCCGCTTCGGGACCCTCGTCGACTGCGCCCAGTTCGTCTCCGACTGGCAGGGGGCGCTCGCCTTTTACACCGAACTGCTCGGCTACACGAACGTCTTCGACCGCGACCTGCCCGACGGGCTGATCGACGGCGTCCTTGACCTGCCGCCCGGAACGCAGTCGCGCATGGCCTTCCTCGTCATGCCGCCGACGGCCACCCCGGCGATCGAGCTCATCCGCTGCACGCCTCCCGGCGCCAGCCTCGCGGAGGTCATCCGCCCGGAGAACATCGGGCTCTTCGGCCTCGCCTTCCGGGTCGCAGACCTCGACCAGGCCATCGCCCGCTCGCGCGGGGCCGGCTGGCCGGTCGTGGGCGGTCCGCTGGAAACCGAAAACCCCGTCCGCGGCCGCATCCGCGCCGCGGTCGTCTCCGGCCCCCAGAGGGCCCTGATCGAGCTCTTCGAAACCCGCTGACCCGATACGCCCCGGAGGGCCGCCATGCCGTCCCTGACCAAGCTCTTCGAGCCGATCGCGATCGGCCGCCTGACGCTCAAGAACCGCATCATCATGCCGGCGGTGACCACCCTCTACGATCTGGAGGGCGGCCGCCGCTACGCCGACTTCTACGCCGCGCGGGCGCGCGGCGGGGCGAGCCTCTTCATCATCAACCTGCAGGCGCTCTACCCCGGCCGCGCCGGGGTGAGCGGGGCCGTCCCGGACGAAAGCGTCCGCGTGAAGGGGCCGCTCAAGATCAACCACGACCTCTACATCCCCCGTCTGCGCGAGCTCACGGCCGCGATCCAGGAGAACGGCGGCCGGGCCTGCGCCCAGCTCGCCGTCTACGGGTTCTGGGCGCGGGGCGGCTACGGGCAGCCGGCCGAGGAGGTGTCGCCTTCCGGCGTGCGCCTCCAGGGGCCGCAATACCGGCCGGATCTCGAAAACCTCTCCTTCATCCGCGGCGGGCGGCCGCTCGCCGTCGAGGAGATCGCCATGATCGCGGCCGAGGTCGCCCGCGCGGCCGAGCGCGCCGTCGCGGCGGGCTTCGATGCGATCGAGCTTCAAGCCTTGGGCGGGAACCTGCTCAGCCGCTTCCTCTCCCCGCTCACCAACCGGCGCACCGACGCCTACGGCGGAAGCCTCGAGAACCGCAGCCGCATGCTGGTCGAGACCGTCGCGGCGATCCGCGGCCGGGTGGGCGACGGCGTTCCGCTCATCTGCCGGCTGAACGGCGACGACCTCCTGCCGGGCGGCATGGGGGTCGCCGACTACCAGGCGCTCGTTCCGATCCTCGAGCGGGCCGGGGTCCAGGCCCTGAACCTCATGCCCGGCTGGTACGAGACCCGCCGGCCCGTGAACCAGATGTGCGTTCCGCGCGGGGCCTTCGTCTACGCGGCCGAAGGCCTCAAGAAGGTCGCGAAGATCCCGGTGGCGGCGAACATCCGCATCACCGACCCGCGGCTCGCCGAGGAGATCCTCGCCCGCGGCCAGGCCGATCTGATCGCCGTGTGCAGCGCGCTCATGGCCGACCCCGAGTGGCCGCTCAAGGCGGCCGCCGGGCGCCTCGACGACATCCGCCGGTGCACCGCCTGCTGCAACTGCTGGAGCGACCTCGCCGGGAGCCGCCGCCCGATCGGCTGCTCGGTGAACGCCCAGATGGGCATGGAGTCGCGCTACGCCATCCGCCGCGCCGAGAGGCCGAAGAACGTTTGGGTCGCGGGCGGCGGGCCGGCGGGCATGGAGGCCGCGCGGGTCGCGGCCGAGCGCGGCCACCGGGTCACCCTTTTCGAGCGCCGCGGCAAGCTCGGCGGGCAGCTGCGCTTCGCCGACCTTCCGCCCCACAAGGGCGAGTGGCGCCACTTCATCGCCTGGCAGAAGCGCGCGCTTCAGAACCACGGGGTCGCGATCCGCCTGGGATGCGAGCTCACGGCCGCGGAGGTCCTCGCGGGCCGGCCCGACGCGCTGATCGTCGCCACCGGCGCCCGCTCGCTCATCCCGCCGATCCCGGGCGTCGACGGGCCGAACGTCGCCACCTGCGTCGCGGTGCTCTCCGGCCGCAAGCCGTGCGGCCGGCGGGTCGTCGTGATCGGCGGCGGGGCGGTCGGCTGCGAGACCGCCGAGTTCCTGCACGCGAAGGGCTGCGAGGTGACGATCGTCGAGATGCTCCCCCAGATCGCCCCGGACGTCGACTACTGGAACCGCTGGGTCCTCGTCGACCGGCTCGACGCCGCCGGCATCCGCCAACTCGTCGGCACGCGGGCGGTCGCCATCGAGGGCGAGGGGGTCCGCATCGCCGCCGCAGGCCAGGAGCGGCTGCTTCCGGCCGAGACGGTCGTCCTCGCCGCCGGCGCCCGCGCGCACAACCCGCTGGCCGCGGGGCTGGCGGGCAAATTCGAGGCCTTGCGCTTCATCGGCGACTGCGAAACCCCGCAGAAGGTCCGCCAGGCGGTGGACGCGGGGTTCCGGGCGGGGATGGCGGTCTGAACGCCAAGCGGCGGGCGCGGCGCCGCCGGCCGGCCGCCCGAGAAAGCGTCATGATGGACCGGTGCTACGGATACACGGGGAGGCTGTTGCGCGTCGACCTGACGGCGCGCTCGTTTGCCGTCGAGGATCTCCCGCCGGAGGTGATGGCGGGCTACATCGGCGGCCGGGGGTTCGTCGCGCGCTACGTCTATGACGAGATCCCGCCCGGCACCGACCCGCTCGGCCCGGAAAACCGGATCTACTTCGCGACCGGCCCGCTCACCGGGACGCGGATGCCTTCCTCGGGGCGCTACGTCGTCGGGACGCTCTCCCCGCTCACCGGCGCCTACATCCGCTCGGTTTCGGGCGGGGCCTTCGGCGCGCAGCTGAAATCTGCGGGCTACGACCTGCTCGTGATCGAGGGGGCGGCCGATTCCTGGTGCTATCTGGCCATCACGCCGGAGGGGGTCGCGTTCCGCGACGCCCGGCCGATGGCCGGGATGCTCACCGAGGAGGCCGAGTCGGCGGTGCGCCGCGACTTGGGCGACCCGCGGGCGCGCTGCGTCACGATCGGGCCGGCGGGCGAGAAGCGCGTGCGCTTCGCCTGCATCCAGACCGAGCGCCGCTCGGCCGGACGCGGCGGGGTGGGCTGCGTCATGGGCGCCAAGCGCCTCAAGGCGATCGCCGTCGCGGGCGGCCGGCCGCCGCGGCTGTACCGCCCGGCGGAGTTCGACGCCCTCATGCGCGCGCACGTCCGGCGGAACCACGGCGGGGCCTACTACGCCCACTTCCACCCGCTGGGGACGACCGGCGGGGTGGGGCTCACCTACTCCCTGGGGGTCCACCCGGTGCGCAACTTCCGCCGCGGCCTCTTCGCCGGGATCGGAAGCCTCATGCCGGAGGCGATCCGCGCGCTCGGCTTCAAACGGCGCAACACGGGATGCTGGAACTGCTACATGAAGTGCGGCTCCCTTTTCGACGTTCCCGACGGGCGCTTCCGGGGAAGCGGGTACGAAAACCCCGAATACGAAACGATGTGGTCCTTCGGCGCGAACTGCATGAACACGGACTTTGCCGCGATCCTCGCCGCGAACCGCCTCTGCGACGACTTCGGCGCCGACACGATCTCCACCGGCGCCGCCGTCGCCTTCCTGATGGAGTGCGTCGAGCGCGGCTACCTCACGGCCGCCGACTTAAACGGGGTGGCGCTGCGCTGGGGCGACGCGGCGGCCATGGTGGCGGTCGCGCGCCAGATCGTGAACCGCGAAAGCCCGGCCGGAAACCTGATCGCCGACGGCGGCGTGCGGCACGCCGCCGCGGCGATCGGCCGCGATGCCGCCGACTTCGCGATGCACGCGAAGGGCCTGGAGCTGGCGGCCTACGACCCGCGCGGGCTCCAAGGCCACGGCCTGGGCTACGCGGTCAGCCCCATCGGCGGCAGCCACCAGATCGGCTACGGGGTTCAGGAGCTCTTCGGCTTCCCGGAGCAGGTCGACCGCTTCAGCCCCGTCGACAAGGGGCGCCACACCATCTGGGCCAACCGCTACATCATGATCTTCGACTGCGCGGTCGCCTGCGGTTTCGCGAACGCCTTCACCGAGTCGCGCCTGGACTTCGAGACCTTCCGGCAGTGGCTCGTGCTGGCGACCGGCATGGCCGAGGCCTTCGGCGACCCGGCGAAGCTCGAGGCGGCCTACGACCGCATCTACACGCTCGAGCACGTTTTCAACCGGCGCCGGGGCTTCACGGCGGAAGACGACACCCTGCCGCCGCGCCTGCGGGACGAGCCGCTCCCCGACGGGCCCTCGGCCGGCCACGTCTGGCATCGGGATGCGCTCGTCGGCGACTACTACCGCGCCCGCGGCTGGGACGAGAAGAGCGGCGTCCCGCACCGCGCGACCCTGGAGCGGCTCGCGCTCGCCTCCGTGGCCGACGACCTCGAGCGCGAGGGGCTTTTGCCGCGAGGCTGACCGCCGCCGCAAACCGCTTGCCCGGGAGGGAACCATGACGGCGTCGAACACCGCCCCGCCGGAGGCTCCGGCCGTAATCGCGCTCGCGCTGCAGACCCGCTGCCGCTCGGTCGCCCCCATCGCCGACCCGGGCGAGGCGCGCGCGGCCATCCGCGCCTCCCTGCAACGCGTCGCCGCGCAGATCGCCGCCGCCCGGGCCTTCATCGGCGCCGACTGCCGGCTCGTCGTGCTGCCGGAGTATTTCCTGACCGGCTTTCCCATGGGCGACCCCGCGCCGGCCTGGATCGCCAAGGCCTGCCTCGCGCCGGACGGGCCCGAGTTCGAGGCGCTCGGCCGCATCGCCCAGGACGGGAAATTTTTTCTCGCCGGGAACGCCTACGAAACCGACCCCAAGTTTCCCGGGCTCTTCTTCCAGAGCGCCTTCGTCCTGTCGCCGTCCGGCGAAACGGTGCTGCGCTATCGGCGGCTCACCTCCATGTTCGCGCCGACCCCCCACGACGTCTGGGACGACTACCTCGCGGCCTACGGGCTGGAGGGGGTCTTCCCCGTGGCCCGCACGGAGATCGGCAACCTCGCGGCCATCGCCTCCGAGGAGATCCTCTACCCGGAGATCGCCCGCTGCCTCGCCATGCGGGGGGCCGAGATCTTCCTGCACGGCACCTCCCAAGCGAACGAAACCGCTCGCCGCGTCAAGGGGGTGATGACGATCGCGCGCGCCGTCGAGAACATGGCCTACGTGGTTTCGGCCAACTCCGCCGGCATCGACGGGACGGCGCTGCCGGCGGCTTCGGCCGACGGCGGCTCGGCCGTGGTCGACTTCCGCGGGACGGTCCTGGCGCGCTCCGGGCCCGGCGAAACGATGACCGCCTTCGCCGAGATCGACATCGGGGCCCTCCGGCGCTTCCGGCGGCGCCCGGGCATGGAGAACCTGCTCGCGCGCCAGCGCTTCGAGCTGTTTGCCGAAAGCTACGCCCGCGCCCGCTTCTACCCGGCGAACACGCTCAAGGGGCGCGCCCCGGAACGCGCGCGCTTCATCGAAACCCAGCTCGAAACGATCGCCCGCCTGGAGCAATCGGGGATCATTTGACCGCCCGGGGAGGCGGCATCGAAAAAAGGAGGGGCGCCGGCATGCCGCGGCCGCACATCGAGTTCATCCAGGAGCAGGCGCTCGCCTGGGAGCCGGCCGCTTGGCCCCCCGGGGGCGACGGGGCCTCATGGAAGATCCTCTCGCGGGACGAGGACGGCGGCGCCTTCACCGCACTCCTTAGGCTGGCGCCGGGCTCGCGCCCCGGCGCCGCAGCGGCCTTCGCGGCGGCGCAGGAGTTTTTCGTCATCGACGGGGAGCTCACCGCGGCCGGCGGCCGGCGGACCGAGCGCCTCGGCCCGGGGGGCTACCTGCGCGTCGGGCCCCGGACCGCCTGCCGTCTCAACACCGCCTCCGGCCCCTGCCGGCTCCTGTGGATGACCGACGGCCGGCTCGACCCGGCCCCGGCGGAAACGGGATCGATGACCGTCGCCGACTCCGCGGCCCTGGCCTGGCAGCTCCCGTGGGTGGCGGGACCCGCACCGGGCCTGCGGCTCAAGCTCCTGTGGCGCGATGAGGCGACCGGAGCCTACACCCGTCTGCTCGACGTCGCCCCCGGCTGGCGCGAGCCGCGCCTCGAACACCACGACTGCAGCGAGGAGGCCTTCATGCTGGCGGGCGACATGACCATGGGGGCGCTCGGGACCATGCGGCCCGGCGCCTACTTCTTCCGTCCGCCCGGGATCCGGCACGGCCCGATGCACTCGCAGGCGGGGGCCGTCATCCTCGTCCGCACCGACGGCGTCCTGGTGAATCACTACTCGGCCCCGGACGGAACCCCGCTCACCGATTGAACGCCGAGGAGATCGCCATGCCGGAGCTCCGCGCCGCCGCCTCCCCCGAGCACGCCGCCTTTCTCTTTCTGCACGTCCTTTTGCTCGTCACCTGGCTGGGGGTGGATCTCGGGATGTTCGCGGCCTCCTTTTTCCTGCGCAACCCGCGCTACCCGATCGGGGAGCGGCTCATGCTCGCGCGGCTCGCCGCCATCCTCGACATGGGGCCGCGGGCGAGCCTGCTCCTCGTCTACCCGAGCGGGGCTTGGCTCGCCTGGGCCGGCGGGTGGGGCTTCCGGGACGCCGTCGGGCCCCTCGCGCCGACGGCCCAGCTCGCCCTGGTCACCCTGCCCTTCCTCGCCTGGGAGGCCCTCGTCTGGGTGCAGTTCGCCGGGCACCGGCGGGTGCTCGCCGGCGCGGCCGGTCCGTCCTGGGAGCGCTTTCTTCCCGCCTACCGGCGCTGGGACCTGCGCGCCCGCTTCGTTCTGGCGGCGCTGCTCATCATCGACGGCGCGCTCGGGCTTGCCGGCCGGGGGATGATCGCCCACGCCTGGCTCGCGTGGAAGGTCCTTTTCTTCGGCCTGGTCGTGGTCCTGGGGATCGCGATCCGGCTGACCGCAGACGCCTGGCCCGCGCTCATCCGCGAGATCGTCGACCGCGGCAGCACGCCGGCGCGCGAGGCCGCCCTGCGCCGCGCCATGCGGCGGGCCACCCCCTTCGTCATCGCGCTCTACGCGCTGCTGCTCGCGATCAGCCTGGCCGGGATCGTCAAATAGCCGCGGCGCTCACATTTTGTTTGACAAGGATTAGTACTAACAATATAACAAGCATACTTTTAGACAGCCGAGAGGCCCGGCGCGTGCCGGGCGCGGCGGAGCAGGCCCCCGTGTCGAACGCCCATCAACGAAGGAGGGACCCCACCATGAAGAGAACCGCAAGGCGAGTTGGAATGCTGGCGGCGGTCGCACTGATCGGCCTGGCCGCCGTTGGCGGCGTGGCCGACGCCCAAACCTTCAAGTGGCCCGAGGCGCTCAAGATCACCACCCCGGCGCTCGGCAGCAACTCCTACAATCTCGCGCTCGCCTGGGGCAACAAGCTCGACGAGGCGACCGGCATGAAGGTCCGGCTGCTCCCCGAGGAGTCGACCAGCGCGAAGTGGGTCCTCACCAAGAACGGCAAGTTCGACATGATGCAGGACACGCTGGGCTACATCGCCAACTGGATGGTGGAAGCCCGCGCCGGGTTCGCGAGCCCCCAGGGCGGCCCCTTCCCGATCCGCTTCGTGTGGCAGAACCAGCTCATGACCTTCTGCGTCTTCGTGCGCGGGGACTCCCCGGTCAAGACCATGGGCGACCTCGCCAAGGTGGGCAAGGAGTTCCGCATCGTGCACTGGACGGTGCCGGGCGGCATGGAGATCGTCGAGGCGATGCTCGCCTGGGTCAACAAGACCCCCAAGGACGTGACGCTCGTCGAGACCGGCAGCTACCCGGGCTCGGTGCGCATGGTGGCCGAGGGGAAGGCCGATCTCGCGGCCTTCGGCATCCCGGCGGCCCCGGTCTTCATGGAGGCCGCCGCCAACCCGCACGGCCTGCGCATCCTCGACCTCGACCCGGCCCAGGACCCCGAGGGGGCCAAGCGCTTCAAGAACTTCCTCCCCTCCTACACCTTCCCCAAGAACATGACCGGCCCCCAGGAGTTCCAGGGCAAGACCGGCTGGGGCACCGCCGGCGGGTTCATCTCGAACGCCAGCCTGAGCGCCGACCTCGTCGCCAACATGGTCAAGTGGACGATGGACCATTTCGATGCCGTGGTCGCCGCCAACCCCCAGCTCAAGGTCTTCATGAGCCTCGAGGCGAACAAGCGCACGATCGACACGATCTATCTCCCGGTGCACGAGGGGACCATCCGCTACCTGAAAGAGAAGGGGCAGTGGACGGAGGCGAACGAGAGGCGCCAGCAGTATAACCTGAAGGTGATCGACCTCTACATCAAGGGCTACAAGGACGCGATGGGGAAGGCGGCCGCCCAGAAGATCAAGGTCGACCCGAACGACGCCAAGTGGACCGAGCTGTGGGAGGGCTACAAGCGGGAGAAGGGCATCCCGCGGCTCGAGGTCCTCTCGGACGCGGAAATCGCCGCGCGCCTGGCCAAGATGTAGCGCACTCCTCCGGGCGGAGCGCGCCCGGACGAATTCGAAGCGGCGCCCGGCCCCCCTCGGCGGAAGGAGGGCGGGGCGCCGGCAAAGGAGCCGTTCGCATGGCGAAGCCGCCCAAACCCCAGAACCCGGACACCGACTCCGGCCGCTACGCCGGCCTGCCGCTGGCCGCGCGCGCCGCCTTCATCGTGCTCACCGTGATCGGCATCGCCGCGGCGAGCTGCTACATGACCAACACCACGGTCTTCGGCTACGCGCTGCCGAGCAGCGTCTATTTCTACATCCTTTACATGGTGTTCCTGCCGGGCGCGTTCCTGACCCTTCCCGCGCGCAAGCAAGACAAGGGGCGGCTTCCGTGGTACGACATCGTCATGGCGGCGGTGAGCTTCGCCATACCGGCCTACTTCATCCAACACAACCATGACATCGTCTACATCGGCTGGCTGCCGGCCCCCGATCGTTTCTCGCTGGCCGTCGCCGTCATCTACAGCGCCCTCATGCTGGAGGCCTGCCGGCGGATCGGCGGCTGGGTCTTCTTCGCCGTCTGCCTCCTGCTCGGGTTCTACCCGCTGGCGGCCGAAAGCATGCCGGGCTTTCTCTACGGCATGGGGTTTTCGCTCGAGGAGGTGGTGAGCTACGCGATCTACGGCGGGGAGGGGATCATCGGGCTGCCGGGCAAGCTCACCGGCGGGATCCTCGTCGGCTTTCTCATCTTCGCCGGCATGCTGCTCGCCACCGGCGCCGGGGACTTCTTCATCGACCTCGCCAACTGCCTCATGGGCCGCTTCCGCGGCGGCCCGGCCAAGGTGGCGGTGATTGCGAGCGGCTTCTTCGGGATGCTGAGCGGCAGCCCGATCTCCAACGTCATTTCGACCGGCACCGTGACGATCCCGGCGATGAAGCGCATCGGCTACCCGCCCCACCTCGCCGGGGCGATCGAGGCCTGCGCCTCGACGGGCGGGGTGCTGATGCCCCCCGTCATGGGGATGATCATCTTCGTCATGGCGATCATCACCGAGATCCCCTACTCCGAGATCGTCATGTGCGCCGCGCTGCCGGCCTTCTTTTACTACTTCGGCCTGCTGATCCAGGTGGACATGTACGCCGCCAAAATCGGACTCGCCGGGCTGCCGCGCGAGGAGATCCCCGATTGGAAGGCGACGCTGCGCTGGGGCTGGCAGTTCCTGTTCGTCATCGCGTTCTTGATCTGGGGGCTGCTCTACATGCGCTGGGGCGAGGTGACGCCCTACTACGCCTCGGCGCTGCTCTTCGTGCTCTCCTACGGCCACCGGCGCACGCGCATGAACCTCCGACGCATCGGGACCGCGATCGTCATCATCGGCAAGCTCATCGCCCAGATGATCGCGCTGATCGCCCCGTTCGCCTACATCATCGTGGGGCTCGTCATCACCGGGACCTCGGCCTCCTTCGCGGCGGGCCTCGTGGGGCTGGGCGCGGGGAACATCTACCTCATCCTGCTCCTGGGGATCGTCGCCTGCTACATCATGGGCATCGTCGGCCTGGACGTCGCCGCCTACATCTTTCTCGCCATCAGCATGGCGCCGGCGCTCGTCCAGCTCGGGCTGAACAAGATGGCGGTGCACCTCTTCCTCGTCTACTACCCGATGCTCGCGGTCATCACGCCCCCCGTCGCCATGGCGGCCTTCATCGGGGCGGCCATCGCGGACGCGCCGCCGATGAAGACCGGCTGGGCCGCCATGCGCCTGGGGGTGATCATCTACTTCATCCCCATCTTCTTCGTGCTCGAGCCCTCGCTCGTTCTGCAGGGGCCCTGGCAGGCGACCCTCTACAACAGCGCCCTCGTCCTCGCCGGGACCGTCGTCCTCGGGGCGGGGCTTACCGGCTACCTCTGGGGCATCGGCCGCGTCGAGCCGCTGTGGCGGAAGATTCTGCTGGGCCTCTCGGGAATCGCCATGGTCATGCCCGAGGCGACGACCGACGCGGTCGGGATCGCCTGCGCGGCGGCGCTGCTCCTGCTGCAATGGATCGTGAACCGCCGGCGCGCCAAAGCCTCGGCGGCGGCCGCCCCGCAGATGACGCCGACGGCCTGACCGGCCGCCCGGGAGGGCGCAGGCCATGACCTTTGACGTGAAAGAGACGTTGTGCGCCTGGTGCGCCACCGGCTGCGGGATGCGCCTCACGGTGGCGGGCGGCCGCATCGCCCGCGCGGCCGGCGACGTGCGCCACCCGGTCAGCCGCGGCCGGCTCTGCATGAAAGGCGCCCGGGCGGCGGCGATCGCCCACGCCCCCGACCGCCTGACCCGGCCGCTTCTGAAATCTTCCGCGGGCTTCCGGGAGATCTCCTGGGACCGGGCGCTCGATCTCGTCGCGGATAAATTCCGCGCGGCCCTGGACCGCCGGGGGCCGGGGGCGCTCGCGGTCTTCCGCGGCCACATCCCCGGCCCGGGGGTGCTCGACGCCTTCGCCCAGCTCTTCGCCGCGCTGGGCGCCCCCAACGCGACCGGCGCGGGCCACCTCTGCCACCTGCCGAGCCATCTCGGCTTCCACCTCGCCTGCGGCCTGAGCCCCGCCCCCTTCGGCGCGGCCCTCCCCGACTACGCCGCGACGCGCGGCATGGTGCTCTGGGGGGCGAACCCCAGCCGGGCGACGCGGGTATCGGCGGCGAGCGAGGCGATCCCGCGGAACCTCAAGCGCGGGGTGCCGCTGATCGTGGTCGACCCCGTCCGCACGCCGCTCGCCGACCGGGCCGCCTTTCACCTCCCGGTTGCGCCCGGCACCGATCTCGCGCTCGCCCTCGCCTGGCTCAACGTCGTGGTCACCGAGGGCCTGGCCGACGGCGAGTTCGTCGGGCGCTGGACCGAAGGGTTCGCGGACTTCGCCGCCCACCTCGAGCGCTTCACGCCGGCATGGGCCGAGGCCCGCTGCGGGGTGGCGGCCGGCCGGATCGCGGCGGCGGCGCGCTGCTACGCCGCGAGCCGCCCGGCGCTGATCGATTTCGGAAACGGCCTCGACATGCACCCCAACGCCGTCGCGACCGCCCGCGCGATCGGGCTGCTGATAGCCCTGACCGGGAACCTCGATGTCGCCGGCGGGAACCGCTTCCCGCCTCACCTGCCGCTCGCCCCCACCCCGCACCCGGGGCCCGCGGCGAAGCCGATCGGCTTCGAGCGGCGGCCGCTCTTCCCCGGGGCGGTCTTCCCGGAGGTGCTGGACGCCCTGCTCGCGGGCGGCGCGGCGGCGCCCCTGGCCATGCTCGTCTACCACGGAAACCCGCTGTTGAGCGCGGCCGACGAAGCCCGGGTCGCCGCCGCGCTCGCCCGGCTCGATTTCCTCGTCGTCTGCGACCTCTTCCTGACCGCGACCGCCGCCCGGGCCGACCTGGTCCTTCCGGGCTGCACCGGCTTCGAGCGGCTCGGCTTCAAGCCGTTCGCCGTCCCCCAGGGCGCCTGGATCGGCTTCAACCGGCCGGTGATCGCGCCGATCGGCCAGGCGCGGCCGTGGTACGATATCGAGCGCGAGCTCGCCGAACGGCTGGGTGTCGCCGACCGCTTCCCCTGGCGAAACGGCCGCGAGTATGTCCAGCACCGGATCGGCCCGAGCGGGGTCGCCTTCGACCGTCTGGAGGCCGAAACCTACGTCCGCGTCTCGGGGCCGGCCGCCGAGCGCCGCTACCTCGCGGCGGGATTCGCGACCCCTTCGGGCAAGGTGGAGCTCTGCCCCGAGCGCCTGGGAGCCTACGGCCTGGATCCGCGGCCGGCGTTCGACCCGCCGCCCGGCCCGACGCCCGAGTTCCCGCTGATCGGGACGACGCGGCGCCCCGGGGCCTATATCCACACGCGCTACCGCAACGTCCCGGCGCTGCGGCGCCTCGAGCCCGAGGGCTGCGCGGCCCTGAGCCCGGAGGACGCCGCGGCGCGGGGCATCGCCGGCGGCGACCGCGTCGCGTTGCGCTCGCCCGCGGGACGCATCGCCCTCGCGGCGCGGGTGAGCGACCGCATCCCGCCGGGGCTTGTGGTCGTTGATTTCGGCTGGGGCAACCCGGGCGACGGCTCCGCCAACGTAAACCGGCTCACCGCCGACGCCCTGCGCGACCCGGCCGCCGGATCGACGCCGAACCGCCGCTTCCGCTGCCAGGTCGAAAAGGATCCGGGGCCATGATCAGCACCCTGCGCCGCACGACCCTTGTCGCCACCGACATCGAACGATCGCTCGCCTTCTACCGCGGCGCGCTGGGGATGAAGGTCTTCTACGACCAAGAGATCGCCGCCGAGGCGACCGGCCGGCTGCTCGGGGTGCCGGGGGCCCGCGTGCGGCTCGTCTCGCTGCAGGGCGGGGAGAGCGTGAACGGAATGGTCGGGCTGTTGTCCTTCCGGCAGGAGCCCATCGCACCGCGCCGCGAGATCGCCTCGCTCGGCCTGCCGCTCGACACGGCGCTGCTCTTCATGGCCGAGGAGCTCGACCTCGCCGCCCTCTACGAACGGGTCGCCGCGGCCGGGGCGCCGATCGTAAGCCCCCCCGTCCGGTACGAGATCCCCCGGCGCGGCCCGGCCGCCGGCTTCACCTGCAAGGACCCGGACGGGGTCCTCGTCGCCGTCATGCGCTTCGGGGAGCTTTCCCCCGACGGCGGGCGCGCCGCGGTCGGCCCGACGCGGCGCACGACCCTCGTGGTCGACGACCTGCAGGCCTCGCTCGCCTTCTACCGCGACACGCTGGGCCTCACGGTCTTCTACGACCAGGAGATCGCCTCCGCGGGCGAGGCGCGGCTGCTCGGCGTGCCCGGCGCGCGGGTGCGCATCGTCGCGCTTCAGTCCGGGGATGCGGTCGAGGGGATGGTCGGCCTGCTGGCCTTCCAATCCCCGTCCTTCGCCCCGCGGCGCCTGATCCGCGCCCGGACCGCCGCCCCCGACGTGCTGCTCATTTTCCTGACGGAGCGGATCCGCGAGCTCTGCGCGCGGCTCGAGGCGCGCCGCGTCCCGATCGTCTGCCCGCCGATCGCCTACGAGATCCCGGGCCGCGGGATCTCCGCCGGCCTCACCTGCCGCGACCCGAACGGGGTCATGGTCGAGTTCACCCAGTTCGGCCCGATGGAGTAGCCCATGCGCGCCCTCCGCATCGCCGCGCCGGGACGCATCGAGATCGCCCGCCTTCCGGACCCGCGGCCGGGGCCGGGCGAGGTCGTGGTGCGCGTCACGGCGGCCGGGATCTGCGGCACGGACCTGCACCTCTTCGAGGGGCGCTTCGGGACCCTGCCGCTCATCCCCGGGCACGACGTCGCCGGGGTGATCGCGGAGGCCGGCCCGGGGGTCCCGGGGGCGCGCGTGGGCGAACGGGTGACGATCGATCCGGCCGGCTGCTGCATCCGCGCGGCCGCGGCCGTGGATCCGTGCCCGGCCTGCCGCCGCGGCGCGACCCATCTCTGCGACCGCGCGACCTACCTGGGGATCTCGGAGCCCGGGGCCATGGCCGAGCGCGTCCTCGTCCCGGCCGCGCGCGCCGTGCCGCTGCCGCCCGCCATCGACGACCAAACCGCCACCGTCCTCGAGCCCGTCGCCGTCGGCCTGCATCTGCGCGAGCAGGTCGCCGACCGGCCGGGGGCGGCGCTCGTCATCGGCGGGGGCCCGATCGGGATCGCGGCGGCGCTGCTCCTCCAGGGGGAAGGCCGCTCCGTGCGCCTGCTCGAGCCGCTCGCCCGCCGCCGCCGGCTCGCCGCCCGGTTGGGGGTCGCCCGCGTCGCCTCCCCCGAGGCGGCCGCCGGGCGATGCCCCGAGGCGCTGCTCGTGGAGACCTCCGGGCACCCCTCGGCCGGCGCCTTGATCGCGCGCGCCGCCCGACCGGGGGCGACCGTCGTCCTGGTGGGCGGGGACACCCCCATCCCGGCGGCCCTCATCCTCTCCCGGGAGCTCGAGGTGCGCGCGGCCAAGGGCGGCCGCGGGCTTTACCCCGAGGCGGTCGCGCTCGCGGCCGCGGGGGCGATCGCCCCCGGCCGGATCGTCTCGCACCGCTTCCCCGCCGCCGAGGCCGCCCGCGCCTTCGACCGGGCCCGCGACCGCGCGGCGGTGACCCGCGCGCTGCTCGACATGACCGCCTGGTAGCGCCGCCGCCCGCCTGGGCCCCGGGGCGTTTTTATGCTATAGCCCCTCGGCGGGGCCGCGCGCCCCCGAACCCGAAACGAGGAATCGACCATGGACCCCTTTCGACTCGATGGAAAAATTGCGCTCATCACCGGCGGCAGCCGCGGAATCGGCCTGGGGATCGCCCGCGCGATGGCCGCGGCCGGGGCCGAGCTCGTGCTCGTCTCGCGCTCCGCGGAGAAGCTCGCCGCCGCGGCGGCCGCGCTCGAGGCTGCCGGGCGCCCCGTGCGCACGGCCGCCTGCGACATGCGCCGCGTCGCGGAGATCCCCGGCTTGTTCGCCTCCATCGCGGCGCAGACCGGGGGCGTCGACATTCTGGTCAACAACGCCGGCGGCATCGTCCGCGGCCCGGCCGAGGAGCTCTCCGCCGCCGAGCTCGAGGCACTGGTCGCCCTCAACCTGACCTCGGTCTTCGCCCTCTGCCAGGCCTTCGCCGCCGAGCGCTTCCGCTCCGGCAAGCCCGGCGCGGTGGTCAACATCGGCTCGATCATGGGCGAGCTCGCCCGCCCCGGGGTCGCCGCCTACGCCATGACCAAGGGCGGCGTCCGCCAGCTGACCCGCGCGCTCGCCGTGGAGTGGGCGCCGCGGGGGATCCGCGTCAACGCCATCGGGCCGGGATTCACCCGCAGCGACCTCACCGCCGGGCTCTGGAGCGACCCGGCCTTCCGCGAGGCCGTGAACCGGCGCACCCCCCTCGGCCGCTGGGCCGAGCCCGAGGACATCGGCCGGGCGGCGGTCTTCCTCGCCTCGCCGGCCGCAGACTACATCACCGGCCAGACCCTCTACGTCGACGGCGGCCTGATCAGCACGACCGGCGAGCTGCGCTGAAGGCGGGGCGGCGATGGACGTCGAGCCGGTGGCGGTGCGCCGGGAGGGGGCCGTCGCGACGGTGGTTCTGAACCGCCCGGAGAAGCGCAACGCCCTCACCCCCGCGCTGCTCGCGGCGCTCGCAGAGGCCGTGGCGGAGCTTGAACGCGCGCCGGAGATCCGCGCCGTCGTCCTGCGCGGGGCGGGGGAGGCGGCCTTCTCCGCCGGCTTCGACATCGAGGCGCTCGGCGCCGGCGCGGACGGCGAAAGCGCGCGCCTCGTGGACCGGGCGGCCGCGAGCCTGACCGCCTACCCGTTCCCGGTGATCGCCATGCTGAACGGCTCGGCCTTCGGGGCCGGCTGCGAGCTCGCGCTCGCCGCCGACATCCGCGTCGCGGCCGCCGACGTCCGCCTGGGGATCCCCGCCGCGCGCATGGGGCTCGTCTACCCCTTGCCGGGGATGCTGCGCATCGTGCGGCGCATCGGGCTTTCGGCCGCGGCCGAGATCCTCCTCACCGGCCGGGCCATCCCGGCGCCGGAGGCCCGCGCGCTCGGGATGGCGAACCACGTCGTCGCCCGCGCCGAGCTCGAACCCTTCACCTACGCGCTCGCCGCCGAGATCGCGGCGAACGCCCCCCTCGCCCTGAAGGGCATCAAGCGCCTCCTGAACCGCATCGGGGAGCGGCTCGCCCCCGACGGGGAGGCTGCGGCCGAAGCCGAGCGCCTGGTGCGCGAAGCCTTCGGCAGCCGCGACCTCGAGGAGGCCCGCCGCGCCTTCATCGAAAAACGGCCGCCGCGCTTCGAGGGCCGGTAGCCGCAAAAGGTCCCGGCAGTCCCGCACCCGGTTTTTAAGCGCCTCGCAGTCGCGCCGGACGCGCTCGAAGGCGCCTGCGAGCTCCCCGACTTCCTCCCGATAGGCGCTCGCGCACGATGCCGAGATCGTGGTTGACGCGCGCCTGCGCCTCGGCGGCGACACCGGCCGCAATCCGGCCGACCCCCAGGGCGCCGACCCGGGCGGCCGGCGCCAGGGCCAAGACCAGCATGGCGGCCACCAGCACGCTGCGAATGGATATGACGCCACCTGACACCGAAAAGGGTTGTGGGCGATGCGACCCCGTCCCTACAGGATCTGGCGCAGCTCGTAGCGGATCGCGCTCAGGTGGTCCAGCATCGAGGCGGCCGCGCCGGCGCCGTCCTTTTTCCCGATCCGGGAGAGGACCTGGCGCAGCGTCTGGACCGAGCGCTCGCGGTACTTCGGCGAAAGCCGCCCGGTCCGCAGCGCCGCGTGGTGGGCGACGACCTTCTGGAGAACCAGGGCGAGCATCTCGCTGAAGACGGGGTTCCCCGTCGCCTGCGCGAGCGCCGTGTGAAAATCGATGTCGGCCCTTAGAAACCGTTCGTAGTCCGCGGGGTCCGCCTCCATCTCCTTCAGCGCCTGGCGCAGGCGCCGGAGATGACCGCTTTCGCCGCGCTCGGCGGCGAGCGCGGCGGCCCGGCATTCGAGCGCTTCCCGCACCTCCATCAGGTCGAGGAGGCTTCCGGCCCGGAGAGCGGCGCGGAGTTTGGCGACCGGGGGCTCGTCGCCCGGCGGCGCGGCAGCGATGAAGGTCCCGCGCCCCTGCTGGACCTCCAGGTATCCCATCACGGCCAGGGCGTTCAGCGCCTCCCGCACCGAGGAGCGCCCGACGCCCAGGCGCGCCGCGAGTTCGCGCTGCGCCGGCAGCCGGGCGCCAGCCCCGAGCTCCCCGGCGGCGATCTTCTTCAGGATCTGCGCCACGACCATCTCGGGCGCGGTGTTTTTGCGGACGGCCTCGAACTCCATTCCGGGACCCCCCTTCGGGTTGGGTTTCCAGAGCCCGCTATACCACATCCGCGGCGCCCGGCGGCACCGAAATGTGACCGCGTTTGACAACCGCCGCCCACCAGGTTATATGCTCATCAGAAGGTCTGACCATTTGGTCGTCAACCCGGCGCCGCCCCCCCGGCGGGGGGCGCCCTCGAAAAACCGCCGGACCCCTGAGGCACGCGCGTGACGCCCCGACCCCACCCCCCGCCCGAACCGCCGACCGGCGCGATCTTCAACATCATGCGCTTTGCCACCCACGACGGCCCGGGGATCCGCACGACCGTCTTCCTGAAAGGCTGCCCCCTTGCCTGCTGGTGGTGCCACAACCCCGAGAGCTGGGCCCACGCCCCGCCGGTCGTCACCCTGCCCGAGCGCTGCGTCGGCTGCGGGGCCTGCGTGGAGGCCTGCCCGGCGGGGGCCCTGCGGCCCGCTTCCGGGGGGGGCGACTGGAACCGCGAACGCTGCCGGGGCTGCGGCCGCTGCGCCGACGCCTGCCCGGCCGAGGCGCGGGTGCGCACCGGCCGGACGGCCACCGTCGCCGAGGTGGTCGGCGCGGTGAGCCGCGACACCCCCTTCTACGACGAGTCCGGCGGCGGGGTCACCTTCTCGGGCGGGGAGCCTCTCGGCCAGCCGGAATTTCTGACCGCACTCCTCGAGGCGTGCGGGGCCCTCGGGATCCACCGGGCGGTGGACACGAGCGGCTGCGCGGAGGCGGCGGTCATGGCCAGGGTCGCGCCGCTGACCGACCTCTTTCTCTACGATTTGAAGACGGTCGACCCGCTTCGCCACCGCCGCCACACCGGCTCCGGCAACGGGCGGATCCTTGCAAACCTCCGGGCGCTTTCGGCGGCGGGGGCGGCGCTGCGCATCCGCATCCCGCTTGTCCCCGGCTTGAACGACGACCCGGAGTCGCTCGAGGCGCTCGCGGGCTTCATCGCCGCCCTGCCGCGCGCCCACCCGGTGGATCTTTTGCCCTTTCATCCCGCCGCCGCGGCCAAATACCGCCGGCTCGGGCTGGCCTGCCGCGCCGAGGGGGCGCCGCCGCTTCCGGCCGAGCGCGTGTCCGCCGCCGCCCGGCGCCTCTCGGGCCTCGGCCTGACCGTCACCATCGGAGGATGACGCCATGACCCCGAGAATCGAGCGCCTCAGAAAAGAGAGCCTCGAGACCCCGCCGTCGATCTCGATCGAGCGCGCGCGGCTCACGACCGAGTTCACCCGCGAAAACGCCGGGAAGTTTTCGGTTCCGGTGCTGCGCGCCCTCAACTTCAAGCACCTCTGCGAGAAAAAGACGATCTGGATCGGTTCGGGGGAGCTCATCGTGGGCGAACGCGGCCCCCGGCCCAAGGCCGTCCCGACCTTCCCGGAGCTCACCTGCCACAGCGCCGAGGACCTGCGCATCCTCAACTCGCGGCCGATGACCGCCTACCGCATCGACGCGGCCGACATCGCGACCTACGCCGCCGAGGTGATCCCCTTCTGGCGGGGGCGCAGCCTGCGCGAGCGCATCTTCGCCGCGGTGCCCGAGGAGTGGCGCCGCGCTTACGAGGCGGGGCTGTTCACCGAGTTCATGGAGCAGCGCGCCCCCGGCCACACGGCCCTCGACGGGCTCATCTACCGCAAGGGCATGCGCGACTTCCAGGCGGAGATCGCCGGCCGCCTCGCCGCCCTCGACTACCTGAACGACCCGACGGCCGCCGACCGCGCCGAGGAGCTCAAGGCCATGGCGATCGCCTGCGAGGCGGCCGTGATCTTCGCCGAGCGCCACGCGCGGCTCGCCGAGGAGCTGGCGGCCGCCGAGGCCGACCCCGTCCGCCGCGCGGAGCTTGCCCGCATCGCGGCCGTCTGCCGGCGCGTCCCGGCCGAGGCTCCCCGCGACCTCTGGGAGGCGCTGCAGATGTACTGGTTCGTCCACCTCGGCATCGTCACCGAGCTGAACGGCTGGGACGCCATGACCCCCGGGCATCTCGACCAGCACCTCGAGCCCTTTTATCAACAGGGGATCGCCGCGGGGAGCCTCACCCGCGAGCAGGCGAAGGAGCTCGTCGCCTGCTTCTGGATCAAGTTCAACAACCACCCGGCCCCGCCCAAGGTGGGCGTCACCGCCCGGGAATCGGGCACCTACAACGACTTCGCCAACGTGAACCTGGGCGGTCTCACCGCGGACGGCGCCGACGCCGTGGGCGAGATGAGCACCCTCATCCTGGAGGTCGCCGAGGAGCTCCGCCTCCTCCAGCCCCAGGCGAGCGTCCACGTGAGCGCCCGGACCCCGGAGCGCTTCCTCAAGGCCGCCTGCCGCGTCATCCGCAAGGGCTACGGCTACCCCGCGCTCTTCAACGCCGACGAGACGGTGATGGAGATGGTGCGCGCCGGAAAGCGCGTCGAGGACGCGCGCGAGGGCGGCTGCAGCGGGTGCATCGAGACGGGCGCCTTCGGCAAGGAGGCCTACATCCTGACCGGCTACCTGAACGTCCCCAAGGTGCTCGAGCTCGCGCTCCACGACGGCCGGGACCCGGTAAGCGGGCGGCAGGTCGGGCCGCGGACTGGGGATGCGGCCGCCTGGGCCTCCTTCGAGGAGCTCTACGCGGCCTTCGAGGCGCAGCTGAATTGGGTGGTCGACCTCAAGGTCCGTGTGAACAACCTGATCGAGCGCCTCTACGCGAAAGAGATGCCGGCGCCCTTTCTGTCGGTTGTGATCCGCGACTGCATCGCAGCGGGCCGCGACTACACCGACGGCGGGCCGCGTTACAACACGAACTACATCCAGTGCTGCGGGATCGGCACGGCGACCGACAGCCTCTCGGCCATCCGCACCCACGTCTTCGAGGAGGGCGCGGTTCCGATGGCGCGCCTGCTCGCCGCGCTGGCCAAGAACTTCGAGGGCGAGGAGGCGCTGCGCCTGCGGCTGCGCAACCGCACCCCCTTTTTCGGCAACGACGACGACCGCGCGGATGCGATCATGCAGCGGGTCTACGCCTCGCTGTTGGCGGCGATCGACGGCAAGCCCAACACGAAGGGGACGGTCTACCACCTGAACATGCTCTCGACGACCTGCCACGTCTACTTCGGGAAGATGCTCGGCGCGACCCCCGACGGCCGCCGCGCGGGCGAGCCCGAGTCCGACGGCACCTCGCCCGCCCACGGCGCGGACCGCAGCGGCCCGACGGCCGTGATCCGCTCGCTCGCCAAGATGGACCAGGTCAAATCGGGCGGGACGCTGCTCAACATGCGCTTCCTGCCGAGCGTCCTGCGGACCGAGGGCGACCTCGACAAGCTCGCGCAGCTCGTCCGCACCTATTTCCGGCTGAACGGCCACCACATCCAGTTCAACGTCGTCGACACCGAGACGCTGCGCCGGGCCCAGGCCGCCCCGGAGGACCACCGCGACCTGCTCGTGCGGGTCGCGGGCTACTCCGACTATTTCGTGGACTTGGACAAGTTCCACCAGGAGGAGATTATCCGCCGCACGGCGCAGGGCGCGCTGTAACGCCCCGCCCGCGCTTGACAACGGCCGCCGAATCGGCTCTTCTGGCCTCGTGT
>CAZNKG010000011.1:0-134341 GCA_964573635.1 uncultured Desulfatibacillum sp. | reverse complement strand
GCGCGTCGGCGCCCGGCGCGTGCCGCTCGGCGGGACGCTCGAGCTCACCCGGCGCTGCAACAACCGCTGCCGGCACTGCTACAACAACCTTGCGGCCGGCGACGCGGCCGCCGCCCGGCGCGAGCTCGGCACGGCCGAAGTGCTCCGGCTCCTGGGCGAGATCGCCGATGCCGGCTGCCTCTGGGTCCTGCTCACGGGCGGGGAGATCCTGCTGCGGCCCGATTTTCTCGAGATCTACACCGGCGCCAAGGAAAAGGGGCTGCTGGTCACGCTCTTCACCAACGCGACGCTGGTCACCCCGGAGGTGGCGGATCACCTGGCGCGCTACCGTCCGTTTTCGATCGAAGTCACCCTCTACGGCGCGACACCGGCGACCTGCGAGCGCGTGACCGGGGCGGCCGGGTCCTTCGCGCGCTGCCTGGCGGGCATCGGGCTGCTGCGCGAGCGCGGCTTGCCCCTCAAGCTCAAGAGCACCGTTTCGATCCTGAATCGGGACGAGGTGCCGGCGATGAAGCGCCTGGCCCGGGATGCGCTGGGGCTTCCCTTCCGCTTCGACGCGCTGCTCAACGCGCGCTGCGACGGCAGCCGGGAGGTGCTGGACCTGAGGCTTTCCGCCGAGGAGGCCGTGGCGCTCGATCTCGCCGACCCGGAGCGGGCCGCTGCGCTCGCCGCGTTCGCGGGGCGGCGCCCCGCCGCGCCGGCCCCATCATCCCCCGAGCCGCTCTACCGCTGCGGCGGGGGGGCCACGGCCTTCGCCGTCGATCCCTACGGCCGCCTGCGGCCCTGCGTCATCTCGGCCGAGGAGGGGTTCGATCTGCGCGGCGGAAGCTTCCGTGAGGGCTGGGAGGCCTGCCTCGCGCGCGTGCGCGAGCGGCGCCGCGCGCCGGGCGCGAAGTGCGGTGCCTGCGGCCTGCATGCGCTTTGCGGCAGCTGCCCCGCCCACGCCGCTCTCGAGTGCGGCGATCCCGCCCGTCCGGTGGACTTTCTTTGCCGGGTGGCGCACCTGCGCGCCGCTTGCCTGGGGATCGATGTCCCGCCCCACGGAAGCTGCGAATACTGCCCCGGGGGCTCCGCGCATGCGGAGATCCTCCGAGCCGCTGCGAGGCTTAAAGCAGCAGCGTGAGCCATCCGGGCCATGCGCCTGATCCGCCCTGGCCTCCGCATCCGATGCTTTTTCCCGGCCTGATCGCCGATTGCCTGCGCGCCGGCCGCCCGGTCCGCTTCCGGGCCCGGGGGGCCAGCATGCACCCCACCATCCGCTCCGGCGACACGCTTTGGGTCGCACCGGTCGACCCCGAAGGGGTGCGCATCGGTGACGTCGTCGTGTGCGTTGCATTCCCCGGCCGGCTCCTGGCTCACCGGGTCGTCGCGATCGCCCGCAAGGCCGATTCCGATGCGCCGGCCGCCGCGGCGGCCTTCCAAACCAAGGGGGACGCCTCCCCGCAGCCGGATGCGCCGGTCACGGCCGGCGCTGTCTTGGGAAAAGTCGTCGCCGTGGAACGCCGCGGCCGGCGGATAGACCCCGGCCGCCGGCTGGCCGCAGGGTGCGCCCGCCTTTACCACCTTGTGAGAGGCGCGATCCAATTGGTCTCGCGGCGCCATGGCGCCGCGCATCGGGGCGGCGCACGGGATCGCCGCCGGCGTGGCGGTCCGCGGTCGATACTTTAAATTAAAGAGTTAAGAACGTCCCTAAAGGCTTCTTTAGGAGGTCAAAGCATGAAAGCATGGATGTCCCTTAAATGCTTTCACGTCATCCTGTGGCTGGCGGCCTTATGTTCCCCAACCACTGAAGTTTTCGCCGGAACCCAGGTGGCGAGCAGCACCTACGTGGGGAACATCACGGGCGATTTGGCGCTCGGCTACCGCGGCCCGCGCAAGCTCGTGCGCGACGCGGACGGCTACTGGTACGCGGTCTGGTTGGGATATGTCGGCGGCCAGTACCGGGTTTACATGAACAAGTCGAGCGACACCACCGGAACCTCCTGGAACACGCCCGTCATGCTCTGCGGAAGCGGCGGGATCGTCTTGAACACCTCCAGCGTGTGCTATTATCCCGCGATCGACATCGACCGGGCGAACGGTAGGATCCACCTCGTTTTCCAGGTGGCCGACGACTACCTGTACTACGCGAAGCTGATCGACCTCAGCAACTGGAGCAGCTCGACCTACTGGAAAAACCTGCAGGAGACCTCGACCGGAAGTGAAATTCTTTCGACGAACACGGACGATTTCAGCGTAGCTCAACCCGCCCTTTACCAGCCGACCATTGCCTTGGACAGCGGGGGCAACCCCCATGTGGCCTGGTGCGAGGAGGAAACCGGCGGCAGCGGCACCTATCGGCCATACTATGCCACCGGCAGCGTATCCGGAGGCTGGAATTCAAAAATCGAGCTGGCTAGCGCGACTCGAGGCCAGCCGACGGTGGAGGTCGACAGCCAAGACCGCGTGCACGTGTTTTGCACCTATTCGCCTGTGATCTACGAGTACTACGCCGACAGCCCTTACACGAGCTTCAGCGGACCGAACACCGTTATCGATTCAGTTAACATTATGAACAACTTGGGCCTGAGCGTTGCGGCCGACGACACCGGCAGCATCCATCTGGCGACGCACGATCCAATGGGAGGAGATATCTGGACCGCTTTTTTCGACGGGTCGTCATGGACGACGACCCAGGACATGGATGCCGCCGGCTGGTGGAATCCGGACGTGGGCGTCAAGCTCGGGACGGGGGGGATCGATCACGTCGTCATCGCCGCCGACACCACCGACGGGAGCGTCTACTCCTGGAAGTGGAGCGGCTCGGCCTGGGGCCAGCCGGAAACCGATACGGGCGAGAACGCGGATATCTATATCTCCCTTGAGAAGAAATCCCCGGCCGGGAGCCGGGACCAGGGGTTTCTTTACTTCGACGACAACGGCACGACGGACGCCATCTACTTCGGCCGCGTAACCGGGCTGGGCTACAGCACGCCGCTGGTGGCCTACACGGAGTCGAGCGCGAACACGGACGTCGTCCGCTACCGCACCTTCGACGGTACGGACTGGGGCAGTGAATCGACCGCCTACGACACGAACAACTCCGGCGTTCTCAAGTGGCACACGGCGGCGACGAGCGCGGACGGGAAGAAGCAGGCGGTGGTGGCGGTGGGCACCGACGGCAACACGCTCTACGCCGCGCTCTACGACGGGAGCGTTTGGACGACGGCGAGCCTCGGCGCGGTCGCGACCTCGGACTCCCGCTGCTTCGCGGCGGCCTACGAGAGCCAGAGCGGCCGGCTGCTGATCGCGGCCGCGACTTCGTCGAACTATCAGATCAAATACTGGGTTCACGACGGCAGCTCCTGGACGGTCAACGGCAGCACCTACAACTTCTCGAGCGATTACTATCAACCGTTCAGCATCCTGCGCATGGACGCGCGGCCCGGCTCGAACCAGATCGCGCTGATCGCGCTCAACGCGAGCAAACACGTCGGAGGGCTGATCTGGGACGGGGATTCGAGCTCCTGGGGAAGCGAGAAGAAATTCACCTCGACCGCCTCCGAGTGCCCGACGGACGCCGGCAAGATCGGTTTGGATGTCAAGTACATGCGCGCCGGCACCTACGCGGACCAGGCTGTATTCGCCTGGGCGAGCAACACGACCACCCTTTACAGCTGGACCTGGACCGGCAGCGCCTGGGAATCGGCGCGCAAGGAGAAGACGAGCGCCGCGGCAGGATCCATCCTCTGGGTGGAGCTCGCCGCCGATCCCAACTCAAGCAAGCTGCTTGCGGCCATCGGGGACGCAAACGACGACCTCTTCACGTTGGACTGGAGCGGCGCGGGCTGGGGGACATCGCGGACCATCACGAGCGATCTTTGGTATACCGCCTGGTACGGCCGGAGATTTGCGATCGCCTTCGAGTCGGGCGCGAGCCACCAGGGCCATGCCGTCATCGCCTACTCCGACTCGGCCAATCTCAAGTACCGGCATACCTCCGACATCACCGGCGCCTGGGGGTCGGAGACGAACGTCGACACCGGCGCCGACTGCAACTTCATCGAGCTCGCACGCGATACCGGCAACACGATTCATCTCCTCTGCCAGGCCGACGGAGGCGCGGGGGCCGACAACCTCAAGGCCTACAGCTGGGACAAGACGAGCTGGACGAGCCGCGGGACGCTCGAAAGCGACCTGCAGTCCGACTCGAACGGCGCCTTCCAGGCTTTCGCGGTCACCGGCGCCGACCGGGCGCTCACCGAGAATGTGACGGCGGTGCGGCTGTTGGAGTTTATGGCGCGGGGGGAGGAGGGTCGGATGGCGGTCGCCTGGCGCACGGCCGAGGAGGTGAAGAGCAAGGGGTTCGACCTGTATCGGGCCGAGAGCCCGGGCGGGCCGTGGGTGAAGCTGAACGCCGGGCTGATCCCCTCGGGCGCTGACTCCGGGGAGGGGGCGGGATACCGTTTCCTCGACGCCGGGGCGGTTCCTTTCAAGATCTACTACTACCGGCTCGAGGACGTGGACGCCACCGGGACGCGCACCGCGCACGGGCCGGTGTGCGTCGACTGGGACGGCGACGGGATGGCCGACGACTGGGAGATCGCCCACGGACTCGATCCAGCGGTGGATGACGCGGGGCGGGACGCGGACGGCGACGGGGCGGCGAACGGCCAGGAGTACGCCCGGCGCACCGACCCGCAAAACCGCGACACGGACGGCGACGGGGTTCTCGACGGGGCGGAGCGCAAGGAGCCTGCGGGCGGCGCCCAGCCGGGTGCGGATTTCGGCCCCGGGGTGGAGGTGCTCACCTCCGGGCCCGGGGGGCTCGTGCTCGAGCTTCTCACCCCGCGGATCGACGCGACCGTCTGCCGCGTCGGCGGCGAGGAGTACGAGCGGGTGCGGATCCCGGACTACGTCCACGGGGTGACGGCCGCCCCCGGCGAGCCGGAGCTGCCGGTCAAGGGGATATTGATCGAGGTGCCGGCGGGGCGGCGGGCGGGGCTGCGGGTGCTCGAGACGCAGAGCCGCTCGCTTCCGGGCTATCGGATCTACCCGGCGCCGTCCCACGCGGCGGCGGCCGAGGAGCTGCGGGAGGTCTTCGTCTTCGACGAGGCGGCCTATGCGGCCGAGGGGTTTCGGCCCACGGCGGCGGCGGAGCTGTCGGCGGTGTTCTGGAGCGGCAGGGGGGCGCAGCAGCGCGTGCTCTTCCACCCGCTCGCCTTCAACGCGGCGCAGGGCCGGCTTTTGCACCGGGAGCGGATCCGGGTCGAGGTGGTCTTCGAGGAGGCGCCGGCGGCGGCCGCCGCCCACCGGGCGGCCGCGGCGGCCTGGGAGCGGCCGGCGGGGGCGGCGGTGAAGCTCGAGACGGTCGCGCAGGGGCTTCACCGGGTGACGCGCGACGATTTGCTCGGCCAGGGGATTGCGGTCGAGACGGTCGATGCGCTCGATCTGTCGCGGGTGCAGCTTTTCAACCGGGGGGTCGAGCAGGCGATCCGCATCGTGGACGCGGGGGGCGACGGGCGGCTCGACCCTGGCGATGCGATCGTCTTCTACGCCGAGCCGGTGCCGGGGGCCTATTCGAAGTACAGCCGGGCGAACGTCTACTGGCTGATCGACGCCGGCAGCGCCGCCCCCCGGCGCATGGGCACGGTCGAGGGGGCGCCCGCGGGCGGGCCGCTCGCGGCGAGCCACTGGGCGCGCGTGCGACACGAGCAAAACGAGAGCTACCTCCAGGCGGCGCCGGGCGGGGACGAGATGGAGCGCTGGGTCTTTGCGAGCGTGGCGCTCGGCAGCGGGATCGCCCACCCCCAAGCGGGGCTTCCCAAGAGCTTCACCCTGGATCTGCCGGGGGCGCTCGGCCCCGGGGAGCTTGCGATCCGCATGTACGGCCCCTACGACATGGACCATGCCGCGGCGGTCGAGTTGAACGGATCGGCGCTCGGCAGCGCCGCCTGGAGCGGGATCGGCTACCACGAGGCGGCGTTTGCGGGGCTTGGCTTCGCCGCAGGCGCCAACACCGTGGCAGTCACCTGCGAGAGCGGGGAGGACCGCACGGCCTTCGACTGGTTCGAGGCGTACTACGAGCGGGATTTCACCGCCGCGGGCGACCGGCTGGAGTTTCGCCATGCGGGCGGATACCGCTACCGGCTTGGGGGTTTTTCGGAAGCGGGGATCGAGCTCTACGACGTGAGCGACCCGGAGGCGCCGGTGCGGGTGGTGAACGGGGCGGTCAGCGGGAGCGGTCCTTACCAGCTCGAGGCCGAGCCCGCCGGGGCGGCGGGGGAGAGGCGCTACGCCGCGGCGACGGCCTCCGGGATGCACGCCCCGGCGGCCGCGACGCTCGACGGGCCCTCGCGGCTGCAGTCGGGGGCGAACGGGGCCGACTGGATCCTGATCACCCACCGGGAGCTCGGCTGGGAGAACGGGGCCGAGCGGCCCTGGGTGGCGGAGCTTGCGGCCTTGCGGCAGTCGCAGGGGCTGCGCACGATGGTGGTGGACGTGGCCGACATCTACGACGAGTTCGGCTTCGGCTTTCCCACTCCGCACGCGATCCGGGACTTTCTCGCCTACGCGGCCGAGAACTGGCAGCCGCCGGCGCCGGCCTATCTCCTGCTGGTGGGCGACACGACCTACGACTACCGCGACAACCGCGGGCTGGGCACGGTGAACCATGTGCCGAGCTATCTCGTCTACACCACGCATCTGGGCGAGACGGCGAGCGACGAGTGGTACACCCGACTGTCGGGCCGGTGGGGGCTGAGCGCGATGGCGGTGGGCAGGCTTCCGGCGGCCGACGCCGCGCAGGCCGAGCGGATGGCGGCCAAGATCGTCGCCTACGAGCGGGCGCGCAACGCCAAGGACTGGGAGCGACGCAGCCTTTTTGCGGCCGACAACCATGTGGAGAACTGGGAGGCGGTCTTCGAGGCGATGGCCGAGGAGGCGATCGAGCGGCTCGCCGCCGGGATGGCGGCGCCCGGGCGCTTCTATCTTCAGGAGTACCAGAACGAGAATCTGGCGGCGGCCGATCTGAGCGCGGATCTGACGCAGGCGGTGAACGCCGGGGCGCTGATCCTGTACTACGGCGGGCACGCCGGGGTGAACACCTGGTCGACGGAGAAGATCCTGGAGCAGAGCGCCTCGCGGCAGGACATCGCGCGGTGGGAGAACGCCGGCCGGCTTCCGTTGGTCGTCGGCATGACCTGCCTGTCGGGCTACTTCGTCTATCCCTATCTGGGGGCCTTTGCCTCGGCGAACTACCTCTCGCTCGCCGAGAGCCTCATGCGGCCGGAGGGGGGCGGGGCGGTGGCGGCGCTCTTGCCGACCGGGATGACCGAGGCGAACGGCCAGCGGGTGCTCTCCAACGCGCTGATGGAGGCGATCTTCAGCGAGGACCGCCGGCGGCTGGGCGATGCGGTGCGCGCGGCCAAGCTGGCGCTGCTGGCCAACGCGTCGGACGGCTACGCCGAGACGGCCGACACCTTCCTTTTCTTCGGCGACCCGGCGACCGAGCTCAAGGTCCCGCTGCCGCGTCGTCCGCAGGGGCTCGCCGCCCAGGGCCGCGGGGCGCAGGCGGTAAAGCTCTCCTGGAGGGCGGCGGCCGACTGCAACGGGAACCCCGTCAGCGGCTACCACGTCTATCGCAAGGCCGGCGGAGAGAGCGGCTACAGCCGACTGACGTCGAGCCCGGTCGCGGCACTCGGCTTCACGGACCTTTCGGCAGCGGCCCCGTCCACGGCGGCGGCGCTGAGCGATGCGATCACCATCACCTACGCGGTCAGCGCCGTCGATGCCGACGGCGACGAGAGCGCGCTCTCGGCCCCGGCCTCGGTCACGATCGCCGGCGAGGATGCGGGCGGGGCCGATTCCGGCGGTGGGGGCGGGGGGTGCTTCATCGCCGCCTCGCTTTCGGACGCCCCGGGGCGCTCGCCAACTTTGGGCGCCGCGGCGCTGCTTCTTTGCCTGCCGCTCCTCTGGCGCCGCGGTGTGCGGCGCTTTTTAAACCGCCGCGCGCCCCTCCCCGTCGGGCTGAACCTTGTTTTCCCGCCGCCGGCCATGCCTCGGGGGCGCCGCCTGCCGCTCTCCGAGGTTATTCAGCCGGCGGAGGGCCGGGCCGCCCAGGCGCCGGCAACCCGCATCGGCCTTTGATCCCAGGAGGAGGAAGGCCGTTGCGGACCGGGGGGGGGGCGGCCGCTTGCGGTTGAGTGGAAAACCGCCGTGTGGTATCATCATCACATCCGGAAACGAATTGCCGCTTCGAGGAGAAATGGCGCGATGCCCGGCCCCCTCGCAAGGGTTTTCAAGCGCAGCGAGAACTTCGTCTTCCGCGTCGTCGAAGGCGAGGCGATTCTCGTCCCGATCCGCGCCCAGGCGGCCGATCTCGACGGCCTCTACGGGTTGAACACGGTCGGCGCCCGGATCTGGGAGGCGATCGACGGCCGCTGCGACCTGCGGGCCGTGAGGGACCGCCTGGTCGCCGAGTATGCGGTCTCCGCGGACCAGGCCGAGACCGACCTCCTCGCCTTCGTCGCCGAGCTCTGCGCCATCGAAGCGCTCCTGCCGGCTGCCGCCGGCGATGGGAATCGCACGCATGGATGAACGCGAACCGACCAAGAAACCTTACGAAAAACCACGCCTGACGCGCATCGTCTTCGACACCCAGACCGCGGTCCTGGGGTTCTGCAAGGGCGCTTCGGGCGGCGGCCCGGTCCAGAACGCCTGCGAAGACGCTCTCGGCGACAACTGCCTGAGCTCGGGAAGCTGACCCCTCGCCTTGACCGGCACCGAAACGCGCCCCGCGCCCGTCCCCCTTCCGCTCACCCTGCGGATCGCCGATCTCGCGCTCGAGGTCGACGCGGGCTCCGCCGCCGCCGTGCCGCTGCCGGCCGCCTACCGCGGGTTTCAAGACCCGGGGCCCCCGGAGCTGCGTCTGGCGCTCGGCGCCGCGCCGGGGATCCCCGCGGGCGCCCGCTTGGCCTTCGACTGCCCGCCGATCTGGTCCCTGTGGCGCGCGGGGGCCTCCTCCATCTTTTCGATTTATCCGGACTACCCGGGGCTGGCGCATACGCTGACGCTTGGCGACTCGGCCGGTCTGGCGCGCCTCGACCACGCGGCCGGCAGCCCGGAGCCCTTCCGCGGCCCGGCACTGGAGCTTTTAATGATCGAAACCCTCGCCCTGGCCGGGGGGGCCGTGCTGCACGGGTGCGGCGTCGCCGCAAACGGCCGCGGGATCGCCTTTCTCGGCGAATCGGGCGCCGGGAAGACCACGCTCGCGCGCCTCTGGGGGCGGCGGCCCGGGGTCGCGGTGCTGAGCGACGACCGGCTCGTCCTGCGGCGCCGCGGCGGCCGCTTCATCCTCTACGGGACCCCCTGGCACGGCGAGGGGCGCTTCGCCGCGCCGGGCGGGGTGCCCCTTGAGCGGCTTTTCTTCCTGCGGCACGGCGCGAAGAACGCCGCGGCCGCGCTCCGGCCGCCGGCCGTGGTGGCCGAGCTCCTCAGGTGCGCCTTTCCACCGCTCTGGGACCCGGCGAAAATGAGCGCCGTGCTGGCGCTGTTCGCCGCGGCCGCCGCCGCGCTCCCCTGTCGCGAGCTTTTCTTCACCCCGGACGAAGCGGCGCTCGACGTCGCCTTGGCCGCCCCATGAGGCCCGATATCGACCCGCCCGTCATCCCGCAGCTGCTGCGCCGCGCGGCCGCGGGCGCGCTCCCCGGCGCCGGCCTGCCGGCAAAGCTCGCCGCCGCGGAGAGCGGCCGGTTGGTCGCGGCCGCCGCCCGCGAGGGGCTCGCCGGCTTCCTGCGGCAGGGATTGAGGCGCGCCGGCGGACTTAAGCTCTTGGCGGAGCCCGCCCGCCGCGAGCTCGATCGCCTCTACTACCGGACGCTCCGGGACAACGTCCAACGGCTCGCCGCCCTGCGCGTGCTCCTGGCCGCCCTCGAGGGCGCGGGCCTGAGCCCGGCGGTCCTGCAGGGCGCGGCCCTGCTGCTCACCCACTACGAAGACCCCGGGGTGCGGCCGCTCACCGACCTCGACCTGTGGGTTGCGCCGCAGGAGGGGCCGCCGGCACGGGCGGTGCTCGGTCGCTTGGGCTTCGAAAACGACCCGGCCGCGCCGGCGCTCTTCCGGCGGGGGACGGTCCTGGTCGACCTCCACACGCGCTTCCTGGGAGAGGAGCGGATCCGCGCGCGCCGCTTTCTGTGGGGCGCGGGGGGGGAGCAGGCCCTGCGGCCCGTGCGGCGGGCCGGCCGGGACGGCGCGCCGGTCACGGCCCTCGCCCCCGTGGACGAGGTGATCCACCTCGCCTGCCATGCCGCGAAGCACAACCTCGAGCGGCTGGTCTGGCTCGCGGACCTGCGTTCGCTCACCGCAGCGTGGACCCCGGCCGACTGGGCGGCGCTTGAGCGGCGCGCCGCCTCGTTAGGCCTCGGCCGGGTCCCGGGCCTGGTCGCCTATGCCCTGGAGGCGCTTCTGGGCATAACCCCGGCGGCCGGGGGAAGCGGCACCACGGCGCTCAGCCGCTGCCTCGTCCGCCGCCGGCGCCGGCGGCGGCTGCCCGCCTGGGCCTGCCTCGCCCTGCTCCCGCCGGCCGGGATCGCCCGTTGCGCGCTGTTGATCGGCGAGTTCCTTCTCCCGCGGGTCGAGGTGCTGGCCGAGGTCTTCCCGCAGCATGCGGCCGCTTCTCCGCGGCGGCTGCGGGCGATGCGGCTGCGCCAGATCCTGGGGCTCGCGGCTTCGGGGAGATAGCCGTTTCAGGCGAACCAGAGCGGCAGCGTGAAGAGGGCGAGGTTCCCGGCCACGTGCACGACGGCGGGGACGATCAGGCTTTTTTCGATTTCGTAGGCCGCCGCGAATACGAGGCCGCCGACGATCTGGGGGACGGGGAGCCCGGCCGCGGCGGGGTGCAGCGCGGTGAAGAGCGCGGTGCTGAGCAGCACGGCCGCCGGGACCCCGAGGCGGCGGAGCGCCCCGTAGAGAAACCCGCGGAAGAAGAACTCCTCGGCGAGCGGTCCGAGGAGGCCCCCGACGAGCAGCAGGCCGGGGAGCTCCGCGGGCGCAAGCGGCCGGGCGGGGCGGATCAGGCGCAGCGGGTCGATCCCCACGGCGCTCATGAGCGCCGCGCCCACCGCGGCCGCGAGGCCGAAGGCGGCCGCCCACAGAGCGCCGCGGGCAAGACCGCGGCGGAGCGCTTGCGGGCCGAGGCCGAAGTGCTGCCGCGGGACGCCGCAGGCGGCGGCCGCCGCCGCGAGCAGGACGAGGTCCAGCACCCGGGCGACCCCCGTGGCGGCGAGCGGCGCCAGGAGGCCGGCGGCCGCCGCGTGGCGCGCCGCGGCCTCCACCGCCGCCACCGCCGCCGTGCCCAGGCAGGCGGCCCTCAGCGGGAGAGGGTCTGCCGCCATCCCGACTCCTTCAGCGCCCGGTAGGCGTAAAACTGCTCGTACCACTCGGTCGACTCCTCGAGCCGCCGGCGGAGCCGGTCGACCGTTCCGCGCCGGCCCTGCCGGGCGAGCGCCTCGATCGCCATGGTGCGCACGTTGAGGTTGGGGTCGTCCAGCAGGCGGTCGAGCACGGCGGCCGCGGCCGGCCGGCGGCTTGCGGCCAGCGCCCGGGCGAGCCAGTAGCGCTCCTGCGGGTGGGGGCTATCTCCCCACGCGGCGAGCTCCTTTTCGGCGCCGATGTCGATGCGCCGCTCCGCAACGCTTTTCAAGGCGGCCACCCGCATCTCCCAGCGCGGCGAGCCGAGCGCCGCCGCCAGCATGTCCGCCGGGGGCGGCGGTTCCCGGCCCATCCCGAACCAGGCCCACACGCCGAGCCCGACCAGGAGGGCGGCGGCGGCCGCCGCCCAGTCGGCCGCGCGGCGCGCCAGGAAAACGCCGGCCGCGGCGCGCAGCAGCGCAAAGAGAAACACCCACAGCGCGACCGGGAAGGCGAGGAGCACGCCGGTGAAGGCGAGCGCCCGCAGCGCGGCGGATCGATCTTCGCGGGCGGCGACCTCCCGCAGCACGCGCCCCGGATCGGCCAGGAACTCCTCGCGCGGCGCCGCGTGCAGCCGACGGCCGCCGCGGAGAAAGGCCAGCCCGCCCCCCTCGTCGCGCAGCGTCAGGTCGACGGCCTCCCCGGCGCCGACCGGAAGGCAGTCCCAGGCGAGGAGGGCGTCGACCAGGCCGGCGTCGGGCTCGCGCTGCCCGAAAGGCTCCCAGGCGACGAGGCGCAGCTGCTTCTGGTCGAGGCGCTTGAACGCCTCGGCGGCGTGCAGCGTGTAGCGGTAGTAAAAGGCGTAGACCCGCTCGCCGGCGGGGTTCGACATCAGCAGTTGGTCGCGCAGGTCGGTGAAGAGCCGCGCGTCGTAGTGGAACGCCCAGGCGAGGGCGAGCAGGAGCACGGGCAGCGCGCGGGGCGCCAGGCGTTTCAGGAGCCCGTCTCCTTTCGAATCCCCCGGCAGGCGGGCGAGCGCGAAGACGGGCGGCGGGATGCAGAGCAGGTAAAGGGTCGGCCACGGCGCGAAGCCTTGCAGGTTTGCGAGCGCAACCGTTAAGAACCAGCCGCCCGCCAGGAGGAAAGCCGCCCGCCGCCCGCCGCGGCCGCGCGGCCAAAGGGCCGCGGCCGCCACGGCGCCGAGCGCGACGGCCGCCCCGACGCTCAGCGTGAAGAGCAGCCCGCCGCCCAAAGCCTGCTCCCAGCCGAGGAGGTCCGTCAGGGCCCGACCGTTCGGCACCGGAAGGAAGCCGGCCTCGGCCGCCGCGCGCATCCGGTCGTGAAGCCGCAAATTCGAGAAGCGCACCTGCAGCGTGCCGAGCGCCTGGGCGATCGCCATCCCCGCGGCGAGCTCCATGGCCGGAAAGAGCGCCGCCTGCAGCCCGTGGAAGGCCCCTGATTTCATATAATGTATTTAATCAACTAGTTGCGCTCTTTTTCGGTGCGCTCCGGGTTTGCTTAACCTTAATTTACATGATAGCATTTCATCAGCATGTTGCATAGAATGATCGGATCGCTGCGCGGCGCGCGGCCGTTGCCGCGCCTCTTCCGGGCGGCCGGCGCGCTCGCGGTTTTGGCGGCCGCGGGGCCGGCCGCGGGGAGCGGGCCGCTCGAGCTCGCGGCGGTGATCCACGTCCACTCGACCTTCAGCACCGGCCGCTACACCCCCGGCGAGCTGGCCGCGAAGGCGAAGGCCCTGGGGCTCGATATCCTGGTTTTGACCGACCACGACCGGGTCGCGGTGGAGTACGGCCTGCCGCCGTTTCGGCGCCTCTTCAAGCTCGCCTGGGAGCACCCCTCGGTGCTGCGCATCGGGCCGGAGCTCTACCTGGAGGAGATCGCGCGCCTGAACGCTGGCCCCGAGGGCTTGCGGGTGATCCCCGGGGTGCAGTCCTCGCCCTTCTACTTTTGGAGCGGCAGCCCTTGGGATGGGAGCCTCACGGCGCACAACCTCCACAAGGAGCTGCTGCTGGTCGGCATGACCCGGCCGGAGGACTATCGCGGGCTGCCGATCCTGCACAACGGCTTCTCGCCGGCCCCGGTCCGCGGGCGGATCGCCGTCTTCGCGGCGGCGGCGGGCTTCCTGGTCGCCGCCGTCCTGTTTTTCGTCCGCGCCCGCGGGCGGACGCGGCGCGCCGCGGCGGTGATCGCCCTGGTCGGATTGGCCGCGGTGCTCGATCGGCACCCCTTCGCGAGCTCGCGCCACGACCCCTACCGCGGCGACCCCGGGATCGGTCCCTACCAGGAGGTGATCGACTATGTCGGCCGCCGCGGCGGGCTGGTCTTCTGGGCCCACCCGGAGTCGAACTACCCCGTGGCCGGCCTGCGCCTGGGTCCGGTCACGCTGGCGACCGGCCACTATGCCGGGGACCTCGCCCGGGCGCACGGCTACACGGGGTTCGCGGCGCTCTACGGCGACACCGACACCGTCGCGGCCGCCGGGGGGCTCTGGGACGCCGTGCTGAGCGCCTATTGCCGCGGCGAGCGCGCGGCACCCGTTTTCGCCGTGGCCGAGGCCGACTTTCACGCGGAGGCGCCGGGGCAGGCGCTCGACACGTATCTCAACATCCTGCGCGCGGCCTCGCGGGAGCTCCCGGCGGTGGTGGAGGCGCTGCGCCGCGGGCGGTTCTACGCGGTGGAGAAGGGCGTCGGCTGGCGCCTGGTGCTCTCGCGGTTCGAGGTGCGCGACACCGCGAGCGGCCGGGCCGCGGCGGCCGGCGACGAGCTCGCGGCCGCGGGCCCGGTCCGGGTCGCCCTGCGGATCGAGGCCTCCGACGGCCTCCCGCGGGAGGCGGCGGTCGACCTGGTCCGGGACGGCGTGCGGGTCGAAGCGATCGCGGGGGTGCTGCCGATCGAATTGGAGACGGACGGCGCGGCGCTGCGGCCGGGACGCGGCTACTACCGGCTGGCGGCGCGCGGTGCGGCGGGCGGCCGGCTCGTCAGCAACCCGGTTTTCGTCCGCGGACCGGCGGAGGCCCGGTGCGGGGGGGCGTCGTGATCGCGGCGATCCACCAGCCCCAGTATCTTCCCTGGCTGGGTTTCTTCCACAAAATGCTCGCCGCCGATGTCTTCTGTTATCTCGACTCCGTGCAGTACAAGAAGAACGAGTGGCAGAACCGCAACCGCATCCGCACGGCCGCGGGCTGGCAGTGGCTCACCGTGCCGGTCGCCTACCGCTTCGGCCAGCGAATCGATGCGGTGGAAATCGACCAGCGCACCGACTGGCGGCGGCGCCACCTTGCGGCGCTCGCGACGAACTACCGCCGCGCCCCCTTTTTCGCCGAGGTTTTTCCCGTCCTCGAAGAGGCGCTCTCGCGCCCCTGGGAGCGGATCGCGGCGCTCAATTTGCACCTGATCGAGGGGCTGCGCGGGCTGCTCGGCCTCGCGGGGAAGCCCGCGGTCCGCGCCTCGGCGCTCGCCGCCTCCGACGATCCCACCGGGCGGCTGATCGACATCTGCCGGGCGCTCGGCGCCGACGCCTATCTCGCCGGGGCGGGCGCGGCCGGCTACATGGACTTCGAACGCTTCCGGCGCGCGGGGATCCGCGTGGCCGCCCAGGCGTTCCGGCACCCGGTCTATCCCCAGCGCTTCGCGGGGTTCGAACCGAACCTGTCGGTCGTGGATCTGCTCTTCAACTGCGGGCCGCGCCGCGCCGCGATCCTCATCGGCGACGGAAAGGACACCTGATGCAGCGCGTGAGCATTCTGGCCATCGGCGCGCACCCGGACGATATCGAATTCGGCTGCGGCGGGTCCCTCGCGAAGTACTCGAAAAAAGGACACCGGCTCTTCCTGCTGGTGATGACCGGCGGCGGCCTGGGGGCGCCGGCCGAGACGCGGGTGGCCGAACAGGGGCGCTCGGCCGCGCTGCTCGGCGCCGAGAAGGTCTTCTGGGGGGGCTACGAGGACACCCACATCCCGGTGGACGTCGCGCTGATCCGGCAGGTGGAGTCCGTGATCCGCGAGGTGCGTCCGGAGTTCATCTTCTGCAACTTTCCGGACGACACCCACCAGGACCACCGCCACCTCGCCCAGGGCATCCTGTCCGCGACCCGCTACATCCGCAACGTCCTGTTTTACGAGGGGCCCACGACCCAAAATTTCAACCCGCAGGTCTACATCGACATCTCCGACACGATCGACCGCAAGCTCGAGGCGCTCGAGGCCCACCGCTCGCAGGTGACGAAGACGAACATCGAAAACCTCTCGATCGTCGAGATGGCCCGCTCCTTCGCGAACTTCCGCGGAACGCAGGGGCGGGTGAAGTATGCCGAGGCGTTCCACTCGCTGCGCTTGTTCATCAACGTATGACGCCCAACCGTTTGACGCCGACGGACAATAACCGGCCGCCGACGGGCCCGGCGGACTGGATCCCGCACTCGCGGCCGATGGTGGGCGCCGAGGAGGCGCGGGCGGCGGCCGAGGTCGTCGCCTCGGGAAACCTCGCCGAAGGCGAGGTGACGGCGGCCTTCGAAGGGGCGCTCGCCGGATACCTCGGCCTGCCGCACGCGGTGGCGCTCGGCTCCGGGACCGCGGCGCTCTGCCTCACGCTGGCGGCGCTGGGCATCGGCCCGGGGGACGAGGTCATCATCCCGAGCTTCGTCTGCGCGGCGCTCCTGAACGCCGTGGAACACACGGGCGCCGCCGCCGTCCCGGCCGACATCGACCCGCGGACGCTCAATATCGACCCGGCCGACGTGCGGCGCCGGCTCACGGCCCGCACCAAGGCCGTGGTCGTCCCCCACATGTTCGGACTGGCGGCGGACATGGATGCGCTGCTCGGCCTGGGGGTGCCGATCGTCGAGGACTGCGCCCAGGCGGTGGGCGGAAGCCGCGGCGGCCGGCCGCTCGGCGCCTTGGGCGCCGCCGCGGTGTTTTCGTTCTACGCGACCAAGGTGATGACGACCGGCGAGGGCGGGATGATCGCCACGCGCTCCGGGAAGCTTGCGCAGCGCGTGCGCGACCTCAAGGGCACCGACGGTCGGCCGGACCACCGCCAGCGATACAACTTCAAGCTGACCGAGATGCAGGCGGCCATCGGGCTCGTCCAGCTCTCGCGGCTTCCGGGCTTCATCGACCGCCGCCGCGAGATCGCCCGGCGCTACGCCCAGGCCCTGCGGCATCTCCCTGTCGATCTGCCGCCCGAGGACCCGGACCACATCTTTTTCCGCTTCGTCATCCGCCTGGGTCGCGGCGCGGGCGAATTCCTCCGCCGCGCCCGCGCGCGCGGCATCGCCTGCGAGCGTCCGGTATTCCGCCCCCTGCACCGTCTTCTCGGCCTCGACGGGTACCCGGCGACCGAGCAGGCCTTCCGCCGGTGCGTCTCCATCCCCATCTATCCCGCCCTCTCCGACCGGCAGGTCGAAAGGATCGCCGCGGCCGTCGCCGAGTCTCTGCCCCGAACCCGCCGCCGGCAATAAAAAAGTTACAGTTTTCGGGCGAGCTGTCGATAATCCATACACACGCCGGCCGGCGCAGCGCCGCCGCCGGCGGACAAACGGAGTCGAACGGTCAGGAATCAACGACGGCGGGCCGCGCATGCAAACGTTCTCGGCAGCGAAAACGATACCGGTCGAAGCTTCTCCCGCAACATGGCGGGTGGCCCCTCTCGCCCGCCCGCGCGCCGGCGCGCCGCGGGTGCTGGGGGTGCCGCTGTGGGTCTACATCCCGGTCTGCGGGGCGGCGCTTTCGCTTCTCACGCCGCCGGCGCACGCCTTTTCGGCCGCGCAGGGGCTTCGCTGGGCGCATGTCCTGGCGCTCGCCTTCAGCCTGTCGTTCAGCCTCACCCCCGCCGCCGCCAGGCTGGCGCGGAGCCTCGGTTTTCTCGATCTTCCCGACGGCCGCAAGGCGCACGCCCGCCCGACGCCGCTTCTCGGCGGGGCGGCGGTGACGGTGGGATTCGCAACGGCCCTGGTCGCCAACGGCCTCATGGTCGCGGAGCTCGCCGCCATCATCGCCGCGGCGCTCGCGCTTTTCGCCGTCGGGGTGGTCGACGACCGCCGGGGGGTCCCGGCCGCCGTCAAGCTCCTCGTCCAGGCGGGCGGCGCGCTGCTCGTGATGGCCTCCGGGGTCGTGCTGCGCACCGTGCCCCCGGACTGGGGTGCCTGGACCTTGCCGCTAAACGCCGTGCTGACCTTGCTGTGGATCGTCGGCATCACCAACGCCATGAACTTCTTCGACGGCATGGACGGACTGGCCGCCGGCCTGGGGGCGATCATCGCCTTCTTTCTCGGCGCCGTCGCCCTGCAGAGCGGCCAAGCCTTCCTGGGATGGATCGCGGCCGCCATGCTCGGCGGCTGCCTCGGGTTCCTGCCGTACAACTTCCGGCACCGCGGGCCGGCCCTGATCTTCCTGGGCGACGCCGGCAGCACCGTGATCGGGTTCGTCCTGGCCTGCATCGCGGTCTACGGAGACTGGGCGGCCGGCCGGCCGTTCGTCTCGCTGCTGTCGCCGGTGCTGGTGTTCTGGGTGCTGATTTTCGACATGGTGCACATCACCGTCGACCGGATCGTGACCGGGAAGGTGCGCTCCTTCCGGCAGTGGCTCGACTATGTCGGCCGGGACCACCTGCACCACCGCATCGCCGACGTCCTGGGATGCCGCCGGCGCAGCGTCCTGTTCATCTTCCTGATGAGCCTGTGCCTGGGGGCGAGCGCCTGCATGCTGCCCGCCGCCGATGCGCCCGGGGCGGCGCTGCTGCTCCTCCAGGCGGGGATCGTCGTGGTGCTGATCACCGTGCTCGAACGCCAGGGGCGCCGGCGTGCCGCGTTGCCGGCGGAACAACCGGTGGCGCCGCCGGGCGGCGCCGGCAGATTTTTTGACCGCCCGGCTAAAGCTTTTCCGATTGCGGGCGATGAAGTCGATAGTTCATCGGCTTTGCTTCCGCGGATCGAGGGCGGCGGGCGGCTGCGGAGCGCCGGCGGCCGGCCGAACCGGCAGACCGGAGGGGACCAGGGGGAATGGGAGCGCTTATGCTCGGGCAACTGAACAAAACGCCGGCTCCAGCGGCCGGGGCGGGGGCTGCAAACGGCCGTTGGCTCAGCTTCAGCCGGCTCGCCCGGAGCGCCGGGGCGGCCGCCGCACCCGCCGCGCCGGCCGAGGCGGCCCCCGCCTCGGCGGCGGGCACGGCCGAAAGCGCCAAAGCCCTGTACCACGCCGCCTGCGGCTACCTCGAGGCGGTCTTCGCGGCGGTGCGCGCCGGCCGGCCTATCGACCCCGAGGCGGGCCGGGCGCTGGTCGAGCGGATGACCGCCGCTGCGACCGGTCCGGACTACCTCTTCAGCCTCGCGCTGCACGTGGACGACCCGCTCCGGTACACCGCCTTTCACAGTGTGAATGTGGCGATCTACGCGGTGCGCATGGCCGCCGCCCAACATGTCGAGCGCGAGCGGCAGATCGAAATCGGCCTGGCGGGGCTGCTGCACGATGTCGGCATGGCGCGGGTGCCCGAGGCCGTCATCACCCGCAAGACCCCCCTCAGCCCCGCGGACCTGGAGCTCCTCAAGGGGCGGCCCAACCAGGCCGGCCAAATCCTGCAGGCGCTCGGTCCGAAGTACGGCCGGCTGGCGGAGTGCGCGGCCCAGGTCTACGAGCGCCTGGACGGCTCCGGCTACCCGCGGGGGCTCCGCGCCGACGAGATCGGAGAATACGCCCAGATCATCGGCCTGCTGGACCTCTACGAAGCCCTCGTCCACTCGCGCCCCAACCGCGAGCGTTTCAGCTATTTCGAGGCCGTGAAATACATCTTCAAGAGCTGCAAGACCCAGTTTCGCCGTCAGGACATGAAGGCGCTGCTCGGCCTGTTCACGATGTTTCCGATTCACAGCTACGTCCGGCTCAATTCGGACGCCTTCGGCCAGGTGATCGAAACCTTCCCCGGCCAGCCGATGCGGCCCAAGCTGAAGATCGTCTACGATTCCCAGCGCCGCCGGCTGTTGACCGAACGGATCGTCAATTTGGCCGAAACCCCGCTGTTGAACATCGCCGCCTGCGTGTCGGAAAAGGAGATCCGGCAGATCAAGCAGAAGGCCCCGGCCCTGCCGGCGGCCGCGGCGGAAAACTGCCCCGTGGTGGAGGAGCCGATCGTCTGATCCTTCCGCGGCTGCGCGCAGAGAAACTGTGTGATGCCATGGTGCTGAGCTACTGGAACCTGAAAAAGCCGCCCTTCTCGAACGCCCCCTCGCGCGGCATGTTTTACCGCTCGCCGCAGCACGAGGAGGCGCTGCGCCGGCTGCTCTACGTGGTCGAGAACCGCAAGGGCGTGGCCATGCTGACCGGCGAGGTGGGCTGCGGGAAAACCACCGTCACCAAGGCGCTCGCCAACCACCTCGACCAGGACCGCTACCATTTCCAGACGATCTCCAATCCGGCGCTCAAGCCGGAGGAGCTTCTCAAGGCCATCGTGATCAAGCTGGGCGGCTCGCCGGAGAACGGCTCCAAGACGCTCATGCTCGATCAGCTGCAGAAGCTCCTCTTCCAGAGCGACGCCGCCGGCCGGAGCACGGTCATCGCCATCGACGAGGCGCATGTCATCGGCAGCCGCGAGACGCTCGACGAGCTGCGGATGCTGCTCAACTTCCAGTCCGACGACCAGTTCCTCATCACCCTGATTCTCATCGGCCAGCCGCCGCTGCTCGCCAACATCACCCGGCTGCAGCCGCTCAAGGAGCGGATCGCCGTCAAGTTCAACCTCGGGCCCCTCGACTTCGAGAACACGGTCCGCTACCTGCTGTTCCGGCTGAAGACCGCCGGCGCGACCCGCGGCATCTTCACCCGCGAGGCCGTGCGGTGCCTCTACGAGCACTCCGGCGGGATTCCGCTGCGCGTGAACAACCTCGGCGACCGCTGCCTGCTGGCCGGCGCCGTGCAGAAGAAGCGCGTGGTGGACACCCGCGTGGTCCAGGCCGCCATCGAGGACCTGCAGGCCTGAGCATGGCGAAACGGCGGAAGAAAGAGATGGTGGAGACAATGCAGACGATCGCAAGGCATCCCCTGGCGGCGCTTTTTCTGGCGGCCGGGTTCGCGGCGGCTTTTGGCTGCGCCCCCCATGCCGTTTCCACGCCGGCGCCGCCGCCGCCGGCCGCGCGGGCCGACGGCCTGACCACCGGCGCCAAATCGATCGCCGTGGCGATCGGCGATGCGGACGGCGACGGGAATGCCGACATCCTGGGCGGCGCCGTCGACCCCGGGCTGGTCTCGATCTCCTACGGCGACGGCCGGGGCCGGTTCTCCGCTCCCCAGTACCTGCCGGTCGAAGGCGACGTCCGCTCCGTGGCGGTCGCCGACGTAAACGAGGACGGGCTGCCGGACATCATCTACGCGGTTCAGCGCCAGTCGAGCGGGATCCGCCTCTTTCTCAACCTGGGCGGCCGCCGCTGGAAGCCGGAAAGGGGCCCGATCGAGATCAACCGCTACGAAGGCCTCCGGGCCGCCGATCTGAACGCCGACGGCCACGTCGACATCATCGCCGCGAATGCGACCTCGGAGATCCATGGCGGCATCCAGGTGTGGTACGGCACGGGCCGGGGTACGTGGATGCCGGGGCCGAGCCCGACAGTCACGGGCCAGTACATGGACGCCGCCGTTGCCGACTTCAACGCGGACGGACTGCTCGATGTCGCCGGCGCGGGCTGGGGCGTCCACGGCGGGCTGCGGGTCTGGCTGGGGGCGGCCGGGGGCCTCGGATGGACCGCGCTCGCCCCGGTGCGCCCGGGCCATTTTTACACGGTGAGCGCCGGGGACCTCGACGGCGACGGGCGGCTCGATCTCGCGGCCGGGACCTACCAGGACGGGGTGCGGCTCTTCTACGGCGACGGCGCCGGCGGATTTCCGCGCCAGGAGCGGCTCTCCCTGCAGGCGGAGGGAGATGGCGGCGGCCAGGCGGCGGCCGAAGCGGAGGCGGTGAGCTTCTGGGGCGTGCTGCCGGTCGACCTCGACGGCGACCGCCGGCTCGACCTGGTCGCGGCCTCTGTCGACGGCCGGGGCGTCGCCGCCTGGAGCAACCGGCCCGACAACAGTTGGCAGGCGGCCCGGGGGGCGTTTCCGCGCACGGGGACGTATTACGGGCTGGCGGCGGGCGCCGCCGCCGGGGGCGGCATGCTGGCGATCTGCGGGGCGAACTACGGCGAGGGGGTCAAGACCTGGATGAGGCCGGCGGCCGCCGCCGCTCCGGCCGCCGCCGCGGCGCCGCGCGGGGCCGAAGATCTCCCGAAGCCCGCCGCCGCCGGCCCGCGCGAGAACGGCGTCTTCAAGACCGTGAACGGGGTGGCCGAGTACAAGATCGGCCCGGGCGACACGCTCGAGATCACCCTCTGGGAAGGGAACCATCCGGCGCGGCAGGAGCTTCTGGTCCGCCCCGACGGGCGCATCTCCTTCGGTCTGATCGAGAACCTCCCGGTTTCCGGGATGACCGCCAACGAGCTCGACGATCTGCTGACCGCACGGCTGGAGCAGTACTTCAAGCGGCCGCGGGTGGATGTGCTGGTGAAACAGCACCGCAGCAAGTCCGTGCGCCTGATGGGCGCCCTGGCGCAGCCGGGCTCCGGCGCCTCGGCCGGCGAGCAGGTGCTCCGCGGCCGGACCACGGTCCTCGAGGCGATCACCACCTGGGGCGGGCCGACGCCGGACGCCGATCTCAAGTCGGTCCGGGTCCGCCGCAAGGACGGCGAAACGCTTACGATCAACCTCTACCGCACGATCATCCAGGGCGACCTGGCCCAGGACATGGTGCTCGACGACGGGGACCTGATCTACCTGCCGACGCTCTCCAAGGAGGCGAACCGGGTCTACGTCTTCGGCGAGGTCCAGCGACCCGGGGCCTACACCTTCAGCGGCTCCGAAATGCGCCTGATCGACGTGATCTCCGAGGCCGGCGGGCCGACGGCCTTCGCCTCGCAGAGCGACACCAAGGTGGTCCGCGGGGACATCACGCAGCCGCAGATCCTCAACGCGGACTTGAACCGCTTGATCGAGAAGGGCGACCGCTCCCAAAACATGCTGCTGGCGAGCGGGGACCTCGTCTACGTGCCGCGCAGCGGCTTCGGCGACGTCAAGCTCTTCCTGGATCGGGTGCGGCCGCTGCTCGAGCTCGCCATCTGGCCGGCGCGGGTCGTGCTCGACTGGAACAGCGCGGCCGACGTCACGGGGATCAAGAAATAGGCTCGCGGGCTTTCCCGGCGGAAGGGTTGCTGCCATGGCGCAATACGATGTGGACCTGAGGGATTACTGGCGGATCGTCCGCAAACGCAAGGCGACCATCGTCTCGATGATTCTCCTGGTGGGCTTGTGCAGCTACGGGTTGGCGAAGCTCCGGGAGCCGGTGCCGCTCTACGATGCCGTGGCGGCGATCAAAATCGATCGCTTCTCGAACCTTTCGTCGATCCTGACCGGCGCCCACTGGCGCCAGTCCGAGAACATGGAAACCCATGCCTACATCATCACCAGCCACCCGGTGCTGCAGCAGGCCGCCGAGCTGCTCGGCTGGGCCGCGGCGGATGGGGGCGCTCCGGCGGCCGCCGAAGGCGGCGGCGACAGCGAGGGGCTCCGGCGGCTGAAGACCATGATCGAGGCCAAGCCCCAGGAGGGCACGCACGTCATCAACATCCGGGCCGTCTCCCCGGATGGCGAGGAGGCGGCCCGGGTGGCCAACGTCGCCGCCCAGGCCTACCGCGCCTACAACATCCAGCAGAACAACAAGAAAACCTTCGAGACCCGCGCCTTCATCGAGGAGTCGCTGCGGGCGACCGCCGAGCGGCTGCAGCGCGCCGAACGCGAGCTGCAGGCCTTCAAGGAGGGGCACAACCTGATTTCGCTCGACGCCCAGACGGCCAACACGCTCAACAAGATGAGCGCGATCGAAAATGAGCACGAGCGCGTCCGCGCCGAGCGCATGCACCTCGAATCCCAGCTGAAGACCCTCGACGCCGCCGGCAAAAACAGCGTCGAGCGGCTGATGGGGTTTCTGCTCGCGGTCCCCTCCGGGTCGCCCTACGAGGCGATGCGCCACCGGTTGAGCGAGCTCAACCTCAAGCGGCAGGGTCTTCTCGCCACGCTGACCGAGCATCACCCCCAGGTCCAGGAGGTGACGAGCGAAATCCAGGCCATGTTCGACGGCGTGCGCAAGGAGCTCGGCTCCCTGCTGCAGGCCACGCTCAGCCGCGAGGCCGAGCTCGCCCGCCGGGTCGAGCTGCTGCAGCGCGAGAACCAGAGCCTGCCGGAGAAGTCGCTCGCGCTCTCCCGGCTGCAGCGGGAGGTCGACCTGCAGCAGTCGCTTTACACGCAGCTCAAGGCCCGTTACCAGGAGGTGCAGATCCAGGAGTCGGGCAAGCTCGAGGAGGTTTCGATCGTCAAGCCGGCCATGAAGGCCGACAAGCCCTTCAACATCCCCTCGAAGCTGATGATCCTGCTGACCGGTCTGGTGATGGGCAGCATCATCGGCATGGTGATGGCCTTCCTGGCCGAGGTGTTCGACACCTCCATGGGCACCATCGAGGACGTGGAGGGGCTGCTCGGCGTCCCGGTGCTCGGGGTGATCCCGCAGCTCGACCACGAGCCGCGGCCGAAGAAGCGGCCGGACCGCGCGGACCCCGCGAAGAGCCGGATCCATGACCTGGTGACGCACTACGACCCCAAGTCGCAGGGGGCCGAGTCCTTCCGCGGTTTGCGGACGAACCTGCAGTTCCTGCGGCTGGAATCCAAGGGCAAGCTCTTCCTGATCACGAGCGCCTTCGTCCAGGAGGGCAAGACGCTGAACAGCGTGAACCTCGCCCTCAGCATGGCCCAGGCGGGCCACCGGGTGCTCTTGATCGACGCCGACCTGCGCAAGCCGAGCGTGCACCGCGTGTTCGGGCTCGGCCGCGAGCCCGGCATCACCGACTACGTGCTCGGCAACTACCAGTGGCGCGAGGTGGTCGGGTCGATCTCCGACATCATGCTGGGCGACTTCGAAATCGACGATCTGCTCAAGACCCCCGGCATGGACAACCTGCACGTCGTCACCGCCGGGACCAAGCCGCCGAACCCCACCGAGGTGCTGAGCTCCGAGCGCTTCCGGCAGTTCCTGCGGGAGGCGCGCGAGGCCTACGACTTCGTCTTCGTGGACGCCCCCCCGATTCTGCCCGTCGCCGACGGCACGGAAATCGCCCCCCTGATGGACGGGGTCCTGATGGTCTACACCGTGGGCCGGATCGGCCGCGGGGTGCTCAAGCGCGCGAAGTCGAACCTCGACAACGTCGACGCCAAGGTTCTCGGCGTGGTGCTGAACAAGGTCAAGCCCGAGGCCGGGCCGGACTACTTCCGCTACCATTCGCACTATTACTACGGCCCCGATGCGGCGAGGCCGTCGGCCGCCGACGCCCGGCCGGAGCGGGCGCGGCTCGGGTGGGCCCCGGCCATGGCGCGCGCCGCCGGCATGATCGCCTTCGTCCTGCTGGTGTCGCTCTTTGCCGTCGGGCTGCTCTGGCAGGAGCTTCCGGCCTTTCTTCCGGAGTGGCTCGCGCCGGTGGCGAAGTCGCTCTTTTCCATTTAGCGGCCCTCCGGGAGGAGCGCTGCGCGCCAGGCCGCCCATGCGGGAGCACGAGCCGTGAGATCCCTGGTTTTCGCCGCTGCGATCCTGTTGATCGCCCTCGCCCTGGGCGGCGCCGTCGCGCAGTCGTCGGCCCTCACCATGCTGCTGGCGGCGTGCGCCGTGGCCATCTTCGTCGCCGCCTTCGTCAATGCCGAATGGGGCCTCACCATCCTGATCCTTTCGATGCTGCTCTCGCCGGAGATCTCCGCCGGGGAGACCGGGCGGGGGACTCTCGGGCGCGGCGTCACCCTGCGGCTGGAGGACGCGCTCCTGGTCCTGATCGGCATGGGGTGGTTCGCGCGCAACGCCGTCTTCAAGGACCTCGGGCTGTTTCGCAAGACCCCGCTCAACCGCCCCATCTTCATCTACATGGTCGTCTGCGTGCTGTCGACCGGCTTCGGGTTCATCGGCGGCCGGGTCGAGCTGAAAACCGGCGCGCTTTATGTGCTCAAGTACTTCGAATACTTCATCGTCTTCTTCATGACGGTCAACCATGCGCGCGACGTGCGCCAGATCCGGCGCTTTCTCGTCTGCCTCTTCGCCACGGCGGCCGTCGTCGCCGTGATCGGCCTGTTCCAGATCCCGAGCGGGGAGCGCACGAGCGCCCCCTTCGAGGGCCACGGCGGCGAGCCCAACACCTTCGGCGGCTACCTGCTCTTCATCGGGATGGTGGCGGCCGGGATCGCCGCCAAGGTCAAAGCCCCCCGGGTCCGGAACCTGATGCTGCTGTTGATCGGCGTCATCGCGCTGCCGCTTTTGTTCACCCAGTCGCGCTCCTCCTATCTCGGGGTGCTGGTCGCGGCCTTCACCCTCTCCCTGCTGGTGGAGCGCCGCCTGATCGTGGTCGGCCTGGTGGCCGTCGGTCTGCTGGTCAGCCCGCTGTTTCTGCCCGACGTCGTCACCGAGCGGGTCAAGTTCACCTTCAGCCAGCCCGAGGAACCCGGCCAGATCGCCATCGGCGACCTGCGTCTGGACACCTCGACCTCCGCCCGGATCCAGTCGTGGGGCGCGGTGCTGCGGGACTTCCATCAGCACCCCCTCCTCGGCTTCGGGGTGACGGGGTATGCCTTCGTGGACGCCCAGCTGCCGCGCGTCCTCATCGAGACCGGGCTGCTCGGCGCCGCCGCGTTCCTCTACCTGCTAGCGTCCATCTTCCGGGTGTCCCGGCAGCGCCTCCGGGAGGCCGAAGACCCGCTTGTCCAGGGGCTCGCCGCCGGCTTCCTCGCGGGCTTCGTCGGCCTGGTGGCCCACTCGCTCGGCGCGAACACCTTCAACCTCGTGCGCATCATGGAGCCCTTCTGGTTCCTCGCGGGGGTGATCGTCGTGCTGCCGGCCGTGCGCCCGGAGGCGCCGCCGGCGTCGCCGGCCCTGCGGCCGGCGGCCCGGAGCGCTTGCGCGGCGCGCCGCCCGTCCCCGCAGCCCCTGCGTCTGCCTTGACCGCCCCGGCGGCCGCTGGTAGAGTCCCCCGCGCGTTTTGGACTGATCGAGCGCCCGCGGCCGGCTGCGCGCGGGCGAGGGAGGGCACGCGCATGCGGCGCAAGGAAAAGGAAATCACCGCCCCGGCCGAGATCGAGGCGGTCATCGCGCGGGCGGAACTCTGCCACCTCGCGATGTGCGACGGGGATCGGCCCTACGCCGTTCCCATGAGCTTCGGCTTCGACGGGCAGGCGTTCTACTTCCACTCGGCCCCGGAGGGGCGCAAGATCGAGCTCCTCTCCCGGAACCCCGAGGTGTGCATCGCCCTGGAAACCGACGTGAGCCTCTCGCGCGCCGAGAAGGCCTGCCGCTTCGGGGCGGGCTACCGCAGCGTGATCGCCTTCGGCCGGGCGGAATTCGTCGATGCGCCCGAGGAGAAGCGCCGCGCCCTGGATCTCATCATGGCCCACTACGCCCCCGGGGAGGCGTTCGACTACGAGGAGGGGACGCTCGCCCGGACCCGGGTGATCCGCGTCGCGGTGAGCCGCATGACCGGCAAGCGCTCCTGAACCGGGGAGGGGCTAGAGCCTATCGCTCGCGCAGCGCGAGCAACAATCCGCAGATCGACTTGGCGTCGGTGATCTCCCCGCGGCCGATCATCGCCGCGGCCTCCGCCAGCGGAACGCGGTGCACGGAGAGGACTTCGTCCGGGTCGAGGCGCTGGCGGGCGGGGCCGAGGCCTTCGGCGAGAAACAGGTGGATGCGCTCGTCGGAGTAGCCCGGCACCGGGGTGATCGCCGCGAGCGCGCGCCAGGATGCCGCCGTCAAGCCCGTCTCCTCGGCGAGCTCGCGCCGGGCGCAGTCGAGGGGCGCCTCCGCGCCGTCGAGCGTTCCGGCCGGGATCTCCCAGATGTAGCCGCCGAGCGCGTGGCGGTATTGGCGGATCAGCACCACACGGCCGTCCTCCTCCCGGGCGACGATGGCCGCCGCCCCGGGGTGCTCCAGGAACTCGAGGTCGGTCGTGCGTCCGTTGTCCAGGGTTACGTTCTCCTTCACCAGGTGAAAGACCCGGCCGCGGTAGATCGAAGTGCGATGGTGGACGATGGCGCTCAAGCGGTTTCCCTCCGGGGGCTGGGTCGAGCCTTGACCGGCTGCGGCGATGCCGGTAGATTGACGGCAAGCTATACCGTTGCCGTCTCGTTCCGTCAATGGAGGATCCCATGCGCCGACCCGAAATCCTGACCGAGCTGCCGGGCCCGAACGCGCGGCGGCTGATCGAGCTCGACCGCACCTATGTCTCCCCCTCCTACACCCGCGTCTACCCGCTCGTCGTGGACCAGGCCGAGGGGCTTTGGGTGCGGGACGTCGACGGAAACCGCTTCCTCGACTTCACGGCCGGGATCGCCGTCAACGCGACCGGCCACTGCCACCCGCGGATCGTCGCCGCGGTCCGCGACCAGCTCGAGAAGCTCGTGCACATGTCGGGGACCGATTTCTACTACACGGCCCAGATCGAGCTCGCCGCGAAGCTCGCCGGGCTCGCCCCCGGGGAGGGCGTCAAGCGGGTCTACTTCGGGAACTCCGGCGCCGAGGCGGTCGAGGCGGCCTTCAAGCTCGCGCGCTGGCACACCAAGCGCGAGCTCAACCTCGCCTTCTTCGGGGCGTTCCACGGCCGGACCATGGGGGCGCTCTCGCTCACGGCGAGCAAGACGATCCAGAAAAAGCACTACAACCCGCTCGTCCCGGGCATCACCCACATCCCCTACGCCTACTGCTACCGCTGCGCCTACAACCTCTGCTACCCGAGCTGCGGGCTGTTCTGCGTGCGCTGGGTCGAGGAGACGCTCTTCCGCACGACGGTGCCCCCCGAGGAGGTGGCGGCGATCTTCGTCGAACCCATCCAGGGGGAGGGCGGCTACGTCGTGCCCCCTCCGGAATTCCACCGGGAGCTTTACGCCGTCGCCCGCAAGTACGGCATCCTCTACGTCGCCGACGAGGTGCAGTCCGGCATGGGGCGCACCGGCCGGATGTTCGCGATGGAGCACTTCGGGGTGACCCCGGACATCATGGCGCTCGCCAAGGGGATCGCCTCGGGGCTCCCCCTGGGGGCGACCGTGGCGCCGGCGCACATCATGAACTGGGAGGCCGGCTCGCACGCTTCGACGTTCGGCGGCAACCCGCTCGCCTGCAAGGCGGCGATGGCGACGATCGCGCTGCTCGAGGAGCGCCTCATGGAGAACGCCCGCATCCAGGGCGAGCGCCTGCTCGCGGGGCTCAAGCGCCTGCAGCAGGCTTTCGAATGCCTGGGCGACGTGCGCGGCCTGGGGCTGATGATCGGCGTCGAGCTCGTCAAGGACCGCCACACCAAGGAGCCGGCCGCCGACTGGCGCGCGGCGATCATCCAGCGCGCCTTCGAAAAGGGGCTCTTGATCCTCGGCTGCGGGCAGAACAGCGTCCGCTTCTGTCCGTCGCTCACCGTGGAGGCGGCGGAGATCGACCTGGGCCTCGAGATGTTCGAGGCCTGCGTGCGCGAGGTGGCCGGCTAGCCCGGGCCGGGCGCCGCCAGCCAGCGGGCGACCGCCTCCGCGACCCCGCCGGCGTTGTTGGATGCGACCGCCGGGAAGCGCCGGCGCAGCTCCTCCGGGGCGTTCGCCGTGACGAAGCGCGCGGCCGCCCACGCGAGCAGGTCGAGGTCGTTGTAGTCGTTGCCCACCGCGAGCGTGCGCTGCGCGGAAACCCCCAGCTGCTCGGCGAGCCAGCGGGCCGTGAGGCTCTTCGAGACCTCCGCCGGAAAGACCTCGATCCACAGCGCTTCGCCGTCGAGCGGCGAGGTCGTGCGGATCACCGTGAACCCCGGGAGCGCCCGCCGGACCTCGGCGAGGAGCGCCTCCCCCGATTCGCGCGCGGCGATCGCGACCAGCTGCGCCGCCGGGCCGAAATCGGCGACTCCCCCCGCAAGCGGGAAGGCCGCCTCGCGGTAGATCGCCAGCCGCCGCTCGAAGTCCGGGTGCGGGGGGCGGCGCGCGCGGTAGGCGAAGGCGTGGCTCTCCGGCACCGCGCGGTGCACCATGACGTCGAGCGGCAGCCGGGAGAGGACCGCGAAGGCCTCTTCGAGCTCCGCGGGTTCGAAGCTCACCCCGCGCAGGAGCCGGCCCCCCGGGTGCTCGACCACCCCGGCGCCGCTCGAGAAGATGACGAAGTCCACCGGCAGGTTTGCGACCGGGACCGTGCGGAAGGAGAAGAGCGAGCGGCCGGTCGCCACCGCGCGGACGACGCGGTGCGCCGCCAGCCGCGCCAGCGCCTCGGACTCGGCGCCGGAGAGGGTCCGGTCGCTGCGCAGCAGCGTGCCGTCCAGGTCGGTCACGAAGAGTCCTGCGGGAGGACCGGGCCGGGGGGGGCGGACCGGGGGCCATTCGCGGATGACGGGCATTCAGGCCTCCACCCTAAAGTTTTCCACTCCGCTGGCGATACTCCCTTCAAGGCGCCGCCGGGATGAATCGGCCGCCAGGCGCCGGCGCAACGGACGGGGGGTCTCGGATCTGCGTCGGCCTCGGAGGGGAGGAAGGACCATGGGGAACGAGGCGATCATCTTTTTCGACAAGCTCGGATTCGGCTGGGTCTTCGACCGATCGGCGCTCATGGCGGCGCGCTTCGGCACCCTGCCGGACGAAGAGCTCTCGAACCGTTCGCTGATCAAGATCATCGAAAACATCCTGGCCGAGAAGCCCTTGCCGTGATCGCGAAGGCTGTGGTCCGTCCGGGAGGCCCTCCCCCGGAGGCGTCCGATCGCCCGCCGTTGCGCCCGCGTTCCCTGCCCACCGCCACCGTTGCGCCGCCGGCCGCCGCGGCGCGGTGACCGCCGTGGCGCGCCGCGGGCGGCCGTGGTATAGTCCCGATTCGCGCCCCCGAAAGGGGGAGGCATCCATCCAATCCAGTTGATCGGAATCGACGCATGGCCAATCGCAGCCGAAACCACCACCTCTTCCGCGGGCTGCTGCAGTCGGACGACGGGACCATCACCCGGGTGCTCAAGCGCGGCCGCGGCAAGCTCGCCTTCGAAACCACGTTCGGGGTGCGCGGACCGCTCGCCGAGTTCCTGCGGCGCCAGCCGGAGCACATCCTCTTCAGCGAGCGCTCGCGCATCGCGCGGCTCGGCGTGCAGATCGAAAGCGAGCCGGTGACCGCCGCCCGCGTCGCGGCAGACCGCGCGACGCTTACCCTGGAGGCCTCCGCGGTCATCCCCGGCTACCCGGGGCTGGCGGACCTGCGCGATTTCTTCAGCGTCGGGCTGCCGGTGGGGCGCCTGGTCTACTGCGACCCCGAGGCGCTGCTCACCTCCGAGGAGGTGCTCGAGGCGGTCGAGCGCGCGGAGCTGAAGCTGCCGGCCTCCACCGCCATTTCGAGCGACGGGACCATCGTCATCGCCCCGCACAAGATCGTCTGCCGGCTGAAGCAGCCGCTCACCAAGGAGCTCCTCGGCCGCATCCTGCTGCGGGAGGACGGCCGCGAGCTGCTGAGCCGGCACCAGGTCGGGCAGCCGGTGGCCGCGGTCGCCATCGCCCCCGGCGAGGGGGTGGTGACGACCTGCTCGATGTACTTGAACGAGCACTTCGTCGTCCTGCAGAGCGGGTTTTCGCTCGGACGCAACCTCGCCGCCACGGTCCTCGACCCCATCAAAACCCGCGGCATCCGCATCTATCTGGAGATCGTCAACCAGAGCGAGCACCCGATCGTCAACCCCCTCATCACCGCCAGGGTCTACCGCGCCGCGCGCCGCGAGGTCATCGCCGGCGGGCACCGCAACGGCAAGGGAAACGGCCTGCAGGCGCTGCGCGCCGCCGAGCGCACCGGCCGGCGGATCGAGCTGGGCACCCCCTCCCACTGCCACTTCATCGACCGGCCGATCGCCGTCCTTCCCAAGGGCGGCGAGCGGACCGGCAAGGCCCGGGTCTTCCTGAACGGCCCGGAGCGCCCCTGCGCCGTCACCCATGCCATGTGCGCGCTCGCCCGGCGCGACTTTTCCCCGCAGAGCAGCTGCACCCACGTCTACGCCACCCATCACCTGAGGGAGGCGCTCGCCGCGGGCCCGGCGGGCCCGGCGGTGCTGGTGGCCAAGTACTTCCCCAACATGATCGAACACCGCGACATCATCAACCTCGCCTGCGACGGCAAAGTGGAGGCGCTCTGCTTTCTCGAGCCCTCGAGCGAGCACGGGCCGTTCCTCTCCCAGATGGACCACAACCGCCTCCAAGAGTACCACGCCTTCGGGCTCGAGGTCTATTGGCTCCGCAGCCTGAACGGCCGGCTGATGGTCCACACGATGCGCGACGGCATGGGCTACTTCGTCGTCCCCGAGCGCCTGCCGGATTTCCACAAGTCGATGCTCTTCGCCTTCTACGGCTCCAACCGCAGGCTTTCGGCGTCGGGCGAAAAGCGCCTCGGGGTGCTCATGGACGCCCTGATCGGCTTCTGGGGCCGAAACATCGGCATCGTCACCGGCGGCGGCAGCGGCGTCATGGAGAGCGCCAACCGCCTGGCGCGCTCGCGGGGGATCCTCTCGGGGGCGAATTTCCTCGACATCACCGACCAGGCCATGACGACCGATGTCGACTTCTGCCAGGTGTTTCAATCCACCTGCCGCCACAGCCGGCAGAAGTGGTTCGAGATCGCCTCCTTCCCGATCTTCAACGTCGGCGGGCTGGGGTCGCTCGAGGAGCTCGGGATCACGCTGTGCAACATGAAGCTCGCGATCCTCGAGCCGGTCCCGGTGATCCTCTTCGACACCGAGGACGAGGGCGCCTACTGGAAGGGGATCGAAATCCAGGTGCGCGAAATGGTGCGCCAGGGCCGCGCGCCCGCCTGGGTGGCGGACAACATCGTCGTCACCGACGACCCGCAGGCCGTGATCCAGGTCTACCGCGAGCGCCTGCAGCTTTTCTGATGCCCTGCCGCCGCGGGAGCGCCGGGCAGCCTTTCCGGCAAGCGGCCTCTCCCGCCCTCTCCGAGGCTTGTAGCCCCGCCTACAATTCACCGCGCCAACCCCCGCACGCGAATCGTCCGCAGCCCGCCGATAAAACGCTCCACGAGCGGCCGCGAGGCCCGGTGCTCGAACAGCTCCCCCTCCGGGGTCATGCCGCGGATGCGGCCGTCCGCGAGGAAGGCGGCGAGCAGCCGGCGGCCGGCGGCCAGGCGGCGGCTTGCGGGATCCCTGGCGGGATCGTCCTCCGGGGGCGCCGCGCCGGGGTCGATCCCCCGGTCGACCAGGTGCTTCATGAAGTTCACGATCCGGCCGAGGCGCAGGAGCGTCGCCGATTCCTCCGGCCGGGTCGTGTGGTCGAGCGGCAGGGCGGTCGCCCGCAGGCGCGCCAGGCTCTCCGGCAGAAGGCCCAGCGTGCGGCACCGCTCGTATTCCCGGCTTCCGGGGGCCGGGTAGAAGACCGAGACCCCCGCGAGCACCCGCCGGGCGGCGAGGAACAGCAGGTCGGCCACGGAGTCCTCCGGACGCTGGAAGGGGGCCCCGACGATGATGGCGCCGACCGCGCCCATCCCGGCGTGCGCGGCGGCCGCGAGCGCCGCGTCGAAGGCCGCGCGCACGTCCGGCCGCCGGAAGCGCGCGAGCTGCTCCGGGCAGGTGGTGCCGAGCGATAGGTTCAGAGTCCGGAACCCCGCGCGCCGCATCGCCGCGACCACTTCGGGGTCGAGGGTCGGCGGAAACAGACCGTTCATGGCGCGCAGCTCGAGGGCCCCTTCGCCGAAGCGCGCCGTGATCCCCGCGAGCAGCGCCATGAACCAGCCCCGGTCGAAGGCGAGGTTCTCGTCTTCGAAGTCGATGAACCCGGCGTCGAGGTGCGCGACCGCCGCCTCGATTTCGGCGAGCACCTGTGCGACCGGCCGGCGGCGGTAAGGCAGCCAGCCGGCGCCCCCCACGCAGCAGTAGGAGCACGACAGCGGGCAGCCGCGGCTGGCGACGACGACCGCGCCGCCGCCTCCGGCGCGCCGGTAATGGCGCCGGTCGATGTGGGCGAATGCCGGCAGGGGGAAGTCGGCGCCCGCGGCGAGGACGGCCGGCGGGCTCACGTGCAGGCCCCCGCCGGGCCGCCGGAACCCGACGCCGGGGACCCCCGCCGGGTCTTCGCCGGCGAGCAGCCGGCGGACGAGCTCCGGCATCGCGGCCTCCCCTTCGCCGCGCACGATGAAGTCGACGGCCGGGGAGGCGAGGGCGCTTGCGGGAAGGGCCGTCGGGTGATGGCCGCCCAAAACCGTCGTGCAGCCCGGGTGGCCGCGCTTGACGGCCTCGGCCGCGGCGAGCGCCTCGGCGGCGTAGGGGGTGAAGAGCGACGAGATCCCCGCGACCGGGGCCCGCACCTCGCGGGCGCGGCGGGCGATGTGGTCGAAGCCGCGGCCGAAGTGGCGGAAGCGGTGGAACAGGGCGAACGGGGAGATGTCCGGCCGGCCGTAGAGGGCAGGAAGGTCCGCGAGCTCCGGCGGCAGAGCGGCCGGCCGCGACTTGGAGGTGGCGAGCGCATCCAGGATGACGACCGAAAACCCGCGGGCCTCGAGCGCCGCGGCGATGCTGGCGAGCCCGTAGGGAATCGTGCGCTTGGCCGTCAAGTAGAAGTCGCGTATCGGCGGCTGAACGAGCAGGACGTCGGGCATCGGCGCGGCTACCCGGCTGGCCGGACCGCCGCCCGTGCGAGCAGCGGGATGAACTTGTGGTTGGCTTTGGGGAAGGGGAAGCGCGCCAGCTCCGCGATCCGGACCCAGCGGAAGTCGATCGGGCCGTTCAGCCGCACGCGCCCGGCGCCGGCCCGGCACCAGAAGACCTCCATGACGATTTTGAGGTGCGAGTAGGCATGCCGGATGCGCGCGACACGCGCCCCGACGTCGACCGCCAGGCCGGTCTCCTCCCGGAGCTCGCGGCGGCAGGCCTCCTCGGGCCGCTCGCCGTCGCGGATCTTGCCCCCCGGAAACTCCCACAATCCGCCGAGCAGCCCCTCGGGCCGGCGCCGGGTGATCAGGACGCGGCCGTTGCGGCGCACGATCCCCACGGCGATCGCGGCCGTGGGGACCGGCCGCGGGGCGCTCCGGCGCGGGTAGTCGCTCGGGCGGCCCGAGAGGCGCGCGCGGCAGCCGGCGCTCAAGGGGCAGCGGCCGCAGGACGGATCGCGCGGCGTGCAGACCAGGGCGCCGAGCTCCATCATCGCCTGATTGAACTCCCCCGGCCGGGAGCGCTCGAGAAAGGCCGCCGCCGCCTCGCGGAAGATCCGGCGGGAGGCCGGCGCCTCCACCGGGGCCTCGACGGCGAGCAGCCGGGAGAGGACGCGCTTCACGTTCCCGTCGACGACGGCGAACGGCTGGTCGAAGGCGATGCTCAGGACCGCCGCGGCGATGTAGTCCCCCACTCCCGGAAGGCGGCGGAAATCCTCGTAGCGCCGCGGCACCCGCCCGCCGTGGGCCGCGGCGACCTGCGCCGCGGCGCGGTGGAGGTTCCGCGCCCGGGCGTAGTAGCCGAGCCCTTCCCAGAGCTTGAGGACCTCGTCGAGGCGGGCGCGGGCGAGGCTGGCTACGTCCGGGAAGCGCGCGACGAAGCGCCGGTAGTAGGGAACGGCGGTCGAGACCTGGGTCTGCTGCAGCATCACCTCGGAGACCCAGATGCGGTAGGGATCGCGCCGGCCGCGCCAGGGAAGCTTCCGGCGGTTCGCGGCGTACCAGTCGAGCAGCGCCGGCCGGAGGCGCGCGGCGACCGCCGGCGCGACGGCCGCCGCGCCGGCGCCGGTCGCCGCGGCCGGTCTCACGCGCCCTCCCGGCCGGGGCCGGCCTTCGCGAGCAGGCCGGCGATCAGGCGGTCGACGTCGTCCACGGTCTCCCGGCAGCCGGCTCCCTCGCAGAGGTGCGCCGCCGTGCGCCCGCGGGCGACCGCAAGCCCGTCCGAGAAGGGGGCGAACTTCGCGAGGCGCTCGGCGTTGTCGAAGGACTTGAGCTGGGCGAGGCGGTTGGGGGCGAAGGTCCGGTTCAGGGCCGCGAGCAGCCGCCGGGTGTCCGGGGCGGCCGCCTCCCCGGCGACGACGACGTCCTGCCCCGGCCGCAGGGCGAAATCGAGCCCGCACAGGAAAAGGGTGAACGCGGAAGGGTGCCGCCCGACCGTGCCGGCGAAGGCGCGCACGAGCTGCTCGGCCGTCTCGGCGAAGCGCGTCTCGCCCGACAGCCGCGCCAGCCACAGGAGGTTCAGGAGCGCCATGGAGTTCGCCGAGGGGAGCGCGCCGTCGTAAAGCTCTTTCGGCCGCACCGGAAGCTCGCGGTTTTCGGCGGGCACCAGGAAGAAGCCCCCGGCGGATGCGTCCCAGAGATCCCGCAGCATCACCGTCTGCAGCGCCGCGGCCTCCTCGGCCCAGGCCACGTCGTGCGTGGCGCGGTAGAGCTGGAGCAGGCCGTGGATCAGAAACGCGTAGTCCCCCGCCTGGCCCGCAACGGCGCGCTCGCCGTCGCGGTAGCGGTGCCACAGCCGCCCGTCGGCCGCGCGCATCTCCTCGAGGATGAAGCGCGCGGCGGCGCCGGCGGCCTGGGCGAGCTCCGGGCGGTCGAGGACCCGGCCGCCGGCGGCGAAGGCCGCGATCGCCAGCCCGTTCCAGTCGACGAGGACCTTGTCGTCCTTGAGGGGGGGGATGCGGCGGCGGCGGGCCTCGAACAGCTGCCGGCGGGCCTGCTCCCAGCGGTTGCAGAGCTCAGCCTCCCCGACGGCCAGCTGCTTCGCCCATTGGCCGAAGGGCCGGGTGAGGTGCAGGATGTTCGCGCCGCTGAGCCGGCCGCTCGCCTCCTCGCGGAAATTGCCCTCGGCCGCCAGGTTGAAAACCGGCTCCCAGAAGGCCGCCTCCGCCGACCCGAGGGCCTCCCGAAACTCGGCGAGCGTCCAGACGTAGAATTTCCCCTCGACCCCCTCGCTGTCGGCGTCCTCGGCCGAGAAGAAGGCGCCGCACGGGGCGGTCATGTCGCGCTGCAGGTAGGCGAAGATCTCCTCGGCGGTGCGGGCGAAAAGCGGGTCGGCCGCGGCCTGGTAGGCCTCGAGGTAGGCGAGCGCCGCGAGCGCCTGGTCGTAGAGCATTTTTTCGAAATGCGGCACGAGCCACGCGGGGTCGGTCGCGTAGCGGTGGAAGCCGTGGCCGACATGGTCCCAGATCCCGCCCAGGCGCATGGCCGTCAGCGTGCGCGCCGTCATTTCGAGCGCCCGCGGCTCGCCGGTGCGCTCGTGGCAGCGCAGAAGGAAGAGCAGGCGGTGCGGCATGGGAAACTTGGGGGCGGGGTCGAATCCGCCGTAGCGGCCGTCGTAGGCGAGGGCGATGTCGTCGAAGGCGCGGTCGAGCAGGCGCATCTCCGGCGGATCGCCGGGGGTGAAGGCAAAGGCCTGCCCGAGGTGGCCGGAGAGCCCGGCGGCGGAGGCGGCGATCTTTCCGGGGTCGGCCTCCCAGAGCTCCCGGATCCGCCGGCTGAGCTCGATCAGCCCGGTGCGCCCGAAGCGGCTGCGCTTGGGGAGATAGGTCGCCGCCAGGAAGGGGAGCCGCTCCGGCGTCATGAAGATGCTGAGCGGCCAGCCGCCCGAGCCGGTCATCATCTGGCAGGCGGCCATGTAGACCGCGTCGATATCGGGCCGCTCCTCGCGGTCGACCTTGATGCAGACGAACGCTGCGTTCAGCGCCGCGGCCGCCTCGGGGTCCTCGAAGGACTCCTTCTCCATGACGTGGCACCAGTGGCAGGTGGCGTAGCCGATCGAAAGAAAGATCGGCTTGTTCCGTGCGGCGGCCTCCGCGAAGGCCTCCGGCGACCAGGGCCGCCAGTCCACGGGGTTGTGCGCGTGCTGCAGGAGATAGGGGCTCTTTTCGTTGATCAGGCGGTTCGGCGCCATGGCGGCTTCCTCGAGCGATTCCAGGTGTTCACGGCTCCGGGCGCCGGCGGGGGAGCGCCGGCCGGCATGCGACCAACATAGGCACGCGGCCGGAGCCTGGCAATGCGCCGCGCGTTCAGCGGGGGCCGAGGTGGGAGTAAGGCGGAAAGGTGGCCAGGCGGGGGTCTTCCAGCGGGATGCCCACGGTGAAGTGGTAGAGGCTCTGGAAGCGCTCGGCGGCGAGGCCCGCGAGCTCGTGGACGGCGTCGTCGAAGTAGCACCCGATCCCCGTTCCCCGGGCGCCGTGGGCCTCGGCCTCGAGGTAGAGCACCTGGCCGATCATGCCGGCCTCCCAGAAGAGGCGCCGGTAGCGCCACAGTTCGGCGGAAAGCCGCTCGTCGAAGCGGCCGAGCATCCCGAGGGAGAAGGCGCTGTCGCCCGCGATCTCCTGGTGGCAGCTCACCCGCGCGGCGGTGCGGCGGAAATCCCCCGGTTGGAGCAGAAAGAGCGGGAGCCCGGGTTCGATTTCATCCCAGCGGAAGTCCGGCCGGAGCAGGCGGCGGAGCTCCTCCCGGTGCGCCTCCCGGCGCAGGAAGCCGTAGAGCCCCGGGGCGAGGCCCCGCACCGCGTGGACGAAGATCAGCAGGTGGACCTCGGCCGCGCCGAGGCCGGCGTCGAAGGGGGCGGCGTCGCCGCGCGGCAGCGTCTTGTCGAGCATGGCGAGGAAATCCTCCCGCGCGATGCTGCCGCCGCGGTCGAAGTCCGTGGCGCTGCGCCGCTTCCGGATGACGGCGGCCGCCGCGAGCGCCGCGCGGTCCGGCGCCGCGAAGGGGCGCGCCGCGGCGCGCCCGCCTGAGGCCGCCGTTTCGGGCTTGCGGGCGGCGCGGGCGGCGCGGGTGATCGCCTCCCAGTGAACGTGGGCGCGGCTCAGGCGGTTGGGGCGTCCCTGGAAGTCGAGCGCCGCGAAGGCGGCGACGACCGCCTCCGGCAGGCTCGCCGGAAACCCCTCGGCCTCGCCGGGCCCCACCCAGGCGAGGAGTTCGACCTCCTCGCGGTCGAGCGGCGCCTCGGGCGGCGGCCGGTTGAGCCCCAGCAGCCGTTCGACCGCCGCGTCGGCGATGCCGTCCATCAGCCGCAGGCGCCAGCCGAAAAGGTTCGCCGCGACGCGCAGGGCCGCGAGCGCGTGGCCGGTGTCGTGGTTGCAGTAGCGGAAGGCGCGCTCGCCGTATTTCCAGGCTTCGCGCCAGAAGATGCTGGTCAGCGCCGCGAAGAACCCGCCGCCCGGTAAGAGCCGGTTTACGGGCCGCCAGAGCTCCGCGGTGACTTCGGCGCGGCGCTCGAGCGCGTGGTGGTAGGGGTCGTAGTGGTACACCCCGCCGGGAAGATCGGCGAGCGGCGGAATGACGAGGTGCAGCTCGGTCGGGTGGAGGTTTCCGCTCGAGGGGTTCATCCGCAGCGGCCAGCGGCTCCCGCCGGCCGCCTTCCAGGCCGAAAGGCCCATGGAAAGCTCGAGGAACCCGGCCACCGCGGCGCGGTCGACCGGGGCCGCGGGCGCCCCCGGCGCGTAGAGCCCGAGATGCCCAACCGGCGGGTCGCGCTCGGCAAGCGGCAGGCGCAGGTGCGCCGCCCCCTCGTAGAACCGGAAGGGCGCCGGCTGGTTGGCCCAGTCCATATACCCCGGCGAGCGGGCGTAGCGGTCAAAATGGTGCTTGCTCGCGCGGTGGTAGGCGCGGATATCGTCCGGCATCGCGGCCTCCAGCCGAAGGGCTCCCGCGCTAAAACGTCTCGTGGTGGACGAACTCGGCGAGCTCGCGCCGGTTGGGCGCCGAGGAGGCCTTGGCCGGGTACCCGAGCGGGATCAGCGCCACGAGCTCCGTCCCTTCGGGCGCCCGGATGGCGGCGCGCGCCTTGTCGTGGTCGAAGAGCCCGACCACCACCGTTCCGAGCCCCAGGGCGTGGGCGGTGAGACAGATGTTCTGGCAGGCGATCCCCAGGTCGAACATGAACCAGTCGCCGAACTTGGTCGTGGCCTCGCCTTTGTAGAATCCCGAGCTCTTCAGCCGGCCGCAGAGGGCGAGCAAGACCGGCGCCTGCAGCACCGCGCCGGCGGCGGGGTTCCCCTTGGGCGGCAGGGTGGCCTGGAGCTGCTCCTTGATGGCGCGGTCGCGGATCACCACGACCTCCCAGCACTGGGTGTTGGCCCAGGAGGGGGCCCAGCGCACGGATTCGAGGACGGCGTCCAACGCCGCCTGCGGCACGTCGCGGTCTTCGTACTTGCGGATGCTGCGGCGCCCTCTGACGATCTCCATGAACTCCGGCATCATGTCATCCCTCCCCGTGCGTTTCGACCTCGGGCCATGCGCGGCAGGCCCTCGGGCGATAAAAAAAGGCAACGCCGCGGGGCGCTGCCTTTTCGATTACCGTTTGAACGGCCTCAATGAGTTTCGCAGGAGCCGCCGCCGCAGCCGGAGCAGCCGCCGCCGGCCGAGAACTCGATGCTCGAGCTGATCCGGAACCCATAGCCCATGAAGTCCACTTTCACGGGCTTGGCCTTGTCGTAGAAATCGCTGTCCATGATGAACTGGAAGCCGTTGACATTAAACGTTTTGTCGGTTTCGCGGGGCTCATCCAGAGCCATTGCCAGGGAAGGGCCGCCTCACCCGCCCTCGTTCAAAAAGATGCGAATGGGGGAAACCTCTCGGTTCTTGAAATACTCCGCAATCTGGTGGTGGGCTGCCGGGGTTACCTCGACCATGGTGCTCCTCCTTGATGGATCGCTGAAAAGTACGGCCTCCGCGCGCGCAGCCGGACACCGTTTTTATCGGGAGCTTATAGTAGTTGCCGGAAAATGGTTTGTCAATTGAAGAATCGCCGGACTCGGATATGGCTGACGGCCGGCCGGCGTCAACGGCCGGCCAGGTAGTCGCGGTACACCTGGGCGTCCGCGGCGGAGAACAGAACGAAGGCGACCTGTTCGATTGCGGGGTGGACCTCCAGGAAGGCGCGCGTGGTGTCGACCGCGACCGGGCAGGCTTCGGCCAGCGGGTAGCCGTACACCCCGCAGCTGATGGCCGGGAAGGCGACCGTGCGCGCGCCGACTTCAAGCGCCAGCTTAAGGGAGTTGCGGTAGCAGCTTTCGAGCAGCGCGCGGTCGCTCGGCCGCCCCTGGTAGACCGGTCCGACCGTGTGGATCACGTAGCGCGCCGGGAGGCGGTATCCGGGGGTGATCCGGGCCTCGCCGGTCGGGCAGCCCCCGATCCGGCGGCAGGCTTCGAGCAGCTCCGGGCCGGCCGCGCGGTGGATGGCGCCGTCCACCCCGCCGCCGCCGAGAAGCCGGGTGTTGGCGGCGTTCACGATCGCATCGACCGCCATCCGGGTGATGTCGCCCTGGTGCACGACGAGCTTCTGCAGGGTTTCCGGGACCACGGGCATCCTCCTTGCCGCCGGGGCTCACAGGTCATAGAGGGTTTCATCGCGCGACGGGGCCGGCCGCTTCCCGGCGCCCCGGCCCCCTTTTTTCCCGGGCAGCAGGAAGGGCTCTTCGCTTTCGAGCAGATCGCCCATCTCCGCCTCGATCTGGTCGGGGTCCTCGCCCCGCTCCATGCGGCGCAGGGCTTCGGTCATGCCGGGGCCGAGCTCGAGGCCGGTCATGTCGGAGAGTTTGCGCATGAGGTTCGCCGCCTGGCGCGGGTCCTCCTCGTTGATCGATTCGGCTTCGCCGGCGAGGGCCTCCATGGCCCTCTCCATCCGGCCCTCGTCGATCGGCAGGTCGCCGGCGTCGCCCTCCTCCTTGGCGCGCCCGGTCACGGCGAAGGCGGACATCATCCGTGAGAGCGTCCGGGCACGGCAGCGGGGGCACCTGGGCCGCTTGCGGGTGTTCACCGTGCGGCTGAAGAAGTTGAAGATCGTGTTGCAGTCGTCGCAGTAGAACTCGTAGATCGGCATGCGCGCGCGCCTCCGTCGCTTCGCGGGACGTTTTGGGCGGATCATCCTGGTCGTTGGCCGCGCTGAAATTATAGAAAGCCCGGCCGCAGGATGTCAACCGTCCCCCAAAGCGCGGCCTCTCCCCGTTTGACTTGCCTGGCGCCATTTGTTATTCCGGCGGGCAACTTCCATCCGCTCGAAAGGAAAATCGATTCATGGAACAAACGCTTGCGATCGTCAAGCCCGACGGTGTGGCGCGCGGCCTGATCGGCGAGGTGGTCCGCCGCATCGAGGGGATCGGCCTGCAGATCGTCGCGATGAAGATGGTCAACCTCAGCCCGGCGCAGGCGAAAGGGTTCTACGCCGTGCACCGCGAGCGGCCGTTTTTCGATCCGCTCACCCGCTTCATGAGCTCGGGGCCGGCCGTGGCGATGGTGCTTGCGGGCGAGAACGCGATCGCGCGCTGGCGCGAGCTGATGGGGGCGACCGATTTCCGCAAGGCCGCCGACGGCACCATCCGCCGCGAGTTCGCGACCGACATCGAGAAAAACGTCGTCCATGGATCGGACGCCCCGGAGACCGCCGCCTTCGAGATCGCCTTCTTCTTCAATCGACTCGAAATGGCGGGGGAGCGCACGCCGGTGGGTGATGGCGGATCGGGTCAACCGCGATAACGTCGCCATCGTCCTCGTCCAGCCGAACATCTCCGAGAACATCGGCGCGGCGGCGCGCGCGATGTGCAACATGGGCCTGCGCCGCCTGCGCCTCGTCGCCCCCCCGCGCTGCGACTTGACGCGCGTCTGCAAGATGGCGACCGGGCCGGCCCTCGACGTGGTCGAGGAGATGGAGGTCTTCGGCGGGCTCCCGGAGGCCGTGGCGGACTGCGGATACGTGGTCGGCACGACGGCGCGCGTCGGCGACAAGCGCCGCAGCGTCCATCACCCGGGGCGGATGGCCGAGTCGCTCGTCGCGGTGACGGCCGAAAACCGCGCGGCGATTGTCTTCGGCCCCGAGGACCGCGGGCTCACCAACGAGGACCTGCGCGTCTGCCACAGCCTCGTCACCATCCCCACGGCAAACTTCGCCTCCCTCAACCTCGCCCAGGCGGTCATGGTGATCTGCTGGGAGCTCTACCGCTGCCGCCTGCCGGCCCCGGTGGAGCACCTGCCGCGGCTCGCCAACCGCTTCGAGCTCGACGCGATGTACGCGCAGCTGACCGAGGTCTTGACGCGCATCTGCTTCATCAACCCCGACAACCCGGACTACTTCATGAACAACCTGCGGCAGTTCGGCACGCGCATGCGGCTGCGCGCGAAGGAGGTTCAGATCATCCGGGGCATCTGCCGGCAGATCGACTGGTACGGCGCGCACTGCGCCGCGGAGGCCAGGAAGGGGCGCTGAGCGCCGCGGACGGCCGCGGTCAGATGCGGCGGGCGACGGCGTCGCCCAGGGCCGCGGTCCCCACGGCGGCCTCGCCGGGCAGGGCGATGTCGGCCGTGCGCAGCCCGTCGGCGAGCGCCTGCGCCACCGCGCGCTCGACGGCCTGGGCGGCCTCGGGAAGGTCGAGCGACAGCCGCAGCATCATCGCCGCCGAGAGGATCTGGGCGAGGGGGTTGGCGATTCCGCGCCCGGCGATGTCCGGGGCCGAGCCCCCCGCCGGCTCGTAGAGCCCGAAGCCCTCGGCGTTCACGCTCCCCGAGGGGAGCATGCCGAGCGACCCGGTCAGGGCGGCGCACTCGTCGGAGAGGATGTCGCCGAAGAGATTGCCGCACAGCAGGACGTCGAAGCGCTGCGGGCGCTGCACGAGCTGCATGGCGGCGTTGTCGATGTAGAGGTGCTCGAGGCGCACGCCGGGGAAGTCGGCCGCCGCCGCCGCCACCACCTCGCGCCACAAACGGCTCGTCGCGAGCACGTTCGCCTTGTCGACCGAGGTGACGCGCCCGCGGCGGGCGGCGGCGAGCGCGAAGGCCCGGCGGGCGATCCGCTCGATCTCGAAGCGCCGGTAGGCCATGGTGTCGAAGGCGCGCTCCTCGGGGCCCTCCCCCTCGCGGCCGCGGGGCTCCCCGAAGTAGATGTCGCCGGTCAGCTCGCGCACGCAGAGGATGTCGAAGCCTTGGGCCGCGATCTCGGCCTTGAGCGGGCTGGCCGCGGCCAGCTCCGGGTAGAGGCGCGCGGGCCGGAGGTTGCAGAAAAGGCCGAAGTGCCGCCGGAGCGGCAGCAGCGCGGCGCGCTCCGGCTGCCGCTCGGGGGGCAGGCTCTCCCATTGCGGGCCGCCGACCGAGCCGAAGAGCACGGCGTCCGCCGCGCGGCAGGCGGCGAGTGTTTCCGGCGGCAGCGCCGTGCCGCGGCGGTCGATCGCCGCCCCGCCGACCAGGGCCTCCTCCCAGGCGAGCGCGATCCCGAAGCGCGCGCGGACCGCCGCGAGCACCTTGAGCGCCTCGCGCATCACCTCCGGGCCGATCCCGTCGCCCGCCAGCACCGCCACCCGCTTCACGGCCCCCTCCCTTTCCCGATGTTCAGTAGTTCCGGTCGGCGTACTCGAGCCAGCCGCCGGCCTCGACCAGGCGGCGGTCGAACGGGGCGAGCTGCAGGGGAAACTCGAGCGCCTGCGCGCCCGATCGCACGGCGATCACGCCGCGGCCGAGGTCGGCCTCGGCGAAGGTCTCCCGGGCGGCGAACTCCGCGAAAATCCGCGCGATCGCCTCCGGCGGGAGCTCCACGGCGAGCAGCCCGCAGTTGAACATGTTCTGGCGGAAGATGCGCGCAAAGCCCGCGGCGACGACCATGCCGATGCCGTTCGCCTCGAGCGCCCAGGCGGCGTGCTCGCGCGATGAGCCGCAGCCGAAGTTCTCGCGGCTGAAGACGACCTGCCGGCCGGCGAGGTCGCGCGGCGGCACGAAGCCCTCGAGCGCGAGGTCCTCGAAGAGGTGCGGCTTGAGCTCCTCGCGCTCGATCGCCGTCAGGTACCGGGCGGGGATGATCTCGTCGGTGTTGATGTCCGCCCGGTCGAGGAACAGGACCCGGCCGCCGAAAGTCCGCATACGCCTTACCCCCGGTAGAGTTCCGAATTGACGATGTGCCCGGCGATGCCCGCGGCCGCGGCGGAGGCCGGGCTCATGAGGTGCACCGTGCCGCCCTTGCCCATGCGGCCGCTGAAGTTGCGGTTGGAGGTGGCGGCGCAGACCTCCCCCTCGGCGAGGACCCCCGTGCTCATCCCGAGGCAGGGGCCGCAGGTGGGGTTCGTGACGCAGAAGCCGGCGTCGAGGAAGATCCGGATCAGCCCCTCCTCGAGGGCCTGCGAATAGACCCGGGTCGTTGCGGGGCTGACGATGCCGCGCACGTGGGGGCTCAGCTTGCGGCCCCGAAGCACCTGGGCGGCGCTGCGCAGGTCGGAGAGGCGCCCGTTGGTGCACGAGCCGATGAAGACCTGGTCGATGCGCGTTCCCTGCATTTCGCGGACCGGCCGGACCTGGTCCGGCTTGGTGCCGAAGGTGGTCATGGGCTCGAGGCCGCCGACGTCCATGACGAGCTGCTCGGCGTAGCGCGCATCGGGGTCCGGCCGGAAGCGGCGATAGGCCTCAACCGCCGCGGCGCGGTCGGGAAAGCCGCCGGCGATGTGCTCCCAGAGGTAGTCGACCGTCGCCTCATCCGGCGCGCAGATCCCGCTGGTCGCGCCCGCCTCGACCGCCATGTTGCAGAGCGTCATGCGGGCCTCCATGTCCATGGCGGCCACCGCCGGACCGTCGAACTCGATGACGCGGTCGGTCGCGCCGTTCACCCCGATCCGTCCGATGAGCGCGAGGATCGCATCCTTGGCGAACACGCCGGCGGGAAGCTCCCCCGAGAGCGTGATGCGCATCGTGTGCGGGGTGCGGAACGCGCAGACCCCCTTGAGGATCGCGACGGCGAGGTCGGTCGTGCCCACGCCGGCGGCGAAGGCCCCGAAGGCCCCGTCGGTGCAGGTGTGGGAGTCCCCCATGACGACGGTCATCCCCGGGCGGATGAACCCCTTTTCGGGGAACAGCGCGTGGCAGACCCCGTTGCGGCCGATGTCGAAGAAGTCCGCGATGCCGTGGCGCCGGGCCCATTCGCGCAGGATCTTGCCCTGCCGCGCGGTGGCCGAATCCTTGGCCGGGGAGACGTGGTCGATCACGGCCTTGATCCGCCCGGGGTCGAAGACCCGATCCTTGCCGCGGCGCGCGAGGTCCATGATCGCGGTGGGGGTCGTGATCTCGTGGCAGAGCACGGCGTCGAGTTTGAGGACCCACACCGCCTCGGTCGGCCGGTCCACGACGTGCGCGTCGAATATCTTTTCGGCGATCGTTTTGCCCATGACGCTCCGTAGCCTCTCGGCTTCCGCCCGGCAGCCGCCGCGGCGAGCCGCACCCGGATTAGCCCCGCGCCGGCGCGGGGCCGCTCATCCGTCCGTGTCCGTTTTCAACACCGCGAGAAACGCCGACTGCGGGATCATCACCTTGCCGACCATTTTCATGCGCTTCTTGCCGCGCTTCTGCTTCTCGAGCAGCTTGCGCTTGCGCGTGACATCCCCGCCGTAGCACTTGGCGAGGACGTCCTTGCGCAGCGCCGAGACCGTCTCGCGGGCGATGATCGTGCCGCCGATCGCCCCCTGGATGGCGATCTTGAACATCTGCCGCGGCATCTCCTCCTTGATCTTTTCGCAGGCCGTGCGCGCGCGCGGTACGGCGTTGTCGCGGTGCACGAGCTGCGAGAGGGCGTCGACGCGTTCGCCGTTGATGAGGATGTCGAGCTTGACGAGGTCCGTCCGGCGGTAGTCGATCAGGTCGTAGTCGAAGGAGCCGTAGCCCTGCGTGATCGACTTGAGGCGGTCGTAGAAGTCGTAGATCACCTCGGCGAGCGGCAGCTCGAAGATCATCTCCAACCGGTCGCTCGTGAGGTACTGGTAGTTCACGTTCGTTCCCCGGCGCTCGAGGCACAGCTTCATCACCGCCCCCATGTAGCGGTCGGGGACGATGATGGTGGCGCGGATGAAGGGCTCGAGCGTGTGGTCGATCAGGGTCGGGTCCGGGTAGAGGGCCGGGTTGTCGATCACCGTCTCGCCGCCGTCGCGCATGATCATGCGGTAGCGCACCGAGGGGGCCGTCAGGATGAGCGACAGCCCGTACTCGCGCTCGAGCCGCTCCTGGACGACCTCGAGGTGGAGCAGCCCGAGGAAGCCGCAGCGGAACCCGAAGCCGAGCGCGGCCGAGGAGTCCTTTTCGTAGACGATCGCGGCGTCGTTCAGCTTGAGCTTCTCGAGCGCGGTGGCGAGCTCCTCGTAGTCGTCGGCCGCGACGGGGTAGATCGAGGAGAAGACGACCGGCTTGGCCTCCTTGAAGCCCGGAAGCGGCGCGGCGCAGGGCCGGTCGCGGTGGGTGATCGTGTCGCCGCAGCGCGTGTCGCTGATGGTCTTGATCCCGGCGGTGAGGTAGCCCACCTGCCCGGCGGCGAGCTCCGGCACCGGCTTCTGCCGCAGCTGGAAAATCCCGACCTCCTCGACTTTGTAGGCCGCGGCGGTCGACATGAAGGTGATCGTCTCCCCGGGCCGGATGCGGCCGTCGAAAACGCGGAAGTAGACGACCGTGCCGCGATAGGGGTCGTAGTGCGAATCGAAGATCAGCGCCCGCAGGGGCGCCTCGGGGTCGCCGGCGGGCGGCGGCAGCCGCGCCACGACGGCCTCGAAGAGCTCCGGGATGCCGGTCCCCTCCTTGGCCGAGACGAGCATCGCCCCGGCGGCGTCCAACCCGAGGTCCTGGGAGATCTGCGCCCGCACCCGCTCGATGTCGGCCGAGGGCAGGTCGATCTTGTTGATGACCGGGATGATCTCCAGATCGTGCTCCATCGCAAGGTAGAGGTTCGCGAGCGTCTGCGCCTCCACCCCCTGGCTCGCATCGATCAAGAGCAGCGCGCCGTCGCAGGAGGCGAGCGCGCGGGAGACCTCGTAGGTGAAGTCGACGTGGCCCGGCGTGTCGATCAGGTTGAGGGTGTAGTTTTTGCCGTCCCGGGCCCGGTAGGGGAGGCACACCGTCTGGCTCTTGATGGTGATGCCCCGCTCGCGCTCGATCTCCATCGTGTCCAGGATCTGGTCCTGGAAGTCGCGCTCGGCGACGATGTCGGTCGCCTGGATCAGCCGGTCGGAGAGGGTCGACTTGCCGTGGTCGATGTGGGCGATGATGCTGAAGTTGCGGATGTGGCGCATATCGGGTTGAGTCAACTTCCCTGGAGGGCGGCAGATCCGGTCGGAGGGTGCGCGGGGGTCGGCGCCGAATTTGACTCCGAATCGAGTTCCGGATATAGTGAGGCCATCCGAATGGGGTTAATTAACAGCGAACGGTCGCGGATGTCAAGGCGCCCCTGACGCCCGTTCCGCCCGGCTTTTCGCGGTCCCCCGCCGGACCGCCCGCCGCCGCAGGCGGCGCGGCCGGCCCGGGGCCCGAGGCGTGGTCCAGCGTGCAAAACCGGATCCTCATCGTCGACGACAACCCCGACCTGTTGAGCGCGCTTGTCGAGTACATGCGCCTGGCGGGCTTCATCGTGGACGGCGCCGGCTCCGCGGCGGATGCCCTCTCGCAGCTGCAGGGGGCCGACTTCGATCTGGTCATCACCGATGTGCGCCTCGACAACTCCAAGCCGGACGACATCGCCGGCCTCGAGCTCACGCGGCAGATCAAGAAGGGGTTTGCGGCCGACGTCATCGTGATGACCGGCTACAGCCGGGACTTCACCTACGAGTCGGCCGTCGGCATGGGCGCCAGCGACTTCGTGATCAAGCCGGTGCGCTACGAGGAGCTTCTGCTGCGCGTCAAGCGGGTGCTGCGCGAGCGCGAGCTCACGCAGGAGCGCGCGCGCATGATGCGCAAGCTCCACCGCCTGGCCATCACCGACGGGTTGACGGCGCTCTACAACTCGCGGCACTTCTACTCGCAGCTCGAGCTCGAGGTCGACCGCTCGACCCGCTACCAGCACCCGCTCGCGCTCCTGCTGCTCGACATCGACAACTTCAAGGAATACAACGACGCCTACGGCCACCTCGAGGGGGACAAGGTCCTGCTGCGGTTCAGCCAGGTGCTGAAATCCTGCCTGCGGGCGAACGACTCCGCCTACCGCTACGGCGGGGAGGAGTTCACGGTGATCCTGCCCGAGACCGCGGCCGAGGAGGCCCGCACCGTCGCCCAGCGCATCCGCGCCGCCCTCGAGTCCGAGCAGTTCACCCCCGTCGAGGGGCTTTCGATCTCCAAGACCATCAGCATCGGCGCGACCCAGTACGCCCCGCCCGAGCCGATGGCCGCCTTCGTCAAGCGCGCCGACCAGGCGATGTACCTCTCGAAGCAGAAGGGGCGCAACTGCGTCTCGCTGCTGCATGCCCCGCCGCCGAAGATCACCTCCTCCAAGTGCTGACTTCCGGCCGGCGGCGGCGGTCATCCGGCCGCCGCCTCGCGGATCTTCTCCAGGTTGGCCGCCACGCGCGCGCGCCGGTCGGCGCTCTCCGCGTGGTCGGCCTTGACCTTGGCGACGACCTCGGCCGGCGCCTTGGCGAGGAACCCCGGGTTGGCGAGCTTCTTCGAAAGGCCCGCGGCCTCGCGCTCCAGCCGGCCGAGCTCCTTTTCAAGGCGCTCGATTTCGCGCGCGAAGTCGATCACCCCCTCCAGGCGCACGAAGATCGTCGCCTCGCCGGCGACGGACACCGCGGCGGACTTCGGCCGCTCGGGGCTCGCGGCGATCTCCAGGCGCTTCAGGCGCGCGAGGTTTTCGACGAGGTCGCGGTGGTCCGCGAGCGTGCGGCGCGCGGCCTCCTGCGGCACGAACACGACCGCCTCGAGCGCCTGCCCCGGCGGCAGCCCCATCTCCCCGCGGATGTTGCGGATGCCGGAGATGACCTCGATCAGCCGGCCCATCATCGCCTCCGCCTCGGGGTCCGGCGCCCCGGCCGCGTGCGGGAAGGCGGCGCGCATGATCGACCCCTCGGTGCCCGGAAGCTGGTGCCAGATCTCCTCGGTCACGAAGGGGATAAAGGGGTGCAGCAGGACCAGGGCGTCGCGCAGCACGGCGGCGAGCACGGCGCGGGACGCCTGCCGGGCGCCCTCGCTGCGCTTGCCGTGCAGCGCCGGCTTCACGGCTTCGAGGTACCAGTCGCAGAGCTCGTGCCAGACGAAGTTGAAGAGCGTCGCGGCCGCGTCGTTGAAGCGGTAGTCGTCGAGCGCGCGGCGGCACTCCTCGGCCGCCCGCCGGAGCCGCGCGCGGATCCAGCGGTCCGGCAGTGACAGCGCCTCCGGCGCCGGGGCGCCGGTCTGCGCGGTGAGGTGCATGAGGCTGAAGCGGGCCGCGTTCCAGATCTTGTTGATGAAGTGCCGGTAGCCCTCCACGCGCCGCTCCGAGAGCTTGATGTCCCGGCCCTGCGCCGCGAAGGCGGCGAGCGTGAAGCGAAACGCGTCGGTCCCGTGGCGCTCGATCACCTCGATCGGGTCGATGACGTTGCCCTTCGACTTGCTCATCTTCTGCCCCTGCTCGTCGCGCACGAGGGCGTGCACGTAGACGTCGCGGAAGGGGACCCGGCCCATGAAGTGCAGGCCCATCATCATCATGCGCGCCACCCAGAAGAACAGGATGTCGAAGCCGGTGACCAGGACCGAGGTGGGGTAGAAGGTCTTGAGCAGCGCCGTCTCCTCCGGCCACCCCATGGTGGAGAAGGGCCACAGGGCCGAGCTGAACCAGGTGTCGAGGACGTCCTCCTCCTGGGTGAGGCCGGCGCCGCCGCACCGGGGGCAGGCGGCCGGGGCCTCCATCGCGACCGTCACCTCGGCGCACCCCGCGCAGGTCCAGGCCGGGATCTGGTGGCCCCACCAGATCTGCCGCGAGATGCACCAGTCGCGGATGTTTTCGAGCCAGTCGAAGTAAGTGGCGGCCCAGCTCTCCGGGACGATGCGCGTCTCGCCGCGCCGGACGGCGGCGGCCGCCTGTTCGGCGAGCGGCTTCGTGCGCACGAACCACTGCCGCGAGAGGTTGGGCTCGATCATCGTCTTGCAGCGGTAGCAGTGGCCGACGCTGTGGCGCAGCGGCTCCACGGCCTCGAGCAGACCGCGCGCCTTCAGGGCCTCGACCACCCGGCGGCGGCACTCGAAGCGCTCCAGGCCCCGGAAAGCTCCCGCCGCCTCGGTCATGCACCCGTCGTCGCCGATCACCTTGAGCGCCTCGAGCCCGTGGCGCCGCCCGATCTCGAAGTCGTTCGGGTCGTGCGCGGGGGTGACCTTGAGCGCGCCGGTGCCGAAGGCGCGGTCGACGTAGGCGTCGCAGATGACCGGGATCGCGCGCTCCATGAGCGGGAGCACCACCTGCCGGCCGTGGAATTCGCGGTAGCGCTCGTCCTCGGGGTGGACGGCGACGGCGGTGTCGCCCAGCATGGTCTCGGGCCGCGTGGTGGCGACCGACAGGCCGCCGCGGCCGCCGGGCAGCGGGTAGCGGATGCGGTAGAGATTCCCATCGACCTCCTCGTGCTCGACCTCGAGGTCGGCGAGCGCCGTGTGGCAGCGGTGGCACCAGTTGATGATGTAGTCGCCGCGGTAGATCAGCCCTTCGCGGTACAGGTCCACGAAGACCCGGCGGACGGCGCGGGAGAGCCCCTCGTCCATGGTGAAGCGCTCCCGCTGCCAGTCGCAGGAGGCCCCCAGGCGCTTGAGCTGGTTGATGATCGCCCCGCCGTACTGCGCCCGCCACTCCCAGACCCGGGCGATGAACTTCTCGCGGCCGAGGGCGTGGCGGTCGGTGCCCTCCTGGGCGAGGCGGCGCTCGACCACATTCTGGGTGGCGATGCCGGCGTGGTCGGTGCCCGGCATCCACAGGACGTTGTCGCCGCACAGGCGCCGGTAGCGGCACAGGATGTCCTGCAGCGTGTTGTTGAAGGCGTGCCCCATGTGCAGGACCCCGGTCACGTTGGGCGGAGGGATGACGATGGCGTAGGCCGGGCGCGGGTCGGTTTCCGCCGCGGCGAACAGCCCGTTCTCCTCCCAGTAGCGGTACCAGCGGCGCTCGACCGCCTGCGGCTCGTAGGCCTTTTCCAGCAAACCGGTGCTCATGGGGTGGCGTCCTTTCTCGTGTGCGTGCGGCTCCGGCCGGCGGCGCTCCGGGGGCCGGGCCGCCCCGTGCCGGTCGATCGAACCGCGGATTATGCCTGAGGTCGCAGGGATTGGAAAGTTTTTTTTAAAGGGGCGGGGGGGCGGGGCCTCACAGGTCGGCGTCGCGCAGCAGGCGCTTCAGCCGCTCGATCTCCCGCTGCACCGCTTTCTCGATCGCCTGGTAGATGGCGGCCTCGATGCGCGGGGCGTATTTCTCCTCGATCAGGCGCGCGACGGCGGCCTCGATTTGCTCGGGGGATGGATCCAGGCGCGCGGAGGTGTCAGGCGGCGCCGGCGGGGTGGTTTCGCCGGGCAGACCGGCGAGCGCCGTCGCCGCCAGGGAAGCCGGCAGGAAGTCGTCCGCAAGGGTCTCCGGAGCCGGCGCTTTGGAAGGCGCCTTCGCCGCAGCGGTCTGCGCCCCCATGATCAGATCGAGGTCGCTCGGCGCCGGCGGGGCGTCGCTATCGCGGGGGGCGGCTTCCACGAGCCCGCCGCGCGTCGGCTCGTCGAACCATATCAGCTCGTTGTCGACGTCGTCGGCGTCCGGGAGATCGAGGTCCGCCGAGGTCTCGGCCGAATCCTCGAAAAGGGCCGGCTCGTCGTCCGGGATCTCCTCGGCCTCCAGGAACTGCTCCTCCTCGACGGGCGCCTGGACGAGCTCGCTTTCGTGGACGTCCTCGATCTTGTCCGTGCCGGGGGAGACCGATTGGTTGAGCCCCTCGAGCAGCCAGTCGATGTCGTCCATGGGCCGCTCCGGGCTCTGCGCGGCGGCCTCCGAGGTCTCCTCCCCGGTCCAGGAGATGCCGGCAAGCTCCGGCAGCTCATCGGCCCGGGCGAGCCCGTTTTCGGGGACTTCGCCGAGGCTGCGGCCGATATCGCTTTCCAGCGCGAGCAGGTTGTTTTCGAGGTCGAGCAGGTCGTCTGGCTGCGCGTCGATCTCCTCGACCAGGTCGATGATGGGTTCGTCCTCATCGCTTTTTTCGGGGGAAAGCGGGGGGCCTTTCTCGAGATCCGCCATGGCTCCTCCTCGTCGCAGGCTGATGCTTCAGCCTATCACACTCCCGCGGTCCATGCCAACCCCATAATCGCCTCGCCGTCCTGCCTGTTTACATGGCCGCGAGGGTGGTGTAGGGGGGCTGCATGCGCTGCTTCTTCGTCGACCCGTCGCAGATCGCGGAGGGCCGGGCCCTGCTGGAAGGACCGGAGGCGCGCCATGCCCGAACCGTCCTCAGGCTGCGTCCGGGCGACGCGGTGCGGCTCGTGGACGGCTCCGGCTGGGAATATGCGGCGCAGGTGGAGGCGCTTCCCCCCGGCGCGGTGAGGTTTGCGGTGGGCCTCCGCCGGCCGGCCCCGGGGCGCCCGCGCCTGCGCCTGGAGGTAGCCCAGGGAGTTCTCAAGGAGAAGAAGATGGACCGCCTCGTGCGGCAGCTCGCCGAGCTCGGCGCGGCCCGCTTCACCGCCTTCGCCTGCGAGCGCGCGGTCCCCCGCTCCGCGGACGAGCGCCTCGAAGCGCGCCGCGAGCGCTGGCGTCGGATCGCCGTCGAGGCCTTGAAGCAATGCCGCCGCGGCGACCTCATGGCGGTCGAGACGGCGGCAAGCCTGGGGGCGGTCCTCTCCCGCCGCGCCGCGTTCGACCGCGGCTTTTTCTTCTGGGAGCGCGCCGCCGCGCCGCTCGCCCTGCCGCCGCCCGACGCCCCCCGGCCGGCCGCGGTGCTCATCGTTCTCGGCCCGGAGGGCGGCTTCTCCCAGGCCGAGGCCGAGGCGGCCGCCGCCGCCGGCTTCGATCTGCTGCGCCTCGGCCCGCGGATCCTGCGCGCCGAGACGGCAGCCCTTGCGGCCGCCGCGCTGGCCCAGTACCTCTTCGGCGATCTCGGGCAAACCGAAAAAAATCTTGACATGCCCAGCGAGGTCGCCTAATTAAATCAGGCTGTAAATCGGCTTCTGAGTGCGTGCCGAGGTAGCTCAGTCGGTAGAGCAGGGGACTGAAAATCCCCGTGTCGGCAGTTCGATTCTGTCCCTCGGCACCAGTTTTACTGTCTCAGGAAAAGGGGTTATCCGTGGCCGCGGTTAGCCCCTTTTTCGTTGAGATCGACGATTGCGCCCGAATCGTCCCCGCGGAGCGAATCGATGTGGGCCGATTGCTTCTTGACGCATTCCTCTTTCATTTTGTTTGAGCGGCCTTTCCTGGTTCATCCGGAAGCCCCCAGAAAGTCCTCGGCCAGATCCTTGAAGGTGATCTTTTCGAAAAGGATGCTCGGCCGCTTCACCCGGTTCCGGTTAAGCCGCCTCCATGGCAGCTCGGCCCGCTCGGAGCAGCTGCGCGTGGCTTTCTTCCGGCTTTTCGATCTGCAGTGCAAGGGCTTCCATATATCGGCAGACCGGCTCCGGGGTGGCTGTCCAATCGGCCTCGCTGAAGGGTCGTTTCAGCGACATGCCCGAAGTTGTCGCATGCCAGTCAAGAAAAGCCATGCTATCTCAACAAGGATTGCATTTGTTGCAACATTGTTTAATACGTTGTGATTTCAATGAGTTGAGCATGCAAACGAACCCCGTGGATGCGTACTTCTCTTCGATATTGACAACTAAATTGAATTGAATGATCATCGCGCGCGCAGAACACGGCGGATGGACCCCGCTCATGCTTCCAAAAAAGCTGCTCCGCCGGTGGCAGGATGAAGATCTCGGAAGCTTCTAAATGCTACCACGCCTGCGAGCCAGGGGTGATTATGGAAAATCAACGAGCGGATGGTTTCTGTTTGACCCCGTGATCATCCGTTTTGTGCCGACCGCTGAATGCGCCGGCGACTGCCGGGTGCAGCCTTTTTCGAACGGACGGAAAGAAATATTAAATGGCCGAGGCCAATCCGGAAGAGCTCAGGGCCATTACCAACCAGCAATAACGAAAACCCCATACCAGTTAAAATCGCCTTATTGCCGTCGTTTTCGTTTTGGCGCTGTCATGACCCTGTCGGCCTGCTCCCCCTTCACCGAAATCGTGGGCAACCGAAAAAACGTTCGACAAGCTCGAGGGCCGCTGGGTCGTCCAATACGTTGCGGGCAAGGAGCTGGAGCGGGTCAGGCCCGAGCCCCCCTGCGACACCGCAAAAACTGCGCTGAACGGTTTTGACCGCTGCCAGCGTTCTATCGGCGGTTTCGCTTTCGAGGCGGATCGGCTCAAAGCGACATGCGCAACACGGATGGCGTGCTCGAACGATGCTGTTCGCCAAGCCTATGCTGCAATCAACGATCTGTGAATTAATGGCCGAAGTTATCGAGACGGCGATCTTGCAGCCACGTGCTTGGGTTGATTGTCCTCACCCCATCCTCGCCGCCGCCAATCCATAAGCTTTACAGCTTGATCATCATAGGCGCTCCACCTATGGCTGGTTGATTCGCTTTTATTGAGAATTTCGTTTTCTGCAAGCGGCTGCATGCAATCAAGGCGGGCCGTCTTTGAAAGGATTCCATGCCTGTCGTTCATCGCTATCCGATTCATCGCCAGGCCGCCCGGGCCTTTTGCATGGCCGCATTTGCCGTGTGCGTTCTGCCGGGCTTGGTGTCAGCCGGCAGCACATTGGAGCGCGTGCGTTCTGCCGGAGCGGTTCGCTGCGGGATCAGCGAAGGCCTAGCGGGCTTCGCCGCGAAGAACGCCGACGGCCGCTGGTCGGGCATGGATGTGGATTTTTGCCGAGCGGTGGCGGCGGCCGTCCTGGGAGATCCCGAAAAAGTGGCCTTCGTCCCCCTGACCGCCTCCGCCCGTTTCCCGGTGCTGAAATCCAGACAGATCGACCTGCTCGTCCGGCGCACGACCTGGACGTTCGGTCGCGAGGCGAGTTTGCATGTTCATTTCGCGGGGACGCTTTACTACGACGGGCAACGGTTCATGGTGCCCCACAACAGCCCCGTGCAGGCGTTGAAGGACCTGAACGGAGCGACCATCTGCGCGGTGAAGGGAACCACGCACGAGCAGCACCTGATGGACACCTTCCAAGCGCAGGGATTGACCTGCCGCGTTCTGGTCGGAGAAACCCGCTCGAGCGCATGGCAGGCCTACCAACATGGGGAATGCGCCGCCTTCACCGGAGACACCTCGGCGCTGGCGGCCATGCGGACGCTCTCTCCCGGGGGATCGGCCGCCGATAGGATTTTGCCTTCCGCCATTTCCAAGGAGCCTTTGGGGCCGGTCGTCAACACCGGCGACGAGGAGTGGTTTGCGATCGTCAAGTGGGTTCTTTTTGCACTGATCGAAGCCGAGGAGAAAGGTGTCACGCGCGCCAACGTCCGGCAGCTGCGGGACTCGACGCCGGACCCGGCAATGGCCGAATTCCTGGGAAGGACTCCCGGTCCGGGCAAAGCGCTTGGGCTTGCCCCGGATTGGGTCACGCGGGTGGTGGAGAGCGTCGGCAACTATGGAGAGCTTTATGAGCGCCATCTCGGCGGCCAAAGCCCGTTCAAGCTCGATCGCGGACTCAACCGTCTCTGGAAGGACGGGGGGCTGATGTACTCGCCGCCGTTCCGCTGACAGCCGGCCTCCCCCGGCTGCAGCCCTCCGCTCCACACCCATCGGGGAAAAAGACGCACATGACCGAGCTCCAAGTAATCGTCACCTTCATCGTATTCGGCGGCGTCCTGCTGATCATCAGCGCCAATTGGATGGACATGATGGTGGCTTCCTTGCTGGGAGTGAGCATCCTGATCGTCTTCGGAGTCTTCTCCCACCAGGATGTTCTCAGCGCCACACGGACATCCGACGGTTCCCTGTCGCTGCTGTTCGGCGGGATGGTCGTGGCCCGCACGCTCGAACCCACGGGGGTTTTTGACTATATCGGCACCCGGCTCCTGATGATCACCCGCGGGAGCGGAAAGCGGTTTCTGCTGGGGCTCGTCCTGCTCGTCTCCGCGCTGTGCGCCTTTTTGCCCAACGCCACCACCGTCATCCTGCTGGCCCCCGTCATCATCCGGATCTGCAACCAACTGGAAATAGATTTCGTCGGACCGGTGGTGGTCACCGCCATCGCCAGCAACTCGGCCGGAATGCTGACCTTGGTCGGGGACCCGGCGACCTTCATGGTCGGCAGCGCCATCGGCTTGAGTTTCAGCCAATACCTTTCCAAGATCAGTCTCGGAGGCTTGTTGGCCGTGCTGGTCATTCTTCCCCTGTTGCCGCTGATTTTGAGGGATACCTGGCGGCTTAAGCGCAGGCTTCCGGAGAACCTCGCGCCGGAGCCCATCAAGCGGCCGCTGATGTGCTTCTTTGCGCTGGCCGTACTCGCCGGCATGATCGCTTTGTTCGTGTTCGGGGAAGCGTTGCCCTTCCCGATGGTCCCGCCGGCGGTTTCCATCATCGGAGCCTCCCTGGCGCTGCTGATCATCCACAGCGCCCGGGTGGAGCCCATCAGCGACGTTTTGAAGGATCTTGACTGGAAAACCTTGATCTTTCTTTTCTGCATGTTCTGCCTCGTGGAGGCCTTGACGAAAACCGGTGTGGTCCAGAGCTTTTCCTTGCAAATGTTCGGCGTCTTCGGGACCCGCATCGCCATGGTGGCGATCGCGATCCTATTGGGTGTCAGCCTGGGCTCCAGCGTCATCGCCAACATCCCGTTGGTCGCGGCCGTTCTCGTTGTGGTCAAGGGCTATTTCGTCATCGCCGAGCTGGTTCCGGAAGAAGCGCTCGGGGTCGATTTCACCGCCTGGCCGGCGGCCTATCTGCCGGTTTTCGTGGCGATGATGTTCGGCGGCACCCTGGGGGGCAATGCCACGCTCATCGGCGCCTCCGCCAACATCGTGAGCGTCGGAATCTGTGCCGTTCATGGGAAACCGGTCTCTTTTTTGAAGTTTATGCGCTACGGCGTTCCGGCGACGCTGATCCAGGTCGTGATATCGGGGTGCTACGTGATGGCGTTGTTTTATGTGGGTTGAGCCGGCGCCGCATCCGCTTCAATCAGATGGTGGGGGGCTCTTTTTGCGGCGTCGATCCCCTCGCGGCGGTTCCCGGCGGGCCCACCTTGGCCGCGACGTTCAGCATCCATGGAGGTTTTCCCGAAAAACTTGACCATGCCGATCCCAGGTGATCTCCATGCAGGAAGCTCGTTCGCTGAAGACCGTTTGGTTGGCATGTTCTCTCGTGATCGCCGCAGCCGCCGAGTTGCGGCTCGGCCCGAGCGATCAGCTCAAGTGAGCCGGCCCACCGGAAAGAGGGCTGACCGACAGGGCGCCGCGCGGCAGCTCGGGCGGAGCTTTTTTTGCGGCGCCTCGGGCGCCAGCAGCATCTGCAAGCAAAAGGAGAGGGGAAATGAGCCGTCAAACCGATGCCGCCCGGCGGCGGACCGCGGCCCTTTCGCCTGGCTGGCGGACCAGCCTCCGGGCACTAACCTGTATCGGGCTGCTGGCGTGCGGCACGGCAGGGGCCGGCACCCTGCAGGGCACCGCCGCCTACCGCGAGCGCATCGCCCTGCCCGAGGATGCGGTATTCGAGGCCGAGCTTTGTGACATCTCCCGGGCGGATGCGCCGGCCGCGGTGCTCGGGCGCATCCGGCTGGACCCCGCCGGGCAATCGCCGTTCCGGTTCGCGATCGTCTACGACGATGCGGCCCTGCAGGCGGGTCGGCGGTACGCCGTCCGCGCGGCCATCACGCGCCAGGGCCGGCTGCTGTTCACGACAGACCGGATCCACCCGGTGCTCGACGGCCGCAACACGCCGCTGGAAATCCGGCTGGTGCAGGTCCGCGGTGGATCTCCGGCGATGCCGACCGCCGATGGCATCGGCGTTCTGCCGGCCTCCTACGAGGGAGAATTGCCCGGTGCCGGCAATCCCATCGAGTGGCACGTGGACCTGCTTCCCGAAGGGCGCTATCGGCTGCGCTTGACCCATGTCGGCCGGCCCGAGCCGAACCGCTTCGACGACATCGGCCGCTGGAGCCGCGACGAATCGGGACGCATCGTGCTGCGCGGCGGAGGCGAGGTGCCGGTGTTCCTGATGCCGGTCGAGGACGGCGCGGCGCTGCGCAAGCTCGACCTTTTCGGCAAGCCAATCGAATCCGGCCACAACGACCGATTGGAGCGTCTGCCCGAGCCCCGGCTCATCGAGCCGCGGCTGTTCCTGGCCGGCATGTTCACCTATATGGCCGCCGCCGCCGCCATCACCCTCTGCGTCGACGGCCAACGGCTGCCCGTGGCGATGGAAGGAGATTACCTGGCGCTCGAGGCCGCGTATCGGCAGGCCAACCCGCAGCCGGGGCAGGCCCTGTTGGCGAGTTTGGAGGGGCTGATCACGCAGCGCCCGTCGATGGAGCCCGGCCGCCCGCCGCAGACCACGCTGGTGGTCGAGCGCTTCATCGCCGTCCGGCCTCGCGAGAGCTGCGGCCAACCGTTGGCCGATAGCCCCCTGCGCGGCACTTATTGGAAGCTTGTGCGCCTGGGCGATGAACCCGTGGCGGCGGCCGCGCAGCAGCGCGAAGCGCACCTGGTGTTTGCCGCCGATGTCTTGCGTGTCGCCGGCAGCGGCGGCTGCAACCGCTTGACCGGCAGCTTCGAGCTCGACGGCGATCGGCTGCGTTTCGGCCGCATGGCGTCGACCCGGATGTCGTGCCCCGACGGCATGGACCAGGAGCAGCGCTTTCTTGAGGCGCTTCAGCAGGCGGCGCGCTGCCGCATCCGCGGCAGCCGCCTCGAGCTTCTGGATGCGAACGGCGCCGTGCGCGCACGCTTCGAGGCTGCCGCGCTGCAATAAGTCGCCCCTTAATCGATGCGTTGCCGCGTGCCGCTCTGAGGCGCCGCCGCTGAACCCCTGGCGTCAACCACACCACCTTTGGCATCCGTGCGGCCGGTTTCGACTCCTGTCATTGAAGTTGAATGCAACCCGGCGACCAAATGCGGTGTATTCAATCCAATTCGGGGCTTTTCCGAACGCCGCGTGGAGGACGGTTTGACGGTTCAGGGCGATGGGCCGACGGCCAGATGCCTGTATTTCCGCAGCCGGTTAACGGAGCCGGGGGCGGCGATGGAACCGCCCGCGGTCTTCAGTCCGCGGGCCTTTTCAGGAACAGCGCCGCGGCCGCACCGGCGAGCGAGATTCCGGCGGCAACGAGGAAGGGGAGCGTGAACGTGCCGCTTGAGTCCGCGAGGTATCCCCCGAAGGCGGGTCCCGCGGCCTGGCCGATCCCGAAGAAGAGCGTGATGAAGCCGAGGCCCGCGGGCGCCAGGCGCGGGCCGACGAAATCGCCGGCCGCCGCCGCCATGATGGTCGGAATGCTCCAGGCGCTGAGGCCGAACAGAACGGCGGAGAGGATGAAGCCGAACGGCGATTGGACGAGCGCATAAACGCCGTAGGCGAGCGCGAGCGTGAGATAGGCGAGCGCCGCACCGCGGCTGCGTCCGAGGCGATCGGAAATCCCGCCCCAGATCACCCCGCAGAAGGTGCTGAGGGCCCCCACGGCGGCCCAGAGACCCCCGGCGAAAGCCGGTGTGGCGCCGATCTCCTTGACGAGGTAGGCCGCGAAGAAGGTCATGTAGATGATGTAGGAGGCGCCGTAGAAGAAATAGACCAGGCCCAGGTACCATACGGAGCCTTTACGGGTGACGGCGGACCACTTGAGGGCGGAAACGCCGGGGGGGGCGGCGGCCGCGGGCGGCGGCGGCGCCGCGGGGGCGCCGACGGGCCTAAGCCCCTTTTCTTCGGGGCGGCTGCGGATCAGCGCAAAGACGACGCCGGCGATGGCGAGCGCGAGCCCGCCCAGGACGACCCAGGCCGCCCGCCAACCTTCGATGGCGTCGGCGGAGATGATCGGGGGGACGAGGAGCCCCGAGATGAGGGTTCCGGCCCCGATCCCGCCGGAGACGATCCCGGTCGCGAACCCCCGGCGCCGCACGGCGAACCAGGCCGACCCGAGGGCCATGGCGGGCACGTAAGCCGCGCCGTTCGCCAGCCCCGTCAAGAACCGCATGGCGAGCGCGAACCCGAAGGTCCGGGCGAGGCCGGTCGCCATGAGCGTCGCCCCCAGCAGCACCAGGGCGCAGGTGATCACCAGGCGGGTTCCGAAGCGGGCGGCCAAAAACCCGCCCACGATGGCCATCGCGAGGTAGCCGATGAAATTTCCGGTTCCCAGCAGGCCGAGCTGGGTATAGTCGAGGCCGAGTCCGTCCTTCATCGCCGGCAGGATGATGGTGTAGGCCATGCGCCCGAAGCCGTGGGCCGCAATGGTCGTCAGCATCCCCATGAAAATGACGACCCAGCCGTAGTGGAGTTTCCGGGGGGGCATCGCAGGCCTCTCCTCAATGGGTGAAGGGTGTCGTTTCCCCGAAGGATGGGGGCGCGCTCCGGCTCCGGGCGCCGCCGCTGCCGCCCTTTAGCACGCGGCGGGCGAAAGCGCCATAGGGACGGGAGCGCGCCGGCGGCGGCCCGCCGCGGGCGGGCGGCTCTTCGCCCGTTGACAAGCGCATGGCTTTCGTTTAGCGTCGGTTCGGAACGGGACGCCCGAAGGCGTCCCCGAGAGGCGACGCAGAACGCCCTACGGCCACGAAGGCTGCGAAAAGCAACGCTCCGGATTACCACGCGCCGGCGCTTTTTCGCGGCCTTTTCTTTTTTCGCAAGGAGGAAATCCGGATGAAACGCGCAGCTTCTTTTCTGGCGGCGGCGCTTTGGCTCGCGGCGGCGGGGGCCCCCGCGGCGCAGGAGATCGTCGATGCGGCCGGGCGCCGCCACGCGCTCTCCCCGCCCGTCTCGCGGGTGATCTGCTCCGGGCCGGGGTGCCTGCGGCTGCTCGTCTACCTCCAGGCCCAGGACCGCGTCGTGGCGGTCGACGACATCGAAAAGAAGCGGCCGCAGTTCGACGCACGGCCCTATGCGCTGGCGAACCCGCAGCTCAAGACGCTGCCGCTCTTCGGCGAGTTCCGCGGTTACGACAACCCGGAGCTCATCATGCGCCTCGATCCGGCGCCCCAGGTGATCTTCAAAACCTACCCGGCCATGGGCCACGATCCGGAGAAGCTCCAGCAGAAGACCGGGATCCCGGTGATCGTGCTGGACTACGGGGACCTCGAGCATGGGCGGCCGCGCTTGTTTCAATCGCTGCGGCTCATGGGGCGGGTGGTGGGCCGGGCGGCGCGGGCCGAGGCGGTGGTCGGCTATTTCGAGCGGCTGATCGCCGACCTTGCGGCGCGCACGCGCGGTTCCGCGCCGGCCGGGGGTCGGACGTGCTATGTCGGCGGCGTGGCGCTGAAGGGGCCGCACGGCTTCCAGTCCACCGAGCCGGGCTATCCGCCCTTCGCGTTCGTGAACGCCGCCAATGCGGCCCGCGATCCTGCCGCGGCCGCCGCGCAGCCCGCGGGCGCCACCGCGGTCGCCAAGGAGAAGATCGTCGCCTGGGACCCCGACCTGCTCTTCCTCGACCTCTCCACGCTGCAGCTCGGGGAGAACGCCGGCGGGCTCCATGAGCTCAAGAGCGACCCGGCTTACCGCACGCTTTCGGCCGTCAAGCGGGGCGAGGTCTACGGGCTGCTGCCCTACAACTGGTACACCCAGAACTTCGACTCGATCCTGGCGAACGCCTATTTCATCGGCAAGCTCCTCCACCCCGAGCGCTTCGCGGACGTGGATCCCGCCGCCAAGGCCGACGAGATTTACGCGTTTCTGGTCGGCAAGCCGTTGTTCGCGGAGATGAACCGGGAGTTCCGGGGCCTCGTCTATCGCCGCGTCCCTGTCGACTGAGGCGGCCTCGAGGAGCGCCCGCATGCATCTCGAACCGACCGAGGTCCCCGAGGCCTATCGGCGGGCCGCCGGCCGCAAGACCGCCGCCGTCGCCGCCGCCGGCTTCCTGCTCGCCCTGCTTCTCGTCGTCGGCGTCGCCGTGGGGGCCGCGACCCTTTCCCTTGCGGACGTGGCGCGCACCCTGCTCGGCGTGCACGTCTCGCCGCAGCTCGATGCGATCGTCTGGCGCATCCGCCTGCCGCAGGCGCTCGCCGCGGCCGTGGGCGGGGCGGCGCTCGCCCTGTCCGGCGCCGTGATGCAGTCCGTGCTGCGCAACCCCCTGGGCTCGCCCTTCACGCTGGGCATCTCCCACGCCGCGGCGTTCGGCGCCGCCCTCGCGGTGATGCTGCTCGGCACCGGCCGGATGACGAGCACGCTCTCCGGGGCGGTCGCCCTCTCCAACCCCACCCTGACCACCGCCTCGGCGTTTGGTTGCTGCGCCGCCACCGCGGGCCTGATTGTCGGCATCTCCCGCATCCGCGGGGCGACGCCGGAGGTCATGGTGCTGGCCGGGGTGGCCCTGAGCGCGCTCTTTTCGGCCGGGATCATGTTGCTGCAGTTTTTCGCCGACGACGTGCAGCTCGCGGCCATGGTGTTCTGGACCTTCGGCGACGCCGCGCGCGCCACCTGGCCCGAAATCGCGGTTCTCGCGGCGGTCACGCTCGCCGCGGCGGTCTATTTTTTCCTCCGGCGCTGGGACTACAATGCCGTCGACGTCGGCGACGAGACCGCGAAGGGCCTCGGCGTGCGCGTCGAGCGCCTGCGGGTGCAGGGGATGCTCGTCGCCTCGCTGCTCACCGCCGCGACCGTCTCCTTCCTCGGCGTGATCGGCTTCGTGGGGCTGGTCTGCCCGCACATCGTGCGGCGCACGCTCGGGGGCGACCACCGCTTCCTTCTGCCCGCCTCCCTTCTCGCCGGGGCGATTCTGCTGCTCGCCGCCGACACCACCGCGCGGCTGATGCTCGCGCCGCACGTGCTTCCGGTTTCGGTGCTGACGGCCTTTGCCGGCGCCCCGATTTTCATCTATCTTCTGCTGCGGGGGTACCGCCGGTGATTCTGGTGGTCGCCGGAGTCGAGTTCCGCTACGACAGCCGTCCGGTGCTGCGCGGGGTGCGCTTTGCGCTCGAAGCGGGCGAGCTGCTGGCGATCCTCGGCCCGAACGGCGTCGGCAAGACGACGCTTTTGAAATGCATCAACGCGAACCTGCGGCCCGCCGGGGGGAGCGTCCTGGTGGACGGGCGCGACGTCCTGCGCATGGGCGCGGCGGAGATCGCGCGCCGGGTGGGCTACGTCGCCCAGCGGACCGAGGCGGCGCGCCTGACGGTCTTCGACGCCGTCCTGCTGGGCCGCCGGCCGCACCTCGGCTGGCGCCTTTCCGCCGACGACCTGCGCCTGGCCGCATCCGCTTTAGAGCGCCTGGGGCTCGCGCCGCTCGCCATGCGCTTCATCGACCGCCTGAGCGGCGGCGAGCTTCAGAAGGTCGCCATCGCCCGCGCGCTCGTGCAGCATCCGCGTCTTTTGCTCCTGGACGAGCCCACGAGCAGCCTGGACCTGCGCAACCAGATCGACACGCTGCGCCTCATCCGGCAGGCGGTGGCCGAGCACGGGATCGCCGCCGTGATGACGATGCACGACCTCAACCGGGCGCTCGGCTGGGCGGACAAGTTCCTCTTTCTCAAGGACGGCGCGGTCTTCGCCGCGGGCCGCAGCACCGAGGTGACCGCCGAGATGGTGGCCGCGGTCTACGGGGTGCCGGTTGAAATCCACCGGCACCGCGGCCGCCCCTGGATCATCCCGCTCGATCCGAGCGAAGACGAAAGGAGACAGCCCATGCCCAGCGGATTCCCACCCGAAACGATCGATGCCGTGATCCGCTTCCACGGCCACATGTGCCCGGGGCTCGCCATCGGGATCCGCGCGGCCGAGATCGCCCTCGAGGCGGTCGGCCGCGACGGGGACGAGGAGATCGTCGCCGTGGTGGAAACCGACATGTGCGGGGTGGACGCCATTCAGTTCCTGACGGGCTGCACGTTCGGCAAGGGCAACCTCATCCACCGGGACTATGGGAAGAACGCCTTCTCCTTCTTTCGCCGCGCGGACGGGAAATCCCTGCGGATCGTCGCGGCCCCCGCGGTCTTCGGCGAGGCGGCGGAGGAGCTCGCCGCGCTCCACCGCCGCATGGTCCGCGGCGGGCTCAGCGCCGCGGATAAGGCGCGCTGGCAGGCGCTGCGGGAGGGGATGACCGCGCGGGTGATGGAAAGCCCTCGGGAGGCGCTCTTCGAGATCAAACCGGTTCAAGGCCCCGCCCCGCAGCCGGCCCGGATCCTGGCGAGCCGCCTGTGCGACGCCTGCGGGGAGCCGGTGATGGAGACCCGGTTGCGCGAGCACGGTGGACGAAGGCTCTGCGCGCCCTGCTTCGAAACCGACGCCGCGCCGGCCTGAGCGGCGGGGGGCGGCTAGGTTTCGCGCCGGATGTTCCCGGCGTAGCGGCCGGCGGTCGCGTCGTCGACGCAGTGGTCGAGAACCTCCGCGGAGACCTCGCCGGGTTTTTTCAGCGCCTCGAGCGGGCAGAGGAAGCTGTTGCCCGCCATGTCCTTCACCCGCACGTACACCTCGGCTTTCGATTCGTCGGACATCGATCCTCCTTGGTCGCCCCGCGAGCGGAGGTCATCGATCCGCTTCCGGGCAGAAGACCCTTGACACCCTTGGCGGCCTGGATAAAGTTAGTGCTCCGAAGCTAGCCGCCAGGGGAGCTCGCTTGGCGCCAATATAACACCCAGCCGGGGTGAATCAATGTTCGAAAATATCGATGCCCTCGTCCTGTCGCGGATCCAGTTCGCCTTCACCGTCTCGTTTCACATCCTCTTTCCGGCGTTCACCATCGGGCTGGCGAGCTGGCTCGCGGTGCTCGAATGGCGCTGGCTGAAAACCGGCAACCCGCTCTACGCCGAAGTCTACCGCATGTGGGTCAAGATCTTCGCGGTGACCTTCGGGATGGGGGTCGTCTCCGGCGTCGTGCTCTCCTTCCAGTTCGGCACCAACTGGTCGCTCTTCGCCGACAAGGCCGGAAACGTGCTCGGGCCGCTGCTGGGCTACGAAGTGCTGACGGCCTTTTTCCTGGAGGCCTCGTTTCTCGGCGTGATGCTCTTCGGCTGGACCCGCGTGAGCCCCCGGATGCACTTCGCCGCGACCGTGATCGTCGCCGCCGGCACCCTGATCTCGGCCTTCTGGATTTTGTCGGCCAACAGCTGGATGCAGACCCCCCAGGGGTTCCGCGCCGGGGAGGGCGGCCTGCTCTACCCGACCGGCTGGCTCGACGTCATCTTCAATCCGTCGTTCCCCTTCCGCTTCGTCCACATGGTGACGGCCGCCTACCTCACCACCGCCTTCACCGTGGCCGGGGTTGCGGCCTACTACCTGTGGCGCCGGCGCCACGTCGCCCAGGCGCGCATCATGTTCGGGATGGCGATGATCATGGCGGTTTTCGTCGCCCCCGCGCAGCTCCTGTTCGGGGACCTCCACGGCCTCAACACCCTCGCGCACCAGCCCCCCAAGGTGGCGGCCATGGAGGGGCTGTGGGAGACCAAGCGCGGGGCGCCGCTCATTCTCTTCGGCTGGCCCGACCCGGCGGGCGAAACCACCCGCTTCAGCCTGGAGATCCCGAAGCTCTCCAGCCTGATCCTGACCCATGACCTCGACGGCGAGGTGCAGGGCTTGAAGGCGTGGCCCCCGGAGGAGCGCCCGCCGGTCGCCTGGGTCTTCTGGTCGTTCCGGGTCATGGTCGGCCTCGGCATGCTCATGATCGCCACCGGCCTGATCGCGCTCGTGCTCCATTTCCGCCGGCGCCTCTTCGACACGCGCTGGTTCCAGCTCTGGTGCCTGGCCCTGACCCCGGCGGGGTTCATCTCCGTCCTGGCGGGGTGGATGGTGACCGAGATCGGCCGCCAGCCGTTCATCATCTACGGGATCCAGCGGACGGCCGAGGCCGCCTCCCCGGTCGGCGGGACCCCGATCGCCGTCTCGCTCGCGGCCTTCGTGGTGGTCTACGGGGTCGTCTTCGGGGCCGGGAGCTTCTACATCCTGAAGCTGATCGGCAAGGGCCCCGGCGGCGAGGCGCAGGCCTACGGGGACCACGGCATCGCCAAGCCGCCGATCGTCACCGGGGCGGCCGGTTAGACAAGGGAGGAAGGCGCATGTTCAGTCTCGAATCGATCGTCGATCTGCCGCTCGTCTGGTACGCCCTGATCATCATCGCGGTCTTCCTCTACATTCTTCTCGACGGCTTCGACCTGGGCGTCGGGGTGCTTTTCCCGTTCGCCCCCACCGAGCGCTGCCGCGACCGCATGATGAACTCGATCGCCCCCTTCTGGGACGGGAACGAAACCTGGCTCGTGCTCGGCGGGGGGGGGCTCTTCGCCGCCTTTCCGCTCGCCTACGCGATTCTCATGCCGGCCCTCTACATCCCGGTGATCCTGATGCTCCTCGGCCTGATCTTCCGGGGGGTGGCCTTCGAGTTCCGCTTCAAGGCGGCCGCCTCCTCGCGGCGCATCTGGGACTACGCCTTCCATTTCGGCTCGCTCGCCGCGGCGCTCACCCAGGGCATGATCATCGGGGCGGTGGTCCAGGGGGTCGCGGTTTCCGGCCGCGGCTTCGGCGGCGGGGCCTTCGACTGGCTGAACGCCTACAGCGTCATGACCGGCGTGGCCCTCATCTTCGGCTACGGCCTGCTCGGCGCGACCTGGCTCGTCATGAAGACCGACGGGGAGACCCAGGCCTGGGCCCGGAAGTGCGGGGCCTACGCGCTCATCTACGTCGGGATCTTCCTCGCCGTCGTGAGCGTCAGCATGCCGCTCATGGACGCGCGCATCCGCGAGCTGTGGTGGAGCCTGCCGAACTTCTTCTACCTGCTGCCCATTCCGGCGGCGAGCGCCGTCCTCATCCTCTGCGCCTGGCGCGACCTTAACGGCACGCGCGAGGCGCGGCCCTTTTTTCTCAGCATCGGGATTTTTCTCACGGCCTACCTCGGGCTGGGGATCAGCCTGTGGCCCTACGCCGTGCCCTATGCCGTGACCTTCCGCGAGGCGGCGGCCGCGGCCCCTTCCCAGTCGCTGCTGCTGGTGGGGACGTTGATCCTGCTCCCGCTGATCCTCGCCTACACCGCGTACTGCTACTACCTCTTCCGCGGCAAGGCGGGCCATGAAGGCGCCTACTGACCGCCGGCGGCAGTGGGCCTGGTTCGCGGCGCTCTGGGCCGCCGGGGCGCTCGCGGCCTTCGCCCTCGCGCATCTCGCGCGCTGGCTCATCACCACCCTTTGACCCTGACGCGCTGACGGGAGGGCCGCCGGCGCACCCGGCGTCCCGCGAACGGCCCTCGAGCCCTATCCGGTCGATGAATACTTTCAATAAAATAACTTGCGTTCATTATTTTTATCTGTTACTGGCATCCCCACGCGGAATCCGGAACGGCCCCAATGCGCGGGGCGGATCGTTCCGGCCGCGGTGCATGACTGCAGTCGCCGTGTTGAGCCGACAGGCGGGAGGGCGCGCGCCGGGGTGGATATCCTGCTGCAGATCGTCGTCACGGGCTTGGCCACCGGCGGGGTCTACGGGCTGATCGCGCTCGGCTATGTCCTGATCTTCAAGGCGACGGGGGTGCTGAACCTCGCCACCGGGGCGATCATGACGCTCGGGGCCTTCATCTGCCTCACCTTCCTCACCCGGCTCGGCGCCCCGCTCTGGGCCGCCTTCCTGCTGACCCTCGCCGCGGCGGTCGTCCTCGGCGCGATCATCGAGCGCGTCGTGCTGCGGCAGCTGATCGGCGAGCCGGTCATCTCGGTCATCATGGTGACGGTGGGGCTCTCGAGCATCCTGCACGGGATGACGCACATCGTCTGGTCGCCGGAGCACCGCTCCTTCCCCCCGCTCTTTCCGCCCGAGCCGCTCGACTTGGGCTGCGCCGTGGTGCCCTCGGGCCTGTGGTGGGGGTTCGTCTTCGCGGCCGCCGCGACGGCGGTTTTCCTGCTGGTGTTCAAGTTCTCCCGGACCGGAATCGCGATGCGGGCGACGGCGAGCGACCAGCAGGCGGCCCAGTCGACCGGGATCAGCGTGCGCTCGGTTTTCGCCCTGTCCTGGAGCTTCGGCTGCATGGCCGCGGTCATCGGCGGGATCGTGATCGGCAACATCAGCGGCATCAGCATCTACCTCGGCGACATCGGCCTGAAGGTGCTCGCGGTCATCATCCTCGGGGGCCTCGACAGCATCGGCGGGGCGATCTTAGGCGGCCTGATCATCGGGGTGCTCGAGAACCTGGCCGGGCTCTACCTCGACCCGGTCTTCGGCGGCGGGGTGAAGGACATGGCGCCGTTTTTCGTCATCGTGCTGATCCTCCTCGTGCGGCCCTACGGGCTGTTCGGCAAGCAAATCATCGAACGCGTCTGAAGCGGGTGCATGCGCTGCGCGGACTTCAAGACCTCCTACACCGCCGACGAGGCCATCTTCCAGTCGCTCTTCGTCAAGGGCTGGATGGCGGCGCTCTTCGCGGCGCTCGCCCTTTTTCCCTTCGTGGCGGGGCCCTACGAGCTCTACATCGCCAACCTGATCGGCTTCGCCGTGATCGGCGCCGTCGGCCTGAACATCCTGACCGGCTTCACCGGGCAGATCTCCCTCGGGCACGCCGCCTTCATCGGGATCGGCGGCTACACGGCCGCCATTCTGATCACGCGCCTGGATGTCCCCTTCTGGCTTGCGCTTCCCTTGGCCGGGGCGGCTTCCGCGGCGGCCGGGGTCGTCATCGGCATCCCCTCGCTGCGGGTGAAGGGGCTCTACCTCTGCGTCGCGACGCTCGCCGCGCAGTTCATCTTCGAGTTCCTCTTCATCCGGTGGGAGTCGCTCACCAAGGGGATCCGCGGCATCAACCTGCCCGCCCCGCAGCTCTTCGGTGCGGCGCTCGACACGGAGCGCGAGTTCTATTTCCTGACGGCCGTCCTCGTGGTGGTCCTGGTCGCCTATGCGCGCAACCTGTTCCGCAGCCGCGTCGGGCGCGCCTTCGTGGCGATCCGCGACCGCGACCTCGCCGCCGAGATCATGGGGATCAGCCTCTTCCGCTACAAGCTCATGGCCTTCGGCATCTCCTCGTTCTACGCCGGGGTGTGCGGGGCGCTGTGGGTGAGCTTCATGCGCATCGTGACCCCGGAGCACTTCCCGTTCCACCTTTCCATCCAGTACCTCGCGATGATCATCGTGGGCGGGCTCGGGAGCATCCAGGGATCGATTTTCGGCGCGGTCTTCATGACCCTCACCCCGGAGGTGCTGAACGTCGCCTCGAGCGCGGCGAGCCAGATGATCCCCGGGCTGCAGAAGCTTTTCATCCCGCTGAAGGAGGTCGTTTTCGGAACGCTGATCGTCCTGTTCCTCGTGTTCGAGCCGCACGGCCTCGCCGAGATCTGGCGGCGCATCAAGACCTTTTTCTGGCTGTGGCCCTTTTCGTACTGATGCACGGCGCGCGGCCGTCCGCCCGAGGGGGCGGCCGGGGAGCGCGCCGCGGACATCCAACCAAGGGAGGGAGCATGCGACGGACTCATGGGGTGGTGACGGGCACGCTCGCGGGGTTGCTGGCGATGGCGGCGGTTCTATCCGTTGCGGGGCTCGCGCTGGCGGCGGAGACGATCAAGGTCGGAGCGGTCCAGCCGATCACGGGGCGCTTCGCGTTCGCCGGCGTCCACATCAACGACGGGCTTCAGGACGCCCTGATGATGGCGAACGCCGCGGGAGGGATCGGCGGCAGGAAGATCGAGTACATCATGGAGGACGGCACCTACGTGACCGAGACGGCGGTGGCGGCGTTCAAGCGCATCATGGCCCGCGACAACCCGGTCATCATGTACGGGGAGAGCACCGGGCTCGGCAAAGCGGTCGCGCCGGAAATCAAGGAGCGCTACAAGATCCTCTACAGCTCGACCTCCTTCTCCGGCGAGCTGGCCGACCCCGCCGGGAACCCCTACATCTTCGTCCCCGGGCCGACCTACAGCGACATGTTCGGCGTGCTGCTCAAGCACATCGCCAAGGAGAAGCCGAAGGCCAAGGTGGCCTTTTTCTACAGCGACACCGAGTTCGGCAAGGACCCGGTCCCCTACGGCCGGGAGATGTGCGCCAAGCTCGGCCTCGAGCTGGTGGCCGAGGAGGTCGCCAAGGTCGGGGCGGTCGACACCGCCACCCAGGTGCTCGACATGAAGCGCAAGAACGCCGAGTACGTCATTTTCCAGGGCTTCGTCACGAGCCCCATCCCCGAGGTGATCAAGCAGGCCAAGGACTACGGTCTGAACGCCAAGTTCATGGGGACGTTCTGGAGCACGGATAAAATCCTGCTCGAGAAGCTCGGGGCGCTCGCCGACAACTACCTCGGGGTCATGCCGTACGCCTTCTACTGGCAGGACGAGGTCCCGATCATCAAGAAGATCAAGGAATGGAACCAGAAGCACCACCCGGACCAGGCGGCCTACCGGCCGACCTCCTACATGCAGGGCTTCTTCACCGGCCAGGTGTTCGTCGAATGCCTCAAGCGGGCCGACAAGATGGGGGCGATCACCGGGGAAAACCTCGTCCGGGCGCTGCAGGAGCTCAAGAACGTGGATGCCGGGGGGATGATGCCGCCCTTCACCATGGTCGGACACAAAATCCCGGTCGGGCGGGTCTACAAGGGCGATGCCGCCAAGCAGCTCTTCGTCCCGGTCTCCGACTGGATCAAAACCGAGTAACGGCGGCCCCGAAGCCCCCCCCGGCGATCGTCCGGCGGGGGCTTCGGCCGCCCCGCGCGTTGAGCGACCATGACCGAGCCTCAGACCCTGCCCGCCCTGCTGCAGCGCAACGCCGAGCGCTTCGGCGACCGCCGCGCGGCCATCCGCGAGAAGGAGTTCGGCATCTGGCAGGAGGTCTCCTGGCGGGCCTACTACGGCCACGTGCGCGACTTCGCCCTCGGGCTTCACCGGCTGGGCTTCCGGCCGGGTGACAAGCTCGCTTACGCCGGCGACAACCGGCCCGAGGGCCTCTACGCCGAGCTCGCCGCGCAGAGCCTCCGGGGGGCGGTCGTGGGCATCTACCCGGACAGCCACCTCGAGCAGGTCGCCTACATCATCAACCACTGCGATGCGGCCTTCGTCGTGGCCGGCGACCAGGAGCAGGCCGACAAGGTGCTGGACCTTAAGTCCACGCTGCCGAACGTGCGCCGGGTGATCGTCGACGACCCCAAGGGCATGCGCCACTACGACGACCCGATCCTCGCCTACTTCCGGGATGTCGAGAAGCTCGGGGCGGAGCTCGCCGCCGAGCGGCCGGGGCTGTTCGCCGACCTCGTCGCCCAGGTCGCCCCCGAGGACGTCGGCATGATCAACTACACCTCCGGGACGACGGGGCTGCCCAAGGGGAGCATGATCACCCAGCGCAACATGGTGCGGGTGGCCGAGCTCCAGAACGCGGTCGATTCGGCCGAAGAAGATTTCGAGTATGTTTCTTTTCTTCCATTCGCCTGGATCGGCGAGCAGCAGTTCGGGGTCTACTGGCCGATCGTCCGGGGGTTCACGGTGAATTTCCCCGAGCGCGTCGAAACGGTCCAGGAGAACCTGCGCGAGATCGGCCCCCACATCCTGCTCGCCCCGCCGCGGATCTGGGAGAAGATCTGCTCGGAGATCCAGGTGAAGATCCAGGACGCGGCCTGGATCAAGCGGCGGGTGTACGCGCTCTGCCTGCCGGTCGGCTACCGCCTGGCGGACTTCATCCTCGCGCGCCGGCGGCCGCCCTTCGGCTGGCGGCTCGCCCACGCTGCCGCCCACCTGCTGCTCTTCCGGGCGCTCAAGAACTATTTCGGCCTCGCGCGCCTGCGGCACGCCTACACCGGCGGGGCGCCGCTCGGCCCGGAGATCTTCAAGCTGTTTCTCGCCCTCGGGGTGCGCATCAAGCAGGCCTACGGGGCGACCGAGACCACCGCGGCCTCGATCATCCACCGCACGGACGACATCCGGCTCGACACCGTCGGCCGGCCGCTTCCGGGGCTTGCGGTGCGCACCTCCGACACGGGCGAGCTCCTCGTCCGCGGCGACACGGTTTTCGCCGGCTACTACAAGAACCCGGAGGCGACCGCCCGGGCGCTTCGCGATGGGTGGTTCCACTCCGGGGACGCCGCCCTGATCGACGACGACGGCCAGGTGATCATCATCGACCGCCTGGCCGACGTCATGAAGCTCGCCGACGGCGGCAAGTTCTCGCCCCAGCTGATCGAGAACAAGCTCAAGTTCTCCCCCTACGTCATGGATGCCGTCGTCATCGGCCAGGAGCGGCCCTTCATCGCGGCCATGATCTCCATCGACCGCGCCAACGTCGGCAAGTGGGCCGAGGAGCACCAGATCGCCTTCACGACCTTCACGGACCTCTCCCAGAAGCCCGAGGTCTACGACCTGATCGCCGGCGAGGTCGCGCGCGCCAACGCGACGCTGCCGGCGGTCGCCCGCGTGCGGCGCTTCGTGCTGCTCTACAAGGAGCTCGACGCCGACGACGAGGAGCTCACCCGCACCCGCAAGGTGCGTCGCAACTTCGTCATCCAGCGCTACCGGGAGCTGGTCGATGCGCTCTACGGGGATCAACCCGCGCTCGAGGTCGAGGCGAGCATCCGCTACCGCGACGGCGCGAGCTACACCATGAAGACGCGCGTCGCCGTCCGGCGCCTGGACGGCCCGCCGGAGGACCGGGGACCATGACCGCCCGACCGGACGCCCCCCAGCTCGAGCTCGAAGAGATCCACCTGAGCTTCGGCGGCCTGAAGGCGCTCGCGGGCGTCAGCACCGCGGTGCGCGCCGGGGAGATCTTCGCGATCATCGGGCCGAACGGCGCGGGCAAGACGTGCCTGCTCAACTGCATCAACCGCTTCTACCACCCCGAGCGCGGCCGGATCCTGTTCGAGGGCCGGGACATCACCCGGCTCAAGGCGCATCAGATCGCCGCCCTCGGCATCGCCCGGACCTTCCAGAACGTCGAGCTCTTCGCGCACATGACCGTTCTCGACAACATCAAGCTCGGCGCCCACGTGCACCTCGCCTCGGGGCTTCTCTCCGGCGGCCTCTACTACGGCAAGACCCGGCGCGAGGAGACCGCGCTGCGCCGCGAGATCGAGGAGCGGATCATCGACCTCTTGGAGATCGAGCACATCCGCAAGAAGGTCGTGCACACGCTGCCCTACGGCCTGCAGAAGCGCGTCGAGCTCGCGCGCGCCCTCGCCATGCGGCCGCGCCTGCTCTTGCTCGACGAGCCCTGCGCGGGAATGAACCTGGAGGAGACCGAAGACATCGCCCGCTTCGTGCTCGACATCCACGACGAGTGGGGCACGACGATCATCCTGATCGAGCACGACATGGGGGTGGTGATGGACATCTCCGACCGCGTGTGCGTCCTGGATTTCGGGATCAAGATCGCCGAGGACGCTCCGGCCCGCATCCGCCGCGACGAGCAGGTGATCCGGGCCTACCTCGGGGAAGCCGACGAGGCCGCCTCGCGCCTGATGAAGGGGTAGGGACCGTGGACACGCCCGAGCCATCCGCCCCGAGCGACCGAGCGGCCGCCGGCGCCCCCGCGGCCGCGCCGCTGCTCGAGGTCAACAACATCGAGGTCGTCTACCACAAGTTCGTGCTGGTCCTGAAGGGGCTCTCCCTCAAGGTCGCGGCCGGGCGGATCGTCGCCGTGCTGGGGAACAACGGCGCCGGCAAGAGCACGACCCTCAAAGCCATCTCCGGGCTGCTCGCCTCCGAGGACGGCGAGGTGACCGACGGTCAGATCTTTTTCCAAGGCCGCCGCATCGACCGCTGCTACCCGGAGGAGCTCGTGCGCCGCGGGATTTTCCAGGTCATGGAAGGGCGGCGGGTCTTCGAGGACATGACCGTCGAGGAGAACCTGATCGCCGGGGGCCACACCGTGAAAAACCGCCGCCGGCTCCAGGAGGGGATCGAGCGGGTCTACGCCTACTTTCCGCGACTCAAGGAGCGGCGCCACACCCTGGCGGGCTACGGCAGCGGCGGCGAGCAGCAGATGCTCGTCATCGGCCGGGGCCTCATGGCCGCGCCGCGCCTGATGCTCCTGGACGAGCCCTCCATGGGCCTCGCCCCCATGCTGGTCGCGGAGATCTTCGAGATCATCCGGCGCATCAACCGCGAGGAGGGGGTGAGCATCCTGCTGGTCGAGCAGAACGCGCGCATGGCGCTCGGCATCGCCGACCACGCCTACATCATGGAAAACGGACGGATCGTCCTGGACGACACGGTCGCCAAGATCCGGGAGAACGCCGACGTGAAGGAGTTCTACCTGGGGCTGACCGAAGTCGGAAAGGCCAAGAGCTACCGCGACGTCAAGCACTACAAGCGCCGCAAGCGCTGGCTCACCTGAAACGGGCCTCGGCCGGCGGCGGGGGGAAGCGGCCCCCGCACGGCCCCCTCACCCCGGAGGCGGGGCGGATATTCCGGCCAGGCGGCAAAGGCGCGCATGGAAGGCCTCGGCGTCGGCGGCGCCGGGCCGCGGGGGAAGCTGCGCCAGGATGCCGAGCCCCTCGCCCGCCGCATGGAACGCTTCCGGAGATCGGGCGCTCACCACGGCGGAGTAGACCCGGGCGTCGATCGTGAGCAGCCGGCGCACCAGGTCGAAGCCGGACGTGTCCGTAAGCCCCTCGTCGATGACGACCGCAAGCGGCGGCCGGCGCGCCACCTCGGCCGCCGCCGCGCCGCCGTCCGCCGCCCAGGCGATCTCAAGCTCCGGCCGTGCGTTCAAACAGCCGGCGAAATCCGCCATCCGGCCGCGGTCGGCCGTGACGATCAAAATCCGATGCATGGGCCTCCTTCCGCGGCGCGCGACAGCCCGTCAGCGCGCCGCCCCGCGGCCGCAGCACGATCCGGGCCCGGCGCAGCCGGCATCGGCCGGCCGGCTGCCGCAGCAGCCGTGGTCCTTCGGCCCCGGCAGGCTCCGGCCGGCGCTTCCGGTGAGGGTGCTGGTCGGCGAAACGAGCTTCCGCGGCCCGCCCGCGCCGCAGGCCGGGCACGTGAGCTGGGCCTGCGCCGACCGGACGAGGGTCTCCCCGCGGTAGCCGCAGCTCGGGCATTCAATGTCGAATATGGGCATCGGGCTCGGCCTCCTTCTGGGGCGGGAACTCCGGCGGGCGGCGCGGGGTGCGGTAGCAGTCGGCGACCGCCTCGCCCAGGGTGTTCACCGCGAGCCGCGCGCAGTGCCGGTGGTCTGCCGGCAGCCCCCCCAGCTCCCGCTCGACATCCTCGGGGCTGATCTCGAGGGCGGACTCGAGCGTGCGGCCGCAGGCGAGTTCGCAGGCGGCGTTCGCGCAGGCGATGGTGAAGGCGCAGCCGCGGGGCAGGTGGCGGATCTCGGCGATGCGGTCGCCCGCCACCCGCAGCGTGAACTCCACCGAATCGCCGCACGGACCGACGCCGCGCGCGCGCCCGGAGGGGTCCGTCAGGGACCCCATGTGGTCCGGCAGGTTGACATGCCGGATGAAGCGGTTGTCCAGCTGGCTGAAATCCATGGTGGTGCCATGCTCCCGGCGGTCAAGGATTCCGGCGCGCTCGGCGTTTCAGACGGCCCGCGGCGCGTGTCCGCCGGCGCCGCCGCAGGTGTGCTGCTGGCCGAACTGCGGCAGGCGCCCGGCGCGGAAGGCCTCCACGGCCTCCCCGACGGTGCGGGCCTCGCCGCAGTGGTAGACCTCGATGCCCATCTGCTGGAACCCCATGAGCGGCCGCATGCCCATGCCGCCCGCGAGCAGCACGCGCACCCGGTTCTGGGCGAGATGGCTGACGGGGGCCATGCAGCCGCCCTGTTCGTGGGGGACGCTGGGAATGACGTCGACCGCGCCGATCTCGCCCCCGTTCAGGGTGACGAGCGTGTAGAGCTCGCAGTGTCCGAAGTGCGCGCCCAGAGCGGCATCGAGGCCGCCGGGGGATTCCGAGGGAACGGCAATGATGGTGCTCATCGTTCTGGGATCTCCTTTCATGGTCATAAGGTCGGTTGGGATGATGGGGCGGCGGTGCGCCGGCCGACGGCGGCCTTGGCCTCCGCGAGCGCCGCGATGCGCCGCCAGGCCGCGCGGAGCTCCGCGGCGAGGCCGTCGCGGCGCAGCTCGGTGACCGCCCGGCGCCGGACCATGGCTTCGGTGACGGCCGCGTCGTAGGGGAGCGCCGCGAGAAACTCCGTGCCGGTCGCATCGCAGTAGCGGCGGATCCCGTCCGCGTTTTCAGGGTTCAGGTCGCACTTGTTCACGATCACCCCGGCTGCGATCTTGAAGTGCCGGCAGAGCTCCATGACCCGCTCGAGGTCGTGGCGCCCCGAAGGGGTCGGCTCCGTCACGAGGACCGCGAAATCGGTGCCGCTGAGCGAGCTGATCACCGGGCAGCCGATGCCGGGGGCCCCGTCGGAGAGAATGAGGCTGCGGCCCTGCGCCAGCGCGAGCTCGCGCGCCTTGCCGCGCAGCAGCGCGACCAGCCGCCCCGAGTTCTCCGCCCCGGGCAGCAGCTGAGCGTGCACCATCGACCCGAACCGGGTCCGCGACCGGTACCACTCCCCGCAGCGGCGCTCGGGGAAGCCGACGGCGCCGGCCGGGCAGAAGTGCACGCACACCTTGCACCCCTCGCACTTGATGGGATCGACGGTGAAGCCTGCGGGCGTGCGTCCGATCGCGCCGAAACGGCACATCCCGGCGCAGACCCCGCAGCCGGTGCAGGCCGACGCGTCGATCACCGCCTCCCGGCCCGAATAGAAATCGTGGCGCGCCTCGATCTCGGGCTCGAGAATGAGATGCAGGTCGGGCGCATCCACATCCAGATCGCAGATGACCGCCGGCGCGGCCAGGTGCGCAAAGGCCGCCGTGAGCGAAGTCTTTCCGGTGCCGCCCTTTCCGCTGATGACGATGATCTCAGGCATGGGCCGCCGCCTCCGTGCGCGCGGAGCAGGTGGCTATCCCGCGCAGCGAGGCCGCGAGCCGCGCGAAGAGCGCGCCCATCTCCGGCAGGGCTTCGGCGAGCACGCGGCCCCGTGAATAGGCCTCCGCCAGGCGCCGGTCGAAGGGGATTTCGGCCAAGATCGGCAGGCGGCGGCGGCCGCAGTAGTCCTGGACCGACCGGTCGCCCAGTCCGGCGCGGTTGATGACGACCGCCAGCGGCTTTCCGAGAGGGGCGAACGCCTCGTGGGCCAGCTTGAAATCGTGGAATCCGAACGGGGTCGGCTCGGTGACGAGCAGGATGACATCGCTAGGCAGAACGGCGTTGACCGCCGGGCAGCTCACCCCCGGCGGGGCGTCGATGATGACATCGGGGATGACATCGGGGCGTTCTTCCCGAGAGGCTGCGGCAAGCTTGGCGATGACGGCGCGCATCAGCGGGGGGCTCATCGCCTCCCCGACCCGCAGCCGGCCCATCCAGAAGCCGATGCGGCCGGCGGCACGACCCCAGGCGATCTCCCCGAGCGCGCGCCGGCCGGCGGCGAGCGCCTTTTCGGGGCAAACGGCGATGCATCCGCCGCAGCCGTGGCACATCTCAGGAAAGGTCAAGAGAACCGTCCCCAGAACGCTCACCGCCTTGAACTGGCAGAGGTCCGCGCAGGCGCGGCAATGGGTGCACCGGGATTCGTCGGCGACCGGGACCTCCATGAAGGCGGTCTCGCGCCCGCTGAACTCCGGTTTGAGGAAGAGGTGCAGGTTCGGCTCCTCCACGTCGAGGTCGACCGCCGTCACCGGCCGGTCCCAGGCCCAGGCGAGAGAGGCGGCCACGGTGGTCTTGCCGGTGCCTCCCTTGCCGCTCGCCACCGCGACGATCATCACCGGCCTCCGGGCGCGCGGCGGTTGGGGGCTTCGGCCACCGCGACTTCGCCGCGCCGGTATTTCTCGACGGCTTCGCGCACCGTGAGCTGCTCGAGGTTCTGGCCGATCTTGATCCCGACCGCCGCGAGCGCCTGGGAGGCCTTGGGCCCGACGTAGCCCGTGAGAACCACCCCCACGCCCTTGCGGGCCATGAGCTCGGCGGCCTGGATTCCCGCCCCCTGGGACATGGCCTCACTGGCGGAGTTGTCGACGTACTCGGCGGCCATGGTCTCCGGGTCGATGACGACGAAGCCCGCCGCGCGTCCGAAGCGCGGATCCACCGGCGCGTCCAGCCCGGGCCCCTCGCTGGTCACTGCTATTTTGGACATCTCCACACCTCGATCGCCGGCGATGCCGCCGGCAGCTCCGGAAAGCGCCGCGGGGCCGCCGCCGGCCGGGGCCGCCTGGGGGCGGCCGTCGGCCATGCGGTACTCCCCGCCTTCGATGCGCAGCACCAGCCCCTGCACGATCGCCTCCGCGACCGCCCGGCGGGCCTCCGCGAGGATGCGGCCGAACGTCTGCCGCGATATCCGCATGCGCGCGGCCGCCTCGTCGTGCCGCAGACTCTCCATGTCGGCGAGGCGCAGGGCCTCGTAGCCCTCGAAGGGGAGGTAGATCTCCGCGAGCTGCCGCGCGGGGATCCCCTGCGGCTTGAAGAGGCGCACGCCGGGGGGGGCGTCCACCATTCTGCATTTTTTGGGTCGGGGCACGGCCGCCTCGATAAATGAGATTATGCTCATTATTAATTCACGCGGCGCCGGTTGTCAATCTTGGTTTTGATCATTTTACCATAAATTTGGCCATCACGACTCCGCGCTTTCCGGATCGCCCGCCTCCTTTCCGGCCAGCCGCTCCTCGATGGCCGCGAGCCGGCGGCGCAGCTCCGCGGCTTCGGCCCGCATCGCCGCTGCGGCGGGGTCCGCGAAAAGCGCCCCGGCCGCCCGGCGCGGTCGAAAGCCGCCCGCTTGTCCGCCGCGGCTGAAAAAGCAGAATCCTCGGCGGAAGCCGCGCTGCATTCCGCGGCCGCCGCCGCGCGGCCGCCGATCCAGGGGGCGGAAGCCGGTGTCGGCCTCCGACGCCCGCGGCCCACAATACCCGAAACCGCCGCCGGTCCGGGGCCCTTCGCCCTGAGGTCCGCTCCGATCGAATCCTGGCATGACTGCACCTCCTGAGTTTGGAATTGGTCCGATTACCTCGACTGCGGGGGATCGTCCGTCTCCTCCGGCGCACGGAACGCCGGCGAGGGCCTCGGGCGGCTTTCGACTCCGCCGGACGCCCCCGCGTCATCCGGCGCGGCCGCCTCTGCGGGCCTCGACCCCATGCCGCCGCGGCCCCCCCATCCGCGCCGCCGGCGCCGCCCGAGGCCGGCGTCGTGGGCGCCGTCGGCGAACTCGCAATTGCCGCCCTCGATGCGGATCGCCCAGCCGTTCACCAGGCCGCGCGCCACGATCGCGCGCGCTTCCGCGAGCAGGCGCGAAAAGGTGGGGCGCGAGATCCCCATGAGCGCGGCGGCCGTTGCATGCTCCAGCCCCTCGGCGTCGGCGAGCCGGATCGCTTCGAGGCCGTCGAGCGTGAGGGTCACCCCGCGCAGGAGGCCGAGCGGAACCCCCTGAGGCTTATAGAAGCTTGCCGGGGGCCGGTGGCGGACGCGTCGGTTGACTCGGGGTCGGGGCACGGGGAGCTCCTTGTTATGAGCATTTGTGCATAATATAATATAGCCTCAATCCACGGTCAATATTAATTTTGAACATTTTTTCATAATAGATCACCATCGGCCATCGGCCCCGTGCGGCGCCGGGCGGTTTCCATTTACGCCCGGGCGTGTTAATAGGAGGCCGAGCCCCGCAGCGCGCCGCGTTCTCCGGCCCCGGCCACCGGGGGAGAATCTGCGGCGCGGGCGGGCGGGCGAGGCGGCCATGCCCGGTACGTGGCAGATCGTGCTGATCGACGACGAGGCGGACATCCGCGAGGTGGTCGCGCTCGCCCTCGCCGACGCCGGCTACGCGGTCCGCGCGGCGGAGAACGGCGAGGCGGGGCTTGCGCTGTGCGAGGCGTCCGCCCCGCAGATCGTCATCACCGATGTGCGCATGCCGGGGCTCGATGGGCTCCAGGTGCTCGAACGCCTCAAGCGGCTCCATCCCGAGATCGAGGTCATCGTGGCCACGGCCTACGGCGAGATGCCGCTCGCCGTCCGCGCGCTGCAGCTCGACGCCTCCGACTTCATCACCAAGCCGATCGACACCGAGACGCTCCTGCTCGCCCTGGCGCGCGCCCGCGAGCGCTACACCTCCCGACAGCGGCTCAAAGACTACCTGCTCCTGCTGGAGCGCGAGCATGCCGCGACGAGCCAGCAGCTCGTCAAGACCGTCGCCTTCCAGCGCAGCCTGATCGAGAATTCGATGGACGCCATCCTGGGGGTGGACGAGCTGGGGGTCGCGGTGATCTGCAACCGGGGTCTGGAGCAGCTCGTCGGCCGGCCCCGCGAGCTGGTCCTGAACCGCATGCGCCTGCCGGAGTTCTTCGTTGGGGGCGGCGAGGCGGAGCGATTCCTGGAGGCGCTGCGGGGCGAGGGCTACGGGGGCCCCGGGCGCCTGTTGCTCTTCGAGACGCTGCTCGATGCGGCCTCCGGCCCGCCGGTCCCGGTGCAGGCTTCGGCCGCGCTGCTCGCCGAGGGGGGGCGCGAGAGCGGGGTGGTGGCCTTCTTCCGCGACCTGCGGGCGCTGCGGCGGCTGGAGCGCGAGCTTGCCGACCAGGCGCGCATCCTGCACCAGGACAAGATGATGTCGCTCGGGCGTCTCGCGGCGAGCGTCGTGCACGAGATCAACAACCCCATCGCGGGCATCCTCAACTACCTCCGGCTGATGGGGCGGATCGCGGCAAAGGGGGAGATCGCCGGCCCGCGCCGGGAGCAGTTCCGCCGGCACCTCGAGATCTGCGAGTCCGAAGCCGCGCGCTGCTCGCAGATCGTGGCCAGCCTGCTCGGCTTCTCGCGCCGATCCCCGGAGAAGTTCGCGCCGGTCGACATTGCCGAGCTCCTCGAGCGCTCCATCCTGCTCAGCCGGCACAAGCTCGAGCTGGGAAAGATCCGCCTCGAGGCGCGGACCGCGCCGGGCCTGCCCGCCGTCGAGGGGGATTTCAACCAGCTGCAGCAGGTCCTGATCAACCTGATTTTCAACGCCGCCGACGCCATGCCGCAGGGCGGCACCCTGACCCTCGCGGCGGAAGCCGGCGAGGCGCCCGAGACCGTGGTCCTGCGCGTGCGGGACACTGGACCGGGGATCCCGCCCGAGCACCTCGAGGCGATTTTCGAGCCTTTTTTCACGACCAAGGGCGAAGGGCGCGGCCTGGGGCTCGGGTTGTCCACGGTCTACGGGATCGTCGCGCGGCACCGCGGCCGGATCGAGGCGCGCAACGCGCCGGGGGGCGGCGCCCTGTTCGAGATCACGCTGCCGGCGGGGAGGGCGACATGACCCGACGCGGCCGGGCTTCCGGCCACACCATCGCCTGCGAGCAGTGGCTCGCGATCCTCGACGAGCTCAGCATCGGCGCCTTCATCGTCGATCGCGAGCGGCGCATCGCCTCCCTCAACCTGAGCGCCCAGGCCATGATCGGCATCCGCGGCAGCGAGGCGGTCGGCCGGGACTGCCGCGAGGTCTTCCTCGGCGTGCCCTGCCTCGCCGCCTGCCCGTTCCGGCCCTCCCAGGGGGCGCCGGCGCCGGAGCCGGTGGTGCGCCTCGCCGGCGAGGAGGAGGACAGCTATCTCGTCACGCGCATCGCCGCCCCGGTCTACGACGCCGAAAACCGGCCGGCGGGGTGCCTGACCATCCTCCAGGACCATTCCCCCATCGCCGACCTGGTCCAGCGCATCCACTACGAGGAGCGCAGCCTCAAGATCATCCTGGACAACCTCGACGTCGGCATTTTCACCGTCGACCGCGGCGGGGTGATCACCTTCTTCAACACGGCGGCCGAAAAGGTCTCCGGCTACCGGCGGCAGGAGGTCCTGGGGAGGCCTTGCGCCGCGATCCTGCAGGGCGAGGGCGGCTGGAGCCCCGAGCTGCTGAAGGCGGCCGTCACCGGAGGCCGTCCGCGGAGCGGAATCGCCAGCCGCATGCGCACCCGCGAGGGAAGCGAGGTCCCCATCCGGGCGAGCGTCATCCCGCTGCGCAACGAGAAGGGCATCGCCGTCGGAGCGCTCGCCACGTTCACCGATCTCACCCTGGTCGCGCAGCTCAACCAGGCGATCCAGGGCCGCTACACCTTCCGCGACATGGTCGGGAAATCGCCCCAGATGCAGCGTATCTTCGAGAACGTCCGGGTGGTGGCGAAGACCGACGCCACCGTGCTGATCGAGGGTCCGACCGGCACCGGCAAGGACGTCCTCGCCAAGGTCATCCACTCGGAGAGCCGGCGCAGCGGGGCGCCGCTGGTCAAGATCAACTGCGCGGCCATCCCCGACACGCTCCTCGAGTCCGAGATGTTCGGCTACGTGAAGGGCGCCTTCACCGGCGCCGTGCAGGACCGCGTCGGCCGCTTCCAGGCCGCGCACGGCGGGACCATCTTCCTCGACGAGATCGGCGATCTGCCGCTCGCGCTGCAGGCGAAGCTCCTGCGGGTGATCGAGGAAAAGGTCTTTTTCCGCCTGGGGAGCTCGGAGACCACCCGGGTCGACGTGCGCTTCATCGCGGCTTCCAACCAGCACCTGGAGCGCTTGGTCGCCCGCCGGCGCTTCCGCGAGGATCTCTACTACCGGCTGAACGTCTTCCGCATCGAGCTGCCCGCCTTGCGCGAGCGGCCAGCGGACCTGCCGCTGTTGATCGACCACATCCTGCGCCGCCTCTCCACCTCCCGCTCGATCGCCCCGCCGGAGATCTCCGAAGAGGCCATGCAGCGGCTGCTGAACTATTCCTATCCCGGGAATATCCGCGAGCTCGAGAACATTCTCGAGCACGCCCTCATTTTGTGCCAGGAGAACACCCTGGAGAGCCGGCACCTTCCGGCATACCTGCTGCGCCCGGCGCCGGAGCCCAAGGGGCCGGCGGCCGCCGGCCCCACCGAACACGAGCGCCGGCGGATCGAGGCCGCCCTGCGGAAACACCGCGGCCGCCGCGCGCTCGCCGCCCGGTCGCTCTGCATGGACCGCAGCACGCTGTGGCGCAAGATGAAAAGGCTGCGCATCGAGGATTGATGCATGGCGTTGCAAAAGCGATGCATCGTATCGGTTGAATGCATTAACAATCTGTTTTTATGTTTATTTTTGATTTGATCGCGTTGCGAAGCGTGCAACTTTTTTTTCGCGGCCGCAGCGCCCGTCCCGCCGCGTCTTTCCTCAACCTGCCGGATTAGCTCTTCAAATCAGCCAGCCCGCATCGCTGGTACGCTCCGTGCTCACGCAAAACGGGTCAGGCGGAACCGGCGGCGGGTCGACCCGCCGCCGACGCTGCCGGCCTGGAAGCGCGGTGCGTCGATGAAAAAGCGGATCAAGGTCCTCGTAATCGGCGACGAGCCCGACATGCGTTTTTTCATCTGCAACCTGCTCGGCGGCTGCGGGTACGCCCCCATCCACGCCGAGGACCGCCGGATGGGCCTGCGCAAGGCGCGCCGCGAGAAGCCCGCCGTGATCATCCTGGACGCCATGATGCCCGGGCAGGACGGCTTGCAGCTTTTCCGCGAGCTCAAACTGGATCCCGCCCTGAAGGGGATCCCGGTCATCCTGGTGTCGAGCGTCGACCGCAAGAGCTTCCGGCAGTATCAGCGCTCCGCCTGCTCACTGCCCGAACCGGAGCTGCCCGCCCCGGGGGCCTATCTCAAGAAGCCCCTGAACGCCGAGGAGCTGATCGGCTGGGTTGACGCCCTGGCCGCCGCCCCACCCGCCGGCGGCCCCGCGTCCACTCGGCCGAGGTGACCGGAAGGAATCGCCATGGGGATCGCCCGCCTCGATTCGAACTTGGCCCGGGAGCTGTCGCGGCTGGGCGCGCGGGACATGGAGATCTGCATGCAGTGCGCGGCCTGCAGCGCCTCCTGCCCGCTGTCGAGCGACGGGGAAACCTTCCCGCGCCGGATCTACCGCACCATCCAGCTCGGGCTGGAGGAGGAGCTCCTCGCCGCCCCCGAACCCTGGCTGTGCTACTACTGCGGCGAATGCAATCAGGCCTGCCCCCGGGGGGCCGAGCCGGCCGAAACGATGATGGCCGCCCGCCGCTGGCTCACCACGCGCTACGACTGGACGGGTCTATCCCGCCGCCTCTATGCCTCGCCCGCCTGGCAGCTCGCGGCCTTCGCCGTCGTGGCCCTGGGGGTCGCGCTGGCGTTCGTCTACGGCCACGGGCCGATCGTGACCGAGCGGGTGGAGCTGACCGCCTTCGCACCGGTCGCCTGGGTCGCGCTCGGCGACAAGATCATGCTGGGGGCGATCGGCGCGCTCATGCTTTCAAACGGCATCCGCATGCACCGGCGCATCATGGGGGGCGTGAGGCCCTCCCCGTGGCTCTATCTGACGCAGGCCTGGACTTTCGTGCTGAACTACCTGACCCAGATCCGCTGGAAGCGCTGCGGCGTCGAGCGCCGCGGCCGGTGGATCCGGCACCTGCTGCTCTTCTCCGGCTACGTGACGATGGAGGTGCTGGTGGTCGGCTTCCTCGATTACTTCCAGACCGACCTCGTCCATCCCCTGTGGCACCCGACGCGCATCTTCGGCTACTACGCGACCGTGGCCCTGATGATCGTCTCGGCCGACATGCTGGTGAGCCGCCGGCGCAAGCAGGAGCTGCTCCACCGCACCTCGGACTTCACCGACTGGTTCTTCCTCGCGCTGCTATTCGCGACGGCCTTTTCGGGGATCATCGTGCACGGCTTCCGGCTGGCCGGCTGGCCGTGGATGACCTACATCGCCTACGTCCTGCACCTGGCGATCGCGGTCGGCATGCTGTGCATCATGCTGCCGTTCGGAAAGCTGTCGCACCTGTTCTACCGGCCGCTCGCGATCTTCTTCACCGCCGTGCGCCGCAAGGCCTCGCCCGCGAGCGCCGTACCGGTTGAGCAGGTCGCCGCCGAGGCCGGCGCGCTGTTCCAGAGCTGCCTGCATTGCGGCGTCTGCACGAGCCTCTGCCCGGCCGGCCCCCAGGGGGCGCTCGCCCCGCGGCGGCTGCTGCGCGCGGTGGCCCTCGAGTCCGGGAGCCTGCGGGCGGTGGAGCAGGCGTCCTTCGACTGCCTGACCTGCAACGCCTGCGCGCCGGCATGCCCGCGCGGGATCGGGATCATCGAGGTCATCCGCAGCGTGCGCGCGATCGCCTTCCAGGCCGGGAAGGCGCCGGCCTTCCTCCGGGCGCCCCTCGAAAACCTGCGCGGGACGGGCAGCCCCTTCGGCGGCGCCCCGGCATCCCGCCGCGCGTGGGCCGGCCCCCGCGCGCTCCCGCAGGCCGCCCCGGCGCACGATGGCTGCCTGTTCACCTGCTGCGCCACGGCCGCCGACCCGGCCGCGGCGGAAGGGGGCCGCGCGCTCCTTGCGCTGCTCGCCGCCGCGGGGGTCTCCTTCGGGACCCTCGGCGGCGCCGAGAGCTGCTGCGGCGACCTGGCGCGCCAAGCCGGGGAGCGGGCCCTCTTCGAGGCGTGCGTGCGGCGCAACACCGATCATTTTGCGCGGGCCGGGGTGCGGCGGATACTCACCGCCTCGCCGCACTGCCTCGACGCCTTCCGCAGCGCCTATCCCGGACTGAACGGCGTGCGGGTCGAGCACCACAGCGAACTGCTCGACCGGCTGCTCGCCGCGGGCCGGCTGTCGCCCGCCCGCCCGCTGAGCCTCACCGTGGCCTATCACGATCCCTGCTATCTCGCGCGCCATCATGGCATCACCGCAGCGCCGCGCCGGGTGCTCGCGCGGATACCCGGGCTGTCCGTGGTGGAGTTTTCCGCCAACCGCGAGGAGGGGCTCTGCTGCGGGGGGGGCGGCGGGAACCTGTGGCGCCGCGACCCGCAGCGCCTGGATCTCGCCGTCCGGCGGGTCGAGGAGGCGATCGCCTGCGGCGCGCAGGCGATCGCCACCGCCTGTCCCGCTTGCGTTCTCATGCTCGCCGCGGCCGCCCGCCGCCGGGGGCTCGCCGGGAGGGTGGCCGTCATGGACATCGCCCAGCTGCTCGCGCAGTCGATCGTTCCGGCGGCCGGGGCCGGCGGGCCGGCGCGCGGGCGTGTTTCCGCCGATCCGGAGGTCTGTCATGCCTGAGCGCATCGGGTTCTACATCTGCCACTGCGGGGTCAACATCAGCTACCGCGTGCGGGTCGCCGAGGTGGCCGCCTTCGCGGCGCGGCTGCCCCAGGTCGTCGTCAGCCGCGATTATCTCTTCATGTGCTCCGATCCCGGCCAGGAGCTGATCGAAAACGACATCCGCGCCCTCGGCCTGACGCGCGTCGTGGTGGCCTCCTGCTCGCCGCGGATGCACGAGAAGACCTTCCGCGCCGCCTGCGGGCGGGCCGGGCTGAACCCCTACCGCGCCTTCCACATGGTCTGCGTGCGCGAGCACGTCTCCTGGGTCACCGAGGACGCCGACCGCGCCACCGAGAAGGCCAAGCTGCTCGTCGGCGCCGGGATCCTGCGCGTCGGCCGGCAGACGGAGCTGACCCCGGCCGTCTTTCCGGTGTGCACCGCCACGCTCGTCGTCGGCGGCGGGATCGCCGGCATGCAGGCGGCGCTCGACATCGCCAAGGCGGGCTACCCAGTCTATCTCGTGGAGCAGGGGCCCACGATCGGCGGCCACATGCTCCAGTACGACAAGACCTTCCCCACCCTGGACTGCGCCGCCTGCATCGGGACCCCCAAGATGGTCGCGGTCGGCCAGGACCCGAACATCACGCTCATGACCCTCTCCGAGGTGGAGGCGGTGCGCGGGTTCGTCGGCAACTTCACGGTCACCGTGCGGCGCCGCGCCCGGCACGTGAAGTCGACCTGCATCGGCTGCGACGCCTGCGCCCGGGTCTGCCCGGTCGAGAAGCCGAACGCCTGGGACGTCGGCACCCGCATGCGCAAAGCGATCTACCGCGCCTTCCCCCAGGCCGTGCCGGTCACCTACGCGATCGAAAAGGCCGACCGCGCCCCCTGCGAGCAGAGCTGCCCGGCGGGGGTGAACGTCCAGGGGGCGGTCACCATGGTGCGCGCGGGCAACGACCGCCGCGCTCTCGAGCTGATCCTCGAGCGGGTGGCGCTGCCGAACGCGATCAGCCGGATCTGCCCGGCGCCCTGCGAAAAGGTCTGCCGCCGGGGGAAGGTGGAGGCGCCGCTCGCCATTCGGGACCTCGCGCGCTTTGCCGCCGACCGGATCGATCCCCGGGCCCTGCCGCCCGCCCCGGCGCCGCCGAAGCCCGAAGCCGAGCGGGTCGCGGTCGTCGGGGCGGGGCCGACGGGGCTGGCCTGCGCCTATTTCCTCGCCCGCGCGGGCCACCCGGTGACGGTGTTCGAGGCGCAGCCGGCGGCGGGCGGGAAGCTCCGCGCCGGGATCCCGGCCTTCCGCCTGCCCCCCGAAGCCCTGGAGCGCGACATTGCGCTGATCCGCGGGGTGGGCGTCGAGCTCCGCTGCGGCCGGCCGATCGGCGGCGCTTTCAGCCTCGAGGCGCTCTTCGCCGAGGGCTTCCGGGCCGTCTTCACGGCGACCGGCCTCGATCGGGACCTGCCGCTCAAGATCCCCGGCGGGGACGCCGCGGGGGTCCTCTCCGGCGGCGAATTCCTGCGGCGGGTCAACCGGGGCGAGGGGGTTCCGAAGGCCGCCCGCATCGCCGTGGTCGGCGGCACGGCGGCCGCCGTCGATGCCGCGCGGGCGGCGGTCAGGCTGGGCGCCGAGGCGACGCTCTTCTACGAGCGCGCCCGCCGCAGCCGGGAGATCCTGCCCGCCGATGAGGGGGGGCTCGCGGCCGCCCGGGCGGAGGGCGTGCGGGTCGAAGCCGACAGCCGCGCGGTGGCCGTGCGGGTCGCGGACGGCCGGGCGGTCGGGCTGGTCTGGGAGCGGTCGACGGGGCCGGGCAAGGGTCCGGCCAAGGCGCCCCCCGCCGCGGCGCAGCGCTTCGAGGCGGCCTGCGATCTCGTGGTCGCGGCCGTGGGGCAGCGGCCCTCGGCTGCGGTCTTCGAGGGCACCCCGGGGGTCGAGCTCACCGCCGCCGGCGCGGTCGTCTGCGACCCGGAGAGCTTCGCCACCTCGCGGCCGGGGCTTTTCGCCGGCGGCGAGATGGTCGCCGGCGCGCAGCCCGCCGTGCGCCTGGTCGCCGCCGGGCGCCTGGCCGCCCAGGCGATCGCGCGCTACCTCGCCGGGGGCGACCCGCAGGCCGGCCGCAGCCCCCGGCCCCGCGGCAGCCGCTGGGAGCCGATCCCCGAGGGCGCCCCGAAGCAGCCGCGGGCGGCGATGCCCGAAGCCGACCCGGCGGCGCGGCGCGCCGACTTCCGCGAGGTGGCGCTCGGGCTGAGCGAGGAGGCGGCGCGGCGCGAAGCGGCGCGCTGCCTCGCCTGCGGGGTCTGCTGCGAGTGCGGCCTGTGCGTCGCCGTCTGCGAGGCGCAGGCGATCGACCATGCCATGGCGGACGAGGTGGCCGAGATCCGCGTGGGGTCGATCGTGGTCGCCACCGGCTTCGATCCCCTCGACCCGACCGCCATGCGGCCTTACGGCTACGGCCGCCTCGCCAATGTCTTCACCAACCTCGAGTTCGAGCGGCTGTCGAACGCGACCGGCCCGACCGCCGGGCGGATCCTCATGCGGGACGCGGCCGACCGGCGCCGCTTCACCACGCCGCCGCAAAGCGTGGCGATCCTGCACTGCATCGGCAGCCGCGACCGGAACGCCCACGAGTACTGCTCGCGCACCTGCTGCATGTATGCTCTCAAATACGCCCACCTGATCAAGGACAAATGCGGCCGCGCGACCGAGGTGACCCAGTTCTACATCGACATGCGCTGTTTCGGGAAAGGCTACGAGGAGTTCTACAAGCGCGTGCAGAGCGAGGGCGTGCGCATGGTGCGCGGCAAGGCCGCGGCGGTCGTGGAGCGCGGGGGGCGGCTGGTCGTCAAGGCCGAGGACACCCTCTCGGGCGCCATGGTGGAGGCCGTCGTCGACATGGTCGTCCTGTGCACGGCGATGGAGCCGCGGGCGAGCGCCCCGGAGGTCGCCCGGACCTTCGGGATCGCCCTCGGCGCGGACGGCTTCTTCCTCGAGGAGCACCCCAAGCTCGAGCCGGTGTCGACCGCCACCGGCGGGGTCTTCCTCGCCGGCGCCTGCCAGGGCCCGAAGGACATCCCCGACACGGTGGCGCAGGCGAAGGGGGCGGCGGCCGAGGCGATCGCGCTCAGCACCGCCGGCCGGGTCTCGGTCGCCCCCACGGTCTGCGCGATCGACCCGGACATCTGCATCGGCTGCCAGGTCTGCATCGGCCTGTGCGCCTACGCGGCGATCGAGTTCAACCCGTGGAAGGCGGTGAGCGTGGTGAACGCGGCCCTGTGCAAGGGGTGCGGCAGCTGCGCCGCCCACTGCCCGAGCGGGGCGGCGAAGGTCCGCCACTTCACCGACCGCCAGATCTTCGCCGAGATCGACGGCCTGTTGGCCGAGGCGAAAGGAGCGCGCCGATGAACGCTTTCGAACCGGTGATCGTCGCTTTCTTCTGCAACTGGTGCACCTACACGGCGGCGGACCTCGCCGGCACCTCGCGGCTCGCCTACCCGCCGAACATCCGCATCATCCGCGTGATGTGCACCGGCATGGTCGACCCCAAGTTCGTGATCAAGGCGTTCCTGGAGGGCGCCGACGGCGTGCTCGTGAGCGGGTGCAACCCCGGCGACTGCCACTACATCAACGGCAACTACAAGGCGCGCCGGCGGGTGAAGCTGCTCAAGGAGATCCTCGAGCCCTTCGGCGTCGAGCCCGAGCGGCTGCGTTTGACCTGGATCGGCGCAAGCGACGGGGTGCGCTTCGCGGAGATCATGCGCGAGATGACCGAGCAGATCCGGCGTCTCGGCCCGGCGGCCGACCGGCGGGGCATGGCGATGTGAACCTCCGCCGCCCGCGGAGGGCGGCGCGGCGTCGCGGGAGGCAGACATGGCGAAGACGGTGGCGATCGAGTCGGACGGCCGGGGCCTGCCGGCGGCGATCCGGGGGTTTCTCCAGGCGGTCTTGACGAAGGGGGGGGTGAGCGCGGTGCTCGTCCCCGCGCGGCTCCCCGCGCAGGCGGCGGTCATGCCCGTCCTGCTCGCGGACCCCGGGCGGCTGGAGGCGGCCGAGCCCCTCACGCCGGCCTTCATGGTGAACGCGGCACGGATGGTCTCCCGGCTCACCCGGCGGCCCGCCGGCGGGGAGATCGCCGCCCTGATGCGGCCCTGCGAAATCCGGGCCTTCATCGAGCTCGTCAAGCTCAACCAGGGGCGCACCGAGGAGCTCGTGATCATCGGGATCGACTGTCCGGGAGCGCTCGCCAACCGCGACTACTTCCGCCGCGCCGCGGCCGACCCGGCGGCCCTGGCGGCGGCGTTCGAAGGCGCGGCGCTTGCGGGCGGCGGCGCGGCGGCCGAGGAGGCGCTCGGGCTCGCCGCCGCCTGCCGGGTCTGCGAGGCGCCGGTCCCCGAGGGGGCCGACGTCGCCATCGCGCTCTTTGCGGCCGAGCCCGGCCGCGGGGCGGCGGCGATCGCGCAGAGCGCCCGCGGGGAGAGCCTGCTCGGCAAGCTCGGGCTGCCGGAAGGGGCGGCGCCCCCCGGCCGCGCCCAGGCGATCGAGCGTCTCAAGGCCGAGCGGACCGCCCGGCGCGACGCGATGATTCAGCAGACGCGCGCGGCGACCGACAGCCTGGAGAAGCTCGCCGCCTACCTCGCCCGCTGCGTCAACTGCTACAACTGCCGCGTCGCCTGCCCGGTGTGCTATTGCCGCGAGTGCGTCTTCACGACCGACGTCTTCGACCACGAGCCGGCCCAGTACCTGCGCTGGGCCGGGCGCCAGGGGGCCGTCAAGATGCCGGCCGACACGCTCTTCTATCATCTCACGCGGATGGCCCACATGAGCGCAGCCTGCGTCGGGTGCGGCCAGTGCGCGAACGCCTGCCCGAACGAGATTCCCCTCGCCGAGCTCTTCCGCTGCGTCGCCCACCGCACCCAGGCGGCCTTCGGCTACGCGGCCGGGCGCAGCGCCGCGGAGAAGCCGCCGCTCGCCGAGTTCCGCGAGGAGGAGTTCGCCGAGGTGGTGGGTCTGCAATGCGCCGGACGGCAGGAGGGCCCATGAACCGGAAAATCGGCAGCGCGCTCGTGGTCGGCGCCGGGATCGGCGGCATCCGCGCGGCCCTGGACCTCGCGGAGATCGGCTACGGGGTGACCCTCGTCGACCGCGGGCCTTTCGGCGGGATCTTGAGCCGGCTCGACCGGCAGTTTCCGAACGACGGCTGCGGCATGTGCCGCATGCTGCCGCTTTTCGACCGGAGCGCGGGACACCCGGTCTGTCTGCGCAAGGGGCTCTTCCATGAAAACATCGACGTGCGGCCGGGGACGCGGGTCGTGGCGCTCGCCGGGCAGGCCGGCCGCTTCACCGTGACGCTGCGCCGGATTCCCACCGGAGTGGATCCCGCGGCCTGCGTCGGCTGCGGCCTGTGCGCGCGCGTCTGCCCGGTCGAGGCGCCCGCGGATTTCAACGCCGGCCTGAGCGCGCGCCGGGCCATTTATCTGCCGGTCCCGCACCAGATCCCCAACGCCTACGTCGTCGACCCGGCGGCCTGCACCCGCTGCGGCGCCTGCGTCGCGGCCTGCCCGACGGGGGCGATCGATCTCGCCGCCGGGCGCTATGGGCGCTTCCGGATCCTGGTGGTCGACGACGAGACGATCGTGCGCGAGTCGGTGCGCGACACGCTCGTCGAGGAGGGCTTCCTCGTCGAGGCGGCCGCCTCGGGCGCCGCGGCGCTCGAGCGCCTCGAAGCCGAGCGCTTTCACCTGATGGCGACCGACATCAAGATGCCCGGCATGGACGGGGTGGAGCTGCTCCAGGCCGCGCGCGCCCGGCACCCGGAGCTTGCCGTCGTGATGATGACCGCCTACGCCACGGTGGAGACCGCGGTCGAGGCCCTGAAGATCGGGGCGGCGGACTACCTCGTCAAGCCCTTCGATCCCGCGGCGCTCGTCGCCATGGCCGTGAAGAGCCACGAAGCGTTCCAGGCGGCCGAGGACGAGCGGCTCGAGGTGGGGGCGGTCGTCCTGAGCGGCGGAACGGGGTTTTACGAACCGGGCCGGGGCAGGAACCTCTACGGCCACGGCCGCATCCCGCACGTTCTGACCGGGCTCGAGTTCGAGCGGCTGCTGAGCGGCACGGGGCCGACCGGCGGACGGCTCGTCCGGCCCGCCGACGGCCGGCCCGTCTCCCGCATCGCCTGGCTGCAGTGCGTGGGCTCGCGCGACCTGCAGCTCGGGGCCGATTTCTGCTCGAGCATCTGCTGCATGGCCTCGGTCAAGGAGGCGGTCATGGCCCGCCAGGCCGCCGGCGGTTCGCTCGAAGCGGTCGTGTTCGCGATGGACCTTCGCGGCTTCGGCAAGTCGCACGCGCGCTATCTCGCGCGGGCTCAGGCCGAGGACGGCGTGCGCGTCGAGCACGGACGCATCCACTCGGTCACCGCCGATCCCGTCGACGGCTCGCCGGTCGTGCGCGTGGTCGGCGAGGACGGCGCCTTGCGCACCGAGGCCTTCGATCTCCTGGTCCTCGCCGCCGGCGAGCGGCCGGCGGCCGAGGCCGATCGGCTCGCCCAGGCGGCGGGGCTTGCCCTCGACGACCGGGGCTTCGTGGTCCTCGACCCCTTCAACCCCGTGCGCACCGCCGTCGCCGGAGTGGTCGCCGGCGGCGCCTTCGGCGGCCTGAAGGACATCGGCGAGTCGGTCATCCACGCCTCGGCCGCGGCGGCCGAGGCCTCGCGCGTGATCCACGCCGCGGGCGGAAGCCTCGCGCTCGAGGCCGGAGCGCCGGCGCCCGGCCGCGATGTGGGCCGGGAAATCCCCCGGCTCCTCGTCGCCCTCTGCACCTGCCAGGGCCGGCTGCCGGCGGCGGAGCTGAAAGCGCTCGCCGGTCGGCTGGAAGGCGATCGGCGGATCGCGCAGCTGCTGCCGGTCGCGGCCCTGTGCACCGCCGACGGCTGGCAGGCGCTCGCGGAGGGCGCAACCTCCGGCGGGGCGAACCGCCTGCTCGTCGGCGCCTGCCATCCCCATCTCTTCGCGCGGCGGCTGCGCGCGCTTGCCGGCGGCCTCGGCCTCGACCCGGCTCTCGCCGAGGCCGTGCCCTTCTGGGAGCCCTCGGCCGCGGGCGAGGGCCCCTTCCGGGCGGCGGAGGCGCAGCTGCGGATGGGGATCGGCCGCCTCTTCCGCGCCGAGCCCGCGTCGGCCGCCGCGGTGCCCGTCGTCCGCCGCGCGCTGGTCATCGGGGGGGGCATCGCCGGGATGACGGCCGCGCTCGCGATCGCCGACCACGGCTATCCCGTCGTCCTGGTGGAGCGCGAAAGCGCGCTCGGGGGGAACCTGCGCTGGCTTGCGCGCACGGCCGACGGCAACGACCCCCGGGCGCTGCTCGCGGAGACCGCCGCGCGCCTCGGAAAGCACCCCAACGTCCGGGTGCTCACCGGCGGCCGCGTTCTCCTGTCCCGGGGCGCGGTCGGCCGCTTCGCGACGGTGGTCGAGAGCGCGGCGGGGGCGGAGACGATCGAGCACGGGGCGGCCGTGCTCGCGACCGGCGGCCGCGAGGCGCCGACGCGAAGCTACGGCCACGGGGAGCTTCCCGGCGTTCTCACCCAGAAGGCGCTCGAGGAGGGCCTCGCCTCGGGCGAGATCGACCCGGCGGCCCTGAACCGCGTCGTGATGATCCAGTGCGTCGATTCCCGCGAGGAGCCGCGCGGCTACTGCAGCCGCATCTGCTGCCTGAGCGCGATGAAGCACGCCCTGCACCTCAAGGAGAAAAACCCGGAGATCGACCTCTTCGTTCTCTACCGCGACATCATGACCTACGGGGTGCACGAGCGCTTCTACACCGCGGCGCGCCGCGCGGGGGTCGTCTTCATCCGCTACGCGGCGGCCGACAAGCCGCGCGTCGCACGCGCCCCGGACGAGGGGGCGGGGAGCGAGCGGCGGCTGCGCGTCGCCGTCGCCGACCCGATTCTCGGCCGGCCGGTCGAGATCGCGGCCGACCTCGTGGTGCTCGCCACGGGCGTCGTCCCCGAGCTGCCGGCGGAGCTTGCCGGCGGCTTCGGCGCCGGGATCGACGCCGACGGGTTCTTCGCCGAGGCCGACCCCAAGTGGCGCCCGGTCGACGGCCTGCGGGACGGGGTGTTCGCCTGCGGGCTTGCGCTCGGGCCGCGCACGATCGCCGAGACGGTCGCCTCGGCCGGGGCGGCCGCGGCGCGCGCCCTGCGGATCCTCGCGCGGGAGCGGATCGCGGGCGGCCTCCCGGCCGCCGGGGTCCGCCCGAGCCTGTGCAGCCTCTGCGAGCGCTGCATCGCGGCCTGTCCCTGCGGGGCGCGGGCGCTCGACCCCGACGGCGAGCGGATCGTCGTCCACGCGGCGCTCTGCCAGGGCTGCGGCGCCTGCGCCGCGGCGTGCCCCAACGGCGCGGCGGTGCTCGAGGGGCTGCGCGCCCCGCAGATCCTGGATACGATCGAGGCGGCGCTCGCTGCGCCCTGAAGGCGGGGAGGCCGATGCCGAACGTGCTGTCCAACCTCCGGTGCAGCCTGGCATCCAAGCTGATCCTTTCGGTCGGCGCCGTCTTGCTGTGCGCCATTTCCACCTGGTCCACCTTCAACATGAACGTCCAAGAGCGCAGGCTGATGGAGAGCGTGGTGGTCGCCACCGACCGGCTGACGAACACGATCCGCCTGGGCACCCACTACGCCATGATGCTCAACTCCCGCGACGACCTGACCCAGATGATCGCCAACATCGGCACCCAGCGCGACATCGGCAACATCCGCATCTACAACAAGCAGGGGGAGATCAAGTTCTCCAACCGGCCGGAAGAGGTCGACACGGCCACCAACATCAAGGCCGAGGCCTGCGACATCTGCCACCGGTCCGACCCGCCGCTCGTCGACCTCGCGCTTCCGGCGCGCACGCGGGTGCTGACGCCCGCCACCGGCCCCCGGATGCTCGGCATCATCAGCCCGATCTACAACGAGCCGGGGTGCGCGACCGGCGACTGCCACGTCCACCCGGAGGGCAAGAAGATCCTGGGGGCGCTCGACGTGGTCGTCTCGCTGGCGGACACCGACCGCGAGCTCACCTTGGCGAAGCGGGGCATGATCGTGCTCGCGGCGGTGGTTTTCGTCCTGACCTCCTCCATCCTCGGGCTGCTGCTCCTGGTCTTCGTCAGCCGCCCGGTGCGCCGGCTGATCGAGGGCACCCGGCAGATCGCCCGCGGCGCGCCGGCGGTGGTCATCCCGTTCGAGCGCAAGGACGAAATGGGGCAGCTTGCGCTCGCGATCCAGACCATGAGTCTGGAGATCGCCGAGAAGCAGGCCGAGCTGAACGCCCAGCGCGACGAGTACCAGACGCTCTTCGAGCACGTGCCCTGCCTGATCACGCTGCAGGACCGCAGCTTCCGGCTGCTGCGCTGGAACCGCGAATTCGCGGAGCGCTTCGCCCCGCAGGCCGATGACACCTGCTACCGGGCCTACAAGGGGCGCAGCGAAAAGTGCCCCAACTGCCAGGTGGCGCGCACCTTCGAGGACGGCCTGCCGCACCAGGGCGAGGAGAGCGGCGTCAACAAGGACGGGACCGTCGCGCACTGGATCTTCCGCACCACCCCGATCCGCAACCTGCAGGGCGAGGTGGTCGCCGCGCTCGAGATGAGCCTCGACATCACCGAGCGCAAGCTCCTCGAAGAGCAGCTCGCCGAAAGCGAGCGCAAGTACCACGAGATCTTCAACCACATCCCGAACCCCGTCTTCGTGCTCGACCGCGAGACCTTGGAGGTGCTGGACTGCAACCGCAGCGTCACGACGGTCTACGGGGTCGATCGGCCGGAGGTCATGGGACGCTCGTTCCTGGAGTTCTTTTTCCCGGAGGAGCGCGCGCACTACGCCGCCAGCTTCGGAGCCCTTCCCGAGGTGAACCAGGTCAAGCACCGCCACCGCAGCGGGGCCCGGCTCTTCGTCAACATCCGCATCTCGCCGGGGGAGTACGTCGGGCGCCGGGTTTTTCTGGTCACCACGAGCGACATCACCAAGCGCCTCGAGGCCGAGCAGCAGCTGATCCAGGCGAGCAAGATGGCGACCCTGGGCGAGATGGCCACCGGCATCGCCCACGAGCTCAACCAGCCGCTTTCGGTCATCAAGACCGCGAGCAGCTTTTTCGTCAAAAAGCTCGACCAGGGCCGGGGAGTCGACGAGGCGACCCTCGCCGCCATGCTCCGCAAGATCGACGCGAACGTCGACCGCGCCACCCGCATCATCGACCACATGCGCCAGTTCGCGCGCAAGAGCGACCTCAAGCTCGAACGGGTCCAGCTGAACGAGGTGATCCGCCGGGCGTTCGACATCTTCAGCCAGCAGCTCAAGCTGCGCAGCATCGACGTCGCCTGGGAGCTCGATCCGGAGCTGCCGGCAATCGACGCCGACCCCGGGCGCCTGGAGCAGGTCTTCATCAACCTGCTCCTGAACGCCCGCGACGCGATCGAGGAGCGCTGGGGGCTCCCGGAGGCGGGTCCGGGGGAAAAGCGCATCCGCATCGCGACGGCCGCCGCCGCGGGTCGCGTCCGCTGCGAAATCGGCGACACCGGCCCCGGGGTGCCGCCGCACCTCCGCGAGCGGATCTTCGAACCCTTCTTCACGACCAAGCAGGCCGGAAAAGGCACCGGGCTCGGGCTCTCGATCAGCTACGGCATCGTCAAGGAGTGCCGGGGGGAGATCCGGGTGGGTCCGGACCCATCCGGCGGGGCCTGTTTCATACTGGAATTCCCCATCCCGGACCAGGCGCATGGAAAAGAAGATTCTGCTCGTTGACGATGAAAAGGATATCCGCGATGTCCTGCGGCTGCCGCTCGCCGATTGCGGCTACGAGGTTCTGGAAGCCGAAAACGGCGAGCAGGGGCTGCGGGTTTTTCGGGAGAGCCGCCCGCCGCTGGTGCTGACCGACATCAAAATGCCCGTCATGGACGGCATCGAGCTCCTCGCGCGGATCAAGCGCGAGAACCCCGAGGCCGAGGTCATCATGATCACCGGGCACGGGGATATGGAGCTCGCCGTTCAGAGCCTGAAGCGCGACGCGACGGATTTCATCACGAAGCCGATCAACGTCGACGTGCTCGAAATCGCGCTGCGCCGGGCGGCCGAGCGCATCCTCACGCGCCAGAAGCTTCGGGAATACACCGCGAGCCTCGAGCGGCTGGTGGCCGAGAAGAGTGAGCTGCAGGGCCATCTCGCCTCGCTCGGGCTTATGCTGGGCTCGATCTCGCACGCCTTGAAGGGGCTGCTGACCGGGCTGGATGCCGGGGTCTACATCGTCGAGGGCGGGATGGCGCGCGGCGATGCGGGCCGGACCGCGGAGGGGTGGGCCATCGTCAAGCAGGGGATCGAGCGGATCCGCAAAGTGATCCTGGACATTCTGTTTTACTCGAAGAAGCGCGAGCTGCGGCGCGAGCGGACCGGCGCGTTGAAGCTCGCCGAGGAGGCGGCGGCCGCCGTGGCCGGGAGGCTCGCCGGCACCCGGGTCGTTTTCTCCCGGGATTTCGACCCCGCGGCCGGGGAGATCGACGCCGACCCGGCCTACCTGCAGGCGGCGCTGCTCAACATTCTCGAAAACGCGGTCGACGCCTGCCTCGCCGAAGGGGCGCGGCAGCCGCCGAAAGTGGTCTTCAGCCTCCGGCGCCGCAAGGGGCGGGTGGAGTTCGACATCCTCGACACCGGCATCGGCATGGACCCGGCGACCCAGGAAAAGCTCTTCACGCCTTTTTTCTCTTCCAAGGGCGACCGGGGGACCGGCCTGGGCCTCTTCATCGCCAACAAGATCGTCGAACAGCACGGGGGGCAGATCAGCGTCACCTCGGCGCCGGCGCGCGGCAGCCTCTTCCGCGTCAGCCTCCCGATTTTCGGCTGAGACCTCCGCGGCCGCCGCCCAGGCCGCCGCCGCCCATGCCGCGGCCCCCGCCACCCATGCCGCGGCCGCCGCCGCCCATGCCGCGGCCGCCGCATCGCCCGGCCGCCGGCCGTTGTCCGCCCGTTCTTCCGGCAGCCCCCGGCTGGATCCTGCTGGCCGAACTCGGCCGCGCTCCCCGGGAGGCGGCTCCGGAGCGAAACTCCGCGACCGCCTGCCGGACCGTGCCCGAGCAGCCCTCGACGATGCGGATCCCGGCCGCCAGGAGGACTTTTTCGGCCTTCGGCCCGCAGCGGCCGGTGAGAACATGGGTGACGCCCATGTCGGCGACCCGTTCGGCCGCTTCGATCCCGCTGCCGCCGCTCAGGAGGCGTGCCGAGTTCTCGACGGCTTCGCAGTCGAGCGTTTCGGTGTCGACGATGAGGAAATGGCCGCAGCGTCCGAAGCGCGGGTCGACGGCGTCTTCCAGAGAGGGGCCGGAGGAGCTGACAGCGATCTTCATGGTGATTCACCCTTTCATCAGGTTGAGAAAGCCGCTGCGGCTGGGGCTGCCATCAGCGACGCTCGCCGGGGGGGGCGCCGGCGGTTTGCCCCCTCGTTTCCGGGGCCGCGCGGCGTCCGTCATCCACCCCGGGCCTCTCGCGGCCGTCGCGGAGCCGCCCTTCGAGAAATGCCTGCAGGATGGGCTCCATTTCGCCGCCGAGGAATCCGATCACGCGGATGCCGGCCCCGATCAGGGCTTTTTCCAGGGTGAGCGAAACCGCTCCGCAGAGCAGGACGTCCACGCCGAGCTCCGCGAGCTTGCGCGAGCGCGCGAACGCTTCCCTCGCGTGCAGCCTCAGGTTTTCGCGGCGGACATCCCGGCCCGCTTCGATGGTGATGAGCACCAGGCGGTCGGCGACGTCGAAAACCGGAGAGATGCGGCCCTGCCAGTGCGCCAACGCCAGCTTCATGGCTAAGCCCTTTGAGCAACCATCATGCCAGTTCATGGGACCGCCGCCCAAGCGTTTGAAAAGAAGGTCCTATCGCGCATCCGGGAAAAAGCGCCTTGACGCCATGATTGCAACATGCAATTCTGTTTCCCGGCATCCATGCAAACTGCATGGTTAAAGGCGCCGTGGCCATGGGGCGCTGCCATCCGACCCCGGAAGGCAGTGCGGCGATGGGATCGGAATCGCGGCCCAGCCATCCAGGGAGGCTTTTCATGAGCAGCCGGGGCGATGTGGGCAAGCAGGAGGTCATCCTCGATTCGATCAACGAGGGCGTCTTCACCGTGGACCCGCAATGGCGGATCACGGCCTTCAACCGCGCCGCCGAGAGCATCACGGGAGTCTCGCGTCAGGAGGCCATCGGGCAGTCCTGCTGCGACGTTTTCCACGCCAACATCTGCGAAAAGGACTGCGCCCTGCGCCGGACCTTCGAGACCGGCAAGCCGGTGGTGAACGCGACCGCCCACATCATCGACCGCCGGGGCCGGCGCATTCCCATCCGCCTCTCGACGGCCATCCTGAGGGACGACCACCGGCGGGTGATCGGCGGGGTCGAAACCTTCCAGGATCTGAGTCAGATCGAGCAGCTTCAGAAGCAGCTCCTGGGACGCTTCACGTTCGAGGACATCGTCGGCCGCAGCCCGGTCATGCTGAGGCTCTTCGACCTGCTGCCGCAGATCGCCGCCAGCCGCTCGAGCGTGCTGATCGAGGGGCCGAGCGGCACGGGCAAGGAGCTCTTCGCGCGGGCGATCCACCACCTCTCGCCGCGGCGCAAGCGGCCGTTCGTTGCGGTCAACTGCGCCGCCCTGCCGGACACCCTGCTCGAAAGCGAGCTGTTCGGACACCGGGCCGGAGCATTCACCGACGCCAAGCGCGACCGCGCCGGCCGGTTCGCCCGCGCCGACGGCGGGACCATCTTTCTCGACGAGATCGGCGACATGTCCCCCGCGCTGCAGGTGCGGCTGCTGCGCGTGCTGCAGGAGCACGTCATCGAACCGCTTGGCGCCGCCGCGCCCGTGGCGGTGGATGTTCGGGTGGTGGCCGCCACCAACCGCGACCTCGACGACCTGGTGCGGACCGGGGTTTTCCGCCGGGATCTCTACTACCGCATCCGGGTCGTCCACCTGCAGCTGCCGGCGCTGCGGGAGCGGCGCGAGGACATCCCGCTGCTGGTGGAGCATCTCGTGTCCAAGTTCAACCGCCTGCAGGCGGCGGACATCGCCGGGGTTTCGGTGGAGGCCATGGCCCGCCTCATGGAGCATGATTTCCCCGGAAACGTGCGCGAGCTCGAAAACATCATCGAGCAGGCCTTCGTGCTTTGCCGCGGCGGGATGATCGAGCTTAACCATCTGCCCGCCGAGCTGCGCGCCGGCGTTCCGGCGGCGATGGAATCGCTTGACGGCATGAACCTGCGCGCCATGGAGCGGCTGCTGATCTCCGACACGCTGCGCCGCTGCGGCGGGAACCGGCAGCGCACCGCCCGGGCGCTCGGCATCGACCCGAGCACGCTCTACCGCAAGATCAAGGCCTTCCGCATCGCCCCCCCCGAAACGGACGGACGCCGCCGCGCGAAATAATCGTGCAGGATGCATTGAAGCCTCGCCCCCTTTCCGCGCCCCCCCTGCCCGCCATTAAAATAACCAATTGAATTAAAACCGGTTTAATTTTAGCAGCCGGTCTTCCGCATCGATGGCATGCGGCTTGCGACATCGATCGGCCATGAGGCGGCCCGCCATGCGGAAGAACGTGATCGGCGACATTGTTACCCGGCGGGCGGGGAGGTGGTCATGAACGCTTGGACCGCGATCGCCGCGGAGACACGCACGGCTCACGCTTTCTCTGCCGCCGGGCGCGGTTCCGGCGCGAACCCGGCCGCCGGCGCCCCGGCCGCGGAACGCAGATCCGGCGAAAGGCAGCGGCGGCGGCTCGGCCTGACCATCTCCGTTTTCAACCGGGAGGCGTTCTTCGACGCCGAGCTGTGCGATTTCGGCCCGGGCGGCATGGGCATGGAAAGCGAGCGGCGCCTGTCCGCCGGGACGAGCATTTACGTGCGCCTCGTCTTCCGTCCAACCGCCGGGACGGCCGCCGCCGGCGCGGAGCCGCTGCGCACGAGCACGCTGGCGGAGGTCAAATGGTGCCGCGAGCTCGCCGACGAGAGGCCGCCGCGCTACCGCATCGGCGTCCGGTACTACATTTACTACTGACGGTGATGCGCTGCGGCTGCCGCCGCGGCGCAGCGCCCAAGGTCATGACGGGCCGTGGATCAACGAGGTCTTGAGGCCGTGATCTGGCGTTGCGCGGCGCTTGCAGCGGCTCACGGCTCATTGAACAGGCGGCCGCTCCAAATCGCCGCGCGCCTTGGCTGACGGCCGGAGGCTTGCTTTTCCACCGCCTGAAAAACTGAGGAGGAGTGCGGATGACCACCGAAAAAGCCAGCGTGGAGCCCAAGACCCCCCGGCTCGCCGACCCCGTCGCGGCGTCGGCCGACCCGGCGACCCAGCAGATGATTCAGCGCGCCCAGGCGCTCGGCATCGAAACGGCCTTCGACCGCGCCGTGTCGCTGAAGCCCTGCAACATCGGCAACCAGGGGACCTGCTGCAAAAACTGCGGCATGGGTCCCTGCCGCCTGCCGCTCACCAAGGCGGGCGGCGAGGGCGAGGACACCCGCAAGGGGATCTGCGGCGCCACCGCCAACACCATCGCCGCGCGCAACTTCATCCGCATGATCGCCGGCGGGGCGGCCGCCCATTCCGACCATGGCCGCTCGGTTGCCGAGGTGTTTTTGAGCGCCGCGCGCAAGGAGACCGACGCCTACCGCATCAAGGACACGCGCAAACTGATCGAGGTGGCGCGGAGCCTGGGGGTGGCGACCACGGTGGAAGCCGACGGGCGGACGCTCGCGCGCGACCTCGACGAGATCGCCGTGGAGGTGGGCGAGAAGGCGATCGCCGAGTGGGGCAAGGCCGAGGGCGAGCTGCTCTTCCTCAAGCGCGCCCCGCAGCCGCGCTACGAGCTGTGGAAAAAGCACGGGGTGCTGCCGCGCAACATCGACCGGGAGATCGTCGAAATCATGCACCGCACCCACATCGGGGTCGACCAGGACTACCGCAACCTCATGAAGCAGGGCACCCGCGCCGCCATCGCCGACGGCTGGGGCGGCTCGATGCTCGCCACCGAACTGCAGGACATCCTGTTCGGGACGCCCACCCCCCTCGCCTCGGAGGCGAACCTCGGCGTGATGAAGCCGGACATGGTGAACATCGTCATTCACGGACACGAACCGGTCCTCTCGGAGATGATCGTGGCCGTGGCGAACACGCCGGAGATGCAGGCGTACGCTCGCACGCAAGGGGCGAAGGGGATCCAGCTCGCCGGCATCTGCTGCACGGCGAACGAGATTCTCCAGCGCCACGGGGTGCCGCTGTGCGGGACCTTCCTGCAGCAGGAGCTCGCCATCGTGACCGGGGCGTGCGACGCGATGGTGGTCGACATCCAGTGCATCTTCCAGAACCTGGCCAACGTCGCCAAGTGCTTCCACACCCTGCTGATCACCACCCACCCGATCGCCCGGATGGAGCAGGACAACGTGCTGCACATCGAATTCGACGAGCACCACGCCCTCGAAGACGCTCGCCGGATCGTCCGGCTCGCGGTCGACAACTTCAAGAACCGCAAGGCCGAGGTGATGATCCCCAAGCACAAGTCCCCGATCGTGGCCGGCTTCGGCGTCGAGTCCATCGAGTACCACCTGGGCGGCACCTTTCGCGGCTCCTACTTCACGCTGAACGACAATATCATCAACGGGCGCATCCGGGGCATCGGCGGGGTGGTGGGGTGCAACAACGTCCGGACGCGCCACAACGACAGCCATATCCAGATCGTCAAGGAGCTGATCCAGAACGACGTCATCGTGCTGACGACCGGCTGCAACGCCATCGCCTGCGCCATGGAGGGGCTGTTGACGCCCGAGTCGGCCAAGGTCTTCTGCGGCCCGGGGCTGGCGGAGGTGTGCGAGACCGTGGGGATTCCGCCGGTCCTGCATATGGGCTCCTGCGTCGACAACAGCCGGATACTCCTCGCCGCCACCGAGGTGGTCAAGGCCGGCGGCCTCGGCAAGGACATCAGCGAGCTGCCGGCGGCCGGCAGCGCGCCGGAGTGGATGAGCGAGAAGGCCATCAGCATCGGCCACTACTTCGTCGCCTCGGGCGTCTACACGGTGTTCGGCGTCACCCTGCCGGTTGCGGGCGCACCGGTCTTCCAGCGCTACCTCTTCGAGGAGTTCGAGAAGCTCTACGGCGGCATGTGGGACCTGGAGGTCGATCCCATCCGGCACGCCCGCAAAATGATCGCCCACATCGACCGCAAGCGGCAGGCGCTCGGCATCGACCGGGCCCGGTCGCGGATCCTGGTGGACATGGCCCAGCGGCGGGCCCTGGAAGGCGTTTAAACCGGCCGGGATCCGCGGCCGGAGAACCTTGAGGGGAAGGAGGCGTCTGGATGGAAGAAGGGGTGATTCGAATCGGCGGGAGGCGGCGATCGACCTTCATGGACCGCGTGCGGGAGATCCTGCCGGAAGGCGGCAACCTCAACCTTTGCCTTACCTGCGGCGCGTGTTCCTCCGGGTGCCCCGCGACGGGGCTCGAGGGGATGGATCCGCGCAAATTCCTGCGCATGGCCGCGCTCGGGATGGACGAGGAGGTCCTCACGTCGAAATGGGTGTGGATGTGCACCCAGTGCCAGCGGTGCATCTACGTCTGCCCGATGAAGATCGACATTCCGCGTCTGGTCTTCAACGCGCGCGCGAGCTGGCCGCGGGAAAAACGCCCCAAGGGCATCCTGGGGTCCTGCGACATGGCGCTGCGCAACGACAGCTGCAGCGCCATGGGAGCCTCTCCCGAGGACTTCCAATTCGTGGTGGACGACGTTCTCGAGGAGTACCGCGAGGCGCAGCCCGAATTCGCCGCGATGCAGGCGCCGATCGACAAGCCGGGCGCCGAGTTCTTCCTCAACCAGAACTCGCGCGAGCCCGTCACCGAGCCCGACGAGATGGTTCCGCTGTGGAAGATCCTGCACCTGGCCGGCGCGGACTGGACCTACGGCTCGAAAGGGTGGGGCGGCGAGAACTACTGCATGTTTCTCGGCGACAACGACGCCTGGAAGCACATCACCGCGACGGCCGCCCGGCAGGCGGACGAACTGGGCTGCCGCGTCTTTCTCAACACCGAGTGAGGGCACGTCACCTTTTCGGTCCTGGAGGGACTGAAAAAGTTCGACATCCCCCACCGCTTCGAGGTGAAGAACATCTACGAATACTACGCGAAATGGATCCGCGAGGGGCGCCTTAAGGTGAGCGCCGACTGGAACCGCGACCTCAAGATCAAGTTCACGGTCCAGGACCCCTGCCAGATCGTGCGCAAGGCCTACGGGGACCCCATCGCCGAGGATCTGCGCTTCGTGGTCCGATCGGTGGTGGGCGAGGAGAACTTCATCGACATGCAGCCCAACCGCTCGAACAACTACTGCTGCGGCGGCGGCGGCGGCTTCCTGCAGTCGGGCTTCAAGGCGGAGCGCCTCGCCTTCGGCAAGCTCAAGGACGAGCAGATCCAGGCGACCGGGGCGGCCTACTGCATTGCCGGCTGCCACAACTGCCACGCCCAGATCCACGAGCTGAGCGAGCACTACGGCGGCGGGTACCACGTCGTGCACCTTTGGACCCTGATCTGCCTCTCCCTCGGCGTCCTCGGCCCCAACGAGCGCGCCTACCTCGGCGACGACCTGCGGGAGGTCAACGTCTTCCACCCGGAGAGCGCGAAATAGCCGCCGGCCGCGGCGGCGGGGCGCAAGCCCCGCTGCCGCGGCCTTCTCGCGCGGCCCGCGCTCCGTCCGTGTCCGAGCCAAGCTCGCCTTCCGGCACCGCCTCCCCCGGGCGCCAGGCGTCGAACTGGCCGGGGGTGAGGGTGTCCCCCGAACGCACCCTACCAAGGGTCCACACCACCCGCCAGCGGCATGGCTGGAAATCCCGCCCGTGCGTGCGCCGGTGCCGCCGCAGGGCCTCCTCGGCCGAGCGGCGCGTCCGGTGGACCGATATCACCGGCTTTTGGATCCGATGCGGGGCGTGGTCGTCGAAAATGACGGCGTACATCGCTCACCTCCACGGCCGGGCCGACGATCCGGTCACGCGACGCTGACCGGCACGCCTTCGTACGGGGTTCTGCGCGTCGAGCGGCGCTGCCGCGGCTCGCGCATCGACTTGAGGATCTCGATGCTGTGGCGGTAGCCCCGGGAGAGGCGGGCGATGTCGAGCGCCATCCCGACCACCTGGGCCACCGCCTGGACCAGGTTCACGTCCTCCAGGGTGAACTCCCAGGGGTCGGCGGTATAGACTCTGAGCGAGCCGATCACCCGGCCGTGGATCGCCACCGGCACCGAAAGGATGGAGGCGATCCCCTCCTGACGGGCCTCCTGCGGGTACTGGATCCGCGGGTCGTCCCCTACGTCGTAGACGGCGACCGGCCCGGCTTCGAGCGACTCCGGGATGGAGCGCGCGGTGCTGAGCGGCCCCTTCTCGAGATACGCGCGGCTCAACCCGTTCGCCGCAGCGAGCTCGAGCTCCCGGCGCTTGCGGTTGACCAGGAAAAGGGCCGCGCCCTTGGCCTTGAGCGCCGTCTTGACCGCTTCGACGGTGACCGCCACCACGTCGTCGGGGTCCTTGCTCATCGAGATGGCCTCGGTCACCCGGCGCAGCGTTTCGTAGTGCATGGCGTGTTTTTCCATGGGGCCCTCCTTATCGGTTGACGGGTGCGGCGCGCGCTCGGCGGCCGTTGTCCGGCCGCCGGCCACGGTTCTGCGGTCCGCCGAGCTGCTCGGGGCGGCGGCGCCGGCTGCCGTGCGGCGGGAGGGGGAGGCGCCATCATCGGTCCGGATGGCGATCAGCGGGTGTGCGCTTGGCGCGGAAGGAAGACCGTCGGGCCGCGCGCGCCAGCGGCTGGCCTGCCGCTAAAGGCTTGCAAGCACCGTGCCGCGGAAACCGCCTCGGGGGCATCCCCTTGAGACGGAAGCCTATCTTCGCTGCAGCGAGAGGAAGGGGGGCGTCGCGGGGCGGGCATTTTGCATCAGTGGCCGGAGACAAGCTGGCAGGTTGCACGATCGGGCGGCGCCGGGGCGCACCCTCAGGTCGAGGCGGCCGGCAGATCCACCGTGAAGGTGCTGCCGCGGCCCACCTCGCTCTCCAGCCCGACAACGCCCTGGTGGGCATCGACGATGCTTTTGACGAGCGCCAGCCCGAGGCCGGTGCCGATGATGCTGCGGGTCTGCTCGTTCTTGACGCGGTAGAAGCGCTGGAAGACCCGTGCCTGCTCCTCGACCGGGATTCCGAAGCCCGTGTCGCTCACCCGGACGAGCGCCCGGCCGCGGCGGCGGCACGCGGTGAGCGTGACCCGACCCCCGGCGGGGGTGTATTTGATCGCGTTCGAGAGCAGGTTGGCGAACACCTCGCGCAGGTGGTGGGGGTTGGCGACGACCGCAAGGTCCGCTTCGACCTCGTCGGCCGCCAGCACGACCCGCTTCTGGGCCGCCTGCTCCTGGTGGAAGGCGACCTGCTGCCGGAGCAGCGCCGACAAATCCAGCCGTTCGCGTTCGGCGTGGTCGAGTCCGGACTCGATCTTGGAGAGATCGAGCAGTTCGGTCGCCATTTCGGCGAGGGCGTTGACTTTCTGGGAGCAGCGCTCGAGGATCTCCCGCTGCTTGACGGAGATCTCGCCGGCGAGGCCCTCCCGGAGGACATGGATCTGGGCGAGCACCGTGTTCATGGGGCTGCGGATCTCGTGGGCCACCATGGAGACGAAATGGGATTTGAGCAGGTCCATTTTCTTGAGGGCCGTGATGTCGTGCAGCACGAGGATGGCCCCGAGCGTGCGGCCCAGCCGGTCGCGGAAGGGCATGCTCCGCACAGCCACGGCCGTGCCCTCGCCGCTGTCGGGGTCGAGTCCGTTCAGCTCCGCGCGGATCTCTTCGAACTCCCCGGCCGGCAGGGCCAGGGCCTTCGTGAGGCTTTCGACCAGCAGCGGGGAGGCCATCACCTCGGTGATCTCCCGGCCGATGGCCGAGGGCCCCGCGTAGCCGATCAGTTTGCACGCCGCCGGGTTGGCGAGCACGATCCGCCGCCGGTTGTCGATGGCCATGACGCCGTTGCTCAAGTGGTTGATCAAGACCCGCATGCGGGAGCTTTCGGTGGCGATGTCTTGAAGCGTCCGGATGTGCTCGACCGCTTTGTACACCACCCGCCGCAGATCCTCAGGGGCGAAGGGCTTGGGAATGAAGTCGAAAGCCCCTTTCTTCATGGCCTCGATGGAGTATTCGAGGGTGGCGTAGCCGGTGATGACGATCACGACCGTATCCGGGTGGCGCGCGCGCAAACGGGCGAGGGCCTCCAGCCCCGACATCCCGGGCATCATCAGGTCGAGCAGGATGATATCGAAATGCTCCCGGCCGATGAGCTCCAGGGCGGCCTCCGCCGTTTCGGCGGCAACGGCCGGGAAGCCCTCCGCGGTGAGCATCGTGACGCACCCGGAGCGGATCCGCTTTTCGTCGTCGACGATGAGGACGTGGGGAACGAAGGTCAACTCGGTGCCTTCGCCGGCTGCCGCTTCCGGCGCCGGCGGGTCGGTTCTAATGGTCATGGTCTTCCTATAGCAGGCGGTCCCGAAGGCCGCTGTCGGCGCTGTCGGCCGCCGGGGCCGGATGGAACTCCAACAGGAAGGTGGTCCCGGCGGGGCCGGTGGATTTGACCGAAATTCTGCCGTGGTTCTCCTGAATGATGCCGTAGGCGGTGCTCAGCCCGAGGCCGGTGCCCTTGCCGGCCGCCTTGGTGGTGAAGAACGGGTCGAAGATCCGGGAGAGGTTCTCCGCCGGTATGCCGCTGCCGGTGTCGGCGACCTCGAGAAAACTCGCCCCGCGCTCCGGCTCCGCATACGTGCGCAGCGTCAGGCAGCCGCAGCCCTCCATCGCCTCGACGGCGTTCATCACCAGGTTGATGATCACCTGGCTGATCTGGTTGCGGTCCGCGTTCACGAGCGGCTCCGGCGCCGCAAACTCCCGGACGAGATCGATGTTGCGGAAGAGGCTCTGGTCGCGGATCAGCGCCAGGCTCTGATCCACCAAGGTGTTCAGGCCGATGGGGCCCTTCTGGGGGCTGGTCGCCCGCGCGTAGGCGAGCAGGCTCTTGACGATATCGGTGCAGCGGTTGACGTCCTCGATGATGAACTCGAGGTTCTCGCGGTTGGGGTCGCCGGGGGGGAGCTTTTCCTGCATCAGGCGCGCGTAGAAAAGCACCCCCGTCAGCGGGTTGTTGATCTCATGGGCCACCCCGGCGGCGAGGCGCCCCATGGAGGCCATTTTCTCCGACTGGCAGAGCTGCCCCAGGACGTCTTTCAACTTCGACTCGGCCGCCAGCTTCTCGCGCAGGTCGCGGTAGATCCCCATGGTGGCGATCTCTTCGTCATCCTCGTAGAGGATGGAGGCCGTGAGCTCGACGGGGATCTCCTCGCCCCCGGAGTTGACGATCGTCACCTGCCGGGCGGCGAGCTTGCCGATGCCGCCGTCGTTCGGAGCCTGGAGCAGTTTCATGATCGCCGCCGCCTGCCCCGGAGGGTAGAGCTTCTCCACCGGCAGATGACGGATGGCCTCCTCGGCGCGGGCGCCGAAGAGCTGCTCGGCGGCATGATTCATCAGCAGGATGTTGCCGTAGCGGTCCGCGACGACGATGGCGAGGGGCGAGCTGTGGATGAGCCTCTCGAGGAACGCCCGCGTCTCCTTCAGGGCCTTTTCCAGGCTCTTCAGGCGGGTGATGTCGCGCACGCTCTCCAGGATATAGGCGACCTCGCCGGCGTCATCGAGGATCGGCGAAAAGACGCGGTCCTCCCAAATCTGCTTCTGGGTGCGGGTGATGACCCGGCGGGTGATCGTGTGTCCCTGCTTATCCTGCAGGACCCGATTGAAGGGGCAGGTGGACTCCGGGCACTGCTCGGCCCCATAGAAGACCTGGTGGCAGGTGCGGTTCACGACCTGCTCCATGGTGAACCCGTATTTCAGGAGGAAAACCTGATTCGCCGACTGGATCCTTTTGTCGGGCTTCAGGATCAGCGTGGGAAAGGAGAGCGAGTCGAAGACCCGCAGCCGCCAGTCCACTTCGTCCGGAAGATGGTCATTCATCGTTTTCCCCCCCGCCGTCGCGGCTCATGGCAGGCGCAGGCACTTCGCCAGGGCGGCGGTCGCCGCTTGCGCCGCGCCGGCGGGGACGACCAGGTAGGCCATGCTGCCCGAGAACCCCGCGAGCAGGACCCGGGCGTCTTGGGTGCCGAGGGCCTCGAGCGCTGCGGCGGCGATGCCGCAGCGTTCGTAGAAATGCGGCCCCTGGAAGACGACCATCTCCACCGGCTGGGAGTCCATGCCGGCAGGCCCGGCGCCGTTAACGGCCGGCAGGCCGACGCCGGCCCGGAATTCGGGAAGATCCTCGGGCCGCAGGACGGCGGTGAGCGCCGAGGTTTCGCCGGGTTCGCTTTGCAGCATGACGAAGGCGAATCGCCCCGCGGAGGCTTGTCCGGCCGGCCGGCCGACGCCGGCCCCGACGGGCACCCGCACCATCACGAGCCCGGTGAACGTCTCCAGGCCGTAGGATTTGGCGACGGGTTCGAAGTAGACGGCGATCGTTTCCATGGCGCCATCAGCGTTCGATCGGTTGCACGCAGAACTCGGGCTTGAGCGGCGCATGGTTTGCGGGCAGCGCGAGCACCGTTCGCAGGGCTTCGCCCGCCCGCGCGAGCCGCTCGAAGCCGGTAACGATCGTGATGGCCGCGAGGCTCGAGGCGGCCCCGTAGACCGGCAGCCCGGATTCGCCGAGCGCCCGCAGGGCGCGCGTGAACGCCTCCAGGCGGCGGTCGTGGGGGAAAAAGGCGATCAACCCGACGGCGGCGACCGACCGGCAGCTCCAGAGCCCCGGCGGGGATACGGCCGCGAGGTCCTCGGCGAGCGCCGCGCGCTGCGGCGCAACGCAGAGGCAGATCCGCAACCGATCTTCCGTCCGGGAGATCGACAGAAAAAAAACGTTGATTTGATGCCGGGCGAGGGCCCGCAGGGCCTTGGCCTCGGCGCCGGGGGGCGGCCGGTCGGCGCCGAGCGCCAGCAGCGCGAGCTCCTCGCTGAACTTCATTCCCCCGATGGGGATCCGCTCGTCCATCCGGTGTCTTGCCCTCCGCCGAGGCTCCGGGGGTGCGCCGCCTCACCGCCGTCACAGGTTGTCGTTCACCGCCGCGACGAGCTTGTCCAGGTCGACCGGTTTGGGAATGTAGTCGTCGGCCATCGTCTTCTTTCCGTCATGGTGCGTGTAGCTCGTGCTCGCCACGGCATCGGCCACGGCGGTCAACAGGATCACGGCGATGTTCTTGAACTGCGGGTCGGCCTTGATCTCGTCGCAGAGCTGATAGCCGTTTTTCCGGGGCATCATCACATCCAGGATCATCAGGTCCGGCCGGTCCGCGCGGATCTTCTCCCAGGCCTCGACGCCGTCGTAGGCCTTGGTCACCCGGAAGTTCTTGCTCGCCAGCTTCATCGCCAGCGCTTCCACCAAATCGGGGTCGTCGTCCACCACCAGAATGTGCTTCGGGGCGCTCATCGTGATGTCCTCCCATCAGGGTTCGAGGCGCAAGCTTTCTTGCGCGGTTTTACACGGACGGGCGCGGGTACAGCCCGGCCCGCTTGACGATTTCCGGAACCCGGTGCTCCCATTCGATGGCCATGATGTGGAAGCCCCGAACGCCCTCGACCGTCTTCAAGCGTTCGATGGCCTCCACGGCGATCGTGATGCCCTCCTCGGCCTGCCGGTCCTTGGGCAGCGCCGCGAGCCGCTGGACCAGGTCGTCGGGCACGTCCATGCCCGGCACCTTTTTCTGCATGTAGCGGGCCATGCCCGCGGACTTGAGGGGGGTGATTCCGGCCATGATGAAGACCTTCTCGTGCAGCCCCCGCTGGCGGACCCCCTCCATCCAGGCTTCGAACTTGTCGAGGTTGTAGATGCACTGGGTCTGGACGAAATCCGCGCCGGCCGCGACCTTCTTCGCCAAGCGCCGGACGCGCAGCTCGAAGGGGTCGGCGAAGGGGTTCGCCGCCGCCCCGATGAACATCTTCGGCGGGTTGGCGATCGCCTCGCCCCCCTGGAACCGCCCCTGCTCCCGCATGGCGTGAACCGTCTGGATGAACTGGATGGAGTCGAGGTCGTGGACGTTGGCCGCCATGGGATGGTCGCCGAAGTGCGGGTGGTCCCCCGAGAGGCAGAGCATCGTGTGGATGTCGAACGCGAAGGCGCCCAACAGGTCGCTCTGCAGGGCGAGCCGGTTGCGGTCGCGCGTCACCATCTGCAGGATCGGGTGCAGGCCCATCTGGCGGATCAGGATGCAGGCGGTCAGGCTGGACATGCGCACCATGGCCGTCTGGTTGTCGGTGACGTTCACGGCGTCCACGAATCCCCGCAGCATTTCCGCCTTCTTCCGGACCGCTTCGGGGAGCGCCCCCCGGGGCGGCCCGCATTCGGACGTGACGGCCAAGTGGCCGGCGCGAAACATTCTCTCGAGAACGCTTTCGGTCTTCATCACATCAAGTCCTCTCTGACGATTTTACGGGGGCCGCCCCCCCGGGCGCTGCGCCAGTCCTTGGCCGGAAGGATGGTTTCGTAGCGCTCCTCGAATCCGAGCGCCTTCAGGCGGTCCCAGATCATCTGCCAGACGCAGTCGACCTCCGGGGAGATTTCGCATTTTCCCCTGCTCGAGCCCCCGCAGGGGCCGTTTTGAAGCCGCTTGGAGCAGCGGGCGATGGGGCAGATGCCGCCGGTCACCCCGAGCAGGCAGTCCCCGCACCCCTGGCAGCGCTCCGCCCACACGCCCGGGCGTTCGGAGGCCCCCATGAATTTCGTGTTGACGCCCGGGAAGACCATCTTCTCCTTGAAGCGCCGGGCGATTTCCTGGACCCCGCAGCCGCAGGCGAGCGAGAGCACGGCGTCGACGCCGTCGATGTGCGGGGCGAGCTCCTCGACGTACTCCGGATCGCACTGGCGCTCGAGCGTCATCTCCCGGATGGTGAGGATCCGGCCGGCTTTCATGAAGGCGACCTGCAAGGCGGAGGAGAGCAGCGCCACCTCCTTGCGGCCGCCCGCCGAGCAGACCGTCACGCATTCGTTGCACCCGACGAGCAGGATGCTCCTGCAGGGCGATATCGATTGGATGATTTCCTGAAGCGGCTTGCGTTCGGCGGTGATCATGTCGCGGCGCTCTCCTTCTGGGCCTCGCGGGCGGTTCGGGAAGCGCCGGTCCGGGTCGCTCCCATGCGGTTGACGGGGTTGGGTCCGAGGCGGCGGATGGCGGCCGTGAAATCCCGGGCGGCCTCGGCAAAGCGCTCGCCCATGCCGGCCGACATGGTCATCATGGCGACGCGCTCCGGCTCGATGCCGATGTCCTGGAGCAGCCGCCTGACGGCGGCGACGCGGCGCGCGGCCTTGGCATTGCCGTTTTTGAAGTGGCAGTCCCCCTCCAGGCAGCCGGCCACGGCGACGCCGTCCGCCCCTGCCTGGATCGCCCGCATCAGGTGAATCGCGTCCACCTTGCCGCTGCAGGGCACGCGGATGATCTTGACGTTCGGCGGGTAGCTGAGCCGGAGGCTGCCGGCCATGTCGGCCGCCGTGTAGGCGCAGTAGTGGCAGCAGAAGGCCACGATGACAGGCTCGAAATCATCCATCAGTTCAGCCTTTCCAGCAGCCCGGTCAACTGGGCGGTGATCACGTCGTCCTCGAAGCGGAGGAGATCGATCGCCTTCGCGGGGCACTCCGCCGCACAGGTCCCGCAGCCGTGGCAGCGGGCCGCGTCGATCTCCGAAACCCCGTCGGCGTTGATGAACGGGATGTGATAGGGGCAGGCCCGGACGCACAAGAGGCAGGCGGCGCAGCGCTCGCGGTTCACCCGCGCGGCGGCCGCCCCGAGGTTGATCCCCTCGCGGGCGAGCACGGCCTGGACCCGCGCGGAGGCCGCGAGCGCTTGGGTGATGCTCTCCCGCACGCTTTTGGGGCCGTGGGCCGTGCCGGCCACCGTGAAGCCGGGCACCGCGAGCTCCACCGGCCGCAGCTTCACATGATCCTCCCGGAAGAATCCATCCGCGGTGCGGCTCAAATGGAAGATGGCCGCGAGGTCCTCGGCCCCCTCCTCGTCGGCCACGAAGCCGGTGCTCAGAGCGAGGCAGTCGGCCTCGACCTCGAGCCGCCGTCCCAGGATGGGGTCCTCGAAGTCGACCGTTATCTTCCCGCCGCGGGTGCGGACCTGGGGCCGGGCCTCGGCTTCGTATTGGACGAAAACGGCGCCCTGCCGCCGGGCCTCGATGGTGAAGTCCTCCTGGAAGCCGTTGGTGCGCATGTCGCGGTAGAGCACGAAAATCCGGGCGTCGGGATTGAGACGTCGGATGCGCAGGATGTTCTTGACGGCGCTCGCGCAGCAGATTTTCGAGCAGTTCGGATTGTCCGGCGTGCGGGAGCCGACGCATTGGATCATCACCACCGTGTTCCAGGCGGCGACCCGCTGCGGGGCGTCCTCGAGAATGGCGTCGAGGTCGAGCTGGGTGACGACGTCGCCGTGCTTGCCCAGGAGGTACTCCGCCGGCCGGCGCGGGAGCGCCCCGGTGGCCAGGACGGCTGCGCCGTGCTGGATCTGGCGGTAAAGCATCCGCGGCCCGGCCTGGACGCCGGTCGTGAAGGCGCCGGGCATCCCGGCGTGGTCGACGATGATCGTCTGGGTCAGGACCTCGATGCGCGGATGGCTGAGGGTGCGCGCGGCCAGCGCGCGGACGTGGGCCCCGATCGCCTCGCCCTCCAGGCTCAGGCGGATCTGGCCGGCCAGCCCGCCGAGCTCGCGCATGCGCTCGACGAGGACGACCCTGAGCCCGCTGTCGGCGAGGCTGAGCGCGGCGGTCATCCCGCTCACCCCGCCGCCGACCACGAGCACCGTCTTGTTGATCGGCAGGACGAGGTCGCGGTGCGGCCGCCGGCGGCTCACGCTGGCGACCGCCATGCGGACGAGGTCCTTGGCCTTTTCCGTCGCCCGGTCCTTCTGGTCGGCGTGGACCCAGGTGTCCTGGTCGCGGATGTTGGCGATCTCCAGGAGGTACTTGTTCAGCCCGGCCCGGCGCAGCGTGTTCTGGAAGATGGTCTCGTGGGTGCGAGGGGAGCATCCGCCGATGACGATGCGGTTCAGCCCATGGTCCCGGACGGCCGTCTCGATGCGCGTCATGGCGGCGCTCGAGCAGCCGTGGCCGGCCATTTCCGCCACGGCGACCCCGGGCAGCGAGGCGGCGTGGGCGACGACGGCATCGACGTCGATGACCCCGCCGATGTTGAAGCCGCAGTCGCAGACGAAAACCCCGATGCGCAGCGGCTCGCCGGCGATGTCGCGCTCGGGCGGGATCTCTTCCGCCGCGGCGCCTGAGCCCGACGGGCTCCCCGCGGTCTGCATCGCCAGGCAGGCGGCCGCGCTGGCTTGCACGATGGTCTCGGGGATGTCCTTCGGGCCTTCAAACGTGCCGCAGACATACACCCCCGGTCGAGAGGTCGACACCGGGCGGAGTCCGTCCGCCGCGGCGAAGCGGTGGCGGTTCAGCGCCACCCCGGCCGCCCGCCCCAGGAGTTCGGTTTCCGGAGAGGGGCGGAACCCCGTGGAGAGCACCACCATGTCGAAGCGCTCGGTTTCGAGCCGCCCGCCCGCTTCGCGCAGGTAGGCGATCTTCAGGCGGCCGTCCTCCTCGGGCACGACGCTGTGCGGCCGGCAACGCACGAGACGGATCCCGTATTCGTCCACGGCGCGGCGGGCGTAGAGCTCGTAGTCCTTCCCCGCGGTGCGGATGTCCATGTAAAAAATGGATGTCTCGATATCGCCGCCGAAGCGCTCGCGCGTGACGATCGCCTCCTTGATGGCGGCCATGCAGCAGAAGCTCGAGCAGTAGGAGACGTCGTTCACGTTGATGCCGCGTGAGCCGGCGCACTGGATCCAGGCGATGTGCCGCGGCGGCCGGCCGTCGGAGGGGCGGCGCAGCTCGCCGCGCGTGGGGCCGGAGGCCGACAGGATGCGCTCGTACTCGAGACCGGTCAGGACGTCGGGCGACAGGCCCCGGGCGAAATGGTCCAGACGCTCGGGCGCGAAGAGCCCGGCCCCCGCCGCGAGGATGATGGCCCCGAACGGCCGGGTTTCCGTGCGCTCGCCGTCGTCCGCCCGGAAGGCCCCGGCCGGGCACACCCGGGCGAGCTCTTCGATGTGGGCGGCGGCTTCCGGGTAGACCGAAAAGGCGTAGGGGGTCGCCTGGGGGTAGCGCATGCAGGTGGGCGCCCGGTGGTCCAGTCCCGGAGTGAAGCGGACCCACTGCGGGTAGCGCGCATGGCATGCGCCGCAGGCGGTGCAGCGGCTCAAGTCGATGTATCGGGGCGATACGGTCAGCGCGACGCTGAAACGGCCGGCCTCGCCGTCGACAGCCGCCAGCCGGGTCCCCGGCATGAGCTCGATGTGCCGCCGCCGCCCGGTTTCCGACAGCTGGGGCGACAGGGTGCACAGGTCGCAGTTGTTGGTGGGGAACGTGCGGTCCAGCCGGGCCATCAGCCCGCCGATGGAGAAGGCCGCGTCGATCAGCACCACCCGGCGGCCGGCTTCGGAGAGGTCCATGGCGGCCTTCAGGCCGCCGATGCCGGCCCCGACGACCAGGATGTCGCTTGACGTCTGCATCTGTGTGTCCGTGGGCATGCGTGGTTCGTCCGCCGTGGTTGTGTTTCCGGTTTGCGGTTCGGTGCGGCCGCGGGGCCGCGCGCTAAATGCCGGCCAGGTCGAGCACCGCCGGCAGGCGGTGCTCCCAGCCCAGGGCCTGGAGCTTGACCCCCGCGGCCGTCCCCTTGAAGCTGGCGACGAGCTCCGCGGCGATGCGCAGGCACTCCTCCTCCCGGTCCGGCGCTTTGCGGATGCGGGCGATCAGGGCCTCGGAGAGCATGGCCCCGGGCTCGTTCACGGCGATGTAGCGCGCCATGCCGACCGATTTCAGCAGCAGCACGGTCGGGATGACGGGCACCCCGAGGCGCTGCGCTTTTTCGAGGCGGGCCGCGGCGCGGCGGGCGTCGAACATCGGGGCGGCCAGGAGATATTCGGCGCCGGCGTCGATCTTCCAGCGGGCGAGCTCGAGCGCGGCATCGAAGGCGCTTTCCTCGGCCGGGGCCGGCAGGGTGCAGCCGGTCGTGAAGGCCGGTGCGCCTTTCAGCTCGAAGCCGGCCAGGTCCTGGCCCTGCTGCAGATTGCGGATCATCTGCAGGATCGACAGCTCGTCGAGGTCGTCCACGGCCTTGGCCTTGCGGTGGTCGCAGTGGCTGATGGGTTCGGCGGGGACCACGACCAGGTGGCGCACCCCCAGCACGAAGGCCCCCAGGAGATCCCCCTGCAGCGCCATCTGGTTGCGGTCGCGGCCGGCGACGTGGACGACGGGCACAAGCCCCTGCTGCTGCATCAGGGCGGCCCCGGCCAGCGCACTCAGGCGCATGGCCCCGTAGTCCATGTCCGGAACGACCACGGCGTCGACGCGGCCCTTGAGGCGCTGGGCGTTCGCCACCAGCTCAGAGATGTCGACGCCGCGAGGCGTTTCCACCTCGGCCAAGACGATGAACTCGCCGGAGGCCAATTTCTGTTTGAGGTTCATCTCGTCTTCCCCTTTTCAGGTCCGGCGGTCGCCCGGACGTTGGCGAAAGCGGTTTCCCGTGCCGGCTCAGCGCCGCTTGATCAACTGGATCCGGTAGCTCATGTCCTCGGCGATCTCCTCGTTGACGATCAGGTCGAAGGAGCGCGGCGGCAGCACTTTCAGCAGATCGTTGCGGGTGTCGCTGTCGCGGCTGACGACCTCCAGGACCTCGTCGCACTTCATCTGCCGGAAGACCTCGGTGGCCTTCAACAGGGTGATGGGGGTAATGGCCCCCCGCAGATCCAGGTGGTAATCCGCTTTGCGATTCAAAGCGCCAAGCTCCCTGAGACGATCTTCAATTTGCGCGAGGCGGGGGGTAAAGCACGCGGCGTGCCAGGAGCGCACGCGGGCGGCTGAGCTGCTTGTTTTAAGTTTTAAATAGAGATGTTGCGAAAGAAATGACGCTGCGGCCAAGATTTTTCTTGCGGTTAGATTGTTAAATTGTTAAAAAAGACATATTAACAAATGTCAAATAATTAACTTGGAAAACGAAACATGTTTGAGCACGAATTGGACCGGTATTGGAAGACGGTGGTCAACAGCATCCAGGACGGCCTGATGATCGTCGACCGCCGCGGGGTCATCGTCTCGGTAAACAAGGCGCTCGAAAACATGATCCGCTATTCGCGGGACGAGCTGATCGGAAAAACCTGCGAAGTGTTGAACTGCAACGTGTGCGAGAAGGTGCGCCAGGACAACGGGGGGACCTGGTGCCGCCTGTTCAAGAACGGCGCCATCAACATGCGCAAGTGCACCATCACAAGCAGGGAGGGGCGGGTGATCCATGTCCTCAAGAACGCCTCGCTGCTGCGCGACGACGCCGGGGAGACCATCGGCGCGGTCGAAACCATCACGGACTTGACCGAGGTGGTCGAAAAAGAGAGCCAGATCGCTCAATTCCGCCGGGAGCTGCAGGCCGAGGACGGATTTCACGGCATCATCGGCAACTCGGCGGCGATGCAGCAGGTCTTCGATCTCATCCGGGACGCGGCCCTGTCCGACGCGCCCGTGATCATCACGGGAGAGAGCGGCACCGGCAAGGAGCTCGTGTGCAAGGCGATCCACGCCCTCAGCCAGCGCCGGCGCAAGCCGCTCGTCAAGGTCAACTGCGCCGCCCTCACCGACTCGCTGCTCGAGAGCGAGCTCTTCGGCCACGTCCGGGGGGCTTTCACGGGGGCTTGGCGGGACCGGGAGGGCCGCTTCGAAAGCGCGCACCAGGGTGACCTCTTTCTCGACGAAATCGGCGACCTGCCGCTCGGCACCCAGGTGAAGCTCCTGCGGGTGCTGGAGGAGAAGGTGATCGAACGCGTGGGGGAGAACCGGCCGATGGAGGTCGACGTGCGCATCATCTCCGCCACGCACCGCAACCTCAAGCAGCTCGTCGCCCGGGGGCTTTTCCGCAAGGACCTCTTCTTCCGTATCAACGTGATTCCCATCCATCTGCCGCCGCTGCGGGAGCGGCCGGAGGACATCCCGCTTCTCGCCCGGACCTTTTTCCGCCGGGTCAAGCTGAAGAGCGGCAAGGCGATCGAGGGCATCGGCAACGACGCGATCGAGATCCTGATGAACTACCCCTGGCCGGGCAACATCCGGGAGTTGAAGAGCGCCTTCGAGTACGCCTTCGTCAACTGCCATGAGTCCCTCATCCGCGCCCACCACCTGCCCCCGAACGTCCTCTACGGCGAAAGGCCGCCGAAGGCCGCAAGGGCCCCCGCGGTCGACCGCGACGCTCTCAAGAAGAGCCGGCTCGTGGAGGCGCTCGAGCGCTCGAACGGCCGCCTGACTCAGGCGGCGCGCCTGCTGGGAATCTCGCGGGTCACCGTCTGGAACCAGATGAAGCGCTACGGGGTGCGCATCGAGCGCCGGCCCGACTCCGGCCGGGAGGCGGCGCCGCCGCCCGCCGAGACCCCATGAAGCCTCCGCAAGGAGCGCATGCGTCCCGCCTCGAGGCCGGGGCGTCCGTCCCGGCGCCGCCGTGACCGAAGGCCGGCGTGCGCCGCCGCGAGGCCCGGCGGTGCAGGCCGCGCAGAGGCTCCCGCCGGCTTGACAGCCGCGGCCATGCGTGTAGACTGGCACCGTCGCTTTCTGCGTTCACCACCGGCCGGTCCATCCGAGGAGGCCCCGATATGCCGAATCCGGCGCTGATCCGGGAATTCAAGTCGCTCGTCGGCGAAGAGAACGTCTTCGCCGACCCGAGCGATCTCTTGACGTACGCTTACGACGCCGCGCCGCTTGCGTCGGTCGTGCCGCAGCTCGCGGTGCGGCCGGCGAGCGGCGAGGCGCTCGGCCGCGTCGTCAAGCTGTGCCACCGCCACGGTCTGCCGCTCACCGTGCGCGGCGCGGGCACGAACCTGAGCGGCGGCACGGTGCCGCTTTCCGGCGGGGTCGTCGTCGTGACCAACGCCTTGAACCGCATCCTCGAGATCAACTCCGAGGACATGCTCGCCGTGGTGGAGCCCGGCGTCATCACGGCGAAGTTCGCCGCGGCCGTGCAGGCCCAGGGGCTCTTCTACCCGCCGGACCCCGGCAGCCAGGCGGTCTCGACGCTGGGGGGCAACGTCGCCGAGAACGCCGGCGGGCTGCGGGGCCTCAAGTACGGGGTCACGCGGGACTATGTCCTGGGGCTCGAGTTCTTCGATGCCGAGGGCGAGCCGGTCTCCACCGGCGCGCGCACCGTCAAGTGCGCGACCGGCTACAACCTGGCCGGGCTGCTGGTGGGCTCGGAGGGGACGCTGGGGGTCTTCAACCGCATCACGCTCAAGCTGATCCCGCCGCCCGCGGCCCAGCGGGCGATGATGGCGGTGTTCGACGAGATCGGCCGGGCCTCGGAAACCGTGGCGGCGGTCATCGCGGCCCACATCGTCCCGGCGACCCTCGAGTTCATGGACAACTTCACCATCCGCGCGGTCGAGGGGTTCAGCCGCGCGGGGCTCCCGGTCGACGCCGCGGCGATGCTGCTGATCGAGGTGGACGGGCACCCGGCGCAGGTCGCCGAGGAGGCCGAGCGCGTGGAGGCCCTCTGCCGGGCGCACGGCGCGGCCTCCATCCGGGTCGCGCGCGACGCCGCGGAGCGCGCCAAGGTCTGGGAGGCGCGCCGCAACGCCCTCTCGGCGCTCGCCCAGCTCAAGCCCACGCTGGTCCTCGAGGACGCGACGGTGCCGCGGAGCCGGATCCCCGCCATGGTGGCGGCGATCGGCGAGATCGCCCGCGATTTCCGGATCTCCATCGGCACCTTCGGCCACGCCGGCGACGGAAACCTCCATCCCACGATCTTGACCGACCGGCGCGACGCGGCCGAGTGGGAGCGGGTCGAGCAGGCGATCGCCGCGATCTTCGACCGGGCGCTTGCGCTCGGCGGAACGCTCTCCGGCGAGCACGGCACGGGCATCGCCAAGGCTGGCTTCCTCGAGAAGGAGACCGGCCCCGGGGCGATCCTCTACTCCCGGCGCATCAAGCAGGCGCTCGACCCCCAGAACATTCTCAACCCCGGGAAGATCATCGCGAAAGGGGCATGACCCCGGCGGCGCGGCCGCAGCGCAAGGCGCTAAGGGAGCGGAGCGGATCGATGGCGGATATCCGAGGATTACGGGCCTTGATGCGGCGGCTCGAGGAGCAGCTCGTCGCCTGCATGCGCTGCGGGATGTGCCAGGCGGTCTGCCCCGTCTACGCCCAGACCGGACGCGAGGCGGACGTTGCGCGCGGCAAGCTCGTGCTGCTGGACGGCCTCATGCGCGAGATGCTCGACGACCCCGAGGGGGTGCGTGCGCGCCTGCAGCGCTGCCTGCTGTGCGGCAGCTGCGCGGCCAACTGCCCGAGCGGGGTGAACGTCCTCGACATCTTCTTGAAGGCGCGCGCCATCCTCGCGGGATACCTGGGGCTTCCGCCGCTGAAAAAAGCGATCTTCCGGCGGCTTCTCGCCCACCCGCAGACGCTCGACCGCGCGCTCGAGTTCGGGGCGGCCTTCCAGAAGATTTTCACCCGCCCGGTGAACGCGGTCGTCGGCACGTCGTGCGGCCGGATCAACGCGCCGCTCATCGCCGAGCGGCATTTCCGCACGCTCGCCGCCGTGCCGCTCCACCGCCGCCGCCCCGCGGTCGACACTCCCGCCGGCTCCGCGGGCCTTAAGGTCGCCTTCTTCGTGGGCTGCCTGATCGACAAGATCTTCCCGGAAACGGCCGAGGCGGCGCTGCGCGCGCTCGATTACCACGGGGTGGGGGTCTTTCTGCCCCAAGGCCAGGGCTGCTGCGGCATCCCGGCGCTCTCCTCGGGGGAGACGCGCACGTTCAACGACCTCGTGCGCCATCACCTGGATCTGTTCGCGTCGGACCGCTTCGACGTGCTGGTCACCTGCTGCGCGACCTGCACCTCGACCATCAAGAAGCTCTGGCCCTCCCTGTGCGCGGATGAGCTCGCCGGCCGCGCCCGGGCGCTCGCCGACAAGACCATGGACATCGCGGCGTTCCTCGTGAAGCGGGCGGGGGCGGGGGCTGCGCCGGCCGCGGCCGGGGACGGCCGGATCATCACCTACCACGACCCCTGCCACCTGAAGAAATCCCTCGGGGTCTTCGCCGAGCCGCGCGCGCTCATCCGGGCGAACCCCGCCTACGCCCTGAAAGAGATGGCGGGCGCCGACGACTGCTGCGGGATGGGGGGAAGCTTCAACCTCGAGCACTACGGACTCTCCGCCCGCATCGGGCGCGTGAAGCGCGATGCCGTCGCCGCCACGGGCTGCGAGGTCGTGGCGACCGGCTGCCCGGCCTGCATGCTGCAGCTCTCCGACATGCTCTCCCGCGCCGGGGACCGCATCGCCGTCCGGCATGCGGTCGAAGTCTACGCCGCCGGCCTTCCCGCCGGGGGCTGAGGGCGCTCAGCGGGGGCGGCCGTAGAGCTTCCGCCAGGGCTCCTGCCGGCGGCGGCGCGCGTCGGCGAGCGTGCGGTGAAGCGCCCCCACGGCGAGCTCGGCGCAGTGGTGGTGGTCCCGGGGCAGGGTTTCCAGGAACTCGATCACCCGCTCGGGGGTGACCTCCCAGGCCGCCGCCAGGCTCCGGCCCTCCACCAGCTCGGCGGCGGCATTCAATGCGGCGACGGTGTGGATGCACCCCCGGACCTGGAAGGCGACCTGGGCGATCCGCTCGCCTTCGAGCCGCAGCGCCATGTCGACCGCATCGCCGCAGACCCCGGTGTGGCTTGCCGCGCCGTCCGGGTTCTCGAGCGGCTCCAGGCGGTCGGTGCGGAAGGCCATTTCGAGAAAGCGCAGCGAGTGATCCTGGAGGAAATCGAATTGCCTGTCGGTCATGGCGTCTGTCACCCCGCGGGCGGTCACTTCCCTTGCCAGTTCGGCCGGCGCTTCTCGAAGAAGGCCCGCACGCCCTCCGCCGCATCGCCGGTCGTGCACAGCCGCGCGAAGGCCTCGTTCATGTAGGCGAATTGCTGCGCGTAGTCCATGTCCTCGGCGGTGTAGAAGGCGCTCTTGGCGATGCCGATGGCGAGCGGGCTCTTCTGCGCCAGCTCCCGGGCCCATTGGCGGGCCTCGGCCTCCAGAGCGTCGCGGGGGACCACCCGGTTGACCAGCCCGAGCGCCAAGGCCTCGGCCGCCGGGATCAGGTTGCCGAAGAGCAGAAGCTCGAGCGCCTTTTTGCGTCCCACGCAGCGCGCGACCGGGATCACCGGCCCGACGCAGTTCAGCCCCACGTTGATGGCGGTCAGCCCCATGCGGGCGTTGTCGGCGGCGATCGCGAGGTCCGCCGCCGCTACGAGCCCCATGCCGTTCGCCGCCGCGACCCCCTGCACCTGCGCGACGACCGGGGTCTTCATCCGCGAGATCGCCACGAGCGGCCGCTCCATGCGCTCGATCCACTCGCGGTATTCCAGGGCCGATTTCCCCTCGAGCTCGTTTACGTCGATTCCGGCGCAGAAGGCCTTGCCGGCGCCCTTCAGGAGCACGACGCGCACCTGCGGGTCGGCGTCCAGCTCCCGGAGCGCCGCGACCAGCTCCTCGGCCATCGGGCTGTCGAGGGTGTTCAGATTCTCGGGCCGGTTCAGCATGATTTCGGCGACGAAGTCCGGTCCGCGGGCGACGATCACTTTGTTGGATGCCATCGTCGAAGCCTCCCAAGGCAAGGGGTTGCGGTTTCCTCCGCCGGCGCTACGCCGGGATGCGTTTCATCCGCCCCACGGCCGGGTCGTGGATCGGGATGAGAATCCCGGCCGCGGCGCGGATTTTCTGGATCGTGTCGTAGGCCGCGATGAGGTCGATGTGCACCCCCGGGGCGACCGCCGGCCCCTGCGGCGGGAAATTGCGGGCGTTGCAGCAGAAGCCGGTGATGACGGCCAGGCCCGCCGCCGTCTCGACCGCGACCGACTGCCCGCCCACCGTGTGGCCCGGCGAAAAGATCACCCGGAGGCCGGGGGCGATTTCGGCGTCCCCCTCCACGGTCGCCACCTCGAGCCCGTCGAGGAGGTCCGGATCGTAGCGGTGGTCCACCGGGTGCGGGCGGCGCATGAATTCAAGCTCGCGCCGCTGCACGAGGATCTTCGCGTTCGGGCACCGGGCGTCGTTCTCGCAGTGGTCGTTGTGCAGGTGGGTGTGGATGATGAGGTCGACCGACTCCGGCGCCAGGCCGACCGTGGCGAGGGCCTCCGCGAACTCCAGGATCGGAAACCCCAGGCGCTCCTCCGCGCCGGGGGGGGCGACGAATTCGGACAGCCCCGTATCCACGAGGATGCGGCGGCCGCCGCCCTCGAGGTAGAAGGCGTAGATCGGCAGCAGGATGCGTCGGCCGTAGTCCCGCAAGTAGGTCATGACGCCCTGGTCGGTTTCGTTGATGCCCACCGCGAGCGGGTAAATCGTGTACGCCGGCATGGCTCCTCCTCAGGCGGGCGAGCCGCCGGCGCGCGCCGGCCGCCTCGAGCGCGATCGGGCGGCCTGCGGACGGACGCCCGCCGCCGGATCTTCTATAGCCGATCGCCGCCGAGACTTCCAGCTTGCAGCGCCCGGCGCGCCGGCTGCGATCCCGGGGCCCCCGGCCTTTTTAAGGGTTGAAATTTTCTACCCGGATGGTATTTTTTTTGACCGGCACGCACAACGCTCCCGGGATGGGACCGCACGGGAGAGAACTCTTGCTCACGGGGAGGGCATTCCGATTGGCTGACGCGAACCGGCCGGGTCGTCTCTCGCCGCGGGTGTGGGCGGCGCTCTTCGTCGCGGCCGCCCTGGCGATCGTGCTCTCGGGATACGGCTACTACCGCCGCGAGGCCGCGGCGATCCGCGAGGCGAAGCGGGCGGAGATCGCGGCCATCGGGAGGCTCAAGGCCGGGCAGATCGAGCAGTGGCGGCGGGAGCGCCTCGCCGACGCCGCCTTCCTCGCGCGCGTCCTTTCGCTGCGCGGGGACGCCGCGGGAGTCGAGCGCTCCCCGGAGTCGCCGGAAAGCCGCACGGACGACCTGGAAACGCTGCGGGCCGTCGTCGCGGCGCACGGCTATGCGGACGCCCTGGTGATCGACGCGCAGGGCCGCATCCGGCTCTCCGTGCGGCCGGACCCGGACCCCGTGGGACCGGCTTCGGTTGCGGCCGCTGCGAAGGCCGGCTCCACCGCCGCGCCCGTGCTGTCGGATTTCTTCCGCTGCCCGCACGGCTTCGCGCACCTCGACGCGGCGGCGGCGCTCGCGGGCCCCGGCGGGCCGCGGACGCCCGTTCTCATCCTGCGCAGCAACGCCGAGGACTTCCTCTACCCCCTGATCCAGGCCTGGCCCACCCCGAGCGCGAGCGCCGAGACGCTGCTCGTCCAGCGCGAGGGGGAGGAGGTGCTGTTCCTGAACGCGCTGCGCCATCGGCTCGATGCCGCCTTGTCGCTGCGTGTGCCGCTCTCCCGCACGGATGTCCCCGCGGTGCAGGCGGCGCTCGGCCGCGAGGGCCCCTTCGAGGGCCGGGACTACCGCGGGGTGGCGGTGATTGCCGAGCTGTTGCCCGTTGCGGACTCGCCCTGGTCCGTGGTGGCCAAGGTGGATGCGGACGAGGTCCTCGCCGAGGCGCGCTACCGCGCAGGGGTCGCGGCCCTCTTCGCCGGGGGGCTTTTGCTTCTCGCGGGAAGCGGCGCGGCGCTCCTCCACCGGCGGCGGCAGGCGCGGCACTTTCAGGCGCTCTACGAGGCGGAGCGCCGGCACCGGGAGACCCACGAGATCTTCCGCACGACCCTCTACAGCATCGGCGATGCGGTGATCACGACCGACGTCGCGGGCCGGGTGCGGGAGATGAACCGGGCGGCCGAGGCGCTCACCGGCTTCAAGGAGGCCGAAGCCCGCGGCGCCAAGCTTGCGGAGGTGTTCCGCATCGAGAACGAGGAGACCGGGCTGCCCGTCGAGAACCCCGCCGAGCGCGTGCTGCGCGACGGGGTGGTGGTGGGGCTTGCGAACCACACCGTCCTGGTCGCCCGCGACGGCACCCGGCGCCCGATCGACGACAGCGGCGCTCCCATCCGGGACGCGAACGGGGCCGTCACCGGGGTCGTGCTGGTCTTCCATGACCAGAGCGAGGAGCGCGCCGCGCAGCGGGCCCTCGCCGAGAGCGAGGCGCGCTACCGCCAGGTCGTCGAATCCTCGACCGACGCCGTGCTCATCCGCAGCGGGGACCGCATCGTCTACGCGAACCCCGCCGCGGTGCGGATGTTCCGTGCGGGCGGCGCCGAGGAACTGGTCGGGCGGGGCTACCTTGAGCTGGTCCACCCGGAGGACCGCGCCGAGTCCGCCGAGCGCATCCGAAAGGGCCTGTCCGAGAACTGGATCGCCCCCCCGCGCGAGCACCGGATCCTCGCGCTCGACGGGCAGGTCGTGCCCGTCGAGTCGACCGGGGTCCCGATCCAGCACCGCGGGGAGACCCAGATTTTCGGCATTTTCCGCGACATCTCCGAGCGCCGGCGCCTGGAGGCCCAGTTCCGCCAGGCGCAGAAGATGGAGGCCGTCGGGCGGCTGGCCGGCGGCGTCGCCCACGACTTCAACAACATGCTCGGCGTGATCCTGGGCTTTGCGGAGCTCGCCATCATGAAGCTGCCGGCGGACCACCCGGTCCAGCCGCAGCTGTCCGAGATCAAGTCGGCCGCGATGCGCTCGGCCGACATCGCCCGCCAGCTGCTCGCCTTCGCGCGCCGGCAGACCATCGCGCCGCGGGTTCTCGACCTGAACGACACCATCGCCGCCATGCTGAAGATGCTCCGACGGCTGATCGGCGAGGACATCCACCTGCTCTGGAAGCCCGGGGCGGGGGTTTGGCCGGTCAAGATGGACCCTTCGCAGCTCGACCAGATCCTCGCCAATCTCGTCGTCAACGCCCGCGACGCCATCAGCGGGATCGGCCGGATCACGATCGAGACCGGCAACGCCTCCCTCGACCCCGCCTACTGCGCGGCCCATCCGGGGTTTTCCCCCGGCGACTACGTCATGCTGGCGGTGAGCGACGACGGCTGCGGCATGGACGCCGAGACGCTCGGCAAGCTCTTCGAGCCCTTTTTCACCACGAAGGATGTCGGCCGCGGAACCGGGTTGGGGCTGGCGACGATCTATGGGATCGTCAAGCAGAACGACGGCTTCATCAACGTCTACAGCGAGCCGGGGCAGGGGAGCACCTTCAAGATCTTCCTGCCGCGGCACGCCGCGCCGGTCGAGGCCGCGGCGGCCCCGCCGGAGGACGCCCCGGTTCCGCCCGGAACGGAGACCGTGCTGCTCGTCGAGGACGAGAAATCCCTGCTGCGATTCGCCGCCGCGCTGCTCGCGGAGCTGGGCTACACCGTGCTGGCCGCCGCGAGCCCGGGGGAGGCGCTCGGGCGCGCCGAAGCGCATGCCGGCGCGATCGACCTGCTCGTCACCGACGTCGTCATGCCGGAGATGGACGGGCGCAAGCTGTGGGAGAGACTGCAGGCGCGGCGGCCGGGGCTCAAGTGCCTCTTCATGTCCGGCTACACCAGCAACAGCATCGCGCACCGGGGTGTTCTCGAGGATGGGGTCCACTTCGTGCACAAGCCCTTCTCCCGGGAGGTCTTCGCACGAAAGCTGCGCGAGGCGCTGGCCGGCTGACGCGCGCCCCTCAGCCCTCCTCGTTCAATCCGTTCTCCTGGGTCACCTCGGCGATCTCGACGGTTTCCGGCAGCAGGTGCTTGGGGAGAAAGGCCATTCCGGCGATGAGGGTCGGGACGACCGCGCTGCCGATCACCGCCGTCACGAGAAAGGAATACTGCTCCCGGCTGACGATGCCGTGGGTGAAGCCGTAGATCGCCGCGATCGTGCCGAAGGTGAGGCCGGTGGACATGAGCAGCGTGTAGTACCACTTCTCCCGGCGCTCCTTGCGGAACATGGCGATGAAGGGATAGAGCCCGAAGATCTTCGAGGCGACTTTCCCGGCGAGGAGCGCGATCAGCACCAGGGGGGCGGATACGAGGGCCGGAAGCGAGACCAGGGTGCCGGCGCGCAGGAAGTAAAACGGGGTCAGAAACCCGACGGTCAGCGTGCGCACCCGGCGGATCCAGAAGTCGTCCTTGGCCGCGCTGCCGGCGAGCACCATGCCCGCAATGTAGGCCGGCAGCACCGCCTCGCTCCCGGACCACAGCGCCAGCGCCCCCAGCCCGATCAGGACGAGCAGGATCCACTTGGTGCGGATGGCGGCCGTGCGGAAGGCGTAGCCGCGCGTGAGCCGGCGGGTGATCGACGGCAGCAGCGCGAGGACCGCGGCGCTCGCCCCCACGAAGACCAGCGTTTTGTAGGTGAACGGTGCAAAGATCAGCCCCAGGGCGAGCACCGTGCCGAGGTCGTTCACGAAGCAGGCGCCGAGGATCCCCTTGCCGAACTCGGTGCGGTTGAAGCCGGTTTCCAGCATCACGGCGTAGACGACCGCCATGGAGGTGGTCGAGAGCGCGATGCCGCCGAGCCAGCTTGCCCGCGGGTCCCAGCCGAGCAGGTAGTACGCCAGGGCCGCGCACCCGAGAAAGGGGGCGAGGAACCCCACGACGCCCACGACCGACACCTCCCGCCACTTCGCCCGGACGACCTCGGGGTCGAGCTCCGCCCCGGCGAGGAAGGTGAGCAGCACCGCACCGGTGGAGGCGAGGAACTTCAGCCACCCTTGGTCGGTGCCGAGCGCCTCGAAGAGCCCCATGGCCGAGGCCGCGGCGGCGGCGGCCACGCCGACGCAGATCTCGACCAGGGCGATCGAGACGCGCAGGTGGTAGGCGATCACAGCGGAGACGACGGCGAGCGATAGCCAGACGGCGGCGGTGATGAACGGCTGCTCCATGGAGCCCTCCTTGCGAAGCGTTCGAAATCGCGGCGGGGGCTGCGTTCGGATGGCGGTTCGTCCGGGGCGGCGCCCTGCCTGAGAGCGGCAGGAGTCATCAGCCCGGAGGGGCGCTTGAAGGGGGACTCCATCCCCTCGGCGCGCGCTAGGCGTCTGGCTGCGGCGGCGCGCGACCGCGGCGGACCCTATCACCGCCCCGGCGGTTTGGCAACCCCCGCTTCGGCCGCCGCGCGCCAGAAGGGGCGCGCCGCGCGCGCCGTCTCCTCGGGGGCGGTGAAGGTGGCCATGTCGCCCAGCATGAGCTCGAAGCCGGTGTGGTCGCTGCGCACCCAGGGGGCGTAGTTCGCGCGGGCGAGGATCACCACGCGCAGCTCGAGGGCGCTCGACGCCTCCTCGACCGCGAGGATCCCGAGGTTGTAGCCGTTGCGGTTCAGGCTGCGGTAGAAGCGCTGGGCGCGGATGACGCCGGCGGCCAGGTCCTCCCAAACCGCCTCCCGCGCCCGCGCGATGGAGGTCGCGCCGGGAAGGATCCCCCAGATTTCGTAGAACCCTTCGGGGGCGAACGCCGCGAGCCACTCCCAGGCGCCGGTCGCCCCGATGATGCGGCGGCCGTCGGCCTTTTCGTGCGCGAGGTAGTCGGCGAGGAGGAGCCGGCCCGTCTGCTGGAGATGCGCGGCGGCCCGCTGCGCCATGAAGCGGTGGTGGTTCGAGGGGAGGCGGTCGGCCTGGATCTGGAGATGGGGGTGCAGGAGCGACCCGCCCGCCGAGGGGAGGTGGTTCTGGGTGATGGCCACGAACCGGGCCTGCGGATCGCAGGCGAGCACGCGCGCGAGGTAGTCGGCGCTGTTCCGGAAGCTGTCGGCGTAGGAGGCGGCCGAGGCGGAGCCGATCTCGACGAAGTGGCGGTCGTCGAAGAGGCTCACCGCGGAGTAGGCGCCGTAGGGAAAGAGATTCGGAAAGAGGATCGAGGCCCCCCGCACGAGCCGGCCGGCGGGGGCGAGCTCGGGCCGCGCCATGGGCGTGCGGCTCGCGAGGCGTTCGGCGCAGAAGGGGCACTGCGAGGTGTCCGCGGCGAAGGGCGGCGGCGCCGGGAGGGACTCGGTCGCGGCCTCGCGCTCGCCGGTGCGGCTGAAGGCGATGCGGCACGTGCGCCCGGTGATCGGGTTGCGGCGGATCTCGACCGGGGCGTCGACCCGCTCGCCGGTGGGAAGCAGGAAGCGCGCGAAAACCGTATCGAGCTCGAAGCGGATCATCGGCCGGCTCCGGTTGAGGGGCGGGGGGAGAATAGCCGAAATCGCCCGGCCTGCCAAGCGCGGCGGGGTGCGGGAGAAGGCCCTCCGAGCGCCGGCGCGCTGGGCTTGGCCGCCGAATTGTGGTAGAAAGAGCCCGGCCGGTCCTATCTGCCCGCGGACCGCCGCCGCCGCAAGCCCGGACGCCCATGCGAGCGGGAGCTCCCCATGCCCTTGAGCGCGACGCGCCTTCGATCCTACCTTAAGACCCGCTTCGGTGACGCCGTCGAGATCCTCGCGATCCGGCGGCTGACCGGCAAGGGCGGAGCCGCCGAGGCGCTGAAGCAGTTCGGCTACGGCCGGCCGTTTCTCGTCGTCTGCCGCAGCGGCGGCGTCGAGCGGCGGCTGGTCTTCCACCGCATCCGCCCCAACGCCTTCGGCCGCGAGCGGGAGGAGGACCGCGCGGCCGCCGTCTGGCTCGACTATCATACCTTCGGCCGGCTGCCGCGCCACGTCCCGGCGGTGGACATGGTCATCCGCACCGCGCGGGGGGAGCTGCGGTCGGCGCGCGATGCGGCGGAGATGCTCCTCGTCACCGATTACCGCGAGGGGGCGCTCTACGCCGAGGACCTGATCCGCCTCCGCGACGGCGCCGCGGCGACACCGCTCGACCTCCGGCGCGCCGAGCGCCTGGGGGGCTACCTCGCGCGGATCCACCGCCGAAAGCGCGACGACCCCGTTCTGTGGCGCCGCCGCCTGCGGGATCTCGTCGGCCACGGCGAGGGCATCATGGGGCTTGCGGACAGCTACCCCGGAGACCCGGCCTATGTCGCCGCCGCCGACCTGCGCGCCCTCGAGGAGGCGGCCAACCGCTGGCGCTGGCGGCTGAAGCCGCTCAGCCGCCGGCTTTCGCGGGTCCACGGCGATTTCCATCCGTTCAACATTATCTTCGAGAAGGCCGACCGCTTCTGGGTTCTCGACCGCAGCCGGGGGGAGTGGGGGGAGCCCGCGGACGACGTGAGCTGTCTGGCGATCAACTACATCTTCTTTTCCCTGCAGCGGTTCGGCCGCCTGGAGCGGCCCTTCGCCGATCTGCACGCCGCCTTCTGGACGGCCTACGCGGCCGCCGCCGACGACGATGAGCTGCCCGCCGTCATCCAGCCCTGGTTCGCCTGGCGGGCGCTCGTGCTGGCAAGCCCCGTCTGGTACCCCGACATCGGCGCGGCGGTCCGGGTGAAGCTCTTGCGGTTCGCCCGCCGGGTCGTGGCCCTCGCGCGCTTCGACCCCGACCGGGTCAACCGATACCTGGAGGGCGGGCGGCCATGACCGGAAGAAAGAGCGGCTTCGCCGTCTGGCTGACCGGCCGCCCCGCCTCGGGCAAATCGGCCGTCGCCGCGGAGCTCAAGCGTCTGCTGGACGAGCAGGGCGTCGCGGCGCAGCTCCTCGACTCCGACGAGCTGCGGAAGCACCTCACGCCGCGTCCGACCTACACCGCAGAGGAGCGGCAGTGGTTTTACGGCATGATCGTCTTCCTGGCCGAGCTCTTGACGGGCAACGGGGTGAACGTGCTGATCGCCGCGACCGCGGCGCGCCGCGAATACCGCGACGGCGCCCGGCGGCGGATCGATCGGTTCGCCGAGGTCCACGTCGACTGCCCGGTCGCGCTCTGCCGGCAGCGCGATCCGAAGGGCCTGTGGCGGCTTCTCGACCGCGGCGAAATCCGCGGCCTGCCGGGTGCGGACCTCCCCTACGAGGCGCCCGCGGCGCCCGAGTTCACCGTGGACACCTCGCAGCTGACGATCGCGGAGGCCGGGCGGCGCCTCCTCGAGGGGCTGCGCGCAATGGGATTCTGGGGAGAAGCGGCCGCTCCAGCGCCGCCCGCGCCGGAGCGCTGAGTCCGGGGCCGGACGAGGCGGCTACTTCTTCCTTTTCGCCGGCGGCGCCGGCGGCGGCGCCGGCATGGGGTAGTTCTTGATCTTGGCGACTTGGTTGAACGCCGGGACATGCGCGTACACGACGCCGTGGTAGCTCTCTCCCTGGTAGAGCATCACGCGGGTGTTGCCGAGCAGCCAGGCGGCCCCGCGGGGGCCGGCGGAGCGGGGGGCGCCGTGGGCCTTGACGAGCGCCTGCTTGAGGCTCTCGAAGGAGGCTTGGCGGGGGTCGACGAACGCCGCGGCCAGGTAGAGCCGGTCATTGTAAAAGGCGAAGGACGAGTTGTTCACCGGGATGGCGCCGATCGCCTTGATCCTGCCGGCAAGGACCCGCTCCTGGGCGACGGCATCGGGCACCGGAAGCGCCCGGTCGCTGCAGAGATTGAGCTTGCGGCAGTTGGCTTCGGGGATCGCCCAGGCCGCCCCCGCAAAGCCGCCCGGGTCGGATGCCGCGTGGGCGCCCGCCGCGCCGAGAACCAGCAGCCACCCCATGCATGCCAGCCGGAAAATGCCGTGTCTCATGTTTCCTTCCTCGCATTCGATTTGAAGTTGGTCTGGCGCCGTCCCGTTTTCCGCGGGCCGGGCGGTTGAGGCCGCCGCGTGCGCCTACTTTCCACCGCCCCCGGCCGTGTTGTGGACGAGGTAGCTAGTCTTCTCGCCGGCGACGAAGAAGTCGTGATGGTCGGCGACCTCCATGTTGAAGACCTCGACATCGGCCTCGATGAGCTTCTTGCTTGCAAGCGGTGTCCAGCCGTCGGCCGTCTTGAGCTCCATGCCGGCTTCGAGGTCCTTGGCGCGGACCCAGCCCGTCCGGGTGAGGAAGCGGTGCATGGCGGTCACGCGGATCTCGTCGTTGATCAGGAAATAATGGTCCTGCCGGGCGCGGAACGTTTGACGGATCGGCCGGGGGACGACCGCGCCGCGCTGCTCGTCATAGGCGAGCAGGATTTCACCGGCCGCGAGCGCGGCGATGCCGCGCACCCCCCCCGGCAGCTGCACCCGGGTGTCGGGCGTGAAGCAGGCCGCCTCGGCGGGGAAGGAGGATTTGGTGCTGGCAGCCTGCGACTGTTCGATCTTCTTGCGCTCGGCCTTCAGCGTGGCGGCCTTGTTGTAGAGGCCGTTCAACTGACTGTCGATCGCGGCCATCCGCTCCCCCGCGGCGGTCATGTTGGCGTTGTGCATGGAGATCAGCATGCCGGGATCGCAGGTCAGGGTCTCGGAGCCGTAGTCCATCATGGACGGCGCCTTCGGCCCCATGCCGGTCAGCTTGCCGAGCTCCAGGAAGGCTTCGTTTCTCTGGTTTTCGGCGAGCGCGCGCTCCGCGGTGAGGTCGCTGATCTGCTGCTCGACCGAAGCGATTTCGGAATTGATCTGGTTCAGCCGGGCCGCATCGGGCCCGGGAGAGGGCGGCGGGGCGGTGAGGTTGCTGGTGATGCCCGTGAAGCACCCGGCGGATCCCATCGCCAACGCCGCCAGCAGAATTAAAATGGGCCGACGCATGGTAATTAACCTCCTTGAAGGGTCTTAAAGAATTCTTCTCTTCCCGGCAGCGCTTGAGACTGCCTGAGGGGCTTCCGCTTCCGCGGGCGCACCGAAAAAATAAAAGCAAAACGGATGCCATGGAAGCAGGGCGGGTGGGGGCTTCCAACAGGCTGAAATGGTAGCTTATCGTGCGGGCGGCGAAAGGAAGAAAACGGCGGGGCGTCAAAAAGCCGACAACCCTTCCCTGCGGGCCCCCCACCCCCATCCGGCGCCGGCATGGTCCGCCCGCTGCGGGCGGCAGCGGTGGATAGAGGATCTCCCGAAGGGGGCCGCCCGGACCGGTCCGCCGCAGCCAGGCAACGCGCCGCGCCGGATCACGGCCTCAAGAGGCCGTTGGTCCACCGCCTGCCAAATCAGCAATCGAGCAGGGCGGTACAGGATCGGTCACTCACCCCGGGGCGCGAACATGGTGATCCCCATTCCGAGCAGCGTCACCGCCACTCCAACGAAGCCCCCGGCGTGCGGACGAACCCGTCCAGGCTGAAAAAAGCAAAAAGACCGATAGATTCAAAGGCCTTTTGTGATTTCTAGATATGTAAGGTTGAATTATGGCGGAGGCGGCGGGAATCGAACCCGCTGACCACCAGCTTTTTTGTAGAAGTGGTTTCATAACCTATTGAGTTGTGGTGCCTGTTCGGACAACACGCAATATATTGTATAATCAATAGGTTATGACGCTAGACTTTTTTAATGATTTCAGGTAGTACGCTGTTGGAGGTGATCCAATGGCGCGAACTACCCCGATTCTAAAAGAGGAGCAGTGGAAAAAACTTGAACCCCTGTTGCCCAAAACCGCACCCGGCAAAAAAGGCGGCCGGCCCTGGAAAGATAACCGGCGGGTCCTGGAGGGCATTCTCTGGGTGCTCAAGACCGGCGCTCGTTGGCGCGATCTGCCCGACCAATACCCCAGCCCCTCAACGTGTTGGCGACGGCTGAAACTCTGGGAGGAGTTGGGCATCTGGCTGGATGTCTGGCGGGCGCTTCTGGCCGAGCTGGATGAACGCCAATATCTGGACTGGAAAGAGACCTTCGCTGACGGCAGTTTCGCCCCGGCGAAAAAAGGGGGCCCTGTGTCGGGAAGACCAAGCGCGGCAAGGGTACGAAGTGGATGGTGGTGGTCGACGGCCAAGGTGTTCCTCTTGGAAGCACACTTGCTTCGGCCTCGCCGGCGGAAGTCAAACTGATCGAAGAGACTCTTGAGCAGGTGAAGGTGCCGCGCCGGTCTCGGGGACGGCCACGCAAGCGTATGCGGCGGCTCATCGCGGACAAGGCCTACGACAGTGATCCTCTGCGAAGGCGGTTGAAGGCCCGAAAGATTGAGTTGATCTGCCCTCATCGGCGGAATTGGAAAAAGCCCAAGCTGCAAGATGGTAGAAAACTGAGGCGCTATCGCAGGCGGTGGAAAGTCGAGCGAACCTTTGCTTGGCTGGGTAACTTCCGGCGTCTGGTTGTACGCTGGGATCGCCTGATTACGATTTACCGGGCGTTTTTCCATCTGGCGTGCCTGATTATCACGCTGAGGCAGTTATGAAACCACTTCTA
>CAZNKG010000010.1:0-140069 GCA_964573635.1 uncultured Desulfatibacillum sp. | reverse complement strand
ACCCGCCCCCGCCCGCCGCGGACGGACGGGTTTACTTTACCCCCGGATTGTTACAAAATGAGCGCCAGGCGGATTGCGGACCCTTCCCGTTCGATGTTCTCCTCGAAATAAGGAAGCGTTATGAGTCTGAAGGCATGGATGGACAAGGCCCGCCGGGGCTTCGCGCATCTCGACGTCGCCGAACCGGTCAAAGCGCAGGCGCTCGGCTTCCTCGAGGCCTGGCTGTCGGAGCCGGCTTTCGCGGACTACGTTCCGCAGATCCACCACCTGATCGACCGGGGGCGATGGGAGCTGCTCCTCGACGCCTTCTACCAGGTGATCCCGTTCGGGACGGGCGGCCGGCGCGGGCCGGTGGGCATCGGCCCGAACCGCATCAACCCCTGGACGATCCAGGCCTCCGCCCAAGGGCACTCCCAGTACCTCCTGCAGAACCACGGGAAGGCGGCCCGGACGCGGGGCGTCGTCATGGCCTTCGACGTGCGGCGCTTCCAGCTCTCCGGGGTCTACAGCGAGGCGCTGCCCAACCCGGTCAAGGATCTGGACGGATGGATGCTCGCCCGGTCGGCCGCCGAGGTCTACACCGCCAACGGCATCGTCTGCCACCTGTTCCGGTCGCCCCGCAGCACCCCCGAGCTCTCCTTCGCCATCCGCCACCTGAACGCCGTCGCCGGCGACATGTTCAGCGCCAGCCACAACCTGCCCCCGGACAACGGGAAGAAGGTCTACGACGAGCACGGCGGGCAGCTCATCCCGCCGTACGACCAGGCTCTGGTGGACGAGGTCACGACCCGGGTCGCGGAGATCCGCCGGATGCCCTTCGAGGAGGCGTGCCGCCGCGGGCTCGTGCGCTTCGTCGGCGAGGAGCTCGACCGCGCCTTCCACGCGGCGGTCGGCGCCGTGTCGCTGTCGGCGGCGCGCGGGATCAAGATCCTCTACTCCCCGCTTCACGGCACGGGGCTGACGACCGTGCCGCCGGTGCTCGAGGCGCTCGGCTTCGAGGTGGCGCTCTGCCCCCGGACGGCCAACCCGAGCGGCGCCTTCGAAAACGTCACCTTCAACATCCCCAACCCCGAGGTGGAGGAATCCTTCCGCGCGAGCCTGCCCGCCGCCCGGCAGGCCGGCGCCGACATCCTGCTCAGCACGGACCCGGACGCCGACCGGATCGGCGTCATGGTGCGCCAGGGCGGGGAGTGGCGCTTCCTCACCGGAAACGAGATCGCCATCCTGCTGGCGAACTACGCGACCGACAAGCTCCGCGCCGCCGGCCGCCTCACGCCGCGCCACGTCATCGTCAAGACCGACGTCACCACCGCGCTGATCGACAAGATGGCCCGGGAGAACGGCATCCGCTGCATCGGCGATCTTCTCGTGGGCTTCAAGTACGTGGCCGAGGAGATGAACCGCCTGGAGGCCGCGGGCGGGATCGCCGACTTCCTCTTCGGCTGCGAGGAGAGCCACGGCTACCTGACCGGGCCCTACGCCCGGGACAAGGACGCCGCCGGCGCGGCGGTGTGGCTCGCGGAATACGCTGCCGAGCTCAAGGCCCGCGGCCGGACGCTCGTCGACGCGCTCGACGAGATCTACTCGGCCTACGGCTACTGCCACAACTACCTGACCGAAATCCGGCTCCTCGGCGCGAAGGGCATGGCGCAGATCGCCGCGCTCATGGACCACTTCCGCACCGCGGCCATCGAGCGCTTCGGCGGCTTTGCGGTCGCCGAGAAAATCGACCGCTGGCAGGGCCCCCCCCAGCCGCACCTCTCCGCGACGGACACCTCGGCCCGCAACGTGGTCATCCTCAAGCTCGCCGACACGCCCGAGACGACCGGCCTGCGGGTCACCGTGCGCCCCTCGGGGACCGAGCCCAAAATCAAGATGTACTTCGAGCTCGTCGGCAAGCCCTGCCGGCCGGAGGCGCTCGCGGCCGCCAAGGCGCGGCTGGTGGAGACCCGCGTCGAGCTCGAGAAGACCTTCATGCAGTACTGCTACCGCCTGATCGGGGTCGACTTCCCCGACCGCGGCTTTCTCCTCTTCTGGCAGCTGCCCCTGCAGGACAAACTCGCCTACTTCGAAATCGAGGAGGAAATCGCGCAGCTCCAGGCGGTCGCCGACCCCGCCGAGCGCGCCCGCGAGCTCGACCGGCGCCTCGCGTTTCTCGGGTCGAACCCCGTGGAAAAGGTCGACCGCGCCTTCGCCGCACGCTACGGCTGCGGGATCCGCGAACACCTGAAGCTCACGCGCTAGGAACCGCCACCGCCGAGGTGCCCCGATGTTTCCGCGCCACAAGACCAAGATCGTCGCCACCATCGGACCGGCATCGGACTCGCCCGAGGTGCTCCGCCGGCTCATCGAGGCGGGCATGAACGTCGCGCGCCTGAATTTCTCCCACGGCGATTTCACCGGCCATGCGGGGACGATCGCACGCCTGCGCGCCGCCGCGGAGCAGGCCGGACGGCCGATCGCCATCCTGGCGGACCTCCCCGGCCCCAAGATCCGCATCGGGTCGTTCGGCGAAGAGCCGGTGACGCTCGCCCCCGACGAGCTCTTCACCCTGACCACCGAGCCGGTCGTCGGCACGGCGGCGCGCGTTTCGGTGTCGCTCCCGTCGCTGCCGGCCGTCGTCCGGCCGGGGGACCGGCTTTTCCTGAACGACGGCTACATCCAGCTCGAGGTCGTCCGCAGCGCCGCCGCCGAGGTGGCGTGCCGGGTGCGGGTCGGCGGCGAGCTGCGTTCGCGCAAGGGGCTCAACCTGCCGGGGATCGATCTCGGCGCCTGCGCCTTCACCGAGCACGACCGCCGCTGCCTCGCCTTCGCGCTCGAGCACGGCGTCGACGCGGTGAGCCAGTCCTTCGTCGACGGCGCCGAGGACATCGAGGCGGTGCGCGCCGCCGCCCGGCAGCTCGGGGGCAACCCCTTCATCATCGCCAAGATCGAGCGCTCGCGGGCGCTCGAGCGCATCGGGGAGATTCTCGCGGCGGCCGACGGCATCATGGTCGCCCGCGGGGACCTCGGGGTCGAGATCCCGATCGAGAAGATCGCCCTCGCCCAAAAGCGCCTGATGCGCCTCGCCAACTTGGAGGCGAAGCCGGTCATCACCGCCACCCAGATGCTCGAGTCGATGACGGCGAACCGCCTGCCGACCCGCGCCGAGGCGACCGACGTGGCCAACGCCATCCTGGACGGCACCGACGCCGTCATGCTCTCCGGCGAGTCGGCCATGGGGCGCTACCCCGTGGAGGCGGTGGAGATGCTCGCGCGCATCGCCGCCGAGGTGGAGCCCCAGCGCCCGGTGTACGGCCACGGCCACGCGAGCGCGGCGGCCGCCCGGAGCGAGGCGATCCCGCTCCAGGAGCTGATCGCCGCGAGCGTCGAGGCGACCATCCGGCGCATCACCCCGGCGACGGTCATCGTCCCCACCCACAGCGGCGGCACGGCCCGCCGGATCTCGCGCTTCCACCTGCCGGTGTGGATCACCGCGGTGAGCTCCGAGGCCAAGACCTGCCAGGACCTGCTCTTCTCCTACGGGGTCTTCCCCTGCCGGGAGCCGGACCATCCCGACGAATGGCGCGGTTGGGCCAAAAACTGGGTTTCCGCCCACGCCCTTGCGGGCCGCTACGTCGTCCTGACCGAAGGCCCCTCGCGCAAGTACCCCGGCCGCAACGACCGCATGGAGGTCATCGACCTGGGTCCGAGCGCCGCCTGACGGGCCGCCCCGCCCTGCGCCGCCAAAGGAGGCACCGCCCCATGCGCCCCGGCACCGATCCGGACGCGCCCCACCCCGGCTGCCCGTTCTGCCCGCCCGCGGTCGCCGCACGCATCGTGGCCGCGTGCGGTTCGGTCGTCGCCATCGCCGACGCCCACCCGGTCGCGCCCGGCCATCACCTCCTCCTCCCGCGGCGGCACGCGCGCGACTGGTTCGAGCTCGACGCGGCCGAGCGGCGCGACGCCGACCGCCTGATCGACCTGCTCCGCCGGCGGCTGCTCGCCGCGGACCCGAGCATCACCGGCTTCAACCTCGGGGCGAACTGCGGCGCCGCGGCGGGCCAAACCATCTTTCACGCCCACCTCCACCTGATCCCGCGGCGGGACGACGACACCCCCGATCCTCGCGGCGGCGTGCGCGGGGTCATCCCCGGCCGCATGGCCTACTGAGGGAGAAGCGCCGATGCCGGCAGCATGCTCGGGCGCCGGCCGCGTGGACCGGCGCAAGCCCGCCGGGCTTCTCCGCCGGGCCCGCTTCGCGAGCCCGGAGCCGGCTTTCGCCCTCATGGGCGTGGTAGGCCGCTCGCGCACGCCGGTCGATGCCGCCATCCAGAGCCCCGCTGCCGTCTGCGGCGGGGACGGGGTGATCGACGCCCGGATCGTGCTCGGCGGATCCAAGCGGCTGCAGGCGACGCGGGGCGAGACAGGGGGGGCTCCGGACGGACCGGGCGGCAAACGAGTTGACGCGGGAAGGGAATCCGGCGTAGATACCCGACCAGAGCCGCCGCGGCGTCATGCATGCGCGCGTGGGGCAGCCGGGTGCTGCCGGCCCGGCGGCGCCCCGCAGGAGGAACGGCCATGAACCGCACCCTCGACCATCCGGAAGAATGGCGCCGACTGATCCAAACGACGCTCCGCATCCAGAAAATGGCGCCCTGGCGCTGGATGCGCGAGGACGAGGTCTTCGGCGTGGAGGATCCCCGGAGCGGCGAGCTCGGCTTCGTCAGCGTGATGGGCACGCTCGGGGAGCACCGGGCCGTCTCGGTTTACCGGGGCGCTGCCGCGCTCGCCCGCTTCCTCGAGCTTCAGGACGCGCCGCCGGAATTCCTGCAGGAATACCCCGAAGCGCTGCTCGAAATCCCCCAGCTCCAGGTGTCCTTCGAAGACCGCGACGCCCTGCGCGACTGGGACCGCCAGCTGCTGCGAAACCTGGGGGTGAAGCCGCGCGGCCGCGGCACCTGGCCGCAGTTTCAAAGCTTCCGCCCGGGCTTCATGCCCTGGCATCTCGAGGGGGAGGAGATCTCCGCGCTCGCCGCCGCCCTCGAGCAGCTCGAGCAGGTGGCCCCCCGCGCCGCGAGCGACCCCGCCTGGTCGGAGGGCCTGGAGGCGGGCATGCTGCTCATCCGCTCCCGCCGCGCCGCGGACGGCGGGGGCGACGACTGGCGGGAGCGCCGCCAGCACATCCCGCTCCCGCCGCCGCCGCCGATCCCGCTCGCCTGGGATCCCCGGGATGTGAATCGGTTGAAGGGCGTGCGGTCCGCCGCGGACATCCTCGAGGTCGACTTCTTTCTGATGCCGGCGACGATCGGAAAGCCCTCGGAGCGGCCGGCCTGCGTCTACGCGCTCATGGCCGTGCATCTGCCCTCCGCGGCGGTCTTTCAGGCCGAGTTCATGCAGGCGGCCGATACGCTGGAGGGCATGTGGGGCTCGATCCCGGGCAAGCTGATTCAAAAGCTCGCGCAGGCGGGCTTGCGCCCCAAGGAGGTGCGCGTGCGAAGCCCCCTTTTGATGCGCGTCCTGCCGCCGGCCTTCCGGGAGATCCACACCCCGGTCGCGTTCAAGCCGGCGCTCAAACGGCTGCCCGCCGCAAAGCGTTCGCTGCTCGACTACTTCATGCGCGAGCCGCCGCCGTCCCGGGGGTAGCCCGGCCCGGCGCGCCGGCTTTGCGCGGGGATCGGCGCGGCCCGCGCCGCGGCGATCGCCGTTGACGGCGCGGCCGGAGGCGAATAAGATTCACCGCATCCGGGCGCACGACCGCACCCCTCAACCGGGAAGGATCCCATGCTCGACGCGATCGACCCCTCCGCCACCGAGGCGTGGCGCAAGCTCGCCGTGCACCGCGCGGCCATGCAGTCCGTTTCCATGACCTCCCTTTTCGCGCAGGACCCGGCGCGGTTCGAGCGCTTTTCGATCCGGGTCGGCGAGATCCTGGTCGACTACTCCAAAAACCGCGCGACGCCCGAAACGCTCGCGCTCCTGCTCGAACTCGCGGCGGCCTGCGGGCTCGCGGCGGCGATCGAGAAGATGTTCACCGGGGAGGCCATCAACGCGACCGAAAAGCGCGCCGTCCTGCACACGGCGCTGCGCAACCGGGCGAACACCCCGGTGTTCGACGGCGGCCGGGACGTCATGCCGGAGGTGAACGCGGTCCTCGCCCAGATGAAGGGCTTTTCCGAGGCGGTGCGCTCCGGCGCCTGGACCGGCTTCACCGGCCAGCGCATCACCGACATCGTCAACATCGGCATCGGCGGCTCGGACCTCGGCCCGGCGATGGTGACCGAGGCGCTGCGGCCATACGGCCGGCCGGGCCTCGAGGCCCATTTCGTCTCGAACGTCGACGGCACCCACATCGCCGAAACGCTGAAGCGGCTCGACCCGCGGCGCACGCTCTTCCTGATCGCCTCCAAGACCTTCACCACCCAGGAGACGATGACGAACGCCTTTACGGCGCGGGAGTGGTTTCTGCGCCAGGCCGGCGACCCGCGCCACGTCGCGCGGCACTTCGTCGCCATTTCGACCAACGCGGCCAAGGTGGCCGAGTTCGGCATCGCGCCCGAAAACATGTTCATCTTCTGGGACTGGGTCGGCGGCCGCTACTCGCTGTGGTCGGCGATCGGGCTCTCGATCGCCTGCGCGGTCGGCTTCGAGCATTTCGAGGCGCTGCTCGAAGGCGCCCACGCCATGGACCGGCACTTCCGCGAGGCGCCCTTCGAGCGCAACGCGCCGGTGATTCTCGCGCTGCTCGGGATCTGGTACGTGAACTTCTTCGGCGCCGAGACCGAGGCGATCCTCCCCTACGACCAGTACCTGCGGCGCTTCCCCGCCTATTTCCAGCAGGGCAACATGGAGAGCAACGGCAAATCCGTCGACCGCGCCGGCCGCCGCGTCGGCTATGCGACCGGCCCGATCGTCTGGGGGGAGCCCGGAACGAACGGCCAGCACGCCTTCTACCAGCTGATCCACCAGGGGACGCGGCTCGTCCCGGCGGACTTCCTCGCCCCGGCCGAAAGCCACAACCCCATCGGCGACCACCACCGCATCCTGCTGGCGAACTTCTTCGCACAGACCGAGGCCCTGATGAAGGGCAAATCCCTCGCGGAGGTCGAGGCCGAGCTCGCGCGGGAGGGCCGCCCGCCCGAGGAGATCCGCCGCCTCGCCCCCCACAAGGTCTTCGAGGGCAACCGTCCCACGAACTCGATCCTCTTTCCGAAGCTCACCCCGCACGTGCTCGGCGGGCTGATCGCGCTCTACGAGCACAAGATCTTCGTCCAGGGAGTGGTCTGGAACATCTTCAGCTTCGACCAGTGGGGGGTCGAACTCGGCAAGCAGCTCGCCGGGCGGATCCTGCCGGAGCTCGCCGACGACCGGCCGGTGACCGGCCACGACGCCTCCACCAACGGGCTGATCAACGCCTGGAAGCGGATGCGCCGCGAGGGGGGCGCCGGCGGCCATGAATGACCCGGCGGCCCGACGCCCGAAGATCCTGACCGCGCCGCGGATGGCGCGCTGCATCGGCTGCCACGCCTGCGCGCTCGCCTGCGCGCGGCTCGTGCACCGACGGCTTTCCTGGACCACGGCGGGGATCCGCATCCAGAGCTCGGGCGGCCTTTCGACGGGCTTCGAGGCGCGCACCTGCCTCGCCTGCGACCCGGCCCCCTGCGCCGCCGCCTGCCCGACGGGGGCCTTCAGCCCGCGGCGGGGCGGCGGGGTCGTGGTGCGCCGCCGCCGCTGCATCCGCTGCGGCGCGTGCGCCGCCGCCTGCCCGGTGGAGGCGGTCACCCTCGACTTCGACGGCGAGCCCTATGTCTGCATCCACTGCGGGCGCTGCGTCGCCTTCTGCCCCCACGAATGCCTCGCGCACGCGCCGCGGGCCTCGGCCACGGAGGCGGCGCCCGACGGACCGAAGGGAGGGGCGGCATGATCCGCGACCATTTCCGCGTACTGCGGGTCGAGCTCGGCGACGGCCGCGGGGAGATCCTCGAGCTCGACGGCCGCGACCGCCTGGCGGGGGGCAGCGGCCTCGCCGCCCTGCTCTTTGCGCGCTTCGCCGAGCGCAAGCGGCCCTGGAGCGACCCCGGCCAGCCGCTCATCTTCGCGATCGGGCCGCTCACCGGCCTCTTCCCCCTGATGAGCAAGACGGTCTGCGCCTTCGCCTCCCCCGTCCACGGCCAGTACGCCGAAAGCCACGGCGGCGGCCGCTCGGCGCTCGGCCTGCGCTTCGCCGACCTGGATGCGCTCGTCGTGACCGGCCGCGCCCCCCGGCCCGCCTGCCTGTGCGTCGGCTCCCGCCGGCTCGAGGTCAAGGACGTCCACTTCGCCGCGGGCCTCGACGTCTTCGCCACCGGCCGGCTGCTGCGCCGCCTGTTCCCCGGGGCGGGCCACCGCAGCATCCTGCGGATCGGGCCGGCCGGCGAGAACCTCTCCGCCATGGCGGGCATCAACGTCGACACCTACCGCCACTTCGGCCGCCTCGGCGCCGGCGCCGTCATGGGCGCGAAGAACTTGAAAGGCGTCGTGATCCTGGGGGACGCCTCCTTTCCCCTGCCCGCAAACCCGGCCTATGCCCCGCTCTTCCAGCGGGTGCACGCGCTGGTGACCGCCACCGAGATGATGCACAAGTACCACAACCTCGGGACGGCCGAGAACGTGATGGTCCTGAACACGCTCAAGGCCCTGCCCTTCCGCAACCTCCAGCAGACGAGCGACCCGGCCGCGGCCGGGATCAGCGGCGAGAGCTTCGCCGAGAGGACGCTGCTGCGCAACGCGGCCTGCGCCGGCTGCCCGGTCGGCTGCATCCACATCGGCTTCGTGCGCGAGAAGTTCATGGAGCCGAATCAGTACCTCTACCGCCAGGTCCCCTACGACCACGAGCCGATCTTCGCGGCCGGCGCCATGCTCGCCGTGACCGACCCCTTCGCGGCGCTCGACCTCATGGAGGCGGCGGACCGCTACGGCCTGGATGTCATGTCGGCCGGGGTGGCGCTCGCCTGGGCGACCGAGGCGCGCGGGAAGGGCCTGATCTCCACCGCCGAGACCATCGTCCCGCTTTCCTTCGGCGACGCCGCCGCCTACCGCCAGGCCCTGCGGCACCTCGCGCACGGCGCCAACGACTTCTATCGCCTGCTCGCCTCCGGGACGCTGCCGGCCGCCGCGCGCTACGGCGGCGCCGAGTTCGCCTGCGTCCTCGGCCAGGAGATGGCGGGCTACGCGACCGGCGAGGTCTTCTTCGCCTCCCAGGCGCTGGGGCTCCGGCACTCGCACCTCGACGCCGGCGGCTACGCCTACGACCAGAAGGCGACCGCCAAGGATGCCGCCGCCGCCGCCGACTTTCTCCTCGCCGACGAGGCCGGCCGCTGCCTGCTCACCTCCATGGTCGCCTGCCTCTTCGCCCGCGGGGTCTACTCCGAGGAACTGCTGGCCGAGTGCCTGGCGTCCGTGGGCTACGGCGGCTTGGCCCGCGGGCTTGCGGCCGCGGCCCGCACCATCCAGCGCGAACGCTGGCGCCTGAGGCTTTCCGCCGGCTTCGCGCCCGAGCAGGTCCCCATCCCCGAGCGCTTCCACCAGATCACCACCTGGAAGGGGCCGATCGACCCGGACTACCTCGCGGCGCTCCGGGCCGAAACCGCCCGCCGCATCCGCGCCCTCGGGCAATCGGCGACCGGGGAGGCCTGAGTCGGCCCTCGGTGCGCATGGAATCCAGGGGGCCTCGAACGCCGGCGGCAGGGTGCTTGGATTGCGCGACGCTCTCGACGAGGAGATCCACGACCGGGAGCTCGCCGTCCGCGCCGAAGCCCCTTCGAATTGCCGGTCCGCAGGCAGCCTTCCGGCGGGCCGAATCACCATGGCAAGCCCCGTCGCGGAATCCGCGCCCGCGCGCTTTTCTCCGCCGCCGCAAGCCTCCCGGATTCCGTCACCGTGCCGGCCGGGCGCGATGGCGCCGCCGGCGTCATCCACACCACCCCCGTCAGCGTCTCCGTCGCGGCCACCATCTCCGCGGCCTGCGGCGGAACATCCCTCGCGGCAAACCCGATGATCGCACCGGCCGCCGGCGGGGTGGTTTTCGCCGCGCGCCGAGCTGCCTTCGGATTCATCTCCCCGGCGCGGTTGACCGGGATCGATCGCGCCCGCGGCCAATCGCCGGGTTCCCGGCCGCTCAAGGTTTTCAGGGATAAACCAGCGGGCCCATCGGCCACCTCCTCGGTCGCCTACTAAACCGGACAGATCATGGGCGACAACTGCGGACCGTTTAGTTGTTCTCGACACCGGCGTCGCCGCCTCCTTGACCCTGGAGCCGAACGGCGCTACGATGAAGCCGTCGAGAAGGCCGGGCATAGAACCTTCCTGCGAGGTACCGATGAACCGGCACAACGAGGGCCTCCGTCTTCTGCGGGAAAAAGGGGCCCTCTTTTTTTTCGGCCGGCCGTCTGTGAATCCCCGGCAGGCGGCGGCGCCGAACGATCCGCCGGCCGCCGGTTAATCCCAACGCCGGCCGGCAACTGAGAGAGCCTATCCCCAAGAGGAGGTGCGGCGGTGGCGGCCGCGCAGATCGATCTTCTGGTTTTGGCCCCCCGGGAGTTCGCCGGCGCCCTCGAGCCGTTGCGGGCTCACAAGAACGATACCGGGATCGCGGCCGCGGTCCTTGGGTTGGACGAGGTCTACCGCAACTACCCCGGCCGCGACGAGGCCGAGAAGGTCAAGCAGTGCCTCGCCGCCTTCTGCCGGGAGAACGGGATGCGCTTCGCGCTGCTGGTCGGCGACTGCGACCGCTTCCCGGTGCGCTACACGAAGAGCGACCGCGACGACCCGCAGATCCACCACACGGTCTTCTACCCCACCGACCTCTACTACGCCGACCTCTTCGAACCCGACGGATCGGTGGACGACTGGGACCGGAAACGCGACGGCTATTTCGGGGAGCTCGCGGGCGGGGTGGCCCCCGGGACGCTCAACATCGACCAGGTCGACCTGCGCCCGGAGATCGCCGTCGGAAGAGTCCCGGCCTCCACCGCCGCGGAGGTCGAGACCTACGTCCGGAAGGTCATCGACTACGAGCGGGGGCCGTTTCAACCCGAGTGGTTCAAGCGGGCGCTGCTCATCGCGACCACCGACTGGATCCCGGATGCCTGCAAGGCCCAGGAGCGGATCGCCGCGGATTTCCTGAAGGGGATGAGAATCGAGCGGCTCTATGCGCCGGGCAACCCCTGCCGGCAGACGCCGCCGCCGGATGCCGCCAACATCAACCGCATCCTGAACGGCGGCGTGGGATTCGTGGGCTACATCGGCCACGGCGCGACGACGGGGTGGAGCGGCTGCTACGGCACCGGCGACCTTGGCAACCTGGCGAACGCCCGGATGCTCCCCGTCGTCTTCGCCAGCGCCTGCAGCACCTCCGACTTCGCCCCGGAGCCGCCCTACCGCCCCTACCGTGACGTGCACGGCCGGAATCATCCCGGGGTGGACGGCGGGGAGAGCTTCACGGAGAGCCCCCCGCCTCAGCCGGCCTGCATCCAGAGCCTCTACAACCCGGAGTCCCTCGGCGAGCACCTGACGGTCAAGCGGCCGACCGGGGCGGTCGGCTACGTCGGCTCCGCGACGGGCGCCCAGCCCTGGTCGAAGGACCTGATCACGTTCTTCTTCGAGGCCTACCGCTTGGGCCACGAGACGCTCGGCGGCATGTGGAACTTCATGCTCCAGCGCTACTACGAGGCGCACGTCTTCCCCGCCGCGCTGTCGAAGCCGGACTGGTGGGTCGTGTGCGGCTTTCACCAGCCCTGGAAGTTCTTCCTCTTCGGCGACCCGTCGCTGCGCGTCGGCGGCATCCGCCCCGCGCTCCCCGAAAACGGCATCGCCTTCGACCCCGGGCAGGCGCAGGCCGCCCGGGTGGGGGGCCGCTGGAAGATCGTCGCCGGCAGCCAGGTGCTGCTCGACTTCGGCGCCAACCTCTCCGCGGCGCTGACGGCCCAGCGGGTCATCCGGCACTACGGGTTCAACCGGCAGTGCGCCGTTGGAAGCCCCAAGCCCGGGATGCAGTACTACCTCGTGGACGGCGCCCCGCCGGTCGGCCCCTTCGGGGAGGAGGACAGCATCCGGTTCCACCCGTCCGCCGTCACCGTGAAAAAGGTCCGGGGCCGCTGGAAGATCGTCGAGGGCGACCACTGGATGCTCGACTTCGCGTCGAACGAGTCGGACGCCCTCCTCGCCTTCCGGATCATCCAGAAATACGGGTTCAACCGCATCTGCTTCGTCGGCCGCCCCCAGGCGCCCATGATGTATTTCCGGCGCTGAACCCGCGGCCTCCGCCGCCCGACCCGCCGCCGGCCGCGCAAGATCGGGCGGAAGATCGGGCTTGACCCCGGGAACGGCCGGGGCTACGATGGGGCCGTCCGTTGGCTTGGCGTGGACCCTTCCGGCGAGGAGCCTATGAGCCGGCCCCCAAGACCCCGCACCCCGACCGCGATGCGGGGTCTTGGCGTTTCGCGGCGCACCCTCTCTTCCGAAGCGGCGAAAGGAGGCCCCGATGCCGATCAAGATCCTGATCAAACGGCGACTGACCCCGGACAAGGACCAGGAGATGATCGAACTCGCCCGCCGGCTGCGGGCGCTCGCCGTGCAGCAGGAGGGCTACATCTCCGGCGAGACGCTGCGCCGCATCGACAACCCCGAGGACCTCCTGGTCATCAGCACCTGGCAGTCCCTCGAGGCCTGGCAGAAGTGGCGCGACCACCCGGCCCGCATGGAGCTGCAATCGAAGATCGACACGCTCCTCGGCCGCGAGACGAGCTACGAAATCTACCAGTTCGGCCTTCCCGGCTGAGCTCCCGGCGCCGGGAAGCTTTTCCGCCGATGCCCCCGCGGCGCGCATGAATGGCCGACGCAGCGCCGTTGCGGCGCGCCGCGGCAACCGCCCCGCAGCCATCAATCGGGAACCCCGGCGCCGGCGGTTCGGATCCCATCGCCTGCCTTCAGCCCATCGTCCCATCCTCCAGGCCGGAGGCCCGGCGGCCGAACGGGCGGCCAGGCCGCTGGAAAAAACATCGGAGGCATCCGGCGCCGCGCAGAGCGCCGCCGCGGCCAAGGCCCTTCAGGCCGCGGCGGGAGTCGGCCGAGAGCCGGAGGGGCAGGGGGTGTTTCCAAACGGGGGATGGCGGTTGACCGCGCGCGGCCGACGACTGCCTCGCCGCTGCGCCGCGCGCGAAAAAAGGGGGCCGCTCAAATGACGGCCGGCCCCGGCCGCCGGCTGCTCAGGGACCGAGGAATCGCCCCTCGGCGAAGCGGCCCTCCTGGCGGCGGCCGTCGGGGGTGGTGAGCACGCCCGGGCCGTGCCGCTCGCCGTCCAGGAAGCCGCCGGTGTAGACCCGGCCGTCGGGGTAGGTCATCGTCCCCTGGCCGGTGCGGCGGCCGCGGAGGAAGTCGCCGGTGTAGGCGCGGCCGTCCGGCCAGGTGAGGGTGCCCCGGCCGTGGCGCAGGCCGGATTTGAACTCGCCCACGTACTTGCGGCCGTCCTTGTAGGTCAGCGTCCCCCGGCCGTTGCGCTCGCGGAACTCCCACTGCCCGGTGTAGGTGGTGCCGTCCGGGTAGGTGTAGGTCCCCTCGAAGACCGCGTTGTGCTCGAAGCGGCCGCGCATGGTGCGGCCGCCGGGCAGGGTCAGGACGCCCTCTCCGTGGCGCTCGCCCTTGCGGAACTCGCCCGTGTAGCGGTGGCCGGTGGAGTAGACCAAGGTGCCGCGGCCGTCGACGCAGTCTCCCTCGATGCAGCGGTCGGCGGCCGGCGCGGCGGCGGCCGAAAGCAGCAGGACGACGCCGGCGATGAGCGCCGCGAAGGCGGTGGTGCGTTGCATGGGGCCTCCTCTGGGTCGGATCAGCCGCGCGTCGATGCGGCCGGCGGCTACTCGACCGCCTTCTCCTCGGCCGCCGGGGCCGGGCCGCCCGCCATCTTGGCGAGCTGCTCGTAGCGGGCGTTCACCCACTCGTCGAGCATGGCGTGCAGCCGCTCGGCCTCCTGCGGGAAGGTCTTCTTGAGCGACGCGTAGCGGATCTCGCCTTCGAGGAACTGCCTCAGGCTCCCGTCGGGCTTCTTGGAGTCGAGCTCGAAGGGGTTCTTCCCCTCTTTCGCGCGCTGCGGGTTGTAGCGGTAAAGCGGCCAGTAGCCGGACTTGACCGCGAGATCCTCCTCGTGCTGGGTCTTCCCCATGCCGACGAGGATCCCCTGGTTGATGCAGGGCGAGTAGGCGAGGATCAGCGAGGGCCCCGGGTAGGCCTCGGCCTCGGCGAGCGCCTTCATGAGCTGGTTCTTGTTCGCGCCCATGGCGACGCTGGCGACGTAGACGTAGCCGTAGGACATCATCATCTGGCCCATGTCCTTCTTGGGCGTCTTCTTGCCGGAGGCGGCGAACTTCGCAACCGACCCGGTGGGGGTCGCCTTGGAGGACTGCCCGCCGGTGTTCGAATAGACCTCGGTGTCGAAGACGATCACGTTCACGTCCTCGCCGGCCGCCAGCACGTGGTCGACCCCGCCGAAGCCGATGTCGTAGGCCGCCCCGTCGCCGAGGAAGACCCAGAAGGACTTCTTGGTGAGAAGCTTCTCCAGGGCGCGGATCTCCCCGAGCAGCGGGTGGCCGCTCTCCCGGGCGAGCAGCGCCTTCAGCCGGTCGCCGAACCGGCGCGAGCCCTCGGCGTCCTGCATGTGGTCGAGCCAGCCCTTAAGGGCCGCCTGCATCTCGGCGGAGACCCCATCGGCCGCGAGCGCCTGGCGCGCGAGATCGGCGAGCTTGCGGCGCTGCTGGAAGACCCCGAGGAACATGCCGTAGGTGAACTCCGCCGAGTCCTCGAAGAGCGAGTTCCCCCAGGTCGGGCCGTGCCCCTGCGGGTTGGTGCAGTAGGGGACGGCGGGGGCCGAGCCGCCCCAGATCGAGCTGCAGCCGGTGGCGTTGCCGATCACCATGCGGTCCCCGAAGAGCTGGGTGATGAGCTTCGCGTAGGGGGTCTCCCCGCAGCCGGCGCAGGCCCCGGAGAACTCGAGCAGCGGCTGGCAGAACTGGCTGCCCTTCACGGTGAAGCGGCCGACCAGGCTGTCGCGCACCGGGAGCGTCACGGCGTAGTCCCACAGCGGGACCTGCTTCGCCGTCTGGGTCTCGAGCGGCTGCATGACGAGCGCCTTCTTCTTCGCCGGGCAGATGTCCGCGCAGTTGCCGCAGCCCATGCAGTCGAGCGTGTCGACCTGGATGCGGAAGGAATAGTCCTTGAGCTCCTTGCCGACGGCCTTCTTGGCCTCGAAGCCGGCCGGGGCCTGGGCGAGCTCCTCGGCGGTCACGAGGAAGGGCCGGATGCTCGCGTGCGGGCAGACCATGGCGCACTGGTTGCACTGGATGCAGTTCTCCATGATCCACTCCGGCACGTTGATCGCGACCCCGCGCTTTTCGAACCGCGAGGTTGCGACCGGGAAGATCCCGTCCGGGGTGAACTTGCTGACCGGCAGCTTGTCGCCCTGCTGGGCGAGAATCGGCCGCATGACCTCGCGCACCCACGCGGGCTCCGCCTTGCCGGCGGCCTCCCCCTCCCCCGCCTGGGCCCAGGCGGGCGGGTAGGCGATCTCGATCAGGTTGGCGACGGTCGCGTCCACGGCGGCGTGGTTCATGGCGACGAGCTTTTCGCTCTTCTTGCCGAACATCTTCTGGATCTCGTCCTTCAGATGCGCGATGGCCTCGTCGACCGGAAGCACGTTCGCCAGCTTGAAGAAGGCGGTCTGCATGATCATGTTGATGCGCCCGCCGAGCCCCACCTCCTGGGCGATCTTGACCGCGTCGATGTTGTAGAATTTGAGCCGCTTCTGCGCGATGGTGCGGCGCACGCGCGCCGGGAGCTTCTGCTCCATCTCGGCGAGCGTCCAGGGCGAGTTCAGGACGAAGGTGCCGCCCGCCTTGATCCCCTCGAGAACGTCGTAGATCTCGACGTAGTTGTCCTTGTGGCAGGCGACGTAGTCCGCCGAATCGATCAGGTAGGTGGACTGGATCGGGCTGCGGCCGAAGCGCAGGTGCGAGATGGTGATCCCGCCCGACTTCTTCGAGTCGTAGGCGAAGTAGGCCTGGGCGAACAGGTCGGTGTTGTCGCCGATGATCTTGATCGCGCTCTTGTTCGCGCCGACGGTGCCGTCGGCGCCCAGGCCCCAGAACTTGCACTGCACCGTCCCCTTCGGCGCGACGTCGAGGGTCGGCCCGACCTCAAGCGAGGTGTGGGTCACGTCGTCGACGATGCCGACCGTGAAGTGGTTCTTGGGCTGCGCCGCCCGCATGTTGTCGAAGACCGCCAGGGCCATCGCCGGGTTGAACTCCTTGGAGCCCAGCCCGTAGCGGCCGCCGAGGAGCTTCGGCACCGGCCGGCCGCTTTCGAGGTAGGCCGTGCAGACGTCCATGTAAAGGGGCTCCCCGAGGGCCCCCGGCTCCTTCGTGCGGTCGAGGACCGTGACGGCCTTGACGCCGGCCGGGACCGCGCCGACCAGAAGCTCCGTCACGAAAGGCCGGTAGAGCCTCACCTTGACGAGCCCCACCTTCTCGCCGCGGCCGCAGAGGTAATTCACCGTCTCCTCGATCGTCTCGCAGGCGGATCCCATGGCGACGATGACCCGCTCGGCCTGGGGGTCGCCGACGTAGTCGAAGGGGCGGTAGGGGCGGCCGGTGAGCGCGCTCACCTTCCGCATCGCCTCGGCCACGATGCCGGGGAGCTTGAGGTAGAAGGGGTTCGCCGCCTCGCGGCCCTGGAAATAGATGTCCGGGTTCTGCGCCGTGCCGCGCAGCTCCGGCCGCTCGGGGTTCGCCCCGCGGGCCCGGAAGCGCGCGACCGCCTCGAAGTTCACGAGCTGCGCCATCTCCTCGGGGTCGATGACGGCGATCTTCTGGATTTCGTGCGAGGTGCGGAACCCGTCGAAGAAGTGCAGAAAGGGCAGGCTCGACTCGATCGCGGCCAGATGCGCGACGAGCCCCAAGTCCATCACCTCCTGGACCGAGGCCGAGGCGATCATCGAAAAGCCCGTCTGGCGGGTCGCCATCACGTCCTGGTGGTCGCCGAAGATGGAGAGCGCGTGCGCCGCCACCGCGCGGGCGGTGACGTGGAACACCCCCGGCAGGAGCTCGCCGGCGATCTTGTACATGTTGGGGATCATCAGCAGCAGCCCCTGGGAGGCCGTGAAGGTCGTCGTCAGCGCCCCGGCGGCGAGGGAGCCGTGGACGGAGGCCGCCGCGCCGGCCTCGGACTGCAGCTGCCGCACGGTCATGGTCTGGCCGAAAATGTTCCGCCGCCCCGCAGCCGACCACTCGTCGGCGATCTCGGCGATGGGCGAGGAGGGGGTGATGGGGTAGATCGTCGCGACATCGCTCATCGCGTAGGCGACATGCGCGGCGGCGGTGTTGCCGTCCATGGTTTTCATTTTCTGTTTGGCCATGCCAGCGGTCTCCTTGTGGATTGATGCCGAAGCGGTCATTGCACCAGGGTTTCGAAAAAGTCGTTCCCCTTGTCGTCGACGACGATGAAGGCCGGAAAGTCCCTCACCGTGATGCGGTAAACGGCCTCCATGCCGAGCTCGGGGAACTCGACGACCTCCATGGCGGTGATGCACTCCTTGCCGAGGCGCGCCGCCGCGCCCCCGATCGACCCGAGGTAGAACCCGCCGTGCTTCCGGCAGGAGTCGGTCACGACCTTGCTGCGGTTGCCCTTGGCGAGCATCACGAGCGACGCCCCTTGCGCCTGGAACTCCGGCACATAGGCGTCCATGCGGCCGGCCGTGGTGGGCCCGAAGGAGCCGGCGGCATGGCCCGGGGGGGTTTTGGCCGGGCCGGCGTAGTAGACGATGTGGTCCCGGAAATAGCCGGGCAGCCCCTCGCCGCGCTTCAGGCGCTCGTAGAGCCGCGCGTGGGCGATGTCGCGCGCGACGATGAGCGGGCCGGAGAGCGACAGCGGCGTCGCGACGGGGTGGCGGCTCAGCTGCGCGCGGATCTCGGCCATGGGCCGGTTCAGGTCCACCGGCACGGCCGCGCGGGCGTCGGGGGCGACCTGCGGCAGGAAGCGCGCCGGGTCGGTCTCGAGCCGCTCGAGGAAGATCCCCTCGCGGGTGATCTTGGCCTTGGCGTTGCGGTCGGCGCTGCAGCTCACCCCGAGGCCGATCGGGCAGGAGGCGCCGTGGCGCGGCAGCCGGATCACGCGCGTCTCGAGGCAGAACCATTTGCCGCCGAACTGCGCGCCCAGGCCGATTGCGCGCGAGGCCGCCAGGAGCTGCGCCTCGAGCTCCCGGTCGCGGAACGCGTGCCCGCCCGGGCCGCCGGCATCGGGCAGCCCGTCCAGGTACCCCGCGCTCGCGAGCTTCACGGTCTTGAGCGTCATTTCGGCCGAGGTCCCCCCGACCACGAACGCCAGGTGGTAGGGCGGACAGGGGGCGGTTCCGAGCGTCTTGATCTTGGCCGTCATGAATTCGATGAGCGCCCGCGGATTGAGGATGGCCTTCGTCTCCTGGAAGAGCAGCGTCTTGTTCGCGGAGCCCCCGCCCTTGGCGATGAACAGAAAGCGGTACTCGTCGCCGCCCGCGGCGTAGAGCTCCACCTGGGCGGGCAGGTTGCACCCGGTGTTCACCTCCTCGACCATGGTGAGCGGGGCGTTCTGCGAGTAGCGCAGGTTCCCTTCGGTGTAGGCCTCGAACACCCCGCGGGAGAGCGCCTCCTCGTCGCGGTCGCCGCTGAAGACGCGCTGGCCCTTCTTGCCGATGATGATCGCCGTCCCGGTGTCCTGGCACATGGGAAAGACCATGTCGGCGGCGATGACGGCGTTCTTGAGAAGCTCGAGGGCGACGGCGCGGTCGTTCACCGAGCTCTCCGGGTCCGCGAACACGCGGGCGAGGAGCTCCAAGTGCGACGAGCGGTAGAGGTGCGCGACGTCGGTGAAGGCCTGGCGGGCGAGGAGCGTCAGCCCCTGCGGCGCGACCTTGAGGACCGGCAGCCCCTCGAAGGTGCCGGCGGCGACGTGCTCGGCCGTCAGCCGGCGATACTCGGTCGCGTCGGCGGCGAGCGGAAACATCTCCTGAAATGCGAAGGCGACCATGGCGGACCGTTTCCCCCTTCGGTGCGGGCCGTGCCGGAGCTGAGCGGCGACCGCCCTCCCCGGAACCCTTCTCTGCCGCTTGAAAATGAGGAAGTCGTCGGTGGACGCGCGACCGGAATCCGATGCAGCAGAAAGACAGGGAACCATCGATGAAAAAATTAAATTACCAAAAAAAAAGCGAGCCGGTCAAGGAGATTCGCCAACAGGCAGGCGGACGCTGAAGACCGACCCCTCGCCCTTGCGGCTGTCGACCGCGATCGAGCCCCCATGCCGGTCGACGATGCGCTGGGTCATCATCAGGCCGATCCCGGTCCCCTCGGTCGCCTTCGTGCTGAAAAACCCCTGGAACAGGCGCGCGGCGACGTGGGCGTCCATGCCGATGCCGTTGTCCTCGATGCGGTACTCGACCCCGCCCCCCGGCAGCGGGCGGGTGCGGAGGATGACCCGCTTGGGGGGCGCCGCCGCCTCCCGGCTGCGGCAGGCATCGATGGCGTTGTCGAGCAGATTGATCAGGCAGCGGTGGATCCCTTCGGGGTCGATGCTGACCGGCGCGAGCCCGGGGTCGAGATCGGCCTCGAGCGCGACCCCCGCCTCGCCGGCCTTGGCGGCCAGCAGCCGGCCCGCCTCCGCGGCCGGCGCGTTCGGGTCGCAGGGCCGGCGGGCGGCCTCGGTGTAGCGCCCGTACTGCAGCAGGTCGAGGGCGAGGTTCTTGATCTTCTCGACGTTGGTCTGCACCATGCGCCAGCCCTGCTCGAGGTATTCCTTCTCGTTGAGCTCGATCCCCTTCCCCAGGACGAAAATGCTTCCCTTGAGCGCGTTGGCGATGTTCTTGATGGTGTGGGAGAGCTCGGCCACCGCCTGGCCGACCGCGGCCATGCGCTCGGCGTCGATCAGCCGCCGGGCCTTCTCCTCCACCAGGCGCTCCAGGTTCTCGGTGTACTCCCGCAGCTGCCGGCGCATGGTCAGCCGCTCGCGGGCGCGCTTTAAGGCGATCTCGAGCACATCGTCGTTGATCGGCTTGGTCACGAAGTCGGTCGCCTCGTGCTTGAGGCTCTTGATGGCCAGATCCATGTCCCCGTGTCCGGTGAACATGATGACCTCGGTGTCGGGGCGCTCGGCCTTGATCCGCCGCAAAAGCTCGATCCCGTCGAGGTCGGGCATCTTGATGTCGGTCAGCACGATCGGCGGACAAAGCTCCCGGAAAAGCCTGAGCCCCTCCTCGCCGTTCTCGGCCGTGGTCACCTCGTAGCCGCCGTCGGCCAGGGCGATGCTCAGGACCCGCCGGATCCCGGGCTCGTCATCCACCAGCAGGATTCGGTTGTCGGTCACGGGGCCGCTCCCCCCCTGGTTGCTGTATGGCAATTTACGACCAACGCCGCCGGCCGGGCCGCCGGACGGGGTCGGTTTAGGACGCCGCGGGAAAACTGATCGTGAATACCGCCCCCGCCCCCTCCCGGGAGCGGGCCCGGATGGTCCCGCCGAAATCCTGCACGATCTGGTAGCTGATGGAGAGCCCCAGCCCGGTCCCCTTGCCCACCTCCTTGGTGGTGAAGAACGGCTCGAAAATCTTGTCGATGATCGCCGGCGGGATGCCGCCGCCGGTGTCGCGCACCTCGGCCTGGACCTGGCCGCTGCGGCGCCGGCTGGAAATGGTGATCGCCTTGCGCTCGCGGGCGGCGCCCTCCCCCCGCGGCCGCTCCTCGATCGCGTCGCGGGCGTTGATCAGGAGATTGATGACCACCTGCTCGAGGCGGTTCGCGTCGGCGCGGATGGGCGGCAGCGGCTCCTCGAGATCCCAGAGCACCTCGATCCCCCGCGACTTGAGCTGCTGGCTGAAGATCTCGACGCTTTTGCGCAGCACGGCGTTCAGGCAGACCGGATCCAGCTTGAGGTCGGTCTTGCGCCCGAATTCGCGCATGTGGCTGATGATCTTCGAGGCGCGGTCGACGTGGCTGTCGATCTCCGCGGCCATGGTGCTCAGGATCTCGGGGGCGATCGGCTCGCCCTTTTGGACCTTCCGGACCAAGAAGCGGCTGGCGGTCTTGATCACCGCGAGCGGCTGGTTGAGCTCGTGGGCGACCCCGGTCGCCATCTCGCCCAACGTCGCCATCTTGCTCGCCTGGATGAGCTGCTGCTCGGCCTCGAGGCGCTTGGTGATGTCGCTGGTGGCGACCAGAAGCGCCTTGCGCCCCGGGTATTCGGCCGGCGAGATCCACATGTCGACGAAGATCGTCCGGCCGTCCTTGCGCCGCTGCCGGACCTGGTGGATGACCGGGGCCGCCTTGATCTGCGCCGCGGTGCGCGAACGCTCCGCCTCGGGGAAAAGCTCGGCGAAGCAGCGGTGGAGCACTTCGTTCTTGGCGTAGCCGTAGACCGCCGGAACCGCATCGTTGCAGTCGCGGATCTCGAGCGTCTCGGCGTCCAGCACGAAAACCGGGTTGGGGATGCTGTTGAATATTTCGTGGTATTTCTTCTCCGATTTCTCGAGCCGGTCCTCGAGCTGCTTGCGGTGGGTGATGTCGAGGTTCACCTCCATGGCCGCGATGATCTCGCCTGCGGCGCTGCGGATCGGGGAGGTCTTGACGATCCAGTGGGCCGGGGTCCCGTCCTTGTTGATCCCGCTCTCCTCGCTGTAATGGGCCTTGCCGTCCTCGAAGGTCTTCTCGACCGGGCAGTTGGGGCATTTGCTGTCGCGCCCCTTGTACGCCCGGAAGCAGTAGTCGCCCGCCTGGGGGTCGAAAAGCTCGGCGAACTCCCGGTTGAAGCCGATCAGCCGGAAGGAGCGGTCCTGGACCGTAATGATGCAGGGCACCGTGTTGAAGAGGTTCTGGTACTCGTCGCGCTGGCGGTTGAGCTCCGCCTGCTGCTTGGCGATTTCCTGGCTCATGAGGTTGAGCGCGGCGGCGAGCTGCCCCATCTCGTCGCGCCGCCCCTCCTCCACGCGCACGGAATAGTCGCCGCGGGAGATCGCCTGGGTGCCCTCGATCAGGCGGCGGATGGGGCGGTTCACGAAGCGCAGGACGAAGACGAAGATGATCGCCGAGGTGACCGCGAAGGCCCCCAGGGCGAGGCCCAGGACCCCCTGCTCCATGAAGCGGATGTCGCGCTCCGTTTCGGCGAGCGACACCACCACGTCGAGGGCGCCGAGGACGTTCTTGTCGGGGGGGTGGAAATGGCAGTCGCTCGAGGCGCATCCGGGCTCGTTGGGGATGGCGCTGATGATCCCGAGCCGGGGGCTTCCGTCGGCCGCGCGGAAATAGCGGATGCGCTCGGAGAGCGCGACGCTGACGGCCGGCGGCTCCGACTGGTGGCAGACGTGGCAGGCCTCGCTCTTGATGTTGGTCACCACCTCGACCTCTTCGGGCCGGTTGGAGTACTTGATCGCGCCCTCCTTGTTGTAGATGCGGATCGCCTCGATCTCCTTGAGCCGTCCCATGTTGGTGATGATCTGGTTGATGTCGTCGCGGGAGTTCAGCATCATCGCGTAGTGGGTGCCGAGCTGGATGGCGCTGCTCAACCGCTCGGCCTGGGCGACCACCTCGTGGCGGAGGCTCTTCTTCTGGTAGGCGATGCTGAAGTAGGACCAGGTGGAGATCGTGAGCAGCAGAATCGCCCCGACGCTGAGGATCAGCTTGGCGACGAGGCTGCGGCGAATCTTGTCGATCATGGAAGGCATGGCGGCACCGCTGGATGACGAGAAGGGCCGGGGGGGCGCGCGCCGGCTGCGGCCGGCCGCCGCGGCACGTCCCCACCATAGCGGAAAACGGCCCCGTTCACAAGGCGGTCAGGCGGGCGGGGCGCTTGCCGCCGGCGGCCGGCGCGGCAGGCGCACGCGGAACGTGCTCCCCTCGCCCGGGGTGGAGGCGACCGCGATCGCCCCGCCGTGCTGGTGGGCCACCTGGCGGGAGATGAAGAGCCCGAGCCCCGTGCCCTCCCGTCCCTTGGAGGACTCGAAGAGGTCGAAGATCCGCTCGCGGTATTCCGGCGGTATGCCGACGCCGTTGTCCGCGACCGTGAAGACCACCGCCTCGGCCTCCGCCCGCACGGCGAAGCGGATCGTGTGCGCCGCCTTGGCCGCGTCCTGCCGGCAGGCGTCGACCGCGTTTTCGAGGATGTTGAGCAGCGCCGCCTGCACGGCGGCCTCGTCCGCCTCGAACTCCCCCAGCCCGGCCGGCACATCGGCCTCGAGCGCGATCCCGTGCGCGGCGGCCTTGGCAGCGGCCAGCTCGGCGACCGCCCGCGCGAAGGCGCCCGCCGCCACCGCCCGCCGCTCGACCGGCCGCTCCTTGGCGAAGTCGAGCACGTTGAGCGCGATGCGCCGGATCCGCTCGACCATGTCCGCGAGCGTCTCGATCCCTTCGGCGGCCCGGGCCGCGTCGGCCTGGCGCAGGCCCGAACGGGCGAGGTAGAGCCCGGCGTCCATCCCCGTCAGGATGCCCTTCACCCCGTGGGCGACCGAGCCGAGCATCAGGCCGAGCGCGGCCAGCCGGCCCTGGGCCTCGGCCAGCTCGCGGCGCAGGCGCTCCACCTCGGAGAGGTCGACGGCGATCTCGAGCACGAGCTCGGCCTCGCCGCCGCGGTTGCGGATCGGGGCGGTGTGGACCATCAGCACGGCGCGGCGCCCGTCGCGGAAGACCACCTCCTCCTTCAGGCGCTGAGGCGCACCGGTCGCCAACGTGCGCGCGGCCGGGCATTGGTAGCCGGGCTCGTCCCGGCGCGCGTAGATCTCCCAGCTGCGCCGGCCGACGAGCTCCCCCAGCCGCTCGCGGCCGAGCGCGTTGATCGACACCACGCGCAGCTCCGGGTCGTGGACCGCGACCAGGCAGGGCAGCTCGTTCAGCACCCGCAAGCCCTCTTCGGCTCCGGCGGAGGCCATCCCCCGGAAGGCCGCGGCGATGCCCTCGATCGCCTGGCCGACCGCCGCCAGCCGCTCGATCTCCACGATGCGCGCGGCCTGCTTCTGGACCAGCTGCTCCAGGTTCTCGGTGTAGGCGCGCAGCTCGCGCCGCATGGCGATGCGCTCGCGGGCGCGCTTGAGCGCGATCCCGAGGATGTCGTCGTGGATGGGCTTGGTGACGAAATCGACCGCCTCGAGCTTGAGGCTCTCGATGGCGAGCTCCATGTCCCCGTGGCCGGTGATCATGATGACTTCGGTTTCGGGCCGCTCGCGCTTGATCCGGCGCAGGAGCTCGATCCCGTCGATCCCCGGCATCTTGATGTCGGTCAGGACGATGGCGGGCTGCGCGCGGCGGAAAAGCTCGAGCGCCTCCCGGCCGTCGGCGGCGGTGAGGACGTCGAAGCCCTGATCGGCGAGCGCGATGCCGAGCACCGTGCGGATGCCTTCCTCGTCGTCGGCCAGGAGCAGCGTCTCGTTCATGCGGGTCCCCGATGGAGCATGGCGGCGGAGCGGGATCGGCCGGGCGCCGCGCCGCGCGGCCGGTCGGGCGCGCTACCCGATCAGCCGCCGGATTTCGCCGAGCAGCCGCTCCGGATCCAGGGGCTTTTCCAGGTATCCCTCCGGCGGCGGCAGGGACTCCTCGCGGCAGAGGTTCACCATGTGGAGGTGGTGGGCGAAGGCCTGGGCGCTCACCCCGGTCAGCACGATCACCGGAATGCGCTTCAAGCGCTCGTCGCGCTTGAGCTCCTGGTAGAGGGTCACCCCGCCGGCCTCCGGCATCATCACGTCCATGACGATCAGCTCGGGCGGCAGCGCGCGCGCCTTCGCGAGGGCTTCGACGGCGTTGCGGGCGGCCACACCGCGATAGCCGCCGGTCCGGAGCACCGCCGCCAAAAAGATCCGCATGTCGAGCTCGTCGTCCACGAACAGGACGGTTTTTTCGGCGATCGGCTCCATCGCAATCCGTCCCGGCGCCGCGCGGCCGGGGGCGCACTCCCCGGCGTTCAGAGGAGCTCGGCCACCTTGTCGGGGTGGTTGACGCTCGCCACCGGGCAGGAGGAGCGCAGCACGACCTGCTCGACGACGCTGCCGAGTTCGGCCTCCTCGGGATCGATCTCGCGGGCGTGGTGGGCCATGACGATCAGATCGGCCTGGCGGTCGCGCGCGAACTTGAGGATCTCGACGTAGGGGATCCCCTCCCAGACCTCGATCGTGCAGCGGTCGAAGCCCTTGAGCTGCGGAATGAGGTGCTGTTCGATCCGCTTGCGGGCTTCGCGGATGCGCTGCTCGATCGCGTCCTGCCCCGAGGGCTTGGCGAAGCCTTCGGCGGCGATGTCCACCGCGTGGAAGATGTGCAGCTTCGCGCCGACCTCGCGCGCCAGCTTGAAGGCCCACAGAAAGGCGGAATGCGAGGCCTTGGAGAAGTCGGTCCCCACGACGATGTTGGAAAAAAGCCGCCAGCAGGTGGTGCAGGGCCGGTTGACGATCACCACCGGGCAGCGGGCCGCCTTGGCGACCTTGCGCATCGTGCTGCCGGCGACCGCCCGGTGGCGGGTGGCGCCGACGTCCTCCTCGCGGGTGTGCGCGCCCATGAGGATCATGTCGACGTCCTCCTTGCGCGCGAGCCGCAGGACCTCCCGGGCCGGGTCGCCGATGGCCGTCACGATCTCGGCGTTGCTGTCCTCGAGGAGCTTCCCGTAGGTGTTCCGCATCTCCTCCTTCACCCACTCGATGTAGTCGGCGCTCGCTTCCTCGCGCTCGCCGGTGCGCACATCGGTGATCTGGAGGTTGAAGCCGCGGCCGGGCACCCCCAGGACGTGGAGGATGAAGAGCTTCGCCTCCCACTTCATCTCGAGGTCGAAGGCCACCTTGGCCGCGTTGTCGCAAACCGGAGACGCCGTCGTCGCGAACAGCAGTTTCTTAAACATGGATCATCTCCCCGATGGCTGCAGGATGACATCCGATCCCGTCGGCGCGCGGCGCGTCACGCTGGCAAGGCGCACGCCTTCGGGCTGCGGTGAAAGCTCAGCTGCCAGGCGATCCCCTCGATGAATTCGAACAGGTTGAACACCGTGTCGCACTCGAGCACGTCCACCCGGTCGCCGAAAACGACATGCTTGAGCTTGCCGATGGCCACCGGCAGGTCGAGCAGGTGGTCGAGCGGCAGCGCCCGGATCTCGCAGGGCGCCGCCCCGCAGACCCCGCCGAGGCCGGGGTAGATCTCCAGGCGCGGCGCGCCCGGAAACCCCGTCATCTCGACGGTCTTGGTGAGCTCCAGGCGCCCGATCCCGGGCGCGAGGCACGCCGCGCCCGGGCAGGCCCGATAGAGCTCGAGGCATTCGGGCAGAAAGGCGTTCAGCTGGGAGAAGACCGGGTAGCGCTCGATCATCCGGAAAAAGCTCCGCAGCGTGTAGCCCTCACCGAGCCTCACCTGGTGCCCGAGGCAGGCGAGGGGGTTCGGCGCCGGCCGGTCGCCGTCCGTCAGGATCTCGCCGCTCGACTTCAGCAGGACCGTGTTCATCGAGACTCTTTTCGCCCACCGGTGCGCCCTTACTCCTCGGCGCGCATGCCTTCCGGCACCTCGACCATGTTGATCAAGAGCGGCTTGAGGAAGGTCCAGCGGATCCCGATCTCGAAGACCTCCTCCAGGTCGCGGATCGCGTCCCAGCAATTGTGGCAGGGAGCGACCACGAGCTTCGCGCCGGTCGCGAGGATCTGGTCCCGCTTGACCTTGAGCCCGACGTTGCGCTGCTCGCGGTAGCGGCCGATCCCGTTCAGGCCCCCGCCGCCGCCGCAGCAGAAGTTGTGCTCGCGGTTGGGGGTCATCTCGCGGAAATCCTCGGCGATCTGGCGCATGATGTAGCGCGCGGCCTCCCCGAGGCCGGCGTTGCGGATGTAGTTGCAGGAGTCCTGGTAGGTGACCGGCTCCTTGATCCGCTTGGCCGGATCGATCTTGAGCTTGCCGGTGCGCAGCGCCTCGGCCACCCACTCGACGTAGTGCAGGCTCTCGACCGGGGGCTTGCCGCTCGCCCGCCCGGCCCAGTAGGGGCCCTCGATGACGGTGGCGCGGTAGGCGTGCCCGCACTCGGTCACCACCATGCGCTTGGGCTTCAGGCGCTCCATGGCCGCGTAGACGCTCTGCACCTGCTGGCGGCAGCCCTCCCAGTCGCCGGCGAACATCGCCAGGCTCGTCTCCTCCCAGCCCTCGCTCGGCACGGTCCAGTTCTCCCCGGCGAGGTGGAAGAGGATCGCGGCCTGGGCGATGTCCTCGGGGTAGTGCTTGGGCTCGCGGGCGTTCACGGTGTACATGATGTCCGCCCCCTCCCGGTCGACGGGGATCTCCAGCCCCGGCCACTCCTCGGCGTTCTCCTCGGCCATCCACGCGCAGGTCTCCACCCAGTCCTCGGTGGTGACGTCCATCTGCGCCCGGTAGATCCGGTGCATGCCGGAGCCGATCTTCATCTCCCAGGGCGTGAACCCCTGGGAGAAGAGCAGCCCGCGGGTGTAGCTCGCCATGACGCCGGTGTCGATGCCGAGCGGGCAGTAGATCGCGCAGCGGTTGCAGCAGGTGCACTTGGCGTACACCGTGTCCATCGTCATCTGCATGAAGGCGTTGTCCACCCGGCCTTTGCGGCGCAGGATCTCCCCGAGGGTGCTCTGGATCTTGTAGGAGGGGACCTGGCGGGGGTCCTTGCCGTTGGCGAGGTAGTAGAAGCAGCTTTCGGCGCACAGGCCGCAGTGGGTGCAGATCTCCAGCCAGGTGCGGATGCGCGACTTGCAGGTCCGCTGGATCAGGTCCCAGAGCGCCTTGGAATCGACCTCGAGCCGGTTCATCTCCTGGTAGTACTGCTTGCCGCTCTTGTCCGCCAGCAGCGCCTGGAGCTGCTCGAGGGTCGTGACCGGCTTCTTGTTGCAGAGAATTCCTTCGGGCATGGTGTCATCCTCTATCGTGCGTGGAGCGGTCCTCCATGGTTTTTGCGGACACGGCCGGCGGCCCGGCCGGGCGCGCGCTCACCAGCGGATGCCGGGGCTCTTCATCCCGCCGCGCTTGATGCCGAAGTCCATCCCGATCTGCGCCCGGGTCGCGAAGAAGAGCACGAAGTGCGACAGCTTCGTGAGCGGGATGGCGACGAGCAGGATCTCGCCGGCGAGCACGTGCGCGATCAGCCACGGCTCGCTGTGGGCGGCGGCGGAGCGCGCGATCAAGCCGGTCACGAAGGGGGCGGCGGCGATGGCGAGCAGGAGGTAGTCGGCGGCCGTCGTGATGATCCGGACCTCGGGAAGCGCGATCCGCCGCATGGCGAGCAGGACCGCGGCGACGATCACGGCGATGGTCAGCGCGTCCGAGACGCCCTGGGGCAGCGACGGCAGGCTCACCCCCCAGCGCTCCTCGAGAAAAATGTTGTGGCCGAGCAGAAACAGGGGCGTCACGATCACCCCGACATGCAGCGCGAACACCAGGATCGTGAAGCCCGGGTTGTTGCGCCAGCTCTGGGTGCCGAACGGAATGAGCCAGAAGACGACCGAGCGCACCGCCCCCTTGACCCCGTAGGCGGTGTGCACCCCGTAGGTCACGCGGTCGAGCTTCCAGTCGAGCCCGCGCACGTAAAGCACGAGGCGCACGACGATCCCGACGAAGAAGATCAAAAACGCCAACCAGGCCAGCGGGCCGGTCACGAATGCATACATGAGCGCGCTCCTCAAGCCGGCCCGCCGCGCGCGGGCCGGGGGTTCGCCCCGCGCCGCGGCGCGGGGGCCTTCGGCCGCCGGTCGCCCGGGGCGCCCGCGGCCGTCACGGGTGGTGCTCCTCGGGCCGATCGGCGCCGAGGTGGTCCCGGCCCTCGTCCCGCTCCGTCAAGAACCGCCAAAAGAAAATGAAGGCGCACAGCGCCGCCACGACGATCACGTAGGTGATGCTCTCGGTGCGCAGCATGAAGTCGTGCAGGGTGTGGATGGCGTTCTCCATCAGCATGCTCCCCGGAAGTGGGATGGCCGCATCGGATGGCCGGCGTCAGTGCGCGTCGTAGTCGGGGTGCGCATAGAGGATCGGCATGTGGGTGACGATGAACTTGTACACCAGGATGCCGACCGTCACGACGAAGACCGAAATGGCGATCTCCATCCAGTGCGGAAAATAGCGCTCGCTTGCCGGCAGGTGGTAGTTGAAGGCGATCAGCCCCACGTTGAAGCGGTTGACGACGATCCCGATCACCGTCCAAGCCGCGGTCCAGCGAATGATGGTCAAATTCTTCTCGCGTGCGCCGACCGCGTAGAGATAGCACGGCAGCAGCACGAACCCCAGGAGCTCCACCAGGAACCAGGCGCCGTAGCCCGTCGCGAGATGGTGCCAGGCATCCGCCTGGGCGAGGCCGACGACCTTGACGATGAAATAGCCCGCGAGCACCCAGGCGGCGGCCTTGCCGAAGCCGAGCGCCACCCCGTCGGCCTCGCGCCGGTGCGCCGCGTCCATCCGGTCGTGGAAGTAGCGGTGGCTGAGCGTGCTCTCGAAGATCACCATGGACAGCCCGGCGATGATGCTCGACACGAAGAAGTAAAGGGCGAGGTACGGGGAGTACCACAGGGGGTGAAGCTTGGAGGGCGCGATCAGGAAGAGCGCCCCGAGCGAGGACTGGTGCAGCGTCGAGAGGATCACCCCGAAGATGGTGAGCACCAGCGTCAGCTTCACGACGAGCTGCCGCGCGCGCTTCAGCCCGAGCCATTCGAGCGCCGCCGGCGAAAACTCGATGAAGAGCACCGTGAGATAGAGCGCCACGCAGGCCGCCACTTCGAAGAGCAGCGAGGTCGTGCCCTGCTGCACGATGAAGGGATACGGCAGGCGCCAGGGCCGGCCGACGTCGTAGTGCAGGGCGAGGACGACCAGCGCGTAGCCGAGAAACCCGGTCAGGATCGCCGGACGCACGGCGGAGTGGAAGCGCTTCAGCCCGAAGATGTAGCAGGCCGCCGAGGTGACGTACCCGCCGGCCGCGAGCGCCACCCCGACGAGCAGGTCGAAGCCGATCCAGATCCCCCAGGGGTTGTAGTCGGAGAGGTTCGTGGTCGCCCCGAGCCCCTGCGTGAAGCGGATGACGGTGACGGCGAGGCCGACCACCACGATGATCCCCGCCACCACGTTGAAGGGGGTCAGGGCGGGTCTCTGGATGACGATTCTGCGCTCCGGCATCGGGCTTCTCCTCAGCTGGGCTTCTTGTCGGCGGCGTCCACCGGGGGGGCGGCTTCCGCGGCCCGCGCCTTGGCCGCCTCGTCCAGGGCCCGCTTGACTTCCTTCTCGACGGCCGCCTTCTTGTCCTTCTCCGCCTTGGCGAGCGCCTCGGCGAGCTTGCGCTTGGCCTCCTCCTGCGCCCGGGCGACGGCCAGCGCCACGGCCTGGGCCCGCTCCTCGCGGGCGATCTTCTCGCGGCGCTGGGAGATCGCGTAGATGCCGGTCAGCAGCACGGGCCACATCCCCGCCACGATCGGCACGACGCTGAGCGCCCCCTTGGTGAGCTCCGGAGCGGGGGTCGTGCCCAGATCCTCGCGCATGCCGAGCTCCCGGAAGGGGACCCCGCTGATCGTCATCCAGGCGGTGCCGCCCATCTCCGTCTCCCCGTACACGTGGTCGAGGTAGCGCCCCGGGTATTGCCCGATCCGCTCGCGGGCGATCCGCAACAGGTTCCGGCGCCGGCCGAAGGTCAGGGCCTCTGCCGGGCAGACCTCGACGCAGCCCGGCAGCTGCCCCTTGAGAAGCCGCGGCTCGCAGAAGGTGCACTTCATGACCCGCGGGGTGAAGGCCTCGCCGTACTCGTAGGCCGGAATCTCGAAGGGGCAGGCGATCATGCAGTAACGGCACCCGACGCACACCGACTCGTCGTAAGTGACCGAGCCGTCCGGGTTCTTGGCGAAGGCGCGCACGAAGCAGGCCGAGGCGCAGGCCGGCTCGAGGCAGTGGTTGCATTGGATCTTGCGGTAGACGGGCCCCGCGGCGCCGGGAATGTTCTCGTAGCGGTTGACGACCGTGTAGCTCTTGGCGTCCGTGCGGCGCCGCTGGGTGAGCACCGCGAGGTCGGCGAACGGCTTCTCCGGCGCGGGCAGGCCGTTCACCTGGTTGCAGGCCTCCTCGCACTTGCGGCAGCCGATGCAGCGGGTCGCATCGAAAAGCACCCCCAGCGAATCCGGATGGCCGGCGAAGGCCGTGCCGGCGGCGCGGGCGGGGCGCCCGGCGGCCGATCCGAGCCCGGCGGCGCCCAGCCAGCCGAGAAATCCCCTGCGTGAAATCGACATGGCGCGATCCTTAATTCAGAGCTTTTCCTTGTGGCAGCCGGTGCAGTTGGTGGCGACCGGTTTCTCGATCCCCATGACGCGGTGGCACTCCATGCACTGCAGGTGGTAGGCCGCCTGCAGCCCGGGCTTGAAGAGATTGCGGCCGTCGAAGGGCTGGCCGTGGCAGCTCGCGCAGGCGGGCGGCTTCCGGGCGGCCGGGCTGTGGTGGTGGCAGCCCTGGCAGACCGTCCCCGGGTCGCGGTGGAAATACCCGGCGAGCCGGCTCTCCCGGATGCCCGCGACGAGGGTGCGGACGATCTTGCGGTGCGGCAGCTTCACCGGCTCGTACTGCCGGCTCAACGCCCGGATCACCACCGTCTCGGGGATGTCCGCGTCGGCGAAGGTCTCCCGGACCGGCCGGCGCGCTTCGAGCAGCCGGGCGGCCGCGGCCTGGGGGTCGACCGGCGAAGGGGTCCCAGCGGGCAGCGCCACGTGGCAGCTCGCGCACCCGGAGGGCTCCGGGGGGTCCTGGCGCGGCATGCCGGCGTGGCAGCCGGCGCAGGCCTTGTCCGCGAGGCGGGACGCGTGGCAGCCGATGCAGCTCGCCGCCGCCTCCGGGCGGTGCATCGCCGTCTGCAGGTTGACGAACTTCCCCGGCTTGGAGCCCGGCTGCGTGTGGCACGACGCGCAGGCCGCCATGGAGGCGTGGTGGCAGACCCGGCAGTTGTCGGCATACGTCTCGTGCCCGAGGTGGTTGAAGGCGACGGCGTGCGGGCGGGCGGCCGGATCGATTTTCTGCCCGTCGCCGCCGAAGGCCTGGACCAGGACGGCATCCGGCTGCCCCCGCTCGAGCCGCGGGATCGCCGTCAATTTCTCGATGGTTTGCTGCTGCGCGGCATCGTGGCAACCGCTACAGGTGGACGGCCCGGCATCCTGGTTCTGCGCGCGGCGCTGCCGGTGGCATTCGATGCACTGCTGGTGCGCGGCGAGCCGCAGCGGCCGGACCTTCTCGACCGTCCGGTCGAGGTGGCAGTAGCGGCAGGTCCCCTCCCGCCCCTTGGCGTAGAAAAGCTTTCCGGTCGCCGCCTCGGCCTCATGGTGGCAGGCCTCGCATTTCTTCTCCTGGGCCTTGACGTGCCGGGCGTGGAGGGATTTGTCCATGCCGATGTCGCGCCACGACGAGGCGACCGCCCGCTCCCGGTGGCAGCCCGTGCAGACGACCGGGCCGGCCTTTTCGCCCGCCGCGGCGGTGTCGCGGTGGCAGGCCGTGCAGTGGGTGTGGTAGACCGCCATCACCTCGGCCTTCGACGTGTCCGCCAGGCGCATGTATTTCGTGGAGGCGTATTTCTCCTCGCGCAGGTGGCAGGCGGCGCAGTCCTTGCCCTTGGGGGCGAGCGCCTGGGTGTGCTTCTCGTGCAGGTAGGTCACCGGCGTGCGCTCCAGCCGGCCGAACTGCTTCAATCCGTCGATGCGGATGATGTCCGCCCGCGGCCCGTCGACCGGCGCCGCGACGGGCGAGGCGCCGTGCACCGCGAGGATCGCGAGCGCGGATACGATCAGGGCCGCCGCCGCCGCGATCGCGGCCCGGCGGGGCATGGATCCGTCGTGCAGGTTGACCTGGCTCATGAGCTTTCCTTCTATTATTTATCCCGCCGGGAGCGGTCGCTTGCGGGTTCTTCCCTTCTTCAGGTTTAGGCGGCGGTCGCACTCCACCAGGTCCTGAATCGTGGTTTCATTGTAAACCGCGAACATGGCGCGGTCGACGCGGTTCCACATCTGCGAGAAGGCGCAGCCGCGGGTGAACGGGCAGCGCGCGTTCGACAGGCAGGCCGCGCACCCTCCCGGCCGCGCCTCCCGGCGGAAGAAGCGCATGATGTCGCCGACCGTGATCTCGCCCGGCGGCCGCGTGAGGAAATAGCCCCCCGTGAAGCCGCGCTTGGAGTCGATCAGCCCGCTGCGCTTCAAGCGGCTGAGGATCACCTCGAGGAAGCGGACCGGGATCGCCTGGGCTCCGGCGATGGCCGAGATCTTGACCGGGCCGTCGGCGCGATGCTTGGCCAGCTCGAAAACCGCCCGCAGGGCATACTGAGTGTGGCGCGGAGCGAGCGACGGCATCCGAGGGCCCCCGTTGTCGATCGAAAGAGTCGAGAAGTTTCCCGGCTCTCTTTGTCAAGAAACCACGCGCTTGTCAACGGTTTTTCATGGGGCGCCGCGCGCTTCGCGGGGGGGGCGTTCCGCGGCGCGGGGAGCGGCAGGGGGTCGAGCGCCGCGGGGGGCGGCCGGCGGCCTCCCCCGCGGCGGTGGCGGCTTCAGCGGATGGCGATGCGGTGGGCTTTCTCCATCGGGTCTCGCAGGGGAACGCTCACCTTGAGGACGCCGTTTTCGTAGGTCGCCTCGGCCGCCGCGGGGTTCACCGGGCAGCAGAAGGCTTCGCTCGATACGTATTCGAAATCATCCCGCGGGGCGATGAGCCGGTAGCTGTCATCGAGCATCTTGAAGTCGATGTCCTCCTTCTTCACCCCCGGGATGCAGATCTCCAGGTGGACCGTGTTCTTTTTTTCGTCGACATAGCTGCAGACGTCGGCGGCCATTCTGAGCTTTTCAACGGGCATTCGCAATCACCTCCTCGTTGGTCGGCGGCAGGCCGGCGGCCCGAGGCCCCGGCGCGCCGCGCGTGGCTTACGGACTGATGCTAAGACGGCCCGGGGATTATGCAATGCCGCGGTTGACAGACTTCCCTCCTTGAGATAATAAAAAAGAATGATTTCGGCCGGATAATTCCAATCCGGGCCGCGCCGGCCAACCCGGCGGAAGGGGGCTCGGCACCATGATCGTGGCCGGACTGACGGGCGGGATCGCGAGCGGCAAATCCACCGTGGCGGAGATCTTCTCCGAGCTCGGGGCCGCGGTCATCGACTCCGACCGGCTCGCCCGCGAGGCCGTCGCCCGGGGGAGCCCCGGATGGCAGGCCGTCGTCGCCCGTTTCGGCCAGGCGGTGCTCTCCGCCGACGGCGACATCGACCGCCGGCGGCTGGCGGACATCGTTTTCGCCGACCCGGCCGAGCGGGCGGCGCTCGAGGGGATCGTCCACCCCTATGTGCGCGCGGAGAGCGACCGGCGGATCGCGGCCCTCCGGCGCGCGGGGACGCACGCGGTCGTGATCCTCGACGTCCCGCTGCTCTTCGAGGCCGGGATGCACGCCGGGCGGGGGCTTGGGGCGGTCATCGTGGTCTGGGTCCCCGAGGAGGTCCAGCGCGAGCGCCTGATGGCCCGCGATCGAATCGGCGCCGACGAGGCCGATAGGCGCATCCGCGCCCAGATGCCGATCGAGCGCAAGAAGGCCCTCGCCGACCGCGTCATCGACAACTCCGGCAGCCGCGAGCGCACCCGCGCCCAGACCCGCGAGGTCTTCCGCTGGCTGGTGGAGGCGGCCGCCCGGCAGGCGGGCGGCGCCGGCCCCGCGGGCAGCGCCCGTTGACTCGCCCGGCATCGGAATTAACATCCCGGCTTAGCCGCAACCATTCCGTGCGAGGCCATGCATGAAGATCGCCGTACCCGCCGAAGCCCCCCCCGAAACCCGTGCCGCCCTCACGCCGCCGGATGCCGCCCGGCTGGTCGCGCTCGGGGCCGAGGTGGCGGTCGGCGCGGGGCTCGGCCGCGGGGCGAACCTGGCCGACGCGGACTATCGCCGGGCCGGGGCCGCGGTGGTCGAAGATCCGCTCGCGCTCGCCGCCTGGGCCGACATGATCCTCCGGATCCGCAAGCCCGGCGCCGCGGAGCTCCGCGCCTGCCGCGAGGGCGCCGTCGTGGCGGGCCTCCTCGACCCCTTCAACGACGGGGAGCTGATCGGGCGCTGCGCCCGGCAGGGCGTGACGGCGATCAGCCTGGAGATGATCCCGCGCATCACGCGGGCGCAGAAGATGGACGTATTGAGCTCGCAGGCGAGCCTCGCCGGCTACGCCGCCGTGATCCTCGCCGCCGAGCGGCTCGCGAAGATCTTCCCGATGATGATGACCCCCGCCGGGACCATCGCCCCGGCGCGCGTCTTCGTCGTCGGCGCCGGTGTCGCCGGGCTGCAGGCCATCGCCACGGCCAAACGGCTGGGGGCGCGGGTCGAGGCCTTCGACACGCGCCCGGTGGTCGCCGAGCAGGTGCGGTCGCTCGGGGCGCGCTTCGTCGCGGTCGACCTCGGCGAGACCGGCCAGACCGCGGACGGCTACGCCCGCGAGCTCACCCCGGCCCAGCTCGCCCGGCAGCGCGAGGCCCTCGCGCGGGTCTGCGCCGCCTCCGATGTGGTCATCACGACGGCGCAGGTGTTCGGCCGGCGGGCGCCGCTCATCATCACCGCGGAGATGATCCGCGGCATGGCCCCGGGGGCGGTGATCGTCGACCTCGCGGTCGAAAGCGGGGGCAACGTGGAGGGCTCGCGGCCGGACGAGGAGGTGCTCGCGGGCGGGGTGCGGCTGGTCGGCCTGGCGAACCTCCCCGGGCGGGTCGCGGTGCATGCGAGCCAGGTCTTCTCCGCGAACATGGTCAACCTGGTCTCCGAGTTCTGGGACCCGGAGGCCAAGGCCTTCCGGCTCGCCCTCGAGGACGAGATCCTCAAGGGGTGCGTCGTGACCCACGCGGGCGAGGTCGTGCACCCCGTCATCGCCCGGCACCACGCCGCGGCGCCGGGCGCTGCCGGCGCGCGGACCGGCGGATGACCGCCGGCGCCATCCCCCTGACACGGGAGGACTGATCCATGTCGTTCGGGCTGCTCGTCTTCGTCTTCGTTCTCGCCGTCTTCCTCGGCGTCGAGCTGATCTCCAAGGTCCCCTCCCAGCTGCACACCCCGCTCATGTCCGGGACCAACGCGATCTCCGGGATCGCCGTCGTCGGCGCGATGACCGCCGCCGGCTCCGGGGCGGACCTGACGGCGACCGTGCTGGGGACGGTCGCCGTGGCGCTCGCCGCCGTGAATGTCGTCGGCGGCTACCTCGTGACCGATCGGATGCTCGCCATGTTCAAACGCAAGCAGAAGGATGCGATCCGATGACGGGCGGCTTCGATCCGTGGATCGACCTCGGCTACATCGCCGCCTCGATCCTCTTCATCCTCGGCATCAAGATGCTCGGGCGGGCCGAGACCGCCCGGCGGGGGAACCTCGTCTCGGCCGCCGGGATGCTGATCGCCGTCGCCGCCGCGCTCTTCGAGTGCTGCATCAGCTACACCGCGGTGATCGCCGGGCTGATCCTCGGCGCGGGCATCGGCGCCGCGGCGGCGCGCCGGGTCCGGATGACCGCCATGCCGCAGATGGTGGCGCTCCTGAACGGCTTCGGCGGGCTCGCGAGCCTGCTCGTCGGCTGGGAGAACTACCATGCCCGGCCGGACGGCGCGGCCTTCGTCATGATCGCGGTCGTGCTCGCCGTCCTGATCGGCGGGGTGACCTTCTCGGGAAGCCTGGTCGCCTACGGCAAGCTCGCCGAGCGGCTGCCGGGCAAGCCCCTGGTCTTTGCCGGCCAGCGGTGGGTGAACGCGGCGCTTCTCGCCGCCCTGCTGGCCGGCGGGGCGTGGTTCTGCCTGAACGCCGGGGCGCCCCACGCCTACGCGGTGTTCGGGGGGATCATGGCGGCCGCGCTCGCCCTGGGCGTGCTCGGGGTCATCCCCATCGGCGGCGCCGACATGCCGGTCGTGATCGCGCTGCTCAACAGCTACTCGGGGCTCGCCGGGTGCGCCGCGGGCTTCATCATCCTGAACAAGGTGTTGATCGTCGCCGGTGCGCTCGTCGGCGCGAGCGGCCTCATCCTTACCGGCATCATGTGCAAGGCGATGAACCGCTCGATGGCCAACGTGCTCTTCGGCGGCCTTAAGGCCGGCGGTGCGGACGGCGGCGGCGGGCAGACCGGCGGGGAGGTCAAACCCATCGGCCCGGAGGACGCCTTCTTCATCCTCGAGGCGGCGCGCTCGGTCGTCTTCGTGCCCGGCTACGGCATGGCGGTCGCCCAGGCCCAGCACGCCGTGCGGGAGCTCGCCGAGCTCCTCGAGAAGAACGGCGCCGAGGTGCGCTACGCCATCCACCCCGTGGCCGGGCGCATGCCCGGCCACATGAACGTGCTCCTCGCCGAAGCCAACGTCCCCTACGAGCAGCTCGCCGAAATGGATGACGTGAACCCCGTGATGGAGACGGTCGATGTCGGCATCGTGATCGGCGCAAACGACGTCGTCAACCCGGCCGCCCGCGAAAACCGTGACAGCCCGATCTACGGCATGCCCGTCATCAACGTCGACCGGGCCCGGACCGTCCTGGTCCTCAAGCGCTCCATGGCCGCCGGGTTCGCCGGCGTCGAAAATCCGCTCTTCACCAAGCCGAACACCCGCATGCTCTTCGGCGACGCCAAGTCGACCGTGCAGGCCCTTGTCTCCGCGTTCAAGTCCGCCGGCTGAGCCGCCCCGCCGGGGAGGGGTGCCGCCCGGCCGCTCCGCGGGCGCGGCGCGGCCGCTTCAGTCCGGGGCGATCAGCCGGTCGAGGATGAGGCCGAAAAAGCGGTCCGCGCCGACGAAACGCCAGCCGAGGTGGAGGCGGCAGGCGGCGCAGACGCCGATCTGCCAGGAGTAGCCGGCGAACCAGGTGAACTCGGCCGAAAGCGGGCCGACGGCCGCGCAGCCCGGCGCATTCCGGAAGCACCCGATTTCAAAAACGATTCCGCTCGGATTGGCAAAAGTGTGGCGGTGGGCGGAGCCCATTGCGATGCGCTCCTCCTCCCGCGTGACGGCATGGCGGCAGGCGCGGCAGAGGATGAGCGGTTGGGGCGCCGGAGACTTCTCGTCCTGGGCCCGCGGCGCGGAGGCGGCGGGCGCGGAGGCATGCGGGGAGCCGCGCAGCAGCAGGTTCATGGCATCCTGCCCCTTTCTCGCCGGACCGCTCAAGAAAGTCAAGCGGATCGCCGATATTACCGCTTCGGGAGGGCTTGACAGCGGCGATCGCCACATTATATTTCCGCCCGAAAAATTCTGGGAGGTGAGGTATGCCGGTCTACGAGTTCGAATGCCGCAAGGGAACGGTGACCGAACGCCTGGTTTCGATGGGGACCCAAGAGATCAAATGCCCCTGCTGCGCGGGCAGGGCCAAAAAAATCATGTCCCGCTGTTCCTTCGAGCTGAAGGGCGGCGGATGGTACGCCGACGGCTACGGCGCCCCCAAGCCCGCGGCGCCGGCCGCCAAGGAGAGCAAGCCGTCGAAGACCGGCGACGCCTGACGTGCCGAACGCCTGCCGGCCCTCGGTATTGACCATTCCGAACGAGGAGGGCCACGTCGCGGCGGCGGCGGACTACGTCGGCCGGCTGGCGGTTGAAATGGGTTTTAACAAGACGCAGGCCGGCGCCGTCGCCGACGGCCTGCGCCGCGGCCTGATCGACCTGCTGCGGTACTCCTTCGAGCCGCAAGAGCAGGCCACCCTCGAGATCGTGACCGAACGCGTCCCGGGCGGCATGCAGGTGCGCGTGCGGGACCGCGGGCGTCCCTTCGGGGCCGCCGGCCCGGCTGCGGGGAGCGAGGCGCCCACGGGCTTCCTCCGCGGGCTTGCCGCCGCCTTCGACGAGATCCGGTTCACCGGCCGCGGGGCGGCGGGCAAGGAGCTCCTGCTGGTCAAGACCCTCCCCGATCCGGCCGTCGCGGAGTTCGCCGCCGCCTGCCCCCTGGATGTCGACGCCGGGGAGGCGCCCGCCGCCGAGGACGGCGGGAATGAGGCCGCGGCCTGCCGCGTGCGCCGGCTCGACCCCGCCGAGGCGCACGCAATCCCCCAGGTCGTCTACCGCGCCTACGGCTACTCCTACCCGCACGACTACCTCTACCAGCCGGAAAAAATCGCGGCGCTCAACCTAAGCGGCGAGGTGATCTCGGCGGTGGCGGTCGCCGCGTCCGGCCGCATCGTCGGCCACTGCTCGCTCAAGCGCTGGGAGGAGAACCCGGCGATCGCCGAAATCGCCCAGGGGGTGGTCGCGCCGCGGTTCCGCTCGCGCGGGTGCTTCTCGAACCTGACCGCCTTTCTGATCCAGGCGGCGCGCGCCGAAGGCCTATCCGCTCTGTTCGGCGAGACCGTCACCGTCCACCCCTACTCCCAGCAGACCGCACTGCAGCACGGATTCCGCGACTGCGGGGTGCTGCTCGGGATGGTGCCGGCCGTGACCGAGTTCAAGGGCATCGGCCCGCGCCCCGCCGGACGCGGCAGCATGGTGCTCCAGCACCTGTGGCTCCGCGATCCGCCCGCCGCCGTGGTCTATCCGCCGCCGGCCCACCGCGCGATGATCGCGGCCGTCTATGCCCACCTCGGACTGACCGCGGGCGCCCGGCGCGAGCTCGGCGCGCCCGCCGGCGGGGCGCAGCGGGATCGGCCGGACGAGGCGACCCGCATGACGGTCCGGCTTTCCCCGCCGATGAGCTTCGCCCGCATCCGCATCGAGCGCTTCGGGCCGGAGGCGGCCGATGCCGTCCGCCGCCGCCTGAAGGGGCTCTGCCGGGAGAAATGGGAAGTGATCCACCTCGTGCTCGCCCTGTCGGACCCGGAAACCGCCCGGTGGTGCGCGCGGTTCGAGGAGCTCGGCTTCTTTTTCGCCGGCCTCCTGCCCCTGGGGCTTAACGGCGAAGACGCGCTGATCCTCCAATACCTGAACAACATCGGCATCGCCTACGACGACATCCGCACCGCCTCGCCCTTCGCCGCCGAGCTGCTCGCCTACATCCGCGCCCGGGATCCGAACGGCGACAGCTGAGGGTCCAAACCCGCCCCTACCGGCCGGTGTTCGCCACGTAGAAGTCCTCGACCACGCCCTGCTGCTTGAGGCTGCGGCCGAAATCGCGCGCGGCGGCGGCATCGGGGAAGTGCGAGATCCGAACCTGGTACCAGCGTTTGTCGCCGCTGGCGGTCTCGGTCCAATAGGCGTCGAGCCCCCGGCGCTTGAGCTCCTCGACGAGCTTGACGGCATACTCCGCCTTGAGGTAGGCCGCGACCTGGAGCGTGAAGGGGCCGGTGACCGCCGGCGGCGGGCTCTCCGCCGGCTCCCCGGCGGCCGTCGGGCCCTTGGCGGCGGGGGCCGGCGCCGGCGCATCCGGCCGGCCGGCAAGCCACCACCCGGCGCCGGCCGCCGCGCTGATCCCGGCCACCAGCAGCGCGGCGCGCAGAAGCGCCGGCGCGGGCAGCGCGGCGAGCCGCGCGGCGGCGCGCCGGGCCCGCTGCCTGGCGGAAGCCAAGCGCGCGCGGACGGCCTGGGCGAAGGGGCGCCCGGATGCCGGAAGGGGCTCCTCGGCGGCGGGCTCCTCCTCGGCGTCGAGCCGGATGCGAAACGGCTCCCAGGCCTCCTCCGTCCGCCGGGAGGGGAGGCCCTTTGCCGGAGGCGCCGCCGCCGCGGCCGTTTCCGGAAGCGCGCGCGCGGGGGCGGGTGCCGGGCCGGCGGCCGGCTGCGGCCCGGCCTGCCGGATCACCTCCCGCGACCATTCGTCGCGGCAGCCTTCACGGCGCAGCAGCGCGGCCAGGGAGGCGCGGAACTCGGGGGGCGCGGCCCCCGAGTCCCACAGGCGGCGATAGGCCTTGAGCGCCGCGTAGTCGGTGCGCTCGAGCGTCAGGAAAAACCGGGCGAGCCCCCGCTGGATCGCGGCGTTCCCGGGGTGCGCCGCCCCGATCTTCCCGGCCAGCTCCTCGTGCCGGTCCGCCGCCGCCTCGCCGCCTGCGACCCAGGCCGCCCACAGCTCGGCGGCCTCCGCGTCCCCGGGGTAGCGGTCGAGGTAGGCGTGCACGAACGCGTCGGCCGCCGGGTCCTGCAGGCCGCGGGCGAGGTAGAGGCGCGCCAGCCGGCCGGCGACCGCCGGCAGATGGCGCCGGCGCGTCCGCGGGGCGACCAGAAAGGAGTCGAGCGCCGCCAGGGCCGCGCGCATCTCGGCCTCCGCCTCGGCCATCAGGCCGCTGCGCTCGGCGGCCGCGGCGGCGCGCATCCGCCGCCGCAGTCGTCCGATCCCGACGCGGTCGAACACCCGGCCGGCGGCGGCAACGAGCAGCGCCAGCAGGAGCGCCATGGCGGCCGGCGGCGCGACGCCCCCCCCGTTCGGCCGCAGGGCGGCGTAGGCCGCGAGCCCCAGGCCGGCTCCGAGCAGGGTGGCCAGCCAGACACTGGCGGCGGCATGTTTCAGCAGATGAACCACGTCGCGCCTCAATGCATTCCGCCGATGTAGCCCCCGCGCCCATCGGGCGCCTTGGCCCCCGGCGCGGGGGCGGGGGGAGTCGGCCCCGGAGCGGTTTCAAGCCGGCTCGCGGCCGGCCGGCCGTCGGGCGGCGGGTCGGCGGGCCGGGAGGACGCGGGCGGGCGCACCGCGTCCGCAGGCCCATCGGCGGCCGGCGCCCAGGCGGCCGTCTGGCCGGCCCGCAGGGCGACCTCGGCCCGCCGCGGGTCCCCGGGCGCGGCCGCTTGTCCCGTCAGGGGGTGAACGCTCCGGAACTGGATGTCCGCCGGCATGGCGAACTCGCGCGCCGGCTCCCCCTCGCAGGCCCGCCGCATGAACTCGGCCCAGAGGGGGGCCGCCCCCCGGCCGCCGGTGATTCCCCTTCCCTGGGCGTCGCGCAGGCTCACCGCCCGGTCGAATCCGACCCAGACGCTGGCGCTCAGCGTCGGCGTGAAGCCGGTGAACCAGGCATCGACGAAATCATCGCTCGTCCCGGTCTTGCCGGCGGCCGGCAGCGTGAAGCCCATCTGGCGCACGACCGCGGCCGTGCCCTCGTCCACCACCGCGCGCATCATGTCCACCACCTGGAAGGCGATCGCGGCGTCCAGCACCCGGCGATTGTCCAGGATCCGCTCCTGGAGAATCCGCCCCAGGTGGTCCTCGACGCGGCGGATCCAGAACGGCTCGTGCCGGACCCCGCCGGAGGCGAACGTCGCGAAGGCCGAGGCCATCTCGAGGGGGCTCACCCCCGAGGTGCCGAGCGCCAGCGACGGCACGGGGGCGAGCGCGCTGCGGATCCCGCAGCGCCGCGCCGCGTCCACGACGGCCGCCGGGCCGGTGCGCTCGATCAGCTGCGCCGCGATGGTGTTGACGCTCTGGCTGAACCCGCGCTTGAGGATCATCGGTCCTTCGAACTGCCCGCTGAAGTTCCGCGGGGTCCACGGCGGCTGGCCGGCGGCGGCGAGGCTCACCCGGCGGTCCACCATCACGGTGGCCGGGTGCCACCCCAGCTTTTCGAAGGCGGCGTAATAGACGAAGGGCTTGAAGCCCGAGCCGGGCTGGCGGTTGCTCTGGACCGCGCGGTTGAATTCGGATTCGGCGTAGTCCCGGCCGCCGACCATCGCCCGCACGGCCCCGGAATGGACCTCGACGGCCGCCAGCGCCCCCTGCAGGCGCCCCGCGGAGGCCGCCTCCGGCGCCCCCATGAGTCCCTCGAGCCGGTCGAGCCCCGCCTGGACCGCCTCCTGGGCGAGCGCCTGGATCCGCGGGTCGAGGGTCGTGAACACCTTGAGGCCGGCGTGATGCACGACGTCGCTGCCGTAGCGCTCTTCGAGCTCCTTGACGACCAGGTCGAGGAAGTGGCTGCCGGCCGGGCCGCGCCCGCCGGGCGGCTTCAGGTTCAGGGGGGCGCGGTGGGCGGCCTCGGCCTCGGCGGGGGTGATGTCGCCGGTCGCCACCATGCGGCTGAGCACGACCCGCTGGCGCCCCTTGGCGCGGTCGAAGTGGCGGTAAGGGTTGTAGCGCGTCGGCGACTTGGGCAGTCCCGCGAGCAGCGCGGCTTCCGGAAGGGTGAGTTGCAGCGCCGGCTTGCCGAAAAAGAGCTGCGCCGCCTGCTCGACGCCGTGGGCCTCGACGCCGAAGGCGATCTGGTTCAGGTAGGCTTCGAGGATTTCGTTCTTGCTGAAACGCGCCTCGATCTGCAGCGCCACCAACAGCTCGCGCAGCTTGCGCTGGACGGTGCGCTCAAACGTGAAGAAGAGGTTCTTGGCGAGCTGCTGGGAGATGGTGGAGGCCCCCTGCACCCGGCCGCGCTGAGCGAGCGTCACCCAGGCCGCCTTCAGCAGGCGCAGCTTGTCGATGCCGCGGTGCTCGAAGAAGCGGTGGTCCTCGGTGGCGACCACCGCCCGAACGAACACCGGGGCGACCCGGCTCAGGGGAACGGCCTCCCGGCCGCCGATGACCATGATGCGCTCGCCGGTGGCGGCGAAGATCTCGGTCGGCGGCGTCTCGATGATGCGGCTCAGGGGCTCCGGCACCTGCGGCAGTCCGGGGACGGCCGCCAAGAGCAGGACGACGCCCGCCGCCGCGGCGAGCCCTGCCGCCAGCAGGCTCAAGTAAAAAAGGGCGCTCAACCGGCGCATCATCCGCATGCCCGCCGCCCGCAAGCTCTCCGCGGCCGCTTCCCGCAGCGCCCCGCCCGCCGTATCATGACCCGGGCCCCCCCATCTCCGGAAGGGGGCCGCCCCCGGCGCCCGCGGCGCCGGGGCGCCGCCCCTCCAGCACGGCGCGCAGCCGCCAGACGGCCCAGTCCTGCCCCTGGATCAGCACCACCTGGCGCCGCTCGCCGGCGCGCAGTTCGAACCCGAGCTCCACGAACCCGGACACCGACTGATCGGAGATCCCGACCCGGTAAATCTGACCGGCCACATCCAGGAGCTTTTCGGGCTGGGGCACCAGGCTGCGGCGCACCTCTTCGGGGAAGTCCGCGAGCGCGGCGAAGAACCTCTCGGCCGGATAGACGCGGCCGCTGAAGATCGGCAGCTCCTCGAGCGACCGCGCCTCGGCCGTCCCGCGGCGGCTGAGCAGGTCGAGGGCCGCGGCGCTGATCCCGAACTGGCGCAGCACCCGGTTTCCCGGCTCGAGGAGGTAGACCATCACCCCGTCCGCCGAGCGTTCGATATAGGTCCGGTTCCAGCGGGCCTCGCCGGAGAGGCGCAGCAGGTCGAACGGGGAGATCAGCTCGGTGGCGAACCCTTGCGGCAGCCTTTGGTAAATCTCGCGGAAGTGCTCGGCCGAAAGCATCACCCCCTGACCCGGGCCGAGCGCGCCCAGCACCTCGTTCAGGGTCCCGGCGTTGCGGGCGGCGCGCTGGTTCGACTCCTTCTCGGAGGCGAGCTTTTCGACGGTGGACTGGGCGCTGCGGGCCTTCCGGCCCTTTTCCCAAATGGTCCCGGACTCCGGCCGCTCGGCGTTGGTCGCCGCGAGGAAGGCGCCGACCGCCCGCTCGACCCAGGCGAGCTGCGCCTCGGCTGCGACCAGCGCCCCGAACAGGGCGCAGAACACCACCGCCGGCGGGTTGAAGAGACGGCGCACCCGCTCGCGGGAATTCAACGGGTGTGAGAGCGCGTTCATGGCAGCGGGGGGGCGGCGCCCGGCGGCCGCCATACCGGCGGTGCCGGCGTCATCCGCGCGATCCCTGGTATTTCCAAACCGATCCGTCCCGCGCGACCACGTACAGGGCGCCGTCGGCCCCCAGCGCCGGGGAAGAGAGGCCGTTGCCGCTGAAGCCGGTGTGGTAGCTGCGCAGGTTGAAGTCGTGGGAGAGCGTCAGCATCTCCCCGGAGGCGATGTAAAGACGCTCGGCGGTGGCCACCGGCGAGGAGAACGTGGGGGCCGGCAGCCGCAGCGTCAAGGGCGCGCCGGCGCGGATGATGGCGCCGCCGTTGGCCGCGAGCACCGCGTGCAGGGTGTTTTCCGAAACGGCGAACACCGTCCCCGCGGGTGAAACGCAGGGCGTCGCCAGGATGGGCTCGCCCGCCGCGTAGGCCCACATGAAGGCCCCGGACTCGGCGTCGTAAGCCGCGAGCCGGCCGCTCAGGCTCCCCAGCACGACCAGGTTCGCGGCCGCCACGGCCGGCGACGAATGCTTGTCGGCGGCGTGGGCGTGGCGCCACAACAGGGTGAGACGGCTGCCGTCCCATTCGAGCATGGCGAGGGCGCACTGGTTGTCGGCCGCGGCGATGAGCGGCCGCGGCCGGTCGGCGACCACCGCCGGGGTCGGGTCGAAAAAAAGCCCCTGCGGCCTGGCGCCGCGCTGGGAGGGGGCGGCGCCGAGCTGCGCCCAGACCCGCTTGATATCCGCCAGGACGGCGGCGCGGTTTCTCCCGCCCAGGCAGTCGCCGATCGTCAGGCGGCCGGCCGGCTCGCACCGCGCGCCCGCGTCCCGGAGCACGAAAACCTCCGACGGCAGCCCGCCCGCCGCGGTCAGCAGGGCGGCGACGACGATCAGGGTCTCGCCCCGGTGCCGGAAAACCTTGGGGGCGGAGGTGCTGAAGCCGCCGTCCGGAAGGCGGTAGGACCAGAGGCGCTCGCCCTGGACGTTCACCTTGTGCAGCGTGGCGGCGAGCCTTCCGTCGGAGAGCTCGCTGGTCGCGAGGACCACGACGCCGTCGTCGTCGGCCACGGCCGGGGCCGCCACGATCCGCGTCCGCTCATCCGCGCCGCCGAGCGCCGTGCGCCGGCGCACCTTGCCGCTTTGGGCGTCGAGGGCCACGAGCTCTCCCCGGGCGGTGCCGACGTAGACCACCTCCTCCCTCAGGGGGCCGCGGCCGACCACCGGCGAGGAGCTGGTGACGTCGAGCGGCTCGGAGACCCACCCCGGCGAAAGGGCCAACCCGCTTCGGACGTCCTGGAATCCCTGTCCGGACAGGTCTCCCTGAAAGCTGCGCCATCCCGTCACGGAGGGGCTGCAGCCGAAAAGGGCGAGAAACAGCCCCAGCAGGGCCGCGCGGACCATCATCCGGCAATCCTTTCGCTCGCGGCCGTCTCTGGGCCCCTCCGCGCCCGGGAAGAACGGGGCCGCGCAGCGGGCCGAGAGCCGATGCCGTTGATGGCGCAGTGTAGAATCCCCGGTTGCGGCTGTCAACCGTGCCGGCGGGTGCGGGGCGTCAGGAATCGCAGAGCTCGGCCTCCAGGTCCTCGCGGACCTCCGCGGTGAGCGATTTGATGGCGGGAAAAAGGGTGCTCAGGATGGTTTTGGCCTTCTCGACGCTGGCGGCGGCCTGGGCCAGCCGCTGCCCCTCGGATTTCGAAAGCTCAAGCCGCGTGCGCACATCTTCGATGTCCTCGCGCAGCACGTCGCATTCGCTGATGATGCCCAGCAATTCGTCGGCGGTCATGATCCCCCTCCATTTCGGCAGCGTTGCCGCCAAGTCCCCGGAGAGCCTCCCCCCTCCGGTCCCCCGGCCCCGTCGCGCGACGGGGTGCGCTGCGTGAAGATTATCGGCATGATCGGCCGGGGACTTGAGGGAAGAAGGGAATTGTGGTTATCTCGACGGATGACCGACCGATGGGACAAGCTCGCACAGCGGCTGGCCGCGGCGGCCGACGGGCCGGTCGTCCGGGACCGGCCGCTCGCCCCCTTCACCTCCTACGGCATCGGCGGCCCCACCGCCGTGTGGGCGGCCCCGCGGACCGAGGAGGGCCTGCGCCGGGTGCTCGCGGCCGTGCATGCCGCGGCGGCGCCGCTCTTCGTGCTGGGGCGGGGCACGAACCTGCTCGTCTCCGACCGCGGCTGGCCGGGAGTCACGCTCTGGATCGGCGACAACCTGAGCGGGGTCGACTTCAACGGCGATGTCGCCGAGGCGCGGGCCGGGACGCGGCTCGCCGATCTCATCCACGCCGCGGCGCGCAGGGGCCTGGGGGGCCTCGAGCTGCTGAGCGGCATTCCCGGCGGAGTCGGCGGGGCGCTGCGGATGAACGCCGGGGCGTTCGGAAAGGAGATCGCCGCCGCGGTCGAGGCCGTCAGGGGGTTCACGCGCGACGGGACCCCGTTCGAGCTGCCGCGCGAGGCCATCGCCTTCGGCTACCGCCGGGCGCCGGAGCTCGCCACGGCGGTGATCACCGCCGCGCGCTTCCGCTTCGCGCCGGAAGCCGCCCAAGTGCTCGCCGGACGGATGGAGGATACGCTGCGCCTGCGGGCCGAGCGCCAACCGCTCGACCACCCCTCCTGCGGCAGCGTCTTCAAGCGCCCCCCCGGCTACTTCGCCGGGGCGCTGATCGAATCCGCGGGCCTGAAGGGCGAGCGGATCGGCGGCGCGCAGGTGAGCGCCAAGCACGCCGGGTTCGTGCTGAACGTCGGCGGCGCCACGGCGGCGGACGTCTACCGGCTGATCCGCCGGATCGAATCGCGCGTCGCCGAACGCTTCGGGGTCGTGCTCGAAAGAGAGGTCCAGCTGATCGGGGAGTTTCCGGAATGAGCCCGCCGGGGCCGACAGCGGGGCCGGCCGCCGGGCCGGCGCCGGACGCGCGGCGGCTCACCCGCTTTTTCGTCCCGCTCGCGGTCCAGGCCGCTTCCCAGTCCCTCTGCTACCCGCTGGTGGCCATGATCGCCGCCCGGGGGCCGGGCGGGACGCTGGACTTGGCGGGCCTCGCGCAGTCGAACACCGTGCTGTTCTTCATCGGCATGCTGGCGATCAGCCTGGTCCCGACGGGCATGGTTTACGCCCGCAGCCGCGAAGGCTACCGCCGCTTCTACCGCCTCACCTTGACCGCCGGCGTGATCGCCGCCGTCGTCCAGGGGGCGCTCTGCCTGCCGGGGCCGGCGCATCTGCTCTTCAGCCGGATCATCAGCCTGCCGCCCTCCATCGAGGCGCCGGCCCGGGCGACGCTGCTCGCGAGCATCCCGCTGCAGCTCTTGTTCTTCTCGCGCATCCCCTATTTCGTGGTCATGTACATCGGCCAGGCGACCGGGGCGGCCAGCCTCGCCACCATCGGCCGGGTGGCGCTCACCGCCCTGCTGACGCCGGTTTTCGTGCGCCTGGGGCTCGTCGGGCCGTTGTGGGCGGTCGCGGCGCTGACCCTGCCGGTGGCGCTCGAGGCGGTCGTCTCGCGCCGTTTCGCGGGCGCCTTCATCGACGCGCTGCCCGAAGGCAGCCGCCGGGTGACCCGGGTGGCGGAGATGATCTGGTTCAACCTGCCGCTCACCGTCGGGGGCTATTTCCTGTCGCTCGCCGTCCTCGGCGTGGGGGCGGCCATCGCCCGCGCGCCCAATCCGGAGCAGATGCTGCCGGTCTTCTACCTCGCCGCCGGCGTCGCCAACCCGGTCACCTTCGCCGCCTCGCGGGTGCAGACGATCGTACTGGCCTTTCCCCCGGCGGACCGCCACCGCCGCCGCACCCTGCGGTTCGCGCTGCTGGCGGGCGCGGTCCTCGGGGTGCTGCCGCTTGCGATGATCGTGCCGGTCGCGGCCGACTTCTACTACGTCCGGCTGCAGAACCTGCCGGCCAAGGATCTCGACCTCGTGCGGCAGACGGCGGTCGCGCTGGTCCTCTTCCCGCTTTTCGTCGCCCTGCGCGGGCACAGCGAGGGGCTCGCGGCCTGGATGAAAAAGCCGGCCGCGGTGCTGGCCGGCCACGCCGTCTTCCTGGTCACCACGGCGGCGTTCGGATGGTCGGCGCTCGGCCTGGGGCTCCCCGGATGCCTGATCGGCGCCCTCGCGCTGCCGCTCGGCAGCTTCGCCTCGGCGATGACGATGCGCCTGGCGCTCCGCCTCAATCCTCTTCCCAGCGAATGCACTCCACCGGGCACGAGGTGATCGCCTCCTCGATGCAATCCTCCGGCCCCCCCTCGGCCTTCACCACCTCCGCCTTCTCGCTCGCCTCGTCGAAGGCGAACACTTCGGGGCAGAGCTCGACGCAGGTCTGGCACCCGACGCACTCCTCGCTGTCGATCACGACGCGCTTGGCCATGGCCGCACCTCCCGTTCAACGATCATCGCGGGCGCATCGCCGCCGCCGGCCGGACATCCCGCCCCGGCCGGGCGTTTGCATAACCTGCGGCGATCTGTTAGAGAAGACCCGCTGCCGCCCGCGCAAATAACTGGTTCAAGGAGAAACCCGATGAGCGCCGCCGATGAAACCAGCGCTGAAGAACCCGGCTTCACGCTCGACCGCTCAAACCTTTATCAGGAGGAGACGTTCACCGACCTGCGGAGCGGATCGGTGAAGCGCTTCACCCCGGTCAGGCCGGACGGAACCGTGGACAAATCCCGCCACGTCGTCTTCGTCGGCCACACCAACGTCGTCACCGCCCATGGGCCGCTTCCGATTCACAGCGAAATCAAGGCGAAGGACCTCGCCCAGGCGTTCAAGCGGTTTCCGGAAGCCATGGAGGAGGCGCTGCAGGCGCTGATCGCCGAGGCGAAGCGCCTAAGCGAGCAGAAGCAGAACCCCCTCATCCAGACCCCCGATTCACGGATCATCGTCCCCTGAATCCGAGTCACTCCGCCTGGCCTTGCGCCGCCGCCGGGTCGAGCGGGCTTCCCGGCGGGTAGGCCCGCGCGCCGAGCTCGCGGTCGATCATCAGCAGGGCGGAGCGGCCGCCCTCGACCATTTCGAGGTTCCCGGCGATCTTGCCGGCGTTGGCCTCCTCCTCGATCTGCTCGTTGGCGAACCACGCGAGCAGCGGCTCGGAGGCGTATTCGTTTTCCTCGCGGGCGATGCGGATCAGGTCGTTGATCTTGGCGCTGATGAACTGTTCGTGCGCGAAGGCGTCCTTGAAGGCGTCGAGCGGCGACTTCCAGTCGGTCTTGAGCTGTTTGAGGTCCTTCAACACCACCCGGCCGCCGCGGTCGAGCAGATGGTTCATGAACTTCATGGCGTGGGTCATCTCCTCGTGGGCCTGCACGCGCATGTAGTGGCCCATCCCGTCCAGGGACTGGGAGTGGAAGTAGGCCGCCATGGAGAGATAGATGTAGTAGGACTCCAGCTCGTTCTTGATCTGTTCGTTCATGGCATCCGCCAGCCTTTTGCCGATCATGAGCTTTTCTCCTTTCGCCTGGTTGGGCCCGGGAAGCCGGGCGGCGTCCGCACGGCCGGGCCGCTGCGCGCCCGGCGCAATCCCCTCGCCCAAGCGCTCGAACGCGAAGAGGGTTATCATCGCCTTGGGGCTTGTCAATCCGGCGGCCGCGCTTGACGGCCGCCCCCCTGCTCCGGTATGACGTAACCCGCCCCGGGGTCCCGTCCGGGGCGCAGCCGACCCGTGCCGCGAAGCGGCCGGTCGCAGGAGGGATGCGCCCGCTTGCCGCCCCAGCCGACCCCACGCGTCATCGTCATCCCGCGCGAGCGGGCGGTCTTCCGCCTCGACCGCCGCGGCCGCTGGGTGAACGCCGACGGCCCCTTCCGCAACCCGCGGATCATCGAGTTTTTCAATGCGTCCATCCGGCGCGACGCGCAGGGGTACTATGTCGGCCAGGAGCGCGACGGCATCTGCGAGAAGGTCTACTTCCCCTACGAGGACACGGCGCTTTTCGTGCGCGAGGTGCTCTTCGGCGCGCCGGTCGAGCTCGTCCTGAATACCGGCGCGCGCCTGGCGCTCGACCCGCGGGAGCTCTTCATCGAAGGCGACGACCTTTACCTCGAGTCGCGGGGGGAGCGCATCAAGTTCACGGAAAGGGCCCTGTGGCAGCTCGCCGAGCGGATCGAATCCGACGCCTCCGGCTACCGCCTGCGGCTCGGCGGGGCGTGCCATCCCATCCCCGAGCGGCCGGCCGGGAAGGCCCCATGATCCGCTACTTCGTCTACTTCGACGCCTACGGCCAGCCGCGGCGCGCCCTGAGCGCGGAGGAGCTGCGCGAGCGCTTCGGCGGCGACCCGGAGGCCTTCCGGCGCAGCATGGCCGCGGCCCCCGCCGATGCCGGCCCGCAGTTTGCGACCGGTCACGTGGGGGTCTTCGCGTTCGATGGCCCCGCGGAGCTCGAACGGTTCCTCGACTCCCTGGGGGACGAGATCGTCGGTTTCTTCACCGGGGCCGGGGAGAGCCGGCCCTACAACTTCTGATGGCCGCGCCGCGCCCCGTGTTCACCCACACGGCCGCCGCCGGCGAGACGCGCACCGCCTGCGAGATCCTGGCGGCGGGGACGGGCCTTTCGAAGCGCCGCGTCAAAGCGGCCATGGTGAAGGGCGCGGCGTGGTCGCGGCCCCCGGGGGGCAAAGAGCGGCGCCTGCGCCGCGCGAGCCACCGGCCCGCGCCGGGGGAGGCGCTCGCGCTCTACTACGACGCGTCCGTGCTCGCCCTCGCGCCGCCCGCGGCCGAATGCCGCTTCGATTTCGGCCGCTACAGCGTCTGGTTCAAGCCCCCCGGCCTGCTCACCCAGGGCAGCCGCTTCGGCGACCACGCCTCGCTCCTGCGGCAGGCCGAGCTCCACTTCCGTCCGGCGCGCCCGGCGTTCCCGGTGCATCGGCTCGACCGCGAGGCCGCGGGGCTCGTCATCGTGGCCCACGACCGCGGCGCCGCGGGGGCGCTCTCGCGCCTGTTCGCCCGCCGGGAGGTCGTCAAGCGCTACCGCGCCGTCGTCCGGGGCGACCCGCGGCGCGGCGCCCCCGGCGGAAGGATCGCGCAGCCCCTCGACGGCAAGCCGGCGGTGACCGAGTTCCGCGTGCGGCGCTTCGATCCCGAAACGGAAACCGCGGAGGTCGCGATCACGATGGCGAGCGGCCGCCGGCACCAGATCCGACGACACTTCGCGGGGATCGGGCACCCGGTCATGGGCGACCCGCTCTACGGGGAAGGGAATAAAAACCGGTGCGGGCTCCAGCTCGCGGCGTGCGCGCTAACGTTCGTCTGCCCCATCCGCGGCAGGCCGATAACGCTCCGCCTGGAGGCGGAGCGGCGGCCCTCAGTCGGCGAGCAGCGTCCCGATGAAACACCCCCCGCCCCCGCCGCCGGAGGAGGTTGATTCCGCCGCCGCGGAGGCGATCGCCGAGTAGCCGGAGGAGTTTGCGCCCGCAAGGGCGCGCAGGCGATAGGCAACCGCGCCCGAGGCCGGGGCCGTTTCGTCGATGTAGTCGGCGCTCCCCGGGGGGAGATCGGCGATCTCGGCGAACTCCCCCGCCCCGCTTTGGCGCTCGAGCTTGAAGCTCACGGACTCGGAGTAGTTCGCATCCCAGGTGACGCTGACCCGGCCGGCCGCGAGGCGCCGCGCCTCCAGACCGACCGGCGGGGCGGGGATGTTGCGCAGGCTGGCCGCGAGGTCGAGCCGCCCGGAGGTGAACAGCGGCCGGGTTTCCGAAAGGCTGATCCGCTCGACGCAGTCGAGGATGCGGCCGCGCAGCTGCGCGGCGGAGAGCCCGGGCTCGGCGCTGGCGATCAGCGCGGCCGCGGCGGCGACGTGCGGCACCGCCATGGAGGTGCCCGACAGGGTGGCGTAGTCGTCCCCGCCGAGCGCAAAGGCGGTGATGCGCAGGTCGTCGACGGCATAGCCGTCGGCCACGCCGCTCGCGTCCGTGGCGAACCGCAGGCGGAAGTGGCCGGCCGCCGCGCGGTCGAGACCCTCGAAATAGACCTCGACCGAGTTCCAGGCGTTCGCGTAGTTTCCGGATATCCCCTGGGCGGCGGTGAAATCGACGAACGTCGAGCGGGCGGCGTCGTAAAGCGTCCCGGGCCGTTTCGTCCAGGGATCCCCCCCGCTCGGCGAGGTCTCGATGAAGAGCCGGTCGCCGGTGAGCATGTTCCCCTTCAGGTAGAGCTCGAGCAGCGCCCCGGAGCGGCCGTTCATGGAAAAGGCGGGCGCGCGGGCGGCGATGTCGAGGCCGTTGCCGTAGGTTGAGTCCGGGCTGTCGGCGAGGGACCATTCGCTGTCGCGGCCGGGCTGCTGCCGGCCGATCGGCCCCTGGAGCGACCACCCCGGCGTTCCGGCCTCGAAGCCTTCGGAAAAGACCTCGCCCTGCGCGCCGAGATAGGTGCTCAAGACCCCGACCCCCGGGGCGGCCAAGTGGACGCTCGCCGCCCCGTAATTCGAGAAAGAGGCGAGGCGGTCGCTGCGGTCGCTCGCCGCGACCGCGATGACGTTCGGCAGGTCGTAGCCCGCCGGATAGCTCGGGGTGCGGTCGTTGTCGGCGCCTTCGTTCCCGGCCGCGGCGACAACCAGGACCCCGGCGGCGTTCAGCCGGGCGATCGCCTCGCGCTCGGCGTTCGAGGCCTGCGCGCTCGCGAAGCTCGCGTTGACGACCCGCGCCCCCTTCTCTCGGGCGTAATCCAAGGCCTCCACGATGTCGGCGACCGTTCCCGTGCCGCTCGCGTCGAAGGCGCGCAGCACCATGACGTTCGCCTGCCAACAGACGCCGGCGACCCCGCGGGCGTTGTTGCCGGCCGCGGCGAGGGTGCCGGCGACGTGGGTGCCGTGGGAGTTCGCATCCACCGGATCGTTGTCGCCGGAGACGAAATCCCATCCCCGGATGTCGTCGACAAAGCCGTTGCCGTCGTCGTCGACGCCGTTTCCCTCGACCTCGCCGGGGTTCGTCCAGATGTTGGCGGCGAGATCCGGATGGGTCCAGTCCGCGCCGGCATCCACCAGGGCGATCGGCGCCGGGCGGCAGTCGGTGGTCGTCTCCCAGGCGGCCGGGGCGTTGATCCGGACAAGCCCGTAAAGCTCGTCGAAGCGCGGGTCGTCCGGGACCACGCGCAGATAGCGGTAGTAGTTGGGTTCGACGAACTCGACGTCGGGGTCCTGCGCGAGGGCCGCGACCGCCTCCTCGACCGACGCGGCGCCGGCGATCCGCACCCGGCGCATCCCCTCCCCCCCCATCCGGGGGAGGGGCGCCATCCCGCGCCGGGCAAGCGCGGCCTCGGCGGCCGGCGCCGCCGCGGCCTTGAACTTCACCAGCACCTCCCCGGGAGCGTAAACCGGGCGCCCGGCCGGGGGGCCATCCGGCGCCGCGGCGGCCCCGGCGCCGGCGACGATCCACAGGCAAAAGACGACGAACGTCGCCCGCCGCATCCGCCGGCGCAACGGCGGTTTTTTTTCAAGCGAGGCCATGCGGTCACGGCTCCTTTAGCGATCTCACGAAATCCGGCTCGGCGTACTCGACCTCGGGGCGCCCGCGCAGGCGCGCCAGCGCCTCCTCCACGCGCATGCCTTCCGGAACGGCCAGCCGAAAAAGGTAGGGCCGGGCGACCGTCCGAACGTTTTCCATCCCGACCTCGCGGCAGACGCGGGCGATGTCGTCGGCGCCGGTTCCGTCCCGGAAGCGCACGAGGACCCCGGCGGCCGCCCCCGGGGAAAGCCCGCCGGCCGAAGCCTGGCGGGGGGATTCGACCGGCGGCTCGCCCGCGGGCCGGCAGCCCGCGAGCGCGGCCGCGGCGGCGAGGAAAAAAAACGCGCCGCCGAGGATGGTCCGCATCCGCGCCCGAAAGCTTGGAGGTGCGTGCATGCCGCCTCGCAACCGGTGAATTTTTTCATGATATCCCCGGCAACCGCCCCCGTCAAGCACGCCAGCGGGCCGGAACGGCCCGCAGCCGGCCGTTCCGGTCATCGGGCCGCGCGGCGGCGGTCCGGCTGCGGGGTGCCTGTCCAGGCAGGATCACGGCCTGCGGGCGGCGTTTGGGCCGGCCGGCTAAAGCTTCCCGCGAAACCGCCGATATACGGCTTGGAGCCTTCCCGCGGGGAGCCCGGCGCCGCCGCGGCGATCGGGTGCGCCGACCGGGCGGCAAAGCGGGGGCTCGCCCGCAAGGGGGAAGCCCGGGCATTGGGTCGCTGCTTGCTCTGCTTTAAGGATCTCTGTGGGATGAAACGGTTTCGCGTTTTAACGGCCGCCGCCCTGATGGCGCTCTGCGCGCTGGCGCTCCGGGCGCCGGGCGCCGCCGCCTTCGACGGGCGCATGCCCGAGCCCGGCCCGCCGACGGCCTACGAGCCCGCGGCCCTGGATTCCGGTAACGGCGCTTCGCGGCGGGTTTCGACCGCCGGCGCCCCGCCGGCGATCGAGTGGACCCTCCACAAGACCCCGGACGGCCGCCACCCGGACGGCCACGAACAGCAGCTTGTCTGGCTCATGAACCGCGCGCGGGCCAACCCGACCGCCGAGGGGATCTTCCTCGCCGAGCTGCAGGATCCCGCCGTCGACGCCGCGCGCCGCTTTTTCCAGGTGGACGCCGAGGTGCTGCGGCGCGAGTTCGCCGGCTACGCCCCCAAGCCCCCGGCCGCTTTCGACGCCCGTCTCTACCAGGCCGCCCAAGCCCACTCGGAATACCTGATCGGGATCGACGGCCAGAGCCACACCGACCAATTCCGGCGCATCCAGGAGGCCGGATTCCATTACGGCCAGGCGGCGGGAATCGTCTACTCGTATGCGAAGCACGCGCTCTACGGGCATGCCGGCTTCAACATCGACTGGGGCCCCGGCACCGACGGCACCCAGGACCCGCCGGGGCACCGGCTGGCGATCATGTCCGTGAACGGCGCCTACACGAGCGTCGGCTACGCCGCGGTGGCCGAAGCCGATCCGGCGTCTCGGGTCGGCCCCCTGGTGATCACCGGGAACCTCTGCAGCGCGGACACGCGCTTTGCGGACCACTTCAACCGCTTCCTCGTCGGCACCGTATGGAGCGACGCGAACGGCAACGACCGCTACGACCCGGGCGAGGGGCTCGCGGGCGTGCGCGTCCAGCCGGACCGCGGCGACTACTATGCCGTCACCGCGGCGGCCGGCGGCTACGCGCTCCCGCTCACCTTCGAGGGCGGGGGGTCCGTCACCTTTTCCGGCGGAGCGATCGCCACCCCGGTCGCCCGCGGCGTCACGGCGGGCGCGGCGAGCGTGCTTCTCGACCTCGAGTACACGCTCATTTCCTCGGCCGACGCCCCCGTCGACCGCATCGGGGTGTTCCGCCCCTCGACCGGCGCCTGGCTGATCGATGGCAACGGGAGCCGCGCCTTCGACGGCTGCGGGTTCGACGACTGCCATGCCTACGGCAAGAAAAACGACCGGCCGCTGCCCGGCGACTGGAACGGCGACGGCCTGACCGACCTCGGCGTCTTCCGCCCCAAGAAGCGAACCTTCTTTCTCGACGGCAACGCCGACCGCGCGCTCGGCGGCGCCAAGACCGATCCGCGGATCAAAGCCGCCGCGGCCCCGGGGGATCTGCCGGTGGCCGGCGACTGGAGCGGAGGCGGCCGCTCCCGGATCGGGATTTTCCGCCCCGCGACCGGCGAGTGGCTCCTCGACCTCGACGGCGACGGCGCCTTCGACGACTGTCCCGCGGGGGTCTGCGCCCGCTTCGGCGAATCCGGCGACCTGCCCGTGGCCGGCGACTGGAACGGCGACGGCCGCGCCAAAATCGGCCTCTTCCGCCCCCGGACCGGCGAGTGGCTCCTTGACCTCGACGGCGACGGCGCCTTCGACGACTGCCCCGCGGGGGCCTGCGCCCGCTTCGGCGAATCCGGCGACCTGCCCGTGGCCGGCGACTGGAACGGCGACGGCCGCGCCAAAATCGGCCTCTTCCGCCCCCGGACCGGCGAGTGGCTCCTTGACCTCGACGGCGACGGCGCCTTCGACGACTGCCCCGCGGGGGTCTGCGCCCGCTTCGGCGAATCCGGCGACCTGCCCGTGATCGTGCGGCGTTAAGACAGCGCGCCGCCGCCGTCCGGAAGGCGCGCGCTATGGTTCGGCATGCACTACGACTGGGAATTTTCGCGCAGGGTCCGCTGCCGCAAAACGGAGAAGAGCCGCTGCCTCGCGCTCGTCGCCGAAATCCTGGCGCTCGCCAAAAAGGCGCGCGCCTACGGGCTGCTCTCGCTTTTGGACGAGGCCGAGAGCGGTTCCCATCCGCTGCTGCGCAAGGGGCTTCAGCTGATCGTCGACGGCGAAAAGCCGTCCACCGTGGCCGAAATCCTCAAAATCAGCATCCTCGCGGGCGATGCCCGGGGGCGCGAGCTCCTGGAGCAATGCATCGTGCTCGAGGGGTTGACCGGCATTCAGAACGGCCTCAACCCGCGGACGATCAAGGAATACCTGCTGGCATTCCTCGGCGAGGAGAACGCGGCCCTCTACGCCGCCCACTACGAGGAGTCGCCCCTCGAGGAGATGGAGGCCTTTCTGAGCAGCATCGAGAGCTCCCGCCCGTCGGCCTTGCCCGCCACCGCTCTCGACCGGACCCTCGAGGACCTGAGCGACGACGCCATCGAGCAGTGCCTGAAGGAGATCACCACCCTCGATCTCGCCAAAGCCTTCCAGGGGCTGAGCGCCAAGATCCAGGAGCGGATATTCAAAATCCTTCCGCAGCGCGGCGCGGCCACGCTCAAGAACATCCTGGAAGAGGCCGGCACGGTGGACCCCGGGGAGGTGGCCGAGGCGCACGCGCGGATCGAAACCGCGCTGGCGGACCTGCACGCGCGCGGCGCCATCCGCCCGGAGGCGTCCTGAGCCGCCGGCGGCCCGGAGGGAGAGGATCGGGGGCTAACTTCCCGCGAGCGCCGGTTCTGGGCGGCGGTCGATCGACTCCTGGAGGCGCTCGATGTGGCGGTTCTCCTCGGCGATGATCCGCTCGAGCTGCTCGCGGCAGCGGGGGTCCTCGACGAAGGGCTGGAGCATTTCGTAGAAAAGGATCGTGTCCTTCTCGAACTCGATGAAGATCGCGAGCAGCTCGCGGGGGTCGGCGACCGCGGCGAAATCGACCTCCTTCAGCGAAAAGCTCTGGTCGCCGATGAGGTCGCGGAAAAGCTCCCGGCTCATCTCCTCCATGAAAGGGTTGCGCCCGCCCGAGTCGAGCCCTTCGCGGATCTCCGCAAACCACTGCGCGTGCCGGCGCTCCTCTTCCGCCATCCAGCTGAGCAGCTCCAGGACCTCAGCGTCGGACACGACGCGGCCGGCGTCGCGGTAGGTCTTCTCGCCGTTGTTCTCCAGGCGGATGGCCAAATCGATGATCTCTCGGCTCTCGAACACGGCCGCCCCTCCAGAATCGGGTCGCGGATGACCTCGAAAAAAACGATCCGTCCCGCGCGCCGGCCCGGATCATGCCGGCCCGCGGGGGCATGCTGCCGGGCAGCATACCAGATCGGGCCGCCGGCCGAAAGCAGTATTTCACCGCCGCCGGCCTCCGGAGGCGCTTGATTTCGCTCACCGGAGAGAGTATGGGTGGGGCATCCGCAGGGAGGGGCGCATGACCGATTACGAGAAGCTCGGCGTGTTCTACCTGGGAAGGGTCTGGGACCCGGCGGCCGGCCGGACCGGCGCCGAGCCCGTCCTTTACGACTCCAAGGACCTGACGACCCATGCCGTGATCCTCGGCATGACCGGAAGCGGCAAGACGGGCCTGGGCATCGGCCTGCTCGAGGAGGCCCTGATCGACCGCATCCCGGTCATCGCCGTCGACCCCAAGGGCGACCTCGGCAACCTGCTGCTCGCCTTCCCGGGGCTCACGGCGGCCGAGTTCCTCCCGTGGGTCGACGACCGCGATGCCGCCGCGGCCGGCCTCGACCGGCAGGGCTTCGCCCGGCAGCAGGCCGATCTCTGGCGCCAGGGGCTCGGGCAGTGGGGCCAGGACCCGGAGCGCATCGCGCGCCTGAAGGCGGCGGCCGAGTTCGCCGTCTACACGCCGGGCAGCCGGGCGGGGCTCCCGCTGAACGCCCTGGGAAGCTTCGCGCCGCCGCCGGCCGCGGTCCGGGAAGACCGCGATTTCTTCCGGGAGCGCATCCAAACGACGGCCACCGCCCTGCTCGCCCTGGTCGGGGTCGCGGCCGACCCGATCACGAGCCGCGAGCACATCCTGCTCGCCAACATCTTCGACGCGGCGTGGTCCCAGGGGGCCGCCCTCGATCTTCCGGCGCTGGTGCGCGCCGTGCAGCGCCCCCCGTTCTCCCGGGTCGGGATCCTCGACCTCGACGCCTTCTACCCCGCCCGGGAGCGCTTCGAGCTCGCCATGCGCTTCAACAACCTGCTCGCCGCGCCGGGCTTCGAGGCCTGGATGGAGGGCGACCCCATCGACATCGGCCGCCTGCTCACCACGGCCGAGGGGCGGCCCCGCGCGGCGGTCGTCTCGATCAGCCACCTGAGCGACGCCGAGCGCATGTTCTGCGTCGCGAAGCTGCTGAACGACGTCCTCGCCTGGGTGCGCACCCAGCCGGGGACCTCGAGCCTGCGCGCGATCCTCTACCTGGACGAGGTTTTCGGCTTCTTCCCGCCGGTCGCCAACCCGCCCTCGAAGCTTCCGCTGCTCACCCTGCTCAAACAGGCCCGCGCCTTCGGCCTCGGGGTCGTGCTCGCGACCCAGAACCCGGTGGACCTCGACTACAAGGGGTTGTCGAACGCCGGCACCTGGTTCATCGGGCGGCTGCAGACCGAAAACGACAAGGAACGGGTCATGGCCGGCCTGGAGGGGGCGGCCGCCGGCAAGAGCTTCGACCGCGGGCGGATGGCCGCGACGCTCGCCGGGCTCGGCAAGCGGGTCTTTCTGATGAACAGCGCCCACGACACCGAGCCGGTCCTCTTCCAGACGCGCTGGACGCTCTCCTACCTGCGCGGCCCGCTCACCCGCGAGCACCTGAAGGCGCTCGCGGCGGCCGCCCCGCGGCCGCCGGCCGCCGGACCGGCCGAGCCCGAGCCCGACCGGCCGCCTTCCGCCGCCGGCGGCCTGTCGGCGTCGCCCCCGATCCTCGCCCCGGGCCTGGCGGCGCACTTCGTGCCGGCGGCCGATCCCGGGCCGGGCATCGAATACCGGCCGGCGGTGCTCGCCTGCCTGGATCTCTTCGTGAGCAGCGCCAAGCACCAGGTGAGCCTCTCCCGCCGGCTCGCTCTCGCCGCGACGCCGGAGGAGGGGCCGGCCGCCCTGGACTGGAGCCGCGCCGTACCGGTCGCCGTCGACCCCGAGCGCCTCGAACCCCGGCCGGCCGAGGGCGCGCGGTTCCACGAGCTGCCGGCGGCCGCCGGCCGGCCGAAGGCCTACGAGGCCTGGCGCCGCGACGCGCTGCGCTGGGCGCGCCAGAACGGCGGGATCCGGCTGTGGCGCTCGCCGCGCACCGGCCTCGTCTCGCAGCCCGAGGAGCCGCGCGCGGAGTTCCTCGCGCGCCTGGCGCTCGCCGCGCGGGAGCGGCGCGACCTCGAGGCCGAGCGGCTGCGGCGGCGCTACGGCCCGCGCTTCGCCGCGTTGAAGGAGCGGCTCATGCGCGCCGAGCAGGCCGTGATGCGCGAGCGCGAGCAGCTCGCCGCCAAGAAGGTGGAGACCGCCATCTCCTTCGGCACCGCCATCCTCGGGGCCTTTCTGGGCCGCAAGGCGGTGAGCGCCACCACCGCCGGCCGCCTCGGCACGGCCGCCAAATCCGCCGGGAGGCTGCGCAAGGAGAGCATGGACACGGCCCGGGCGTCCGAGAGCGCCGAGAGCATTCGGGCGCAGCTGCTCGATCTCGAACGGCAGCTCGCCGCCGATACGGCCGCCCTCGAGAGCGCCTTCGACCCGGCGCTTGAAACGCTTGAAGAGATCCGCGTCGCACCGACGGCCGCCGGGGTCGCCGAGCGCTTCTTCGGACTGGTCTTCCTGCCCTACCGCCGCGACGATCAGGGCCGCCTCGCCCCGGCGTGGTGACGGCGAGCCGCCGGCGCGGGCCGGCCAAGACCGACCCGGGGCGGCGGGCGAAACCGCCTCCCCCGGGGAAAACCGCGGCGGCGGCGCCGGCCGCCCGCCGCTCAGGAGACGGGCATGCTGACGCCTCAGGACGCATCCCAAGGCCCGGAAGCCGGGACGCCCGGATCCGACCCGGCGCCGGACGCCTTCCCGCGGAGCCGGAAGCGGCGGCGGATGATCGCCGCCGCCCTCGTGGTGGTCTGCGCGCTCGCCGCGCTGACGGTCTGGCGGAGCTGGCGGGCGGGGCGCGCCGCGCCGGCGCCGGCCGCGAAGGCCGTCGAACGCTTCGATGCCGGCGCAAGCCCCCTTCCCGGCAAGCCCTCCGCGAACTCCGCGGCGGGCGCGCCGGCTGCGACCATCGCCCCGGGGCCGATCTTGCCGCCGGAGGAGCGCGCGTCCGGAGGGACCGACGCGGGGCCCGTCGCCGCGGCGCCGCTTTCTCCCCCGGCGGCCGCCACGCCTTCCCCTGACGCGCCGCCCCATGCCGCGCCCGCACCGGAAAAGCCGCCCGCCGTCAAGGGCGAGGCCTTCACGCGCGCGCTCATCCGGACCATGGACGCGCAGGTCAATCGGACCTTCTGGGGCTGGCGTCCCGATTCGATCCTCTTCGGCAAGCTTGCGCTCACCGACGACGTGAACAACCGCCAGCTGGGGGTGCTCGAGGTGGCGCGCCGCACGGCGATCGTGCTCAACGAGAACATGAGCCGCTTCGCCCTCACCGAGGCCCAGAACCCCCACGTCAACAACGCCATGAACTTCTTCATGGTGAGCTCCGAGCAGTTCTGGTTCCCTTCGGCCTCCGGCAAGTACAAGGAGGCGCTGGAGAACCTCGACCGCTACCTCGACGACCTGCGCCTGAACCGCAGCCGGTTCTACACCCGGGTCGACAACCTCATCGCCCTGATGAACCACTTCCGCGACGTGCTCGGCAGCGCCTTCTACAACCTCATCAAGGACGCCGAAGCCGACGGCAGCCCGGTCTCCTGGTTCGCCTGCGACGACTACTTCTACCTCGCCCAGGGGGTCGCGCTGGGGATGGCGGACATCCTGGAGGGCGTCAAGCTCGACTTCGCCGATCAGCTGGCCAAGAAGAACTCCTCGAAGCTCGTCGACGACGCGATCCACGCGCTGCACGCGGCCGCGCACCTGCGCCCCTGGATCATCACCGACGCCGCCAAGGACGGCTTCCTCGCGAACCACCGGGCGAATATGGCCACCTACATCGGGGAGGCGGAGCACATCATTTTCACGCTGGTCAGCGTGCTGGCGACGAACTGACGGCGGCCCCCCCTGCCCGCCGGCGGGCTCCGATGAGCGACCACCCCCCCACCACCGACACCCGGCCGGAGCTGCGCTGGCTCCGCTCCCAGGCCCGCTTCGTCCGTCCCTGGATCGTGCTGGGCGCGCTCCTCGGCCTGGCCTCCGCGCTGCTCGGCGTGCTCCAGGCCCGGCTGGTCGCCGACATCCTCCACGGCGTCTGCATGCCGGGCCTTTCGCGGTCGGCGCTCGGCCCCGCGCTCGCCTGGCTCGCGCTCGCGGTCGCCGGACGCGCCGCGCTGCAGCCGGCGCGGGAGGCGGCCGGGTTCCGCGCCGGGGCGGCCGTGCGCGACCGGATGCGCCTCACCCTGCTCGCCCGCCTCGCCGCCGCCGGCCCTCTCGGCGGCGGGGGCCGCTCGGCCGGAGAGCTCGCCGCCGCCGCGATGGAGCCGGTCGAGGCGCTGCACGGCTATTACAGCGACTATCTGCCCCAGCTCGCGGTCGCCGTCCTCGCGCCGGCGGCGATCGCGCTCTGCGTCCTGCCCATCAGCTGGGCGGCCGCGGGCCTGCTGGCGCTCACCGCCCCGATGATCCCGCTTTTCATGATCCTCATCGGGATGGGCGCCCAGAGCGTGAGCCAGCGCCACTTCCAGGCGCTCGCCCGGCTGAGCGCCCATTTCCTGGACCGCCTCGAGGGCCTGGCCACCCTCAAGCTCTTCGGCCGCAGCCGGGAGGCGGCCGCCGCCGTCGCCGAAGCCTCCGGGGAGTACCGCCGGCGCACCATGAAGGTGCTGCGGGTCGCGTTCCTCTCCGCGACGGTGCTCGAGTTCTTCAGCTGCGTCGCCATCGCCCTGACGGCGATCTATCTCGGTCTGAGCTTCCTCGGCTACCTGCGCTTCGGAAGCTACGGCCGGCCCCTCGAGCTCGCCGACGGCCTCTTCATTTTGATCCTCGCCCCCGATTTCTACCTCCCCCTGCGGGAGCTCGGGGTGCATTTCCACCGGCGGGCGGAGGCCGTGGGGGCCGCCGCGCAGCTGCGCCGGGTGCTCCCCCCCCCGGCCTCGATCCCGGGACCCCGCCCGGCGGTGCGGATGCCGGCGGCGGCGCCGCCGCCCGCCCTGCGCTTCGAGAACGTCGGCTACCGCTTCGCGGGGTCCGGCCGGCAGGCGCTCAGCGGCGTCACGCTCGCGGTCGGCGCCGGTGAGCGCCTGGCGCTCGTCGGGGGCAGCGGCGCGGGCAAGACGACGCTCGGCCATCTGCTGCTCGCCTTCGACCGGCCGAGCTCCGGGCGCATATGGGTCGACGGAAGGGACCTCGGGGGGCTCGACCCCGAATCCTGGCGCCGCTGCGTCTCCTGGGTGGGACAGGCGCCGTTTCTGTTCCACGGAACCATCCGGGAGAACATCCGCCTGGGCGACCCGCAGGCGCCCGCCGCCGCCGTGGAGGAGGCCGCCCGGGCCGCGGGGGTCGCGGCCTTCTGCGGCGCGCTGCCGCAGGGCCTCGACACCCCCGTCGGGGAGCGGGGCGTCGGGCTGTCGCGCGGGCAGGCCCAGCAGGTGGCGCTCGCCCGGGCCTTTCTCAAGCGCGCGCCGCTGCTCGTCCTGGACGAGCCCACGGCCGGACTGGACGGCGAGACCGAGGAGCGGGTCATGGCCGCCGTCCACGAATTCTGCCGCTTCCGCACCCTGATCTGCATGACCCACCGGCTCGGCCGCCTCGAGGCCTTCGACCGGATCGCGGTGCTCGCCGCCGGCCGGGTGTCCGAGCAGGGAACCTTCGCCGCGCTCGCCCGCTCCGGCGGCCGGCTCTCCCGGTTCCTCGAGCTTAAGGGCGCGGCGGGGGGCTCCCCACCGGAGGGGCGATGAGGCCGTTCGCCGCCCTCAAGGCCTTTCGGCGCCACCTGCGCCCCCACGCCGGGCGGGGGCTCCTCGCGGCGCTTTGCGGCGCGCTCGCCCTCGTGTCGTCGGCCGGGCTGCTCGCGCTCGCCGGGTGGTTTCTCGCCGCCGCCGCCGCGGCCGGGCTGAACCCCGGCGCCGCGCGCGCCTTCAACATCGCCCTGCCGGGCGTGGGGGTGCGCCTGTTCGCCTTCACCCGGATCGCGGCGCGCTACGCGGAGCGCCTCATCGCGCACGACGCCGCGCTGCGGATCCTGCAGACCCTGCGGGTGTGGTTCTACGAGCGTCTGGAGCCGCTCGCGCCGGCCTGCCTCGCGCGCTACCGCAGCGGCGACATCCTGGGCCGCCTGGTCGCCGACATCGACGCGCTCGACAACCTCTGCGTGCGGCTGCTGTCGCCCGCGGCGGCCGCCCTTGCGGCCATCGCGGCCCTCGGCGTCTTTCTCGGCCTTTTCGACGCCGGGATCGCCGCGGCCGCCCTGGGGGCGCTCGCCGTCGCGGTCGTTGCCGTGCCCTGGGCCGCCGGCGCCGCGGCCATGAAAACCGGCCGCGGCCTGGCCGAAGCGGAAGGGGCGCTGCGCACCGGGATCGTCGAGGCGATCCAGGGGCTCGCCGAGCTCACGGCCTTCGGCGCCGCGGAGCGGCATCTCGCTGAGCTCCGCGGCCATCACCGCCGCGTGCTGCGGCTCCAGCGGCGTTTGAGCCGCGTGCGCGGGCTGAGCGCGGCCGGGATCACGCTTTTGTCCGGAGCGGCCCTGTGGGCGGCGCTCGGCCTCGGGGCCGGCCGGGTCGCGGCGGGCTCGCTTTCGGGAGAGGCGCTGGTCGGGATCACGCTCGCGGTCTGGGCCGCCTTCGAAGCCGCCCCGCCGCTCGCCCACGCCTTCCAGCTCCTGGGGCGCACCCGGCAGGCGGCCGAACGGATCCTCGCGCTCACCTCCCTATCTCCCGCCGTTCAGTTCGCGCCGACGGCCGCCGGGCCGCCGCAGGGGCGCGCGATCGCCTTCGAGGCCGTCCGCTTCGCCTATCGGCCCGGCGCCCCGCCGGCGCTGGACGGCCTCGACCTCCGCCTCCCGCCGGGCGGAATAACCGCCCTGACGGGGGAGACCGGGTGCGGCAAGTCCACCCTCGTCCACCTGCTCGCCCGCCATTGGGACCCCGACGGCGGCCGCATCCGGATAGGCGGCCGGGAGATCCGGGAGCTCTCCGAGCCGCAGCTGCGGCGCCTGCTGACCGTGATCTCCCAGCAGGCTCACGTCTTCAACGACACCATCGCCGCGAACCTGCGGGTGGCCGCGCCCAAGGCCGACGCCGCGCAGCTGTGGCGGGCGCTGGAAACGGTGCGCCTGGCCGACCACGTGCGCGGCCTGCCGGATGGCCTCGACACCTGGGTCGGGGAGGGCGGCGGCCGGCTCTCCGGAGGGGAAAGGCGCCGGCTTGCGCTCGCGCGCGCCGTCCTGCACGACGGGCCGATCTGGGTCCTGGACGAGCCCACCGAGGGGCTCGACCCGGCGACCGCCGGCGACGTGATGCGCGGCCTCCTGCAGCGCGCCGGAGGCCGCACCGTCCTCATCATCACCCATCGCCGGATGGACTTCGGCCGGATGGACCAGGTGGCGCTCATGGAGAAGGGGCGCATCGCCGCCGCGGGCGCCCACGACGAGCTTCTGCGGACCGAGCGCCGCTACCGCGAGCTGCTTTCGCGCATGGCTTGAAGAGGGGGGCTCCCCGCCCGCGGCCGCCGGGGCGGGGCGGCGGCGCGCCCTTTAGAAACATCTTGACAGGCCGTCCAGAGTCTTATATCGGACAAATATCATCTTATTTATGCTAATTTTGGAATCGGCCTGAACCATGCGGCTCACACGCGCCGGCGAGTACGCCATACGCTGCGCCCTCTTCCTCTCCATGCGCGCCGAAGGGCGGCTCGTCAAGCGCCTGGAGATCGCCCAGGCCATGGATATCCCGGAACAGTTCCTGGGGAAGATCGCCCAGCAGCTCGCCAAGGCGGGCATCATCGAGATCGTCCAGGGCGCGGGCGGGGGCTACCGCCTGCTCATCCCGCCGGGGCGGCTGACGCTGCTCGAGGTGGTGGAGGCCGTGATCGGCGAGATCTTCCTGAACGACTGCTTGGCGCGGCCGGGGGAGTGCCGCCGGAGCTCCGCCTGCGCCGTGCACGCCGTTTGGGAGCAGGCCCGGTCGCAGCTGCGGGAGACCCTGCGCCGGGCCCGCTTCGCCGACCTCGCCGCCGCCGAGACCTGCCTGGCCGCGCCGCTCAACGCCGCCGCGCGGCCGTCGCCGGGGCGATGACCAACCCATCCCGAAGGAGGGGATATGGATGCACTGTTTCTCTCTCGGCTGCAGTTCGCCGCCACCACCATGTTCCACTTTCTTTTCGTCCCCCTCACCCTGGGGCTTTCCATCCTGGTGGCCTGGATGGAGACCCGCTACGTGCGCACGGGGGATGAAACCTATCTGCGGATGACCAAGTTCTGGGGGAAGCTGTTCCTGATCAACTTCGCCGTGGGCGTCGTCACCGGAATCACGCTGGAGTTCCAGTTCGGCACGAACTGGTCGGTCTACTCGGCCTACGTGGGGGACATCTTCGGATCCCTCCTGGCCATCGAGGCGACGGCCGCCTTCTTCCTGGAGTCGACCTTCATCGGCGTGTGGATCTTCGGCTGGAAAAAGCTCTCCAAAAGGGCCCACGCGGCGGTGGCCTGGCTGGTGGCGATCGGCTCCAATCTCTCGGCCGTGTGGATCCTGATCGCCAATGCCTGGATGCAGAGCCCGGTCGGCTACGCGATCCGGGAGGGCCGCGCCGAGCTCGTGGACTTCCTGTCCGTCGTCACCCAGAAGTTCGCCGTCTACAAATTCATCCACACGGCGACCGCGGCCTATGTGCTGGCCGCCTTTTTCGTGATGGGGGTCAGCGCCTACCACCTCCGGCGCAAACGCCAGGTCGAGTTCTTCACCCGCTCGTTCCGCACCGCGCTGCCGTTCGGGTTCGCCGCCGCGCTGCTCGTCTTCATCCTGGGCGACTTGAACGGCGTCGTGGTGGCCGAAAAGCAGCCCACGAAGCTCGCCGCCATGGAGTCGCTGTGGGAGACCCAAAGGCGCGCCCCCATCTACCTCTTCGCCTGGCCCGACGAGGAAAACGCGCGCAACGCCATCGAAATCGGCGCCCTCCCGGGGCTGCTCAGCCTGCTCACCCGGCACGACATCGACGCCGAGATCAAGGGGCTCGCCGATTTTCCGCCCGACGAGCGGCCGCCGGTCCTGTTGACGAGCCTCGCCTTCAAGGGGATGGTGGGCCTCGGGGGGGTGTTCATTCTGCTGACCGGCTACGGCATGCTCCGGCGCCGGCGGCTTCTGGACAGCCCGGCCTACCTGAACATCATGCTCTACGCCATCCCGCTGCCCTACCTCGCGGTGCAGCTCGGATGGATGCTGACGGAGGTCGGCCGGCAGCCCTGGATCGTCTACGGGCTGATCCGCACCGCCGCGGCGGTCTCCCCCATCTCCGCTTCGCAGGCGGCCCTCTCCCTGGCCGGCTTCGTCGTGGTCTATACGCTGCTGGGGGCGGCCGGTTTTTCGCTGATCGCCAAATTCGCCCGCCAGGGGCCGGCGTCCGAGGCGGCCGCCGCAAACGACCACCGCCAGGCGGCCGTCAAGCCGGCGGCCGCGTGAGCCCGCGGCCCGTCCGCGCCGCCAACTCGAGCGTTACGGGAGGATGACCCATGGAACTGCAAGCGATATGGTTTTTCATCTGGGGGCTGCTGTGGGCCGTCTTTTTCATCACCGACGGCTTCGATCTCGGCATCGGCACGCTCTATCCCTTCCTGGGAAAAGACGAAACGCGCCGGCGGGTGATGATCAACGCCATGGGGCCGCTCTGGGACGGCAACCAGGTGTGGCTCATCACCGCGGGCGGGGTGACCTTCGCGGCCTTTCCGCGCGTCTACGCGGTGATGTTCTCCTCGCTGTACACGGCCCTGATGCTGATCCTCTTCGGCCTGATCATCCGGGGGGTCGCCTTTGAGTTCCGCGGCAAGCTCGACAATCCCCGCTGGACCAAGGTCTGGGACGGCTGCATCTTCGTCGGCAGCTTCCTGCCGGCGCTGCTGTTCGGCGTGGCTTTCGCCAACATCTTCCAGGGGATCCCCATCGACGGGGCCGGGATCCTCCACGGCAGCGTGCTGAGCCTGTTCAACCCCTACGGGCTGTTGGGGGGCGTCCTGTTCACGCTGCTCTTCGTCCAGCACGGCGCCCTGTGGCTCGCCATCCGCAGCGAGGGGGCGCTCCACGAAAGCGCCGTGCGGACGGCCCGGCGCATCTGGCCGGTGCTGCTGGCGGCGGCCGTGCTCTTTCTGCTGCAGTCCCGATGGGCGACGCGCCTCTACGACAACTACCTCGACCGCCCGCTGCTCTTCATCGTCGTGCTGCTCACCGTGGCCGGCCTTCTCGGAAGCCGGGTCTTCACGGCCCGCCGGGCGCTCTTCCCGGCATGGTCGGCGTCGGCCCTGACCATCGCCGGCGCGACCTTCTTCGGCGTGATCGGGCTCTTTCCGAACCTCTTTCCGTCGAGCCTCGATCCGCAATGGAGCCTGACGGCCTTCAACGCCTCCTCGAGCCCCCTCACCTTGAAAATCATGCTGGGGGTCGTCCTGGTGTTCGTGCCGGTGGTGCTGGCCTACCAAATCTGGGCCTACACGACGTTCCGGACGAAGGTCAAGGAGGAGGACCTGACCTACTAGCCGGCGCGCCAAAGGCCCGCGGCGCGCGCGGAGGGGAGATGAGCCGAGCCTTTGTCAAGGAGCCCGAAGGCGACCAGGCCCTGCCGCAGATCCCGGAGCGGGCGCACAGCCCGCACGTCAACTTCACGACCCCTTCCGGGCTGCGGCAGCTCGAGGCGCACGCCGAAAGCCTCCGCGCCCGCCGGGCGGCGCTCGCCGGCGATCCTTCCGGCGAAGCGCGCCGGCAGCGCCTGATCCTCGACCGCGATCTCGGCTACATCGACGAGCGCATCCGCCGGGCGGTGGTGATCGACCCGGCCAAGCAGCCCAAGGACGAGGTGCGCTTCGGCGCGACGGTCGAGGTGGAGGACCCGGAAGGCCGGCGCATGACGTTTGCGATCGTCGGCGAGGACGAGGCGGACCCGGCCCGGGGCCGGATCAGCTGGGTCTCCCCCCTCGCCCGCGCCTTGGACGAGGCGCGGGTCGGGGATGCGGTGGCCTGGAAGCGCCCGGCAGGCGAGGTCACGCTCACGGTCGTCGCCATCCGCTAGCCGCAAGCCCGCCGCGCCGCCTCCCACCACCCCCGCCGGCTCCCTGCGGGGCGGCGCGCGGCGCCCCGGGCCGCACCGCGGGCTCAATTTTTTCCGGAAAATGGCCGATCAACCCGTATGCGGCCGCCATGCGGTCCTCAGCCCCGCGGGCCTTGCGCCCGCCGGGGGCTTTGCCGTGCGCCCGGTTGAACGGGAGGGTCCCTCCATGAACGACGCCATCGCCCCGAGCGGCCCGGACGGGTCCGCGGACTGCCCGCCCAGCGGCGAGGTCGAGCAGGCCCTGTTCGAAGACGCCTCCGACGGCATTTTCATCCTCGACCCCCGCGGGCGGCATCTCGCCGCGAACCCCCGCTGGGCCGAAATGACGGGCTACGGCCCCGCGGAGCTTTTGGGGATGGACCTCGCGCAGCTGATCCCCCCCGCAGGCGGGGCGCCTCGCCCGCTTTCAGGGAAAGAGGGAGAGGGCCCCGAGGGGCTTCCCGCCGGCGAGTGCGTGCTCCAATGCGCGGACGGCCGGCGGCTTTTGGTGGACTTGCGGTGCCGGCGGCTCTCCGGCGGGCGCCTGCTCGGGATGGCGCACGACATCGCCCCGCGCCGATCGGCCGAGGAGGAGCTGCGCCAGGCGAACCTGGTGGTCGAAAACAGCCCGGCGGTGCTCTTCCGCTGGCGGGCGGAGCCCGGGTGGCCGGTCGCCTGGGTTTCGCGCAACGTGGTCCAGTTCGGCTACGCGCCGGAGGAGCTTTTGTCCGGGGCCGTGCCGTTCGCCAAGCTCGTGCACCCCGAGGACCTGGACCGGGTCGCCCGCGAGGTGCGGGAGCACTCGGAGAGCGGGGCGGCCCGCTTCCAGCAGGAGTACCGGATCGTCACCCGGGAGGGCCGGGTGCGCTGGCTGGACGACCGCACGGTGGTCGAGCGCGACGGAAGCGGCCGGATCACGAGCTACCAGGGGGTCCTCATCGACATCACCGAGCGCAAGCTGGCGGAGGCGGACCTCAACCGCTCGCACCAGACCTTCCTCACGGTCCTGGACGGGATCGACGCCACCATCTACGCGGCCGACCTTTCGACCTACGAAATCCTCTTCGTCAACCGGCAGATGGTCGAGGCCTTCGGCGCCGACTTCACCGGCCGGAAATGCCACGAGGTGTTCCGCCGGACGAGCGCCCCCTGCGAGTTCTGCACCAACCCCCGCCTGCTGGACGCCTCCGGCAACCCCACCGGGGTCGTGGTCTGGGAGTCGCAGAATCCGATCACCGGGCGCTGGTACATCAATTACGACCGGGCCATCCGCTGGGTGGACGGCCGGATGGTCCGGCTGCAGATCGCCACCGACGTCTCCCAGTTCAAGGCGCTCGAGCGGGAGCGGGAGCAGATGGAGGCGCAGCTCCGGCAGGCCCAGAAGATGGAGTCGGTGGGGCGCCTGGCCGGCGGGGTCGCCCACGATTTCAACAACATGCTCTCGGCGATCCTGGGCCATGCCGAGCTCGCCGTGATGCAGCTCGCCGCGCCGGGTCCGGTCCGCGAGAACCTGCAGGCCATCAAGACCGCGGCCCTGCGCTCCGCGGGCCTGGTCCGGCAGCTGCTCGCCTTCGCCCGCAAGCAGACCGCCGCGCCGCAGGTCCTCGACCTGAACGCGACGGTGGCGGGAATGATCACGATGCTCAAGCGGCTGATCGGCGAGGACATCGATCTTACCTGGAGCCCGGGTCCGGGGCTGTGGCCGGTCAAGATCGACCCCTCGCAGATCGACCAGATCCTGGCCAACCTCTGCGTCAACGCCCGCGACGCCATCAGCGGGGTCGGCCGGGTGGCGATCGAGACGCAAAACGCCGTTTTCAGCCCGTCCGACTGCACCTTGCAGCCGGGCCTGACCCCCGGCGAATACGTGACGCTCGCCGTGAGCGACGACGGCTGCGGCATGCCGCCGGAGACGCTCCCGCACATCTTCGAGCCGTTTTTCACCACGAAGGAGATGGGGAAGGGAACGGGGCTCGGCCTGGCCACGGTCTACGGCATCGTCAAGCAGAACCAGGGGCACATCCGCGTCGACAGCCGGCCCGGGAAGGGCACCGTCTTTTCGATCCACCTGCCGCGCTTCGCCGGCCCCGTGCGCGAAGCGGCGCGCGGCGGCATGGGGCCGCTGCCGCGGGGCGAGGGCGCCATGGTGCTGCTGGTGGAGGACGAGACGGCGATCCTGGAGGTGGCCAAGGGGATGCTGGAGATCCTGGGCTACACGGTGCTGGCGGCCTCGACCCCGGAGGAGGCCCTGCGTCTGGCCGCCGCGCAGGGCGACCGGCTCCAGCTCCTCCTGACCGACGTGGTCATGCCGGGGATGAACGGCCGGCAGCTGGCCCAGCGGATCCGGGCCATCAACCCGGCGATCGGCTGCCTGTTCACCTCCGGGTACACGGCCGATGTGATCGCCCACCACGGCGTGCTGGAGGAGGGCGTGCAGTTCATCCAGAAGCCCTTTTCCATGGAAGAGCTCGCCACCCGGGTGCACCAGGCGCTCTCCGGGCGGCGCGGTTGAGCCTCCCCCCGGGGGCTACCCCCGGATCTCGGCGACCGCCCGGAGGATCTCCGGCGCCCGGAGGCTTCCGAGATCGAGCCGCACCTCGACTTCGGCGTCGTCCCCGCCGCGCTGCGGCACACCGCCCAGCTTCCGGGCGAGCTCGAGCATGGCGCGGTTTTCGCGCAGCACGAGCCCCCAGATGGTCTTGAAGCCGCGGGCGATCGCGATCGCGCACAGGCGGACGAGAAGCGCCGCCCCCACCCCCTGCCCCTGCCAGGGGTCGCCGACGACGACCGCGTATTCGGCCGCGTCGTCGCCCGGGCGCCACATGAGGCGCGCGACGCCCAGCATGCGCTCGGGCGCTCCCGCAAGCGCGACCAGCGCGACCTCGCGGTCGTAGTCGATCTGGGTGAAGCGCACGAGCAGCTCGGGGCTGAGCTCCTGGGTCGCCTTGAGGAAGCGCAGGTAGATCGAGCGCGGCGAGAGCGTCGCCCAGAGCGCCTGCAGCAGGGGGGCGTCCTCGGGCTTGATCGGCCGGATGTGCAGCGCGATCCCGGCGCGGGTCACGGTGTCGGCCGCGTAATGCTGGGGGTAGGGGCTGATGACGAGGTGCAGCGGTGCCGGCGTCTCCGCGGGCGCGAGGACCACCGTCGCCCCGGCCGCCGCCAGGCGGCCGCCGGAGAGGATCAGGGGGCTCGCCTCGAGCTCGACGATCTCCGGCCTCTCGGCGGCAAGCTCGCCGATAGCCGTCATGCCGGCCTCGAGCGCGGCCGCGGCGCCCCGAAGCGGGGCCTCGGGATCGGCGCCCGCGAGCAGCCGGTGGATGCGCGTCCCCTCGAGGAGCCTGCGGGCGAGGGCGCGGTTGAGCGGCGGAAGCCCGAAGGCCTGGTCGAGCGGGATCCCGGCGCGCACCCCCCCGTAGCCGAAGACGAGGACCGGGCCGAAGGGGGGCAGGCGCCTAAACCCGGCGCGCAGCTCGAGCTCCGGGTCGACCACCTCCGGCTGCACGAGCAGCCCCTCGCGTGCGACCGCCAGGCCCTCTTCGCGGGCGGCGGCCGCCAGCGCCTCGAAAGCGGCAACGACCTCGGCCGGGTCGTGCAGGCCCTTGCGGCGCAGCCGGCGGCGATGAAGCCCCGCGCGGGAGAGAACGGTCAGGATCGCCGGGTAGCCCAGCCGATCGGCCGCGGCGGCCGCCTCCCCGGCCGTCCGGGCCACGATGCCACGCACGACCGGCAGGCCGCCGGCCTCGAGGAGGTCGAGCGACTCCGCCAGGGTGAGCACCGTCTCCCCGCGGCGCAGGGCCGCGGCGGCGATGGCCGCGGTCCTTTGGCCCGCCGCGCTCAGGCGGTCGGGCTGCCGGGGGGGGATCTCCTGGAGCTGCCGCAGGTTGCGCTCGTAGTCGTAGAGGTAAAGAAAGGCGCGCACCGCCCGCTCCGGCCCGTCGTAGACCGGCAGCCCGGCCTCGGTCAGGATGCGGCGCCCCGCGTCGGCTTCCCCGCCCCCAAGCCAGGCCGTGAAGACCGGGTGCCGCCCCGCCGCCGCCCCGGCCGCGACCGCTTGCGCCGTCTTAACCGGATCGTCGAGGAAGTGGGGGGTCAAGACGAACAGCAGCCCGTCGGCTTCCGGAGCAGCGGCGAGAAGCGACACGATCCGGCGGATTTGCTCCGGGCCGACGTGGGGCCACAGGACGAGCGGGTTGTCGACCGGCTCCGGGCCGCCGATCGCCTCGGCGAGCGACCGCCGGGTCTCCGGGCGGAACGCCGCCGGTTCGAAGCCGCGGCGGGAGAGGAAGTCGGCGGCCATCACCCCGGGGCTGCGGGCGTTTCCGGCAATGGCGAGCCGCGGGCCGGTCGGCCGCTTCTGCCGGCCGACGAGATCGCCGCAGTCGAAGAGGTCCTCGACGGTTTCGACCCGGATCAGCCCGGCGCGCCGGAAGGCGGCGTCGTAGGCCGCTTCCACCTCGATCAAGGCGCCGGTGGGGGTGCGCGCCCGCCGTTCCGCGTGGCGGCGGCCGCTCTTCAGGACCACCACCGGCTTCACCCGCGCCGCCGCCCGCGCGGCCGACAGGAAGTCGCGCATGGCGCCGACCGCCTCCAGGTGGAGCAGGATCGCCTCGACCCGGAAGTGCCCCGCCAGGTAATCGAGCCAGTCGGCCGCGTCGACCTCCCATCCATCGCCGAGCCCGACCAGGATGCTCAAGCCGATTCGGCGGCGCGCCGAAAGCTCGAGGACGCTCGCACAGACGGCGCGGCTCTGGGAGACGACGGCGAGCCCGCCGGCCGGCGGCAGCGCGCGGCTCAGGCCGGCGTTCAAGGCGGCATGCGGGTTGACGATGCCCCACGAGCGCGGGCCGAGCAGGCGCAGGCCGAACTCGCGCGCCGGCGCGAGGCAGGCCTCCCGGAGGCCTGCCGCCGGGGCGACGGGAGTGGGGACGACCACGGCGTTCGCCCCCGCCCGGCCGCTCGCGGCGATGAGCTCCGGGAGCGCGGCGGGCGGCGCCGCCAGGACGACGAGGTCCGGGGACGCGCCGAGCCGGTCGAAGTCCGCCAGGCAGGGGCGGCCGGCGATCTCCGGAAGCGACGCGGAGAGCGCCACGAGCTCGCCGCTGAAGCCGCCGGCCACGAGGTTTTCGAACACCAGGCGGCCCGGCCCGTCGGCTTCCGCCCAGACGGCGACCGACCGCGGCGCGCAGGTCCGGTAGAGACCGTCGATGCCCATCCGCCGGCCCCCTCCCGTTCGGGTGGTGCGATCAAGCCCGGCCGATCACCAGCCGCAGCGGGTCGACCTCCTCCCGCAGGATGCGCAGCTCGTCGGCGTGGGGCGGATCGGTGCGCTCGATCCGCCCGGGCACGATCAGCTCGAAGCCCGTCTCGGCCTTCACCTGGTCCAGTTCGACGCCGGGGTGCAGGGACTCGATCATCATCGCCTGGGTCGCGGCGTCGAACCCCATCACCGCGAGATCGGTGATGATCTTGTAAGGGCCGCCTTCCGGAAGCCCCGCGGCCTCGCGGGCGCCGGCGCCGGTCAGAAAGCCCGGCGAGGTGACGAAGTCGCACGCTTCGACGAAGCGCGACTTGCTGTGCACCGTCATGATCAGCGTGCGCCAGCAGAACGAGGCGAAGTCGTTCGCCCCGCCGCTTCCGGGAAAGCGCACCTTGGGCTTGTAGTAGTCGCCGACCACGGTGGAGTTGATGTTGCCGAACTTGTCGATCTGCGCCCCGCCCAGGAAGGCGTAGTCCACCAGACCGCGGCAGCAGGTGGTCATCATCTCGTTCATCCCCGCCGCCATGATCGCGCGGAAAAACGTGCGCGAGTCGCCGACCGAGATCGGCATCTGCGGCAGCTGGGGGGCGACGCCGCCGGCCTCGAAGAGGATCGTCAGCCGCGGCGAGCGGGTTTTCTGGGCGAGCATCGCCGCCGCGCAGGGGGCGCCGGTGCCGACGGCGACCGTCTTGCCGTCCTCGAGGTAGCGCGAGGCGATGCAGATCATCATTTCCATCATGTTGTAGTCGGGTGCCATCGCTGGGGGTGCTCCTTGGTCCGTGAGCGTGTCGTTCAACCGTTCGGATGGGAGGCCGGGATCACTTGTCCACCAGGGCCTCGAGCTTCTGCAGCGCCTTCAACTTCTTCAGGCCGCCGCAGCGCTCGAGGTACTCCTCGAAGCTCCCCACGCCGTAGATATAATGCTCCAGGAATTTTTCGAACTGCGCGGGGTCCTTTTCGGCCTTCATCCACTCCGCCAGGTGCTCCTCGTCCGAGAAGTAGAGGTAGGGCATGTTGCCCGGATAGCTGCCGAACGGGACCTCGACCACGGCGTCGACCAGGTAGAAGGGGATCGCGGTCTGGCCGGGGTCGGCGCGGATGGCGAAGTTCGTGACCAGCCGCTCGGCGGTGATGACCACGCGCTTGGCCGCGCGGGCGAGCTCCATGTCGGCGACCGAGATGCCGCGGATGACGGCGTTGCCGTACATGTCGGCCTCATGCACGTGAATGACGGCCACATCCGGCCACAGGGCCGGGACCGCCGCGTATCGCTTCCCGGTGAAGGGGCAGGCGATCACCTTGGCGCCCGACATCTTGAGGGTGTCCGTCCCCAGCATGCTGCGGACGATCCCGAAGGAGACCCCCTCGCTGGCCGCCCGCAGCCGCACGGCGAGCGAGTAGTTCGTCCACTCGCAGATCCGGACCGCGCCCGACTCCATGTAGCGGCGGGCGTTCGGCGAAAGCCCCCGGGCCTCCAGGCCGACGATGTAGGCGGCGTCCAGCCGGTCGAAGCATTTGCCCGCGCACAGCAGCTGGAAATCATGGGTCGAGGTGTGGCCGAGAAAACCGAGGTTCCTGCGCCGGGCGCGCAGGATCTCGTGGACCACGGCCGTCGGGATGCGGTTGGCGCCGAAGCCGCCGATGGCGAGGTAGCAGCCGTCGGGGATGAAGCGCTCGACGACCTCTTTCTCGGTCATGCGCTTGTCCACCATGGCCTTGTTCTTGCCCGCGAAAAATCGGCGGGCCTTGTCCGGGTCGGGGTCCATGAAGAGCGGGTTTACCCCTTGCTCCAAAACTTCCATCGCGTCTCCTCCGGCGTGGTCGACGGCCTGGCCGGCTGAAGCCTTCAAACGCGGCGAGGGCCGTCCGGTTGGATGCATCGTCTTGCGTCCGTCCTTGCCGGGGTTTTTCGGGTATCCAGCGCTTTTGCCCCGGCTTGGCGGCGCCGTCCGGAGCTATGCCGGAGCAATAAACATGCCATCCGTTTATAAAATAAAACCATAAAATTCGGATAGATATGACTACAGGCGCCGTCGGCCGCGCAGGGCTCCCGGCGCGGGCGGCGCTTCGACCGCCGGCCGCGCCGGTTACCTTTTTAGCTTTTGATATTGTTATTAAAAAGAATTGAACCCCGAACCGCGGGGAAACCGGCCGCGGCCGCGTCGCCATGTCCGGATGTAGCGTTTAGTATACACCGCCCGCCGCCGTGAAAGCGCGGGCGCTCCCGCGCCTCTCAGGCAAGGCCGCCTTCCTTGTAGGAATCCATGACGAAGCCGATGTGCCGGCGCATGGCATCGAAGGCCGCCTGGGTGTCGCGGCCCTTGATCGCGGTGAAGATCCCTTCATGCTGCGCGCGGATCAGCTGCCGGTTGTTGGGGTTGCGATAGAGGTGCTCCAGGTTGTCGCGGATGCCGAGCAGCAGAAGGTCGTAGAAGTGCTTCATCAGGTTGATCTGCACGGGGTTCTTGCTCGCGAAGGCGATCCGCATGTGGAAGTAGACGTCCTCGCGGTAGGCGGTCTGGCCGGCGTCGGTCAGTGCGCGGATCGCCTCCAGGCTCTCTTCCAGCAGGGCGAGGTCCTCTTCGGTGGCCCGGCGCGCCGCGAGCACCGCGGCATTGCACTCCAGCCCCAGGCGGACCTCCAGCAGGTGCAGGGAGGCGTCGGCTTCGCCGCCCAGAAGAACGCTGAGGGGGTTGCGTTCTTTTTCGCCCGCGACGCGGCTGACAAAGGTCCCCTGACCCTGGCGCTGGGTCAGGAGCCCCTGGCTGGCAAGGCGGCTGACCGCCTCCCGAATCGTGGGCCGGCTGACGCCCATGGTTTCCGCCAGGGAGCGCTCGGCGGGTAGCCTTTCGCCGGGCTTGAGTCGGCCGATGTAGATCAGGTCGCGGAGCTGCTCGAAGACCAGGTCGCCGGCCTTCTTCGGATTGATCGAGCGGTAAGGAATCGCCATATGAAATGCGGTCATACCTTTTTTGGGCGCTTAAATCAAGATGCTTGGGCCCTCTCCGGGCCTCTTTTTTTATTGCAGTATCATGGTCATCGCCAATAGTCGGCACCTTTCGCGGTGATTTTTTTGCTTGACAAGCCCGCATGTGGTCATTTATCTATGCCAATCCAGTCAAGAATAATATTTAATGAAAATAAATTATTGAAATTTTAGTTTTATTTTTATAAAAGACATTGGTAAGACCAATTAGTAAACATCGTGGCGATCAGCCGTGTCCGTCGCGGGCGATGTATCTTTTTTTTTACATGTAGCCGTTATGATTCAAACCGCCGGCGGCCGCGCGCCGGCGGATGGCCGGCCGGAGACATCCAGATGGTATTGAAAGCATATTGATTCGAACGAGTTGCCTTCATGCCGGCCGGCGGCGGCGAAACGGTGGCCCGGGATTTGCTCCGATGCTCTTTCGGTTGCGACCGCAATGAACCCAATAACGTGCGGCAGGGAGGACGGCCCTCATGGAGATCCGTGAGCCGGAGATAACCCGCGAGCAGGTTCTCATCCTGAAGGACGACCAGTTCAACGTCGGCAACGTCTGCATCGTCACCGGGGCGGGGACCGGGATCGGCCGGGCCACGGCCATCGCCGCGGCGGCGAACAACCTCATGACCGTGGGGCTCGACATCAATGAAGCCGAGGGGCGGATCACCCAGAAGATCGCCCGCGACATGGGGGGCCAGATGATCTTCATGAAGACCGACCTCACCCGGGACGAAGAGGTGGCCCGCGCCGTGGAGGACGCCGCCAAGCTCGGGGCGGTCAAGTTCCTCGTCAACATCGCCGGCATCCAGCACATCGACGCGGTCGAAAACTTCCCCATGGAGAAGTACGACCTGATGCAGCGCCTGATGCTGCGCGCCCCGTTCCTGCTCTCCAAGCTCACGATCCCGCTCATGCGCCAAAGCCCCGGCGGCACCGGCGTGATCGGCCAGATGGCCTCGATCCACGCCCACATCTGCACGCGGAACAAGCCGGTCTACAACATCACCAAGTTCGGCCTGCGGGCCCTCGCCCAGTCGATCTCGGCCGAAGGCGAGGGCAAGATCCGCTCCTTCACCGTGAGCACGGGCTTCATCAAGACCCCCCTCGCCTTGAACCAGATCCCCGCCCAGGCGGCCCAGCGCGGCATCACCCCCGAGGAGGTCGTGCGCGACGTGATGCTCGGCAAATCGCGGGTGAAGGAGATGATGGACCCGATCGAGGTGGCGAACCTCTTCATCTTCGGCTTTTCGCACTACGGCCGGTTCCTCGTGGGGGGCGACCTGCTCTTCGACGGGGGAATCGTGTTGACTTATTGAGACGCTTGATCTTTAACTGCGGGGGTCGCGGCGCGCGCGACCGGGAGAGGGGGGGGCGGCGCAGCCCAGGTGTCCGAGAGCCTTCAAATCATCGTCGGGATCCTCGCGCTGATCGCGGTCTACGTCCTGTCGCAGTTCGTGGTGGGCTACCGCATCCGCCGGGCGGCCGCCGGCGTCGTGAAGGACCTCGAGCGGCGCGGGGCCCTCGACCCGGCCTCCGCGGCGGAGCTGCCCTACGCCAAGGCGAACCTGCTGCGGATCGGGCTGCGGGACTTCCGGCCGAAGGCGGTCGACGCGCTCGTCCGCAGCGCCATCGTGGGCCGGACGGCCGCGGGAAAATACTACCTGCTGAAACGCCCGGACGCTTTCAAACCTTGAGGATCGGCCTCGAAATCGCAATCGAAAGGAGGTGATGGCGGGCTGCCGACCGGCGGCACCGACGCACCGCAACCGCAACCCGAAACCCCAGCGCTCGAAGGAGGAGTCGACATGAAAAAAGCCCTATCGATTGTCACGGTTCTGCTGATCGCCGCGGCCTTCATCGCCGCCGGCGCGGTCGGCGCTTCGGCCCAGCAGAAGGCCAAGATCGAGAAGTTCGGCGAGGACAAGCGGATCAAGGAGTGGGCCAACAAGAAGTGGGAGACCTCGACCCAGAAGTTCACGATGCGCATGAGCGACCCCTGGGGCGGCCTGAACTTCCACGACATGGCGATCCACTTCGCCGACAGCGTGCGCGCCTGCTCCGGCGGCCGGCTCGACATCAAGGTCTTCCCGACCGGGGCCATCGTCCCGGCGATGGAGATCTTCGAGGCGACCTCCAAGGGGACGCTCGACGCCTTCCACTCCTGGCCCGGCTACTGGAAGGGCCGCAACGAGGCCTTCGTCGCCTTCGCCTCGGTCCCCTTCGGGCTCGACGTCGAAGGCTACAACATCTGGTACTACGAGCGCGGCGGCAAGGCGATGTTCGACGAGCTCTACGGCCGCTTCGGCCTGGTGCCCTTCTTCTGCGGGAACGTCGGCCAGGAGCTCGGCCTGCACTCCAACAAGAAGGCGACCAAACTCGACGACTTCAAGGGCATGAAGGTCCGCACCGTCGGCTGGTACATGGACATCCTGACCAAGATGGGCGTCTCGGTCACCCCGCTGCCCGGCCCGGAGATCTACCTCGCCCTCGAGCGCGGCGTCATCGACGCCTGCGAGTTCAGCTCCCCGGCGGCCAACATCCCCTCCGGGTTCCATGAAATCACCAAGTTCGTGATCGAGCCCGGCGTGCACCAGCCCTCCTGCCAGTTCGACGTCGTCTTCAACAAGGCGAAGTTCGACGCCCTGCCCGACGACCTCAAGGCGATCGTCGAGATCGCCGCCAAGGAGACCCAGCTCTGGGCCTGGGCCTGGCAGGAGAACCTGAACATCGAGGCGCTCAAAATCATGTCGAAGTCCACCGAGTTCGTGAAGATGGACGACGCGACGATCGTCGAGTTCGCCAAGACCTCCTTCGCCTACCTGGACGACCTCGCCGCGAAGAACGCCGACGTGAAGAAGGTGCTCGACTCCCAGGAGCTCTTCAAGAAGGAGTTCGCCCAGTGGCGCGAGCTGCGCGGCCGCCTCGCCCCCTGGCCCAAGGAGGACGTGCTGAAGGGACGCCTGTCGCAGTAACCGCGTGAACCCCTTTCGCCCCGCGGCCGAAGCCGGCCGCGGGGCTTTCCGCCTCCGGGCCGAGCCGCCGGGCGGAAAGGATTGACGCCATGCTGAAATCATTCGTGCGGGCCGTCGACGCGGTCAACCACTTCGTCGGGCGGTTCACCGCCTACCTGCTGATCCCCCTCGTGCTCGTCGTCTGCTACGAGGTCTTCATGCGCAAGCTCTTCAACATGCCCACGGTCTGGGCCTTCGAGATGACCATCTACCTCTACGGGTTCCATTACATGATGTCGATGGGCATCACCATGCGGCACGACAAGCACGTGCGGATCGACATCCTCACCCTGCAGCTCCCCCAGCGGATCCAGCTCATTCTGCGCCTGGCGACCTTCTGGCTCATCTTCGTCCCCTTCGTCGGCGCGATGCTCTGGGCCGGGATCGAGTACGCCGGCAAGTCCTGGATGCAGTGGGAGCACAGCTGGAGCGCCTGGAAGCCGCCGCTCTACCCCTACAAGACGGTGATCCCGGTCTCGCTCTGCCTGCTGCTCGTCCAGGGGTTCGCCAACTTCATCCGTGAACTTTACCAGCTCAAGGGGGAGAAGATATGAGCCCGGAAACCTTGGCCATCACCATGTTCTTCACCCTCTTCGCGGCGCTTTTGCTCGGCCACCCGCTCGCCTTCTCGCTCGGGATGCTGGCGGTCGTCTTCGGGGTGATCGGCTGGGGCGGATCGGCGGACGCGGTCTTCGCGCTGCTCGCCAACCGCGCCTACGGGGTCATGGAGGAGTACGTGCTGGTCGCCGTGCCGCTCTTCATCTTCATGGCCCAGATCCTCGACGCCTCGGGGATCGCCGAGCGGCTCTTCGAGACGATGCACATCGTCATGGGGCGGATCCGCGGCGGCCTCGGGGTCGCCGTCATCATCGCCTGCACCATCTTCGCGGCGACCGCCGGCGTGGTCGGGGCGACCGAGGTCTCGGTGGGGCTCCTCGCCATCCCGGCCCTCATGAAGGTGCGCTACAACATCCCGCTCATCGCCGGGACGATCTGCGCCGGCGGGACGCTCGGGATCCTGATCCCGCCGAGCATCATGCTCGTCGTCTACGGGAGCCTCACCCAGATCTCGGTCGGCTGGCTCTACGCCGCGGCCTTCGGCCCGGGTTTCCTGCTCGCCGCGCTCTACATCGCCTATATCGCCCTCATCTGCCTGGTGCGGCCCGACTTCGGCCCGGCCGAGACCGAGAACGTCCACAGCGCGGGCGAGAAGATCACGATGTTCGGCAAATCGATCGTCCCGCCCGTCGTGCTCGTCATCATCGTCCTCGGCAGCATCGTCGCCGGGATCGCGACCCCGACCGAGGCGGCCGGCATGGGCTGCGCCGGCGCGGTCGTGCTCGCCGTCGCCTACCGCAAGTTCACCTGGAAGATGCTCAAGGACGCCTGCTGGTCGACGACGCTCACGACCAGCATGATCATGACGCTTTTTCTCGGCGGCAACGCCTTCCAGGCGATCTTCATGGGGCTCGGCGGCGGAGACGCCATCGCGAACTTCATCCTCGGGATCAAGCTTTCGCCGATCGCGGTCCTCTTCGTCATGATGGGGATCGTCTTCTTCCTGGGCTGCTTCCTCGACTGGCTGGGGATTCTGCTCATCGTCACCCCGATCTTCATGCCGGTCAGCATGGAGCTCGGCTTCAACCAGCTGTGGTTCGGAACGCTCATCTGCGTGAACCTCCAGATGGCCTTCCTCACCCCGCCCTTCGGCTATTCGCTCTTCTACCTCAAGGGGATCGCGCCGCCGGAGATGACGATCTACCACATCTACAAAGGGGTCGTGCCCTTCGTCCTGCTGCAGTGGGTGGCGCTGTTTTTGTGCATCTTCCTGCCGGAGGTCATCTTGTGGGCGCCGCGCGCCTTCTTCGGGGCGAGCGTGGGGTAGCGGGAAGACCTTCACCGACAAGGAGGCCTCCATGGCGCAAGCAAAACCATCCCGGCTGCCGCTCACGAAGTTCGCCGTGGTCGGCACCGGGATCCAGGGCACCCAGATCGCGATGATCGCCGCGCGGGCCGGCTACGAGGTGACGGTGGTCGACCCGCGGCCGGGCGCTTTCCGCGAAACTTTCGAGAAGCTTCGGGCCGACCTCAAGGCGAAAAAGGTCTCCCCCTTCGTCCCCTGGAACCAGTGGGAGGCCTGCGCGCGCAAGGTCCGCCAGGTCCAGGAGCTCGGCGCCGCGGTCGCCGACGCCGAGCTCATCCTCGAGGCGGTGCCGGAGAACCTGGCGCTCAAGCGCCAAGTCTGGAAGGCGATCGGCCGGCTCGCCGCCCCCGGCGCGATCATCGCCACGAACAGCTCCTCGATGCCGGTCTCGCGCCTCGAGCGGGCGGGCGGCCGGCCCGAGCAGGCGCTCAACATCCATTTCTACTTCCCGATGCAGGGCGTCAACATGGTGGACATCATGGGCGGCAGCCGCACGCGGCCGGAGGTCATGGCGCAGGGGATCGCCTGGATCCGGTCGATCGGCTGCGTGCCGCTCACCGTCAACCGGGAGCTGCTCGGCTTCTGCTTCAACCGGGTCTGGCGCGCGATCAAGCGCGAGGTCCTTTACATGTGGGGCAACGGGTTCGTCAACTTCATGGACATCGACCGCGCCTGGATGATCTTCACCCGCATGAAAGAGGGCCCCTTCGCGCTCATGGACAAGGTGGGCCTCGACGTGATCTGGGACATCGAGATGGTCTACTTCGGCGACTCGAAGGACCCCAAGGACCACCCGCCGGCCGCGCTCCGCGCGATGATCGACCGCGGCGAGCTCGGCGTGAAGAGCGGCAAGGGCTTCTACACCTACCCGGACCCGGAGTTCCTGAAGCCCGGCTTCATCGGGTGACGCCGGGGCGACCCGCGCCTTGAACGCCGACCGCCGCCGCCCCGCCGCCCCGCCCCGAGACGCCGTCGTGGCCGCCGGGAACCTCCTCAAGCCCGGCGGGGTGGGGGCGGTCGCGGCCCTGCTCGTCTTCGCCGCCGGGCTTTCCCAGCCCGCGCCGGCGCTCCTCGCCGCGTTCTTCCTGGCGCTCGCCGGCCTCGCGCGGCTGTGGTGCCGGCTGGCCATCTGGGGGGTCACGGTCGAGCGGCGCTTCCGCGGCCGGCGCTTTTTCCCCGGCGAGCCGATCCGCGCCAGCCTGCGCGTCGCAAACCGCAAGCCCCTGCCGCTCGCCTGGGTGGAGGTGGAGCAGGAGCTTCCGGCGGCGATCCTCCCGGAGGGCCATCGCGGGCCGGAAGGCCGCGGGGGCTCCCGCCACGGCGCGGCGCTCTTGGCCTACCGCGAGGTCGCCTGGGAGCTCAAGCTCACCGCCCCGCGGCGCGGATACTACCCCCTGGGAAACCTCCGCGCGACCTCGGGCGACCTGCTCGGGCTCTACACCCGCACGCGCACCTTCCCCCGCGGCGAGCCCCTCATCGTCTACCCGCGGATCCACCCGCTCGACACCCGCGCGATCCCCTCGCTCCACCCGATGGGCGCCTTCCCGGCGCCGCGCCGCCTTTTCCAGGACCCGACCCATGCGGCCGGCGTGCGCCCCTGGCGCCCCGGGGACAGCCTGCGCCGGATCCACTGGAAGGCCTCGGCCCGCAGCCTCGAGCTCCAGGTGAAGGTCCTGGCGGCGACGACGGACTTCAAGGCCGCCCTGGCCCTCGACGTGGAGAGCTTTCGGCCGGAGGAAGGCCTGGAGGAGGAGGCCTTCGAATTGGCGATCAGCATCAGCGCCTCGGTGGCGGCGGCCCTCTCCCGCGGCGGCAGCCCGGTCGGCCTCGTGGTGAACACCCGCCTGGCCGACACCGGCCTGCCCGCGGTGCTTCTGCCCGCGGCCGGCCCCGAGCGCCTGGCGGAGCTTCTCGAAGCCCTCGCCAAGGTCACGGCCCAGCCGAGCGGGCCGCTCGCCGGCCTGCTCGACGCCTGCCGGGCCCGGCTCGCCGCCGGGACCACGGTGGTGGCCGTGGCCGGCCGGCCGCCCGCAACCCTCCCGGGGTTCTGCGCGGAGCTTGCGCAGTCGGGCCTCAAGCCGCTCGTCATCCTGGTCGGCGACCACCCGGCGCCGCCGCTGCCGCCGCAGGTCCCGCTCCGGCGGATCCGCTCCCCCGAGGAGCTCGCCGCCATGCGCCCGGAGGCCCCATGACGCGCGCGGCGGCCGCCGTCGAGCTTCTGACGGCCGCGGGCCTCGAGGCCTGCTGGCTGTGGACCGGGCTCGGCCTGCTCGCGCCGGTTCTCGGCCCCGCCGCGCCGGCGCCGGCGCTGGTTCTCGCCGGCCTGCCGCTCGCCTACGGACTCGGGCGGGCGGCGGCGGCCCGGCCGCGCCGGCTCGGGCCGGCCGTCTTCCTATCAGCGGGCGCCGCCTGGCTCCTGCTCGCGGTCCGCGTGTGGGGGGTGCCGGAGGGCGGCGCCGGGATGGCCGGGTGGATCGACGCGGCGGCGGCGCTCGCGCGGCTCGAAGGCGGGCCGAATGCGGCGCAGCTCGCCTTGGGCGCCGGGGCCGTCGTCTGGGCCTGCGGCGCGCGCCTCGCGCGAGGACCGGCCGGCCCGGGGCGCATCTTCGCCGAGTTCCAGTTCGGGCTGATCGTGCTGGGCTTCCTGTTCTTCTGCGCCGGACAGTGGCAGGTCCCAGTGCCGTGGATGCAGCCGGTCGCCGCCCTCTTCTTCCTGCTCTTTTTCGCCGGCGCGGCCGCGGCGCGGGCAGCGGCGGGCGCCACCCGGCCGCGCGGCCCCTGGCTCGGGCTCCTCGCCGTCTACGGGCTGCTCGTCCTGGGGCTGGGGGCGCTCGTCGCGGCGACGGCGACCCCCGAGCGGCTGCAGGCGCTGCTTGCCGCCCTCGCCGGCTTCTGGGACCTCGTCGCCGGGTGGCTCGCCCGGTTCTTCGCCTGGCTGGCGCGCATGCTGCCCCAGCCGGAGATCGCCGCCGCCCCCATGCGCGCCGGGGCCGCGGGCGCCGTGGCGGAGGGGACGAACCTGCCCGAGCTGCTGCGGATCCCGGATGCCCTGCGCCGCGCCGCGGGGTGGATGGTGGCGGGGTTCTGGATCGCCCTGATCGGGCTGAGCCTCTGGCGCATGGCCGCCGAGCTCGCCGCTTGGCTCCGGCGCCGGATCGCGCCGGGCGACGGCGGCCGGTCGACCCCGCTCGCGGGCGGCTTCTCCCAGGATCTCGCCCGATGGCTCCGGCGGCTCGCCGAGCGGCTGCGCGGCCTCTGGCCGCCGCTCCTCCGCCGGCTCCTCCGGCGGCGGGGGGCCCCGGCGGAGCCCGCCGCCGCGGCCGCCGTCCGCCGGACGTACCGCCGGCTGCTCGCCTGGTCCGCCCGGCGGGGATGCGTCCGGCGCCCGCATGAGACCCCGGAGGAGTTTCTGGCGGCGCTCTGCCGGTTCCGGCCGGCGGCGGCCCGCGACTTCCGCCGCATCGCGGCCCACTACATCGCCGTGCGCTACGGCGAAATCGAGCCCGGCCCGCAGGCGCTCCAGGAGGTCGCCGCGGCGTGGAAGCGGGCGAGGCGCGCCGCCGCGCCGAAACCCAGAGGGGGTCTTGACCCATGAACGCACTCGTCCCCGGCCCGGCGGCCGTCCAGGCCGCCGCGGCGGCATTCATCGCCAACCTCGGCCGCGCGGTCATCGGGCGCGAGGCGGCGGCCGAGCTCATCTTCATCGCGCTTCTCTGCGAGGGGCACCTCCTGATCGAGGATGTCCCCGGGGTGGGCAAGACGCTGCTCGCGCGCGCGACGGCGCGCTCGCTCGACCTGAGCTTCAAGCGGATCCAGTGCACGCCCGACCTGCTGCCCTCCGATGTCCTGGGCCTGCACGTCTACAACCAGAAGCGCGCCGAATTCGACTTCCGGCCCGGCCCGATCCTCGCCAACGTGGTCCTCGTCGACGAGATCAACCGCGCCATGCCGCGCACTCAGTCCTGCCTGCTCGAGTGCATGCAGGAGCGCCAGATCAGCGTCGACTGGCGCACGGAGCCCATGCCGCGGCCCTTCATTCTGATGGCCACGCAGAACCCGATCGAGCTCGAAGGCACCTTCCCGCTGCCGGAGGCCCAGCTCGACCGGTTTCTGCTGAAGCTGCGGCTGGGCTATCCCGACCGCGGCGCCGAGCGCGACGTGCTGTGCCGCTACCAGGAGGCCGACCCGATGGCCACGCTGACGAGCGTGGTCGCCGGCGCGGAGCTGCTCGCGCTGCAGCGGCTTACCCGGGGCACGCACGTCTCGGAGGCGGTCCGGGATTACATCGTGGCGCTGACCCGCGCGACCCGGGAGCACGCCGAGATCCGGCTGGGGGCGAGCACCCGTGCGGCGCTCGGGCTGCAGGCCGCCGGACAGGCGCGGGCGGCCTGCCGCGGGCGCGGCTTCGTCACCCCGGACGACATCAAGGCGCTCGCGCCGCCGGCGCTCGCCCACCGCATCATCCTCAAGACCGAGGCGAAGCTCAGGGGCCGGACCGAGGAGGAGCTGCTGGCGGAGCTGCTGGCGGAGCTCCCCGTGCCGGTCGAAGATTAGCCGATCGCACCGCCGCCGGCATCCGGACCGGCTCCGGGACGGGCCGTTTTCCCGGAATCCGGCGCGCCCCCCCCGGCCGATGATTGCGGTTGCAAACCAAGCCTTATTTCAATATAATTTTAAATTGTTAGAATTTTGGGGGGAAGCATGCCCGTCTACGAATACACCGCCCTCGACGCCAAGGGGCGGACCACCGCCGGCATCATCGACGCCGAGGGGATCCAGGCCGCCCGCCAGAAGCTGCGCAGCTCCGGCAAGTTCCCGGTCTCGATCCACGAGGCCCGCGAGGCGGCCGCCAAGAAGGCCCGCGAAGGCTTCAGCCTCGGCGCGCGCCTGTCGCGCGTCAAGCCGGCGGAGGTCGCGATGATCACCCGCCAGCTCGCGACCCTGATCGGCGCGGGATTCCCGCTCGTCTCCGCGCTCGATGCCCTCCTGCCGCAGACCAATTCGCTCGGCTTGAAGCGCACGCTCGCGCGCCTCAAGGACATGATCGTCGAGGGCAACAGCTTCGCCCACGCCCTCGCCCGCTTCCCGGGGATCTTCCCGCCGATCTACGTCAACATGGTCCGGGCCGGCGAGACCTCCGGGACGCTCGAGATCGTGCTCGAGCGGCTGGCCGAGATCACCGAAAAGCAGCAGGCGCTCTCCAACCGCATCCAGGCCGCCCTCGCCTACCCGATCTTCATGCTCTTCTTCGGGGCGGTCGTGCTCTTCGTCCTGCTCACCTACATCGTGCCCACGATCACCTCGATCTTCGCCGACATGCGGCAGGCGCTGCCGACCCCCACGCGGGTGCTGATCGCGCTGAGCGGGTTTCTCAAGCAATACTGGTGGGCGATCCTCGCGCTGCTCGCGGCGCTCACCGTCGCCGCCCGGCGCTTCCGCGCCTCCGCCGCCGGCCGGCAGTATTCCGACCGGGTGCTCCTGCGCCTGCCGCTCTTCGGCAACCTCGCGCGCAAGCTCGCCGTCGCGCGCTTCAGCCGCACGCTCGGCTCGCTCCTGGAGAACGGGGTGACGGTGCTCGTCGCCCTGGAGATCGTGAAGAACATCGTCGGCAACACCCAGATCGCGCGGGTGATCGCCCAGGCCGCCGAGGAGGTGGGCCGCGGCAAGACGCTCTGGTCCGCGCTCGCCGAGGGCAAGGTGTTTCCGATGCTCGCGGTGCAGATGATCCAGGTCGGGGAGCAGAGCGGCGAGCTCGAGAAGATGCTCAGCAAGATCGCGGATGTCTTCGAAAACGAGGTCGAGACCACGATCCTGCGCCTGACGGCCTACCTCGAGCCGGTGATGATCCTGGTCATGGGGGTGCTCGTCGGGTTCATCGTCTTGTCGATCTGCCTGCCGATTTTCGAAATGAACCAGCTGATCCGTTGACAAAAGGGGGCGGCGGGGCGCCGCCGTCAAGCGGCCGAGCCGTCGAGGGATCCCGAAAAAGCCTCGTCGAAGGAGGGACCGAAGAGATGACGCCAGCCAACCGTTTCCAAAAGCCGCCACTTCCGGCGCCGGCGCGCCGCCTGGCGGGCCGGGGCGGGTTCACCTTGATCGAAATCATGGTCGTGATCATCATCCTGGGCATCCTCGCGATGTACGTCGCCCCCAAGCTGATGGGCCGGCCGGAGGAGGCCAAGCAGGTGCGGGCCCGGATGGACATCTCGGCGCTCGAGACCGCGCTCAAGCTCTACAAGCTCGACAACGGCATGTACCCCGGCACCGACCAGGGGCTGCAGGCCCTGGTGCAGAAGCCCGAGTCCGGTATGGTCCCGAAAAAATGGCGCGCCGGCGGATACCTCGAGAAGGGCAAGGTGCCGAAGGACCCCTGGGGAAACGAGTACGTCTACCTCTCGCCGGGCCTCAAAGGGGATTTCGACATCATCTCCTACGGCGCCGACGGGGTCCCCGGGGGGGAAAACGAAAACAAGGACATCAACAATTGGGAGATCGAGTAGGGCGGGGGACGAGGTGGTGATGGGTGGGTTGGTGAGTCGGTTGGGCGGCGAGCTGGGGAGTTGAAAAGCCGGGGTGCATGGGGCGCGGATACACGCTGATAGAGTTGATCGTCGTGATGGCGCTGATCGGGATCGTCTTTTTTTTCGCCGTCCCGCGGTTCGAAGGCGCTTTCATCCTCGACGACGCCCAGAAGAGCGCGCGCTATCTCATCGCGAAGCTTCAGGCCATGCGCGAGGAGGCGCTGCGCACCCACCGGCTGCGCACGCTGCACATCGATTTGGACAGCGGCCGGCTGTGGGAGAGCGACGAGCTGATGACCGCCGAGGAGCGGGAGGCCGCGCTCGCGCGCGCGCAGCCGCTTCCCGGCGGCGCGCGGATCGTCGCGGTCATCTTCCCCGTCCAGGGACGGGTCGCCGCGGGCCGGGCGGAGATCCGCTTCCACCGCGCCGGGCACTCCGACCGGGCGCTGATCCAGGTCGCGGGCGGCGACTCCCGCACCACGTTTCTCCTGGAGCCCTTCCTCATCGAGGTGGCCATGCTCGACGGGTGGGTGGACTTCGAGGAGTTGAGGTAGGCCCGCCATGCGATCCCGGCGCGCTGCCGGCGGCCCGGCCGGCTTCACCCTGCTCGAGGTCCTGGTGGCCCTCGGCATCCTGGCCATCGTGCTCGTGAGCGTCTACCGCCTGCATTCGCAGACGATCCAGATGGCCATGGAGACCCGGTTCGCCGTCCAGGCGCCACTGCTCGCGCGCAGCGCGCTTGCGCGCTACGAAAGCGCCCCGCAGCCGGAGCTCGCTGCCACGGAGGGGGATTTCGGCCGCGATTTTCCCGGCTACGCCTGGAAGATCTCGGCCGAGGCCGTCTCCTCCCCCACCCTGGGGGTCGAGCTCTCCCGGGATATCCGGCGCATCGACGTGACCGTCCAGCTGAACGACGGCCAATACCGCTACGCGTTGCGGACCTACCGGCTGATCCGGCGCTAGCAGGCTGAGGAAAAATGATCGGTGAGCATGACCCGGCGCCGCGCAACGCCGGCGGGAGAAAGACGATCGCCGCGGAGCCCGGCAGGCGGACCCGGGAGGCCCCCCCGGGCCCCGGCGGCGCACGCTGCGGCTCCGCCGGCTTCACGCTGATGGAAATTCTCGTGGCGGTGGTGATCCTCGCGCTCGTCGTCACCACCGTGCTCGCCTCCTTCAACATGGTCTTCTCGACCACCGGGGCCCTCAGCGGCGGCCAGGCCCTCTTCGAAATGGGCAAGAACTGCCTGAACCGGATGGCGCTCGACCTGGAGAACATCACCGTCGCCGAATCCGTGGGGGGGAAGCCGAAGGCGCCGGACGACCCGCCGGAGCCCTTCCGCTTCACGGCGACGGTTGAAACGGTCGATGGCACGCGATTTGCTCGAATCCGCTTCACGAGCCGGGCGCACGTGGCGCTCGAAAAAGCCGCCCGCGAGGGGATCGCGGAGATCGTCTACTACGTGCAGGCGCGCCGCGACGGCGGATTCCGCCTGCGCCGCGCGGATCACCTCTACCCCTACCCCGCGCGCTTCGAGGAGCGCGCGGCCGACCCGGTGCTTTGCGAAAACGTCAAATCCTTGGCAGCCGTCTATTTCGCCGAGGACGGAACCGAGTCCGAAACGTGGGACTCCGAATCCGAGCAGTTCGGGATGGCGACGCCGGTGATGGTCGCGCTGCGGCTGGAGATCGGGGAGGGCGAGGAGCGCGCCCTTTTCGAAACGATCGTGCGGCCCGCCATGGCGCGCAAGAAGAAAGGGTAAGCCATGGGCCGAGGTTTCCGCCGCTTGGCGATCACGCCGCCGGCCCGGCCCGGGTCCGGGCGGCGCGGGATCGCCCTGCTCGTCACCCTCGCCGTCATGACGGTGCTCGTGGCCACCGCGCTCGAATTCAACCGCCGGGCGCGCACGGGGCTCATCACCGCCGCCGCCGCCCGCGACCAGTTGACGCTCACCCAGATGGCCGCCGGGGGGGTGGCCGTGGCCATGGCGGTGCTCGCCAAGGACAAGACCGACAACGACACCGACACCCCGCTCGACGACTGGGCCAACCCGGAGGTGCTGGAGAAGATCCTCCAGGAGCTCCCCTTCGAGGACGGCAGGCTGACCCTGCGGATCACCGACGAGTCGAGCCGGCTGCAGGTGAACGCGCTCGTCGGCTCTCCGGATGGCCGGGAGTTCAACGCGGGCCAGCGCACGCTCTGGGAGCGGTTCCTGAAGCGCTTCACCGACCTGAAGGGGCGCACGGCGGCGCTGACGGAGGACGAGCAGCCGGAGGCGATCATCAACTCCCTCAAGGATTGGATGGACAGCGGCGACGACGACGCGATCACCGGCTTGAGCGGGGCGGAGTCGAGCTATTACGCCGAGCGCCGCCCGCCCTATCCCTGCCGCAACGGGCCGGTGGTCGAGATCGATGAGCTCCTGCTGGTCAAGGGCATCACGCCGGCGCTGCTCTTCGGCGAAGGCGACCTCCCCGGGATCGCGCCCTACCTGACGGTGCACGGCGCCGTCCCGGGCGAGGGGACGGGCGTCACCTACTCGGGCCGGATCAACGTCAACACCGCCGAGCTGCCCGTGCTCTTCGCCCTGTTTCCGGAGGAAAGCGAGGAGCTCGTCGAAACCCTCGACGAGATCCGGCGGGACATCGTCAGCGGCAAGATGAAGGTCGACATGCACGACCCCTCCTGGTGGCGGGAGCTGCCGGGCATGCAGGCGGTCAAGCTCGATCCCCGGCTCGTCACCCTGTCGAGCGACCTTTTCCGCATCGAGTCCGCGGCCGTCCTCCACGACGCCGCGACCGTCGTCACGGCGGTGGTGCAGCGGGTCCAGGCGCCGCAGAGTGGCAAGTGGACCTGTCGGGTATTAAGTTGGAAGGTGGATTGAACCGTTGAGCTTCCCGGAAACGACATGAGCCGCAAAGTCCTCGGCCTGGACATCCGCCACACGAGCGTCGCCGCCGTGCTGGTGAAAAGCAGCCTGCGGGAGAGCTGGATCATCGGCGCGATGAGCGTTCCGATCCCCCCCGCCGACACCGACCCGCAGGGCCTGCGCACGGCGCTCGCCGCCGTCGCCGCCGCGATGGACCTCGACCAGACGGACTGCGCCGTCTCCATCCCGGCATCGCTATTCTCGAGCCGCAACCTCGTCATCCCCTTCGACCAGCCCAAGAAAATCCGCATGGTCCTGCCCTTCGAGCTCGAGGCGCACCTGCCCAACCCGGCGGAGGATATCGCCGTCGACTTCGACCGGCTCTCCGGCGCCGCCTCCGGCGGCGGCAGCGAGGTCCTCGCCGTGGCGGTGGAGAAGGCGCGCCTTGCGCCCTTCCTCGCCGATCTCGCCGCGGCCGGCTTCGAGCCGGAGCGGCTGGCGCCGAGCGTGCTCGCCTTCGGCTCCCTGATCGCCCGCGCCGCGGAGCCCGAGGAGACCGTGATGAGCGCGGAGGTCGGCGACCGCTGCGGCGCCCTGACCGTCGCGCGGCAGGGGCAGGTCCGGCTGCTGCGCACGTTTCCCCTGCCGCCGGCGGCCGAGGCCCGGAGGCTCGCGGTCCGCAGCCAGATCCGCACGACGCTGGCCGCCGTCGAGGAGCTCTGGCCGGACGCCCCGGCGGCCGCGCGGGTGCGGATGACCGGAAGCGGGCTGGCGGGCATCGACCTGCCCGCCCTGGCGGCGGAGCTGCCGGTCGACCTCGAGCCCGCCGATCTCGGCCGCGCCCTCAACGTCGCCTGGGACGCGGACGACCCGGCCGCATGGCAGCCGGCCCTCATGGACGGGGCGCTCGCGATGGCCATGGCGGAGATCGAGGGCCTGGGCGGCCTGAATTTCCACCGCAGCCAGTTCCCGGGAAAGAAGATCCTCTCGCGCCACCGCGAGCACCTCGTGCGCACCGGGGTTCTCGCCGCCGTCGTGCTCGCGATCATGCTCGGCAGCCTGATCGGCCGGTCCGTGATCGCCAAGAACCGGCTGGCGGCGCTCGACCGGCAGATGGCCGCCGTGCTGAAGGAGAGCTTCCCGGAGGTCCAGAAGATCACGGACCCCTTCCAGCAGATGCAGATCAGCCTGCAGGACCTGAAGAAGGCGACCGCTCTCGCCGGGGAGAACCGCACCGCGCCGCGCGCGATCGACGTCCTGAAGAACCTGAGCGAGAGCATCCCGCCGGAGGTCGCGGTGGTGATCGAGCGCCTGGTGATCGGCCCGGAGGCCGTGACGATCGCGGGCACGACGGCGGGCTTCAACGCGGTGGACGACATCAAGGGCCGGCTGGAGCGCATCCCCGGGTTCAAGAAAGTCACCATCAACTCGGCCAACACCGACCGCTCCGGCAAAGAGGTGAACTTCCAGCTGAAGGTGGACCTGTGACGGCGCCTGGCCGGCCGGCCGGCCCGAGAAAGGGAAAAACGCCGCGCCCATGAAACTCGACGCCCTGGTCAAACGCGTCAGCCTGAGCAAACTCAGCCGCCGCGAGAAGCTCGTGGTCGCCGGCGGGGGGTGCCTGCTCGTCGTCTTCCTGGCGGTTCAGCTTCTGATCCTTCCGGCCTTCGAGCGCCGCGCGCAGGCCGAACGCGCCATCCGGGCGAAAACGCTCATGCTCGCCGAGATGCAGCGCTTGAAGGGCGAGGTCGATCAGCTGCGCGCGGCCTCCCGCAGCGCCGAGGCGCGCTTCGGCCGGCGGGACAGGAATTTCACCCTCTTTTCGTTCCTGGACCAGCTCGCCGGCAAGACCGGGGTCAAGGAGCGCGTGAGCTACATGAAGCCCTCGAAAACCGAACAGAAGAACACCCCGTACAAGCTGTCGCGGGTGGAGATGAAGCTGGAGGCGGTGACGCTCGAGCAGCTCAACAACTACCTCGTCGCGGTCGAGACCTCCCGCAACATGGTCGCGGTCAGCAAGCTTTCCATCAGCCGCCGCGACCAGAAGGAGGGGCTGCTGGATGCCATCCTGCAGGTGGACACGCTGGAGCTGTGAGCGATGCCCGTGATCTCCCGGCGCCAGGGGCTGGGATACGCGGCCTACACGGCGGCCGTGGTCCTGCTCCTGCTCTACCTCCTGTTTCCCTCGCAGGCGCTGCGCGCCGCGGCGGCCCGGCGCGTCGGCCAGGCGCTGCCCGGGGCGGAGGTCACGATCGGCGACCTCCGGCCGGGGCTGCCCTTCGCCGTGGTGCTGAGCGAGGTCGCGATCGCGCACGGCGGAAAAGCCGTCGCGACGATCGAGCGGCTCCGGGTCGTCCCGGAGCTCGCGCTCCTCTTCCGGGAGGCCGGCCGCTTGCGCTTCAGCGGGGCGCTGGCGGGCGGGACCCTCACCGGCGGCGCCGAGACCGCCGGGGAGGCCGGGGGGCTCTTGAGCCTGAGCGCCCGCCTGGAGGGGGCGCAGCTCGAAAAAATCCCCGGCCTCCAGGCGATCCCGGGAGGCCGGCTCTCGGGGACGCTCAGCGCCGAGGTGGCCGTCCGGCCGGCCGGGGGGACGACCGCCCGGCTCTCGGCCGCCGACGCCCGCGTCGAGCTCGCGCAGCCGCTCTTCGATCAGCGGGAGCTCACCTTCCGGACGATCGACGCCGAGCTCGGGGTGCAGGGCCGACGCCTGCTGGTGCGCAGCGCGCGGCTGAAGGGCAGCGAGCTGGATGCGGAGCTCGCCGGAACGATCGCGCTCGATCCCGCGGCCGCCGGGAACGCGCTCAACCTGAACGGGAAGCTCACCCCGCACCACGCGCTGGCGGCCCGCCTGGAGGGCAGCCTGCCGCCCAACTTCCTGCGCCGCCGCGGGGGGCTCGCGTTCAAGCTGACCGGGAGCATCGCGGCGCCGGGCTTCGCCCTGAATTGAGGGCCACGACGGCGGCGCCGATGCCCGGCAATATGGGATTCACCGGGATTCTATGGTAGTCTGGAAGAGATGACCAACCGCATCTTCACCGCCATCAACCTCGCGCTCGTCGCCATCGGGGCCTACTTCGCGGTCGCGCTCTTCTACGCGGTCTTCTCCGCGGGCTGGGACGCGGGCCCGGGGACGGCGGCGACCGGCGCGGCCGCGGGCGCGCCGCCGGAGAACGAGCCCGTCCCCGCGGCCGCCGATTACCGCGTGGTCGTCGAGCGCAACCTCTTCAACGCCGCCCGGCAGGGCGGCGGGGACGAGAAAGGCCGCGCGGCGGCGCTCGACGTCGACAAGCTCAAGCAGACCGAGCTCAAGCTCAGGCTCTGGGGGACGGTCTCCGGCCCCGACGGCCAGGCCGCGGCGGCGGTGATCGAGGACCAGAAGACCCGCGAGCAGCTGCTCTACCGGCCGGGCGACGCGGTGCAGAACGCCGTGGTGAAGATGATCCTGCGCCAGAAGGTGGTCTTGAGCGTCGAGGGCCGCGACGAGGTGCTCGCCATGGAGGAGCCCGGCGCCTTCGCCCGCGCGCCGGCGCCGGCGGGCGGTCGTCCCGAGGCCCCCCGGGCCGCCGCACCGGGCGGGGAGCCGGTCCAGCAGGTCTCCGTCCCCGAGGAGCAGATCGAGAAGGCGATGGAGAACCTGAGCGAGATCATGACCCAGGCGACCTTCCGCCCCAACATCGAGGACGGCAGGCCCGCCGGGATCGCGATCACCGGGATCAAGCCGAACGCCATCTTCCGGCGGCTCCGGCTGCGCAACGGCGACGTCATCACCGGCGTGAACGGCCAGGCGATCGAAACGGTCGAGGACGCCATGAAAGTCTTCGGATCGCTTTCGACGGAGGGGCCGCTGCAGGTCACCGTCAAGCGGCGCGGCCGCGAACAGACGCTCGAATACAAGGTCGAATAACCGCAGGGGCCTTGCGGTTCTCAGGAGTGGACATGGACCAGCGCATCTGCCTGCCCCGAAAGCCCGCGGGCCTCGCGGCCGCGGCCCTGGCGGCCCTTTTGTGGCTGGGAACGGCGGCCGCGCCGCCGGGCGCCGCCGCCCAGCCCGCGGCCGCCAAGGAGCAGTTCGTCTCGATCGACTTCAACAACGTCGACATCCTGCTCTTCATCAAGTTCATGAGCGAGCTCACCGGGACGAACTTCGTCGTGGACAGCAACGTCAAGGGCCGGGTCACGATCATCTCGCCGGCCCGCATCTCGCTCGACGAGGCCTACCGCGTTTTCGAATCCGTGCTGGAGGTGAACGGCTTCACGACCGTCAAGGCCGGCGAGGTGGTGAAGATCCTGCCCTCCCCGGAGGCGCGCTCCCGGAACATCCAGACGCTGCTCGACCTGGAGCGGGCCAACCCCGAGGACCGCATCGTCACCCAGCTCATCCCCCTGCGCTACGCCGACCCCGAGGAGGTGAAGCGGCTGCTCACGCCGCTCGTCTCCAAGAACAGCGTGGTCCTCTCCTACCCGCCGGCCAACACGCTGATCGTCACCGACGTCCACTCCAACATCCAGCGCCTGCTCAAGATCTTGAAGCCGCTGGACGTCCCCGGCAGCGGCCAGAAAATCTCCGTCATCCCGCTCGCGCACGCCGACGCCGCGAAGCTCGCGACCCTGATGACGAACCTCTTCAAGCCCGGCCCCCCCCGGGCGGGCAAGCCGGACCTCGAGCGCCAGGCGGTCATCGTCGCCGACGAGCGCACCAGCACGCTCGTCGTGCTGGCGAGCGAGGTCGAAACCGAGCGCATCAAGCAGCTGGTGTCGCTGATCGACCGCGAGACCCCGCGCGGCAAGGGCAAGATCCACGTCTACACCTGCGAGCATGCCTCGGCCGAGGACCTCGCCAAAGTGCTCTCGGAGATCCCCTCGCAGCAGACCGGCGCCGGCTCGGCCGCCATCGGCGCGGCCGGCGGCGGGACGGCCGGGGGGACGGCCGCCCGCGGCCCGGCGGCGGTCGTGCTCGGCAAGGTGCAGATCAACGCCGACAAGGCGACCAACAGCCTGATCATCATGGCCGACAAGGAGGACTACGAGGTCGTCGAGGCCGTCATCAAAAAGCTCGACATCCCGCGGGCCATGGTCTACATCGAGTCGCTCATCATGGAGGTGAACGCGACCCGCAGCCTGGACCTCGGGGTGCGCTGGCAGCTCTTCGAGGACACGCGCATCGACGGCAACCAGGCGGTCTACGGCGGGGCCTTCGGCGGCCCGACCCCGGGGACGACGGCCGGGGTGCTCGGCTCGGGGCTCGCGGTGGGGATCCTCACCCAGCCGATCACGCTCGGCGGGGTCGCCCTCTCCAACATCTCGGCCATCGTGAACGCCGTCAAGGAAAACGACGACTTCACGATCCTCTCCACCCCGCAGATCCTCACGACCGACAACGAGGAGGCCCGGATCACGGTCGGCGAAAACCGCCCCTTCCAGACCCGGTCGACCACCGACGTCTCCGGCGGCAGCTACGAGTCCTTCGAGTACCGCGACGTCGGCAAGATCCTCAAGATCACCCCGCACGTGAGCGAGGGGCGCAACGTCCGCCTGAAGCTCTCCCTCGAGGTGACAAACCTCGACCGGGTGGCGACCGCCGCCACCACCGCCACCCGCCCGGTCACGCAGAAGCGCACGATCGAGACCACCGTCCTCGTCCAGGACAACAACACGATCGTGATCGGGGGGCTGATCGACGACAACCGCAACGAAAACGTGACCCAGGTCCCGGGGCTCGGCGACATTCCGCTCATCGGCTGGCTCTTCAAGACCCAGAGCAAGGCCAACAACCGCACGAACCTCTACATTTTCATCACGCCCCGGGTGGTCAAGAACCCCGCCGAGGCCGAAGCGCTCTACCAGGAGAAGAAGCCCGCCGCCGACAGCGCCGTGAAGGGCGGCGAGATCAAGCTCTACCAGACCAAGTGACCGCCGGTCGAAACCAGCGACAGGGACCCATGAGCCGGTTAGGGGAGATACTGACAAGCCGTTTTGCGCTCGCCAGCGAGGCGCTCGCCGCCGCCGAGCAGATCAAGGCCGAGAAGGGCGGGCAGCTCGGAGAGATCCTGATCCAGCAGAAGGCGATCAGCGAGGCGCAGCTCCTCGAGGCGCTGGGCCTCATCGCCGACATCCCCTTCTGGCGCAAGCTGCCGCTCTCCGACATCGACGCCGAGCTCGTCTCCCGGCTGCCGATCCAGTTCCTGAAGAAGCACGTGCTCGTCCCGCTCAACTGCCGCCGGCCGGTCACCGCCGCCGAGTGCGGGCTGGAGGACGGCGGCGGCGGCGGCCGGACGGTCTGCGAGGCGGGCTTCGTCATCGCCGTGCGCGACTTGACGGAGTTCGCCGCGCTCGACGACGTCGTGCGCCAGCTCGACCTCGACGACTACCGGCTGGTGCTCGCCCCCCGCGACGCCATCCTCTCGGCCATCAATTTGCAGTACGACATGCGCCGCGACTCCGCCGAGCGGCTCGTGCAGGACATGGAGGAGACCGGCACGACGATCATCAGCGAGATCGAGGAGACCGCCGACCTGCTGGACGACACGAGCGAGGCGCCCATCATCAAGCTCGTGAACCACATCATCTCCCAGTCCATCAAGGCCCGCGCGAGCGACATCCACTTCGAGCCCTACCAGAACAGCTTCACCGTGCGCTACCGCGTGGACGGGATCCTCTACGATCTGCTCACCCCGCCGAAGTGGGTCCAGCCGGCGCTCATCTCGCGCGTCAAGGTGATGGCCAAGATGAACATCGCCGAAAAGCGCCTGCCCCAGGACGGGCGCTTCGACGTGCGCGTGGGCGACCAGGACATCGACGTCCGCGTCTCCACCATCCCCACGGCCTTCGGCGAGCGGCTCGTGCTGCGGCTGCTCAACAAATCCGGGTCGCTCCTGGAAATGAAGGACCTGGGGCTCTCCGAGAAGCGGCTCGCCCTGGTGCGCCGGCTCGTCTCCTCGCCGAACGGGATCATCCTCGTCACCGGGCCGACCGGAAGCGGCAAGACCACGACCCTCTACGCGATCCTCTCCTCGATCAACAAGCCGGACATCAACATCATCACCATCGAGGACCCGATCGAATACCAGTTGAAGGGCATCAGCCAGATCCAGGTCAATCCGAAGATCGAGCTCACCTTCGCGCGGGGGCTGCGCTCCATCGTGCGCCAGGATCCGGACGTCATCCTGATCGGCGAGATCCGCGACAAGGAGACCGCCGACATCGCCGTCCAGTCGGCGCTCACCGGGCATCTGGTCTTCTCGACCCTGCACACGAACGACTCGCCCTCGGCCATCACGCGGCTCGTCGACATCGGGGTCGAGCCGTTTCTCATCTCCTCCTCGGTCCTGGCGGTCCTCGCCCAGCGCCTGGTGCGCGTGCTCTGCACCGACTGCAAGCGGCCCACATCCCCCAAGACGGTCTACCTCGAGAGCATCGGCGTCGACCCCAAGCTCTTCACCGGCGCGCCCGTCTTCAACGCCGTCGGCTGCGAAAAGTGCTTCCAGACCGGCTACCGCGGCCGGCTCGGCATCTTCGAGATCATGCTGATGGGCGATGCGATCAAAACGCTCGTCCTGCAGACCTTCGACGCCAACCGCATCAAGGCCCAGGCCGTGCAGGACGGCATGCTGACGCTGCGCCAGGACGGGATCCAGAAGGTCCTCGAGGGGGTCACGACCCTCGAGGAGGTGCTGCGCGTCACCCAGGCCTGACCGGCGCCGGCGGCCGGAAGACTCGCGGCCGCGGCCCCGATCAGGCGCGGGCGCCGTATGGCGCGGCGAGCGCCTCGCAGGCCTCCGCCTCCGCCAGGCGCCCGCGCTTGCGGCAGCCGTTGGCGTAGACGGCGCACTTCTGCCGCAGCGTGCGCGCGGCGGCCCGCGCCTGGTCCGGGTCGAGCCGCCCGCTGGCGAGCAGCCGGGCGAGCGAGCGGATGCGGAAACGGTCGAGGCCCCAGGCGGCGCTCAACTGGTCCGGGTGCCCGCCGCGCTTGACGACGAGCGGCCGGTCGATCAGGTCGACCGGGTGGCGGCAGGCGACCCGCAGCCACAGGTCGTAGTCCTCGCAGGCGGGCAGCTCCTCGTCGAAGAGCCCGACCTCCGCCAGGAGCTCCCGGCGCAGCATGACGGCCGAGGGGCTGACGAGGCAGAGCTCGAGCGAGGGCTCGAAGATCATCCCCTCCGGCTTGCGGTGGCGGCGCCGGGGGTTCACCCGGCGGCCCCGGCGCACCCAGATCTCCCCGGTCTGGCAGATGAGCGCCGCGGGGCGGCGGTCGAAGTGCGCGACCTGGACGGCGAGCTTCTCGGGAAGCCAGAGGTCGTCGGAGTCGAGAAAGGCGATCAGCGCCCCCCGGGCGGCGGCGATCCCCGCGTTGCGCGCGGCGGCGACCCCGCGGTTCTCCTGGCGGATCGTCCGCAGCGCCGCCCCGTAGCGCGCGAGCAGGCCGGCCGTCCCGTCGGTCGAGCCGTCGTCGACGACGATGAGCTCGAAGTCCCGGAAGCCCTGGGCGAGCACCGAGTCGAGCGCCTCGCCGAGGCACCAGGCGCGGTTCCAGGTCGGAATGACGACCGAGACCCGCGGCGGGCCGCCGGGCTCCCGGCCCGCCCCCTGCGCCTCCACCCTCTCGGTCGGCGGATTCATCCGCGCGCCTCCCGCTCTACGCCAGCCGCTCGATGGCGGCGATCTTCGCGTTCAACCGCTTGGGGCTCACCTTCGCCGGGGTGCCGACCTCCGGGGCGAAGACGGCGACCTTGTACTCCTCGATCATCCAGAAGAGCTCCTCGAGCGCCCGGCGCTTCTCCTCCGAGGTGTCGGGCGAAAGCGTCGCGAGCAGCCCCTTCAGCCGCTCGGCCGGCCCCGCGACGGCGGCGGCCTTGGCGCGGTCCTTCTCGAGATCGAGCGCCGCGCGCCGCACCCGCACCGCGAACGCCCGCAGGAAGCGGACGAGCTGCGGCATGCGGCCGCGCGCATAGAGTTCGACGAAGCCCGGCGGCAGCAGGCGGGCGAGCTCGGCCTCCATCTGCCGGCGGAACTCCGCCCCCGGGCCGGTCATGCGGGCCAACGCGGCCATCTCCGCCCGCGCCGCGGCGTGGGCCGCGAGCACCGGGATCACGGCATAGAGGAGCTCGCGCGCCGCGGCGCCGAGCCGGGCCGCTCCCGCGGCGGTGAGCGCGTCGAACTCCGCGGGGGTGCGGACATCGGCGGCGAAAAGCTCCGCCACCACCCGGTCAATGACGGCCGCCTCGAGCGCCCGCGCGCCGCCGAAGGCGCGCGCGGCCGCATGCACCTCCTCGGGGAGCGACAGCCCGCGCTGGAGGCGCTTCAGCTCCCCGGCGAGCCGCGCCCGGCAGAGGGCCGCGACCCCGCGGGGGTGGACCGCCTCGGCCTGGTCGCGGCGGCTGAAGAGCTTCAGGTCGGCCCCCGCCTCGGCCGGAACGAGCGCCGGAAACGCCGCCCAGGCGGCGGGGGCCCCCGGATCGTTCTGCACGACGCGGGGAAGCTCGCCGCAGTCCCAGGTGGCGAGCCCCCGGCGCTCCCAGCGGCCGCGCACCTCCTCGGGGATCCCGCGGGCGTTCAGCGGCCGGCGCAGCAGCTGCGGGTCGCGGCCCGAGGCGATCGGTCGCCCGTCGGCCGACAGGATCTCGAGGCGCAGGCGAAGCCGCTCCGCGCCCGCCTCCGGCGGCCAGAGCGCCGCCGAAACCTCGAGCCCGAAGCGCTGCCGGAGAAACTCGGCGAGCGCCGCGGCGAGCGGCCGCCCGCCCCGCGGCATCTCGGCCAGGGCGAGGTCGCGGGCCGCGGCGAGCGACCCGATGCGGCGGCGCAGATCGCGGGGGAGCGCCCGCAGCATGGCCTCGATCCGCTCCCGCAGAAGGCCGGGCACCAGCCAGTCCAGGTCCGGCGGCGACAGCGCGCCGGCGGCGGCCGCGGGCACCGCCAGCGTGACGCCGTCCTCCTCGCGGCCGGGCGCGAAGCGGTAGCGGCACGCGAAGCGCCCCCCGCCCGCCGCGACGGTCTCGGGAAACCGCTCAAGCTCCGCCGGGTCCGGCCGGACCCGGAGCAGGTCATCCTCGCGCAGCCGGAGGAACCCGTCGCCGCCGCGCTCCCGGATGAGCCGGGAAAGCGAGCGCGGGTCGCAGATCCCGGGCAGCCGCGCCCGGTAGAAGGCGACGAGCGCCTCGTCGTCGGCGACGAGGTCCCGGCGCCGCAGGCGCTCCTCGTAGCCGCGGAGGCGCTCGGCGAGCTCGCGGTTGGCGCGCAGGAACCCCGGCTCCCGCCGGATCTCGCCGCCGACCAGGGCCCGGCGCACGAAGATCTCGCCGGCCGCCTCGGGGTCGATCCGGTCATAGGCCACGGTGCGCGCGGGCACGAGGACGAGGCCGAAGAGCGTCACCTGCTCGGTGGCCACCACCTGCTCGCGCCGGGGGTCCCACCGCGGGTCGGAATAGCTCGAGCGGCACAATCCCGCCCCGGCCGCCTCGATCCAGTCGGGCTCCACGGCGGCCGCCGTGCGCGCGAAGAGCCGCGAGGTCTCGACGAGCTCGGCGGCGACGATCCAGGCGGGAGGGGCCCCGAAGAGCCCGGAGCCCGGAAAGATCATCGCCTCCCGCCCCTTCGCCGCCCGGTAGAGGTGCGCCTCTTTTTTCGCCGCGATGTTCGCAAGGAACCCCGCGAGCACCGCCCGGTGGATCCTTTCGCAGTCGGCGGGCGGCAGGCGCAGCTCGGAGTCGGGGAAGCGGAAGGGCGGCACCGCCGGGCGGTCGCCGGACTCGGCCAGGATCTCCTCGATCTGGCGGTGGACGTCCTCCCATTCGCCCATCCGCCGGGCGGAGAGGAAGTGGTCGCGGCAGAAGCGCTTGAGGGCGCCGCGCCCCGCCCCGCCGCGGCGCAGCGCCTGGTAGCGCTCCCAGATGACGAGAAAGGTGAGGAAGTCCGATCCCGGGTGGCGGAAGGCGGCGTGGGCGCGGTCGGCCTCGGCGGTTTTCTCCGCCGGCCGCTCGCGCGGGTCCTGGATGCTCAGGGCGGCCGCGATCACCGCGACCGCCGCCACGCACCCCTGTTCGCGGGCGGCGATCAGCATCCGCGCCAGGCGCGGGTCGAGGGGCATCCGCGCCATCTGCCGGCCGATCGTCGTCAGCCGCACCCCGCGCGCGGCGGCCGCGCCGCCGGCGGGCGTCCGCTCCCGGGGCGCCCCGGCCTGCGGGCCGGCGGCCTCCGCGATCGCCCCCAGCTCCACGAGCAGGCTGAAGCCGTCGCGGATGCTGCGCGCGTCGGGCCGGTCGATGAAGGGGAAGTCCTCGACCGCCCCGAGGCCGAGGGCCACCAGGCGCAGGATCACCTCGGCCAGGTTCGCGCGCAGGATCTCGGGCCGGGTGAAGGCGGGCCGGGCGCGGAAGTCCTCCTCGCTGTAGAGGCGGATGCAGACCCCGCCCTGGGTCCGGCCGGCGCGGCCCTTGCGCTGCTCGGCGCTGCTCTGCGCGATCGGCACGACGGGCAGCGCCGCCGTGCGCGTGCGCGGGGAGTAGCGCCGCTCGCGCGCGAGCCCCGTGTCGACGACGAAGCGGATCCCGGGGATCGTGAGCGCGGTCTCGGCCACGTTGGTCGCGACGATGATCCGCCGCCCGGCGGCGGGGCGGAAGACGCGCGCCTGTTCGGCGGCCGAAAGGCGTGCATACAGGGGGAGCACGAGCGCCGGCGGCCCGCCCCGGCCCGCGAGGAGCTCGCAGGTGTCGCGGATGTCCTGCTCGGTCGGCATGAAGACGAGCACGTCCCCGAAGGGGCCCTCGCGCTCGATCTCGGCGACCGCGCGCACGGCGAGCTCCACGTGCGAGGGCTCGCCCTCCGCCGCCCGCTCCGGCTCCTCCTCCGGCGGCCGGTAGCGGACCTCGACCGGATAGCTCCGGCCGCTCACCGTAACGACCGGCGCCCCGCCGAAGGCCTGGGAGAACTTGGCCGTGTCGATGGTCGCCGAGGTGATCACGACCTTCAGGTCGCGGCGCCTTTCGAGCAGCCGGCGCAGGAGGCCCAAGATGACGTCGATGTTCAGGCTGCGCTCGTGGGCCTCGTCGACGATGAGCGCATCGTAGGCGCCGAGCCACGGATCGCTCTGGGTCTCGGCCAGGAGCACCCCGTCGGTCATGAGCTTGATGTAGCCCTGCCGGGAGGTGCGGTCGGTGAAGCGGATCTTGAACCCGACCGCCCCGCCGAGCGGCTGCCCGAGCTCTTCGGCGATCCGCCGCGCCACCGCGGCCGCCGCAATCCGCCGCGGCTGGGTGTGGCCGATCACGCCGCCGATGCCGCACCCGGCCTCGAGGCACATTTTGGGCAGCTGGGTGGACTTGCCCGAGCCGGTCTCGCCCGCGACGATGACGACCGGGTGGCGGCGCACCGCGGCGACGATCTCCGGCCTCCGGGCGGTGATCGGAAGCTCGGGCGGGTAGTCGAGCGCCGGCACGCCGCCCGCGCGGCGCTCGCGCTCGGCGGCGGAGGCCTCGAGGCGGGCGGCGAGCCGCGCCAGCCGCTCGCAGGACGCGGCCGAGGCGACGCCGGAGCGCCGGAGCGCCGCGAGGGCGGCCGCCGCCGCCTGCCGGTCGCGGATCATCGCGCGGGGAAGCAGGGCCTCGATGCGGGAGAAAAGCGCACGGGAAGGGGTCACGAGCGTCAAGGGCCTCGTCGAAATGCGGAATGCGATTGAAACGGAGCCGTTTTTGCATTAAGCATTTAACGACACCATCCTCAAAAAGCAAGCCGGCCAAGACAAGCCCGGCGAAGGGGGCCTCATGAAGTTCGTCGTCATCGGCGGCGATGCGGCCGGGATGAGCGCGGCGAGCCGCGCCAAGCGCAACCGGCCCGACCTCGAGGTGATCGTTCTCGAACAGACCCGCGACGTCTCCTACAGCGCCTGAAACCTCCCCTACAATCTGGCGGCGCCAGAGCGGGACATCGAGGACCTCGTCGTGCGGCGGGCGGAGGTCTTCCGCGACCAGCAGGGCATCGACCTGCGCACCGGGCACCGCGCCACGTCGATCGACCGCGGCCGGAAGGTGGTCTGCGGCGCGACCCTGGACGGGGCCGCCTTCGAACAGCCCTACGACAAGCTGTTGATCGCCACCGGCGCCGCCGCGATCATCCCCGAGATCCCCGGGGCGGAGCTTCCGGGGGTGCTCCCCTTGAAGACGCTTGCGGACGGACGCCGGATCAAGGCCCTGCTCGCCGCCGGCGGCGTGAGACACGCCGTCATCCTCGGCATGGGGTACGTCGGCATGGAGATGTGCGAGAGCCTGCGCGCGCTCGGCATCGGGGTCGACATGGTCAAGCCGCGGCCGGAGTTCATGCCCGGAACGGCCCCGGAGCTCGCCCAGGCCGTGCGCCGCGAGCTCGAAGACCACGGGGTCGGCCTGCACGCCGGAGCGCCCGTCGAGCGCATCGAGGCGCGCGGCGGCCGGCTGCGCGTTTCGGGAAGCGGTCTCGCGCTCGAGGCCGACCTCGTGCTCGCCGCGGTCGGCGTCAAGCCGAACAGCGGCCTCGCGCGCGAAGCGGGGCTCGCGCTGAGCGTCCGGGAGGCGGTCGCGGTCGACCGGAAGCTCGCGACGAGCGACCCGGAGATCTTCGCCGCCGGAGACTGCGCCGACGCGATCCATGTCGTCACCGGGCGCAAGACCTGGATCCCGCTCGCGCTCCGGGCGAACCGCGCCGGGTGGGCCGTCGCCGACACGGTCTGCGGCGAGGAGACCGCGCTCGACGGGGTGGCGGGCACGGCGGTCTTCCGGGTCTTCGGGCTCGAGGTCGCCCGCACGGGCCTGAGCGCCGCCGAGGCCGCGGCGGCCGGCTTCGAGCCGGCCGCGGCGACGATCCGTTCGACCACCCGCGCCCACCGCTTTCCCGGCGCCGCCCCGCTGTGGGTGAGCGCGGTCGCGGACCGCCGCTCCGGGAGGCTTCTCGGCATGCAGCTCGTCGGCCGCGAGGGCGCCGCCCACCGGATCAACGCCGCCGCGGTCGCGCTCCACGCGGGGCTGACGCTCGAGCGCTTCGCCCAGGCCGACCTCGCCTACGCGCCGCCGTTCGGGCCGAGCTGGGACCCCATGCTGACCTGCGCGCGCGAGCTCATGAAACAACTCTGAAGGCCGGCCATGAAGTCCTTCCGACAGGAGCTCTGGTTCGAGGTGCCGCACCGCCGCGGCTTCATCAACATCACCGCCCAGGTGGCGCGCCTGATCGCGGAGAGCGGCGTGCGCGAGGGGCTCGTGCTGGTGAACGCCATGCACATCACCGCCTCGGTCTTCGTGAACGACGACGAGCCCGGGCTGCATCACGACTTCGAGGTCTGGCTCGAAACGCTCGCCCCGCACGCGCCCGTTTCGCGCTACCGCCACAACGTCGGCGAGGACAACGCCGACGCCCACCTGAAGCGCCAGATCATGGGGCGCGAGGCAGTCTGCGCGATCACCGACGGCCGGCTCGACCTCGGCCCCTGGGAGCAGATCTTCTACGGCGAGTTCGACGGCCGCCGCCGCAAGCGCGTGCTGGTCAAAATCATCGGGGAATAGGAGGGAGCTTATGCCCCACGCCATCCGCATCCACCGCACCGGCGGGCCCGAGGTGCTCCGCTGGGAGGAGGTCGACCCCGGGGCGCCCGGACCCGGCGAGGCCCGCGTGCGCCACGCGGCCGTGGGCCTCAACTTCATCGATGTCTACCATCGCACGGGACTCTACCCCCTGCCCGCGCTTCCGGCCATCCCGGGGATGGAGGGCGCCGGGACCGTGGAGGCGGTCGGCCCGGGGGTCACCGAAGTGGCCGCGGGCGACCGGGTCGCCTACGCGGGCATGCCGCCCGGCGCCTACGCCGAGGTGCGCTGCATCCCCGCCGATCGCCTGGTCCGGCTGCCGGCGGAGATCGATTTCCAGCGCGCCGCCGCCATGATGCTCCAGGGCATGACGGCGCGCTACCTCCTCAAGGGGTGCGCCCGCGTCGGACCGGGCGCGGTGATCCTCATCCACGCCGCCGCCGGCGGGGTCGGCCTGATCGTCTGCCAGTGGGCGCGCCATCTCGGGGCGACGGTGATCGGGACGGTCGGCTCGGCGGCGAAGGCCGATCTCGCGGCCGCCCACGGCTGCCACCACCCGATCGACTACACCCGCGAGGACTTCGCGGAACGGGTGCGCGCGATCACCGGCGGCCGGGGCGTCGACGTGGTCTACGACTCCGTCGGCCGGGCGACCTTCATGCGCTCGCTCGACTGCCTGCGGCCCCTGGGGACCCTCGTCTCCTTCGGCCAGGCCTCCGGCCCGGTCCCGCCCGTCGACCTCGGGCTGCTCGCCCAGAAGGGCTCGCTCTTCCTCACCCGGCCGACGCTCATGACCTACACCGCCCGGCGGGAGGATCTGCTCGCCCATGCCGCGGACCTCTTCGCGGCGGTGCAAAGCGGCGCCGTGCGGATCGCGGTGCGCCAAACCTATCCGCTCGCCGAGGCCGCGCGCGCCCACCGGGACCTCGAGGGCCGGCGGACCACGGGGTCGTCGGTTTTCACGGTCTAGCGCATTTTGCCCTTGTTTTTTCCGGCGCGCCTGCGGTAGATTAAGAACTTATACGGTGGAAAAGACGGGATATCTCCCACGGAGGAAACGCAGCATGGCGGAAGAAGCGATCAAGATCAGCGGCAAGAAGAAGAGCACCTTCATGGACAAGGTGCGGGAGGTCCTGCCGGAAGGCGGGAACCTCAACCTGTGTCTCACCTGCGGCGCCTGCTCGTCGGGGTGCCCGGCGACGGGGCTCTCGGGCATGGACCCGCGCAAGTTCCTGCGCATGGCGGCCCTCGGCATGGACGAGGAGATCCTGAAGTCGGACTGGGCGTGGCAGTGCACGATGTGCTGGCGCTGCATGTACGTCTGCCCGATGAAGATCGACATCCCGCAGCTCATCTACCACACCCGCAAGAGCTGGCCGCGCGAGGCGCGCCCCAAGGGCATCCGCGGCTCCTGCGACATGGCGCTCAAGCACGACAGCTGCAGCGCCATGGGGGCCTCGGAGGAGGACTTCCAGTTCGTCGTGGAGGACGTCCTCGAGGAGGTGCGCAGCACCCAGGTCGGCTGGGAGGAGCTTGAGGCGCCGATCAACAAGCAGGGCGCCATGTACTTCGTCAACCAAAACTCGCGCGAGCCGGTGACCGAGCCCGACGAGATGGTGCCGCTGTGGAAGATCCTGCACAAGGTCGGCGCCGACTGGACCTACGGCACCAAGGGCTGGGCGGCCGAGAACTACTGCATGTTCCTCGCCGACGACGAGGCCTGGAAGCACATCGTGGAGGTGAAGGCCAAGGCCGTCGACGACCTCGGCTGCAAATACTGGGTCAACACGGAGTGAGGGCACGAGCTCTTCGCAGTCCGGGCCGGACTGAAAAAGTTCAACATCCCCCACAAATTCGAGATCACCACCATCGTGCAGCTCTACGCCCAGTGGATCCGCGAGGGCAAGCTTCCGGTCAACTCCGACTGGAACCAGGACCTCAAGATCAAGTTCACCGTCCAGGACCCCTGCAACCAGGTGCGCAAGACCTTCGGCGACGCCTACGCCGAGGATTTGCGCTTCGTCACGAAGATGGTCGTCGGCGAGGAGAACTTCGTCGACATGACCCCCAACCGCTCGAACAACTACTGCTGCGGCGGCGGCGGCGGCGCGCTGCAGGCGGGCTACACCGAGGAGCGCCGCGCCTACGGCAAGCTGAAGGCCGACCAGATCATCGCGACCGGCGCGGCCTACTGCATCGCCCCCTGCCACAACTGCCACTCGCAGATCCACGACCTCTCCGAGCACTACCAGGGCGGCTGGCACACCGTGCACCTGTGGACCCTCATCTGCCTCTCGATGGGGATCCTCGGGCCGAACGAGCGCGCCTACCTCGGCGAGGAGCTCTCCGAGCTGCTCATGCCGGAGGTCAAGGAAGAGGAGTAGGACGCGGTCGATCGGCGGGCCCCGCGAGACGACGACGGGCGGAACCGGAGCGATCCGGCTTCCGCCCGTTTGTTTGTCAGCGTCCGGCGCGGCGCCCTTCGGCCGCCCGTCAGGCGGCCTTCTCGAGCTTGACCGCGCACACCTTGAACTCGGGGATCCCGCAGACGGGGTCGAGGGCGGCGTTGGTCAGGCGGTTGGCGGCCGCCTGGGCGTAGTGGAAGGGGAGAAAAACGGTCCCGGCGACGGCCTTAGGCGAGACGTGGACGCGGGCCCGGATGCGGCCCCGGCGGGAGGCGACCGTGACGAGCGCCCCCTCGGCGACCCCGTGCGCTTGCGCGTCGGCCGGCGCGATCTCGACGAAGCAGTCGGGGGCGATCGCGTTCAGCCCCTCGGTTTTCATGGTCATCGTGCCGGTGTGGTAGTGGTAGAGCACCCGGCCGGTCGTGAGGTAGAGGGGGTAGTCGTCGTCGGCCCGCTCGGCCGGCGGGAGCCACTCGATCGCGTGGAAGACGCCGCGGCCGATCGTGAACTGCTCGCGGTGCAGGATGGGGGTCCCGGGGTGCTCGGCGTTCGGGCAGGGCCAGTGGAGCCCCTCGGCCTCGATCCGCTCGTAGCCGATCCCGGCGTAGGAGGGGGTCACCCGGCGGATCTCCTCCATGATCTCACGGCTGTCGGCATAGGTCATGGGGTAGCCCATGCGGCCGGCGAGATCGCAGATGATGCGCCAGTCCTCGCGCGCCTGCCCGGGCGGCTCGACCGCCTTGCGCACGCGCTGCACGCGGCGCTCGGTGTTGGCGAAGGTGCCCTCCTTCTCGGCGAAGCAGGCCGAGGGCAAAACCACGTCGGCCAGGGCGGCGGTTTCGGTGAGGAAGATGTCCTGGACGACGAGAAACTCCAGGCGCCGCAGGCACTTCTCGGCGTGGTTCAGATCCGCGTCGGAGACGAGCGGGTTTTCGCCCACGATCAGCATCGCCTTGAGCTTCCCCGCGTGGGCCGCGGGGAACATCTCGGTCACCTTCAGCCCGGCCAGGGGAGGCAGGCTCGCCACGTTCCAGGCCTCGGCCATCTTGCGCCGCGCCGCCTCGTCGGTCACCTTCTGGTAGCCGGAGAAGACGTCCGGCAGCCCGCCCATGTCGCAGGCCCCCTGGACGTTGTTCTGGCCGCGCAGCGGGTTCACCCCGCCCCCCGCGATCCCGACCTTGCCGCAGAGCATGGCGAGGTTGGCGAGCGACTTCACGTTGTCGACGCCGGTCGTGTGCTGGGTGATGCCCATGCAGTAGAGGATGCTCGCGCGCTCGGCCCGCGCGTAGCGGCGGGCGGCGGCGGCGAGCTCCTCGGCCGGGATCCCGGTGATCCCTTCGACCATCTCGGGCGTGTAGCGCGCGACGGTCTCCCGCAGGGCCTCGAAGCCCGTGGTGCGTTTTTCGACATAGTCCCGGGCGTGGAGCCCCTCGGCGATGATGACGTGCATCATCCCGTTGATCCAGGCGACGTCGGTCCCCAGGTGGGGCCGCAGCCAGTGCTTCGCGTAGCGCACCATGGGGATGCGCCGGGGGTCCACGACGATGAGCGTCTTGCCCTTCCGCTGGACGGCGCGCTTGACGAAGCTTGAGATCACCGGGTGGTTTTCGCTCGTGTTCGAGCCGGTGATCAGGATCACGTCGGCCGACTCGATGTCGGCGATGGGGTTGGTCATCGCGCCACTGCCGAACGCTGCGGCCAGACCGGCCACGGTGGAGCTGTGTCAGAGGCGCGCGCAGTGGTCGACGTTGTTCGTCTGGAGCACCGCCCGGGCGAACTTCTGGATGAGGTAGTTCTCCTCGTTGGTGATGCGCGCCGAGGTCAGGACCCCGATCGCATCCCCGCCGTGCGCCGCCTTGATCTCGGAGAACCGCCGGGCCACCAGGTCGAGGGCCTCGTCCCAGCCGGCCTCCCGCAGCCGGCCGTTCTCCTTGACGAGCGGGGTCTTCAACCGCTCGGCCGAGGCGATGAAATCGAAGCCGAAGCGCCCCTTCACGCAGAGGCTGCCGTGGTTGGGCGGCAGATCGGCGCCCGTCACCTTGACCACCCGGTTTGCCTTCACGTGCAGCTCGAGCTGGCAGCCGACCCCGCAGTAGGTGCAGGTGGTGCGCACCTGGCGGGTCTCCCAGGGCCGCACCCGGTAGCGGGCCTCCTTTTCCACGAGCGCCCCCACCGGGCAGGCCTGGACGCACTCCCCGCAGAAGACGCAGTCCGAGTCGCGGTAGGGCCGGTCGCCGGCGGCGATGATCTTGGTGCGCGCGCCGCGGTAGCCGAAGTGGATCGCCTGGTTCACCTGCACCTCGTTGCAGGCCTGGACGCAGCGGCCGCACTGGATGCAGCGCGAGAAGTCGCGGACGATGAAGGGGTTCACGTCCTCGATCGGGTAGCGCGGCGGGGTCGCCGGAAACCGCTCGCCGTTCACCTGGTAGCGGTAGGCGAGATCCTGGAGCCGGCAGTCCCCCCAGACCGGGCAGAGCTCGCCCGAGCCGTCGGACTGCTGAACGGCGAGCTGGAATTCGGTCCAGTTGCGGCCGTCGGAGCCGCGCACGGCGCAGTTGTGATTCCCGGAGGAGAGCAAGAGCTGGATCACCATGCGCCGCGCCGCGACCACCTTCGGGGACTCGGTCAAGACCACCATGCCGGCGCCGGCCGGCATGGCGCAGGCGGCCGCGAGCGAGCGCGCCCCCTTGATCTCCACGAGGCAGACCCGGCAGGCGCCCGTGGGGCTGGCGCCTTTCAGGTGGCACAGGGTGGGGATGTCGATCGAGTTCCGCCGGGCGACCGCTAGGATCGTCTCCCCGGGTTCGAAAGCCAGGCGGTTGCCGTTGATCGTGAGCGTCGGCGGCGATGCGTTCATGGCGTTCAGCGGCCCAACGTGGTTGGAGGTTCCATCGGGCGCGCCGGCGGCGAAAAGCCGCCCGGAAGGCGACCCGGATCAGCGGGTTTCATAACCCGTAAGCGGCCGGCTTGTCAATCCGCGCGCCGGCCCGCGGCGCCGGGCAGCCGCACCCACAGGAGGAAAAGCGCGGCGCCGAGGAGCCCGCCCAGGGCATCGGCCGCCCAGTCCAGAGTATCGGCCGACCGGCCGGGGATGAAGGCCTGGTGGAGCTCGTCGGTCAGCCCGTAGAGGGCGGAGGCCGCGGCGCTCGCCCAGGTGAGGGTCCCCGGCCGCGCCCGCGGCCAGCGGGAGCGGAAGGCGCGGAAGCAGAGAATCCCCATGACCACGTAGGCGGCCAGATGCAGGAGCTTGTCGGAGACGGTGAAGAGCGTGGGCATCTGCGGCGACGGGAAGTGCGACTGCGCGAAGATCAAGGCCGCGTAGGCGATCAGCGGGGACCAGTAGCGCCAGAAGGGGGAGCGGGCCGAGCGGGTTGCGGCGCGCACGCTTTAAAACCCCGTCGTCGGGCGCCGCCGCCCGAAGCGCGCCTCGCAGGGGGCGTTCTTGGTGACGTGCCGCTTGAGCTTGCGGCACCAAAGCGCGGCGAAGGTGCGGCAGCTCCCGTCGAGCGCCGCGGTGCGGGCGAACTCGGCCTGCCCGCAGCGCAGGTCGCAGAAGGGAACACGGCTGGTCGTGACGCCGGCGTTCCGGGGCGCGCCGCCGCGCCGCCGCGTCATGCCGCCCCCCCGTCCCCGGCGAAGCCGGGGAGGTCGAGCCCGCGCCGCCGGATGGCGTCCGTGACGGCCGCGAGGAAGCGCTCGTGGGTGATCCCGTGGGCCACCTGGCCGTCGAGGGTGCGCACCGCGAGCGTGCGCGCCTGCTTCTCCCGGGCGCCGACGGTGAGGATGAACGGGGTGTGGCGCAGCTGGGCCTCCCGGACCTTGCGGTTCAGGCTCTCGGTGCGGCTGTCCACCTCGACCCGCAGCCCGGCCGCCTCCAGCTCGGCGCGGACTTCCTCGGCGTAGGGGTTGAGCGCGTCGTTCATCGGCAGGATCGCGGCCTGGACCGGGGCCATCCACAGCGGGAAGCGCCCGGCGAAGTGCTCGATCAGAATGCCGAGAAAGCGCTCGATCGACCCGTAGATCACCCGGTGGATCATGATCGGCCGCTTGCGCTCGTTGTCGCGGTCGACGAAGGTGAGGTTGAAGCGCTCCGGCAGCGACATGTCGAGCTGGATCGTGCCGCACTGCCAGGTGCGGCCGAGCGCGTCCTTGATGTGGATGTCGATCTTGGGGCCGTAGAAGGCCCCGTCGCCCTCGTTCAGCTTGTAGTCGCGGCCGTAGACGGCGAGCGCCGCCTTCAGGCCGCTCGTCGCGGTCTCCCACTGCGCGTCGCTGCCGATCGAGCGCTTCGGCCGGGTGGAGAGCTCGAGGTGGAACCCGAGGCCGAAGGTGCCGTAGATGCGCTCGACCAGGCGCAGGACCCCCAGGATCTCGCCCTCGATCTGCTCGGGGGTCATGAAGATGTGCGCGTCGTCCTGGTGGAAGGCGCGCACGCGGAAGAGCCCCGAGAGCACCCCGGAGAGCTCGTGGCGGTGGACCAGCCCCACTTCGGCCGCGCGCAGCGGCAGATCGCGGTAGGAGTGCGGCTTGTGGTTGTAGAGCAGCATCCCCCCCGGGCAGTTCATGGGCTTGATGGCGTACTCCATGTCGTCGATCGTCGAGGTGTACATGTTCTCGCGGTAGTTCTCCCAGTGCCCGGAGCGCTCCCAGAGCGCGCGGTTCAGCATGATCGGGGTCTTGGTCTCGACGTAGCCCGCGGCGCGGTGCTCCAGGCGCCAGTAGTCGAGCAGCGCGTTCCAGATCACCATCCCCTTCGGGTGGAAGAAGGGCATGCCGGGCGCCTCGTCGTGGAAGCTGAAGAGGTCGAGCGCCTGGCCGATCTTGCGGTGGTTGCGGCGCTTGGCCTCCTCGAGGAAGGCGAGGTAGCTCTCGAGCTCCTTCCGATCGAAGTAGGCCGTGCCGTAGATGCGCTGCAGCTGGGCGCGGGAGGGGTCGGCGCGCCAGTAGGCGCCCGAGACCTTGAGGAGCTTCACCGCCTTGACGAAGCCGGTGTGGGGGACGTGCGGGCCGCGGCACAGGTCGGTGAACTCCCCCTGGGAATAGACCGAGATGGCGCCCTCGGGCAGCTCGCGGATCATCTCGAGCTTGTAGGGCTCGTCGCGGTAGAGCTCGAGCGCCTCGGCCTTCGAGATCTCGCGGCGCCGGACGGGGAGCTTCGCCTGGATGATCTTCTGGATCTCGGCCTCGATCCGCGGGAAATCCTCCTCGGAGACCGGCGGCATGTCGATGTCGTAGTAGAAGCCCTCCTCGACCACCGGGCCGATGGTGAGCTTCGCCCCCGGGTAGAGGCGCAGGATCGCCTGGGCCATGACGTGGGCCGCCGTGTGGCGCATGATCGCGAGCGCCTCCGGGTCGCGGGTCGTGATGAGCCGGACCGCGCCGTCGGCCTCGATCCGCCGGTCGAGGTCGACCAGCCGCCGGTCGAGCTCCATCGCCACGCAGCTGCGCGCCAGCCCGGCCGAGATCGATTGGGCGAGCTCCGCGCCCGTGAGCGGCCCATCAAAAGACTTTATGTTCCCATCCGGAAGTGTTATGCTGAGCATGTTGTCGGCCCTTTTCCCCTCGCCTGACAATTATTTGAAACGAATTGTAATTCTAAGAAAAAAAACATCACCCGGTCAAGGGAAAAATGCTCGACGCCTGCGCGCGGCGACACGAGGTCGTCGACGCCCCGAGAGATCTGGAGCGCCTGGCCGCCGATCTGGCGGCGGCGCCCGCCATCGCGGTCGACCTCGAAGCCGATTCGATGTACCACTACCGGGAGCGCGTCTGCCTGATCCAGATGGCCGTTCCCGGCGGCCGCAATGTGCTGATCGACACCATGGCGCTCGCCGACTTGGGCCCGCTCAAGCCGGTCTTCCGCGACGCCGGGATCCGCAAGATCTTCCACGGCGCCGACTACGACGTGCGCTCCCTTTTCCGCGATTTCGAGATCCGCATCCAGCAGCTGTTCGACACCCAGCTCGCCTGCCGCTTCCTCGGCTACAAGGAGACCGGCCTGGAGGCGGTGCTCAAGAACCTCTTCGGCATCGTTCTCGACAAGAAGTTCCAGCGCAAGGACTGGTCCCAGCGGCCGCTGCCGCCGGAGATGCTCGCCTACGCGGTCGCCGACGCCTGCCACCTCCTGCCGCTCGCCGAGCGGCTGGAGGCCGAGCTGCGCGCGGCGGGGCGCCTCGCCTGGGTGCGGGAAGAGTGCCGCCTGCTGAGCCAGGTGCGGCCGGCCGCCCCCGAGGAGCGGCCGCTCTTCATGACCTGCAAGGGGGCCGGGAGGCTCGACCCGCGGGGACTGGCCGTGCTGGAGGGGCTGCTCGCCTACCGCAGGGAGCTCGCGCGCGCGAAGGACCGGCCGCTCTTCAAGGTGTTCGGCCACGAGTCGCTCGTCAAGATCGCCGAGGCCCGGCCCGCCTCCCTCGAGGAGCTCAAGCGCGCCGCGGCCTTGAGCCCCGGGCAGGTGGAGCGCTACGGGCGCGAGATCCTGGCGATCGTCAAAGCGGGCCTCAAGGTCCCGGCCGGCCAGCTGCCGGTCTACCCGCGCAAGCGGCCCGAGCCGCTGCCGCCCGCGGCGGCCGCCAAGCTCGAGAGCCTCCGGCGCTGGCGCGACGCCAAGGGGCGGCAGCTCAAGCTCGACCCCTCCCTCGTGTGCTCCAAGGCCGCGCTGATCGCCATCGCGGTCAAGCGCCCGAAGAGCGACGCCGAGCTCGAGGGCATCCCGGAGCTGCGCCAGTGGCAGCGGCGCGCCTTCGGCGCGGAGATCCTCGGCCTCACCGGCCGGGGCCGCTAGGCGGGCCGGAGCCGCACGATGGAAGCGCGGGTGGAGATCCTTTCGGAAGGCCTGCGGCTCGAGGCGGCCTTCGAGCCGGGCGAGGCGGGGCGCGGGGTCGTCATCAGCCACCCCCACCCGCTTTACGGCGGCGACATGGACAACCCCGTCGTCATCGCCGTGCGGCGCGCCTGTCGCCGCCGGGGGTACGCCACGCTGCGCTTCAATTTCCGGGGGGTGGGCGCCAGCGCGGGGCGCTACGACGAGGGCCGCGGGGAGCGGCAGGACGTCCGCGCCGCGCTCGCCTTCGCGGCCGCGCGCACCGGGGCCGATCCGGACCTCGCGGGCTACTCCTTCGGGGCCTGGGTGAACGCCGGGATCGCCTCCGGCTGCCGCCACCAGGTCATGGTCTCCCCCCCGGTCGCCTTCATGGACTTCGGCCGGCCCGCCCCCATCGCGGCCCTCGCCCTGATTGCGACCGGAAGCCTCGACCCCATCGCCCCGGCCGAGCGCATCGCCGCGCTGCTGCCCGCCTGGAACCCGCAGGCCGCCCTCGCGATCATCGACGGGGCCGACCACTTCTACAGCGGCCGGCTGGCCCGCCTCGAGGATGCCATCGCCGAACGCCTGCCGCCGCCGTGAGGGCGGCGGCCCGGCCCCCCGCGCCCCCCGCCGATGCGCTTCAGGCGGCGAGGATCCGCACGACGGCCGGCTTGCGGCCGGCCGGCCGCCGGTAGCTTTCCGCCGGGTGGCCGACGGCGATCACGGCGTGCACCGCCTCCTCGGCGGGGATCCCCAGCTGCGCCTTGATCCGGGGGTCGCGGGCGATGGCGCTCACCGCGAAGCCGATGAGGCAGGTGCCGAGCCCGAGGGCGTGCGCGGCGAGCAGCATGTTCTGGGCGGCGAGCAGCGCGTCTTCGGCCGGGCAGCTCGCCCCGGGGGCCGAGCCGACGAGGATCGCCGCCGGGGCCCCGTGAAAGAGGCGGTCGCGGCCGTGCGCCTCCCACTCGGCGAGCCCCTCGGCGACGCTGCGGTGGTGGTCGCGGTAGTAGTCCGAAAGCTCCGGGCGCCCCGCCAGGCGAAGGGCCCCGCGCACGAGCCGGTTTTCGGCCAGGCGGTTCAGCCGCTTGAAGAAGCCCCCCACCGCCGCGCCGAGCCGCATCACCGCCTGCCGGCCGGAGAGGATGGTGAAGGTCCAGCGCTGGCTGTTCGTCCCGGAGGGGGCCGTGCGGCCGATCTTGACGAGGTCCTCGAGCACGGCTTGCGCCACCGGCCGCTCGGCGAAGTTGCGGCAGGATCGCCGCGAGGCCATGAGGCGCACGAGCTCGGCCGCATCGCCGCCGCCGGGCGGCATCCACTCCGGGTTCAGGCGGAAGCTCATGAATTCGAGCGCCGCGGGGTCGAGGGCCCCCACCGTGACCGCTCCGGTCGGGCAGACGGCCGCGCAGTGGCCGCAGCCGAGCGAGCGCTCGCCGGTCACGGCCGCCCGGCCCTCCCGCATCGTGATCGTCTGCGACGGGCAGACCCGCGCGCACTCCCCGCAGCCGATGCAGGCCTGACGGTCGATGACGGTGGTGACGGCGCGGTCGATCATGGGCTAGGTCCCCTCCTCGCGCAGCCGGCGCGCCATGAGGCGCTCGTAGAGCCCCGGGGCGAACCGCGTCATCCAGACGGTGAGAACCCCCACGGGCGAAAGCAGCACCAGCGGCTTGCGGCGCGCGACCGCCCGCAGGACGGCCGCGGCCACGTCGGCGGCCGCCATCTGCCCGCCGACCCGCGACTGCGGGCGGGTCGCGAGGCGGCCGTCGGGGCCGAGCGCCCGCGTCTGGAGACGGGTGCGGACGAAGCCGGGGCAGACGATGACGACCCCCACCCCGGCCGGCCGCAGCTCGGCGCGCAGCGTCGTGAAGAGCCCGTGCAGCGCGTGCTTGCTCGCGCAGTAGCCGCTGCGCCCGAGAAGCGGCGCCACCCCGGCGATGCTCTCCATGACGACGATCACCCCCCGGCGGGCGACGAGGCTTTCGATCGCCGCGCGGGTGCAGTAGAGCGCCCCGAAGAAGTTCACCGCCATGACGCGCTCGAAGACCCGCGTCTCGGTCACGCGGAAGGCCCCGCGCTGCGTGATCCCGGCGTTGTTGACGAGGACGTCGATCCCGCCGAAGCGGCCGAGGACCTCGCCCACCGCCCGCGCGCACTCGGCCTCGCGGCTGACGTCGCAGGGAAGCGCGGCGGCCTCGGCGCCGCCGGCCGTGAGCTCCGCGGCGAGCGCCGCCGCGCCCGCCGCGTCCTGGTCGAGGAGCGCCAGCCGCGCGCCCGCCCGGGCGAACGCGCGCGCCGTCGCCTCCCCGATCCCGCTCGCCGCCCCGGTCACCGCGACGACTTGGCCCCGGAACGCTCCCATCTATGCCTGGTACCCCCCGAGGTTCGCGAGCGCAACGCTCCCCGGGCTCACCGTCGTCGGATCGGTCAGGACATTCACGCAGGCGGCGGTCTTGGCGGCGAAGGCCGCCTCGAGCGCGGGCCGGATCTCCTCGGGGCGCTCGACGAGGAGCCCCTTGCCGCCGAGCGCGGCGACGAGCGCCTGGTAGTCCACCCGGCCGATGTGCGTGCCGGCCGCGATCGCGTGCCCGATGCGCAGCTCCTGGCTGTGGCGGATCATGCCCCAGCCGAGGTCGTTGCTGACGACGACGACGATGGGAAGCTTTTTGCGCAGCGCGGTCTCGAACTCCATGAAGTTGAAGCCGATCGAGCCGTCGCCGGTGACGAGGCAGACCCGCCGGTCGGGGTGCAGGAGCTGCGCGGCGTTGGCGTAGGGCAGCCCCACCCCCAGGCAGCCGTAGAGCGCCGCGTCGAGGTAGCACCCGCCGCGGCGGGCGGTGCGGGTGATCCCCATCCAGACCTGGGTGTCGCCGCCGTCGGCGACGACGATGTCGTCCTCGCGGTCCATGAAGGCGTTCACCTCGGCGGCGAGCCGCATGGGGTGGATCGGAACGGCCGCGCTCCCCCACTGCGGGCGGGCCGGCTCCTTGCCCTGCCGCTCGGCCTCGCGCAGCGACGCCACCCAGGCCGCGAAGCGCGCCGGCAGCGCGGGCCTCAGGCCCCGGTTCACCGCCGCCCGGTTCACGGCCTTGAGCACCGCGCGCAGATCGCCCGCGATCGGCAGGTCGACCGAGCGGTTGCGCCCGATCTCCTCGGGCTCGATGTCCACCTGCACGATCTTCGCCGCCGGGTTGAAGAGGTCGCCGAAGAGGCAATAGAGGCTCACGCGCGTGCCGAGCAGGATCACGAGATCGGCCGTCGCCGCGGCCGTAAACGCCGCCCCGGGCCGGATGGGGATCGAGCCCTCGAAGCAGAGGGGGTGGGTGTCGGGAATCGTCCCGCGGCCCATGGCCGAGGTGAAGACCGGGATGCCGGTGCGCTCCGCGAAGGCGGCGAGCTCGTCTTCGGCCGCCGCGTACCAGGCGCCGCTTCCGGCGATGGCGACGGGCTTTTCGGCCGCGAGGATCAGGTCGAGCAGGGCCTCGGCCTGCGCCCGGTCGACCGGCCGGGAGGCGACGCGCGTGTGGGGCCGCTTCACCCCGCCCGGGTCGACCCGCGCGTTCAGGACGTCGACCGGCAGCTCGAGGTAGACCGGCCCGGGACGCCCGCTCGCGGCGAGCCGGAGCGCGTGGTCGACGAACTCCGGGATGCGGCCGGGCGTGTGGCAGACGAGCGCCTTCTTCACCATCGGCTCGATGACCGGCGCCTGGCGCATGTCCTGGAGGTCGAGCTTCTCGCTGCACTCGACCCCCACGCAGCCCGCGATCAAGACGAGCGGCGCGTTCGAAAAGCGCGCGTTCGCGATGCCCGAAAGCGCGTTCGTGAACCCCGGCCCCGCCGTCACCATGGCCACGCCCGGGCGGCGGGTGAGCCGCCCCCAGGCCTCGGCCATGAAGACCGCCGCCTGCTCGTGGCGCGTGTCGAACAGGACGACCGGCGCGTGTTCGAGGTGCTGGTAGATCGGCGTGATGTGCCCGCCGCTCAGGGTGAAGATGTGGCTCACCCCGCCCGCCACCAGGGCTTCGGCCGCAAGCTGCCCTCCGCTCACCGCATCCATGGCGCCTCCAGAAAAAAGGGTTGTTGGGTTGGCCGGCTAAAGCTCCATCAGCTGGCCGCCGGTCACGTTCACCGCCTGCCCGGTCATGTAGGCCGAGGCCTCCGAGAACAGGAAGGCGACGAGGTTCGCCACCTCCTCGGCCGAGCCGAGCCGGCCGAGCGGGATGCTCTTCACCATCTCGGCCGCGCGCTCCGCCTCGCTCGCCCCGAGCACCCGCGACTCGAGCGCGAAGCGCCAGCGCGTGAAATCGGTGGTGATCACCCCCGGGCAGACGGCGTTCACCCGGATCCCGGCCCCGGCGAGCTCCTTGGCCATCACCTTCGTCAGCATGACGACGCCCGCCTTGGAGACGGCGTAGGCCCCGTTGAAGAGCGGCGGGACCTTGGCCGCGCGGGAGGCGATGTTGACGATGGCCGCCGGGCGCCCGAGCATCAGCGGGACGAGCGCCTTGGAGACGCGGAAGACCCCGTGGAGGTTCACGTCGACGGTCGCGACCCAGTCGGCCTCCGGGTAGGTGTGGACCGCGTTCGGGACCCCCCGCACCGTGCCGGCGTTGTTGCACAGCAGGTCCAGGCGGCCGAAGGCCGCCTGCACCTCGGCGGCCAGGCGCCCGACCGAGGCCGAGTCGGCGACGTCCACCGCCACGAAGCGCGCCCGCACCCCGAACTGCCCGGCGAGCTCGGCGGCGAGCGCCGCGAGCTCCTCCCGGCGGCCTCCGGCCGGCGGGTCGAGGCCGGCCGCGCCGGGGGCGGCGATGGTGTCGGCCAGCACGACGTCGGCGCCGTCCGCGGCGAGCCGGCGCGCGACGGCCCAGCCGATCCCCGCCCGCCTCCCCGCCCCCGTCACGAGGGCGATCTTGCCTTTCAGATCCGGATACATGATCCGCCTCCTTTGCCGGTCGGCCGGCGCCGGCCGTCCGGCTCTAGGTCTCGGGTTCGATCGCGACGCGCTCCACCTTGGCGAGGTCGCGGCCGTAGAAGCGCGAGCCGATCAGAAAGAAGATGCAGGAGAGCAGGCACATCGCCGCCGCGGTCTGCATCGCCGGCAGGATGCCGAAGCGGTCGGAGATCGCGCCGGTGGCGATCGGGCCGACGGCGCTGCCGAGCAGGTGCTGCGTCACGACGCACAGCGCATAGGAGACGGCGCGCAGCCCCGGGTGGACGACGTCCTGGGTGACGGCGATGGCCGAGGAGGCGTAGCCGATGGTCGTGACCCCGCCGAGCAGGAAGAGCGCGTATTGGAGCGCCCCGCCCGTGAAGAGCGAAAACCCGGCGAGGTAGAAGAGCGCCGTCAGCGCCGCCGAGCCCGCGGCGACGAGCAGCCGCGCCTCGAGGCGGCGCTTCATCCAGAGGTCCGCGAGGAACCCTCCGAGCGGCGAGCCGACGATGCACACCAGCATGATGAGGCTCGTGCGGAAGGTCGCCGGCTGCAGCCCCAGCCCCTGGACGCGCTGGAAATAGGTCGGCAGAAAGGTGGAGAACGCGGTGGAGACGTACATCATCCCGGCGAAGCCGAGGAAGGTGAAGAGCAGCGAGGGGGTGCGCCAGAACTCGGCGGCGATCTCGGCGGCGCGCCGCTTCCCCCCGGCGGCGGCGGGCCCCGCCGCCGCGGCGCCCGCCCGCCGGCCGAGCGCGACCGTGCGGTAGTCCCGCACGAAGAAGAAGAGCACGGCGACGGCCAACCCCGGCAGCGCGACGATCCCGAAGGCGTGGCGCCAGCCCCAGCGCTCGGCGATCGCCGCCCCGGCCGTGATGCCGACCGCCATGCCGATCGGGATCGAGATGTTCCAGATCCCGATCATGAAGGCGCGCCGGCGCTCCGGGTAGAGGGCCGAGATCATCGCGGTCCCGCCCGGGGCGTACCCGGCCTCGCCGAGCCCGATGACGGCCCGCGCCGCGAAGAGCTGGCCGAAGGAGCGCGTGAAGGCGCAGGCGGCGGCGGCGATCGACCAGAGCACCGCCATCAGCCCGATGCTTTTCTTGCGGCTCCAGCGGTCGATCAGGATCGAGGTCGGGAAGGTGAAGATCAGGATCGCCCAGTAGACCGCCGAAACCAGGGCCCCGCACTGCGCGTCGGTCAGGCCCCAGTCGGCCTTGAGGAAGGGGAAGAGCGAGACGACCACCAGGCGGTCGACGTAGTCGAAGAAGTAGAGCAGCCAGAGCAGGATGAAAATGGCGAGGGTGGTGCCCTTGGAGAAGAGATAGCCTTCCGGGGGGGTCGCCGGTCGCATGGGCCTCCTTGCGGCCCCGCGGTGCGCGGGGCCTTTCAGCGGGCGCGCATCAAGTCTCCGGGTCCGGGCGGAAGGCCGCGTTGGCGTAGTCGGTGATGAACGCCTCGCGCGCCTCCGGCTCCATCGCGTTCAGGATGTCGTGGATCGCGGCCTCGCCGTGGGCCGCCACCGCCTGCAGGCAGAGCTCCATGACGGCCGCGTGCGGGGCCAGCGGCCCGCCGCGGCGCTTCCAGGCCTTGCGGAACTCGCGCCCGGCCGCCAGCGGCGGCCCGGCGGCGGCGGCGCGCTCGCAGGCGGCGAGATCGGCGAGGAAGCGCTCCACCCAGGCCGTGTTCGCGAACGTGATCGACAGATGGATGTTGGGCGGCGAGCCGGCGAAGCCGAGCTGGGGCTGGACGTACCAGCCGCGCCGGTTCATGAGCGCCGCCAGCGTGAAGGGGCTGGCGCGCGTCGTGCGGAACGAAACCATGCAGAAGTCGGGCTCGGCGGTGAGGGCGAGGCCGGGCGTGCGCCGGATCCCCTCCGTCAGCCGCTCGGTCGCCGCATGGCTCCGCCGGGCGATCTCGAGGTAGCCCGCCTCGCCGATCGCCTGGAGGGTCGCCCAGGCCGCGGCGAGCGGCCCGCCGGACTTGCTGCTCTGCACGGCGGCGTTCACCACGGCGTAGCCGCTCCAGCGCGCGCAGGTGAAGATCTGCGGCCGGCGCAGCGCCGCGTCGCGGTGGAGCACGAGGGAGGCGCCCTTCGGGGTGTAGCCGTACTTGTGCAGGTCCATGGAGATCGAGGTGACGCCGGGCACGGCGAAATCGAAATCGGGGACCGGCAGGCCCAGGCGCCGGTAGAAGGGCAGCAGGAAGCCTCCGACGCAGGCGTCGACGTGGCAGCGCACGCCCGCCCGGCGGGCGATGGCGGCGATGGGGGCCACCGGATCGATCACGCCGTGGGCGTAGGAGGGCGCCGAGCAGACGATGAGGGCGGTCCGCGGGGAGAGCGCCCGGCGGATGCGCCGCGGGTCGGCGCGGAAGCCGCGGTCCACCGCGACCGGAACGACCCGCAGGCCGAGGTAGTCCGCGGCCTTGTGGAACGCGGCGTGGGCGGTGTACGGCAGGATGATCTCGGGCGCCGCGCGGCCGCGGTGCTGACCGCGGAAGCCGTCGCGGGCCGCCTTGACCGCGAGCAGGATGCTCTCGGTCCCGCCGCTCGTGAAGTTGCCGGTGCACCCCGGGCCGCCCCGCAGGTGCCGCACGCCGAAGCCGACCAGCTCGTTTTCGAGCCGCAGCAGGCTCGGAAAGGAGGTGAAGTCCAGCCCGTTCTCGGTGAGGAAGCTCCGGTAGGCGCGCTCGGCGATGCGCCGGATCCGCGGCCCGGGGTCGTAGATGTAGCCGAAGACGCGGCCCGAGCGCCAGTCGATGTCCTTCGCCTTGAAGGCGTCGAGCGCCGCGAGGATCCTGCGGCCGGAAACGCCCCGGCGCGGAAGCTTCATCCCGATCCTTCCCTGTCCTGACGACCGCTTGGCGGCGGCGCCCCGCCCGCCCGCGCGATCAAGCGCCCGCCAGCGCCTGGAGCCGCTCGATCAGCCGGTCGATCTCGGGGCCGCGGAAGCAGTAGCGCATCTCCCGGAAGCGGCCGCGCAGCGCCGCGACCGCCTCCCGGACCCGCGCGCCCCGAAGCACCGCGTCGGCGAGAAGCCCGGCGAGCTCCTGGAAGTCCGCCGCCTGCATCCCGAAGCGCGTCATCTCCTGGACCCCCATGCGCAGCGCCCCGGCGGCCGTGAACCCGTCCTCCTCCGGCGCCGCCTGGTAGTTGACGACGATGTGGTTCTCCTCGAGGCGCCGCGCGGCTTCGATGCCGCGGCCGTAGCCGACGCGCACGATCACCTGGTGCGTCTCGGTGAAGCCGAGCGCCTCCTCGCCGGCCACCGCGAGCCCGCAGTCCTTGAGCGCCCGCGCGAACGCCTTGGCGTTGGCGAGGACGCTTCGCTGGTAGTCGTCGCGGAAGTGGTTCATCTCGTAGGCGGCCATCAGCAGCCCCAGCAGCGTCCCGGGGTGGTGGTTGCTGACGCTTCCCGGGAAGGCGCGGCGCGCGAGCGCCTCCCAGAGCTCCCAGCGCACCTCACCGGGGCGGACGTTCATCGCGGCCACCCCGCGCTGGGTGCCGAAGAAGGTCTTGTGCGTCGAGCCGGTGACGATGTCCGCCCCCTCCGCGAAAGGCTCCTGGAAATGCGGGCCGACCAGGCCGAGCACGTGCGCCATGTCGTACATCAGGACGGCGTCGAGGTCGAGCGCGGCGATCATCGCGCGCAGCTCCCGGACCGGTTCGCGGTGGAGCGTCATGCTCTTGCCGAGAACGATCAGCTCGGGCCGGTGCTCGACGAGCAGCCGGCGGGTCGCCTCGAGGTCGATGCGGAAAGGGTTGTCCGGCGCGGCCGGGAAATTCACGACGGCGGGCTTCTCCCAGCGGGGGTCGCGCGCGACGAAGTCCCGGAGCGCCCCCATGGGCTGGGCGCTCAGGTGGCCGCCCTTGATGATGTGGTGGGTCATCACCTTGCGCAGGCGGCGCGGCTCGCTTTTGCGGTCGCTGCGGTTGACGAAATCCACGAGGGCGCTGAAGACCGCCATGTTGGCCATCTGGCCGGAGACCAGCCGGGTTTCGACCTCGGTGCACCCGAGGTAGGCCCGCAGCTCGGCGGCCAGGCGCCGCTCCACCTCGGCGATGAAGTCCGTGCCCTGGTAGTAGAAGACCTCGGCCTCCTTGAAGGCCTTGACCGGCTTGTGCTCGGCGTAGCGCCCGGCCGGGTCCAGCACCGAGAGCAGCCGCACGAGCGGCGACGGGGTCTGCTCGGAGGGGATGAGGTTCATGCACTCCCGCTGGCGCCAGAGGGTGTTGGCGATCGCGGCCTCGACGAGCGCCCCCACGGTCTGGGGCGCGCCGCCCGCGCGCCGGCCGCCGCGCAGCTCGTCCCAGCCGACGGGCCAGGCCCGGGGGGGCGCTTCGTTGCGCAGGTGGTAGGGCACGATCACGGCGCGGGCGCGCTTGCCGCGGATGTCGATTTCGACCTCATCGCCCTCGACCCGGTCGCTGTCGATCAGGGCGAGCCCGATGGCCCGCATCCCCCGCTCCTCCGTCTGAACGGTCGCCGCCCCGTCGCCCGCGCTCACCCAGTAGGGGACCATCGTCCCGGAGGTGACCCAGCCGACCGGCCGGCCCTCGCGCAGGACCGGCGCGCCGGCGCGCGCGATGCCCTTTTCGATCATCGCGATCGGCTGGATCAGCCGCGGCAGGTCGCGGATGCGGCGGAAGTCGCGGCCGCGGATCCGCCGCAGCGCCTCGAACTGCCGGGCGAGCGCCTCCCGCCCGATGAAGTCCCCCTTGAGCGGGGAGAAGCTCACCGCGGCCCGGGCCGGCGCGCAGGCGAATATCGGAATCTCGCGGCCCTCGGGGTCCGCGCCGAGCTCGTGGCCGTAGAGCGGCAGCCCCGCCTCGAGCCGCAGCGTGTCCCGCGCGCCGAGCCCGACCGGCTGGGCGCCGGCGCCGAGCAGCCGGTCCCAGAGCGGGATCGCCTGCGCGGCGTCCACGAAGAGCTCGAAGCCGACCGGCTCGCCGGTGTACCCCGTGCGGGCGACCCCGAGCTCCGCGCCCTCGAACCGGCCGCGCGCGAGGCGGTTGCGCAGCGGCTCGGGCAGCGCCTCGGCCCCCGCGACGGCGGCGAGGATCTCCCGCGAGGCCGGCCCCTGCAGGCTCAGCATGGCGACCGCGCCCGTCAGGTCCTCGAGCGCCGCCCCCGGGAAGCGCGCCGCCAGGGCGTTCAGGTGCCGCCAGTCGCGGTCGCGGTTGGCGGCGTTGACCACCAGGAGGAACTCCTCGGGGCGGAAGCGGTAGAGGTAGGCGTCGTCGAGGGCGCCGCCCCCCGCGTTGGGGATCACGGTGTATTGCGCCTCGCCCGGCTCGAGGGCGGCGGCATTGGCGCTGAGGGCGTGCTGGAGCAGCGCGAGGGCCTCCGGCCCGCCCACCCGGAAGCGGCCCATGTGCGACACGTCGAAAAGGCCGGCCTGCCGGCGGGTGGCCAGGTGCTCCTGGACGATGCCCGCGGGGTACTGCACCGGCATCTCCCAGCCGCCGAAGGGGACCAGGGTGGCCTGAAGGTCGCGGTGCCGGCCGTGAAGGGGGGTGCGCAGCAGCTCGGTCATGGCGGGCTCCTCTCGGGTGAAGGCCGCGGGGGATCGGCCGCCCCGGGCGGCGGTTCCACCGCCTTAAACCAAGAATCGCCGCAGCTGTCAATCGGCCCCGCCCCGGGTGCGCCCGCCCCTCGACTTCCGGCCGAAGGTGGGATATGGGGTGTGCTGCCGCCGCCCGCCGCCCGTTGACGGCCGCTTTCCGGCCGCGTTCCGGCGCGGCGGGCCGCCGGCCGAAAGGCAAACCACCGCGTCTTTTTCAAATCGGCACCGCCGCCGTCACCGGGAGGGCCCATGGCAACCGTCACGACCACGCTCAAATGGCTCGATGAAAAACACTTCGTCGGCATCGATTCGCGGGGGCACTCCGTCGTCCTCTCGGGTCAGTCGGAGAGCATCGGCGTCAGCCCCTCCGAGATGCTGCTGATCGCGCTCGCCGCGTGCTCCTCGGTCGACGTGGTCGCAATCCTGGAAAAGAAACGCCTGCGCTTGACCGGGCTCGAGGTCGAGACCAGCGCCGAACGCGACCCGGAGCCGCCCTGGCCCTATCGCAAGATCCACCTCGTCTACCGGCTGCGGGGCGAGGGCCTGACGCCGAAGGCCGTCGAGCAGGCGATCCGCCTGTCGCAGGAGAAATACTGCTCGGTGGCGGCCACCGTGCGCGGCGTCGCCGCGATCACGACCGGCTACGAAATCATCGCCGAGGAGCCCTGACGACGGCGCGGGTATTTTATAACCGTCTTAAATACAAGTGGATATTGATTCTTCCGGCCGGATGGGCTATACTGACCCATAGGTTTGCGGGCGCACAACGGTTCCGCCGGATGATCCCCCAGCGCATGCCGGCCGCGGAGAAGGCCAGCCATGAACTCCTTGGAGCCCTCGTTCGGGAAGTACGACCTCCTGGTCCGCCTCTTCAGCCTCATCGAGGGGCTGCCGAGCTCCCGGCAGCTCGAACTCTTGCGCCAGATCGTCGGCGATCGGCTGAACGAGCAGCTCTTCAAGCTGATCGTCGAAATGCCCGAAGCGCGCCAGCTCGAGCTCCTCGAGCGGATCGGCAGCCTGCCGGACCTCGAGCCGCCCGAGAAGACCGTCAGCCTGGAGGAGACGGAATCCTCCATGCGCGAAAGCATGCGCCGCGTCTGCCTGATCAACGCGGGGTACACGGTCAGGGGGCGCAATTACCGCAGCTACATCCTGGACATCAGCATCGGCGGGGTCTTCATCGAAACCGGGGAGCGGTTCTCGGTCGGGGAGTCCCTCACGGTGAATTTCACGCTGCCGAACCAACCGGCGGCCCTGGTCCTGCGGGGCATCATCGCCTGGAGCGGCCCGCGAGGCTTCGGGGTGCGGTTCGAGCGGCTGGCCCCGCCCGTGAACGAGGCGATTCAGCGCTTCGTGCGGCAGGGCTCGCCGCGGGATTGACAACCCCGGGGGACGGGCGCTAAGCAAGGAGCGGACCGGGCGGCCAGCGGCTCGGAGAGACCGGAGCATCCGACATGAAATATCGCTACCTGATTGCCGCGCTTTTTTTCGTGGTGCCGGGGATCACCTTCCTGCGCGCCGATATCTACCAGTGGACGGATCCCCGGGGAGTAGTCCACTACGGCAACCAGCCGCCGGCCGATGCCCGCAACGTCGTCCTCAAGTTCAAGGACCCCGCCCCGGCCGCCGGCGCGGGGGGCGCGGAATCCGGGCAGCCCGCGGAGCCGGCCGACACCGAGACGCTCCTGCAGGAGTTCGAACAGGAGCTGCAGCGCGAGCAGGACGAGCGCCGGCGCCAGGCCGAAGAGATCCGGCGCAGCCAGCCGCCGACCGCCGCGGAGGTCGTCGCGCGCGAGCGGGAGCGCCTCGAGAAGAAGATCGCCGAGCTCGAAAACCGGCCCCTGGAGGACTTCGGCTCGCAGCGCAACAAGCGCAACCTGATCGGGTATTACCAGTACCGCCTGCAGACCCTGATCGCCTCCCCGGACGATTACTTCAACAAGCCGGACAGCTTCGAAGGCAACGTGCAGCCTTCCAAGTAGCGCCGGGGCGGCCGCCCGGGGCCTGCGCGCCGCCGCCGTTTCCGCCGAGACCGACATTGGCCGAACGCCGCCAGTTCCGTCGCCCGGATCTCCGCCGGCGGCTAGCCGCCGCCCTGTTCGCCGCCGCGCTGGCGGCCGGCGGCGGCTCGGCGGCCGCCGCTGAACCGATCATCCTCGAAGTGGCGGCGGCCGAGATCTGCCGCCGCCTGGAGGGGCTCGCCCCGATCGAAGCCGGCCGGCGGTTTCCCGCCGAAGCGGGCCGTCTTTACTGCGTCAGCCGCATCGGCGGCATCACCCGGCCGACCCGCGTGCAGCACACCTGGTACCGCGAGGGCGAGGTGCGCTTCCGCGCCGCGTTCCCGGTGCGGCCCCCCTCCTGGCGGGTCTTCAGCATGATCCGCATCCGCCCGGCGGACGCCGGCCCCTGGCGCGTCGAGATCTCCGACCGCGACGGCAACGTTCTGCAAACGCTCTTCTTCGAGATCACGTCGTGACCCCCCCGGGCGCACCGGCCGGCGGCCCGGACCCCTTCGCGGTCCCCAACGTCCGCGGCTTCATCGCCTTCCGGATGTGCTTCCACGCGCGCTTCTACTACCCTGTCTTCACGATTCTCTTCCTGGATTACGGGCTCACCATCGGGCAGTTCGCCCTGCTGAACGCGGTCTGGGCCGCCGCCATCGTCGGCCTGGAGGTGCCGACCGGAGCCCTGGCCGACGCCTTCGGCCGGCGCCGGCTGGTGATCGCCGCGGCGGGGCTGATGGTCGCGGAGATGCTCCTGCTCGGCTTCGCCCCGCGCGGCCGGCCGGCGCTGCTTTTCGCCGTCATGCTGCTCAACCGGCTGTTGAGCGGCGCGGCCGAGGCGGCCGCGAGCGGCGCCGACGAGGCGCTCGCCTACGACAGCCTGAAGCAGGCCGGCCTGGAGCATGCCTGGCCGCGGGTCCTCGAGCGGCTGATGCGCCGGCAGGCCATGGCCGTCATCGCGGCCATGGTGGTGGGCGCGGCGGCCTACGATCCCGAATTCGTGGGCGCCCTGGCCGCGGCCGCCGGGTGGCCCCGGGAGCCGGCGCGCGAGCTCTCGCTGCGGCTGCCGGCCTGGCTGACGCTTTTCTCGGCGCTCGGCGCCGTCATCTTCGCCTGCGGCCTCCGGGAAGCGGCTTTTCACCGGCGGCCGGCGCGCCGGAGGACTTCGGCGGCCACCTGGCGCGCCGCCGTCGCCGCCGCCCGCTGGGTGCGCCGGTCGCCCCCGGCGCTGATGCTCATCCTGATCGGCCTGAGCTTCGACAGCCCCCTGCGCATGCTGGTCACCCTGATCAGCCAGTACTACCGGCTGATCCACCTGCCGGAGGCCGCCTTCGGGCTGATCGGCGGCGCCATGGCCCTGCTCGGGCTCGTTCTGCCGTCGGCCGCCCGCCGGCTCGCGGACGCCTTTCCCGCCTGGTCCAACTTCGCCGGCATGGCTCTGGTCGCGGCGGCGGCCCTTTTTCTTCTCGCCCGCTTCATCCCGATCTACGGGCTCGCGCCCGCCGTCGCGGTCTACAGCGTCCTCGTGCTGAACAACTTCTTTCTCAGCAGCTACCTCAACCGCATCGCCCCCAGCGCCGAGCGCGCGACCGTGCTCAGCCTGAAAGGCCTGGGCTTCAATCTCGCCTACGGCTCGATCGGCCTGCTCTACTCGCTTGCCGCCGTCTGGCTTAGACCGCCCGCCGAACCCGCCGGGCTGGAGGCCGCCGCCCGGCTGGCCGAGGACGCCGTCTTCGTGCGCACCGTGGGCCTTTTTCCCTGGCTTTTCGCGCCGTGCATGGCCGCCCTGCTGTGGCTCGGCCGCAAGCGGCTCGCCTGAGCCGGCGAGGGGGGCATTTTTCGGTTGCCTTCGGCCGGGTTTCCGTCTATCTCTACCCCATCCCATCCGGCCCGGCCGGAATGCAACCGCGACGGAAGCTATTCAAGGAGACCCCCATGCCGGAACGCGACGATAAGCCCCAGGACAATTTCGTGATGAGCGGCGCATACTCCGCCGGGGACGACCGCGAGGAGTCCGCGCACTTCGACGCGGCGGGCGCCGACCCCGGCCGGAAAGCGTTCAAACCGGTGCTCGTGGCCGGGATCGTGCTGCTGGTCGCGGTCATCGTGCTGCTGATGTTCCTCTCCGGCTCGCCGCGCTCGGGGGACCGCGAGCAGCTGAAGAACCTCGAGGCGCGCCTGAAGCAGATCGAAGAGAAGCTGTCGAAGCTCGAGTGGATCGACACCGGCATGGCGCGCATCGACCGGCGGGACAAGGAGCTCGCGGGCATCTCCGATCGCTTGGCCCAGCTGGAGACCGGGCTCAATCGGCGCATCGACCAGTTGGCCCGGGAAGCGGCCAAACCGGCCCCCAAGCCGGCCGAGGCCGCGCCGGCCAAGCCCGAGCCGGCGGCGGCGGCGCCCAAGCCGGAGCCCCCGGCCGCGCCCAAGCCCGTGGCGGCCAAGCCGGAGCCCGCCGCTGCGCCCAAGCCGGCGCCGGCCCCGGCGGCGGCCAAGCCGGAGGCCAAAGGCAAGATCCATGTCGTCCAGCAGGGCGAAACCCTCTACGGGATCGCCCGCAAATACAACATGCCGGTCGACCAGCTCCTCAAGCTCAACCAGATGACGCTCAAGGACACGCTCAAGACCGGCCAGCAGCTGGTCGTCGGTCGCTAGCGCCGCCCGCCCGGGTGGAACCGGCATCCGCCCGGGCGGAGCCGCGAAGCGCGCGGTGCCGGCCCGGCGGCACCACCCGGCCGCCGGGCGCGCGGCCGCTCAACCTCCCCCGCCCCTTCCCGACCTTCCCGAACGCAGACCCCCGGATCCTCCCGCACGCCGCGCACGGCACCGCTTTCATTACTTTCGATTTCATAGAATTTTAGTAATAGAATAAAAAAAGAAAAACACGATATTGACATGGAGAGGAACGATTCTATTTTCTCCGTCGAAAACGGGGCGTGAACGCAACGATTCCAAACCACAGGAGGAGGTCGTTATGATTTACCGCAGGATTTTCGGCTTTCCTGGCTGGGAGCAGCGCAACCCGTTCGCGGAGCTGGAAAGGATGCGCCGGCAGATGGATCAGCTCTTCGAGGGACTCAGCGGGACCCAGACGCGCCAGCTCGCCGGGGTCTTCCCCCTGGTCAACCTGACCGAGAACCGGGATGCATTCATGGTCCGGGCCGAGCTTCCGGGAATCACGGCCGGCGAGCTCGACATCCAGGCCACCGGCAATTCCGTAACGCTTTCGGGGTCGCGCCGGATCCCGGAAGAGAACGGCAGCGCCCGGTACCACCGCCGCGAGCGGGAGGCCGGAGCCTTTTCGCGCGTGATCGGGCTTCCGGCGGAGATCAATCCGGACAAGGTCGAAGCGCGGCTGCAGAACGGGGTTCTGACCGTCGTGCTCCCCAAGGCCGAAGCCGCAAAACCGAAGCAGATTTCCGTACGCTGAAGGAAGACGAGGAGGACAGCGCCATGGCCGACAGCAAAGAGTTGAAGGTCAAACCGAAGGTGGAGGTCGCCTCCCCGGCCGAGCAGACGGTTCCGGGTCTGGTCTTCACGCCCGAGGTGGATATTTTTGAAACCGAGAAGGTGATCACCCTGCTCGCCGACGTGCCCGGGGTCACGGCCGACAAGCTCACGATCGACCTGCGGGACAACATCCTGTCGATCAGCGGCGACGTCGCGCCCGAAGCGGCGCCGGGCGAGGAGGCGGTGCTCATCGAATACGAGACGGGACGGTTCTTCCGGCAGTTCACGCTCTCGGAGGTGATCGACCAGGGCAAGATCGACGCCCAGTTGAAGGACGGCGTCCTGCGGCTGACGCTCCCCAAGGTGGAGAAGGCGACGCCGCGCAAAATCGCCGTCACCGCCGGTTGATCCGGCGGAGGAAGGGCCGGGGCGCCGCGCGGCGGGCGGCGCGGCGCCGCGCGGCGGGGGTCAATGCAGGCGCGAAATCTCCCCGGCGGTGCGGATTTCGGCCGGCAGGTCATCGATCTCGATCACCTGCTCGACCCCCAGGGCGAACGCCCGTTCGATGACGTTCTCGAGCTGGATGACGTTACCCGGCCAGTCGTAATCGAGGAGGTAGGCCATGGCCTCCGGCGAGACGGCCAGCATTTTTTTCTCGCTGCGGGCGCTGAACTGGTGCAGGAAATGGTTGATCAACAGGCAGAGGTCCTCCTTGCGCTCGCGCAGCGGGGGCATGCGCAGGGTGTTCGCCCCGAAAACCGCCGCGAGCTCGGGGGAGAGCCGCCCCTTGCGCCGCATGTCCTCGAGATCGCGGTTCGTGGCGGCGATGACCGCCACCTGCAGCCGCGGCGGCGCGGATGAATCGCCGGCCTGGCGCATGATGCCGGCGAGATCGGCCTGCACGTCAAGGGGCAGCTCGCCGAGCTCGTTCAGGTAGACGGTCCCCTGCTGGGCCGACCCCAAAACCTCCCGCAGCCTTTCGGCGTGGCGCTCGGCGGGAAGGCCGCGCAGCAGGCCGCTGCAGTTGACCGGGACGAAGGGCCGCGCCGCGCGCCGGCCGGAGCGGTAGATGATCTGGGCGACGAGCTCCTTGCCCGTGCCGCTTTCGCCCTCGATCAACACGTGCTCGGCCTCCGCCTGGAACCGGTCGAGCCGTTCGTAAACCTGCTGCATCGCAAGGCTGATCCCCACCAGGGTATCGTAGCGGCTCCGCAGCCGCCCGCGCGGCCTGGCCGGCGCCGCCGTGAGGCTCTGCCGCTTGTCCTCGCGGATGCGCTCGATGAGGGACTTCAGGACGCTCAGCTTGAAAGGCTTCTGCAGGTAGTCGTAGCTTCCCTGCTTCATGGCCTGGATGGCCGACTCCATGGAGCCGTGGCCGGTGACGATGATCACCTCGGTTTCCGGCCGGCTGCGCTTGATCTGCGACAGCAGCTCCAGCCCGTCGACATCGGGCATTTTGATATCGGTGAAGACGATCTCGTAGGAGCGCTCGCGGATGAGGTCGAGCGCCTGCGAGCCGCTGTCGACGACGTCCACCGCGTGACCGACTTCGGCGAGATACTCCTGCACCATGGCGAGGATGCGTCGGTCGTCGTCCACGAACAGAATTCCCGAGCCCTTCATGAAGAACCTCCGCCGCCCCCCCTGAAGGATTCACCTCCCAATGGCCGGACCTGTTCCCCTTTCTCCTTTTCGCCGTTCCACCCGCCGCGCGCAACCGGCCCGCAGCCCCCGCGGCCCGGGCCGCCTCCCGGAGCGCCTTCACTCCTCCGGGCTCTTTTCCAGGTTGTAGCGCTTGATCTTCTCGACCAGCGTCGTGCGCTTGATCTTCAAGAGGTCCGCCGCGCGGTTCTTGACCCAGTTCGCCTTTTCGAGCGCGCTCAGGATCAGCGCCTTCTCGAACTCCGATACCGCCTCCTGGAACGAAATCCCCTCGTCCGGGTGGGCCCGCGGCTCGCGCCCCGCCCGACTAGGCCCCTCCGCGGCCGCGCGCATTTTCGGCGGGAGGTCTTCCGGCTCGATCCGGTCCCCTTCCTTGAGGACGACGATGCGCTCGATCAAGTTGCGCAGCTCGCGCACGTTCCCGGGCCAGGTGTGCGCCTCGATGAGCGCCATGGCCTCCGGGGCGACCGTCATGACGGGCTTGCCGTTCTTGGCCGCGAACTCCTCCAGGAAATGCTGGACCAGGAAACTGATGTCGGAGCGGCGCTCCCGCAGCGCGGGAAGCAGGATCGGAATCACGTAGAGCCGGTAGTAGAGGTCTTCGCGGAACCCCCCCTTCTGGACCTCCTCCTCGAGGTCCCGGTGGGTGGCGGCGATGATCCGGGCGTCGACCTTGATCGTTTCGTTGCCGCCGACCCGTTCGAACTCCCCCTCTTCCAGCACCCGCAGGACCTTCACCTGGAGGTCGGCGCTCATGTCCCCGATCTCGTCCAGGAAAATGGTGCCGCCGTTGGCCAGCTCGAACTTGCCGGGCTTGTCCGCCGTCGCGCCGGTGAAGGCGCCCCGGCGGTACCCGAAGAACTCGCTCTCCAAGAGGCCTTCGGGGGTCGCGCCGCAGTTGATCTGCACGAAGGGCTTGTTGCGCCGCGGGGAGCACTCGTGGATGGCGCGCGCGATGATCCCCTTGCCGGTCCCGGTCTCGCCGTTCAGCATGATCGTGGTGTCGCTCGCAGCGACCTTTTCCACGATCCGGAATATTTTCTTCATCGGGGGGCTCTGGCCGATGATGTCCTTGAAGGCGGATTGGGCCGGGGAGCCGATCGGAATGACCTTGTTGGAGGGAGAGTTCGAATTGCCCATGGAATTCGATCCGTTCATGGGGGTCCGTCCGGTCCGTCTGTGGCTTTCTTCCCGGCTTTTTGATAGCAGGTTTCCCGAGTGACTGCAAATCATAAGTTCGGCGGAAAGGAGCCCCAGCGATTGTCACCGCCCCCACCTGCGGCCCAGAAGCCGGTCATCGGCCTCGGCGTGCGCGACCTGGTGGACTTCGTGCTGCGCGCGGGCGACCTCGAGGCCGAGTTCGCCTCCGCCTCCCGCGCCGCGGAGGCCATCCGCATCCACCAGCGGATCCAGGCCTCGCGCCCGGCGGATTACCGCGCCGAGGTGCCGGTCGCCTACGAGGAGGACGCCGGGGAGTTCCGGATCGCGCTCGGCGGCCGCATCGACGGGGTCCTCGAGGGCGCCGCGCCGCCGGTCGTCGAGGAGATCAAGACCACGCGCGCGGGGCTGGCGGAGCGCCTGCGCCGACCCGACCCGCGGCACTGGGGGCAGGCGAAGATCTACGCCCACCTCTATGCCCGCGACCGCGGCCTGGCCGCGATCGACGTTCAGCTGACCTATGCCCGGCTGGAGACGGCCGAGATCCGCGAGCTCCGCGAGCGTTTCAGCGCCGCGGAGCTTGCGTCCTTCTTCGAGGCGACGCTCGCGCGCTACCGGGCCTGGGCCGAGCGCGTGACCGCCCACCGGCGCGGCCGCGACGCCTCGATCGCCGGCCTCGCCTTCCCCTACGCCGCCTTCCGGCCGGGCCAGCGGGAGATGGCCGCGGCCGTCGAACGCACGCTTCAGGGCGGCGAGCGCATCTTCATCCAGGCGGCCACGGGCATCGGCAAGACCATGGCGGTCCTCTACCCCGGGGTGCGCGCCCTCGCCGGCGGGGGAGAGCGCCGCGTCTTCTACCTGACGGCGCGAACCACCGGCCGCCTGGCGGCGGAAAAAGCGCTCGACGAGCTGCGGGGCCGCGGGCTGCGGCTGAAGTCCCTCACCCTCACGGCCAAGGCGCGCGCCTGCTTCCGCCCCGAGGGGGCCTGCGACCCCGCGGCGTGCGCCTTCGCCCGGGGCTTCTACGACCGGCTCCCCGAGGCCCGCGCGGAGATCTACGCGGCCGACGCCTGGACCCGGGAGACGGTCGCGGCCTGCGCCCGGCGCTTCGAGGTGTGCCCCTTCGAATTCGCGCTCGACCTCGCCGACTGGGCGGAGCTCATCGTCTGCGACTACAACTACGCCTTCGACCCCCGGGCCTACCTGCGACGCTTTTTCGCGGAAGGCGGCGGCGACCACCTCTTCCTGGTCGACGAGGCGCACAACCTCGTCGACCGCAGCCGGGAGATGTTCTCGGCCGAAATCCGCAAGCAGCCGTTTCTCGACCTGCGCCGCCGGGTGAAGACGGAGCTGCCCGAGCTGTTCCGGCGGCTCGGCCGGGTCAACGCCTGGATGGTCGCGGCGCGCCGGAGCTGCGCGGCGGCCGGCGGCGCCGACGCCGAACGGCAGGCGCCCGAGGAGCTGCTCGAACGCCTGCGGGAGGCCGCCGCCGCCGCCGAGCGCTTTCTCGAAAAAAACATCCCCGCGGCGTTCCGCGACGAGCTGCTCGAGCGCTACTTCGAAGCGGTCGGCTTCCTGCGCGTGGCGGAGCGCTTCGACGAAACCTACGCCGCCTGCCGCGAGGTGCTCGCCGCCGATTTCCGCTTGAAGCTCTTCTGCATCGACCCCTCCCGGCAGTTCGGCGAGGCGCTCGCGCGCTGCCGGGCGGCGGTCTTCTTTTCGGCGACGCTCACGCCGAGCGACTACTTCAAGACCATGCTCGACTGCCCGCGGGCGGAGTGGCTCGCGCTGCCATCCCCCTTTCCGCCGGATAATTTCAAGGTCCTTGCGACCGCGCGCATCTCCACCCTCTACCGGCACCGGGAGCGCACGAAGCAGGAGATCGCGCGGGCGATCGCGGCGTTCGTCGGCCAGAAAACGGGAAACTACCTCATCTTTTTCCCCTCGTACGAATACCTGCGGATGGTGCGCGCCAGCGTCCGCTTCGCGGACCCGGCGACCGAGTGCATCGTGCAGGCGCCCGGCATGTCCGAGCGCGAGCGCGAGGCGTTCCTCGCCCGTTTCGACGCGCCGGGCGGCCGCACGCTCGCCGGCTTCGCGGTGATGGGGGGGATTTTCGGGGAAGGGATCGACCTCGTCGGCGCCCGCTTGAGCGGCGCCGTCGTCGTGGGGGTGGGGCTCCCGGCGGTCTGCCTGGAGCGCGAGCTGATCCGCGGCTACTTCGCCGAGCACCTGCAGGCGGGCTTCGAGTACGCCTACGTCTACCCCGGGATCAACCGCGTCCTGCAGGCCGCCGGGCGCGTGATCCGCTCGGAGACCGACCGCGGCGCGGTCCTGCTGATCGACCCGCGCTACGGCTCACCGGCCTACCGGGCGCTTTTGCCGGAAAGCTGGCGGACGGAATTCGTCGCCGACGCGAACCGGCTGTCGCGCGAGCTGAAGGCGTTTTGGGGGGAGGAGCCGCACGACGGCCCGAATTGACACCGCGCGGGTTTTTTCGTAAGTATGTATTAGAGGTGCCGAGCCGGCTCGGGGCCCGGCGCCGGCGGGGCCATCTTCCACCTGTGCGGGGCTATCCATGAAAACGCTATCGCTCGCCGCTCTCCTCGTATCGGCGGCGCTGTTGGCGGCCGCGCCGCCGGCGCCGGCGCAGACCAAGCTCTACACCTGGACGGACGCGCGGGGCAACCTGCACATCACCGACGAGCCCCCGCCGCAGCAGACGCGCCTCCAGGACGTGGTCGAGTCCCCGGAGCAGACGCCCGAGGAGATGCTCCAGCAGCAGGAGGGGCGCCTGCGGCGCGCGGAAGCGCGCCGGGAAGGAGAGCGCCGCGGCGAGCTGGAAGAGACGATGCGCCGCGCCCGCGAGGCCGACGAGGAGGCCCGCGCCGCGATCCTGCGCGCCGAGGAGCAGATCCAGCGCGCCATGGACTATCGCAAGAAATTCGGCAACACGGCCGAGCGGCGCGAGCAGTTCAAATACAAGATCCGCGCCGAGGAGGAGAAGGCGGCCGCCGCCCAGGCCGAAGCCCAGCAGGCGGTGATGCGGGCGAAGGCCGCCGCGGAGGAGGCCCGCCGGGCCGCCGCCGCCAGACCGTGACGGCCCGCCGCCGGCCCATCCACCCCAACCGCCCCACGATGCCTATGAAGCGCCTGCTCACCTGGCTGCTCGCCAGCCGCCCCTGGTCGTTTTCGATGACCGCCATCTCCGTGAGCGTCGGCAGCGCCGTCGCCGCGCGGGAGGGCCCTTTCTCCTGGCCGCTCTACCTGCTCGCGCTCTTTGGCGCCGTGCTGATGCACGCGGCGAGCAACCTGATCAACGACGTCGAGGACGTCCGCCACGGCGTCGACCGCCCGGAGGTCCCCACCGCCCGCTACCGGCCGCACCCGCTGATGGAGGGCCGGCTCGCGCTCGAGTCCGTGCGCCGGGCGGCGTATGCGCTGTTCCTGCTCGCGGCCCTGATCGGCATCGCCCTCGCCGCCGCGCGCAGCTGGGCGATCTTCTGGATCGGGCTGATCGGCACCGCGGCGGGCCTGACCTACACCTCCGAGCCGCTCAAGTACAAGTACAAGGCCCTGGGGGAGATCTCGGTCTTCTTGATGTGGGGGCCCCTGATGGTGAGCGGGGCCTACCTCGTGCAGCGCCAGACCCTCAGCCTGGAGGCGGCGGCGATCTCGCTGCCCTTCGGCCTGCTCGTGGCGCTCGTCCTGCTCGCCAACAACATCCGCGACATCCCCTACGACCGGCGCCAGGGGATCGTGACGCTCGCCATCGTTATGGGCGCCCGCCGGGGGCTGCGGCTCTATCTCGCCCTGATCCTGGCGGCCTACCTGGCGGTGGTCCTGATGGCGGTCGTCGGCCCCCTGAAGGCCTGGTCGCTGATCGTGCTCCTGTCGCTGCCGCTCGCCGCGGGCCTCCTGCGCCGGATGGCGCGGGAGGTCCCCCTGGACGCCGACGCCCAGACCGCCCGGCTCGACACGGTGTTCGGCCTGCTGCTCGTCGTCTCGCTCGTGCTGGAGTCGTGGGTGTGAGCGCACCCCGCCCGGTCGGCCCCGCCGCCCTGGCCGCGACGGTGCTGCTGGCGGCGGGCCTGTGGTTCGTGACCTTCGCCCTGGGGATCGCCTCCTTCTGGGTGAAAATCTCGCTTTCGGCCGCGACGCTCGCCGCCATCGCGCTTGTGCTCGCCCCGCCGACGAAAAGCGGGCTGCGCTTCGACGGGCGGGCGCTCCTGCAGGGCGTGCTCGCCGCGGCGGTGCTCTACGGGGTCTTCTGGGCCGGACGAGAGGTTTCCCTGCACCTCTTCGACTTCGCCGGGCGGCAGATCGGGGGCATCTACCGGAAGGGGGGCGGGACCCCCGCGTGGGTGATCGCCCTGCTGCTCTTCGCCGTCACGGGGCCGAGCGAAGAGCTCTACTGGCGGGGCTTCCTGCAGCGGGAGCTCATGCGGCGCTTCGGCCGCCTGCCGGGATGGGCCGCGGCGACGGCGATCTACGCCGGCGTCCACATCGTGTCGTTCAACTTCATGCTGGTCGGGGCCGCCCTGGTCGCCGGGGCCTTCTGGGGGGCGCTCTACGCCCGCTGGGGGAACCTCGCCCCGGTCATCGTCTCGCACTCCCTGTGGAGCGCGGTGATCTTCACCGTGCTGCCCATGGGGGCTTGACCGCGAAAGGAGAACCGCCATGGCGACCTATTTCATGTTCGGCCGGTACACCCCCGAGGCGGCGCGCAGCATCAGCGCCGCGCGCACGCAGCAGGCGGTCGCTGAAATCGAGCGGCTGGGGGGGAGAGTCACGGCCATGCACGCCCTGCTCGGCGAATACGATCTGCTGTTCTGCGTCGAGCTTCCCGGAAACGAAGCCGCCATCCAAGCCTCGGTGGCCCTCACCCGGCTGACCGGGGTCGCCTTCACCACCTGCCCGGCCGTGGCCGTGGAGACCTTCGACCGCCTGGCCGCCCGCTAGCCGGCCGCCCCGGCGGCGGCACTTGACGCGCGCGCAGGCCCGAGGCTATAGTGCCGCCCTCACCGGAGGGTGCATCCCATGAACGACCGCCAGATCACCGTGTTGACCGGGACCCGCGCCGCGGACCTGGTCGCCGTCTTCGCGCTTCTCAGCCGCGGCGGGGTGGATGTCCGCGCCCACTGCCTGGTGGACAACGGCAGCGGCCACGGCAAGCTGCGGCTGATCGTCTCCGAGCCGGACAAGGCCCTCGCGCTGCTTTCCGAGGCGCGGCTGGCCGCCGTTGTCAACCCGGTCGTCATCGTCGAGGCCGACGACCGTCCGGGGGGCTTGAGCCGGATCCTCGCGCTCCTCGAGAACGAGGAGATCCAGATCGAGTACACCTACACCGCCGCCAGCGAGCGGCCCGGGGTCGCCGTGATGGTCTTCCGCTTCTCCGACACGCCGGCGGCCCTGCGGGTCCTGGCGCAGGGCGGCTACGGCGCCTCCGCCGCCTGACGGCGCCCGCCCCCGGCTCCGCATCCGCCCGTCAGCCATCGCCCGACAGCAGGCTGCGCATCAACTCCCGCAGCGGCGCCTGAAGCTCGCGCCAGCGGGGCTGGATGGCCCCGCCCTCGGTCCAGTTGAAATCGACGGCGTCGAACTTCTCGGGGACGAGGTGCTCGCCCTGAGGCCCGTAGGCGATCGGCGGGCTGTGCTCGACGTAGAGCATGCGCTGCGGGTCGATGCGGAAGTCGCGGGCGACGCAGGTGGCGATGTGGCCGGCGCAGCTGCGGGCCGACATCGGGCTTTCGGGGTCGTCGGAGACGATGACCACCGTCGAGCGCAGGTGCGCCACGCCGCGTGCGCCGCCGCGGGAAAGATCGAAGATGCGCAGCCGGCAGCTCCCGCTCGCCAGCTTGAGCGCCCCGCCGAACCCCTCCCAGCGGTAGATTCCGTCGTATACCCGCATGGCTTGCCCCCTTTTCTCAATGCCGCCCCGGCCCCCGGAGAGCCCCGGTTCCGGCCGGCGCCGTTCGTCCGCCGCCGGCTGGCAGGCGGCGGAAAAACAAGCATCAGGCCG